>CAVWPI010000016.1:0-366729 GCA_963756895.1 uncultured Actinomycetes bacterium | reverse complement strand
CGGTGTGGAGTTTCGGGTGCTGGGCCCGGTGGAGGTTTTGGCGGGCGGGCGTGCGCTTGGCTGGGAGCGCGCAGGTTTGGCTCGTGCTGGCGGCGTTGTTGGCGGATGCGAACGTCGTGGTTTCGGTGGATCGGCTGGTCGAGGTGCTGTGGGGCGACGAGCCGCCGCGGAGGCCGTCGAGCTCGATGCAGAAGCTGGTGTATCGGTTGCGTTTGTTGCTGGGCCCCGGTGCGGACGAGCTGGTGGTCAGGCGCGGGCGGCGGGGTATGAGGTGCGGGTCAGTGCAGAGACTTTC
The DNA here is from genome assembly GCA_963756895.1 of uncultured Actinomycetes bacterium. GTDB lineage: Bacteria > Actinomycetota > Acidimicrobiia > IMCC26256 > DASPTH01 > DASUAS01. The sequence goes on along the minus strand of CAVWPI010000016.1, from coordinate 366,434 downwards.
GACGTGGCACGGTTCGAAGGCCTGCTGGTCGCAAGGGCGCGCGAGGTGTAGGCGGGGGCGACCCGGCGAGGTCGGTGCGGTTGTGGTCGGGCGCGGGGTTTGTGGAGGGGTCCGGCATTCGGGGAGTTCGTGTTCGCGGAGTTCGCGCGGGTTGAGGCGGCCCGGCTCGAGGAGTTGCGGTGGGTGGCGACCGAGGAGCGGGTGGAGGCGGGCGGCTGACGTTGGGGGCTCACGAGGAGCAGGTGGGCGAGCTCGAACGTTGGTCAGTGAGTCCGGGTTTCGGGAGCGTTTGTGGGGTGAGTTGATGTTGGCGTTGTATCGGTCGGGCCGTCAGGCTGAGGCCTTGCGGGCGTATGGGCGGGTGCGGAGCCTGTTGGGCCAGGAGTTGGGGATCGAGCCCGGGTGGCGCTGCGCAGTCTCGAAGTGGCCATGTTGATGCAACAGCCGGACCTGGACTGGGCGCCGGTCGCCCGAGCCCTCACGCCGCTTCCGCACCGCCGACAACTTCCGCCGCAACAACCTGCCGCGTCAGATGACGACGTTCGTCGGGCGCGAGACGGAGATCGCGTCGGTGGCGGAGCTGGTGTGTCGGTCGTCGCTGGTGACCTTGACCGGACTGGGCGGGGTCGGCAAGACCCGTCTCGCACTCCAGGCCGCGGAGGAGGTCATCGGTGAGTTCCCGGACGGCGCGTGGTTGTGCGAGTTCGCGCCGGTCACCGATCCGGAGGCGGTGTGGGCGACAGTCGCGTCGAGCGTACGGGTGCAGCCTGGTCCAGGTCGGGCGCTGGGCTTGTCGGTGCTCGATTTTCTCGCGGCCAAGCGGCTGTTGTTGGTGCTCGACAACTGCGAGCACCTCCTCGATGCGGTCGCGCGCCTGGTCGATGCCATCGAGCAACGCTGTGCCCGGGTATCGTGTGCTGGCGACGAGTCGGGAGGGCCTCGGGTTGGCGGGCGAACGGATCATGGCGGTGCCGCCGCTGGGCGTCCCGGCCGGCGATGCGGACGTGAACGAGGTCAGGCAGGCGGAGGCAGTGTGTCTATTCGGGGATCGGGCGAGCACGGCGAAGCGCGACTTCGTGCTCACCGACCGCAACGTCGGTGCCGTCGGGGTGCTGTGCCGACGCCTGGACGGGATCCCACTGGCGATCGAGCTCGCAGCGGCGCGGGTGCGGTCGCTGTCACCGGAAGATCTCGTCGCCCGGCTTGATCAGCGCTTCACGCTCCTCACTCACGGCAGTCGCGCGGCACTGGAACGCCACCAGACGCTGCGGCGCACGATCGACTGGTCCTATGACCTGCTCACGCCGACGGAACGTCGTGCGTTGCAACGGCTGTCAGTGTTCGCGGGTGGCTGCGATCTGGCGGCCGCGGAAGCGGTCCTCCCCGACGACGACCTCGACGCGCTGGATGTGGTCGACGTAATAGGTCAACTGGTGGACAAGTCCCTCGTCGTCACCGACGACACCGACGGCGGGGTGCGCTACCGGCTGCTGGAGACCATCCGCCAGTACGCGTGGGAACGCCTCAACGCGAGCGGCGACCCGTCGCGCTGCGCGTCGCCACGCCGATCATTACGTCGCGCTGGCGGAGGCGGCCGGTCCGCACCTCCGGGCCCGAGAACACCTCGAATGGACCAGCGTCGTCACCGTCGACATCGACAACTTCCGCGCCGCGCTCGACTGGGCCGTCGAGACACCCTCACCCGAGCACGCGCTGCGCCTGGTCGCCCCGCTGGCGGTCCAAGGCAGACCGCGAAGCCACGCTGGGCTGGGCCGCGACCGCGCTCGCGATCCCCGGCGGTGACGGTCACCCACTCGTTCCCGCAGTCGCCGCCTGGGCCGCACTGACCGCCACCCTGGCCCACGACTTCGTGCAGGCCGAAGACCTCCTCGGTGTCGCGGAACGAGCCCAAGCGGCTCTCGGTACCCGGCTTTGGTCCGTGGCAAGGGTTCGGACGACCCTCGCGCACTTTCGCATGACTTCGCGGAGGCATGACGTCACGGTGAGGAGTTGTCGAGCTCGCGCGGGCGTCCGGCGACCCGTACGAACTCGCGGGAGCTTTCACCACGTTCGGCGGCCGCTTCATATCGCCGAAGACGCCCGACGCCGCGGTCGCGACCGCGGAAGAATCCGTTCGCGTCGCCCGTGCCGGCGGCATCGACAACACCTCCCTTCGCCCTCCTTCTCGCGATCTGGCTCCCCTACGAGGAGTCGCAACGCGCGCTCACCCTGCTCGACGAAACCATCGAGGTCAGCGCCCGGATCGACGACCGCCTGGACGTCCGTACGCGACGGGGTCAAAGCGAGATCGCGGCTCGACACGGTGACTGGCAAACCGCCCTCCGAGTGAGCGTCGACGCCGCCGAACAGATGCTCGAACTCGGGGATTACTGGTCCAAGACCGGCGCCTCTACTGGGCTGGTGTCGCATTGTGCGCGCTCGGATCCTACGAGCCCGCGGCCGTCCTCCTCGGGAACTCCGACGCGATGACGACACGATGGCTACCGGATTGGATCCTCGAACTCTCGCGGCGACCGACGCCACCCTCCTCGAAGCCCTCGGCGAACAACAGGTCGCGACGCTCGCCGCACGAGGGCGCCGCCCTCGACATCACCGACGCCGTCGCCTACCTACACGCCGAAGCCGACCGGGCCCTCGCCGCGCATACCGCGCGCCCGAACGATCACCAGCAGCCGCCCAGAGCGGTACGTCGGTGTGCTTCCCTGACACGACACGACGGCGGACTCGACGCGCCAGATTGCCCAGTGATGCTCGCATGGCCACCAACTCCACCGCGCCAGAACGACGTGTTGAGGCGCCCCTAACGCCGGCTCGGCGCGACTCTTGTTTCCGAACCGGTGTTCGTCGCACGGCTCCGCGGTGAGCTCTACGGAGAGACTTTCTCCCACAGAGAGACGTGTGACGTGCTCTCGCCGGTGAAGGGCGAGCGGTCCCAGTTGGCCCAGCGGTCGCGAAGCCTCATGCCGGCAAGGTTGGCCATCAGGTCGAGCTCGGATGGCCACACGTACCGGAACGGCGTCGTGAACTCGCGCACAGCCTGACCCGTCGGCGAAGAAGTGGTGCGACGTGGCCTGCTGGGCGACGAGGTCGGTGTAACGGTCGTAGCCCAGGTAGCCCGGGGCGTGGGAGAACACACGGGCGTCTTCGCCGGGCGGGAGGCGGCGCAGGTCGGGAACCACGACCTCAATCAGGAAGTAGCCACCGGGTTCGAGGTGGGCGGCGGCGTTGCGAAACACGCGACCTGTTGATCCTGAGTGGTCAGGTTGCCGATCGTGTTGAACACGAGGTACACGAGCTGGAAGCTGCCAGCGACCCGGGTTGTCGCCATGTCGCCGATTGTCACCTTGATGCGTTCCGCGACATCTTTCGCTCGGAGTCGCTCTGCCATGGCGATGGAGAGTTCGATCCCGGCCACGGGTACACCACGAGCTGCGAGCGGCAACGCGACTCTGCCGGTGCCCACCGCGAACTCGATCGCGGCACCGTCGCCGGCTAGCCCGGCTAGCACATCGACGGTCGGACCGAGCACGTCGGGCTCGAACATCGAGGCAGAATTCGTCGTAGCGGGCAGCGACGTCCTCGCCGAAGCGGTCCTCGGGCACACCGGCACAGTTGCACTGCTCCGTCGCCGGGTGCCAACGAGTTACTTCCACGCGAAACATCGGCGCCAACTTTGGGGTATCGAGCGTCTATCCCACAACGCCGGGACCGGGCGGCACTACTGGTGATGCTGCCATAGTCCCACACGTACCGTTGGACCATTCGCTCGGCTCGAGCGCATGGAGGGGATCCCGATGACGGTGTTGGACCGATTCAGGCTCGACGATCGAGTTGCGGTTGTCACTGGCGGAAACCGCGGGTTGGGCGCTGCAATCACGACGGCACTCGCGGAAGCGGGCGCCCAGGTTGCGGTGTTGAGCCGGAGCAAGACCGAAGCTGAGGCAGCCGCCCGGCAGACCGTCGGCACCAACCGCGGCTACGGCTGTGATGTCGCCGATCCAGCCGCTGTGAGCACGGCGGTCGAGGCGGTGGTTGACGACTTCGGTCGAGTCGACATCGTCGTGAACAACGCCGGGATCATCGAGAACGGGCCGATCGAGTCGCTGACAACTGAGCAGTTCCGCCGCGGTCCAAGACGTCAACGTCACCGGACCATGGCTGATGTGTCGAGCTGTCACTCCCACGTTGAAGGCCCAGGGTTGGGGTCGTGTCATCAACGTCGCGTCGGTCCGGGTCCAATCGAGCCCTCCGGAACGGACGCCGTACGCGACCAGCAAGGGCGCGCTGCTCGCGTTGACTCGGTCGCTCGCGGTTGAACTCGCACCTTTCGGCGTCACCGTCAACGCGATTCTCGCGGGCGCCTTCGGTGGGGGGATCGGCGCAGGCCTCCGGGTCAACCTCGAAGTCGGCAACGCGGTTGCCGCTTCGATCCCGATGGGCCGCTGGGGTGAACCGTCAGAACTCGCGGACCTGGTGGTGTTCCTGGCCAGCAACGCGGCCAGCTTCATCACCGGCGCTGGTATCCCTATCGACGGCGGGCAACTCTGCGCTGACCCCGCCACCGCGCTTCTGGCGAGCCAGTGATGGGACGACCGCCATCGCCCATAACAATCAAGGGACTGCTAGCCGCGGTCGTCGCGCAACAGCTCATGGATCCTGCGTTCGAGCACCGCGACTTCTCGGTCATAGATCTCGATCAGATCCCGCAGTGACTCGACGCGCACTCGTACGCGTCGGCGAGCTCCATCGCGTCGAGCAACGTCTGGCCTTTCGGGCCGAACATGTCACTCGTCTCGGGCAGCACACCTTCCTTGGCCATCACCGCGTGCACCTGCGCCTTGAGACCACTGCGTAGCTGCACCAACCTCCGCGGTAGCGCACGAGTTCCCGGGCTTCACGCACCGACGGTGGTGCGATCCACGCCTCCGCCAACCGGCCGAGACGCAGCAGGTCCGCCAGGTCACGAGCGTCGCGTTCGTCGTTCTTCACCCGCCGCTTCCCCCAGTCGTTGCCCGACGGATGCGCCAAATGCACGTTGAACCCCGCGTCGACGAGCAGATCGACCGCCCAGTACCAGCCGTACGTCGCTTCGATCACCACCTCCGCGCCCGCATCCAGTCTCGAAAGCGCAATGCCAGACGCTCGTTCGGAGATCCGGCGAGACGTACGTGGAGGTTCACGTCTCCGGCGCGTTGACTCCGTCGCCACCAGAACCGCTTCGCCCACTGAGCTGGGTCATCCTGCCGGCCTGCGGGCACATGATCGTGTGCGTAGGACAACCGCTCGAACCCCATCGCCGTCAGCGGCTCGTCGAACCGCTCCACTGCGAGGTCGAGGTCGGCAACGCTGACCTGCACGTCGAGAACATCATTCGCGTCCATCATCGGGATGGCCGTGCTTCCGATGTGCTCGATACGCAGAGCCTCGCTGCCCAGCATGTCGCGGAGTTGGCCGATGAGCACGGAGGCGCGCGGGCACCGCGGGTCGTAGTCCAAGATCCGAAGAGATGCCAATTCCACAGATTGCACGGTCCGGCGGTGCAGTGCGCAGTTCCGGCGCGATAGTCGGCGATGTTGGGTGCTGGGAGCAGGAGTAGGGTTTCCCGCATGGTCGAACGCACCGCGGTCAACCCGTGGTCATGGTCGGTGAACTTCGGGTTCAACCAGGGCGAGCTCGTGGAAGGCGCGACCCGTACGCTCTACTGCGCGGGCCAGACCTCGGTCGACGAGAACGGCGCGCCCCAACACGTCGGCGACATGGCTGGACAGATCGCTCTCGCAGCCGACAACCTCGATGCGGTGTTGCGTGCGGCGGACATGACGTTCGCCAACTTGGTCCGCCTGAACTTCTACACGACCGACGTCGAGGCCTACTTCGCAAACGCCGGTGTGCTCGGCGAGCGTCTCGGCGCCGCCGGAGTCGCTCCCGCCGGCACGTTGCTCGGTGTGGAGGCGCTGGCGTTTCCCGAGCTGCTCATCGAGATCGAGGCGACCGCAGTCGCGTGACGTCCCGCGGCTAGCTGTTGTAGCGCGGCCGTGGCAATGACCGCGACGAGCGAGCGGGGGCCGCTCCCCTTCGTGAGTTCGCTGGTTGGTCACGCGACACACGCACACATATTTGGTTCTCCTGCTGCATCCGTGGGTGCTTGCAGTGTTGGTCCGCGAGTGCACCCCGCCTGATTCCTAGGTTCGGAGTTGCTTGACGACTTCGAACCGGGAGGTAGGGCGGGGTGCGGGACAAGAGCGTATGGGAACGCGTGTGCGGGCTCACGCGAACGGTTGTTGAGGGTGTCGCGTTCGACGACGACGCGCAGGCGATCGTGGTGTCGGTGCGGCCGGTCGCGAGGGCGCGTGGTCGGTGCGGGCTGTGCAGTCGCCGCTCGCCGGGATACGACCTGGGTGATGGTCGTCGGCGGTGGCGGGCGTTGGATCTCGGAACGACGAAGGTGTTCCTCGAGGCCGGCGCACCCCGGGTTCGGTGTCGCACCATGGGGTGACCGTCGCGGCGGTGCCGTGGGCGCGTCACGGCGCTGGACACACCCGCGACTTCGATGAGCTCGCGGCGTGGCTCGCGGTTCGCACCTCGAAGAGCGCGGTGATGGAACTGCTACGCGTGGCGTGGCGCACCGTCGGATCGATCGTCACTCGCGTGAACGCCGACATCGACGCGACCGTTGACCGGTTGGACGGGCTGCGCCGGATCGGGATCGACGAGATCTCCTACAAGCGCGGCCACCGTTACCTGATCGTCGTCGTTGACCATGACCGCGGCAAGCTCGTGTGGGCCGGCCCCGGCCGCAACGACACCGCCCTGGAAGTGTTCTTCGACGAACTCGGCCCCGAACGAGCCGCGTTGTTGACCCATGTTTCGGCTGACATGGCGGACTGGATCGCACGCGTCGTCGCGAAGCGGGCTCCGAACGCGATCCGCAGCGCGGATCCGTTCCATGTTGTCGCGTGGGCGATCGAAGCGCTCGATATCGAACGCCGCCGCGCCTGGAACGACGCGAAAGGCCGTCGCTACACCCGCGGTCTCGGCCTCGCTCGACAAGGACGCTCGACCGGCGACGCCAAACACATCGCGAAATCGCGTTACGCCTTTGGAAGAACCCCGGTGATCTCACCGGTCGTCAACGCGCCCAGCTCGACTGGATCGCCAAGACCGACCCACGATTCTGGCGCGCCTACCTCCTCAAAGAAGGACTGCGTTACGTGTTCACGGTCAAAGGCGAAGCCGGCAAGATCGCACTCGACCGCTGGGTCAAGCTGGGCGCGCCGGTCGCGAATCCCCGCGTTCGTGGAACTCCAACGCCGGATCCGCACCCACCGCGCCGCGATCGACATCGCGCTCGACACCGGCCTCTCCCAAGGCCTCATCGAATCCACCAACACCAAGATCCGACTCCTCACCCGCGTCGCGTTCGGCTTCCACGGCTACCAACCCCTCGTCGCACTCGCCATGCTCGCCCTCGGCTCACACCCACCCCGTCTCCCCGGCCGCGACATGACCCACGGATCAAGCAGGAGAACCACATATTTGCCGGGTCCGCTGCACGCGGAGCGGCAGTTCGGTGCGGCTACGCGGCGTCGCGCAGTCGACGCTCAAGCGTTGGCGACCTCGGCGCTGATGGCCGCCAAGATGTGGGCGAGTTCGGCGGGATGCGACAGGGAGGGGACATGGTCCCAAGGAACTTCGATCTTCGCCGTAGCCCGCTGACTCGCGGACAGTCGCTGGTAGTCAGGTGGGATTGAGCGATCCTCGGTGCATACGACGTAGGTCGAAGGAATCCCCTCCCACGCAACAGCGGGCAGCGCAAGTCCGATGTCGCTGATGCGCTGCGGCTGCATTCGAGTCGCCGCCCGCTCCGCTGCCTCTGGTTCGGCTTGGTGGAACACGATCGCTGGCGCGCGGTCGGGGTCGAAGCTTCCGACCCCGTCGTCGGTCATGGACAGCGCGGCCGAGAACTCATCGGTGGTCACGAGGTCCTCAAACACTGGGATACCGCGCTGCGGCATGAATGCCGCGACATAGACCAGTCGCGCGACAGCTGGGTGGTCGACGGCTGCCGCTGAGATCACGAAGCCGCCGTAGGAGTTTCCGACGAGCACCACTGGCCGTGCGAGGGTGTCGAGTACGGAGCGCACGACAGCAGCGTCTTGCCGTATTCCCGCGTCACGCAGCGGAGACGATCCGAGCGAAGGCGGATCGATTGCACGGTGCGCAATGCCAAGCCCGTCGAACTCATCACGCACAAGTTCCCAGACCCACGCGCCACAGCCTGCCGGTGGAACAAGAACAAGCGTCGGACTCATGCTCACGATCTCCCCCGTATCAGCTTCGCCAGGTAACGGCCAGCGCGCAAAACCGATGATCCCTCGGATGCATAATGCCCGCGAGGGCGCCATCTCGCTACGCCCTCTAGCGCGCCATAACGACGCGTCGGGTGCCCCCGCTCCCGGCTCGAGGTCATGCGAGTTGCGCGCGGCGCGCAGTGCTTGCATAATGTAAGCATGCCGAACGTGCTCGTGCGAGACGTCCCCGACGAAGTCCATGCTGCGCTGCAGCGACGGGCTGAGGAGCGAGGTCAGTCACTCCAGCAGTACTTGGCGGCTGAGCTGGCCCGCCTTGCTGAGCGACCATCGGTCGACGAGCTCTTCGCGGATCGGGAGACGCCGTGGTGGTCGGGTCGGACTCCGAACCGCGGCCGCTGACCTTGCCGACGAGCGGGAGGGGCGTTGATCGTCGTGGACGCGTCCGTACTCGCGAACGCTCTTGCCGACGACACTACGGACGGGCGTCTGGCGCGAGACTGTCTGATCAGTGGTGGTGAACTCGTCGCCCCCGACTTGGTCGACGTTGAGACGGTGTCTGTCCTGCGACGCCGGTGGCTCGCCGGAGACGTCACGGCGCGGCGATTCTCGTCCGCGGTCGAAGACCTCGAGAATCTCGCCCTCACCCGGTTCCCGACGTTGCCGCTGATGAGGCGGGCCTACGAGCTCCGGGCCAACTTCACCGCTTATGACGCGGCGTACGTCGCACTCGCAGAACAACTTGGCTGCGCCCTCGTCACGGCCGACGCACGACTGACCAGGGCTCCCGGGGTCAGGTGCGTCGTCGACCTCATCTCGAACTGACCCAGGTGACGCCGGCTGCGGTGGGCTGTCGCGCGGGCTGTCAAGCGCGGGCTGTCAAGCGCGGGCCGCCAGCTAAGAACGCGCTAAGAATCCTGGACGAACGGACCGGATAACACGGATCGAGCGGACGGCTGGTCGCGCGAAACCGCAGGTCAGCCGCACCCTGGCGCACTGGGTTGCACGATGCGAACGCCCTCACCGCTGGGGGACCAAAGGTCCCGGGTTCAAATCCCGGCAGCCCGACTGAGGAAGGTGCAGGGCAGCCAGAGGAGATGGCGGCTTCGGCCTCCCGCTCTGCATGCGCCGAGGCCCCGGCCGCAACCGAGGCCTGGTCGAAGGCACGGCGTGACGCCCCGTCCTACCCATGTAGGCCGTCACGCCACGCGCTCTGGTCAACGCCGAGGCGCAGGCGCGAGATACCGCCAGCTCCCATTGACTTCGGCGCGACGATGTCTCTGCCGAGTCGGGTAGGGCGTGTGGGAGCGTCCCTTCGCGGGTAGCAAGCTCTTTCGTTCGTGGGCGCCGAATGGGGGAGGTCAGTCCATGGCATCCCAGAGTCTGCGGCCGCGGCATAGGAAGTCGGCGCCGCGGCTGTGAATCCATCCAGGCGGTTGGATGCCGCGGCCGCGATGGCGGCCGACGGACGGCTGCTCGACGCGATCGACTCGCTGATGGAGGCGAACCTCGTAAATCGCGACTTCGCGGTGGAGCGCCAACTCGTCCAGTTGCGACACGAAGCGTTTGCTCAACTCGAGCGCGCTCGGAACCCAGGCGCTTGTCCACCCGTTGCGCAAGCGCGCGCTGCAGTCGAGAGCGTGCCTCCAGTCATTGCTGCTGACTCCCTCACGCCGGAAGTACTCCGCAGCGGCATCCTTCGGCACGGATCACTCCACGTACGCGGAGTCATCCCGGTCCCGAGGGTGCGTGCGTTGGTCGACGGCATCGATCGCTCGATCGCGGCCTCCGATTCCTTCTGGTCATCGGACAAGCAACAGGAGCCCAGCCCGTGGTTCGAACCCTTCAAGGTCCATCCCGTGTCTCCCGAGGGCATCAATCGTGAACTCTGGTACAAGCGCCCGTTCTGTCGACAGGGCGGCGGGGTTTGGGCCGCAGACTCCCCGCGAATGCTGTTCGAACTCACTGCCACCCTCCGAGACTCCGGGCTGGAACGCTTGATCTCCAACTACCTCGGGGAACGTCCCGCGCTGGCGGTCGACAAATGCGTGCTTCGACGCGCCCGCCTGGATGCCAGCGCCGACTGGCACCAGGACGGCGCCTTTCTCGGCCGGGGCATTCGAACCGTCAACATGTGGCTCTCGCTCTCGCATTGCGGCCGCGATGCACCGGGACTCGAGCTGATCCCCGGCCGTCTCGAGCGCATCGTCGAGACCGGCACCGAAGGCGCCAACTTCGCCTGGAGCGTCGGCCCCGGCGTCGTCGACCGCATCTCCGCCGCGACACCAGCTCGGCGGCCGGTGTTCGAGCCCGGCGACGTGCTGTTCTTCGACGAGGTGTTCCTACACAGGACCGCCACTGATCCGGCGATGACCCAGGAACGCTACGCACTCGAGACGTGGTTCTTCGCTCCCTCGGCGTATCCCGAGCAATACGTCCCACTCGTTGTCTGAGTGACCCTCAGTCAGCGACGAGCTCTCCGACTGAAGGGCCGCGACGAGCGGTTCGGTCGATCGTCAGCGAGAACGGGCACGGGACCGGAGCGAAAGCTCTCCGCGATGTCGAAGCTTTCATCCAGGGTTGCGGGACCCCGTTCGATCTCCAACGCGCCCGGCGCGACGTAGATGTTGGAGACCACACCATTCTCGGAACCACACGTCATCAGGAGTTCTACGACCAGACGTGTCAACGGCGCGCCCGGAGGAGCGAGTTTGTCGGCGGCCCCGTCGACCTTGTAGTCCACATGGGCCCATGCCCAATCCTCGATGATGTACAGGCCACCGGGGCGAAGTCGTGGGAAGAGGATGTTGAACGAAGCGCGGGTCAGATCGAGCGCGTGTGACGCATCGTCAACAACGAGATCGAGCGGCTCGTCGCCGACGACCGCTTCGATGGCTGCTCGATCCGCCTGGTCGGTTCCGTAGCAGACTTGGACGCACGGGAACGCGTCGAGCCCGGGGACGGGCCCTGCATCACGCTCGATCGCGATCAGACGTTCCGGTTTCGCGAGTGTCGCGAGGAACGCGGTACTGCCGCCTCGTGCGACACCAAGTTCGACGATGCGTCGCGGTTGCAGCTGGACGACAACCGCGGTCAGACGGTCGACCATGTCTCGCGTCTTGCTCATCACCCAACCATCGCCTGGCGGAAACCAGTTCGCGAAGATCGCGACGGTGAAGTCAGTGCCGTCAACCGAGCAATGAGACGGCCGCTCAAGATCCCACAGCACGCCGCGGAACGTACCAGGGCTACGAGCCCACTGCCGCTTGCCTCCGGCGCGGTGTTACCCGCGGGTACCGATCTCCAAGGGTGATCTCTCGCCGTGCACAACTGGGTCGGCGGTCTTGGGGGGCCGAAGGTCCCGGGTTCAAATCCCGGCAGCCCGACAATCGTGACCTGCAGGACCCGATGCAGATCACGAACGGATCGGCCGTTCTCGGCGGCGAGCTCCCGAGCGGTACCGAGCGCGATGCTCCCCCGGCGTCCGAAGCGACGCGGACAGCAACGGTCGGCGCGAGAGGAGCTCGATCGCTCCGCCGACCCGAAATACGATGCCTCCAGCGCCCCGGAGGAGGGTCGACCATGAAACGCTCGCGAGTTCAGGTCTCCGTGCGTCAGGTCGCGTCGGGAGCTGCGTTCGGAATTTGCCGCGCGCGAGTTTTCGTTCGTGCAAGCGGATGCAGACCCGCTCTGACGTGACGGGGGACCCCGTCGCGACGTCTCGGTTCGTTCGACGCCCACGGTTGATGCTCGGGTCGATACTTCTCTTCTGCGTTGTCACTCGGGTTGGCTGGGTCGTGTACTTGGAATCCACGGATCCGAGCCGGACGTGGTCGCCCGATACGTGGAGCTACCTCGCCCCTGCGCAGTACTTCGCGAGTGAGGGGCACTTCCCCTCGGAGCTCTTTCTCCGAACTCCTGGCTATCCGGCACTGCTCGGAAGTGTGTTCGCACTCTGGAACAGCGAAACGTTCTTCCTGATCGTCCAGGTCGGTCTCAGCTGCGCAACGGTGTTCGCCTGCTACTGGATCGCCTCGCGGCTCTGGGGGACGACGACCGGGCTGGTGGCCGCTGGTATCACCGCGGTGGAGCCGCTCCAGTTCGTGGCATCGGGCCGCCTCCTGACGGAGTCGGTGTCTTCGCTCGCGCTCGTCGCAATCATCGGGCTCGGGTTTCGCGTCTTCAGCACTCGGGTTGGCGCCTCGCCCATCTGGTCTGGACTCCTCGGGTTGGTACTTGCGATCGCGGCGCTGATCCGACCCACCGTGTACTACCTACCGATCCTCGCTCTCGTCCTGCTCGTGGTCCGCGCACTGCAGAGGAGATCTTCGCGGCAAGTCGTCGTGATCGTTGCGTTCCTCATACCCGTCATCGGCTTGCTCGGCGGTTGGCAGTGGCGGAACCACGAACGTGTCAACTCGTGGCGATTCAGCGGGATCGAGGCTCAGAACATGGCCGCGTATCGAGCCGCCGGCATCATCGCCTGGCGCGACGGAATCGGCCTCGATGCGGCTCAGGATCGAGTCGCCCCCAACATCGAGCGACCACCGCGCGCGGCCAGCACCCTTGGTCCGTACTACGACAAGCTGTTCGAGCGCGGCACCGACATCGTCTTGGACGACCCCGTCGGGCTGGCGGTCATCACGGCGCGAGGTCTCGGCGCCGGCGTCTTCGGGCCGGGCACCGACTACGTGAGCGACTATCTGGGCGTGCGTTCATCTCCGGTCGTGGGCGTGTCACTTCTGGCGTGGCTCCTCGGTGTCTACGCGGCCCTCGCGATCGGGATCGCGCAGGTGCTCAGACATGACAGGCAGCGGCTGCTCGCCCACGTCTTCGCCTGGGGAACCGTCGCCTACGTCCTGATCGCGTCCGCAGGGCCAGAGACCAACGCGCGGTTCCGTGGACCCTTGATGCCCATCCTGGCCATCTACGCGGCCTACGGAGTCGTCGCTGTGGTCAGGCGCGCTCGCGCCCGTCGCATGCCGGTGTCACACGCCAACGGGGTCACCGTCTGACGCCTGCTCGTCATGTGCTCCGTCGACAAGCGATGGCCTCCAGGGAAGGAGGGTGCACGGTGACCCTCCCAACGGGCGGTGGTCGGGCGTGAGTGCCTACGATCGTCGCCGATCGTCGGCGCCGCGGGTGTGGGAGGCTCGGGCTCGTGGACCTGCGCGAAATCGCGGATCTCGTCTTGTTGCCGAACGACGAAGCACCCCGGCACGCCCGCGAGTGGGTGCGCGTCCTGCTCGAGGACCTCGGCGCCAGCGAGGACGCGCGCTACGCGGTGACGCTCGTGGTCGACGAGCTCGTCACCAACGCCGCGGTCCACGCCGGCACCCGGATCCAGGTGACCGTCGGCCGCAAGCACGACCTCTACCGGTGCGTCGTCCGCGACGAGTGCACCGACGGTCGCTTTCCGCGCATCATCGAGACCGCCGACGGCTACGGCCGCGGGCTGCGGGTCGTGGCCCTGCTCAGCGTGTCGTGGGGCGTCGAGCGCGACGCCGCCGGCACCAGCGTGTGGGCCGAGATCGACGGCACCGGCCCCGTCTGAGTCGCGCCTGAGCCGCGTCCGGGCGCAGACGGATCGGCCGGTACCCTCGGACGCCATGCATCGAGCGGTGACCAGGGTCCGCGCCACGCTGCTCGCCCTCCTTTCGCTCGCACTCGTGCTCGCCGGCTGTGGCGGTGACGGCGGCACCGAGAAGGCCCAGGTCAAGGCGCCCGCCACCACGGCCGCACCGCCCACCACGACGGTCCCGCCCACGACGACGACGGCGGTTCCCGACTACATCTCCTACATCGCCACGGTGAAGCCGACGGTGCCGAACATCGGCGTCTTCGCGGCGCCGGGCGAGGCCGCACCCAGCCAGCAGTTCCCGAACCCGTGGCTGTACGAGCCGGGCAACAGCGCGACCGGCGTGCCCCAGACGTTCCTGGTGAAGTCGCAACGTCCGGACGGCTGGGTCGAGGTGCTGCTCCCGGTGCGACCGAACGGGAGCACCGGCTGGGTCCAGATGAACGACGTGACGCTCACCAAGAACCCGTACCGCATCGCAGTGTCGCTCGGCGCGCACACCATCACCGTCACGAACGCGCACGACGTCCTCTACACCGGACCGGTCGCGATCGGCGCACCCGACACGCCCACGCCGACCGGCAACTACTACCTCTACGTGCTGCTGCAGTCACCCGACCCGGGCGGTGCGTACGGACCCTTCGCGTACGGGCTCTCCAGCCACTCCGACGCGCTCGAGACGTTCGCGGGCGGCGACGCCGAGATCGGCATCCACGGCAACAACGACGCGTCGGCGCTCGGTCAGAGCGTGTCGCACGGCTGCATCCGCATCGACAACGCCGCCATCACCGACCTGGCGAGCAAGCTTCCGCTGGGCACGCCCGTCGACGTCACCGCTTGAGCCGACACGTCGGGGTAGCGTGCGCGGATGGCGATGGCGGAGCTCCACCTCATCGACGGTTCCACGCTGGTCGACAACCGCCGTGACGTCGGCCAGCACCAGCTCGAGCAGGCCATGAACCACTGGCTCGAGTCGGGTGCCAGCCCACTGCTGATCCAGAGCGACGACGCGTCGCTCACGCTCGTACCCCGCACGAGCGTGCTCTGGATCCGCGTCACCGACTGAGCAACTCGGCTCGGAGTTGGGCTCGGCTTGGGCTCAGGCCGGCTCCCACAACTGCACCGCGTTCCCCTCGGGGTCGTGCAGCTGGGCGAAGCGGCCGTTCGGGTGCGTCTCGTGGTCGACGTCGACCGCGATTCCCACGTAGCGCAGCTGCGCCACGATCGCGTCGAGGTCGCGCACCCGGAAGTTGACGCCCCAGCGGTGCTCGCCCAGGTGCGGGCTCTCCCAGTGCTGGGGCCCGAAGGGCGCGAAGACGGTCGGCCCGGCCTCCTGGTACCACTCCTCGTCGCGGGCTTCGTCGTCCTCGAGCGACGCGGGCGGCAATCCGATGCCGAGGTGCTCGGCGTACCACCGCGACAGCGCGTCGGCATCCTCGGCCCGGAAGAAGAAGCCGCCGATCCCGGTGACGCGCTCCACGGCACGAGTCTGCCGCACCCGGCGGCTCCGTGCTCCGGCATCGGTCGCATCGGGTGCTTGACTGCCCGGATGGAGGTGCGCGACGACACGGTGTGGGACGGCACCACGCCCCTCGCGACGCTCGTGCCGTCGAGCGCGCGGTGGGGGTGCCTCGTCGCTAGAGCTCGTCGCACCGATCGTCATCGAGCGCGAGGTGGCGACGGGCCTCGTCGCCGCGCTGACCGCCGCCGGCGTCCCGGTGCTCGACGTGAGTGACGAGCTCGTACGCCACGTGGCACGCGGCGCGGGCTGGACCGGAGGGCTGCGAGCCCCGCTCGTCGCCCCGACGGCGCCACCGGCACCCGTCGACCCGGCGGCGGCGGTGCAGGAATTGCTGCCGGGCACCGAGGTGACCCGCCGGGGCCGTTCCCGCCACGTGCTCTCGCTGCGCGCGGTGGGACCCGACGGACTGAAGCTCAAGATCAAGGTGCCCGACCGCTCCGACGTGATGCCCGAACTGCTCGCCTCCGCGCTCGACGTGGCCTTCTCAGTGCGTCGTCGCTTCGGGCGCATGGCGTCGGGCGTGCACACGATCGCCATCGACGACGGCGCCGGCATGTTCGACGACCACCGCACCGCGGGCTCCGCGTCGAGCGGCACCGGCACCTTCTTCCTCGACACCAGCCTGGCGTGTGTCGAAGCGATGGATGCACAGCGCCGGCGGACGGCCGGTCGCCGCGGCGTCTCGGCCCGGCCGCCGCGCCCGTGGTTCGCGATCGACGGCGTGGTCGCGCACGAGTACTGGCACAACCTCGACACGACGGTCGTGGCGACGCCCGCGGTCTACCTGGAGCTCAACCGCGAGTTGGGCGTCGAGCTCGGCGTCGAGACGTACGAGCACGCGCTGCGCGGCCGCGAATCGGGCGCGCCCTTCGCGTGGCAGGCCGCGTTCCAGCGGATCCTCACCGAGGTGTCGGCGTACGCAACCACCAACTGGCGCGAGTCGACCGCCGAGTTGTTCAAGCTCTGGTGGTGCGCACCGGACGACGCGCCGCTCGCACCACTCGTCGCCGCCTTCGGCGCGCAGCTCGACCGCTTCTACCCGGCGCCGGGGTAGTAGCCCAGGCCCGGTCGTCGCCGCTAGCGTCCGCGCCACTCCGGCGGACGTCGCTCGGCCGCGGCGCGGCCACCCTCGGCGGCGTCCTCGGTGGCCGCCGCGACCTTGCGCATGGTCTCGCCGAAGCGGATCGCCTCGACGCTCGAGAGGTGCTGCGATCGCATCGCGACCTCCTTCATCGCACGCGAAGCGAGGGGCGCGCCTTTCAGCAGCCGCGCCGCCAGCGCACGCGCTTCCTCCATCAGCGCGTCGTGGGGCACGACCCATCCGGCCAGCCCGATCTCGAGGGCCCGCGCCGCGTCGATGCGCTCGCCGGTCATGAGGAGCTCCATCGCGTACTGCCAGTTGAGCTTCTGGGGCAGCCGGATGGCGCCGACGATCGCAGGGGTGCCCAACAACGCCTCGGGGAACCCGAACTCGGCGCGGTCGCTCGCGATCACGAAGTCGCACCACGTGACCAGCGTGAGCCCGTACCCGAGGCAGTAGCCGTTCACCGCGGCGATCACGGGCTTGAAGATCTCCCACCCGCTCTCGAACGAGTTGACCGTCGGTTTCTCCCAGAACGTCCCGGCGAACTCACCGATCGACCCGGCGCCGTCGCGCATGTCGCCACCCGAGCAGAACGCACGTCCCGCGCCGGTGACGATCGCGATCCACGCGTCCTCGTCGTCGCGGAAGCGGCTGAACGCGTCGTTGAGCCCGCGCCGCATCGCGCCGTTCACCGCGTTCATCGCCGCCGGGCGGTTGTACGTGATCGTGGCCACGTGGCCGTCGAGCTCGTAGAGGACCTCGTCGCTCATCGGTCGCCTTCCTGTGGGGTGCTCACGCGGGGAACAGCAGCCCGAGCGCGAACGCGGCGACCCCGATCGTGGTGACACCGATCGCGAGCGGCAGCAGGTCGGCCGGTCGTGCGGGCCGTTCGGCGCGTCCCGGTGCCAGTCGTCGCCGGGCGTGCCACCCGGCGAGGAGATAGCTCGCGAACCCGAGCCCGAGGATGACCACGCCAACGGCGACGTCGGAGCGTTCGAACCCGTTGAGGGTGAGGCCCCGCATCACCACGAGCCCACACCCGACGATGGCGAGACCGCTCCGGTTCCACGCCAGGTCGGTGCGCTCGTCGCCCGAGGACGTACGGTGCGTCGAGCGAGGAGGGTTCACGTGCCGCTGCCTTCGACGATGACGAGCACGAACCCGAACAACGCGACCACCGACACCACGATCGCGACGATCAGAGGGAGGTGCGAGCTGGGGAGCGGCCGGTCGTACCGGATCGCATCCTGGTTGCGCCGCCACTCCCAGTAGCTCACCGCGGCGATGAGGATCCCGAGGCCGATGAGCGGGAGGCCGATCAGCCGGCGCCCACCGGGGAAGTCGAATGACGGGAGGAGCTGCGTGATCGCGAGCCCGGCGGTGATGAGGCCGAGCGCGGTGCGTTCCCACGCCAGGAACGTGCGCTCGTTGGCGAACGAGAGCTGCACGTCGGGTTCGGGGGCCGGATCAGGGGACTCCATCGGCGCCCATCATGGCGCAACCTTCCTCCCTGGCTCGCGTCCGCTCGCTCCGTCTCTCCTCCCTCGCTCGCATCCGCTCGCTCCGTGTCTCCTCCCTCGCTCGCGTCCGCTCGCTCCGTCTCGCCCGCCTTCCACCGTGAGGGTTAGCGTCCCCACCCGTGAGCGGACACTCGATCGCGGGCGCCGGCGCCGCGGCCGTTCCCGGCGCGGTGGACGTCCTCGTCGACGGCATCGAGCGCGGTCTGCACCCCGGAGCGCTGGTCTACGCGTCGATCGACGGCACGCCGGTCGCCGACATCGGCGTGGGTGAGGCTCGCGCCGGCACCTCGATGACGCCCGACTCGATGGTCGTCTGGTGGTCGATGACCAAGCCCAGCGTCGCGGTCTCCGTCGCGCAGCAGTGGGAGCGGGGTGCGCTCGAGCTCGACGACCCGGTCGTGCGGCACATCCCCGAGTTCGCCAGGAACGGCAAGGAGACCATCACCATCCGGCACCTCCTCACGCACACCGCCGGCATCCGCGGGGCCGACGCGGTGGCGAGCACCGCGGCGGGCGACGCGTACTGGGACGAGGTCGTCGCCGGGATCTGCGCGGTCGAACGCGAGGCCGACTGGGTGCCGGGCGCCCGGGCCGGTTACCACCTGACCAGCGGCATGACCATCCTGGCCGAGATCGTCCGCCGGCTCGACGGGCGCCGCTTCGAGACCTACGTGCGCGACGAGGTGTTCCTCCCGCTCGGCATGGACGACTGCTGGGTCGGCATGACCCCGGACGCGATCGGCCGCTACGGCGATCGCCTCGGCACCATGCACAGCACCGCCACCGGTGTCCCGATCCCGCTCGACCCCTACGACGCACCCGAGTTCCTGCGCCAGTGCGTGCCCGGTGGTGGTGGCCGCGGCCCGGTGCGTCAGCTCGGCCGCCTCTACGAGGCGCTCCTGCACCGCGGTGAGCTCGACGGCCGTCGCGTGCTCCTGCCCCAGACCGTCGAGGCGCTGACCGCGCGTCACCGCGTGGGCCTCTACGACGAGACGTTCCACGCCCAACTCGACTGGGGACTGGGGTTCTCGATCGACGCGTTCGCGATGGGGCGGCACGCGTCGCCACGCACCTTCGGCCACGGCGGCGCGCTGTCGGCGATCGCGCTGGCCGACCCCGAGCACGGACTGGTCGCGGTCGTGCAGACCAACGGCATGTGCGGCAACGACGACCACTACCTCCGTCTCGACGCGGTCACCACTGCGCTCTACGAGGACCTCGGGCTCGCTGCGCCCGGTGCTCGCGGACGCGACAAGCCGTTCCCATCGGTCGAGCTCACCGTCTCGTCCGACTGACCGCCCAACCGAGAGGATCTCGATGGCCGACGACTGGCAACCGAAGAAGGTCGACGACGTGCAACCGGGCGACGCCGTGCGCTACGCGGGGCGGGAGTTCACCGTCGCGCGCGTCGACAAGCCCTTCCTGGGCCGGGACGAGATGGTGTGCCTCATCGAGGACACGCCCGACCGCTGGCACGCGTACCCCGCCGTCCTCGGCGGCGACCTCGAGGTGCGGGCCGGCTGATGCGCGCATGACCGCCACCGGGCACGAAGCCGGACCGCTCGCACACCTCCGCGTGCTCGATCTCTCGCGCGCGCAACCCGGGGCCTACTGCACGGGTGTGCTGTCGGATCTCGGCGCCGAGGTGCTCCGGGTCGAACCACGCGGCACCGGTGACACCACGCGGATGATCCCGGGCGCGATGGAGGCGTATCACCGCGGCAAGCGCGCGATGACGCTCGACCTGAAGCACGACGACGCGCCCGCGATCCTGCGCCGCTTGATCGCCCAGGTCGACGTGGTGGTGGAGTCGGGCCTGCCCGCCGGACTCGCGGCGCAGGGGATCGACCACGCCACCCTCGCCGCCGACCAGCCCGGCCTGGTGTGGTGCACGATCTCGGGCTTCGGCGAGGGCAGTCCGTACGCCAAGCGGCCGGCGCACGACATCACGTTCCTCGGCTACTCGGGGCTCATGGCCCTGATGGCGGGCGACACCGTCCCGCCCACGCCCGACTTCGTGCTGGCCGTGCCCTTCGGTTCGCTCATCGCCGTCGTCGGCATCCTCGCGGCCATCACCGAACGCGACCGCACCGGCACGGGCGCGTTCGTCGACACCGCGATCGTCGACAGCGCGACCTGGGTGCTCGGCGAAGCCGTGGCGCGGGTTGCGTCGGGGCAGCCCGCCGGTTGGGGCGAGGCGGCGTCGCGACGCACGTACCGCGCCGCCGACGGGAAGCTGGTGACGCTCGCAGCCGCCGAGCCGCGCACGTGGGCCGCGTTCTCCGCGGCCGTCGATCGTCCCGACCTCGCCGGTGCCCTGATGGACCCGCCCGGCGGGCAGGCGGGCCTGGCCGACGAGCTCGCCGCGCTGTTCGCGACGAAGCCGGCGGCCGAGTGGGAGGCACAGCTGGCCGACGCCGGCGCCGCGGTCGGCCCCGTGCGCAGCATCGAAGAGCTGCTCGACGACCCGCACCTCGCGGCACGCGGCGCGCTGGTCGAGCTCGACGACGACCAGCACACCCGCGTCCTGCGCACCCCGGTGCGCCTCCGCGACGCGTCCGGTGCGGAGCGGCCCGTCCACCTCGGACCGCCGCCCGCGCTGGGTGAGCACACCGACTCCGCGCTGGCCGACGCCGGCTTCACCGACGACGAGATCGCCGGCCTTCACGACCGCGGCGCGGTCTGACACCCGGGAGCACCCATGACCTACGAGATCGATCTCACCGGCCACCGCGCGCTGGTCACCGGCGGCGGCCAAGGGGTGGGGGAGGAGATCGCGCGCACGCTCGCGCAAGCGGGCGCCGAGGTGCTGGTGAACGACCTCGTCGACGAGCGTGCCCAGCGGGTCGTCGACGCGATCGTCGCCGACGGCGGCCAGGCCCGCCCCGCGGTGTTCGACGTGACCGACTACCCCGCGGTGGTCGCCGCGATCGAGGCGGGCGGCCCGGTCGACATCCTCGTCAACAACGCCGGCAACGCCGGGCGCGCCACCACGATGGGCATGGAGGACCTGGCCCGCCTGGTCGACACCGATCCCGCGGACTGGGAGGGGTTCATCCGGGTGAACCTCTACGGCGTGATGTACGCAGTGCGTGCCGCGCTGCCGGGGATGATCGAGGCGAACTGGGGCCGCGTCGTCACCGTCATCTCCGACACCGCCCGCGTCGGCGAGACGCACATGCCCGCGTACTCGGCGGCCAAGGCCGGCGCGGCCGGTTTCTGCCGTTCGGTCGCGCGCGAGGTGGGTCGCAACAACATCACCGTCAACTGCGTCGCCCTCGGCACGATGAACACGCAGGGGATCGACCCCGCGAACGACCAGATCGCCGAACGACTGGTGACGAAGTACGTGATCAAGCGCCGCGGCCTGCCGAGCGACATCGCCGCCATGTGCACCTTCCTCGCCAGCCCGCAGGCCGAATGGATCACCGGCCAGACCTACCCCGTGAACGGTGGGTACTCGTTCTCACTCTGACCAACGACGGGCCCTGATTCGACCGCCGGTACGATTCGTGTTGATGGAGACCGTCGACGATGTCCGCGCCGCGCTGGCGCAGCACGAGTACCTGGCCGACGAAGGCCTGGCGACCGCGATCTTCCTCGCCATGCGGCTGCAGCGTCCGCTGCTGCTGGAAGGCGAAGCGGGAGTGGGCAAGACCGAGGTGGCCAAGGTGCTGGCGCGCTGGACCGGCGGCGAGCTGGTGCGGTTGCAGTGCTACGAGGGCATCGACGCGTCGCAGGCGGTGTACGAGTGGGACTACTCCCGCCAGCTGCTCCACCTGCGCGCGGTGGAAGCGGGCGGCGGCGAGGTCGTCGAGGACGAGCTGTACTCGGAGCGCTTCCTGGTGAAACGCCCGCTCATGCGGGCGATCGCCTACGAGGCCGACGCCCTCGGCGCGGTGGCGCCGCCGGTCCTGCTGGTCGACGAGGTCGACCGCGCCGACGACGAGTTCGAGGCGTTCCTGCTGGAGATCCTCTCCGACTACACGGTGACGGTTCCGGAGCTCGGGACGTTCCACGCGGCGGTCCCGCCGCTCGTGGTGGTCACGTCGAACCGCACCCGTGACGTGCACGACGCGCTCAAGCGTCGGTGCCTCTACCACTGGATCGCGCACCCCGACTTCGAGCGGGAGCTCGCGATCCTGCGCGTGCGCGCACCCGAGGTTCCCGAGCAGCTCGCCCGTGAGGTGGCCGCCGCGGTCGAGGGCATGCGCGACCTCGAGCTCTACAAGCCCCCGGGCGTCGCGGAGACCATCGACTGGGCCAACGCCCTCGCCGCGCTCGGCCGCACCACGATCGACGAGCACGCGGTGGAGGTCACGCTCGGCACCATCCTGAAGTACCGCGAAGACCAGGAGCGCACCCGGGCCGCGGGCATCGAACAATTGGTGCGCACCGCGTCGGACCGGGCGGCGGAGCGCAGTGCCTGACGCGGAAGCCACCGTCACGCTCCCGACCGAGGTCGATCGCCTCGCGGTCGGGTTCGCCGCGTGTCCTGCGCGGCGCGGGACTCGACGCCCCGGTGGGCACCACCATCCTCTTCGCCGAAGCGCTCGGCGCAGTCGGTGTCTCGACGCGTGAGTCGGTGTACTGGGCCGGGCGGGCCACGCTCCTGCGCCGGCCCGAGGACATCGAGCTCTACGACCGCAGCTTCGCGGCGTGGTGGGACCGCGTGTTCCAGGTCGGCACCACGAACGTGCAGGAGCGCGAGGTCGTCCTCGCCTTCGACAACGACGGCGACGACGCGCCCGACGACGACGACGACGGCGAACCGCGCGACTCGCCGACCCTCGCGGTGAGGTTCAGCCGGGCCGAGGTGCTGCGGCATCGCGACTTCGCGCACTACAGCCCGGACGAGTTCGCCGAGTCACGCCGGTTGATGGACGACCTGCGCATGGCCGGCGCGCAGCGTCGATCACGACGCATGCGGGCCAGTCGGCGCAGCCGGGGCCGTCCCGACCTGCGCCGCACCGTGCGCCGGGCCCTGCGCGCCGGCGGCGAACCGATCTCGCGCGCCTTCGTCGAGCCGGCCGAGCGCCCTCGGCGGATCGTGCTGCTGTGCGACGTCAGCGGCTCGATGGAGGCGTACGCACGTGGTCTCGTGCGGTTCCTGCACGCGGCGGTCGTGGGCCGGGGGAGGGTCGAGGCGTTCGCCATCGGCACCCGCCTCACCCGCATCACGCGCGAGCTCTCCAGTCGCGATCCCGACGCCGCCATCGCCGCCGCGGCCAAGCGGGTCACCGACTGGTCCGGCGGCACCCGCCTCGGCGAGGGACTGCGTCGGTTCAACGACGAGTGGGGCGTGCGCGGCATGGCCCGCGGCGCGGTGGTCGTGATCCTCTCCGACGGCTGGGACCGTGGCGACCCCGAGCTGCTGGGTGCGCAGATGGAGCGGCTGCATCGCGTCGCACACCAGGTGGTCTGGGTCAACCCGCTCAAGTCGTCGCCGAACTTCGCCCCGCTGGCCCGAGGAATGGCGGCCGCCCTCCCGCACGTTGACGAGTTCGTCGAGGGCCACAACCTGGCGTCCTTGGAGCAGCTGGCCCGCATCGTCTCGGGTGAGCCCGCATCGTCCGCAGTGAGAAGGGTGAGGTCGTGAAAGAGGTGCTGGACGACATCGAGCGTTGGCGCGCCGGCGGCCACCGGGTTGCGGTGGCGCGGGTGGTCGCCCTCGAGGGCTCGGCCCCGCGTGATCCCGGCGCCACCATGGCGGTGAGCGACGACGGTGAGGTCGCCGGTTCGGTCTCGGGTGGGTGCGTCGAGGGTGCGGTGGTCACCGCCGCACTCGAGGTGCTCGCCGGCGAGCGCGAACGGGGCGTGATCACGTTCGGCTACTCCGACGACGAGGCCTTCGCGGTCGGGCTGACGTGTGGCGGCACCATCCATCTCTACGTCGAGCCCCTCGACTGGTGACCGAGCACCTCGTCTACGAGGCGCTGCGCGACGCGCTGCGCGGCGAGGAACCGGTCGTGCTGGCAACGGTCACCGCGGGTCCCGGTCTCGGAGCCAAGCTGCTGGTGCGGCCGGGTGGCGAGCCACTGGGCACGCTCGGCGACCCCGATCTCGACCGGGTCGGCGGCACGCGACGCGCTGGGCGAGCTCGAGT
Organism: uncultured Actinomycetes bacterium; assembly: GCA_963756895.1. GTDB lineage: Bacteria > Actinomycetota > Acidimicrobiia > IMCC26256 > DASPTH01 > DASUAS01. The sequence continues at coordinate 342,294 of CAVWPI010000016.1, read as the reverse complement.
CCGGGCTCACGTCCACCCGCCACTACGGGGCCCACGGCGAAGCGCGCGAAGACACCGTGTCGGTGTTCATCGAGTCGTTCGCGCCGCCGCCGCGCATGGTCATCTTCGGTGCGGTCGACTTCACCCGCGCCCTGGCCAGCGTGGCCAAGGTGCTCGGCTACCGAGTGGTCGTGTGCGACGCACGCGCGGTGTTCGCGACCCGTCAACGGTTCCCGATGGCCGACGAGGTCGTCAACGAATGGCCGAACCGCTACCTCGAGAAGGTCGGCGACGAGCTCGGCCCGCGTGACGCGGTCTGTGTGCTCACCCACGACAGCAAGTTCGACGTGCCGGCCATCGTCGGTTCGCTCGCGACCAGGGTCGGCTACCTCGGCGCGATGGGCTCGCGCACGACCCACGGGCGGCGCGTCGAACGCCTGCAGGAGGCCGGCGTCAGCGACGACGAGCTGACCCGCATCCACGCCCCGATCGGCCTCGACATCGGGGCCCGCACACCGGAGGAGACCGCCGTGTCGATCTGCGCGGAGATCATCGGAGCCCGCACGGGCCGCGTCGGCACCGCCCTCGCGACGGCGGGACCCATCCACCAATGAGCGAGCGTCAGCGAGGCGGCCAGACATTTGGGCGGCCCGCCGAGCAGCGAGCGTGGCCATGCTCGCCGAGGGTGGAGCAGCGGCCGAAGGCGCCAGGAGCGAAAAGATGAACTTCGGGATCGAGGGACGACGTGCCGCGGTGGCCGCGGCATCGAGTGGCCTCGGCCTCGCCACCGCCAAGGCCCTCGCCGCGGAGGGGGTGACCGTCGCGGTGTGCAGCCGCACCCGTGAGCGGATCGACGCGGCGGCGGCGGAGATCGGACCCCTCGCGATCCCGCTCGTGGCCGACGTGTCCACCGAGGAGGGCGCGGCCGCGTTCGTCCACGCAGCGCAGCGGGAGATGGGCGGTGTCGACGTCCTGATCTGCAACGGCGGCGGACCCCCGTCGGGGAACTTCGAGAGCACTCCGCCCGAGGCGTACCGGGCGGCCATCGAGCTCAACTGCCTCGCGCACATCGCGATGTGCGGCGCCGCGGTGCCCGCGATGCGCGAGCAGCGGTGGGGGAGGGTGATCGCGATCACGTCGGTGGGCGTGCGCCAGCCCATCGCGGGTCTGATCCTGTCCAACGTGGCCCGCTCGGGCCTCACCGCGTTCCTCAAGACCCTGGCGCGCGAAGTGGCCGGCGATGGCGTCACCGTCAACTCGCTCCAACCCGGCTTCCACGACACCGACCGCATCCGCAGCCTCTACGGCGACGACCTCGAGGCGATCGAGGCGCTCGCGGCTGCCATCCCTGCCGGCGTGCTCGGTCGTCCCGACGACTTCGGGCGGATCGCGGCCTTCCTGTGCTCCGAGACCGCCTCGTTCGTGACCGGCACGGCCATCCCGGTCGACGGCGGGGCCTACACGGGAATGCTGTGAGCGGCCGCGAGCCGGCCGAATCGATGAGCGGCCCGCCGAGCAACGAACAGCTCACCGAGGAGCTCTGACGGCCGACGCCTGAATTCCCTGATGGGCCCCCACCTCCCTTCCGAAGCCAGAGGTGCGGCGCGAGTCGTCACGGTCCCGAACGCGATCACCCTGGCCCGTCTGGTCTGTGTGCCCGTGTTCGTGTGGTTGCTGGCCGACGACGAGCTCCTGGCGGCGGCGGCGCTGCTGGCGGTGCTGGGTGCGACCGACTGGGTCGACGGCTGGATCGCCCGTCGCTTCGACCAGGGGAGCGACCTGGGCAAGGTGTTCGACCCCGTCGCCGACCGCATCCTCCTGCTCGTCGCCGGAGTCGCGCTGATCGTGCAGGGAAGCGTTCCGCTCGTCGTGGGCATCCTCGTCCTCGCCCGCGAAGTCGTCGTCAGCGTCGCGGTGCTCGCGCTCGCCGCCGCGGGCGCCCGCCGCATCGACGTTCAGTGGGTGGGCAAGGCGGGCACGCTCGCCCTCATGTTCGCCTTCCCCCTCTACCTCTGGGCCGATGCGATCCACGGCACCGCCCACGACGTCGTGCTGTTCGTCGCCTGGTTCATGGCCGTGTGCGGCCTCGTCCTCAGCTACTACGCCGCCCTCACCTACGTGCCGCTCGCCCGGGCAGCACTCCGCGAGGGCCGGTCCACCCACACCGCAGGGAGCATCTCGTGAAGGCCGTCATCCTCGCCGGTGGTGAGGGCACGCGTCTGCGGCCACTCACCAGCAACACCCCGAAGCCGATGATGCCCCTGGCCAACAAGCCGATGATGGAGCACATCGTCAACCTGCTCGCGCTGCACGGCTTCGACGAGATCGTGGTGACGGTCGCGTTCCTCGCCAACCAGATCCGCGACTACTTCGGCGACGGCTCCGACTTCGGGGTCACCATGCGCTACGCGACCGAGGACTCGCCGCTCGGCACCGCGGGATCGGTGCGCAACGCGGCCGACGAGCTCGACGACACGTTCCTCGTCATCTCCGGTGACGTGCTCACCGACATCGACCTCACCACGTTCGTGAAGGCGCACCGCGACGCGGGCGCGACGGCGTCGATCGCGCTGAAGCACGTCGAGAACCCGCTCGAGTTCGGCATCGTGATCACCCAGCCCGACGGGACCATCGAGCGCTTCCTGGAGAAGCCCACGTGGGGCGAGGTGTTCTCCGACACCATCAACACCGGCATCTACGTCCTCGAGCCGGTGGTGTTCGACCACATCCCCGAGGGCGAGGTGATCGACTTCTCCGGCGACGTGTTCCCGGCCCTGCTCGACGACGGCCACACGCTCCACGGCCACGTGACCGACGGCTACTGGGAGGACGTCGGCACGCTCGAGGCGTACAGCCGGGCGCACAAGGACGTGCTCGACGAGAAGGTGCGGGTCGACATCGACGGCTTCCAGCTCGGCGACCGCCGCTGGATCGGCACCGACGTCGAGATCAGCCCCGAAGCGCGCATCGACGACCCGGTGGTCATCGGCGACAGCTGTCGCATCGAGGCCGGCTCGCACCTGCGTCCCTACACGGTGCTCGGCACCGACGTCATCGTGAAGGCCGACGCCTTCATCGAACGCTCGGTGCTGCACGACCACGTGTACGTGGGTCCCCAGGCGAACCTGCGCGGCTGCGTGATCGGGCGGAACACCGACCTTCGCGGCGCACGTTCGCGTCGACGAGGGCACCGTCGTCGGCGACGAGTGCTTCGTCGGTCAGGGCGCGGTGATCAATCCCAACGTGAAGGTGTACCCGTTCAAGACCGTCGAGTCGGGTGCGATCGTGACCTCGTCGATCGTGTGGGAGAGCCGCGGCGCGCGGACGTTGTTCGGGCGGCGAGGCGTGCGGGGTCTGGCCAACGTCGACATCAACCCCGAGGTGGTCGTGCGCCTGGCCATGGCGTACGGCACGTCGATCCCCAAGGGCGCGACCGATCACGACGAGTCGCGACACGAGCCGCATCGCGCGCGCGCTCAAGCGCGCGCTGATCGCCGGCATCAACCTGTCGGGCGTCAACGTCGAGGACATCGAGCTGGCCACCGTGCCCCTCACGCGCTTCCAGGTGCGCAACAGCCGCTCGCAGGGTGGCATCACCGTGCGACTCGCGCCGGGGGACCCCGACACCGTCGAGATCCGCTTCTTCGACTCCGACGGCCGCGACATCGACCCCGGCCAGCAGCGCAAGGTGGAGCGGCTGCTCTACCGCGAGGACTACCGGCGTGCGTTCGGCGGCGAGGTGGGCGACATCGTGTTCCCGCCGCGCTCGCTCGAGTTCTACGCGGCCGCGCTCGGAGCGCGTCGTCGACATCGAACAGGTCCGCCGGCAGTCGTTCAAGATCGTGCTCGACTACTCGTTCGGTGCGGCCTCGATCGGCATGCCGAGCCTGCTCACCAAGCTCGGCGCCGAGGTGCTGGCGGTCAACCCGTTTGCGAGCACCGCGTCGGCCACGTCGACGGCGGAGGTGCGTGACGCGCAGGTGGCGCGGCTGGCGGAGCTGGTGCGGGTCTCCGGGAGCGACCTCGGGTTCGTGATCGATCCCGAAGGTGAGCTCGCGGTGGTCGTCGACGACACCGGGCACATCCTCGGACCCGAGGAGCTGCTGCTCAGCATCGTCGCGCTCATCCGGGAGGCGGTGCCGGGGGCGAGCGTCGCGGTGCCGGTCAACGCCACCAGCGCGGTGGAGCGGGTCCTCGGGTCCGACGAAGCGGTGGTGCGCACCCGGCTGTGGGGCGCCAGCCTCATGGAGACCGCGGCCGCCCGCAGCGTCGAATTCGCGGGCACCCCCGACGGCGGGTGCGTGTGGCCGGAGTTCCTGCCCGCGTACGACGCGGCGGTCACGCTGGTGAAGCTGCTCGACCTGCTCGCCGCGGTCGATCGGCCACTGTCGCAGGTCGTGGCCGGGCTCCCGAGCACCCACGTCGTCCACGAGACCATCGTCACGCCGTGGGAGCGCAAGGGCACGGTGATGCGCGAGATCGTCGAGCGGGCCGGCTCGCGCGAGACCGAGCTCATCGACGGCGTCAAGGTGATCGAGCCCGATCGTTGGGCGCTGGTGCTGCCCGACCCCGACGAGGCGCTCACCCACGTGTGGGCCGAGGCCGGGAGTGACGTCGAAGCCCGGCGCACCGCCCAGGAGTACGTCGAGCGCATCCGCCAGGTACTCCGGTAGCCCGGGGTGCGGATACGCTCCCGCACCATGGAATTCCCGGAACAGCTGCGGTACAGCGAGGAGCACGAGTGGGTCGCCGTCGACGGCGCCCGGGCCCGGATCGGCATCACCGACTTCGCCCAGGACTCACTTGGCGACGTCGTCTTCGTCGAGCTCCCGGGCGTCGGGGCGAATGTCATGGCCCACGCCAGCTGCGCCGAGATCGAGTCGACCAAGTCGGTGTCGGAGATCTTCTCGCCCGTCACCGGCACCATCGTCGAGGTGAACAGTGCCCTCGACGACGCCCCCGAGCAGGTGAACGCCGACCCGTACGGTGCCGGATGGATCTTCGTGGTCGAGATGGCCGACCCGGCCGAGGTCGACGGCCTCCTCGACGCCGCCGGGTACCGCGCTCTGGTCGAGGAGCACTGATCACGGAGCGGTCCTCGATGCGCTGGCGCCTGGTCGACGACGTCGAGCGGACCCTCGATGCCGCCGGCCAGATGGCGGCCGACGTGGCGTTGCTCGATGCGGTCGCCGACGGCGCACCTCCCGCGCTGCGGCTGTACCGCTGGTCCACCCCGACGGTCTCGCTCGGTCACTTCCAGCCCGACGACGACATCGACCGCGACGCGTGCGACCGCTTCGGTGTCGACGTGGTGCGCCGCCCGACCGGGGGACAGGGGCTCCTGCACGGCGCCGACCTGACCTACGCAGTCGTCCTGCCCCGGCCTGCGGGTGCTGCGGGCGGGGTCGACGCGGTCTACTCGTGGCTGGCCGGCGCGCTGATCGCCGGGCTGGCCCGTGTCCGGGTGGCGGCGGCCATCGCCCGGCACGACGGTCCGGCGGGACCGGTGTGCTTCGCGGGCCAGCAGGGCGCCGACCTGCGGGTGGGCGACCGCAAGCTGTGCGGGTCGGCGCAGGTGCGGCGCCGTGGTGCGGTGCTCCAACACGGCTCGATCCTGCTCACCCGGCTCCCGTTCGACGAGACCGACCTGCTCGTCCCCCGTCCCGGCACGCCGGCGGTCACCCGGGACCAGCTGCGTGCCGCCACCGTCACGCTGGGGGAGCTCGGCGCGCCGACCGACCCGCGCACGGTGGCCGACGCGCTGGTCGAGGGCTTCGCGGCAACCCTCGACCTCACCTTCGACCTCACCGTCACACCTGGGCTCGAGCTCCCGTCGAGCCCGAGGGTTGCGTCAACCGCACGTCGAGGATGACCGTCACCCCTTTCCCGTCCGTCGGGGTACCGTTAGGGCCATGCGATGCCGCCAGTGCGGCCACCAGAACGAGTCCGGGGCCAATTTCTGCTCCTCGTGCGGCAGCCCGCTGCCCCACGAGGACGAAGCGACCCTGAGCCTCACCGAACTCGCCGAGCGCTTGGAGCTCGACGAGGAGCTCGGCGCGGCCTTGGCCGAGCTGCCCGAGGGCATGGGCATGCTGGTGGTGCGGCGGGGGCCCAACGCCGGGAGCCGCTACGTGCTCGACAGCGAGGTCACCGCGTTGGGGCGTCACCCCGACTCCGACATCTTCCTCGACGACATCACCGTGTCGCGCCGACACGCCGCGGTGCGCAGAGTCGACGGCGCCTACGAGGTGGCCGACGTCGGATCGCTCAACGGCACCTACGTCGACCACAAGCGGGTCGACACCGCGGCGCTCCACCATCTGGCCGACCTCCAGATCGGGCGGTTCGTCCTCGTGTTCCTGGTCGGGAGCGATCAGTGACGGCACGCGAGCCCGAGCACCTGTCGATCGGCGAGGTGCTGGCCGAGCTCAGCGACGAGTTCCCCGACATCACCATCTCGAAGATCCGCTTCCTCGAGAGCCAGGGCCTGGTGAACCCCGAGCGCACGCCGTCGGGGTACCGGAAGTTCTACGCCAACGACCTCACCCGGCTCCGCTGGATCCTCTACCAGCAGAAGGAGCACTTCCTCCCGCTCAAGGTCATCAAGGAGCGCCTCGACGAGCTGCCGCCGGGCGGTGAGGATCGCCTGTTCGACACCGTCGATGCCGCCACCGCCGACGGCGCCGAGCCGGTCGCGTCCGAAGCCGACACCGAAGCGCCGCCGCCCACGACGGCACCGACTCCGTCGGTCGCGCCCGCGCGCTCCGCGACCGCGCCCCTCACCACCCGGCGCGCACCCGCGTTCGCGCCCACCCTGCCCGCCGACGACGTCGACGACGCCGTGCCCGGTACGCCCGACGGCGACGGCCGCTACACGCGCGCCGAGCTCGCGGCCGCGATCGGCGTCGACGTCGCGCAGGTCGCGCAGCTCGAGAGCTACGGTCTGATCACTCCGGCCCGCGAGATCAACGGCGAGGCCGAGTACGACGACGACGCCCTCGAGATCGTGCGGATCACGGCCGGCTTCTTCGCTCGGGGCGTCGAAGCCCGACACCTCCGCATGTACCGCACCTTCGCCGAGCGCGAAGCCGTGCTGTTCGGCCAGGTGTTGCTGCCGTACGTGCGGCAGCGCAATCCCGAGGCGCGGGCCCGGCTGCAGGACGAGCTGGGTGAGCTGGCGTCGCTCGGCCGCCAGCTGCGTACCGCGCTGCTGCGAGAGGCCGTGCACGAGACCCTCGCCGAGTGAGCGTCTCCCAACCACAGACGCTGCTCGACGAAGGGGCCATCGCCGCCACCGTCGAACGACTGGCGGCCGAGATCAGCGCCGACCATCCCGACGGCGTCGTGCTCGTCGGGGTGCTGAAGGGCGCCTTGATCTTCCTCGCCGACCTGACGCGCGCGATCCGCGACGTCGACGTGGAGGTCGCGTTCATCGCCATCTCCCGCTACGTGCCGGACTCCGGTCGCGTGCGCATCCTCCACGACGTCGATCTCGACCTCGCCGGGCGCGACGTCGTGATGGTCGAGGACCTCGTCGACACCGGCCTCACGGTCGGCTACCTCGTGAAGCACCTCGAGGGTCAGGCCCCGCGCCGGGTCGACGTGTGCACACTCCTCGATCGCCCGGCGCGCCGCATCCTGCCGGTGGCGGTCCGCTACGTCGGCGCCGAGATCCCCGACGTCTTCGTCCTCGGGTACGGGCTGCATCGCGCCGATCTGTACCGCAACGTCCCCCGCGTGGTCGTCGCCGATCGCGACCTGGTCGCGTCGACGCCGGACGCGTACGTCGAGGCGCTCTACCGAGGCTGACGACGTGCGGAGAGACGCCGGGGAGAGGCGGAAGGGGCCGGGAGGCCCGGTGCTACGGTTGGGCGCCAGTCCAGACCGGAGGCGCTGCGTGATCCCGATGTCGCTCGTCGGAGTCCGAGTCGAGGTTCCGTCGAATCAACCGATCGTGCTCCTCCGCGAGAACGAAGGCCAGCGCTACCTCCCGATCTTCATCGGCCAGCCCGAGGCCACCGCGATCGTGTACGCGCTGCAGGGCACCGAGACGCCCCGGCCGATGACCCACGACCTCTTCAAGTCGGTGCTCGACGACCTCGGCACCAAGGTCCTGCAGGTCATCATCACCGAGTTGCACGACGGCACGTTCTTCGCCGAGATCGAGTTCGCCCGCGACGGCGGGACCTACCGCATCTCGTCCCGCCCCTCCGACGCCATCGCCCTGGCCGTCCGCTACGGCGAGCCGGTGCCGATCTTCGCCCACGAAGAGGTGCTGGAGGAGGCGGGCGTCCTCTTCGAGCAGGACGAGGACGGCGAGGTGGAGGAGGAGCAGATCGAGCAGTTCCGGGAGTTCCTCGACCAGGTCCGCCCCGAGGACTTCGCCGCCGGCGAGGGCTCCTGAGTCTTTGACCTGGGGGCGTCCAGGCGGTAGCCTCACACACCCGTAACTACGACCCTGTACTTCAGACTGACCCGGGGTCGACTCGAGATCGAGGGTGTCGATGGCCAGCAAGAAGCGCGCCGAGCAGCCGATGCTCGACGGGATGGAGCCCACGGCCCGCGAGCTCGGCTTCCGCGGTCCGCAGGTGTGCAGCATCGTCGGCATCACCTACCGCCAGCTCGACTACTGGGCGCGCACCGATCTCGTGCGGCCGTCGATCACCGACGCCAAGGGGAGCGGCACCCAACGCACGTACTCGTTCCAGGATCTCGTGCGACTCAAGGTCGTGAAGAGCCTCCTCGACGCGGGTGTGAAGCTGCAGACCGCGCGCCAGGCCATCGAGTACCTGCGCGAAGACCTCGGCGACGACTGGGCCACCGCCAACCTCGTGCTCGACGGCACCAACTCGGTGCTCGTGCGCACCGACGACATGCTGATCGACGTCGTGCGTCGGGGCCAGGGCGTGCTGAACATCGTGCCGCTCGCGGACGTGATGGAAGAGCTCGACGCCGGCGTGCGGGAGCACGTCGCCGAGCAACGCGCCGCGTCGGGGGGCTGACATCACGCCGGAGCTGCATCACGAGGAGGTGCGCTTCGCGCACAACTCCGAACGACAGTTCGCGAAGCTCCTCGACTTCTACGCCATCGAGTGGGAGTACGAACCGCGCACGTTCGTGCTCGAGCGCGACCGCGACGGCAGTCCGGTGCAGGCGTTCTCGCCCGACTTCTACCTACCGGCCTACGACCTCTACATCGAGATCACCACGCTCAATCAGAAGCTGGTCACGAAGAAGAACCGCAAGGCGCGCCGCCTCGTCGAGCTGCACCCCGAGATCAAGATCAAGGTGCTCTATCAGCGCGACTACCTGCAGCTGCTCGTGAAGTACGGCCTCGAGCCGCCCTCCCAGCTCGCCGACGGCACCGGCGCGGCGAAGCTCGACCTGTTCCCGGAGCTCCGGCAGGGGAGCGGTCCCGCCGCGGAGAGCGCGTGAGCGAGCGCGCCATGGAGGCGGCGTGAACCAGTCGCCGCTCGACGCGCAGCACCGCGCACTCGGCGCGCGCATGGTGCCGTTCGGCGGCTGGGAGATGCCGATCCAGTACACCGGGGTGCTCGAGGAGCATCGCGCGTGTCGCGAGCGTGCCGTCGTGTTCGACGTGTCGCACCTCGGGTCGGTGCACGTACGCGGCGCCGGAGCGTTCGCCACGCTGCAGTGGGCGTTCACCAACGACCTCGACCGCATCGGTCCCGGTCGCGCGCAGTACACGCACCTGCTCGACCCCGACGACGCCCACGTCGTCGACGACATCATCGTGTGGTGGACGGCACCGGGCGACTTCCTCGTGATGCCCAACGCGTCGAACACCGCGCCGCTGGTCGACGCGCTCGGGGAAGCTGCGCTGTTCCACGGCGCGGGGGAGTGCGCGATCGACGACGTCACCGCCGAACGGGTGGTCCTCGCGGTGCAGGGCCCCGAGGCACGGGCGCTGCTGGCGACGGTGCACCCGGAGGCCGCGGCGGTCGAGCGGTTCGCGGTCGCGCCGGTGGAGTTCGGCGGGGCTCCCGGCTGGGCCGCGGGCACCGGGTACACCGGCGAGGACGGCGTCGAGCTCCACGTCCCGGCGGAGCAGGCCGCCGCCTGCTGGCAGGCGCTGCTCGATGCCGGCATCACGCCCGCCGGCCTCGGCGCGCGCGACACGCTCCGCCTCGAAGCCGGTCTGCCCCTGCACGGCCACGAGCTCGGCGCCGGGATCACGCCGCTCCAGGCGGGCCTCGCCTGGGTGGTGCGCTTCGACAAGGGCGACTTCCGCGGCAGGGCGCCGCTCGAGGCCGAGCACGACCGGGGGGTCGCTCGCCGCCTCCGGGGCCTCGCCACCGAAGGCCGGCAGATCCCCCGCGAGGGCTACCCGGTCACCCGCGACGGGGCGGTCGTCGGTGCGGTGACCAGCGGCAACTTCTCTCCCACGCTCGGCCACGGGATCGCGCTCGCGTTCCTGCCGCCCGAGACCGCCGAGGGCGATGCGGTCACCGTCGACGTCCGCGGGCGTGAGGTGCCTGCGGTCGTCACGAAGCTGCCGTTCGTCCGCCGGTAACCTCACCCGGGTGAGCAGGGAGTTCGCCGACCGCCACCTGGGCCCCGCGCCGGTCGAGGTGGAGCAGATGCTCGCCGCGCTCGACGTCGCGTCGGTGGGGGAGCTCGTCGACCGAGCGGTGCCCGAGGCGATCCGCGAGCGCGTGCCGCTCGACCTCCCGACCGGCCGCACCGAAGCCGACGTGCTCGATCGCATGCGCGAGCTGGCCGATCGCAACCAGGTGCTCGTCTCGCTGATCGGCCAGGGCTACTCCGGCACCATCACGCCACCGGTCATCCAGCGCAACCTCCTGGAGAACCCGGCCTGGTACACCGCCTACACGCCCTACCAGCCGGAGATCTCGCAGGGTCGGCTCGAGGCGCTCCTGAACTTCCAGACCATGGTGAGCGACCTCACCGCCATGGACCTCGCCAACGCGTCGCTGCTCGACGAAGCGACCGCCGCGGCCGAGGCGATGACCATGCTGCGACGGGTGAACGCCAAGGGCGGCGACACCTTCTTCGTGGACGCCGGCTGTCATCCGCAGACCATCGACGTCGTGCGCACCCGGGCCGAACCGCTCGGGATCGACGTGGTCGTCGGGCCGCCCGAACCGAACATGTCGACCGAGGGCGTGTTCGGCGTGTTGCTGCAGTACCCGGGCACCACCGGTGAGATCCGCGACGACCGCGAGCTCGTCGCCACCCTGCACGCGCAGGACACGCTCGTCGCAGTGGCGACGGATCTGCTCGCGCTGGTCCTGCTCACCCCACCGGGGGAGTGGGGGGCCGACGTGGTCGTCGGTTCCGCGCAGCGCTTCGGCGTGCCCATGGCCTACGGCGGTCCGCACGCGGCGTTCTTCGCCACGCGCGAGGAGCACCGCCGCAACCTCCCCGGTCGGCTGGTCGGCGTGTCGGTCGACACCGAGGGGCGACCGCGCGCTGCGCCTCGCGCTCCAGACGCGCGAGCAGCACATCCGCCGGGAGAAGGCCACCAGCAACATCTGCACCGCGCAGGTGCTGCTGGCGAACATCGCCGGCATGTACGCGGTGTACCACGGTCCCGACGGCCTCCGCGCCATCGCTCAGCGCGTGCACGAGCACACCACCGAGCTCGCGCGGTCGCTCCCCGGAGTGGTGCACGAGACGTTCTTCGACACCATCGCGATCCGGGTACCGGGCGCGGTCGACGACGTCCTCCGACGAGGACACGACGCGGGCGTCAACCTGCGACGGGTCGACGACACCACCATCGCGATCGCGTTCGACGAGACCACCACTCCTGAGATCGTGGAACGGGTGCGCGGGCTGTTCGAGACCGGGGGAGCCACGGACGCCCCGGGGATCCCCGACGCGCTGCGACGTGAGTCCGACATCCTCACGCACCCGGTGTTCCGCACGTACCACTCCGAGTCGCAGCTGCTCCGGTACCTGCGCAAGCTCTCCGACCGCGACCTCGCCCTCGACCGCACGATGATCCCGCTCGGTTCGTGCACCATGAAGCTCAACGCCACCGTCGAGATGATGCCGATCACCTGGCCCGGCTTCGCGAACGTGCATCCCTTCGCGCCGGTCGAGCAGGCCGCGGGCTACGCCGAGCTGTTCGCCGGGCTCGAGGCCGCGTTGTGCGAGATCACCGGATACGACACCGTCTCGCTCCAACCCAACGCGGGTTCGCAGGGCGAGCTCGCGGGCCTGCTCGCGATCCGTGGCTACCACGAGAGCCGGGGTCAGGACGCGCGCACGGTGTGCCTCATCCCCGAGTCGGCGCACGGCACCAACGCCGCCAGCGCGGTGATGGCGGGCATGCGCGTCGTGGTGGTGAAGTGCGACGACGACGGCAACGTCGACTTCGACGACCTCAAGGCCAAGGCGCACGAGCACGCGCACGACCTCGCCGCGCTGATGGTGACCTATCCGTCGACGCACGGCGTGTACGAGGCCAACATCCGCGATGTGTGCGCGGTGGTGCACGAGTGCGGCGGCCAGGTGTACCTCGACGGCGCCAACCTCAACGCGCTCGTCGGACTGGCCAAGCCGGGAGTCTTCGGCGCCGACGTGTCGCACCTCAACCTCCACAAGACGTTCTGCATCCCCCACGGTGGGGGAGGGCCGGGTGTCGGTCCGGTGGCGGTGCGCGCCCACCTCGCCCCGTTCCTGTCGCCCCACATCGCGGCCGCGCCCTACGGTTCGGCCGGCATCCTCCCTATCTCGTACGCGTACATCGAGCTCATGGGCGGCGACGGTCTGTTGCGCGCCACCGAGACCGCCATCCTCACCGCCAACTACGTCGCCGCGCGCCTCGCGCCGCACTATCCGGTGCTCTACCGCGGTCCCGGGGGACTCGTCGCGCACGAGTGCATCCTCGATCTCCGCCCGATCACGCAGCGCACCGGGGTCACCGCCGACGACGTCACCAAGCGCCTGGTCGACTTCGGGTTCCACGCACCCACGGTCTCGTTCCCGGTGGCGGGCACGCTCATGGTCGAGCCGACCGAGTCGGAGGACCTCGCCGAGCTCGACCGCTTCTGCGATGCGATGATCGCCATCCGCGACGAGATCCGGGCGGTCGAAGCGGGGGAGTGGACGGTGGAGGACAGCCCGTTGCGCCACGCGCCGCATCCCGCGGCCGACGTCGTGGTGAGCGAGTGGACGCGCGCGTACACGCGCGAGCAGGCCGCGTTCCCGAAGGGCGTCGCCGCCGGCCCCGGGCTGCTCGGGCCCGACAAGTACTGGCCGCCGGTGAGCCGCATCGACGGTGCGTTCGGCGACCGCAACCTGGTGTGCTCGTGCCCGCCCCTGTCGGCCTACGAGGACGCGGCGGGCTCGTAAGAAGAGGAGGAGGTCTGACTGTGGCTCGCCCCCAACCCGGGATCTTCGCCCAGGGCACGCGCTCGCACTACCACCTCGAGTTCGACCTGCGCCCCGACGCCACCGACGACGCGATCCGCGCCGCGCTCGGTGGTCTGCGGGAACCGCCGGTCACCGCGGGCGGCTCCAACATCGTCGTCGGCTTCGGTCCTGCCCTCTGGCGTCGCCTGAAGCCCGACGACGCACCTGCGGCGCTGGCCGACTTCGAGCCCATCGAGGGCGACGGCCGTCGGGCGCCGGCAACGCAGCACGACCTCTGGGTGTGGACACATGGCACCGGCGAGGACGTCGAGCTCGACGTCGCGCGCGCGGCGGCGACGGTGCTGGCGCCGGTGTCCACCCTCGCGGCCGAGCAGCCGTGCTTCGTGTACCAGGACAGCCGCGATCTGACCGGCTTCATCGACGGCACCGAGAACCCGCCGGTCGAGGAGGCGTTCGACGTCGCCCTCGTGCCCGACGGCGAGACCGGCGCCGGTGGCGCCTTCGTGTTCGCGCAGAAGTGGGTGCACGACCTCGACAAATTCCACGCGACGACGCTCGACGAACAGCAGGGAACCATCGGGCGCAGCAAGCCCGACAGCGTCGAGCTCGACGACAAGCCCGACACCGCGCACATCGCCGCGCGTCGTGATCGAGGAGGACGGCGAGGAGCTCGAGCTGTACCGGCGCAGCGTGCCGTACGGACGGGTGGGGGAGCTGGGCCTCTACTTCCTGGCGTTCAGCGCCGATCCGTCACGCTTCACCAAGATGCTGCACCGCATGTTCGGGCTCACCGGCGACGGTCTCCACGACCACCTCACCGACTTCACCACGCCGGTCAGCGGCGCGCACTACTTCGCGCCGTCGCTCGACGCGCTCGACGGGATCCTGCCCTCGGAGTGACGGGTCAGGTGAGCTTGGTGCGCTTCAGGTAGGCGAGCAGCTCGCTCGGCGACTTGCCCGGGATGGCTGCCTCGCCGACGACGCCGGTCTCGCTGTCGTACCAGACGGCCCACAGGGTGTCGTGGTAGTACCAGCACGCGACGTTACCGACCTCGTCGCCGTGCCGGACGAGCGCGTGCGCCTCGTCGCACACCGCGGGGTGCTTCGTGCCCGGGTAGTCGTCGTCGGTCAGGTAGGCACGAGCGTCGCCGGCGAAGTCGGCCGCGTTGTCCGGGGCGAGCTGGTACAGGTCGACCCGGCCCTTGCCCGGTGTCGTGCAGATCACGTGGCCGTCGAGCCAGGGGAGCCACGCCCACTCCGGTTGGTCGGGGTTGTAGTCGGAGATGTCCGCGCCTTCGATGTCGCAGGTCTTGACCACCGGGGGCGTGCGGTCGGCGAGTCGTGTGCTCACGGCCTTCCGCGTGGCCCGGGAGAGGTCGGCGAGCTCATCGTCGGTCTCGGGTTCGGAGAGCGGGCCCGCAGAGTCGTTCCACCACTGCTTCAACTTCGCGCCGTCACCGTCGTAGTTGAGGGCGAGGGCAAGGATGTTCTGAGCGTCCGACGTCCACGCCATCGTCGCGATCTGGCTGCCGTCGGGGCCCGGTCCGATCGAGCACGCATCGCTGCCGGCGGTCTGGTCCTCGGCATCGGCGAAGTGCCATGTCCCCTGACCGGGGCACGAGCTCGACGACCCGTCGTTCTCGGGGAGGCCCACGGGCACGGCCATCGCGTACCGCGCCGGCGCCTCGGCGGGGTCGTCGTACTGCACGTACACGACGTTGTTGACACCTTCGGCCGGATCGTCGCAGTAGACGATCGCCGCGGGCGAACCGAAGTTGCCGTCGGCGAAGGTCTCGGGATCGACCCGTGCGCAGTAGTGGCGGTGATCCGACGGGATGTAGCCGAGCAGCTCCTGGGTCCGCTCGACCGCCTCTACGTCCTTGCTCGCCGCATGCGCGGCGGAGGGGAGCCCGAGCAACGTGATCGCCAGCGTGATCCCCGTCGCTCCGGCGACGACCACCGCCGCCAGTCCCCGCCGCCACACGCCCCGTCGCCGGCCGCGTTCGCCCGCGTTCGCGCCACCCACCGTGCCCACCGTGCCCGCCATGCCCGCCTCCATGTAGCCCGCCCCTCGGTGGGAGAGCTTACGCAACCGAGGATGGACGCGTTACAGTCTCCTCACGCAGCGTGGCAGGGCGTGGCGAGCGGGGAGCGGGGCGATGTCGGTGCGGGGTGTGTTCGCGGCCGTTTCGATCGGCGTGGTGCTCGTCTTCGCAACGTCGGCGGGCACCGCAGTCGCCCGCCGCTCGTTGCCCGACAACGTCGACGAGGCGCTCGAGAACGAGGTGGCCCTGCTCGCGCACGTCCCGGGCGAGGTGCGGCCCAGTTGCCTCCTCTTCGACCCATCCCAGAACAGGGACGCACCCGGCCAGGACTTCGTCGCCGAGCTGGAGTGCCACCCCGACGCCGAGACGACGATCGTCTACCACCAGTACCGCGAGCACGAAGGACCTGCGGTCCGATTTCGCCCGCGCCGCTCGCCCGACGGGCGGGTCCCGGTGCGGTGCGCGGGAGACGTACAAGGTCGACCACGTCGTCGAGGGCGAATGGGTGTGCGACACGGAAGGGGACGGCGGCCGCGTGGAGATCGCGTGGACGTTCACACCGCTCGCCGTGCTCGCGTTCCTCGACCGCACCGACGGCGACGTCGAAGCCGCCCGCGCCATGTGGACCGACCAGGCCGGACCCGATCGCGATGCACACCGGGTGCCCGCGGTCCTCTCACCGTCCGCCGCCCACCGGGGGAACGCCGAGCTCCTGGCCCAGATCCCGAACGCGGCCGAGTTCCGCTGCCAGCCCGTCGATCTCAGCCAGAGCGGCAACCTGCTCCGCGACAGCCC
This sequence comes from uncultured Actinomycetes bacterium, assembly GCA_963756895.1. Lineage (GTDB taxonomy): Bacteria > Actinomycetota > Acidimicrobiia > IMCC26256 > DASPTH01 > DASUAS01. Next base: position 326,110 of record CAVWPI010000016.1, on the reverse strand, counting down.
GTCACCCAACCTGTGGGTCGACGCCATGGTCGAGTGCCGGAACAACACGGTCCCGGGGTACGTCACGTACCAGCGGTACCGGGACGCGGCCGCCTACGGCTACGCCTACGACCCTGGGCGCTACCTGCAGTACGCGGAGGACGACGACCCGGCCTGCGGCGGCGGCTACGAGACCAGCTGGTCGGTCGACGGGCGGGACGTCGGCCGGGTCGCATGCGACTTCCAGGGCGCGGCACCCGACGGCGAGGCGCACATCCAGTGGACCTACGACCCTGACCACATCGTCGCCGAGGCCGTCATCACCCAGCAGTCGTCGGCACAGGCGCAGCTCGACTGGTGGCGGAACTCGGCCGGCCCGGTCGGGTAGCGCACCTCACACCTGTCCGCCGGTGTACTTAACATAACGAGGATTATGGGCACTCGGCCCAGGATCCACGGTCAACGGTGCGGGCGGCACCTTTCTGTCATGCTCCCGGCGTGCCCACACCGTCCTCACCCCACTTCGCCTCACCCCACTTCGCCTCACCGCACTTCGCGGTACCTCACGTCGTAACGAGCGCCTGCCGGCTCAGGAGTCGAGGTCGAGCGTGACCGTCGTACCCACGTCGTAGACCACCTGATCTCCGTTCCGACGGGCGCCGTCGGTGATGGCGTGCGGCGTACGACGACCGTCGTGCATCAGGTGCACGACGTCGATCCCCCGGATCAGGACGAGGTGATCGGCGAGCAGTCGCCGGTGGCAGCGCCACCACACCGACTCGCTGCACATGACGACGGTTGCAGCCGACCCCGACGCCGCCACCAACCGGTCGACGCCGGCGACGAAGTCCTCCGTCTCCATGTGGTCGGCGTAGCCGCGGAACGCCTCGTTGCGCAGCGCCGAGTGACGCGACCCGGGAAGTGCCGGCCGCCGGCCCCCGAGCTCGCGTTGCCACGCGTAGTCGAGGTCCGCATCGGCCAGCCAGGTCGCCATCGCCTCCCGGTCGTACTGCGGGTTGTGACGGCTCCCGGGATACGACCGGATGTCGACCACCGCCTCGAGCGCAGCCGCCTGCAGCAGCGTCGCGAACTCCTCGGCCGGGAGCGTGCCGTGGCCGACGGTGTGGATCGCCATCGCGCGACCGTACCCAGGGGCGGCGATGGGCGGTTGATCCAGGGCCGCGACCGTGCCACACGGGTGGCGGACGACGACCCGTTGCATATCGTGGCGGGGTGTCGAACGTCCTGAGCCGCAACAACGTCCGCGTCGGCGGCGATCCGGACGGGCGCCCGATCGTGTTCGCGCACGGGTTCGGCTGCGACCAGAACATGTGGCGGTTCGTGGCGCCGGCGTTCGAGGACGACCACCGGACCGTCGTGTTCGACTACGTGGGCGCTGGCGGCTCCGACCTCTCGGCGTACGACGCCGAGCGCTACTCGAACCTCGACGGCTACGCGCGCGACGTCCTGGACGTCTGCGAGGAGCTCGACCTGCACGACGTCGTGTTCGTCGGGCACTCGGTCAGCTCCATGGTCGGGGTGTTGGCGAGCGTGACCGCACCGGAGCGGTTCGGCGCGCTGGTGCTGATCGGCCCGTCGCCGCGCTACATCGACGACGGTGCCTACCGGGGTGGCTTCACCGAGGACGAGATCGAGGGACTGCTCGAATCGCTCGAGAGCAACTACCTGGGCTGGTCGACCGCGATGGCACCGGTGATCATGGGCAACGCCGACCGCCCCGAGCTCGGCGCCGAGCTCACCGAGAGCTTCTGCCGCATGGATCCCGACGTCCAGCGCCGCTTCGCCCGCGCGACCTTCCTCTCCGACAACCGCGCCGACCTCGCGGCCGTGCGCGTTCCCACGCTGGTGCTGCAGTGCTCCGACGACGTGATCGCCCCCGACGTCGTCGGCGACTACGTGCACGCGCACATCGCCGGGAGTCGGCTGGTGAAGCTCCGGGCCACGGGGCACTGCCCCAACCTGAGCGCCCCCGACGAGACGACGTCCGCCATCCGCGAGTTCCTCGGATCCTGAGGTCCCCGGTGGCGTTCGGAGGCGACATCGCGGAGGGCTTCGAAGCGGCGCTGCTCGACGACGATGCCGAAGAGCTGTACGAGGACGCGCCCTGCGGGTACCTGTCGGCCCGCCCCGACGGCACGATCGTCAAGGTCAACCGCACGCTCCTGCGCGTGACCGGCTACGAGCCGAGCGAACTGGTGGATCACCGCCGGTTCCAGGAGCTGCTCGCGCCGGGTGACCGGATCTTCTTCGAGACCCACATCTCGCCCATGCTGCAGCTGCAGGGCTTCGCCCGGGAGCTCGCGGTCGACCTCCACGTGTCGTCGGGTGCGCGGCTCCCGGTCCTGCTGAACCTGGTCCTCACCCGTGACGCGAACGGCGATCCCGCGTTCATCAGGGCCGCGGTGTTCGACGCGACCGAGCGGCGCGCCTACGAGCGCGAGCTGGTAGCGGCCCGTGACCGGGCCGAGATGATCGAGACGAAGGCGACCGCGCTGGCCCAGACGCTGCAGTCGACGCTGCTCCCGCCAGAGCTCCCGTCGGTGCCGGGGCTCGACGTGGGTGGTGCGTACCGTCCGTCGGGCGACGGCAGCGAGGTCGGCGGTGACTTCTACGACCTGTTCCCGACCGGCGGTGGCGAGTGGGCGGTGGTGCTGGGCGACGTGTGCGGGAAGGGCGCGGAGGCGGCGGTGCTGACCGCCCTGGCCCGGCACACGATCCGCGCGGCTGCGATGCACGGCGTCGGCCCGAGCGCGGTGCTCACCGACGTCCGCGACGCGTTCCTGCGCTACCACCCGGAGAAGTTCTGCACCGCGCTCTACGTCGCGCTCGAGCCGTCGACCGACGGCGTCCGGTTGAACATCGCCTCGGGTGGGCACAGCCTGCCGATCCTCCGGCGCGACGACGGACGATCGGAGGAGCTCGGTCGCCGCGGGCCGCTGCTCGGGATGCTCGAGCTCGACCCCAGCCCGGAGGCGACCGCCGTCCTCTCCCCCGGTGACGTCCTGGTCCTGTCGACCGACGGCGTGAGCGAAGCGCGCGGCACCGGTGACTTCTTCGGTGAGGAACGTCTGCAGACGACGATCGACGGGCTCCTCGAGGGCGACGCGCAGTCCATCGCCGACGGGATCGTCGAACGCGCCCTCGAGTTCCAAGGGGGCACCGCCCGCGACGACATGGCCGTCGTCGTGCTGCGGGCGCGCTGACGACGACCCGGTTTGGAGCGCACTCCTGATGGGCATCGGGTCCTGAAAACGGTGCAAACGGGAGGTCCACGATGACCGCGCCCACAGCTCCCCCGGTCAAACGAGCACGCCGTCACCACCAGCACAGCGAGTTGCCGGCCAAGGATCCGATCAGCCCCGTCGCCGGGCCGTACGGACACCCCTTCCATCCGATCCTCGTCACCGTTCCGATCGGGGCCTGGATCACGAGCCTCGTCCTCGACATCGGTTCGCGGGCGACGTCCAACTCGCCGGGCGCGCTGGCCCGGGGCGCGTGGTGGGCCATCGCCGTCGGCATCGTCGGCGCGCTGCTCGCCGCCCTCTTCGGTCTGATGGACCTGCTCGACATCCCTCGACGCACCCAGGCGTTCCGCATCGGTCTCATCCACATGGCGCTCAACCTCACGGTGGTCGCTGCGTTCGTCGTCTCGTACATCTGGCGCGACGACCGCGGTGTCGGGGTGGAGACGTCCGTCGGACAGATCGTGCTCAGCGCGGCTGCGCTCGTGTTCCTCGGGGTGTCCGGCTTCCTGGGCGGCATGCTGTCGTACCGCTACGGGGTGCGGGTCGCCGCCGAATCCGACCAGGCCGACGGCTACCGCTCGCGCCGGGCGCGCAGCGGCGCCGTCCGCAACTGACTCCCGCTGCTCCGCCCAAAGCCGCGCGATCCGGCACGTGTGCGCTCCAGATCGCGCGACTTCGGCGGCGTCCCTGGGCGTCGTGCGGTGTTGGGCTGCGTACGAATAAGGTGGTCGGACCGAGAACGCACGAAACCCGGGGGTTACGGATGCGCACGGAAGACCTCATCCTCGTCAGCGTCGACGACCACATCGTCGAGCCGCCGTCACTCGCCGAGTACCTGAAGGACCACGTGCCGGCGAAGTACAAGGAGCGGGTCCCCCGCGTGATCCGCCGCGACAACGGCACCGACGCGTGGCTCATCGAGGGCCAGGAGATCGCCACCTTCGGTCTCAACGCGGTCCAGGGCCGTCCCCGCGACAGCTGGGGTTCCGACCCCGCCAGCTTCGACCAGGTGCGGCCGGGCACGTTCGACGTGCACGAACGCATCCGCGACATGAACGTCAACGGCGTGCTCGCATCGTTGAACTTCCCGTCGTGGCCCGGCCTCGGTGGTCAGTTCTTCGTGCAGAACGACGACACCGAGTTCGTCGAGGTGATGATCCGCGCGTACAACGACTGGCACATCGACGAGTGGTGCGGCGCCTACCCCGGTCGCTTCATCCCGCTCGCGCTCAGCGGCTTCGTGCTCGGCGCCGACTGGATGGCCGCCGAGATCGCCCGCGTCGCCGAGAAGGGCTGCCACGCGGTGTCGTTCCACTCCGAGCCCCACCGCTTCGGCACCGCCGACATCCACGGTCCCGAGTGGGACGCCGCGTGGCAGGCGTGCAACGACCTCGGCAGCGTGGCCGTGTTCCACTTCGGTGGCTTCCCGAACTTCATGCCTCGCACGCCGTTCTCGGTGATCCCCCACGCGATGCCGTTCCAGACGTCGATCTTCGCCGCCGAGCTCCTGTGGTCACCGATCATGCAGAAGTTCCCGAAGATCAAGATGGCGCTCGCGGAGGGCGGCATCGGCTGGGTGCCCTACTTCCTCGAGAAGGCCGACTTCGTCTACGACCACCACCGCGCGTGGACGGGCGCCGACTTCGGCGACAAGCTCCCGAGCCAGGTGTTCCGCGAGCACGTGCAGACGTGCTTCATCGACGACAGCACCGGCCTGCGCAACCGTCACCAGATCGGGATCGACACCATCACGTGGGAGGCCGACTACCCGCACTCCGACAGCACGTGGCCGGAGTCGCCCGAGGTGCTCATGAAGTCGCTGGAGGAGGTGGGCCTCCCCGACGACGAGATCCACACGGTCACCTGGGAGAACGCCTGCCGCTGGTACCAGTTCGACCCGTTCGAGCACCGCGCTCGCGAGGAGTGCACAGTGGGTGCGCTGCGGGCGCAGGCGACCGATGTCGACACCACGCCGCGCGAGTACGGCGGCTTCGACGCCTTCGCCGAGGTCGCGCACCTCGACAAGGACAACGCCACCAACTTCCTCTCGAAGAACAACACGATGACCGCACCAATCGGCAGCGACGCCTGACGCCTCAACCGGAATCCGGCGGTTGAGAGCACAACCGCGCCGGTAGCATCAGACGATGCGCCACCGTGGATCGCGTCTCCACGCGGTGGTCGCGGCCCTGCTGCTCGCGCTCGGTGCGCTGTGCACCGCGGCGGGCGTCGCGTCCCTCACGTCGTCCGCCTCGGACTCGTCCGCGGTCTCGTCGCGCGCCCACGACGGCGGCGACCGCCGCCCCGAGGCGTTCGCACCCCGGGCGACGGCGGTCTCCCCCGCGAAATCCGGCGCCCACAGCTCGGGCCTCCACCTCGACCTGCTCGCCGCGTTCGCGGCAGTCGGCGTCGGCGCGCTCCTGCTCCTCGGCTGGTTCACCGTGGGTCGGGCACGCTCGCTCCTCCCCCGACTCGTCACCGCGCCGGTCGGCGCACGCGCGCCCCCCGCACTCGTCTGATCCCACTTCCACGGTGAAGCCGCGCGTCCGCGCGCGCCCGACGACGAGTGAGGAACGACGACGTGACCCGAGATCTCCGAACGCGACCCGCGCGTGAGCGGCGTGGCGGTCGGCTTCGACCTCTGCAAGCCTGACGCCAGATGATGCTCCTGATCCTCGCCGTGCACCTCGTGGCGGGCGTGCTCGCAATCGCGTTCGGCGCGCGGTGGGGGCGGCGCGCGTTGTGGGCCGCGGTCGTGGGGCCTGCCATGGCTCTGGTGTGGCTGACGGCGCGCGCCCCCGAGGTCATCGACGGGAAGGTGCTCACCGAACGGGTGCGGTGGGTGCCCGAGCTCGGCATCGACTTCGACCTGCGGCTCGACGGCTTCGGCTTGCTCATGGCGTTCCTCGTGGCCGGGGTCGGCGTGCTCGTCCTCGCGTACGGCGCGAGCTACTTCGCGCCCCGCGGCGACGACGTGGGACGCCTCGTCGGTCTGCTCACGTTGTTCGCCGGCGCGATGCTCGGCCTGGTGTGGTCCGACAACCTCATCGGACTCTTCGCGTTCTGGGAGCTGACGTCGGTCACCTCGTACCTGCTGATCGGAAACCGTCACTCGGAGCCGCGCGCGCGGGCCGCCGCCCTGCAAGCACTGCTCGTGACGAGCATGGGCGGTCTGGCGATGCTCGCGGGGTTCGTGCTCGTCGGCCAGGCGGCCGGGACCTTCTCGATGAGCGCGCTCCTCGCCGATCCTCCCGCCGCCTCGGCGGCGGTGACCGTCGGCCTCCTGCTCGTGCTCGTGGGGGCCATGACCAAGTCGGCGCAGTACCCCTTCCACTCCTGGTTGCCGGGCGCGATGGTCGCCCCGACGCCTGTCAGCGCCTACCTCCATTCGGCGACGATGGTGAAGGCGGGCGTGTACGTCGTCGCACGGTTCGCGCCGGTGTTCGCGCTGGTGAGCCCGTGGCGGACGGTCGTCCTCTGCGTGGGACTCGTCACGATGATCGCGGGCGGCCTGCGCGCGTGGCGCCAATACGACCTCAAGCTGCTGCTCGCGTACGGCACGGTGAGCCAGCTCGGCTTCCTCTTCGTGCTCTTCGGCACCGGCACCGCCGGCGCCACGCTCGCCGGCGCCCTGCTCATCATTGCGCATGCCTTCTTCAAGGCCACGCTGTTCATGGTGGTCGGGATCGTCGAACACGAGACCGGCACGCGCGACTTCCGACGGATCGATCGCCTTCCTTCGAGTTGGAACCCGATCCGGGCGGTCACGATCGCGGCGGCAGCATCCATGGCGGGCATTCCGCTGACGATCGGCTTCCTGGCCAAGGAGTCCGCGTACGACGCGTTCACGCACGGGCAGATCGGTTCGGCGGCACTGGTCGTGACCGCACTCGTCCTCGGGTCCGCGATCACGGTCGCGTACGCGGTGCGGTTCGTGGTCGGTGGGTTCTTCTCGCCCGCACGCGACACGCATCAGCACAACTCCGTCACCCCCGGGCACGGCGTGCGCTGGGTGTTCCTGGCACCGCCGGCCGTGCTCGCCGCAGCCGGCCTCGTGCTCGGCATCGCTCCCGCACTCGTCGACCCGTTCGTCGACGCCGCCGTCCGTTCCCTCGTCCCGGGGTCCGACCCGCCTGCCGTCGTGCTCTGGCACGGGGTGTCCCTCGCGCTCGTCCTCTCGATCGTGACGTACGCGCTCGGCGGGCTGCTCGCCTGGGCGCGCGACGCGCTGAGCCACGCCCTGTCGCGCGGTTCGCGCATCACGTCGGCGGAATCGGTCTATCTGGCCACGCTTCGCGGAGTGAACCGTGTCGCCGACCGGGTCACCGGGGTCGTGCAGAGCGGCTCTCTCCCCGTGTACCTCGGGGTGATCGTCGCCACTGCCGCGGTGCTGCCCGGGATCGCGCTCGTGTGGGCCGATGCCTGGCCGACATCACTCGACCTCGTGCCGGAGGTCGCGCAGCTCCCGATCGTCGCGATCGTGGTCGGTTCGGCCGCGGCCGCGGCGTTGGCTCGGCGCCGCTTTGCCGCGGCGTTGTGCGTCGGGGTCACCGGCTACGGGATGGCGGGACTCTACGTCCTGCAGGGTGCCCCTGATCTGGCGCTGACGCAGATCACGGTGGAGACCCTCACCGTCGTCGTCTTCGTCGTGGTCCTCCGTCGACTCCCTGACCACTTCTCGCCACCCACCGATCGCGCGGTGCACCGGTCGCGGATCCTCGTCGCGTCGCTCCTCGCGCTCATGGTGTTCGGCTTCGCGCTGGTCGCGGGCGGGTCCCGTACCGCGACTCCGATCTCCAGGGAGATGGTCGACCGAGCGTTGCCCGACGCACACGGCCGCAACGTCGTCAACGTGATCCTCGTCGACTTCCGCGCGCTCGACACGATGGGCGAGATCACGGTGCTCGCCACTGCGGCCATCGGATCGGTGGCGCTGGCACGGGCGGTCCGGCGCCGACCGCGTTCGTCCGATCCCGCCGTGGGTGAGGGACCGGCGCCGGACCGGGAGCCGGTGCCGTGAACCGCCGCAGCGTCATCCTCGAGCTCGCCGCGCAGGTGATCTTCTACCCGGTGCTGGTCGGTGCGGTGTGGCTCCTGTTCGCCGGGCACAACCAGCCCGGTGGTGGCTTCGTGGGCGGCCTGGTGGTCGGCACCGCGATCACCCTCCGGTACCTCGCGGGTGGGATCGCGGAGGTGCGCAGCCTGACGAGGGTTCGCCCCTGGACGATCCTGGGCGCCGGCCTGTTGATCGCGGGCGTGACTGCGGCGACGTCTCTCGTCGTCGGTCACGAAGCGCTCGAGTCGGCCGTGGTCGTCGTCGACATCGCCGCCGTCGGCCACGTGGAGACGACGACGGCGCTGTTCTTCGACATCGGCGTTTTCGTGCTGGTGGTCGGCCTCGTCCTCATGATGTTCGAAGCGTTCGGTGACGAGTCGCGAGACGTTGCTCCGTGAACGTGACGCTCGCGGCGACCGCCGCGCTCCTGGTCGGTATCGGCAGCTATCTCGTGCTCCAGCGAGAGCTCAGCCGGATCGTGATCGGGCTCGGGATCCTCGCGCACGCCGGGAACGTGCTGTTCCTGTCCTCGGGGAGCCCCGGCCTGCCGCCGTTCGTCGGGAGCGGCTCCCGCCGCGAGTTCTCCGACCCGCTGCCGGAAGCCTTGATCCTCACCGCCATCGTCATCAGCTTCGCGGTCACCATCTTCCTGCTCGCGCTCGCGTACCGCAGCTGGGTGCTCACCGGTGACGACGAGGTCGAGGACGATCTCGAAGACCGCCGCATCGCCACCGGCATTCGCGCCGACGAGGAGATCGACGACGAAGCGGTCGCGATCAGTGAGTCGATCGTGGAGGACGACCGTTGAGCGACTGGCTCGTACTGCCGATCCTGTTGCCGATCATCGGGGCGGGGCTGTCGATCATGACCGGTCGGGTGCGCTGGGTGCAGCGGCTCATCGGCCTCTCGGTGCTGACCGCGATGATGGGGTTCTCGATCCTGCTGCTCGTCGAGGTGGATCGGGAAGGGGCCATCGCAACGCAGGTCGGCGTGTGGCCGGCACCGATCGGGATCACGCTGGTCGCAGATCGCCTCTCCGCGATCATGCTCGTGCTCGCGTGTCTGATGTTGCTCACCGTGCTCGTGTACGCGATCGGCCAGCCCGGCGCCGAACGCAACCACGTCGGCTTCACGTCGGTCTATCTCATCCTCGCGGCCGGGTTGTGCGCGACGTTCCTCACCGGTGACCTCTTCACGCTCTTCGTGGCGTTCGAGGTGATGCTCACGGCGAGCTACGTGCTGCTCACGCTCGGCGCACGCCGGGAGCAGGTGCGCTCGGGGATGACGTACGTCGTCATCAGCCTCTTGTCGTCCACGTTGTTCGTGACCGCGATCGCGCTGGTGTATTCGGCGACCGGCACGCTGAACCTGGCCGACCTCGCGGGCAAGATGGGCGACCTCCCCGGCGGCGTGCGCATGGCGTTCTCCGTGCTGTTCCTCATCGTGTTCGGCATCAAGGCGGGCCTGTTCCCCCTGTTCTTCTGGCTTCCCGACAGCTATCCGACCGCGCCGTCGCCCGTCACCGCCGTGTTCGCAGGAATGCTCACCAAGGTCGGCGTGTACGCCATCATCCGCTTCGAAACGCTCCTGTTCCCGACCTCGAGACCCACCACGCTGATCCTCGTGCTCGCCGGCATCACCATGGTGATCGGCGTGCTCGGCGCGATCGCGCAGGACGACTACAAGCGCATCCTGTCGTTCCTCATCGTGAGCTCCATCGGCTTCGTCGTGATGGGCCTCGGCTTCTTCACGGTCGCCGGCATCGCCGCGGCCATCTTCTACATCGTGAACCACGTCGTGGTGAAGACCGCGCTCTTCCTCACCGGTGGCCTCGTCGAGCACGTCGGTGGGTCCAGCCGCCTCCTCGGCGTGGGCAACATGGTCCGTACCGCGCCCGTGCTGGCAGTGCTGTTCGCGATCCCGGCGTTGAGCCTCACCGGGGTTCCGCCGTTCGCCGGCTTCGTCGCCAAGTTCGCGCTCGTCGACTCCGGATTCGGCAGCGGCGAGTACGTCGTGGTGGGCATCAGCCTGCTCGCGAGCCTGCTCACGATGTTCTCGATGACCAAGATCTGGTCGGGGGTGTTCTGGAGCCCGGCCGAGCCCCAGGACGAGGGGTCGGCGCCCCGGGGCCACCCGGCGGGCCGCATGGGTGGGCCGGTCCTGATGGTCCTGCCCACCGCCGTGCTGGTCGCCGTGAGCTTGGCCATCATGGTGGCGGCCGGCGAGCTCTTCGCCCTCAGCGAACGTGCCGCGCACGACCTCCTCGACCCGTCGAGCTACATCCGGGCGGTCCTCGGATGATCCGTCAGACCGGTTTCGTCGCGTTCCTGCTCGGGATCTGGTTGCTGCTGTGGGGGGAGGTGTCGATCGCCAACGTCGTGAGTGGGCTCCTGGTCGCCGGATTGTTGCTCCTCGTGTTCCCCCGCAACGCTTCGACCATGGGATTCGTGGTGCGACCGGTCCCGACCGTCCGCTTCCTGGTGTTCTTCGCGCGCGAGATGATCGAGTCGGTCGTCTTGCTCAACCGTGAGGTGCTGAGCCGTCGTTCGCGGTTCCACACCGGGGTGATCGCGGTCCCCGTGCACGGGTGCCCGAGCGCCTTACTCGCCGTGGTCGCCAACCTGATCGCGCTGACTCCGGGAACGATGACGGTCCGGATCGACGCCGACGCATCCACGCTGTACGTCCATGTGCTCATCTTCCGGGACGTCGAGTCGGTGCGGGGCAAGATCGAGCAGCTCAACCGCCACGTCGTCCTCGCCTTCGCCGGCAAGGACGACTGCGCGCGCTTCCTGGCGGCGAACCGATGATCGTCGCCGCGTTCGTGGTGCTCGCGTGCGCCGCCGCCTGCTTCTTCGTGCGACTCCTCATCGGTCCGTCGCTCTCCGATCGCATCGTCGCCATCGACGGCATGCTGGTGGTCGGCGTGAGTGCCATCGGCGTGGAGGCGGTGCGCACCGGCATCGGGTCGTTCCTCCCCGCCGCCCTCGCGGTGACGCTGGTGGGATTCCTCGGCACCGCCGTCGCGGCGCGCTTCATCGAGGAGCGCGAGCCGTGATCGGCGAGGCCGTGATCCTCCTCGGGTGCGTGCTCACGTTGCTGGCCGGCATCGGTGTGCTGCGCTTCGGCGACGTCTTCGAGCGGATGCACGCGCTCACGAAGGCGTCGGCGCCGGGCCTGATCCTCGTGCTCGTCGGCGCGGCGCTGCTGCTGCCGAACATCAACGACGTCACGACGCTCGCGCTCGCGGCGTTCCTGCAGGTGCTGACCCTCCCGGTCGCGGCCAACCTCATCGCCGGCGCCACGTACCGGGCCAAGGGCGTCCCACGGCGGATCGACACGGTCGACGAGCTCCGCGAGGACGAGCAGCGGGCCCGCGACCTCGGCGACGGTGGAGGGGAGTGATCGGGAGCTTCTGCGTCAGCCGAGGCCGATCGAGCGGGCCACCCGCTCGAGGTGCTGCGCCGCGCCCCCGCCGGTGAGCTCGTAGGCCTTCGCCCGCCGCGTGTAGAGCTGCAGGTCGTACTCCATCGTGAACCCGATGGCGCCGTGCACCTGGTGGGCGCGGGCGAAGATGCCCGGCAGCACGTCACGGGTGTACGCGTTGGCGAGCGCGACCGCACGTGATGCCGCGGCGTCGAAGCGCTGGTCGAGCCGCCACGCGGCCTGCCACGCGAGGACCCGCATGGCGTCGATCTCGACCCGCATGTCGACGCACTGGTGCGACACCGCCTGGTTCACCCCGATCGGCCGACCGAACTGCTCGCGGTTCGACGTGTGGTCGACGGCCAGCGCGAGCGCGCCGCCGGCGAGTCCGACCGCGTAGGCGGTGTCGACGACGGTCTGGTGTGCGAGCGCGCGCTCGAGCGTGCTCGCGTCGCCGACGACGTCGTCGCAACCCACGGCCACGTCGGTCAACGTGACCGCGGCGAACGGGTCGGGCGCGAACGTGTCGTGGCGGATCCGACCGACACCGGGCGCATCGGCTGCGATCGCCACCAGGGAAGGAGCGTCGAGGTCGACGCTCACCACCAGCACGTCGGCGACGCACCCGAACGGCACCGCGATCATCGTGCCCGAGAGCGTCCACCCGGGATCGGTGGCGACGGCCTGTAGCCGCTCGCCACCGCTCGGCGCCACCAGTGCCAGCGCCGCGATCGCCTCGCCGGCGGCGAGCGCGGTCAGCCAGCGCGACTGCACCGCGTCGGAGCCCGCCCACTGGATCGGCAGCGCCGCCGCGTACGACGACAGCAGGGGCAGCGTGGCCGCACCCCGTCCGAGCTCCTCGGCCAGGATCGCCAGCTCGAGCGCGCCGTAGCCTGCACCCCCGCAGTCCTCGGGGAGCGCGATGCCGGGCCAGCCGAGCTCGCAGGCCTGCTTCCAGAGGTCGGCCGAGAAGCCGTCGGGCTGGCCCTCCGCGTCGCGCGCCGACTCGGTGGTGTAGGAGCGTTCGAACAGCTGCCGGGCCGACTCCGCGAGCAGCCGCTGGTCGTCGTCGAGGTTCAGATCCACCTCACGCGCTCCGCGGGAGTCCGAGCCCACGCTGGGCGATGATGTTCTTCTGCACCTCGGTGGTGCCAGCGGCGACCGTGACCGGGATGCTCTCGAGCCACTGCCGTTGCATCTCGCCGTCGAGGAGGCAGAGGGGATCGTCGTCGAGGAGCAGGCCCTGCGGGCCGAGCACTTCGAGCCCGATCTGCCCGGCCAGCTGCTCGACCTGCGTGTTGTGGATGCGGGCGATCGACGCCTCGATCGCGGGGACCGCGCCCGCCGCCTGGATCGAGATGGCGCCGTAGTTCAACAACTTGGCCGCCTCGATGCGGGTGGCCAACGTTGCCAGGCGCGCCCGCACCGCGGGATCGTCGGCGAGCCGCCGCCCGTCGACCACGGTCGCACGCGCGTACTCCACGAGATGCTCGAGCACGCGATTGGCCCGGGCGTAGCGGGCGATGCCGATCCGCTCGAACGCGAGCCCCTCCCCCACCAGCGTCCACCCGGCGTCCTCGTCGCCGAGGCGGTCGGTCACGGGGATGACGGCGTCGTCGAAGAAGATCTCGCTGAACTCGCTCTTGCCCGCCATGCTCGGGATCGGACGCACGGTGATCCCGGGCGTGCGCATGTCGACCAGGAACATCGAGATGCCGACCTGCTTCTTCACCTCGGTGTTGGTGCGCGCGAGCAGCAGGCAGTGGTCGGCGGGCGCGTCGGCGTAGCTGTTCCAGATCTTCTGGCCGTTCACGACGTAGTGGTCGCCGTCGCGCACCGCGCGCGTCTTGAGGGACGCGAGGTCGGAACCGGCCTCCGGTTCGGAGAACCCCTGGCACCACAGCACGTCGCCGGCGGCCATGCGCGGCAGGTGGCGCGACTGCTGCTCCGGGGTGCCGAAGCGCATGATCAGCGGACCGATGTAGTTGAGGTTCATGTACTGCGGACCACGCGGTTCGCCCGCCGCCCACATCTCTTCGCGCACGACGGCCTGCTGCCACACCGATCCGTCGGCGCCGCCGTGTTCGGCCGGCCAGCTCAGCGTGAGCCAGCCGCGCGCCGCGAGCGTGTGGCAGAACTCGCGGGTGAACGGCATGGCGCGCTCGTCCTCGACGAACACCGTCCTCCACCAGGTCGGGAGCTCGTCATCGAGGAACGAGCGGAGCTCGGCCCGGAACGCCTCTTCGTCGGGAGTGAAGTCGAAGTCCATGGGGTCACCACACTCGCACGTCGCGTAGGAATTCGTAGAGCCCGCCGACGAGCGGCAGGTCGGATACGTCGGCGAACGGCACCCACGCGACCTCGGCGGCGTCGTCGCCCGCAACCGGGTGGCGGGACGGTTCGAGCGCGGTCACCGCGAAGTCGAGGATCACGTAGTGGTACGGGTCTTGGATGCGCTCGACCCAGCCGAGGAAGCGGTCGACGACGACCTCGAGCCCGGTCTCCTCGTAGGTCTCGCGCACCACGGCTTCGTGCAGGGTCTCGCCCCACTCGACGTGGCCTCCGGGCACCGACCATTGCCCCTGCGCTGCTCCCCTCCCCCGCCGGATGAGCAGCAGGGCCTCGAGGTGGGTGCAGACCGCGCCCACCGCGACTGCCGGCGCCGACACCGCACTCACGGCTCGAGGCGCCGGTGCATGGTGAGGGCTCGGGCGGTGAACCCATGGGTCTCGAAGAAGTTCTTGGCCGCCCGGTGCCCGGGCAGCGCGGCCGCGTCGACGCCGATGCAGCCCGCGGTGACGCAGTGCTCGACCAGCCCGTTCACCAACGCCTCCCCGACCCCGACCTCGCGCGCCGGTTCCTCGACGAAGAGGTCGGTCACCACGCCGAGTCGCGCACCGGAGCGCAGCTGCTCGACCACGACGGCGCCGAAGCCGACGACGACGTGGTCGATGGTGCCGACCGCCAGCAGTGCGTCGTCGCGGTGTGCAACGCGTCGTAGGCATCGGCGAGAGGTGCGGGCCACGCCTCGCGTTCGAGCCAGAGCGCACCCCCGCGCATCGCCGCCAGCTCCGCGCGCATGAGCTCGGCGAGCTCCACGACGCGCGGGATGTCGTCGGCCGATGCCGGCCGGCTCGCCTCCACGTCAGCCGAGCTGCGCGATCTTGCCCAGGATGGTGTTGCGGCCCCGGTGCTCGCTCTCGTAGCGGCGCACGGCGTCGAGCGACTCGCGATCGAGCCCTTCGAGGCGCTCGACCACCTGCGATGCCGACAGCTCGTCGTAGCCGGGGATGGGGAGCGCGTCGGAGGACGGCACGTCGACCGCCGGCGTCGAGGGCGTCTGCCACCCCGCGTCGGGCGGCTCCGGTGCGGGCGCGGGAGGAGGAGCGGCCGCGGGTGTGGGCGCGGTCGGGCGTGAACTCCATCGCGTCGGCGCCGTTGGCGCGCATGGCGAGGAACTGCGCGAGCGCGCTCCCCGCGAGCTCGCGGGCGACACCCATGCCGCTCCCCGCGACCTCCCGTGCTGCGCCGAGGCCACCTTCGGCCATGTACTTGGCGACGCCGACCGACTCGTCGATGCGCCGCTTGACCTCAGGCGGAACCGGCGGCGGTGACGGAGGCGTCGGCGCGCGGCCGGGGAGGTGCGACTGCACCTCGCGCTTGCCCCGCGAGACGAAGATCCCCATCATGCTCGGGAGCATGTCGCGCACGTAGAGGGCCACGCCGACGGGCGCGTACACGAAGAGCTCGACCGCCTTCTCCACCGGTTGCTTGTCGTCCGCCACGGTTCCGCACTCCCAGGAAGTGAACGGCCCGCAGTCTACGGTGCCGGACACCATGTCGGTCCTCGAAGCCCTGCTCCTCGTCGGTGCTGCCTTCCTCGCCGGCACGATCAACACGATCGTGGGCTCCGGGTCGTTGATCACGTTCCCGACGCTGCTCGCGATCGGGTACTCGCCGGTGATCGCCAACGTGAGCAACACGGTGGGCATCACCTTCGGGAGCCTCAGCGGCGCGGTCGGCTACCGCCGGGAGCTCGGGGGCCAGCGCCACCGCACCACCGTCCTCGGCGCCGCCTCGTTCGTCGGCGGCATCACCGGCGGCGTGCTGCTGCTCACGTTGCCGAGCTCGGTGTTCGACGCGGTGGTGCCGGTGCTCATCCTGCTTGCCGTCGTGCTGGTGATCCTCCAGCCCCGCCTGAGCCGGTTCGTCGCCGAGCACCGCAGCCGGGTGGTCGAGCACGGCGGGCTCGAGCTCTGGATCGGGATCTTCATCACGGGCGTGTACGGCGGCTACTTCGGCGCGGCCCAGGGCGTGATCCTGCTGTCGCTCCTCGGCATCTTCATCGCCGATTCGCTCCAACGCCTCAACGCAGTGAAGAACGTGCTCGCGCTCATCGCCAACGGGGTCGCCGCGATGCTCTTCGTGTTCTTCGCCGACGTCTCCTGGCTCGTCGTGCTGCTCATCGCGGTCGGATCGGTCGTCGGCGCGCAGCTGGGCGCCACCGTCGGCCGCCGCCTCCCCGCGCCCGCGTTGCGCGGCCTGATCGTGGTGGTCGGGCTCGTCGCCGCGGTCAAGTTGCTGGTGACGTGACCGGGCGGCGGATCGCCACCACCGTCACCACCAGCATCGCGATCGCGCTCAGCAGCACGACCCAGTCACCGAAGCGCACGTAGAACGTCTCGCCGGTCGACGTCGGCACCGACGCGGTGACGATCCTCGACTCGAACAGGCCGGTCTCGTGGTGCAGTGAACCGTCGGGGTCGATGACCGCGCTGATCCCCGACACCGACGCCTGGAGCACCGACCGTCCGGTCTCGGCCGCGCGCATCTGGCCGAGCGCGAGGTGCTGCTCGCTGTTCGCGGAACGCTGGTACGACCGGTTGTTGGTGCTCACGACGACGACCTGCGCGCCGTCGCGCACCGCGTCGCGCACGAGCGGCCCGAACGCGGATTCGAAGCAGATCACCGATTCGAACGGGTGGCCGCCCGCGCGGAACAGCGTGCGCGACGCACCCGGTTCGTAGTCGTAGGGCACCTGCCGCAGCTCCGGCAGCCAGCTCGAGCGCGTCGCGCCAGGGCACGTACTCGCCGAACGGCACCAGGTGCTGCTTCGAGTACGTGCCCTGCAGCTTCCCGGCGGGCGTGTACAGCAGGTTGGTGTTGCGCGACTGCCCGTCGTCACCGGGTGTGCGCGCGTTCACGAGCACCGATGCGTCGTGTTCCTCGGCGAGTGCGACCAGCCGGGCGCGTAGCTGCGGGTCCGACTCCGGATCGGTGTCGAGCGCCGACTCCGGGAACACGATGAGGTCGTAGCGGCCGCGCAGGCGGTCGGCGAGTGCGAAGTGCTTCTCGGTGAGCGGCTGGTTCACCTGTTCGGCGAGCGGGAGCTGCTCGTCGTCGCCCTGGAGCAGCGCCACCCGGAGGTGGCCGGTGGTCGTGGGCTCGAAGCGGGTGAGATCGACGACGACGGCGGCCACCAGGATCGCCGCGACCCCGAGGCCGGCGAGCAGTGCGCTGCGGGTGGTGTCCGCGCGGAGGGCGAGGCCTAAGTCGAGCAGCAGCCCGTTGACCGCCACCACCACGAAGCTCACCAGGAGCGTGCCGCCCACACCGGCCAGTGCCCGCGCCGCCGGTATGTCGTGGAGCGCGACGCCGAGGTCGGCCCACGGGAAGCCACCGAACGGGAAGCGGCCGCGCACCGCCTCGAGCACGACCCACACCGCGGCGGTGAGGAACGGTGAGGTCAGTCGCCGCCGCCCGTACGCGGCGACCAGCGCGCCCACGCCCGCGATCGCCAGCGCCATCGCGACGACCAGGGGGACGATGGCGACGTAGCCGAAGTAGCGGATCCAGGGGATCACCACCACGTAGGCGGCGATGCCGTACGCGAAGCCGTAGAGCGCGGCGTGCGCCGGGCACGCGTCGCGCCACGCCCACAGCAGCGGGACCAGCGCGACGAGCACGACCGGTCCGAGCCCGACCGGCGGGAAGCACAGTCCGGTGAGGACACCGGCGACGAGGGACGCGCCGAGGCGCACCCAACTCCAGCTCGGCCGCGTCCGCGTGCGGCCCGACACCGGTGCGGCCGGTGTCACGCGCGCAGGCGCAGTCCGCTCAGGCGCAGTCGTCGCAGTACTGCCGCGCGGGATCGGCGAGGCGACGGAGCGGCAGCAGGAGGAAGCACGACTGGCACAGGAACTCGTCGGGGCGTCTCGGCACGATACGCGCCGGGCCGTCGGCCCGGTCGTCACCGTCGCCTTCCTCCTCCTCGAGCTCCTCCTCGTCGTCCTCGAGGGTGGCACTCGCGGTGCGCTCCTGGAGCAGCGTGTCGAGGGGTGCCTCGACGTCGTCGGGGTGCAACTCCTCGTCGAGGTCGACGACGCCCTCCTCGTCGTCCTCCTCCTCGGCGGCGCCCACGACGGCGTCGGTGACCACGGGCACGGGCACCTCGGGGCTCTCCTCGGCGATCTCGTCGTCGAGCAGCTCGACGTCGTCGGCCACCTCGTCGGCGTCCTCGACGAGGACGTCGTCCTCTTCCAGGTCGCCGTCGAGCTCTTCCTCGTCCAGCTCGGGTTCGTCTTCGAATTCTTCGTCGCTCATCAAGGCTCCGAGCGTCGACCGAGATCGCCGCGTGGGGTCGGGGGCGCGGAATATAACACCGCACTTGCATCAGGTCGCGACCCAAACGCGGACGGTGCCGCCGCTATTCCCCGGTGTACGGCGGACGGTGCACGCCGGATGGGAAAGATGGGGGCCCAGGAGACCGTTGGGGCCACTGGTTGGCCCGGACTGCCGTGCAGTCCGGGTTATTGCAGCGTTCTCTACTTGGTCTCCTGAGCCCCCGTGCCCATCCCTCACCCGGTGCCTTCATCCCGCTGGGAGATGACCCACGACCGAGCGGTGAGGACGTCGTGTAGTAGGCCCGACGGAAGGGGTCCGCGTCAAGCGGGAGCGGTCGCGCGCGTGAGGCCGTGACCTGCACCGACGCGCGTCGACCCTGGTCAGGGGGCCTGTGAATTTTTTCCTGCTGTCCGCCTGCCGGTCAGCCTCTGGTCACGCTCGGGTCAGACGCCGTCACGGATCGCTTCCGCTCGCTCACGCTCCGGCGGTGCGGCGGGCCTCCGCGGCGCGCTCGGCGGCGAGGCGCTCGAGCTCGTAGGTGGTGTGGTCGACGTACGACATCGCCGCCGCGATCGCGCGGTGCCCGGCCTGCTCCGCGATCAGCCGGTGCATCTCTTGGCCGATCTGACGGTAGGACGGATGTCCGGACGGCGCGGTGCGCAACTCGAGCATGTGCATCGCTTCGCGCGCGTTGAACTGCATCGCGAAACGGATGCCGTACGCGAGCGACACCGCGTACGGCGCCTGCTCGGGAAACGGGTCGAGCAGCACGTCGTAGAGCGCGGCCGAGCGTTCCATCGCGTCATCGAACGGATCGCGCAGTCCCGCTTCCTCGACCGCCTCCGGGATCTCGTAACCGTGACGCGTCGACAGCGGCTGCCACTCGATGGTGAGCATGCGGTGACGCTGCAGGTCGCGGAACGCGCCGTAATCGGCGACGATGTCGAAGCGGTAGTCGACGCGCTCGAACGCGCGACCCGGCTTGTGTCGACGGTTGCTCCGCTCCCCCACGTACGCGCGCAGCAACGCGACGCGGTCGTCGTCGCTGAGCGTGCGCACCTTCGCCAGCACCTGGTCTTCGGGCAGGTGGGTCTGCGGGTAGCAGATGGCGGCGAGCAGCTTGTCCTCGGCCTCGGGGTCGAAGTCGGTGAGGGTCACCGCGGGACGCGGTTCGGCTCTCTCACCTGCGAAGATGCGTTCCACCAGGTCCCGGGTACCGAGCCGGGTCTCGGCCAGGTAGGCGCTCCACGCGACCCCACGGTCTTCGCGGTCGACCCGGGTGAGGAAGCTCGGGATGACCTTGCGCAGCTCTTCGAGCATCATCGCCGCGTAGCCGCGCGCTTCCGGCAGCGGGTGCGCGCGCATGCGCAGCAGCAACGCCTCGTAGGCCTGACCGGTGCCGTAGATGCCGACGTTCGACAGCGTCGCCGCGGGCAGGATGCCGCGGATCGCGTCGCACGCCTTCGCCTTGATCGTCTGCTTGTAGACGAAGTCGGAGTCGCCCGGTTCCTTCGGGTAGCGCTCGCGCGCCCACGCGGTGATCTCGGGCAGGAGCTCCGCGTAGGTGGTGAACTGCGCGTCCATGTCGGCGATGTAGCGCCACGCGTGCTCACACGATGCGAGCACGTCGCGGTCGCGGTAGTAGCGGTAGCGACCATCGAGCTTCTGGTCGTACTCGATGTAGCGCGTCGACTGCTCGAGGTAGGCCATGAGCCGGCCCCACTCGAGGATCTTGGTGAGCAGGTTCGACGCCTGCTCGCACGCGAGGTGCACGCCGCCGAGCTGCGCGACGGAGTCGTCGCCGTACTCGAGGAACACGCGGTCGTAGAGCTCCTCGGCGCGCTTGAGGCCGACGGTGGCGTCGACGGTGAGGTCGCCGGTGAGATCGAGGTCGTTGACGAACTCGTCGAGGAAGAGGCGACGCAGGCTCTTGTGGGTGCGCGAGTAGCGGGCGAACAGCGCGCCCTTCACGACCTCGGGGAGGTTGACGAGCGCGAACACCGGACGATCGAGGTTGGTGAAGTACGGACGGAGGACGGCTGCCTCGTCGTCGGTGAAGTTCTCCGAGGGGTACACGCCCACAGTCTCGCCTCCAACCGGCCCGACACCAACGCGACCTGAGGTGACCGTCGGGGGTGGCGATGGTATCGGTGCGACCCCCGCGCGACGGGGACCGCGCACGGTGATGTTCAGACGACGATCAGGAACGCCTCCGGGACGATCTCGACCGTGATCCGGGTCGCGGGCGGGCCCGGCACCCCGTCGACCTCGAGTGCCACCGGCCGCTTGTCCGCCACCACGACCACCCGCCGCCCGCTGGTCTGGGTGATGTCGGGATGCGGGAGGTGCACGCCCTGGGGGAGCCGGGAGCGGACCCCGGACCGCTGCCCCCGGGCGACCGCGTACACCTGCACCTCGGCCCGCCCGTCGCCCGGGTGGCCCCGCGGCACCACGTCGCTGCCCCGCAGGTACTGGCCGCTGGCGACGACGACCGTTGTGGCCGGTCCGTCGTGCGCGACCCGGCCGTCCACCTCGACCCGGAGGTCGGGCGCGCCCGTGAACCAACCGGTGCGGTCGGGCGGGGTGCCCACCACGACCATGTTGACCGCGAACAGCTCGCGCTCGTCGGCGGTCACCCGCAGCGCGTCCACGGCCAGCTCGAGGGGGGCCTCGCCGGTCGCGTGAATTCCAGTCGAGTGGATGCCGAGGGCCCGGGCCAGGTCGGAGGTGGGGTCGGGTCGGAATCCCACCCGCGCGCCGGGCTGGTCGCGCACCGCGGCCGCCAGCGCGGCGTCGTCACCCTCGACGTGCCAGGCCGCGGGCCCGCGCGGGCCGCTCCCAGGGCTGGCCCTTCTCGACCACGCGGGTCAGACGCCCTTCACGTGGTGGTGGCGACGCTCGACGCCGCCACCACGCCCCGATGACATGCGTCGGCGGCCTCGCGGGCCCGGGTCCGGGTCTCGGGATCGGCCGCCACGTCCCCGACCTGGCGCAGCAGGTCGATGCACTGCTTGACGTGCCGCACGAAGTCGCCGCCGGTCATCTCGTCGTCGTCGAGCACCTCGGCCAGCGTGTCGCCCGAGGCCCAGTCGTGCGCGTACGGCGTGAACCCCGGATCGGGAAGTCGGGTCTCGGGCAGACCGGCGTCGTCCTCGTTGGCGCGCAGGTCCTGGGCGATGCGCTCGATCGCACGCGCGCGTTTCGCCACCGCCTTGGTGGGCCAGCGGGCCGGCGGCATCGGGTGCTGCCCCTCTGGGCCGCGACGCTCGTACGTGAAGCACGACACCACCGCGGCCAGCTCGGGGGGACGCAGCCCGTCGAGCAGGCCCTCGCGCAGCGCTTCGGCCAGCAGCAGGTCGGTCTCGGTGTAGAGGCGGGCCAGCTGCTCGCCCGCGTCGGTGAGCTGCCAGCCGTCGATGTAGCCCCACGCCTCCAGCACCCGGCGCACCCGGTCGAACTGCCGGGCCAGGCTCTCGCTGCGCCCGCGCACGCGGCGCTCGGTGCGCTCGATGTCGCGGTCGAAGCGTTCGAGTGCCGCCGCGGCCCGCACCATCTGCTCCCGCTGCGGGTCGTCCGCCAACGGGTGCTCGGCCAGCTCGGCCTCGAGCTCGGCCAGGCGGCGCTCGTCGCGCCGCGACCGTCCGCCGTCGTCGCGCAGCTGGGCCCGCCGGAGCCGGTCGGCGGCCTGGCGGCGGAAGGCCGGGTTGCGGGGTGCGAAGGGCGTGGGGAGGTCGATGGTCGCGGCGCGTCGCGGCGGCGAGTCGAAGTCCTGGGGGCCGAGGCGCACCACGTCGCGCGACGGGGTGACCGCGACCAACCGGCTGCCACCGCCCCGGCGGTGCTCGTGGTTCAGCACCACCACGCGCCCACCTCGTCGGCGCACGACGACGACGTCACCCGGACGGAGTGACTCCATGGCCTCGGTGATGCGCCGGCCACCCCCGCGGTTGCGGCGGAGGTTGTCGATCTCGGTCGTGAGCGCGCGGTACCGCTGCACCGCGTCGAGGTCGTCGCCGAGGAGCGCGCGTTGGCGGGCGATCTGGTCGCGCGTCCGGTCGAGCTGGCGCTCGAGCGCGACGACGTCGCGATCGGCGTGGAACTGCGCGAACGACAGGTTGAGGAGGTGGTGGGCCTCGAATTTCGTGTAGCGGCGCACGAGGTTGGCGGCCATGTTGTAGTTCGGGCGGAACGACGAGCGCAGCGCGTCGCTCCGGCGTGACGCCAGCGAGGCCACCTGGTCGAAGGGCACGAACGGGCTCCAGCACACGACCGCGTAACCCCGCGCGTCGATGCCGCGGCGCCCGGCGCGTCCGGTGAGCTGCGTGTACTCACCGGGCGTGAGGAACTCGTGGCGCTCGCCGGTGAACTTGGACAGCTTCTCGATGACGACCGACCGCGCCGGCATGTTGATGCCGAGTGCCAGCGTCTCGGTGGCGAAGACCATCTTCACCAACCCGGCGGCGAACGCCTCCTCGACCGCTTCCTTCATGGGCGGCACCATGCCCGCGTGGTGGGCGGCGAAGCCGGCCTCGAGCCCGGCCTCCCACTGGTCGTAGCGCAACACGTCGAGGTCGTCGTCGGCGAGGCCCGCGGTCTTGGCCTCGGCGATGGCGCGGATGCGGTCGCGCTCCCCCGGCTCGGTGAGGCGGAGCCCCGCGGCCAGACACTGCTCGACCGCCTGGTCGCAGCCCTTGCGGCTGAAGACGAAGCTGATCGCCGGGAGCATCCCCTCGGCGGCGAGCAGGTCGGCGGTCTCGACCCGGCTCGGCGTGCGCATGCGCGACCGCGGTCGGCCCCGCCACCGGGGATCGCGCGCGTTGTTGGCGTCGAGGCGGGCGGCATCGGGGTTGGGCCGGAGCTCGCCGTCGGGTGCGGTCATGAACGTCGGCAGCAGGTGCAGGTCGTCGGAGCCGCGCTCCCCTACCAGGTAGCGGTGCTCGAGCGTCACCGGCCGGTGCTCCTCGATGATCGCGGCGGTGCTGCCCCGCACGGTCTCGATCCACGCGGCCACCTCCTCGGCGTTCGACACCGTGGCCGAGAGGCACACCAGCGTGATCTCGGACGGGAGGTGGACGATGACCTCTTCCCAGACCGGACCCCGGTAGCGGTCCTGGAGGTAGTGCACCTCGTCGAGGACGACGTAGCGCAGGCCGTCGAGCGCGGGCGACGCCGCGTAGATCATGTTGCGCAGCACCTCGGTGGTCATCACCACGATCGGCGCGTCGCCGTTGACCGCGTTGTCGCCGGTGAGGAGCCCGACCGCGCCGCTGCCGTGCTCGCGCACGAGGTCGCCGTACTTCTGGTTGGAGAGCGCCTTCAGCGGTGTGGTGTAGAAGACCTTGCCGCCGTCGGCCCGGGCCTTGGCGACGGCGTACTCGGCGACGAGTGTCTTGCCCGACCCCGTCGGCGCCGCGACCAGCACGCTCCGACCGGCGTCGAGCGCGTCGAGCGCGAGCGTCTGGAACCGGTCGAGCGGGAACCCCCGCCCGGCTTCGAAGCTGGCCCGCACGACGCCGCCGCCTTCGACCGGGCTGCTCAGGGCGTCGACGTCGCGGCCGGCGCGGTGGTGGGCGCGACGGTCGTGTCCGTCGGCAGGGTGGTCTCGGTCGGCAGGGTGGTGTCGGTCGGCAGGGTCGTCGTGCTGTCGGCGGCGACGGTCGTCGGCGTGGTCACGGTGTCGCCCGTCGACGTGGAGCCCGAGTCGCGGTTGGGCCGGAGGAACCACACCAGCGCGGCGGTCACCACGATCACGGCCAGCCCCGCGAGCACGGCGGTGAGGACCTCGCGCCGGTCGCGCGGCGGCTTCCAGTCGCTCCCGCGCTTCGAACCCTTGCGCTGCGGACTCACGAGTCGGTCATCGCTTCATGAACCTTCCGATCAGAATCGATGCTTCGTAGAAGATGTACATCGGGATCGCCATCGCGAACAACGAATACGGGTCCTGGCTGGGGGTGATGATCGCCGCGAACGCCACGATGATCACCGCGGCGTACCGTCGCCAGTGTCGCAGTTGCGCGGTGGTGAGCACGCGGGCAATCAGCAGGAAGACCAGGACCACCGGGAACTCGAACGACAACCCGAACGCCAGGATCATCAGCGAGACGAGCGAGATGTACTTGTCCGCGGTCAGCAGCGGCTGGAGATCCGAACCGCCGATGTTGAGCAGGAACTTCAAGGCCGGCTCGAGCGTGAGCAGCGCCACGATGCCGCCCATGACGAAGAGCACGATCGAGGAGACCACGAACGGGATCGCGTACTTCTTCTCGTTGCGCGTGAGCCCCGGCGTGATGAAGCGCCACAGTTGCCACAGCCAGACCGGCAGCGCGAGCACGATGCCGCCGTACGTCGCGATCTTGAGGCGGGTGGCGAAGGCGTCGAGCGGGCCGGTGAAGATGAACTTGTTCGGCGTCCCCTTGGGCGCGGAGTCGTTGTAGAACTGGATCAACCAGCTGATGATCTCGGGGGCGAGGATGAACACCACCGTGCCCGCCACCACCACGGCGACGATCGAGATCATCAACCGTCGGCGGAGCTCGCCCAGGTGCTCGAAGACCGTCATGCGGCCTTCGGGGTTGGTCTCCTTGTTGCGGAACGGCACGGTTCGGATCAGGCGGTTTCGCCGGGCGCGTCCGGCTCAGCGCTCGGGAGCGGCGTGACCTCGACCGCGGCCGCCTCCGGCACGTCGGCGACCGGCGGGACGACATCGTTCGGCCCGTCCGGAGTCGGGACGGTGTCGTCCTTCGGCGGGAGCATCGGCACCGCCTGCTGCTCGACCGTCGTGGTCGAGGGCTGGTCGAATTCGGACACGACGTCGCGCAGCTCGCTCTTGAGGTGCTGCTGCACCCGGCGGAACTCGCGGAAGCCCTTGCCGACCTGCTTGGCGATCTCGGGCATCTTGTTGGGGCCGAAGACGAGCAACGCGATCACGAGGATCACGAGGATCTCGGCCGGGCCGAGCGAGGGCATCGGGGTTCCTTTCCGCCGGGCTGACCCGACGACAGCCTAACCCCGTCGGTATCAGCCGTTCGACCGGCGTCTAGGACTGGTGTTCGTCGCGGCGCGGGTCGGTGGACGGCGGACGGCCCACCGGTTGGCGATCGAGGTGCCGACGTGTGGTGCGGGTGTCGGTCTGGACCCCGGCCACCTGACGCGAGATGGCGTCGCGGAATTCGGTGAACTCGCGTACCGAAGGTTCGACGTCGTCGGCGTGGCGACGGGCGGCATAGGCGGCAGCAACCGCTGCGACACCCAAGACCACCACGACCACCCAGACGGCCACCATCAAGGGATGCTACTCGGGGGTCGTGTGGCGAACCAAGGCCACGAGTTGGTCGAACCAGCTGTCGCCTTCGAGCAGCACGTGCAGGTCGAGGAGGTCGTCGGGCGTCAGCGGCGGACCGGATCGACGCTCGTCGAGCTCGGCCGGCCAGCGCCACATCTCACGCGGCGCGCCCGCGGACACGAGCAGCTCCACGATGCGCGGACTCGCCTCGCGGTGGACGGTTTCGTCGCAACCGGGGCACCGGAACCGGTACGCGCTCGGCATGTCGTCGTCTTGCCCCACCCGGACGGTCAGGTCGTCGATGTGCAGTTGCACGTCCCCGCACGCCGGGCACTGGGCTCGAACCGTGGTCATGTCGGGCCCACCTCCCAGTTCACTCGTGGCCCACTGCGAGCAGGAATCGGCACGACCGGCGCAGCACTTGAGCACGGCAACCCCAGTGCGACAGGGGTAACAATCAGGTCGTGACCCCACCGATCACCTTCGCTCATCGCGGCGCCAGCGCCGACGCTCCCGAGAACACTCTGGAGGCCTTCCGACTCGCGCTCCGCGAGGGTGCCCGGGGCCTGGAGTCCGACGCCCGACTGAGCGCCGACGGCGAGGTGGTCCTGGTCCACGGGGCGGTCGCGCGTCAGGGGTGGCGACGCAAGCGGGTCGCCCAGTCCAGCGCGGCCGAGCTGGCCGAGCTCTCGGTTCCCTGCCTGGCCGACCTGTACGCCGACCTGGGCGCCGGCTACGAGCTCTCGCTCGACGTGTACGACCCTGCGGCCGGCGCCGTCCTGGTGGAGGTCGCCCGGGCGGCCGGGGCGCTCGAGCGGCTCTGGGTGTGCTCGTCGAAGCCCGGCCTGCTCGTGAAGCTCGGTGAGCGCGCTCCCGGGATGCACCTGGTGCACTCGGTGCGGCGCCGCAAGATCGACATCCCGCTCGAGCGCCACGCGTCCCAGCTCGCCGAGCTCGGGATCGGCGTGGTCAACATGCACCGCTCCGACTGGACCCAGGGTCTCGTCGGCCTCTTCCACCGCTTCGGGATCCAGGCGTTCGCCTGGGACGCGCAGGAGGTGCGTCACCTGCGCGAGTTGCTGGCGATGGATGTCGACGGCGTGTACTCCGACCACGTTGCGCGCATGGTCGCCGCGGTGTCCGAATGGACGATCTAGGACCGCCCGCGCGCGCTCACATGAACCCGATGCGTCCCGGGGGCCAGATGCGGAGGAACACGCGGCCGACGATGCTCGACTCCTTGATCGGCCCGTTGGCGCGCGCGTCCTGGGAGTTGGTGCGGTTGTCGCCCATCACGAAGACCTTGCCCGCGGGCACCGTGCACCCACCTTCGGGACTGTCGGCGTCGCACACGAGGACCTTCTCGCCCGACGTGTTGGTGATGGAGGGCAGCGTGGTCGGAATGGTGGTGATGGTGCCCTTCGGGAGGTAGCTCTCCTCGAGCAGGCGCCCGTCGATGCACACGCGGTTGGTCTCGCACTGCGTGATGGTCTCGCCCGGGAGCGCGATCGACGCGCTTCACGAGGTCGTCGATGTTGGCGCGATGCCACAGGACATTGGGTTCCGCCGCGAACACCACGATGTCGCCGCGGTGCAGGTCGTGCAGGTCATAGCTGAGCTTGTTGACCAGCACGCGGTCGCCGACCTCGAGCGTCGGCACCATCGACTCCGACGGGATGTAGAAGGCCTGGAACAGAAAGGTCTTGATGACGATGGCGATGACGATCGCGACCGCGATCAGGATCCCCCACTCGAGGATGGTCCGCGCCGTGCTGCGCTTGGTGTCGCGCCGCGGTGGGACGTCGGGCGGGTCCGAGGAGTCGCCGATGCCGTTGTCTGGTGGCGGTTGCGGTGGTGCCGTGCCTGCCGGCAGGTCGACGACGGTGGGGATGTCGACGTCGTCGGTCACCGAAGCTGCTCCACGGCGGACATCTTCGCAGGTCTCGCGCGCGGAATCGGACAGCGGGGAGCCGGGCATCTGCTCAGGTTCCCGCGTACCGGGCGCGGAGCCGCGCCGCGGCGGCGGCACCGAGGTCGACGAGGTGAGGCGGCGCCACAACGGTGGCGTCGGGACCGAGGCTGACGAGCAGACGCTCGAGCCATGCCGGTTCGCTCACCGCGAGCACGACCGCCCACGAACCGTCCTTGTGGCGGGTGGCGGACTCGTACGGGTGGCTCTCGACCACCCATTCCGCCGCCGGCGCGAGGCGCAGCGTCACTCGCGGGTCGTCGGGGCTCGGGTGGTACACGAGGTCGCGCACGTCGTCGTCACTCCGCGTGGCCGGGTCGAAGTGCTCACCGGTCGCGCGCGCACCGCGCGGACGCGGTCGACGCGGAAGAGACGCTCGCCGTCGACCCGGTGACACCAACCGGCGACGTACCAGGTGCCGAAGGCGTGGAAGACGCGCCAGGGATCGATGATGCGCGTCGTCATCTCGTCGCGCGCGAACGAGTAGTAGTCGATCTCGACGCGCTCGTCGGACGCGGATGCGTCCTGCAGTCGTTCGAGCTGGTCGCTGGCGCCGACGTCGACCGCGAGGCCGCCCGGCGCGCCGAGCGCGTCGTCGAGCTTCGCCAGCGCGGTGGCGAGCGGGCCGGCGGCGTCGGAGCCGGGCACCGCGAGGAGTGCCCGTCCGGCGGCGAGCAGCGCGAGGCCCTCGGCCGGTGTGAGACGCAGCGGACGCTCGAAGTACTCGGCGAGTCGGATCTCGACGCCACCGTCGATGACGGCGACGTCGATCAGCCGGTCGGCGGTGTACGGCGGCAGCCCGCACATCGGGAGCAGCTCGAGGTCGCGCTCGAGCTCGCGCTCCGACACCTCGAACCGGGTGGCGAGCTCCGTGAGGGTGACCCCCGGATGCGCCAGGATCCACGGCACGAGCGCGAGCACGCGCTGCAGGCGCGGGCCGACGAGCGGGCGACTCACGGGTCGACCTTCCCGCCGCGGTCGTGCCCGCGACCGCGTCGAGCCACGCCACCATGTCGGCGCGCAGCTCGGGCGGCGACAGCACCTCGGCGTGGTCGAGCAGGTCGACGACCCACGAGCGGAACGCGGCGCGGTTGACCACCGGCAGG
Organism: uncultured Actinomycetes bacterium; assembly: GCA_963756895.1. GTDB lineage: Bacteria > Actinomycetota > Acidimicrobiia > IMCC26256 > DASPTH01 > DASUAS01. The sequence continues at coordinate 297,402 of CAVWPI010000016.1, read as the reverse complement.
CCGACCACGACCCCGCCGTCGGGCCGGCGCTCGATGACCGCCTCCTGACCCAGCTGGTCGACCACCCAGCCGGCGCGCGGCCCGTCGACCAGGACGCGGGCGTCGACGGGCTGGTCCTCGCCGTAGGTCATGGGGTCGGCGCGCACGAAGTCGGCCGGGTCGATGCCGTCGGGGGGCGTGAACGAGCCGTCGGACCCGAGCTCGGCTTCGCCGTCGACCCGGTCGACCCGGAACGCCCGGGGGGCGTTGCGGTCGCGATCGTGGCCGACGACGTACCAGTGCCCGAACCGCAGCACCACGCCATAGGGGTCGAGATGGCGGACGTCGCCCCGGTAGGAGAACGTCACCGGGGCGTGCCGGCTGACCGCGTCGAAGAGGACGGCGAGGCCGGGGGTCACGTCGAGCTGGGCGAGCGGGCTGTCGGCCCCCTCCCCCGCCAGGCCGCCGAGCTTGGCCAGGCCCTCGCGTCCGGCGTCGCCCTCGAGGCGCACCGCGGTGACGGCCACGTGCAACGCCGCGAGCTCGCCCTCGGTCAGCTCGAGCTCGGGGAGGTAGTAGTCGTCGGGGTGGATCCGGTACGCCTGTTCGGAGCCGAACCCGTCGACGCTCTCGACGCGGATCGGGATGCCGAGCTCGCGCAGCGTCTCCTTGTCGCGCTCGAACTGCCGCCGGCGCGACCCCAGGTCGTCCGGGTAGCGCGGCTCGACGCGGTCGGAGAGCTCGTCGAGGCTGAGCGGGCGGCGCGTCTCGAGCAGCGTGGCGGTGAGGTTGACCAGACGCTCGAGCCGGTCAACCACGAGCGCGCCCGTTGCCGATCGGAGGCGTCAGGTGACGCGCCGCGAGCGCGCCGGCCGCGGCCGCCGCCTGGAAGAGCGCGGGGTCGTCGGCGGCCGGTCGCCCCATCGACGCGATGCGCAGTCCGTGTTGCGCGAACAACGCGAGCGCGTCGGGGGCGTCGACCTCGACCAGGTCGTGGCGGCGGTCGATGCCGGCAGCCGCGAGCTCGGCGTGCAGGCGTGCGGACTGCTCGGCCGGGAGCGCGGGCACCGCGACGGTCGTGCGGTCGCGCGCCGCCAGCCGCAGCGCGGTCGCGCTGTGGTGCGAGAGACCCTGGTGACGGTCGCGTCCGTCGGCGAACGAGACCCGCAGGCACGCGATCGGCACGCCACCGAGCGCACGCGCGGCGTCGAGGATCGGGCCGACCTCCATGCCGCTGAACCCGAGCCGGGTGTTGGTGCCGACGATCCCGGGTCCCATCACGATGACCGCGGCGTCGGCGTGCGCGACGTGACGAGCGACCGCGAGCGCGGAGAACACCGACACCGCCTCGTAGTCGCCGCCGAACGCGTGGCCACACGTGATGGTGGCGTCGATCAATCCTCTGGCGCGCACGTCGGCGACGAGATCGGACATCGCGAGCGGGAGGCCGGCACCGTCGGTCATCACGTAGGCGAGCCGGGCGTCCGGGGCGCAGTCCTTGAATGCGACCGCCACCGCCGGCAGCTGGCTGTGCAGTGCCGCGACCACCACGGGCATGCCGTCGATCGACTCGATCTCGGCCAGCGCCTCGAGGTGCTCCTCGGTGCTGCCGACGTCGGCCTGCAGGCTCGTGTACCGGCCCTTGATGATGTGTCCCGGTCCGGGTTCGCTCCACCCGTCGCGCTCGAGGTTCCAGTGCACCACGTGCCAGCCGCCGGTCCCGAGGCCGAGCTCCACCGCGGTGGTGTTCACCACGACGCGGTCACCCAGCGCGACCGGACCGGTCAGCTGCGTCAACGCGTACCGCGCGCTCCGGTCCCTGGCCGAGGTCGACCTCGACGCGCTGCAGCCCCGCCCGCGCTTCGAGCAGGGTCACCACCTCGCCGGTGCGGTACGACGGCATCCCGGCAGGCTAGAGAGACGCGATCAACCGCTCGACCCGGTCGTCGCGCGACTTGAACGGGTCCTTGCAGAGCACCGTGCGCTGGGCCTGGTCGTTGAGCTTCAGGTGCACCCAGTCGACGGTGTAGTCGCGCTTGCGCTCCTTGGCCCGCTTGATGAACGCGCCCCGCAGGCGTGCCCGCGTGGTCTGCGGCGGCGTGGTGGTGGCTTCCTCGATCGCCTCGTCGGTGGCGGTGCGCTCGACCGCGTTGCGCCGCTCGAGCAGGTAGTAGAGCGACCGGGCCCGGGTGACGTCGTGGTAGGCGAGGTCGAGGAGCGCGACGCGCGGGTTGGTGAGCTGCAGATCGTGCTTCTCGCGGTACGCCTCGATCATGTGGTACTTGATCACCCAGTCGACTTCGGTCGAGAGCTTGAGCGGGTCGTTCTCGAGGTGGGTCATGACGTGCTCCCACATCGACAGCGCCTGCTCCTCCAGCGGCGACAGCCCGCGGCGCTTGGCGAACTGCAGCGCGCGCTGCAGGTACTCCGACTGAATCTCCACCGCCGAGAGCTCGCGGCCGTTGGCGAGCCGCACCCGGCGACGGCAGGTGATGTCGTGGCTGATCTCGCGGATGGCGCGGATGGGGTTCTCGAGCGTGAGGTCGCGCCACGGGCGCGAGTCCTCCTCCAGCATGCGCAGCACGATCGACGTCGCCCCGACCTTGAGGAACGTCGTGTACTCGCTCATGTTGGAGTCGCCCACGATCACGTGGAGGCGACGGAAGCGCTCGGCGTCGGCGTGCGGCTCGTCGCGTGTGTTGATGATCGGACGAGACCGCGTGGTCGCGCTCGACACGCCCTCCCAGATGTGCTCGGCGCGCTGGCTCACGCAGTACATCGCGCCGCGGGCCGTCTGCAGCACCTTGCCCGCGCCGGCGTAGACCTGGCGGGTCACGAGGAACGGGATGAGCACGTCGGTGAACTTGGTGAAGTCGCCCTCGCGCTCCACGAGGTAGTTCTCGTGACAGCCGTAGGAGTTGCCGGCGGAGTCGGTGTTGTTCTTGAAGAGGTACACCTCGCCCCGGATGCCCTCCTCGCGCAGCCGCTGCTCGGCGCTGCGTACGAGGCCTTCGAGGATCCGCTCCCCGGCCTTGTCGTGGACGACCAGATCGGCGATCGAGTCGCACTCCGGTGTGGCGTACTCCGGGTGGCTGCCGACGTCGAGGTAGAGACGGGCGCCGTTCTCGAGGAACACGTTGCTGGAGCGGCCCCAGCTCACCACCCGGCGGAACAGGTAGCGGGCGACCTCGTCGGGGCTGAGCCGGCGTTGGCCGCGAAGGGTGCACGTGACGCCGTACTCGTTCTCGAGTCCGAAGATGCGTCGCTCCACCGCCGCGAGGCTAGTGCTGCCGTGCTCGGTCGGCGCGCCGGTTCCTGCGCCGGTTCTGAGCTGTGGTCGTAACCTTTCCGTATGGAACGTCCGGTCCGGCTGATGCCCCTCACCTGGGTATCCGGTGGATTCCGGGCCGAGGTGCTCGCGGCGCGGCTGCGCTCGGAGGGCATCGACGCCCAGCTCCAGGGTGCGCTGTCGAGCACCTATGGCTTCACCGTCGGCGACATGGCGCGCGTCGACGTGTTCGTGCCGGAGGACCAGCTCGACGACGCCGCGCTACGTGCTCCTCGCCGACGAGGTCGACGCCACGCTCACGGCGCCCACCGACTGGTGGGACGCCGGCACCGACCGCCGCCGCGGTCGTCGGTTCGTCTGGCTGGTCGCCGCCGCGCTGCTCGCGATCTCACTGTTCGGCGCGTTCGTCGGCGTCCTGCGCCATTGGTAGGTGCGCCCGCTGGGACGGAGCGAGCGGACGCGAGCGACGGTGACTAGGAAGCGGCGAGGATCGCGATCAGCTCGTCGCCCTTGATGCGGCGGAACGAGCGCCGCGCACGCGTGCGATCGAGCAGTGCCACCTCGAGCTGGTCGGCGGTGAGCAGGGTGTCGGGACCGGCGAGCACCGCCGCGCCGAGGCGGATGGCGGCGGCGGAGTCCATCTCGGTGGAGAAGCGCGACTCCATCGCCTCCGCGATCTGCTCGGCCTGACCGCCGAGCACGGTGCTGCCCTCTTCGTCCATGACGGTGCCGTCGTAGAGGATGTGGTACAGCTCGTCGTCCTCGACGGTCTCCCCCACCTGCGCGACGAGGATCTCCACCTCGTACGGCTTCATCTCGTGCGTGAACACCTGGCCGAGCGTCTGGCCGTACGCGTTGGCGAGCGCACGGGCGTTCACGTCTTCGCGGGCGAACGAGTAGCCCTTGAGGTCGGCCTGGCGCACGCCGGCGACGCGCAGCATCTCGAACTCGTTGTACTTGCCGACGCCGGCGAACGCGATGCGGTCGTAGATCTCCGAGATCTTGTAGAGCGTGCGGAACGCGTTCTCGGCGACGAGCACGATGCCGTCGCTGACGCTGCACGCGACGAGGCTGCGTCCACGTGCGATGCCCTTCCGCGCGTAGTCGGCGCGGTCCTTCATCATCTGCTCGGGCGGGACGTAGAAGGGCATGCTCACAGCCCGCTCCCTTCTTCGCGACCGCCGTACAGCGCCTCGGAGCGTCCGGCGACGGTGGCGTCGTCGAGCGCCGCGTACCCGGTGGCGTCGATCACCGCGACCATCGGGTAGATGCGCCGGATGAGGTCGGGACCGCCGGTGGCGGTGTCCTCGTCGGCGGCGGCGAAGAGCGCCCGGAGCGCGAGGTCGACGGCGTCGTCGCGGGTCATGCCCTCCTGCCACGTGGCCTTGATCCAGTTGCGGGCGTGCACGCCGCCGGAGCCGTTGGTCTGGAAGTCGGCTTCCTCGTACTTGCCGCCGGTGACGTCGTAGCTGAACACCCGGCCGCGGTCGCGGCGCTCGTCGTATCCGGCGAAGAGCGGGACGACCGCGAAGCCCTGCATGGCGGCGGGCAGGTTGCTCCGCACCATCTGGCCGAGCTGGTTGGCCTTGCCCTCGAGCGAGAGGGTCTCGCCCTCGATCTTCTCGTAGTGCTCGAGCTGCACCTGGAAGAGGCTGCACCATCTCGACCGCGGGCCCGGCGGCCCCGGCGATGGCGACGCCGGAGCAGGTCGTCGGCCGGGAACACCTTCTCGATGCGGCGGCTGGCGATCGTGTACCCGGCGGTGGCCCGACGGTCACCGGCCATCACCACGCCGCCGGCGAAGCGGATGGCGAGGACGGTCGTGCCGTGGGTGATCTCGATCGGCACCGCGTACCGCACGGCGGCGTGCGCGAGGCCCGCCCCCGGGAGGTCGTGCGGCGCGACCTGCCGCAGCAGGTCGACGAAGGACGACCCGGGGTCGAGCCCCGGGCCGAAGGTGGGAAGGGGTGACTCCATCACGCGGCGAGCCTATACGGGGGCCTTCTCGGTGCCGGCCGTGGTGGTCAGGCGGTCAGTAGTGGTCGGCGCGCTGATGACGACGCGAGCGACCGTCGGGATCGTTCACCGACGCGCGACACCGCGCGCGCCCACCAGCGGTGCCGGGTCGGGACGCGCTCGGGTCGATGGATGCGCACGTGTCCGGGCGGCCGGTCGCCGACGCGATCCGCCGGCGTGCCAGTCGTCGAGCGCCTGTGCGGTGCGGCGGAACTCGGCGAAGGCGTGCTCGGGATCGAGGAGATCGTCGATCGCCGGTGGCCCTCGGTGCGCCCGAGGTGCTCGCGCCAGAGCCGGAGCCGGGTGTCGCGCGCGAGCCGCCGGGCGCCGTCGCCGAGCCCGGCGGGATCCCGCGGTTCGCGCTCGTCGTGCGTCTCGTCGAGCACCGAGCACGACAGCTCGGAGTCGTGGGTCCACGAGCGCCGGTTCATGTTGTCGGAGCCCACCATCAGCCACACGTCGTCGACGATGCAGACCTTCGCGTGCACGTAGATCGGGAGTGCCGTCCTCGTTCTCGAGGTCGCACACGAGCACGCGGTCGCCGCCGGCGCGCTGCGACGATGCGCGTGGCGCGCTCCCGCCCGATGCGGGCCGACGGGCCGGCGACGCGCCCGTCGCGGTCGGGGAACCGGGGCACGACCACGACGACGTGCAGCTCGGATCGGTCGCGGAGCGCGTCGGCGAGCGCGTGCGCGGCCCGCTCCGACCAGAAGTACTGGTCCTCGAGGTAGACGAGGCGCCGCGCCCGCGGCAGCGCCTTGAGGTACGCACGGGCGATGCTGCGCTCGCCCTCGGGGGCGAACGGGTAGGCCGGGTGCTTGGCCGGGTAGGTGCGCAGCACCTGCACCGCATGGGGGCCGCAGGGCGCGGGCTCGGCGCGGCGCGGCGGCAGCGGATCGGGATGGCGGGGCTGGCGGGTGACCGTGCGCACCGCTCGGCGCCACGGGTTGCGGTGGTCGAGCGGGTGCGGGTCCTCCCAGCGCTCCCGGAAGGTGTCGGCGATGGCGGCGACCGCGGGACCGTGGAGCTCGGCCTGCACGTCGTGCCAGGGCGGCCGGTCGCCGTAGACGTCGTCGAGGTCGATCGCCTGCGGGTCGCCGAGGTGGCGGGCGTCGTCGTGGCGGCCGTGGCAGAGGTCGATGCCGCCGACGAAGGCGACGTCCTCGTCGGCGCCGTCGCGCCGCGCGGGTGACGACGAGCTTCTGGTGGTGGCTCCCACCGCGTCGCACACGCTCGTCGAGCAGGATCTCGCCCCCGGCGCGGTTCACGCCCTTCGTGAGCGCGAGGTTCTGCCTGCTCGGCGAAGTTCACCTGCGCCGGGTGCGACCGCCACAGCAAGCCGCGCACGTGGACGCCGCGCCCGGCCAGGTCCTCGAGCACGTGTCGCGAGCTCGGTGCCGGGACCGAGCGAGGCGCTCGTCGGGATCACCCTCCCAGTCGGTGAAGTGCACCCAGTCGTCGGGCCGCAGCGAGCACAGCTCCTCGTACAGGCGCCGGAAGTACGTCGGCGCCGTCGATGAGCACGTCGACCCGGTTCCCTGCGCTCCAGCCCGCCGCGCTCGCGCCCCGGTCGATGCGCGCCCAGCGGTTGCCGCGTTCGTCCGCGGTCAGGAACCAGTCCTCCACGCCCCCCATGGGGGCGATCTACCCGAACACCCCTACCCAGACACCTCGACGAGCTGCACGGGCTCGGTCGCGGCTGACGTTCGGCCAGCTCCCGCGCGTCGATGTCGCAGCGCCCCGAGGTATGCGGCGGCGGCCAGCAACGCAGTCGATCGAATCGCGGAATTGCCCGAGGCCGCCGTTGCAGTTGAAGCAGAGGATGCCGCGCACCGCGCCGGTCTCGTGCGACGTGGTCGACGTGCTCCGGATCAGGCTCGACCGCAGATCGCGCACACGCCGCCCTGCAGACGCACCAGCTCGTCGAACTCGTCGGCGCCGATCCCGTACCGCTGCTTCAGGTGATAGTGACGGCTACCACCGTGGAGTCGCTGCCGTGACTCCTGCGACCGCGGCGTTGTTACACGCTCTTGCAGTAGCAGTGGTATCCGTCCTTCGAGTTCTTGTTGCGCGGGAACTCGTCGAGACGGCTTGGTCTGCGTGCAGTCGGCGCAACGTTTCACGACATGCGAACGTACGCAGGGGATGTGACACTCAAATCGGACCAAGGTGCTATGTCCGATTTAGCATCACTCGCCCCCTTTCTGCACGTATGACTTCACGAACTCCTCTGCGTTCGTCTCGAGCACCGAGTCGATCTCGTCGAGGAGATCGTCGAGCTCTTCCTTCAGTTCCTCGCCCTGTTTGGCGGGCGCGGCGACCTCGGCGGTCTCCTCGACGCGCTCCTTGGGCGCCGGCTTCTGCTTGCGCTCTCGCTCCGGCATGACTCGCTCCTCTTATCCCTGCAGCCGCTCGACCAGCTCGGCGGGGGTGCCGACCTCGTCGAACAACGGTTGCACGTGCGCCTTCGTTCCCTTGAGCGGCTCCATCATCGGGATGCGCCGCAACGGGTCCGAGCCTACGTCGAGGATCAAGCTGTCCCAGTTGGCCGCGACGACCGAGTCGGGCCACCGGGCCAGGCAGCCGCCGCGGAACCAGGCCCGGGTGGTGACCGGCGCCACCGTGATCGCCTCCAGCACGTCGGCCTCCTCGACCAGCCGCTCCACCTTGCCCGCCCGGACCAGCTTCTCGTAGAGCGAGCGGTCGGGCCGGACGTCGTGGTACTGGAGGTCGAGCAACGAGAGCTTGGGGTCGGACCACTCGAGCCCGTCGCGGTCGATGTAGGCCTGCAGCAGCGAGAGCTTGGTGACCCAGTCGAGCTGGCCGTCGAGCAGCATCGGGTCGCGCTCGAGGTCGGTGAGCACCGACTCCCAGCGCGCCAGCACCATGCCGCCGACCTCGTCGCCGCCGCAGGCGTCGAGCCCGGTCTCGTCGGCGTACTTCTGCGCCAGCCGCAGGAACTCCCACTGCAGCTCGACCGCGGTGAGGCGGCCGCCGTCGAGCAGTTCGACCGTGGCGCGGCACGTGGGGTCGTGCGACACCGTCCGCATCGCGGCGACGGGGCCGATGATCGACAGGTCCTTCTCGATGAAGCCGTCCTCGACCATGGCGAGGACGATCGCGGTGGTGCCGACCTTCAGGAACGTGGCGACCTCGCAGAGGTTGGCGTCGCCCGCGATCACGTGCAGGCGCCGGTACAGCTGCGGATCGGCGTGCGGCTCGTCGCGCGTGTTGACGATCGGGCGCTTCAACGTGGTCTCGAGCCCGACCTCCTCCTCGAAGAAGTCGGCCCGCTGGCTGATCTGGTAGTCGACCGCGCCCGGCGCCGTTCTCGGAGCCGACCTTGCCGGCACCGGTGAACACCTGGCGGCTCACGAACCACGGGAGCAGGTTGCGCACGAGCGCGGCGAACGGCACCGCCCGGTCGACCAGGTAGTTCTCGTGCGTGCCGTACGAGTTGCCCTTGCCGTCGGAGTTGTTCTTGTAGACGACGATCTCCTGCCCCGGCTCGGTGAGCCGGCGCGCCGCGAGCATCGAACGGGCGAGGATGCGCTCCCCCGCCTTGTCGGCGCAGACCAGCTCCAGCGCGTCGGAGCACTCGGGGGTGGAGTACTCGGGGTGCGCGTGGTCGACGTAGTACCGCGCGCCGTTGGTGAGCACGGTGTTGACGAGGTGGGTCTCGATCTCGGGCGGCATGGCGCCTTCGCGGGCGAAGCCACGGGCGTCGCGCCCGGGCGACTCGTCCTCGAAGTCCCAGCCCACCTTGTGGTGCTCGACGTAGCCGTTGATCAGCATCGACGAGGCCAGCACGGGATTGGGATCGGCCGCGCCGCGCAGCGTCACGCCGTACTCCGTCTCGATCCCGCACACTTTCGGGATGGCCACGGCGCCAGCCTACTTGCGACCCGGTCCAACACTGCTCCATGACCACGTCGGTACGATCCGCCGGTGCGGGCCTTCCAGGATCGGTTCCAGGATCCCAACCGGGTCAACCTGCGCAAGGCGAGCCGGGCCGCGCTGGTCGTCCCCGCGGTGTTCGCGCTGCTGGTCGTGACCGGCAACACGCCGTCGTCGCTCTTCGCCGCCTTCGGCTCGTTCTCGGCGCTCGTGTTCTCCGACTTCGGCGGACCTCGCCTGCGGCGGTTCCGTGCCTACCTGCTGCTCGCGGTCGTCGGCGCCGCCCTCGTCGCCCTCGGTACCGCTTTCGCCGACACGATGTGGCCCGGCGGTGGTGGTGACGCTCGTCGTCGCCTTCGCGATCGCGATGTTCGCGCGCGCTCGGCGGCTACTTCACCGCCGGCGCGACCGCCGCCACCCTCGCCTTCGTCCTCGCGGTGATGTCGCCCGGGGTCGAGGCGGACCTGGCGTCCCGGGAGCTGGGGTGGATCCTCGGCGTCGTGGTCGCGGGTGTCGCCGCCATCGTGCTCTGGCCCGTGCACCAGCGCGATCGGGTGCGCGCGCGGCGGCGGCGACGGTGCTGCGGGAGGCGGCGAGCGCCCTCACCGTGCCCGCGGCCGACCGTGATCTCGCCGCGCTCCACGACGCCGACGCCGCCCTCACTGCCCGCGCCGGTGTGGTCTACCGGCCGGCGGGGAGCATCGTCACGGGAGCGCGCCCTGGTGGCACTGGTCATCGCCACCCGCCGCCTGGCCCCGTTGCTCGAGCAGCGTGACCGCGCGCCGAGCGATCACCCGTCGCCGACCCCACACCGGAATACACCGCGCTGGCGGCTCGGGTGGCGGACTCGCTGGCCGCCAGTGCGCGAACGTCGTCGCCCGGGCGGCCGCACGACGGGAACGGTGTCGACGCGCTCACCGCCGGCGCGCGACGCGCACACCGACGCGCTCGAACGTTGGGCCGCGTCGGTGCTGCCGTCCGCCGGCGCGGCGCGCGTCGTCGACGGGTTCGCGGCGACGTTCCCGTTGCGCCGGCTCTCGCTCGCCGCGGTCCAGATCGCCGGCGACGCCGACGCGGCCGGACACGACACCGTGCGCACGCGCGCCGCGGGCCGGCGAGGCGGTCGCGAGCGCATGGGCGATCCTGCGCGCGCACTGCAACGTGCATTCGGTGCGCTTCCGCAACGCGGCGCGTGCCGGCCTCGGGCTCGCGCTCGCGGTGCTGGTGGCGAAGACCACCTCGGTCGAGCACGCCTTCTGGGTCGTGCTGGCGGCGTTGTCGGTGCTGCGCTCCAACGCGCTCGGGACGGGCGCGACCGCGCTCCAGGCGCTCGTCGGCGCGTTGGTGGGCTTCGGGATCGCAGCCGCGCTGATCGAGACGATCGGAGGCGACGACACCTGGCTGTGGGTCGCGCTCCCGCATCGTGGCCTTCCTCGCCGCCTACACGCCGGGCGCGGTGAACTTCGTCGTCGGACAGGCCGGGTTCACGGTCTTCGTCGTCGTGCTCTTCAACATCCTCGTCCCACGAGGGGTGGCGCACCGGTCTCGTGCGCGTCCAGGACATCGCCATCGGCGCCGGCATCAGCGTCGCCGTCGGTGCGCTCCTCTGGCCCCGGGGAGCCGCGGCGTGGCTCGCCGTTCGTTCGCGGAGCTCCTCCGTGCGGGGACGGCCCACCTCTCGGTTGCGCTCGACGTCACCCTGCGGGACGGCCGGGCGACGTCACCGCGGCGGCCACCGCGGTGGCGGACGCGCGCGCACGAGCGGTCGCCGCGCTCGAGGATCTCGCCCTGGAGCACGGAGGCGGCCACGTGGACCGTGAAGGCTGGGGTGGGCTCCTGGTCGAGGCGTTCGTGCTCGAGCTCGCCGCCGACGGGGTCGTGCGCGCTCGGCCCGGCCCCGCGTCGGCGGGTGCGCGGACGCCGCCGACGCGCTCGCGGGCGAGGGCGACGGTGTGGTGCAGGCGGTCGACCGCGAGGCCGCCCGGCTGGTCGACGTCGGGATCCGTTCGCTCGAGCCCGGGGAGCAGGATGCCACGCCGGTCCCCGACGCGCTCGACGCGTTGCCTGGCGAGCCGGTCCCCCGCCGAGATCGACGGCGCGCTCGCCCTGGTGTGGGCGCACGAATGGCTCGCGCTCGCCGCCGATCATCCTCGCTGAGGTTGCACCGACGGCGAGGAACGATCCGCGTCCGGCCGGGCGTCTAGAGGTACTGGCCGGTCTGCACCCGTTCGATCTGACGCCCACCGTGGGCCTCTTCACCCTCGGCGAGGATCGTGCGCACGAAGACGATCCGCTCGCCCTTCTTCCCCGAGATCTTCGCCCAGTCGTCGGGGTTGGTGGTGTTCGGCAGGTCCTCGTGCTCGCGGAACTCCTGGCGGATCGAGTCGAGGAGGTCCTGGGTGTCGATGCCCTTCTCGCCCGACTCGATCTGACGCTTGATCGAGAGCTTCTTCGCCCGGCGGACGATGTTCTCGATCATGGCGCCCGAGGAGAAGTCCTTGAAGTACAGGATCTCCTTGTCGCCGTTCTGGTAGGTGACCTCGAGGAAGCGGTTGGTGTCGTCGACCGCGTACATGCGGTCGACGGCCGCCGCGATCATGCCCTCGACCGCCTTCTCGGGGCCGCCGTGCTTGCCGGTCTCGGTGTCGGCGAGCGGCAGGTTGGGCGTGAGGTACTGACGGAAGATCTTGGTCGCGCTCTCCTCGTCGGGACGCTCGATCTTGATCTTCACGTCGAGACGGCCGGGGCGCAGGATGGCGGGGTCGATGAGGTCCTCGCGGTTCGACGCGCCGATGACGATCACGTTCTTGAGGCTCTCGACGCCGTCGATCTCGGCCAGCAGCTGCGGCACGATCGTGCTCTCGATGTCGGACGAGATCCCGGTGCCGCGGGTGCGGAACAGGGAGTCCATCTCGTCGAAGAACACGATGACCGGGTAGCCCTCCTCCGACTTCTCCCGGGCCCGCTGGAAGATCAGGCGGATCTGGCGTTCGGTCTCCCCCACGTACTTGTTGAGGAGCTCCGGGCCCTTGATGTTGAGGAAGAACGAGCGGGCGGAGGTGTCACCGGTGCGCTCACTCACCCGCTGCGCGAGCGAGTTGGCGACCGCCTTGGCGATGAGCGTCTTGCCGCAGCCCGGCGGCCCGTAGAGCAGGATGCCCTTGGGCGGCTGGAGCTCGTGCTCGTGGAACATCTCCGAATAGAGGTACGGGAGCTCGACCGCGTCCTTGATCGCGTCGATCTGGTCGTCGAGGCCGCCGACGTCGTCGTAGGTGACGTCGGGGACCTCCTCGAGCACCAGCTCCTCGACCTCGGGCCGCGGGATGCGCTCGACGAGCAGGCCCGAGCGGCCGTCCATCAGGAGGTGGTCGCCGGCGCGCAGCTTCTCGCCGATCAGTGACGCCGCGAGCTCGCACACCCGCTCCTCGTCGGCCCGCCCGACGATCAGCGCGCGGTCCTTGCCCTCGAGGAGCTCCTTGAGGACGACGACCTCGCCCGAGACACGTCGGCGGCGCGGGCGAGCACGACGTTGAGCGACTCGTTGAGCGCGACCTCCTGGCCGCGCTCGATGGCGTCGACGTCGACCTCGGGGTGCACCGAGACCCGCATCTTGCGGCCGGCGGTGAAGATGTCGACGGTGCCGTCGTCGTTCGCGCCGAGGTAGGTGCCGTAGGCCGACGGCGGCATGGTCAGCTTCTCGACCTCCTCGCGGAGCGCGGCGATGTGCTCGCGCGCCTCGCGGAGGGTGGCGGAGAGCCGCTCGTTCTGGGAGACGGCCTGCTGCAGCTGGCCCTTGGTCTCGAGGATCTTCTCCTCGAGGGTGCGGACCCGCTTGGGGGCGTCCTGCAGGCGGCGCCGGAGCACGACGACCTCTTCCTCGAGGCCCTTGAGCTGGCCCTGGAGGTCGTCGACCTGCCGCTCGTACTCGGCGAGTCGCCGGTCGGACTCGGAAGCCATGCGCTCACCTCCTGGGGGTCGGAGATTGCCTGGCGTCGGACACTACACCGGGGTCATCCGGCCGCCCGGGCACATTCGATGACCAGATCGTGAACCGGTTCGCAGTTGATTTCTCTCGTCTTGGCTTGAGAAATCCGAGCGGCGCGGCTACGCTGGAGTCAGTTTCGTCCCCCAGCACAAAGGACTCGACACCACGATGAAGGTCTGGATCGATCAGGACCTCTGCACCGGTGACGGTCTCTGCGAGGAGATCGCACCTTCGGTGTTCACTCTGCTCGACGACGGTCTCGCCTACGTCAAGGAAGGCGACAAGGTCTTCAGCGACCCGGGCGGCGCCGAGGGTCTGGCCAACGTGCCCGCAGGCATGGAAGAGGCCACCATCGAGTCGGCCGAGGAGTGCCCCGGCGAGTGCATCTTCATCGAGGTCGACTGAGCTCTCCGTTCGCTCCCCACGACCCAGCAACACCTGTTCCTCCTGAGCGACCCGGGCCCGAGCCCGGGTCGTCACCTTTCCCCTTCGTGCGCTCGCTCCGTCTTCACTCAGCCAGGCAGTCGCCGGTGCTCACGGTCTGGGTGGCAGCGCCGGCGAGCGACGGGGGCGAGCACCGGGTCGAGCTCGGTGCGGGTGAGCGCGTAGGCGGTGGACTGGCGGCTGATGTCGTAGGCGAACATCACGCCGACGACGTTGCCGCCGGCGTCGACGATGGGGCCGCCCGAGTCGCCCGGCGCGGTGACCGCGGCGAGCACGAACACCTCGCGCTCGGTCGGGGTGGTGCGGGTGATGTCGGTGCCGCGGGCCACGATCTGCTCGGCGATGCGCACCGGCGCCTGACGCAGCGCGCCACCGCCGGGGTGACCGAACAGCGCGCCGCGGTCGTCGACGTGGGCCTCGCCCAGCGGGAGGGCCGGGAGCGCGAGCCCGGGCACGCGCAACACCGCGAGGTCTCGGTTCGGATCGAACGCGACCACGTTGGCGTCGAGGCGCCGGCCGTCACTGGTGGTGACGCGCGTGTCGTCCTCCCCCGCGACCACGTGCGCGTTGGTGACGACCAGGTTGGGCCCGGCGACGAACCCGCTGCCCTCCTGGATCCGGTCGCACGCCTGGCCCTCGACGAGCAGTGTGGAGCGGGTGACGCGCGTCGCCGCCTCGGCGGGGATCCCGTCCGCCGGTGGGGTGCCCGCATCGGGTGACGAGAGCGTGTCGAAGACCTCGGGGAACGACTGGTCGCCGACCAGGCGACCGAGTGTCTCCGACTCCGACGGCGGTGCGGGCGCCACCCGGTCGATGAAGCGAGCCACCGCGCTGTCGCGCACCGCCCGCGCCGTCCACCCCGGCGAGTTCGCGAGCGCCGGGATGAGCAGCCACATGAGCACGAGCACGCCGACGACACCCAGCGCGCCACCCGCGACGCGGTCACCCTGTCGGAGCGCGCCGGCACCTCGGCCGAGCCGCGCCGACAGCGTGCCCCCGATCGCGGCTCCGACCGCCTGCGCCACAGCCGCGACCACGGCGACGAACGCGAGCGACGCCAACAGCCGCGTGCGCGGCGGCGAACCGCGCAGCGCATCGGCCACGTCGGGGACCAGCAGCACGCCCACCACGAGCCCGATGGCGAGCCCGGCCCACGACGTGGCGCGCCGGACGAAGCCGATGCGGTACCCCACCCAGCCGGCGCCCGCGGCCACGGCGAGGACGACGAGGTCGAGGAAGTTCACGCCCTCGTCAGTCTCGCCTCAGGTGCCGGCCGCGAGGAGGCGCGCGTGGGTGAGGAACCCGGTGTGCGCCACCATGCGGTGGTCGGGCCGCACCGATTGGCCGTCGACGTGCCAGGTGCGCTGCAGGACCTCGAGGGTCTCGATCATCCCGAACGGCGAGCCGGCGAGCTCCTCGCGCAGGCGTGAGACCTGACCGATGGTCGGCAGGTACGCGAGCATGATCCCACCGGGATGGAGCGCCTGCTTCGGCGTGCTTCACCACGCGCCAGGGCTCGGGCAGGTCGAGCAGGATGCGGTCGAGGTCGTCGAGGCCGATGCCGTCGTAGACGTCACGCACCTCGATGTCGAGGGGTACGTCGGCACCGAGGAAGCCCTCGACGTTGGTGCGGGCCCGGCGGGCGAAGTCGTCGCGGATCTCGTAGCCGGTCACGTGCCCGTGCTCACCGACTGCGCGCAGCAGCGCCAGCGTGAGCGCGCCCGAACCGACTCCCGACTCGAGCACGCGCGCGCCCGGGAAGACGTCGGCCAGGATCATGATCGGGCCGAGGTCCTTCGGATAGATCACCTGCGCGCCACGCGGCATCTCGAGCACGTACTCGGCGAGCGTCGGGCGCACCGCAGTGAGACGGGCGTTGCGCGTGCGTGCGGACGGTCACGCCGTCGGCCTGGCCGATGATGTCGTCGTGTGCGAGCACGCCCGCGTGGGTGTGGAACTCGCCCCCGTCGGCGAGGGTGATCAGGTGGCGACGGCGCTTGGCGTCGACGAGCAGGACGCGGTCACCTGCGAGGAAGGCGCGGGACACGTCAGCGGACTCCGGGAGCGAGGGTGGGCGGGTCGATGCTGATCGCGCCGACCTGACTGCGCAGCCGGCAGAACGCGCACACTGCGCCGGGCGTGGGCGCGCCGCACACGGTGCACTCCCCCAGCTCGTCGCGCTCGTGCTCGGCCTCGTCGGCGAAGCGCGCGTGTCCCCGCTCGAGGAACCCGAACAGGAACGCGGCCTTCGATCCCGGCGAGCGGTCCTCCAGCGCGTTGAGCACCTCCTTGTATCCGAGGTGCCGGTTGCCGGCGGCCATCGGGCACTCCTCGACCTGGTAGTCGATGCCCTGCAGCACGCAGTAGGCCGCGGTCTCCCGCTCGCCCAGCCGCACCAGCGGCTTCACCTTGCGCACGAACCCGGGCGCCGCGGGGAGCACCGGGTGCTGCCGGCCCAGGTAGCCGGCGTCCCACCGGAGCACGTTGCCGAGGAGGACCGCGGCTTCGTCGTCGAGGTTGTGGCCGGTGGCGACGACGTCGTAGCCGCGTTCGATCGCTGCGGAGTTGAAGAGATGGCGCTTCGAGAGGCCGCAGGCGCCGCATGGCGCACCGGCGGGTTGCCGCGGCGGCCTGCGGGATCGTGTAGCCCTCGTCGGCGGCGAGGTCGACCTCGATCAGCGGACGCCCGAGCCGCGCCGCGAACTCGCGCGTGTAGATGCCGGACTCGTCGGAGTAGTCGCCGATCCCGAGACCCAGGTAGAGGCCGTCGGCCTCGTAGCCGAGGCGCACCAGGATCTCCCAGAGCGCGAGCGAGTCCTTGCCGCCCGACACCGCGACGAGCACCCGCTCGCCCGGTTCGAGCATGCGGTGCGAGTGGATCGCCCGCCGGACCTGCTCGTCGCAGTGATGGACGAAGTGCTCCTTGCAGAACGCGGCGTTGTGACGACGCACGTCGATGACCGCCGGCCCCTTGCACACCCGGCACTTCATGACGCCACTCCGGATCCCCCGGAGATGACGGGGCGGATCTCGACCGAGGCGTCGTCGCCGAGCTTGACGTCGTGGGTGACGAGCTCGTCGCCCACGATCACGAGCACCGTCTCGGGACTGAGCTCGAACCGCTGCAGCAACGCATGCACGGTGATCGGGCCGTCGACCTCGACCTCCCGCTTCGGGTTGCGCAACAGCACCTTCACCCGAGGAAGGCTACCGGCCTACTTCGTGCGCCGGATCTCGCGGATCTCGAGTCGCTCGCCGGGCTTCAGCTTGACGGTGAGGATCTCCTCGGTGCGCCCGACGTACTTGTGCAGCAGGCGGAAGCCGGTCGCGCCCGCGGCGACGTAGAACCAGGCGCGGTTGCCGCTGTGCATGCCCTTGCGCAGGGCAGTGGATCCCACCCGGGCGACGATGCGGGAGGTGAAGTCCTTCCGGATGACGCGTGCGGCCGATGCGGCAGCACCGACGGCGATGAAGGCATCGCTCCTGCGTGCCATCAGCTCGGGTCGATTCCGCTACGGCGTCCCGGCTTCCGGCCACGCCTCCGCTGCATCTCCATCAGGCTCAGATCCGCCGCACTTCGACGATGGTGTTCTTCTTGTGCCCGCGCCGGCGACCGAGGAGGAACGCGACGACCACGACACCGATGCCGGCGACGACCAGGCCGGTCTTGGCCGCACCCTCGGCGACCTCGGTGGTGTCGTCGGTGACGCCCTTGATCTGCGGCGAGCTTGGCCTCGATGTCGGCCCGGGTGACCGGCTTGCTGCGGATCGACCGGCATCTATCCGTACTCCTTCTCGACGCGTCGGTGCCGTGCGCGCCAACCACACCAGTGCGGCGCCCAGCAGCAGGGCGATGAACATGATCAGGTACGGGACCCAGGACCAGTCGCCGCTGAACGTGTCGCCGGTCTCGTCCTGCAACGCTCGCAGACCGGACATGCCGAGGAAGACGACGCCGAACCCGAGCAGCAGCGACCCGAGCACCCCGAAGCCGATGTAGCGGCCGAGCTTCTGGAGCGGGATGAGGGTCTGCTCGCGGACGTAGCGGACGACGAGCTCGCGCAGCTCGGTGACCAGCTGCGGCAGCGGCGGCGGTCGCTTCGCGCTCGCTGCACGCGGTGCGGCGGCGCGGTCGGCGGCGTCGGCGACGGGCGTGGCCGAGGAGGATGTCGCGGACGACGGGGTGGTGGGTTCCATCGAGATCCGAACCCTACTGCGGGAGCGGGCACGAGAGCGTCGACCGGCGGCGAGTCGGGATAGCGGCCGATGATGTCGCCGATGCCCTCGCGGATCACCTCTCCCTGGGTCTCGCTGAACTGCCCGTTGTCGAGGAACGCGAACTGGATGCGCCGTCCGAGGTCGAAGACGCCGGTGAGGCCGGTGACGCCGTCGAGGGAGCCGGTCTTGCCCCGGAAGTTGCCCTCGAGCGGGGTGCCGACGAAGTCGCCGACCAGGGTGCCGTTGCGACCGGCGACCGGAAGGCCGTCGTACAGCGTGGCGAACTCGGAACGCTGGGCGAGGGTGAGCGCGGCGACGAGGGTGGCACAGGTGACCCGGTTGCCGCGGTCGAGGCCGGAGCCGTCCTTCAGCGCACCGTCGGCGACGGGCACGCCGAGCTCCTTGAGCTTGGCGGTGATCGCGGCGATCCCCGCCGCCGGTCGTGCCCTGCTTCGACGCTTGCACGCCGAGCTCCTTGGTGAGCATCTCCGCCGTGAGGTTGTCGCTCGACGAGAGCATCGAGTGCACGCACGTCGCGCAGCGCAGGCGACGAGACCGCGGCGATCTCGATCGCGTTCCCCGGCGCGGCACCCGTGCTCCGGTGAGCCCACCTGCACGCCGCGCGCCCGCAGCAGCTCGGTGAGCTCGGCAGCCGCGTTGCGCGTCGGATCGTCGACCGGCACCTTGCGCGACGGCGACCAACTGCTGAACCCGTCGTTGACGGTCAGTGCGCTCAGCGGGCCCACCTCGCCGTCGGTGCGGTAGGTGTCCTTCCAGGTGGGCAGGTAGCGCTGCTGGTCGTACCGGGAGTCGTCGCCGACGACGCCGCCGGGGATCGCGCGCACGCCCTTGGCGACGATCGCGTCGGCCAACGCCTCGAGGCTGGTGGTGACGTCGCCCTTGGTCTTCGGCTGCGACTGGAGGAACGAGGCGTAGTCGCCGGTGGCGAGGACGGGGTCGCCGCCGCCGACGAGCCACAACTGGTCGACGGTCCCGTCGGCGGGCTCGGCCGGACGCCACCGCTCGAGTCTGGAAGGTGGTGTCGGGGCCCAGCACCGAGAGCGCGGCCGCGGCGACGAGGAGCTTCTGGGTGGACGCGCCGATGAGCGGGGTGTCGGCGCCGTGGGTGGCGAGCATGTGGTTGCCCGCGCTCACCACGAAGCACGTGCCGTCACCGGGCGCGGCGGCGTCGAGCGCCGACTGGAGGTGCTGGGCTCCCACGGCCTCCACGACGGGCTCCGGGACATCGCCGCACCGACCACAGCGGGGTGGCGACGGCCGGCGCCGGGGTCGCCTGGGCGTCGTTCCCCGAGCTCCCGCTCGTGAACGCCACCACCAGCACGACCACCGCGGCAACGATCAGTGCGCCGGCGACCAGCGCGCGGCCCTTGCATCAAACGGGCCGCATCAGACAGCGGTCTCGCGATCCGGTCCAGTACTCGTCGCGCAGCACGCGCTTGAGCAGCTTGCCCGACTCGGTGCGCGGCAGCTCGTCGCGCACCTCGTACTCGCGCGGGCGCTTGTAGCCGCCGACGCGCTCGTCGACGAACGTGCGCAGCTCGTCGAGGTCGAGGGTCACGCCCGGCTTCGCCTGCACGATCGCGTGCACGCGCTCGCCCCATTCGTCGTCGGGGATGCCGAACACCGCGACATCGAGGATCGCGGGGTGCTCGTGGATCACCGCCTCGATCTCGGCGGGATAGATGTTGACCCCGCCCGAGATGATCATGTCCTTCTTGCGGTCGCAGATGTAGAGGTAGCCCTCGTCGTCGAGGTACGCGACGTCGCCGACGCGACTTCCACTCCGCGCCGTGCTGCGTGAGCTGTTCGTCGGTGTGGTGGTAGCCGTCCATCTCGAGCGACGACCGGATGAAGAGCTCGCCCCGCTCGCCGGTGGGCGCGTCGGTGCCGTCGTCGCGCACGATGCGCACGTCGATCGGTCCGTACGTCTTGCCACAGGAACCCGGCTTGCGCAGCTGATCCTCGGGCGGGAGCACGGTGACCACGCCCAGCTCGGTGGAACCGTAGACCTCGTAGAGGAAGCCCTCCCCCAGCTTCTCGATGAACTCGCGCTTCAGGGAGTACGGCACCGGCGCGGCGTTGGCGATCAGTGTGCGCATCGACGAGAGATCGGCGCGTGCCAGCTCACCCGGCGGGAGGGTGACGATGCGCTTCAGCTGCGTGGGTGCGGTGAAGGTGTCGGTGACGCGGTGCTCCTTCACCAGGCGCAGCCACGCGGCCGGATCGAACTTGCGCAACACGACGATGGTGCCGCCGAGCGCGTGCGCGAACAGCGCGAACGAGAGCGGTCCCGAGTGGTACAGCGGACCGGTCGTGAGGTGCACGGACGGGCTGTCGAGCAGGTGCACGGCCTGCATGAGCGCCGCGATCGCCGAGGCGTCGGTGCCGGTGCGCATCGCACCCTTGGGTTTCCCGGTCGTGCCCGACGTGTAGATCATCGTGGCGCCGGCGGTGCCCGCGCTCGGGTCGTCGGGCACCTCGGGCGGCGCGGAGTCCTGCGGCGCGACCACGTCGTTCCAGTGGACGCATCCGTCCGGCGCGGCGCCGCCGAACACGAGCACCGCGCGCACCTTGGGCAGCTGGTCGCGCACCGATGCGACCAGTGGAGCCTGCTCGGCGTCGACGATCACCAACGTGGCGTCGGAGTTGTCGATCACGTACTGCATCTCGGCTGCGTTGAACCGGTACGACACCGGGACCGACGTGAGGCCGACCTTGCGGGTGGCGTGGAACGCGGTGATGACCGGCAAGGAGTTGGGTCCGCACCACGCGACACGATCGCCGCGCACACCCCCGAGCGACAGGAGCGCGTGGCCGAGTCGGTTGGCGTCGGCCTCGAGCTCGGCGAACGAGGTGGCCGACGGATGTCCGCCGCCCGAGGCGTCGACGATGACCGCCGCGTGGGCACCGTTCGACTCGGCGTGCTGCGTGAGGAGGTCCATGAGCGGGTCGGTAGCCTAACGCCCATGCCCCCGACGCTCCCGGCGCGCGACGCCGCGCCCGAGCTGTCGGTGGTGATGCCCGCGTACAACGAGTCCGGGTTCATCGAGCCGACGCTGAAGACCCTGGTCAGCGCGTTGCGCGACCGCGGCCTCGTCTTCGAGATGGTGGTGGTCGAGAACGGTTCGACCGATTCGACCCTCGCTGATGCCCGTACCTTCGCCGCCGACGACCACGCCGTGGTCGTGCTCACCCGTCCGGTCGCCGACTACGGCGAGGCGATGCGCGAAGGTATCCTCGCGGCACGGGGCGACGTCGTCGTGGTGTTCGACGTCGACTACTTCGATCCCGCGTTCGTCGACGTGGTACTCCCTCGCCTCACCGAGCCCGGCGGTCCCGCGATCGTTGTGGGGTCGAAGCGTGCACCCGGTACCCGCGACACGCGTCCGTGGCCGCGTCGGGCGATCACCGCCGGCTTCTCCACCATCCTCCGCGTCGGGTTCGGACTGCGGGTCTCCGACACGCACGGCATGAAGGGGATGCGCCGCGAGATCGTCGAGCCGATCGCTCGTCGGTGCCGAAACGGCACCGATCTCTTCGACACCGAGCTCGTGTTGCGGGCCGATCGCGCCGGACTGGTGGTGACGGAGGTGCCGGTCACGGTCGAGGAGCGCCGCCCGGCGCGCACGCCGATCGCGAGCCGCATCACCCGCACGATGTTCGGGCTCGTCCGTCTGCGCATCCAGCTCTGGCGCGAACCGTCGGCACGATCGTGACCGCCCCGCGCTTCGCCGCCGCGCTCTCGGAGCACCCGGTCGCGTCGCACGCGGTCGGCGAGGTCGCCGGTGAGGTGCTCGAAGCGTTCGGCGGTGACGAGCCCGACCTCCTGGTGCTGTTCGTCTCGCCGCACTTCGTCGGCGCGATGGACGACCTCACGTTCGCGCTCGTCGAACCTCCTCGACCCGGGCGTGATGCTCGGCGCCAGCGTCGTCGGCGTCGTCGGCGGTGCCCACGAGGTCGAGGACTCCCCCGGCGTGGCCGTGTTCGCGGTCTCGTGTCCCGACGCCATGCTCACGCCGGTCGTCGCTCGACGTCGAACGTACGCCCGACGGCGCCGCGGTCACCGGCTGGCCCGATCTCGACGCCGACCCGTCGACCCTGCTCCTGCTGGCCGATCCGTTCAGCTTCCCGCTCGACGGCTTCCTCGCCCGTCTGCGCGACGACCGTCCCGACCTCCAGGTGATCGGCGGTGCGGCGTCGGCTGCGCGCGGTCCGGGCGGCAACCGGCTGGTGCTCGACGGGCGCATCGGCGCGACCGGCGCCGTCGGCGTGTTCGTCGAGGGGCTCCCGGTGCGGGCGGTGGTGTCGCAGGGCTGTCGCCCGGTGGGCGCGCCGTACGTCATCACCCGCGGTGAGGGCAACCGCATCGAGGAGCTCGCGGGTCGCTCCGCCATCGACCGCGTGCAGGACACCGCGGCCGACGCGAGCGAGGAGGACCGCGCGCTGATGCGCGGAGGTCTGCACCTCGGGATCGTCGTCGACGAGCACCGCGTCGACTTCGAACGCGGCGACTTCCTCGTGCGCAACGTGCTCGGGGGCGATCCCGAGACCGGTGCCATCGTCGTCGGGGACGACATCGAGATCGGCCAGACGGTGCAGTTCCACGTGCGCGACGCTGCCGCGGCCGACGAAGACCTCCGAGAGATGCTCGCCGGTGAGGACGCCGCCGCCGCGCTGCTCTTCACGTGCAACGGTCGCGGCATCCGCTTCTTCGGCGAGCCCGACCACGACGCCGCGGTCGTCGATCAGCTCCTCGGGCCGCTCCCGCTGGCGGGCGCGTTCTGCGCCGGTGAGATCGGTCCGGTCGGTGGCCGCAGCTTCCTCCACGGGTTCACCGCCAGCCTCGCGTTGTTCTGAGCGTCCGATCACGTCGGCAGCTCACGGAGCCGCGCTGCAATGAGTGCGCATGGACGTTCGGCGACGCACCGGTGTCGGCGCGGCGCGGTCGTGATGCTCCTCGTGCTCGCGACCGCGTGCGGTGACGAAGGCGGTTCCGACGCGGCGCGTTCGACGGCGACCACCGTGGTCGCGACCCGGCCGCGCGGCGCAGCCGACTGTCCCGCGGCGATGCCCGCGGTCCGCGACGTGGCGTACGCGTCGGTACCCGGCGCCGACCCCCGGCAGCTGCAGCTCGACGTGTACCCCGCCTCACACGGGTGTCCGGCCCCGGTCGTCGTGTGGGTGCACGGCGGGGGCTGGCAGTTCGGCGACAAGCACAACCAGATGAACGACAAGGTCCCGCTCTGGAACGGACGCCGGGTACACGCGTGGTGAGCGTCAACTACCGACTGACCGACCCGACCGCGGCTGCGCCCGTCCGCTTCCCGACGCACAACGAGGACGTCGCCGCCGCGGTCGCGTGGGTCCACGACGCACATCGCCGACCACGGCGGCGATCCCGATCGCATCGCCCTGCTCGGGCACTCCGCCGGCGCGCAGATCGCGGCCAGCGTCGCCACCGACCCGGACGTACCTCGGCGCGCACGGACTGGGACTCGACGCGCTCCGCTGCGCGGGCGCGCTCGACACCGAGGGCTACGACGTCGGCGCTCTCGCTCGCACCGGCAACCCCGATCTACCGCGCCGCGTTCGGTGACGACCCCGCGACGTGGACCGACGCCTCGCCGATCGAGCACGTCACCGCGGACGCCGGCATCCCGCGGTTCCTCGTCGTCGAGCGGGGCATGCCGGCGCCGACGCCGAGCGGCCGCGGCCTTCGTGGGCCGGCTCCGCGACGCCGGCGTCCCCGTCACCGTGGTCGACGCCGGCTCGCTCAGTCCACGCCGAGGTCAACGTCGCGGTCGGGCAGACGGGCGACTACGGTGATCACCCCACCGCTCGAGCAGTTCCTCGCCGAATGCTTCGCCCCCACCCCGTAGGCTTGCGCGCGGAGCGGAACGGACGGGGCGCGAGCCCGTCCGAGGCACATGCGAAGGGGCGCAATGGCAACCACCGACATCGACGTGCGCGAGCTCGAGCAGCGCGGGATCGACGTGATCCGCGGGCTCTCGATGGACGCGGTGCAGCGCGCCAACTCGGGTCACCCCGGCACGCCGATGGCACTGGCACCGCTCGCCCACGTGCTGTTCACCCGCATCATGAAGTACGACGCCGGCGAGCCCGACTGGCCCGACCGCGACCGGTTCGTCCTCTCCAACGGCCACGCGTCGATGCTGCTCTACTCGCTCCTCTACCTCACCGGCTACGGCCTCACCCTCGACGACCTGCGCGACTTCCGCCAGTGGGGGTCGAAGACGGCCGGCCACCCCGAGTACACGCCACGTGCCCGGCATCGAGGTCACGACCGGGCCGCTCGGCCAGGGCTTCGGCAACGGCGTGGGCATCGGGCTCGCCGAGGCCAACCTGCGCGCCCGCTTCGGTGAGGAGGTCGTCGACCACCACACCTTCGTGTTCTGCGGCGACGGCGACCTCGAGGAGGGTGTGAGCCACGAGGCGGCGTCGATCGCCGGCCACCTCGGGCTCGGCCGCCTGACCTACGTCTACGACGACAACCACATCACCATCGACGGTCCCACCGAGCTGTCCTACACCGACAACGTGCCCGAGCGCTTCGAGGCCTACGGCTGGCACGTCGTGCAGCTGGGCGAGGTCGCCAACGACCTCGACGCGCTCGAGGCCGGGATCCGCGAGGCGATGGCCGAGACCGCGCGCCCGAGCCTGGTCGTGCTGCGCAGCCACATCGGCTACCCGTCGCCCAAGTACACCGACACCGCCAAGGCCCACGGCGAGGCGCTCGGCGTCGACGAGGTCGCCGCGGTCAAGGAGATCCTCGGCCTGCCCGACGGAGGACTTCTACTCCCCCGACGACGTCGTCGACGTTCTACCGCGAGGCCGGCGCGCCGCGGCCGCGCACGCGCGCGAGGCGTGGGAGCAGCGCCGCGCCGCGTTCGCCGATCCGAGCCCGAGATGGCGGCAGCAGCTCGACGCGTGTCAGGCCGAACCGCGGGCTTCGCCGGCTGGGAGTCGGCCCTGCCGGTGTGGAAGGAGGGCGAGGAGCTCGCCACCCGCGCGGCGTGCGGCAAGGTCGTCAACGCGGTGATCGACGTCGTGCCCGGCCTGGTCGTCGGCTCCGCCGACCTCACCGGCAACACCGGCATGGCGCTCGACGACACGCCCGGCGATCGCCACGCACGAGTTCGGTGGTCGCGGCGTCCACTACGGCATCCGCGAGCACGGCATGGGCGCGCGTGATGAACGGCATGGCGGTGAGCTCGCTCATGCCCGCCGGCGGCACCTTCTTCGTGTTCAGCGACTACATGCGCGGCGCCGTCCGCCTCGCCGCGCTGTCCGGGTACAAGTCGCTGTTCGTCTGGACCCACGACTCCGTGGGCCTCGGCGAGGACGGCCCGACCCACCAGCCGATCGAGCAGCTCGCGGCCATGCGCGCGATGCCCGGACTGCGGGTGATCCGCCCCGCCGACGCCAACGAGGTGAGCCAGGCGTGGCGGCGTCCACGTCGACGGCGACGGCCCGACCGCGCTGATCCTCACCCGCCAGAAGCTGCCGGTGCTCGGCGGCACCGCCGAGCGCGCGCCCGACGGCGTGCCGCGCGGCGCGTACACGCTCGTCGACGAGGAGGGCGACGGTCTCGACCTCGTGCTCATCGGCACCGGGTCCGAGGTGTCGCTCTGCGTCGACGCGCTCGACCTGCTCGACGGCCTGTCGGTGCGGGTGGTGTCGATGCCGTCGTGGGACCTATTCGCCGCGCAGTCCGACGAGTACCGCGAGCAGGTGCTGCCGACCGACGTGCCGACCCTCGCGGTCGAGGCGGCCGCCACCTTCGGCTGGGAGCGCTACGCCGACGACGTCGATCGGCATCGACCACTTCGGTGCGTCGGCGCCCGGTCCCGTCGCCCTGGAGAAGTTCGGGTTCACCCCCGAGCACGTCGCCGCGCGCCGCCCGCGCGCTGGTCGAGAACGGAGGAGACTGACCATGCCCAGTGCCATCGCCCGCCTCAACGACTTCGGCCAGAGCCCCTGGTACGACAACCTCGCCCGCCCGCTGCTCACCGGCGGCGGGCTGGCGAAGCTGGTCGAGGTCGACGGCATCCGCGGCGTCACCTCGAACCCCACCATCCTCGACAAGGCCATCGGCGCCGGCGAGGGCTACGACGACGCGCTCGCGCAAGTGCGCGAAGGAGGGCCTCTCGATCGAGGACACCTACTGGAACGTCGTGATCGACGACATCCGGGCCGCCACCGAGGTGCTGCGTCCCGTGTACGAGGCGCACGGGCACGGCGACGGCTTCGTGTCGCTCGAGGTCGCGCCCGACGCTCGCCCACGACACCGACGGCACCATCGCCGCGGCGCGCTCGCTGCACGACCGCGTCGACCGGCCCAACCTCATGATCAAGATCCCCGCGACGCTCGAGGGCATCCCCGCCATCGAGGAGACGATCGCCGCGGGCATCACCGTCAACGTCACCCTGATCTTCTCGCTCGACCGTCACGCCAAGGTGATCGAGGCGTACCTCACCGGGCTCGAACGGCTGGTCGCCGCGGGCGGCGACCCGTCGACGGTCGCGTCGGTGGCGTCGTTCTTCGTGAGCCGGGTCGACACCGAGACCGACCGGCGCCTCCCCGAGGACAGCCCGCTGCGGGGCAAGGCCGCGGTCGCCAACGCCAAGCTCGCCTACGCGCTGTTCCGCGAGCGCTTCTCCGGACCGCGCTGGGACGCGCTGGCGGCCAAGGGCGCGCGCCTGCAGCGTCCGCTGTGGGCGTCGACGTCCACCAAGAACCCCGCGTACTCCCCGACGCTCTACGTCGACGAGCTCATCGGTCCCGACACCGTCAACACGCTCGCGCCCGCGTCGATCGAGGCGTTGCAGCGCGGCGAGGGCAACCAGCGGGCCGACACGGTCGACCGAGGACGTCGACGGCGCGCGTCAGGTGATGGCCGATCTCGCGGCCGCGGGCGTCGACATCGACGACGTGACCGACACCCTCGAGCGCGAGGGCGTCGACTCGTTCGCCGCGTCGTTCACCGACGCGTTCGGCACCATCGAGAAGCGTCGCGCCGAAGTCACCGGCTGACCGGCGGTGGCCGCGTCCGTCGAAGGCGGATCGCGCCTTCACCCGGGCTGTCCTCGGCGCGCCGGTGGTGCCGCCCGGTGCAGTCACCCGTGGCGTCCTCCGGGTGCGGCGAGCGTTGGGACGGGTGCAGCGCGAGGCGGTGCCCGGCTCGCTCCGGATCCTCGACGGTCTGTTCGGCCTGTTCGACAACCGGGTGCTCGGTCTGCTCTGCGAGCTCGACATCCCCGAGCACCTGAGCGCGCCGCGCACCGCCGACGAGCTGGCGGCGGCCACGGGCGCGCCGGTGGAGTCACTCGAACGGCTGCTGCGGTTCAGCGTCGCGGTGGGCTTCCTCGGACTCGACCGGAAGGGCCGCTATCGCGCCAACGCGGTGACGGTCATGCTCCGGCGTGACCAACCGGGTTCGTGGCGGGGCTGGGTCGAGTTCGCCTCCAGCGATTGGTTCTGGTCGGCCTGGCGCCGGGCCGACGCGCCGTTCTCGTCACCTCCCGAGAGCGGCATGGTCGCCGCCACCGGCACCGGGTTCTTCGAGCACCTGGAAGACGATCCGTCGGGCGCGGGCGCTGCGTTCCACGCGGCGATGGAAGCCGGCGCCACCATGCAGGCCGTGGCGCTGAGCCACGGCCTCGACTGGGACGGCATCCGGCGGGTGTGCGACGTCGGTGGCGGCACCGGCGCCGCGCTCCGGACGCTCACCCGGCTCCGACCCGAGCTCGAGCCGCTGCTGTTCGACCGACCCGAGGTGGTCGCCGCGGCGCCGCCCGACTCTGCCGTCGGTGGGTGGCGACTTCTTCGCCGCGGTGCCGACCGGCTGCGACCGGTACCTGCTGCTCGCCATCGTGCACGACTGGGGCGACGCCGACGCGGCGCGCCTGCTCCGCAGCGTGCGCGACGCCCTTCCTCCGCACGCCTCGGCGATCGTGGTGGAGAACGTCCTCCCCGATCGCCCGTGCGACGAGTTCGTCGTCGCCAGCGACCTCCTCATGCTCGTGCTCGGCCCCGGTCGCGAGCGCACCCGCGCGCGAGTTCGACGGCGCTGTTCGCCGAGGCGGGACTGACGCTCGCTCGCCACGTCGTGCTGCCCACCGGCTTCAGTGCGTTCGAGCTGGTCCGGGACGGCTGACGACGTTCTCGTCGGCCAACGCGGCGGCGGCGCGCAGGTGCTCGGCGAGCTCGCTCGGCGGTGTGCGCGGCATTGAGACCGCTGGTGCTCGGCATCACGTAGGCGGGGCGGCCGCCGATGCCGTCGGCTTGCACCCCGGCGACCGCGCTGCCGATCGACCGCGGCCGCGCCAGCCGGCGAGGCCGACGAAGCACACCGCGCCCGGGCTGGAGCCACCGCACCAGTCGCTCCACCCGCGCGAGCCCGCCGCGGTACTCGTCGCGGGTGAGCTCCTTGGCCTGGGCGTCGCCCGCTTCACGAGGTCGGTCATGCCGATGCCGGCGCGCGAGCGCGGCACGGGTGTCACGGGCGACGGTGACGAGGCCGGCGGCGATCGCGGCGGGCCAGAAGCGGTTGCCGGGCGCGAGCGAACCCGACGCCCGACGTCGGCCGAGTAGCACCGACGGGTTCAGGCCGCAGACGAGCAGGCGCATGCCGGGCCCGACGGTGTCGGGCAGCGTGCGGGCGCGCCGGATCCGGGCCTCGACCCAGAACGGTCGCCGCCGTCGACCGTGCACGACTCGACGTCGAAGCCGGCGCCGATCGAGCACGTCGATCAGCGCGTCGGGCGCCCACGCCGCGAACCACCGCCCCGGGAAGTCGTCGTCGGCGAGCTCGCCGTCGACCGTGCCCGCGTGGAGCAGGAGGTGCGCCGGCGCGCCGACCGTGCAGCGCGCCGTGCAGATCCGCGAGCGCGCAGCGGCAGTCGCTCGGTGCGGACGTGGAGGTAGCTCGCACGTGCCCAGCCGCCGCCGAGCGCGCCGCGCCGGAACGGCAGCGCCTCGAGGTCGGCCTGCACGGGCCAGGCGTCGGGCACAGCCTCCCGGGCGAGCCGCACCATGGCGTGGGCGGCGTCGAGCGCGACGGCCGGGCGAGGCAGCGACGGGAGGTGCAGCCCGGGTCCACAGCCGAGGTCGACCACCGACCGCGCCCCGGGCACGTCCTCCGCCAGCGAGCGCGCCCGGTCGAGGAACCGGGGCCGGCGCGCGATCGCGCCACTCCTCGGCCCGCTGCCTCGTAGACCTGCACGGTGTCGCGCTCCACCGGCGCATCATTGCCCTCGAGCCCGGCAACAGCGGAGTGATTTCCGCCGACTCCGTAACATGACCCCCGTGCACGGAGAGGTACGGACCGTCGACGACGTGGCCAGCGCGTTCGCGGACGTCGTGGTCGAAGCCGCGCCGGCGTCGATCGCGCTCTCGGGTGGCGGCACCGCGAGGCAGGCGTACGAAGCGCTCGCCGGGCGCGAGCTCGGCTGGTCGGGAATCGACGTGTGGTTCGGCGACGAGCGGTTCGTGCCGGTCGACGACCCCGACTCCAACGAGGGCATGGCCCGCGCCGTGCTCCTCGACCGCGTGCGGTCCGCGTCGCGATCCGACTCGATGACCGGTGCAGGCGACACCGCCGACGCGGCCGCGCTCGCCTACGACGCCGCTGGTCGCCGCGGCGCCGCCGATCGACATCGTGCACCTGGGTCTCGGGCCCGACGGTCACACCGCGTCGCTCTTCCCCGGTTCCGCCGCGCTCGCGGTGACCGACCGCCTCGTGGTCACCAACGGCGACGCGCTCCACCCGCACCCGCGGCTCACGTTCACCTACCCCGCGCTGGCACGCTCGCGGCTCGTCGTCTTCACCGTGGCCGGCGACGACAAGCGCGACGCGTTCGCCCGCATCCGCGGCCGGCGACGACCTGCCCGCCGCCCACGTCACCGCCGACCGCGTGCTCTGGCTCGTCGACCCCGCGGCCGCGGGCTGAACCGAGGAGGACCCATGGAGGTCTGGGAGCTCGTCGCCCGCGAGAGCATCCGCGACTGCATCGCCCGCTACAACGCCAACGGTGACAGCGGGCGCATCGACCAGATGGTCGAGGTGTTCGCCCCCGACGGGATCATGGAGACCGGCAACGGTCGGTACGAGGGCCGTGCGGCCATCCACGCGTTCATGTCGTCGGTGGCCGACCGCGGCCGCCCGACGGCGGACGACAGCGAGGAATCGATCGTCATGACGCCGACGCAGGAGTGGTTGGCGCGAGGACGGGTGCCGTTCATCCGGCACTTCACCGCCACCACGCAGATCGACGTGGTCGACGAGACCCACGCCAAGGCCCGCTCCTACTACCTCTTCCTGACCGTGC
Source organism: uncultured Actinomycetes bacterium (assembly GCA_963756895.1). Taxonomy (GTDB): domain Bacteria; phylum Actinomycetota; class Acidimicrobiia; order IMCC26256; family DASPTH01; genus DASUAS01. The sequence goes on along the minus strand of CAVWPI010000016.1, from coordinate 267,202 downwards.
ACGGCCTCGACCACTGGGGCCGCTACCTCGACGAGTTCGCGCCGGTCGACGGCCGGTGGTTGATCACGCACCGGCGTGAGATGACCGACGCCGCGTTCTCCGGTGGCTGGGGCGCCGGCGCCGCGGGGGCAGCAGGTGGCGAGGCGGTCGAGCACATCACCCGGCCACTGTCGTTCTGACGCCGGGTAGCCTCCCGACCATGGCCGCGACCGTCGACACGCCGGCCGGCGACGTCGACGCGCTGCTGACGACCCCGATCGACGAGCTCATGGCGCGCGCGGCGGCCGTGCGCGACGCCGACCCACGGTGCGCGGATCACCTTCTCGCCGAAGGTGTTCATCCCGCTGACGATGCTCTGCCGCGACAAGTGCGGCTACTGCACGTTCGCCAAGCCGCCGGCGCACCTCGTGTCGCCCTACCTCGAGCTCGACGAGGTGCTCGCCATCGCGCGCCGCGGTGCCGAGCTCGGCTGCCACGAGGCGCTCTTCACCCTCGGCGAGGCGCCCGAGGACCGCTACCCCGACGCCGCCGCGTGGCTCGCGGCCGCGGGGCTACTCGTCGACCGTCGACTACCTCGTCGCCGCGGCCGCGGCCGTGCTCGCCGAGACCGGACTGCTCCCCCACGCCAACGCCGGCGCGCTGAGCGAGGACGAGCTCGTGCGGCTGCGGGCGGTGTCGCCGTCGCAGGGGATGATGATCGAGACCCTCGCCGAGCGCCTGGGCGAGTCCGGCGGTCCGCACGCCGGCGCGCCCGACAAGACCCCGGCGCGGCGGCTGGCGACGCTCGAGGCCGCGGGCCGGGCCGGGGTGCCGTTCACCACCGGCATCCTCGTGGGCATCGGCGAGACCCGCCAGCGAGCGCCTCGACGCGCTCCTCGCCATCGAGGCGGCGCACGCGCGTCACGGCCACGTGCAGGAGGTCATCGTCCAGAACTTCCTGCCCAAGACGGGGACGTCGATGTGGCGGGCGCCCGCGTGTCCGCCCGACGAGTTCCTCTGGACCATCGCCGTCGCCCGCCTCCTGCTCGACCCGTCGATCCACCTGCAGGCGCCGCCCAACCTCTCCGATGCCGACGACCTCGCCGCGCTGGTCGCGGCCGGCATCGACGACTGGGGCGGGGTCTCGCCCGTCACCCCCGACCACGTGAACCCCGAACGTCCGTGGCCCGGGCTCGACCTCCTGCGCGACGCCACCGAGGCCACCGGTCACACGCTGGCGCCCCGCCTCACGGTGTATCCGGAGTACGTGCGTGACGGCGACCGGTGGCTGCACGACGACGTGCGCTTCGCGGTGCGGTGCGCGTCCGACCTCGAAGGACTCGCCCGCGACGACGCGTGGGCCGCTGGTGGTGACGTCGCTCCCCCATCGCTGCTCCCCGCTTGGCCGCACCCAGGGTGGACCGCGCGGGCGCGCACGCCCGTCGGCGAGGTGCTCGACGGCGTGCTCGCCGGTGAAGAAGTGGGTGTCGACGAGATCGTCACCTTGCTCGCGGCACGTGGCCCCGACTTCCTCGAGGTCGCGGCCGTCGCCGACCAGCTCCGTCGTCGACTCCGTCGGCGACGCGGTCACGTTCGTGCGCAACCGCAACATCAACTACACCAACGTGTGCACGTTCAAGTGCAAGTTCTGTGCGTTCTCGAAGGGTCCGCTGTCGCTCAACCTGCGCGGCAACCCCTACCTGCTCGACCTCGAGGAGATGCAGCGTCGCGTGCTCGAGGCCGTCGACTGCGGCGCCACCGAGGTGTGCCTGCAGGGTGGCATCCACCCGAACTTCGACGGCGACTACTACATCTCGGTCGCCCGGGCGGTGAAGGAGGTCGCGCCCCAGATCCACGTGCACGGCTTCACCGCACTCGAGGTCACCGAGGGGGCGCGTCGGCTCGGCGTGCCGCTGCGCGACTACCTGCTGCAGGTCAAGGACGCCGGTCTCGCCACGCTCCCCGGGACCGCGGCCGAGATCCTCGACGACGAGGTCCGAGCGATCATCTGCCCCGACAAGATCGACACCGACGAGTGGCTCGAGGCCCATCGCACCGCCCACTCCGTCGGGCTGCGCTCCAACGTCACCATCATGTTCGGGCACGTCGAGCGGCCCGAGCACGTCGCCCGCCACCTCGTGCGCACCCGCGCGCTGCAGAAGGAGACGGGCGGCTTCACCGAGTTCGTGCCGCTGCCGTTCGTGCACATGGCCACGCCGATCTTCCTCCAGCAGAAGGCGCGCAAGGGCCCGACCCTGCGTGAGGCGCTCCTGATGCACTCGGTCGGTCGCATCGCCTACCGCGGCTGGATCGACAACGTGCAGGTGTCGTGGGTCAAGACCGGCGTGCGCGGCGCCCGCCAGGCGTTGCAGGCCGGGTGCAACGACCTCGGGGGCACGCTCATGGACGAGAACATCTCGCGGCCGCGGGAGCGAGCCACGGGCAGGAGCTCGACGAGTCGGAGCTGCAGGCGATCGTCGAACCACTCGGACGGCCGCTCGAACAGCGCACCACGCTGTACGGCCGCACCCACACCGAGGGCCGACGCCTCCGTCCGCCGCCCGAGGCGGTCGAAGCCGATCGGCTCGCGGCCGTGGCGACGAATGCCTTCTCGGAGGGAGTCCCGGTGACCTTCGGCGGGGTTCGGAACGCGAGCGCATCGTGACCCGACTCGACGTCGTCGCCATCGGCAACGCGCTGGTCGACGTGCTGAGCCACGAGAGCCAGGAGTTCCTCACCGAGCACCACCTCACGCCGGGGGCGATGGAGCTCATCGACACCGAGCGGGCCGAGCACCTCTACGCGGCGATGGGTCCCGCAGTCGAGATCTCGGGCGGGTCCGCCGCCAACACGCTGGTCGGTGTGACGTCGTTCGGTGGCAGCGCCGCGTTCATCGGCCGGGTGGCCGACGACGACCTCGGCACCGTGTTCGGCCACGACATCCGTGCGGCCGGAGTGGAGTTCGTGGCCAAGCCCGCGGTCGACGGCGAGCCCAGCGGCCGCTGCCTGATCATGGTCACGCCCGACGCGCAGCGGACGATGAACACCTACCTGGGTGCGTCGGCGCAGCTCGGTCCGGCCGACGTCGATGCCGACCTCGTCGCCCACGCCCAGGTGCTGTACCTGGAGGGCTACCTCTGGGACGAGCCCGAGGCCAAGGAGGCCTACCGGCTCGCCGCGCGCACGGCGCACGACGCCGGCAACCGCGGTCGCGTTCACGTTGTCCGACTCCTTCTGCGTGGATCGTCACCGCCGCGAGTTCCTCGAACTGGTGGAGTCGGAGGTCGACGTGCTGTTCGCCAACGAGGCCGAGATCACCGCGCTCTACGAAGTCGACGACTTCGACGACGCGTTGCAGCGGGTGCAGCACCACTGCGAGATCGCCGCGCTCACTCGGAGCGAGCGAGGCGCGGTGATCGTGGCCCGCGACGAGGTGCACGTGGTCGACGCCACCCGCGTCCGTGATGTCGTCGACACCACCGGCGCCGGCGACCAGTTCGCGGCCGGGTTCCTCTACGGGCTCACCCACGGCTACGACCTCGGCACCGCCGCCCGCCTCGGCGCGCTGGCCGCCGGCGAGGTCATCAGCCACCTCGGGGCCCGCCCGGCGACCTCGCTCGCGGAGCTCGCCGCGCCTCTCCTCGACGGCTGACCGCGCGAACTCAATAGCCTGCGGGAGATGAAGCTCCCCCGGTACCGCACCGGCGACGACTCGCTCGACGCCGAGGTTGCCGCGCTCGTCGAGCAGGTGAGCGGTCCCGCCGACGCCGATCTGATCTTCGAGCTCGTGGCGTCGGCGCTGCGCCTCGCACGCGACAACGCCGACCGCGGTGACCTCAAGATCGCCAACGCCGCGCTCAAGGAGATGCGCCACGCCTTCCACGTGTTCGGCCCGTACCGGTCCGCGCTCAAGGTGGCGATCTTCGGCTCGGCCCGCACGCAACCCGACAGTCCCCTCTACCTCCAGACCCGCGACTTCGCCGCGGCCATGGCGAAGCTCGAGTGGATGGTGGTGACGGGCGCGGGACCCGGGATCATGGAGGCGGGCATCGAGGGCGCCGGGGCCGAGAACGCGTTCGGCGTCAGCATCCTCCTGCCGTTCGAGACCACGACCAGCCAGTTCCTCGCCGACGACCCGAAGCTCATCAACTTCCGGTACTTCTTCACCCGCAAGCTCGAGTTCATCAAGGAGTCCGACGCGTTCGTGCTCCTGCCCGGCGGCTACGGCACCCTCGACGAGGCGTTCGAGCTCCTCACGCTGCTGCAGACGGGCAAGGCCCAACCGGCACCGGTGATCATGCTCGACGTCCCCGGCGGCACCTACTGGCAGCACTGGGGCGCGTTCGTCGCCCGCGAGCTCGAGGGGCCCGGGTACGTGTCGCTCGAGGACGACCACCTGTTCTGCGTGACCGACGACGTGCAGACCGCGGTCGAGGAGATCCTCGGCTTCTACCGCAACTACCACTCGCAACGGTTCGTGAAGGGCCGGCTGGTGCTGCGCATGCGGGAGGCGCCGTCACCCGAGCAGCTGGCGGCGCTCAACGCCGAGTTCGCCGACATCGTGGTCCGCGGGGAGATGGAGGTCGTCGACGCGACGCCCGACGAGATCGCCGACGACGACCACGTCGACCTCGCCCGCATCACCTTCCGCTTCGACCGTCACGGATGGTCGAGGCTGCGCATGCTCATCGACCGCCTCAACGATCGGCCCGACCCGTGAGGAGCCCATGAGCCAGGTCATGTACGACTTCTCCGGTCGGGTGGCGCTCGTCACCGGCGCCGGTGCCGGCATCGGACGCGCGTCGGCGCTCGCGTTCGCGCGGCGGGCGCCAACGTCATCGTCGCCGATGTCGATCATCACGGTGGCCGGGAGACCGTCGAGCTCGCGGGCACGAACGCCCGCTTCGTCCACGTCGACGTGGCGTCGAGCCGCGTCGGTGCGGGGCATGGTCGCGGCCGCGATCGTCCAGTTCGGTCGACTCGACTACGCGCACAACAACGCGGGTGTCGCCGCCGAGCAGCACGATGTCGGCGATCTGCCCGAAGCCGAGTGGGACCGCGTGCAGGGCGTGATGCTGCGCGGCGTGTACCTGTGCATGAAGTACGAGTTGCCACACCTGCTCGAGACGGGCGGCGCGATCGTGAACACCGCGTCGGGAGCGGGACTCGTCGGCTACCCCGGCCAGTCGCCCTACGTGTCGTCGAAGCACGGCGTGCTCGGCCTCACCAAGTCGGCGGCGCTCGAGTACGGATGCCAGGGCGTGCGCGTCAACGCCGTGTGCCCCGGCACGGTGCTCACCCCGATGGTCGAGGCCGCCACCCAGCTGCCCGGCCTCGAGGCGCAGCTGGTGGCCCTCCACCCGATCGGCCGCATCGGCACGCCCGAGGAGATCGCCAACGCGGTCATGTGGCTCTGCTCCGACGACGCGTCGTTCGTGCTTGGCCACGCGCTCGCCGTCGACGGGGGCTACGTCGTCCCGTGACCGAGGGCCTTGCGTTGTTCCTCGACGAGGGCTAGGGTCACGAACACACGTTCGTCTCACTTGGAGGGCTGCCGCATGGCCGTCGACCCGATCCCCGCCGGCTATCCCCGCGTCACCCCGTACCTCTGCTGTCGCGGTGCCGCCGACGCCATCGAGTTCTACAAGACCGTGCTGGGCGCGACGGAACGCATGCGGATGCCCGGCGACTCGCCCGACACGGTCGGCCACGCCGAGATCGAGATCGGCACCGGACTCGTCATGCTCGCCGACGAGTTCCCCGACCACGGGTTCCTGTCGCCCCTCACCATCGGCGGCACACCCGTCACCGTGCACGTCTACGTGGAGGACGCCGACGCCGTGTTCGCCAAGGCCGTCGAGCACGGCGCCCGGATCACGCGCGAGATGGAGAACCAGTTCTACGGCGACCGCTTGGGTCAGTTCGTCGATCCGTGGGGACACCAGTGGAGTGTGGCCAGCCACGTCGAAGACGTCTCCGAGGAGGAGATGGGCCGTCGCATGGCGGAGATGGGTCCCGGCTGACCCGCGGGGACGAAAACCGAGCGGGAGCGAGGGCGAGCGACGGTTCAGTCGTACTCGGGAGCTCCGCCGAGAGCGACGATCGCCCGCTCGATGGCGCGGCGCGCCTGGAGGACCTTCTTCTCGTCCGCCAGCGCGTCGGCGTCACCGTCCTCGGCCGCGGCGCGCAGCCGTTCGTAGGCCAGGTCGCGGAGGTCGGCCTCGATCGACCGCAGCCGCTCGACGATCGGTTCGGCGTCACGCATGTGGCGTCTCCTGGGCGGGTTCCTGGGTGGGTTCCTGGGCAGGTTCCGAGGTGGTCTCGGGAGTCGGTTCGACGAGCGCGTCGGCGAGCAGCTCGGCAGGGTGGCGGACGGTGAGACCCGCCGCCTGCAGGTGCATCGCGCACCCGGGGTTCGCGGAGGCGACGACGAGTGGCGACTCCTGGTCACGGTGCGCGGCGTGCAGAGCCAGGATCTTGCGCTGGCGGATGGAAGCCGAGAGCTCGGGCTCCCGCACGGAGTACGCGCCGCCGGCGCCGCAGCACAGCCCGTCGTCGGCCGTTTCCTCCAGCCGGTAGGCGGGGGCGAGCACGGTGCGCACCGCGCCATGGGCTTTCTGCACGTGGCGCAGATGGCACGGATCCTGCACCACCACCGTGGCGCCGGTGTCGCGCACCGGCGGCGGGTCCTGCGCCGCCACCCACTCCGAGAAGTCGACGACGCGCGCCGCGAACGTGTGCGCGGCGGGTGTTCCCACCAGCCGCCCGTAGTCCTTCATCGCCGCGCCGCACCCGGCGCTGTCGACGACGACGGGTCCCTCACCCGGCATCGACGCCATCACGCGCTTCGCCAGCTTCCGGGCGGTGCCGACGCGACCGGCGTGGGTGTGCAGCGCCCCGCAGCAGTCGCCACCGCGCCCCGGGAGCCCGACGCTCGCGCCCGACGCATGCATCACCCGCACGGCGGCGCGGTGCACGTCGCGCTGCCACGCGTCCATGACGCAGCCGGGGAACAGGTAGGCGTCCGATGGCCCTTCGATCCGCGACCAACGGTGCGCGGAACGACGGAGCCGAGAGGCGGGGCAGGCCGAAGCGCCGGGGCACGAGCCGGAACCGTTGCGCGACGAGCAGCACCCAGGTGAGCGCGAGCAGCACCGTGTGCCGGGGCAGCACGATCGTGAGTGCGAACCACTCCCCCAGCCGTTGCGAGGATCGGCGCACCTCGTGCGTCGGTGCCGGGTGGTCGACCAGCGCGGCGTTCGCGCCTTCGACCAGGTGGCCGAACGGCACCGTCGACGGGCATGCCGCCTCGCACCCGAGGCACTGCACGCAGGTCTCGATGGTGTCGCGGAAGGCGTCGTCGAGCGGCGCGCCGTCGAACTCGACCGCGCGCATGGCCGCGATGCGCCCGCGTGGCGAGAGCCGCTCCAGGCCGGTCACCCGGTACGTCGGACAGTGCGGCAGGCACAGTCCACACGCGACGCAGGCGACGAGCTCGTCCTCGTCGACGGGGAGGATGCCCGCGCGCGATCGGGTCGCGGGCGGCGCGTGGAGGTCAGTCATCGGCCGGCGCCCGCGGAGCGCCCGGGCGAGCACGTGCCGGTGGGATCGAAGGCGGTGCGGATGCGTTCCGACACACCGGCGTTGGGCAGCGCGACACCGAAGCCGTCCAGACCGGGCGCGCCGGCTTCGCGGAGCATCCAGCCGCCGACCGATTCGGCCACGGCACGAGCTCGGGCCAGCGCCCGCTCGTCGTCGGCGGCGACGTGGACGGTCCCGACGCCGACCTCCGCCAGCCACCGGACCTTGGCGTTGCGAAGCTCCGGCGCGAGCGTCGTCAGCGCCCGGGGGCGCACCGACATCCGGCCCCGGTGTGGACCCGTGGGCCATGCCGGCCCCGCGCTGCGTTCGGCCGGCGCGCCGATCCGCACGCGCTCGGCGTCCACGTCGGCCGCGACCCCCTCGAGCAGCACGTGCGTGGTGGCGCCGTCCCACGCGAGGCACGACGGCCGGTACAGGTCGCGGCGCAGCGCGAACGGATCGGCATCGGTCGTGAACCACTCGGACGTCGCGGCGCGGGGCTGGCAGCGGAGCGTGACCTGCACCATCACCCCGATCGTGCCGAGCGACCCCACCAGCAGGCGGGGCAGGTCGTAGCCGCTCACGTTCTTCACCGTCGGCCCCCCGCCCTTCACCAGCCGGCCGTCGGCGGTGACGAAGCGCACCTCGAGCAGTCGGTCGCGGAGAGGGCCGAGCCGCAACCGCCGGTGCCCCGAGAGCCCGGTGGCGAGGACGCCGCCCACGGTGGCGCCGCCGTCGCGGGGGTCGAGCGCGGACTCCTGGCCCTCGGCGCCCAGGACGTCGGCGAGCTCGTCGCAGCGCGTCCCCGCGCCGATGGTGACGGTGAGGTCGGCGGGGTCGTAGGCCACCACGCCGTCGGGCGCGGTGACCAGCACGAGGTCGTCGCCGCGCGGCGGTGGCCCCCCGACCTCCCAGTGCGTCCGGCTGCCGACGGCGGCGACCGCCGACGCCTGGGCCACGAGCTCGCGGAGATCGTCGACGGCGGTGACCGCAACCATCAGATCGGTCGATTCCGTTGCGGCGTCCCGGCCGCCATCCGGCCACGCCTCCACTGCATCTCCATCAGATCCACGCCCCCTCGGGGACCCGCTGCAGCTCGCCGCACCGACTCCCGCGGGGAGGATCTTCTGCGGGTTGGCGCGCCCCGACGGATCGAACGCGTCGCGGAGCCGGGCCTGGGCGTCGAGGTCGTCGGGCCCGAAGATGAGCGGCATCGCCTCCCGCTTCTCGAGCCCGATGCCGTGCTCGCCGGACAGCACGCCGCCGGCTGCAACGCACGCGGCGAGAATCTCGTCGCCGGCGCGGTGCACGCGTTCCCACACGCCCGGCTCGCGCGCGTCGAACACGATGAGGGGGTGCAGGTTCCCGTCGCCGGCGTGGAAGACATTCATCATCGTGAGCTGCTGCTCGTCGGCGATGGCGTACACCTGGCGCAGGACGTCGACGAGCTTCGTGCGCGGCACCACCGCGTCGTGCAGGTAGTAGTCGGGTGCGATGCGCGCGATGGCGCCGAACGCCGACTTCCGTCCCTTCCACAGCAGCGCGCGCTCGGCGTCGTCGGCCGCGACCCTGACCGTGCGCGCCCCGTGCTCCCGCCCGACCCGGACACCGCGTCGACCTGGTGGGCGACACCTCCTTCGAGGCCGTCGACCTCCACCAGCAGCACCGCAGCCGCGTCACGGGGGTAGCCGGCGCCCACGTAGTCCTCGACCGCGCGCGTGATCTCGGCGTCCATCATCTCCAACGCCGCGGGAACGATGCCGGCGGCGATGATCCCACTGACGGTGGCGGCCGCCGCCTCGATCGAGGTGAAGTCGAGCAGCAGGGTGCGCACCACCGGCGGGTTCGGCGTGAGGCGCACCGCGATCCGGGTGGCGATGCCCATGGTGCCCTCCGAGCCGACGAAGCAGCCGCGGAGGTCGTAGCCGGGCAGGTCGGGCTCCAGGCCGCCGAGCTGCGCGACGGAGCCGTCGGCCAGCACGACGTCGAGCGCGAGCACGTGCGCAGCGGTCACCCCCGAAGCAAGGCAGTGGGGCCCGCCGGCATTGGTGGCGACGTTCCCGCCGATGGTGCAGGCCTGCTGTGACGACGGGTCGGGCGCGTAGTGCAGCCCGAGGTGCGCGACCTCGCGGCTGAGGTCGAGGTTGAGCACGCCGGGCTCGACCCACGCGACCCGCTCGTCGGCATCGATCTCCAGCACCCGGTTCAGTCGGGTGGTCACGATGACGACCGGATCGTCGACGGGCGTCGCGCCGCCGGCGAGACCGGTGCCGCTCCCTCGCGTCACGAACGGGCGCTCGTGGCGAGCGGCCACACGCACCGCGGCGGCCACGTCGTCGCCCGAGCGCGGGAAGCAGACGACCGCGGCGCGGCCGCGTGCGACGCCGGCGTCACGCGGCGTACAGGGCCAGTTCGAGGGGTTCGGCGCGTGCGCCGTCGGGCCCGAGTGCCGACTGCAGGTCGGCGAGGAGTGCGCGCGTGTCGTCGATGTTCACGAGACTACGACGGCCGTCGCGTACGCTCGTGACCTGATGGGCAAGCGAGCTCGCAACGGCACCAGCCCCAACGGCGTGGCGACGACGGCGCAGCGCGAGTGGGTGATGTTCCCCGATCCGGCCGACGAGGGTCGCACCTGGCAGGTCGACGTCACGTTCCTGCTCTCGTCGTGGGAGTGCATCTTCGGGTGCGGGTGCCAGGGCATCTGGACCGCACCGACCCCCGAGCTCGCGCACGGTTGCTGCACGTATGGCGCCCACTTCACCGACAAGGCCGACCGCGACCACGTGGCGAAGGCGGCCAAGGCGCTCAGCGCCGACGAGTGGCAGTTCGCCAAGCGCGGGCGCAAGCGGGGCATCTTCGAGAAGGTCGTGCCCGAGCCCGACGACGAGCCCGGACCCACCGAGTGGAAGACGCAGATCGTCGATGACGCCTGCATCTTCCTCAACCGTCCCGACTTCCACGCCGGACCCGGCTGCGCGTCTGCACCTCCACGCGCTCAACGTCGGCAAGCACTTCAGCGAGTTCAAGCCCGAGGTCTGCTGGCAGGTGCCGCTCCGGCGGATCGACGACGAGCAGGACGACGGCACCGTGATCTCGCGCCTCACCGAGTTCGGTCGCGACGGCTGGGGCGAGGGCGGCGAGGACTTCGGCTGGTGGTGCACCGAGGCGCCGGAGGCGTTCCTCGGGACCCGGCCGGTCTACGAGTCCATGGCGGTCGAGCTGCGCAAGATGCTCGGCAAGAAGGTCTACCGGCAGGTGGTCGAGTACCTCGACGGTCGCCGGCAGCCCACGTCGTTCCCGCCGGTGCTCCACCCGTCCGAGGTGCCGGTCACGCTGACCAAGAAGAAGCGCTAGCGGAAGACGGTGAGCGGGGACGGAGCGAGCGGGAGCGACTAGAGGTACAAGCCCGTCTGGCCGTCTTCCCGCACCGACGCCACCGCGTGGATGTCGCGTTCGCGCAGGATGAGGTACTCCTCGCCGCGGATCTCCACCTCGAAGCCGGCGTCGAGCGCGAACAGCACCTGGTCGCCCTCCTCGAGGTTGCGGACGGTGGGGCCGACCGCCACCACTTCGGCCCAGGTGAGGCGCCGGTTCAGGTTGGCGGTGGCGGGAATGAGGATCCCGCCGCGGCTCTTGCGGTCGCCGGCGTCGTCGGATGGCGACACCAGTAGTCGATCGGCCGTCATGCGGATCGACTGCTTGGCGTCGTCGGGCTCGGTGGCGGAGGGGGCCATGTTCGGAGGTTACCGTTCGGCTTCGAGGGCGCTCGGGCGCTGCGGCTAGATTCGCCCGAGTGGGCGAGACCTCCGAGGTTGCCGGGCGCAATGCACCTGCTGCACCGCTCGTGATGCAATCCGAGGCCGAGGTCGCCGCCACCGACCGGTGGAGCCGGCGGGCGCTGCACACCTCGCTCGCCTACTTCCACCTCACCAAGCCGCGCGTGATCGAGCTGCTGCTCGTCACCACGCTGCCGGCGATGATCCTGGCCGCGGGCGAGATGCCGTCGATCGGGCTCATCCTCACGGTGCTCTTCGGCGGTGCCCTCGCCGCCGGCGGGGCCAACACCATCAACTGCTGGATCGAGCGCGATCGCGACCAGATGATGCGCCGCACCGCGCACCGGCCCCTCCCCCACGGCGACGTCAAGCCCGTGGGTGCACTCGTGTTCGGGCTCGTGCTCGAGGCGCTCGCGTTCGCGCTGCTGTGGTCGACGGTGAATCTGCTGTCGGCCGCGCTCGCGGTGAGCGCCATGTTGTTCTACGTGTTCGTGTACACGATCTGGCTGAAGCCCCGGAGTCCGCAGAACATCGTGATCGGCGGCGCCGCCGGTGCGGTGCCGGTGCTGGTCGGCTGGGCTGCGGTCACCGGCCATCTCGCCGCCCCCGCGTGGGTGCTGTTCGCCATCGTGTTCTTCTGGACCCCGCCGCACTTCTGGGCGCTGTCGCTGAAGTACTTCGACGACTACAAGGCGGCCGGGATCCCGATGCTCCCGGTGGCGAAGGGCATTCCCGCCGCGGTGCGTCAGATCGTCGTGTACTCGTTCGTCGTCGTCGCGACCACGTTCACGTTGCCGCTCACGACCGACGCCGTGGGCGCGGTCTACATCGTCACCGCCGCGGTGCTCGGTGCTCTGTTCATCGCCCAGGCGATTCGGCTGGCGCGCGACACCACACCGGCGCAGGCCATACGGTTGTTCACGTACTCGAACACCTACCTCGCGCTCCTCTTCGCCGCTGTTGCCGTCGACACCCTCCTCCGCAGCGTCTGACGACGCTCCCCGCCCCACCCGACGGGCCCGCTGGATCCTGGCCGGCATCGCGGTCGTCGTCGTGCTCGCGGTGGGGGTGGTCACGTGGGTGGTCGTGGCCGGCTCCGACGACGATGCGTCCGGCGGCGACGTCGTCCCGAAGGTGCTCTCGGCCAAGGTCGGCGAACGGGCGCCGGACTTCTCGCTCCCGACGCTCGACGGCGGGACGGTGCGCCTCTCCGACTACCGCGGCAAGCCGATCGTCCTGAACTTCTGGGCGTCGTGGTGCACACCGTGCCGCCAGGAGTTCCCGCTCCTGCGCACGACGGTCGGGTCCGATCCCGACGTCGCGCTCATCGGCGTCAACACCCAGGACTTCGTCGAGTCCGACGGGCGCGAGTTCGCCGAGGAACAGCACGCCGAGTGGCCGAACGGCTTCGACCGCAACGAGGCGGTCCGGCGCGGGTACGGGGTCACCGGGCTGCCCGAGACCTTCTTCATCGACGCCGACGGCGTCATCCGCAGCCACGTCATCCAGGGGCTCAGCCAGAAGGTGCTCGACGAGCAGCTGGCGACGATCACGCAGCCCGCGAAGGGCTGACCGTCACTCCTCCCAGCGGAACCAGCGCGCGGCGGCGACCGGCGCCGCCACCGCCCACACGAGGAGCACGACGAGCTCGCCCACCGGGAAGCTGCGTCCCGGCGTGAGCGCCGCCCGGACGGTCTCCGACAGCGCCGCGGCAGGGAGCAGCTTGGCCACGGCTTCGACCGCGTCGGGCAGCTTGCTCAGGGGGTACGCCATCCCGCCGAGGAAGAGCAGCACGAGGAACAGTCCGTTGGCGACGGCCAGGTTGGCCTCGGCCCGGAGCGTGCCCGCGAGCAGCATGCCGATCCCGGCGAACGCGACGGTGCCCACGAGGAGCAGCGCGATGGCGGCGACCAACCCCCCGGTTGCGTCCCACCCGAGGGCGATGCCGGTCAGCACGATCACGATGGCCTGGGCGATCTCGAGCACGAGCACGTTGAGCGTCTTCGCGCTCAAGAGCCCGGCGCGCGACAGGGGTGTCGATCCGAGGCGCTTCAACACGCCGTAGCGGCGCTCGTAGCCGGTTGCGATGCCGAGGCTCACCATCGCGCTCGACATCACCGCGAGCGCGAGGACCCCGGGAACGAGGAAGTCGACCGGCTCCTTGTACGTGGTGTTCACCGCGTCGACGGTCGAGAAGAACACCAGGATGCCGAGCGGGATGACCAGCGTCACCAGCAGGCTCTCGGCGCGCCGCAGCGTGAGCAGCATCTCGATGCGCGTCTGCGCCCGGATCGCGGCCGCCCTCACGACCGCCCCTCGCCGGTGAGGCGGAGGAAGACGTCTTCCAGCGAACGTCGACCCGCGCGGAGCTCGCTGAGGAGCGCGCCCTGTCCGGCGAGCCAGGCAGTGACCGCGGCGAGGAGCTCGGGGGTGGCGGCGGCGTCGACCAGGTAGTCACCCGGTCGCAGCTCGCGCACCTGCTCGGTCGCGATGCCCAGGTGCGCGGCGAGCGCCTCGACCGGCAGACCGGTGACCGTGGTGAAGGTGGTCTCCGCCGCGGCCGCGTGGGTCGTCAGCCCCTTGGGCGTGTCGCACGCGACCAGTCGACCGTGGTCGATGATCGCGACGCGGTCGCAGAGGTGCTCGGCTTCGTCCATGCCGTGGGTGGTGAGCACGACGGTGGTCCCGCGGTCGCGCAGCTCGCGGATCATCGACCAGGTGGTCGCGCGCGCGTGCGGGTCCATGCCGGCGGTGGGTTCGTCGAGGAAGACCAGCTTCGGCTTGCCGATGAGCGCGAGCGCGAGCGACAACCGTTGCTGTTGGCCACCCGACATGCGCCGCACGAGTGTGTGCCGCGAGTCGTCGAGACCGACGAGCCGCAGCAACCGCTCGGGATCGTCGGGATCGTCGTAGTAGGAGGCGAAGAGCTCGAGCGCCTCGAGCGGGCGTACGCCGGGATAGAGACCGCCCTCCTGCAGCATCACGCCGATGCGCGGGCGTAGTGCCGCGCCCTCGCGCCACGGATCGACCCCGAGCACGCGGACCTCACCCGCGTCGGCGCGGCGGTAGCCCTCGAGGATCTCGACCGTCGTCGTCTTCCCCGCGCCGTTCGGCCCGAGCAGGCCGAACACCTCGCCGGTCGCGATCGAGAAGGAGATCCCGTCCACTGCGGACGTGGCGCCGTAGCGCTTCTCGAGCGCGGCGACCTCGATCGCGTGCGCAGGAGAGTTCACCGGGCCGGGAGCCTAGCGACACCGCTGCGCGCGGGCAGAGTCGACCGCCGCGCCCCGACGACGCCCGTCGGTAGCATCCGCGCCGATGGCCGAGTTCCTCTCGACGGCGTGGGTGGCGGCGCTCGACGCGGCCGCGCGCGGCGCCGAGGACCTGGGCACGGGGTTCCCCTTCGTGGTCGAGACGCTCGTGCGCGGCTCCGGGGGCGACGCCGGCTACCAGGTGCGCTTCGGGCCGGACGGGGCGTCGGTGACCGCTCCGGGCGCGACCGCGGCCGACGTGGTGCTGGTGACCGACTTCGACACCGCCTGGGCGCTGCACCAGGGGACGGTCCGGGCCCAGGACGCCTTCGCGCGCGGCGCGCTCAAGGTGCGGGGCCGCCCCGAGCTGCTGGCGGGACGGGCCGAGCTGCTCGCCGCGCTCGAGCGGGCGCTCGCCCCCGTGCGGGCCGCGACCACTCGCGCCGACGACCGGTAGGTTGGGCGCAGTGCAGCCGTTCGAACGACTCCGGGCCATCGCCCGCCACGGCGGCGACGACCGCCTGCTGGTCGCCGAAGCCGCCGACTGCCTGGGCGAGTTCGACGACGATCCTGCTGCGCTCGTCGTCACCTGCCGACGCCTGCTGCACCACCATCCTGAGCGCGCGCCGTTGTGGTGGCTCTGCGCCCGGGTGCTCGCGGCGCCCGAGCCGTCGGAGGCGGCCTGGGACGCCGAGGCGCTGGTGCGCGACGACCACACCGCCGACCGCCTCTCGGGCCTGCTCCCCTTCCCTGCCGACCACCCGGTCGCGGTGCTGGGCTGGCCGACCGCGACCGGTGACGCTCTCGCCCTCCGCCCCGACCTCGAGGTCCTCGTCATCCGCGACGAGCACCGCGGTGGAGGTGACGAGCGGTGGCGGGCCCGGCTGGCCCGGAGCGACGCCAGCGCGCGACCCGTCGATCTGGTCGAGGCGATCGCGTTGGAGCCGTCGCACCTGTTGGTCGAGGTGGTCGGCACCGGCCCCGACGAGTTGCTCGTGGCGGAGGGCACCACCGAAGCCATCGCCACGCTCGCCCGGCCCGGTCTGGTGCTCTGGATGGTCGCGGGCGTCGGCCGGGTGCTGCCGGCCCGCCTGTTCGAGGCGATGGTGCGCACCCTCGGCGACGTGGAGGAGCACGGTCTCGAGCTCCTCGACGTGCAGGCGGCCGACCGGATCGCCGGCCCCACCGGGCTGGTGCGCCCGGAGCACCTCAGTCGCCGGGTCGATTGTCCCGTCGCGCCGGAGCTGCTGCGCCTGAATTGAGGCACCTGCGTTGAAGCGCCGTGCCAGGTCGCCGGATCCGCTCCTGGGAACCGATCAGGGCAGGAGCTCGGGCGGGTCGGACCAGCCGTCGCGCTGACGCCGTTGCGCCTCGTCGACGTCGAGGTAGTCGGGCCCCCGACTGCGACGCACCCGCGCCGTGCGCACGGTGAACCGGTGGCCGAGCCAGCGGCGCACGCCGGTGCGCACCGGCGGGACCAGCAACGCGAGCCCGAACGCGTCGGTCACGAAGCCCGGCACGAGCAGCAGGAACCCGGCGGCCGCCAGCAGGCCGCCGTCGGTCATCGGTCCGGTGGGGACGCGCCCGTCGTCGAGCTCGGCGCGCATGCGGGCGAGGGTGCCCACGCCCTGGCGCTTCACCAGCCACGCCCCGCAGAGCGAGATCGCCACCATGATTGCGAGGGTGTTCAGCACGCCGAGCCACGAGACGACCTGGAGGAAGACCGCGATCTCGACGATCGGCCACAGCACCAGGAGCAGCAAGATGACGAACACGGCTCCAGGCTAGGACGGGCGGGTCACGCCTCCAACGCGAGCGGCAGGACGCCGGATCGGGGTGGTTCGCCGGATGCTTCCTGGTCGCGGCGGAGCGTCTCGATCCGTTCGAGCTCCCGCTCGACGCCGCGGCGGCGCGTGCCCTCGAGCTCCTCGAACGCGTTCGACGCGGTCTTGAGGTTGCGACCCACCTTGTCCATCTGCTCGACGAAGCGGTCCCACTGCTTCTCGAACCCCTGGAGCCGTTGGAGGATCTCGTGCGAGGTGCGGCTCAGCTGGAAGTTGTCGACCGCCTGGCGGATCACCGCCAGCACCGCGAACAGCGTGAGGGGCGAGCAGAACACGACCTTCGCCCGCAGGGCGTCGTCGAGGATGGTGCGGTCCTGCTCCTGGATGAACGCGTACACCTGCTCGTTGGGGATGAACAGCAGCACGCAGTCGACGGTGCCGCCCGCGGGGTCGACGTACTCGCGCCGCGTGACCTCGCGCAGCCGCAGGCGCACGTCCTTGAGGAACTCCTTGCGCGCGTGCTCGCGTTCGACGTCGGACGTGGCGTCGGTGAGCCGCAGGTAGTTGTTGAGCGGGAACTTCACGTCCATGTGCAGGGTGAGGCCCTGCGGGAGCAGGAACGTGTAGTCGGGGATGCCGCCCGATCCCGCGAGAGGTTGGTGGCGGCGGTAGTTGACGCCGTCGACGAAGCCGGCGAGCCGCAGCACGTCCTCGGCCATCCGCTCGCCCCACTGCCCGCGCGGGTCGTGCTCGACAGCGCCTCCCGCAGCGACTGCGTGGTCTCGGCCAGGACCTGGGTCTGGCGGCCGGCCGCGTGCAGCTGGCTGCTGAGCTCGCCCACGTGCTCGCGTCGCTCCCGCTCGGTCTCCTCGACCAGGCGATTGAGCCGGGCCAGCTCCTCGCGCATCCCCTGCACCTGGAGGTCGATCGCGGTCTGGGTGCCCCGCAGCTCCTCGGTGCCGCGACGGCGCTCGGCCGACAGCATCTCGTGCTGCATGCGCAGCAGCTGCTCGACCGGGAGCTCCTGGGGTGCCGACGGACGCCGACCGGCACGCGCGGTGCGGGCGACGAGGACGAGCACGAGGAGCAGCCCGACCACGACGGCACCCAGCAACGCAACCACGAATTCCACGTCTCGAACGCTACGACGGGGGTGTGACACTCAACGTGATGCTCCGTCCGCTTCCGAGCCGGCGTCGCAGTCGGTCGTGAGTCTCAGTGCGTCGTGAGGTGCTCCAGCAGCAGCGCGTTCAACTCGTCGGCGGCGACCTCGGGGATCCAGTGGCTCACGTCGTCGAGCACCTCGAAGCGGTAGGGGCCCGCCACCTCGGCCGCGGTGCCCTCGGCCGCCTCCCGGCCCAGCGCGACATCGCCGGTCGACCACACGTAGAGCGTGGGCGCGGTGATCGTTCCCTCCGGCGGGTGGAACGTGTTGGCCCGGTACCAGTTGAGGCCGCCGGTGAGCGCGGCGCCGCCGTCGGCGGTGAACACGCGGCGGTACTCGTCGCGGCGCGTCGGGAGGGTGCTCGCCGTACGCGGCGTCGAGGAGGGCGCCGTCGTCGGCCAGCCAACCGGCCTCCGCGTCGGGGCTGCGGAACCAGTCCATGTAGCTCGAACGGTCGCGCTGGTCACCCCCACTGTGCATCGCGGCGCGGAACGGCACCGGATGCGGCGTCGACACGACGGTCAGGCTCCGCAACCGCGCGCCTTCGCTCGTGCTGTCGCGCGCGGCCGCGTACCAGGCCACGAAGCCACCCCAGTCGTGCCCGACCAGGTGGAAGCGCTCGGCACCGAGCGCGTCGGCGAAGGCGAACACGTCGTCGACGAGACGATCGACCGTGTACTCCTCGAGCGCGGCGGGCCGGGCGCCGGCCGCGTAGCCGCGCTGATCGGGCGCCACCGCCCGGTACCCGGCTGCGCCGAGGGCTTCGAGCTGCGCGCGCCACTCGTACGACGTCTCGGGGAACCCGTGCAGCAGGAGCACCAGGTCGCCGTCGACCGGGCCCGACACGAGCGCCGAGTGGCGGTGCGGTCCAACGGCGAGCTCGATCGCGTCGATCATCCGAATCGCTTCGTCGCCAGGCGCTCGCATCGCGCCACGAAGTTGTCGGCGCCGAGTCGCTCGGCGAGCGGCACCAGCTCGGGTTCGGCGCCGGTCCACTCCCAGTCGTCGACCGCGCCGACGTCGGCGTCGGTGCGCAACGTCGCGAGGTCGAGGAACAGCGCGGCCGCCTCGCGCGCGCCGGCGAGCGTGGCCGCCAACTTCGCGGCGCCTCGCACCTCGACCGTCCAGTCCTTCACGTCGTCGGGGATGGCATCGAGGTGCTCGTAGCGGGCGAGCACGGTGGCGGTCGACTTCGCGCCCCACCCCGGCAGTCCCGGGAAGCCGTCGGCGCTGTCGCCGACCAGCGCGAGGTAGTCGGGGATGGAGGTGGGGTTCACGCCGAAGCGCTCGCGCACACCGGCCTCGTCGATGAGCTGCCCACCCTTGCGGCGGTCGAGCTGCACGACCTTGGGATCCTCGACGCACTGGCCCAGGTCCTTGTCGACGGTGCAGATCACGGCCCGGCGCACGCGGTCGTCGTCGCGGGCGACGCGGGCCGCGGCAGCCAGGCCGTCGTCGGCCTCCTGCTCGACCATCGGCCAGACCGTGACGCCGAGGGCGCGCAGACCGTCTTCCAGGAGCGTGAATTGCGCCAGCAGCTCCGGGGGCATGCCCTCACTCGTCTTGTACCCGATCCACAGCTCGTTGCGGAACGACTCGATGACGTGGTCGGTGGCGACGCCCACGTGGGTCGCGCCCTGTTCCAGCATCATCAGCACGGTGCCCAGCACACCCCGGGCGGCGGCCACCTCCATGCCGTCGGGATCGAGATGTGAAGGCACGGCGAAGTGGTGACGAAACAACTCGTAGGTGCCGTCGACGAGGTGCACCTCTACTGCGGACTCGGGCATCCGACGAGCCTCGCACACCTGAGAGGAACCCGAGACCATGATGTCCCTAACGACAGATAGGCGGAGTACCCTCGTCCCTGTGGACGACGCGCAGTTGATGGCCGAGCTGGAACCCACCGCGGTCCAGCTCTACGAGCGCCACATGAGCACTGCGAAGGAGTGGTTCCCCCACGAGCTCGTGCCGTGGAGCCGGGGCCGCGACTACGACGCCGACGAGGTCTGGGACCCCGACACGATGAAGTTGTGCGACGGTGCGCGCAGCGCGCTGTTCCTCAACATCCTCACCGAGGACAACCTCCCCCACTACTACCGCCAGATCAACGGCAAGTTCGGCAACGACGACGTGTGGGGCGAGTGGAACCGCCGGTGGACGGCCGAAGAGGGTCGGCACGCGATCGTGATCCGGGATTACCTCGCGGTGACCCGCTCGGTCGACATGCGCCAGCTCGAACGTGCCCGCATGCGCCAGGTCTCGATGGGGCTCGTGCCGAACCCCGACACCATCGCCGACGGCATCGTCTACGTCGCGTTGCAGGAGCTCGCCACCCGCATCTCGCACCGCAACACCGGGAAGCTGCTCAACGACCCGCAGGGCGCCGCGATCATGAGCCGGGTCGCGGCCGACGAGAACCTGCACCACCTCTTCTACCGCGACCTCGTGTCGGCGGCGCTCGAGCTCGACCCGTCGGGCATGGTCGCGGCCATCGACCGCCAGGTGCGCTCGTTCGAGATGCCCGGCGCGGGCATCGAGGACTTCAAGACGCACGCGCGTGTCATCGCCGACGCCGGCGTCTACGACTTCGCGTCGCACCACGACCAGATCCTCGTCCCCGTCGTGTTCAAGCACTGGCGCATCGAGCAGTTGCAGAACCTCAAGTCGGCGGCCGAGCAGGCGCGTGAACGCCTGGTCCGGCACGTCGAGAAGGTCGGCAACGTCGCCCGGCGCATGCAGTCTCGCCTGGCCCCGCGTCCGGCGACCGCCTAGACCGCGCGCTTCAGCCCGACCGGTCGCGCTCCCGCAGCGCGTGGCCCTCGAACTGCACGAGCCCGCGTTCCACGATGCGGTCGTGCGCCCACGCCATCGCCGGGCGCCCGAGCACCGCCAGCGTCCGCAACAACGGCGCCCGCAGCTCGAACGACCACGCCAGCCGGGCCTCGGTCCCCCCGGCGACCGGCCGCAGCTCGAGCCGGGCCGGGCCTTGCAGGTCGCCGTCGACGGTGGTGACGAGGCGCTCGTTGCGCACCGCGTCGTCGACCCGCACCGTGCAGTGGAGCTGGTACGGCAGGGGCGCCTGGATGGCGACCCGGGCGGTGCGGCCGGTCGTCAGGGCGTCGACCGGTTCCGTGCCGTTCACGCCGTCGATGGTGAAGCTGCGCAACCAGGGCCACCACTCGCGGTAGCGGTCGGTGTGGGCGAGCGTCGTCCAGAGCTCGGCCGGACTCACCTCGAAGTGCCACGACCGGTCGAAGCGGAACGGTGACGGCACCGCACCAGCTTGGCTGCGGGGGTCAGGCAGGTGCAAGCAGTGACGCGTCGGCGGGTGACGGCGCAACGGTCGTACTGCGCTCGAAGCACCCGAGGTAGAGCGCGACGACCGCGCTCCACACCATGGTCGCGCCGGCGATGTGCACGCCGACGAGTACCGCGGGGATGTCGTTGAAGTACTGGACGTACCCGACCCCGGCCTGTGCGACCAGCACGACCAGGAGCAGCGTGGCGCGTTGCTGCACGTTGTGCGGCGCGCGATCCCGGCGGAGCATCCACACCATCACGAGCACGGCCACGAGGAAGATCATCACCATGGTGCCGTGCACGCGCGCGACGTCGGGGATGCGCAAGTCGAGGCGCGACACGTCGTCCTTCTCGCCTCCACCGCTGTGCGGTCCCGCACCGGTCACGACCGTGCCGGTGATCAGCACCACGCTCGCGAGCACCAACAGCACGCGACCGAGCGTGATGATGCGCGCACTCGACGACCGCGTGCGCCGGCGCGTCGGGTTGACCACTACGCCGCACGAGCACCAGTGCGTTCGTGAGCAGCACGATCGACAGCAGGAAGTGCGCCATCACGAAGCCGGGCTTCAGGTCGAAGAGGACGGTGAGGCCACCGAGCACCGCCTGCGCGAACACACCGGCGACGAGACCGACGGACAGCCACACGAGGTCCATGCGCTTGGGGATGCGCACCAGGCTCCCGAGCACGGCGACGATCACCGCCACCGACACCAGGCCGGTGAACATGCGATTGAGCGACTCGATCCACTGGTGCGAGTCGGACTGGGCGTGCGCGGTGAGCTGGCCGGTCGAGCAGTTGGGCCACGACGGGCACCCGAGGCCCGAGTCGCTGAGGCGCACCGCCCCACCGGTCACGATGATGATCGCCAGCAGCACCGCGGCCACGATCGTGATCCGGCGGTACGCGAGCGGGCTCAGGTGCGGCACTCGCATGAGCCGTCGATCGTACCGACGGGCGCCCCGCCCCGCCGATGCGGGCCCAACCTGACGGTTCGTGGTCCTCGGGTGCGGATTCCTAGCGCCGGATCCGGCCGAACACGGCGTTCGTGAACGTCCGACCTTCGGGAAGCTGCCGGCTCGTGATCACCACGACCGCCGCGGCGCGGTCGTGGAGACCCTGGCGGAGCTGCGTGAAGAGGATCGGCCCGTACACGACGATCCACCAGACCGCGATCAGCCACACCGCGCCCACGAGCGCCGCCAGGTACATCGGGAACCGGATCACGCTCCACCGGATCGCCGCCCGGCCGGCGCCGGTTCGACGCGCGTCCTCGGCCACCACGACCTGCGTGCCGACGACGAGGTTCCCGACGTTGCCGCCGAGCCAGGCGACGAGGACGACCGCATCGACCAGGACCACCGCCTCGAAGGCGAGGAAGCGAGGCCAGCCCGTCACGCCGACGAACCGGAGCACGAGGCCGAACAGCCCCACCACCAGCGTGTCGACGAGCCATCCCACGAAGCGCAGGCCCCGCCCGGCGACGGACGCGCTCTCGAGGCGCACCGCTCGGGTGTGGTACCGACCCCATCTGCCTGCTGACGGGTCAGCCGGCGTGCTTGGCGTTGGAGCGGGCGCGGCCGCGGATGCTCGCGTCGAGCACGACCTTGCGCAGGCGCACGTTGTGGGGCGTGACCTCGACGCACTCGTCGTCGGCGATGAATTCCAACGCCTGCTCGAGCGACATGGGCCGCGGCGGGACCAGGCGCTCGGTGTTGTCGGATCCCGACGCCCGCATGTTGGTGAGCTTCTTCTCCTTGATCGGGTTGACGTCCATCTCGTCGGAGCGGGCGTTCTCCCCCACGATCATGCCTTCGTAGACCTCGACGCCGGGGCCGACGAGCATCTGCCCGCGCTCCTGGAGGTTCATGAGCGCGAACGTGTTGGTCATGCCGCGGCGGTCGGAGACGAGGCTCCCGGTGGGCCGGGTGCGCAGCGCGCCGTGCCAGGGCTCGTAGCGGTCGAACACGTGGTGGAGCATGCCGGTGCCGCGCGTCTCGGTCATGAACTCGGTGCGGAACCCGATGAGGCCCCGGGCGGGCACGAGGTACTCCATGCGGACCCATCCGGTGCCGTGGTTCACCATCTGCTCCATGCGGCCCTTGCGGAGGGCCAGCAGCTGGGTGACGACACCGAGGTAGTCCTCCGGGACGTCGATGGTCACGTGCTCCACCGGCTCGTGGATCTTGCCGTTCACCTCGCGGGTGACGACCTCGGGCTTGCCGACCGTGAGCTCGAAGCCCTCGCGGCGCATCATCTCCACGAGCACCGCGAGCTGCAGCTCGCCGCGCCCCTGGACCTCCCACGCATCGGGACGGTCGGTGCCGAGCACGCGCAGCGACACGTTGCCGACCAGCTCGGTGTCGAGGCGCGACTTCACCTGGCGGGCGGTCAGCTTGTCGCCGTCCTGGCCCGAGAGCGGCGACGTGTTGATGCCGACCGTCATCGAGAGGCTCGGGTCGTCGACGTGGGTGACCGGCAGCGGACGCGGGTCGTCGGGATCCGTGAGCGTCTCGCCGATGGTCACGTCGGGGAGCCCGGCGATGGCCATGATCTCGCCCGGGCCGACCACGTCGGCGTCGACCCGGTCGAGGGCCTCGGTCACGTAGAGCTCGGTGATCCGCACGTTCTCGATGGTGCCGTCGGCGCGGCACCACGCCACCGACTGGCCCTTGCGCAGCGATCCGTGGCGGACGCGGCACAGCGCGATGCGGCCGACGTAGGGCGAGGCGTCGAGATTGGTCACGAGCGCCTGGAACGGGTGGTCCTCGTCGTACTCGGGCGCCGGGATGTGATCGAGGAGCGTCTCGAACAGCGGCTTCAGCCCGTCGGCCCCGCCGGCGACACCCGCGACGAGATCGGGGTTGTCGGCGTCGAGCGACGCGAGGCCGTCGCGCGCGTTGCAGTACACGATCGGGAAGTCGATCTGGTGCTCGTCGGCGTCGAGGTCGAGGAACAGCTCCTCCACCTCGTGCACCACCTCGGCCACGCGCGCGTCGCTGCGGTCGACCTTGTTGACCACGAGGATGACGGGCAGTCGCGCCTCGAGCGTCTTGCGCAGCACGAAGCGCGTCTGGGGCAGCGGTCCCTCGCTGGCGTCGACGAGCAGCAGCACGCCGTCGACCATGGTGAGGCCCCGCTCGACCTCGCCGCCGAAGTCGGCGTGACCGGGCGTGTCGATGATGTTGATCTTGGTGTCGCCGTACCGGACCGCGGTGTTCTTGGCCAGGATGGTGATGCCCTTCTCCCGTTCGAGGTCCATGGAGTCCATGACCCGATCGGCGACCTCCTGGTGGGCGCCGAAGGACCCGGTCTGGCGGAGCATGGCGTCGACGAGGGTGGTCTTGCCGTGGTCGACGTGGGCGACGATGGCGACGTTGCGCAGCGCCGCGCGAGGAGGACATGAGGAGCTCCGAAGCAGGAGGAAGGCGAAGGGGAATCGAGCAGGTGGTGCGGGGGGAGGAACGATTCTACCGGCCGGTCACCCGGTGGCGGGCTCCGGCCCCGGGTTCCGCCGACCGCCGACGGCCCGCGCCACGACGGCGGTGACCCACGCCAGGACGATCGCCACCAGCACGCCCGGCAGCACCACGATCAGCAGTGAACCCACGACCTGGTCCTCGGCCCGCAGGTCGGAGCTGTTGTACCCGAGCACCACGAGGACCAGGTACGGGACCGCCCCCACCACGGCGGCGAAGATCCCGGGCCACGCCCGGCGGGAGATCCACGACGCCACCACTGCGCCCAGCGCCAACCCGGCCCCGCCCCCGAAGGCCCAGAGGATCGGCGCCGCCACCGTGCGGCTGCCGGGCCCGTTCACGCTCGATTCGAGCGCGGCCGCCAGGGTGGTGAGCAGGAGGCTCGCGACCACGGCGATCGCCGCCCCCAGCCACATCGCGCGCTCATCCGTCACGTGCGGAAGAATAGAGGGATGACGCAGACCAACGGCACCTCAACGCGCACCTTCACCCGCATGGACGAGTCGACCGCCGAGGAGTGGGGCGTGATCGTCCAGGAGACGTTCACCAACCAGCCCCGCGTGGCCGAGTCGGTGCTCGGCCTGCTCCGCAGCCTCGGGGGGATCACCGACGGCTTCGCGGTCGACCAGCTCACGCACTCGCTCCAGACCGCCACCCGGGCCGAGCGGGCGGGCGCCGACGACGAGATGGTCGTCGCCTCGCTCTGCCACGACATCGGCAAGGCGGTCAGCGTGCCCAACCACCCGCGCATCTCCGCCGAGATCCTCCGGCCCTACGTGAGCGACGACGTGCACTGGATGATCCAGGTGCACCAGGACTTCCAGGGGCGCCACTACTACGCGCACCTCGGCGCCGACCCGAACGCGCGCGACCAGCACCGAGGCCACCCCGCGTACGCGCTCGCGGAGCGCTTCGCCGACGAGTGGGACCAGCAGGCGTTCGATCCCGACTACGACACGCTCCCGCTCGAGCACTTCGAGGAGCGCGTCCGCGCGGTGTTCGGCGCGCCCAAGTCGTTCTAGGTGCCGGCGCCGCTGCGGGTGGCGTCGGCCTTCCCCGATCCACCGTTCGACGACGCCGGTCGTCCGCCCTCGGGGCTCGACGTCGACCTCATGCGCGACGTCGCCCGTCTCCTCGGGCGCGGTTACGAGTCACACCGGTACGGAGGCGACGACTTCGAGGGCATCTACGACGGCCTCGCCGCGGGTGAGTACGACGTGGTGACCTCGGGCGCCACCGTCACCCCGCGCCGCGCGACCCGGGCGCGGTTCTGCACCGCCTACCTCCGATCGGGCCAGAGCCTGGTCGTGAACCACGACCGCACGCCCGCGATCGCGTCGACCGGCGACCTGAAGGACGCGGTCATCGGGGTGCAGCGCGGCAACACGTCGGAGCCGGTGGCCGAGCAACTGCTCGCCGACGGGCGGGTGCGCGACGTTCGCCGCTACGACTACGACAGCATCCGCACCGCGCTCGACGATCTCGAGCACGGCCGGATCCAGGCGTTCATGAAGCTCGAGCCGGTGATGCGGGTCCTGACCCACGACCGCCCGGCGTTGCGGGTGGTGCAGACCGGCATCACCGACGAGCGCATCGCGTCGGCGGTCCGCCTCGACGACGGGGCGCTCGCGACCGCGATCGACACCGCGCAACGCGCGTTGGCGACCGACGGCACCCTGGCCGAGCTGGGCCGGCGGTGGCTCGCCGGCAGCGACCCGACCGCGACGAGCATGATCACGTGATGCGACTCGTCCACCTCGTCACCGGGACCGACGGACAGTCGCACGTCCGCGAGGAGCAGGTCGACTTCGACGGCTGGCAGTCGGTGCGCGCCATCCGGTTCGAGGAGACCGCGCCCGGCGGCACGCTCTCGTGGCACGTCGCGCCGCGCCGTCAGTACGTGATCACGTTGTCGGGCCGCCTCGACTTCACCACGCGCGACGGCGAGACGTTCTCACTCGCGCCCGGCGACGTGCTCCTGGCCGAGGACACCACCGGCGGCGGCCACGAGTGGCGCATCATGGGCGCCGATCCGTGGCGCCGTGCCTACATCTCCCTGGAGGAACCGTCGTGAGTGAGCTGCTCCCCTTCCCCGACGACTGGGAGCGCGCGCTCTGCATCGTGGCGCACCCCGACGACCTCGAGTACGGGGCCGCCGCCGCGATCGCGCGCTGGACCGCCGACGGCAAGAGCGTGTCCTACCTCCTCGTCACGCGCGGGGAGGCCGGCATCGACGGCATGGAGCCGGCGGCGGTCGGACCGTTGCGCGAGGCCGAGGAGCGGGCCAGCGCGGCGGTGGTGGGCGTGGACACGGTCGAGTTCCTCGACGGGCACGTCGACGGCGTCATCGAGTACGGACTGCCGCTGCGGCGCGATCTCGCGGCGGTGATCCGCCGCGTCCGCCCGGACCTCGTGCTGTCGATGAACCACACCGAGAGCTGGGGTGGTCTCTCGTTCAACATGGCCGACCACCGTCACGTCGGTCTCGCCGCGCTCGACGCCGCGCGCGACGCCGGCAACCGGTGGATCTTCACCGACGCCGGCGAGCCCTGGCCAGGAGTGCGCCGGGTGGCGATGGGTGGCTCGCCGCAGCCGACCCACTTCGTCGACGTGGGCTCGACGATCGACGTCGGGGTGGCGAGCCTCCGCGAGCACGCCGCCTACATCGAGGGCCTCGGCACCGAATTCGACCCCGACGCGTTCCTCCGCGGCAACGCCCGCGCCGCCGGCGCGGCTGCAGGCTGCGACTACGCGGCGACGTTCCAGCTCTACGAGCTCTGACGGAACGTCAGCTGAGCGCGGGAACCAGCGCGGCCAGGACCTTCTCGAGGACCTGCTGCGTGGTGTCGCGCCCGGCCACGAACGCCGCTCCCGTGAGCGGGTGCTCCCCCACCCCGTTGGCGAAGTTCTCGACCACGCACACCGACGCGTAGGCGAGCCCGACCTCCCCCGCCGCCACGCACTCCGACGCCATGGTCATGCCGACCACGTCGGCGTGGTGCGCGAACAGCCTGCTCTCGGACCCGGTCTCGAGTCGGGGCCCGATCGCCTGCCAGTACACGCCGCCGTCGTGCAGCGGCACCGAGGTCGCCTCGTGCCACGTGTCGAGCACCTGTCCCCGCCAGGCCGTGTCGAACCCGGGGACCCGGTGACCGCGATCGTCGGTGAAGACGCTCGCCAGCGGGCCCAACGCGATGAAGTCGTCAGCCAGGAGGAACGAGCCCGGCGGGAACCGGTCGTGCAGCGCGCCGCCGGAGTTGAGCGCGAGGACGCGGTCGCAGCCCAGCGCCATGAGCGCGCGCAGGTTGGCGCTGTGGTCGACGAGGTGCGGCGCGGTGTACCCACCGAAGCCGTGCCGCTGGAGGAAGAACGCGTCGCCGAGGTCGCGGACGACCACCGCGTGCGCGCCGTCGTCGACCGTGAGCTCCGGCGCGTCGGCGCCGAAGCGGCTCCCGAGCAGGCTGTTGCCACCGACCACCGCGAGCGTGCCGCTCACCCGTCGACGTCGCCATCGCCCAGGGCGACCGCGAAGGCCGCCAACGCGTCGACCAGCGCCTGGGTGTGCGCGCGGTGCAGATCGCCGCGGTCGCCGCGGCCGTAGGGGCCGATGGCGCGCACGGGGTGGGGCAGCTCCACCTGGACGCCGCGCCGGGCCCGGTTCACCGGGTTGCGCGGGTCGACGCCGCGCAGGCGGCGCGGGATGTCGTCGAGGTCGTCGATCACACGGTAGTCGGGCAACGCCGCGCGCAGCCGGGCGCCCAGCGTCGCCGCCAGGCAGCGGTCACGCCCGCCCACGAGGAGCGCAGCGTGCAGGTCGTCGTGACCCCAGTAGCCGTGCACCGAGACGATGACGTCGACGTGGCCGAGGAAGGCGGCGAGCAGCGGCGCCTCGGTCGGGTCGTGCTCGTGCGACGGGACGTGGCGCTTGAGGTCGTCGGGTTGGCGGATCACGTACCACGACGCGCCCGCACGGCGCGCCGCCGCGACCGCGATCTCCGCGGTCCCCGGTTCGAGCCCGCCGTGCAGCGCGAGGAACCCGACCGGCGGGCCTCCACCAGGCCGCCCTCCAGGAGGGGCCAGGACCTGCTCCTCGACCACGTCCGGGTGGGCGAGCAGGTCGGCGAACGCCACCCGTTGACGGTACCCCGTCGGCCGGAGCGGGCTCACCGCAGGCCGATGAGTAGCATCCGCGCCCATGCTCTGGCGGCGTCCCGACGGCGACTTGGTGCGCGACCTCCCGCCGACGAAGGGCATCGTGCCGTACCTCATGCGCGGGCGCAACGAGTCGGCGGTCTACTTCGAGCAGCACGTCGCCATGCGCAACGCCGACGCGTACATCCGCGACTTCAACGTCGCGCACCCGGACACGCCGATCACGATCCAGCACATGCTCATGTGGTCGATCGCGCAGATCCTCGAGCAGTACCCGACGATGAACCGCTTCGTGGTCGGGGGGCGCCTCTACCAGCGCAAGGACATCTGGTTCACGTACTCGGCGAAGCAGAGCCTGAGGGGGAAGTCGCCGCTCATCGTCATCAAGCGCCGATTCGACCCGGCCGAGCCGTTCGTCGCCATGGTGAGCGACATGCAGCGCCAGCTCCGCGAGGACCGCTACGGCGGCCGCATGGGCCCGTCCGACCAGGAAGCCGCGCTCATCCTCAAGTTCCCGGGTGTGGTGCGCCGTCTGATCCTGGCCGTCGGCCGGATGGGCGACGCGTTCGGCCTGCTCCCGGCCTCGATGATGGAGCACGACCCGCTCTACGGCAGCGTCTTCTTCGCCAACCTCGCGTCCATCGGCATGGACGCCTGCTACCACCACCTGTACGAGTACGGCAGCATCGGCATCTTCGGGGTGATCGGCCGGCCGGTCCCCGACCCCGGCTCCCCCACCAGCGGACCCGACCGGCGCCGGACCATGACCCTCCGCTGGACGTTCGACGAGCGGTGCGAGGACGGGCTGGTCGCCGGGTACGCACTCAAGCGCTGCAAGCAGATCCTCGAGGACCCGCGGGGGATGGGCCTCCCGGACCCGTCGGAACCCTGAACCCGGCCCGAACCCAGCCTGAACCCGGCCGGTACCCGGGAGCTGGGGGATCCCACGGAGAGCGCGTGGTCCCCGTAGACTCCCGACCCGACCGGTACGCTGGACCGGATGCCGGGGACCGAGGAGAGGTAGGGGTGAGTCTCGGGTGAGCTTCTTTCGCGACCGCCTCGAGGCGTACCCCCGGTTGGCCGACTACCGGCTGGCCAAGGAGGCGGGGTACTGGCCGTACTACAAGACGGTCGAGAGCGCCTCGATGCCCCGGTTCACCATCGAGGGCAACGACTACATCAACTTCGGCTCGAACAACTACCTGAGCCTCTCGTACCACCCGCAGGTCATCGAGGCCGCCCAGGTCGCCACCCGCCGCTACGGCACCGGCGTCACCGGCTCCCGTCTCCTCAACGGCACCCTCGACCTCCACCGCACCCTCGAGGCCGAGCTGGCCGAGTTCTACGAGCGCGAGGCCGCGCTGGTCTTCTCCACCGGCTACGTGGCCAACGTGAGCACCATCAGCGGCCTGCTGAACCGCCACGACTTCGTGGTCCTCGACAAGGACGCGCACAACTCGCTGCTCACCGGCGCCCAGCTCTCCGGCGCCACCATGAAGCGCTTCGGTCACAACGACGTCGCGCGGCTCACCAAGATCCTCGACGACTTGCCGGCGGAGCCGGGCAAGGCCGTCGTCGTCGACGGCGTCTACTCGATGGGCGGCGACACCGCCCCCCTCGCCGAGATGGTCGAGCTGTGCCGTCGCTACACGAACACGTTCCTCCTCGACGACGAGGCCCACGGACTCGGCGTGCTGGGCGCGCGTGGTCGCGGTGCCGCCGAGCAGTACGGCGTGCTCGACACCGTCGACCTCGTCACCATCACCTTCTCGAAGACCCTCGGGTCCTGCGGCGGCGCGCTGATCGGCTCCGCCGACGCGATCGAGCTGCTCACCCTCGACGCCGATCCGCTCATCTTCACCGCGTCGAACACACCCGGTTCGGTGGCTGCTGCACTCGAGGCACTGCGCATCCTGCGCGGTGCCCCCGACATGACCGACCGGCTGCGCGACAACGTCGACCGCTTCGTCGGCCTGCTCACCGAGCGCGGCGTGCCGGTCAATCCACCGGAGAGCGCGATCATCACCATCCCGTTGCGCCAGCGCGACGAGGTGTCGGCGGTCGTCCTGGCCCGTGAGCTCCTCGACGCCGGTGTGTTCGTGAACCCGGTGGTGGCACCCGCCGTCCCGCGCGGCCTCGGCCTGATCCGCCTGAGCCTCATGCTCGAGCACACGCCCGCCCTCCTCGAAGAGGCGGCGGAGACGATCTACAAGGTGCTCAACGACGCCGATCAGCTCCCCGACGAGAGCTGACGGCTACCCGGCGAGCAGCTCGTCCTCGAGCTGTCGGTGGTCGGCCTGGTCCACCCCGACCGCGGCGAGGTACTTGTCGAAGGTCGTGTACTTCGCCTTCACCTCGCTGAAGCTCGCGTCGAGGTACTCCTTCTTCACCGTGAGCACGGGCTCGAGCAGGGCGCTGTCGATGAGGGCACCGGTCTGCATCAGCGTCTTGTCGTTCTTGGCCTTCAGGTACTCGTTGCTCGCGAGGTAGTCCTGCATGACCGTCGCCTTCGGGACACCGAGAGCCGTGAGGATCGCGGCGCTGGCCCACCCGGTGCGGTCCTTGCCCGCGCTGCAGTGCATGACCGTCGGCAGGTTCGCCGGGTCCTCGATGCGTTCGAAGAACACCGCGTACTGCGCGAGCGGACTGGCGCCGCTCACGATGCTGCGCCCACCGTCGACGAGGAGCCGCTCGGCCTTGCCGTCGCCGAGGAGCTCCTGCTGGGCGGCCTTGTCGCCCGACGTGATCGCGTTGGTGATCTTCGCGGTGAGCTCGTCCTCGCCGATGATGTTGAACTGCTCGTTGGTCGACCCCGGGATCTCCTTGTCGGGCTTCGAGCTGCGTTCGCCGTCGGTGCGGAGGTCGCACACCAGCTTGATGCCGAGCGCCTGCACGGTGGCGAGGTCGGCGTCGGTGAGCGCGTCGAGACCGTCGGACCGGTAGAGCAGCCCGACCTTCACCCACTTGCCGTCACTGGTGCGGTAGCCGCCGATGTCGCGGAGGTTCGGTGCCGACGCCAGGTGCAACGAGTGGTCGGCGGTCACGAGCGAGCCGCCCTTGGCCGGCACGAGCTCGAAGTACCAGCGCGGTGCGGCGGCGAGGCCGGTGACGTGCACGGTGCCCGAGCTCTTGCCCGAGCCGACCGGGTCGCTCGTACCCACGTTCGTGGCATCGGTGCCGGCGTAGACCTTCACCGCGCCCGCACTGCTCGGTGCCTTCCAGGCGACGTCGTACCCGTCGGCGGTCTGCGCGACCGTGGCCGCGGTGAACGGGATGGCCTCCTGCTTGGTCGCGGCCCCCGTCGCCGCTCCCACGGCGGGTGCGGTCGCGACTACGCCGAGGGTGAGGACGACGAGGAGGAGGGTGAGGACGAGCCGGCGGATGCGCACGGCGGGACGGTAACCCACTCGGGCTCAGCCGGTCTCGCGCGCGAAGCGCTCCTCCCACTCGCGGTGACGGCGCTTGGCGTCCTGGATGAACGGCGAGTACCCGATCGCCTTGATGATGCCGGCGTTGATCGCACGCATGGGCTGGCGCAGCGGCCGCACGACGTCGACGAAGAGCACGACGCGCGTCTCGTCGGTCTCGTTCCACGCCTCGTGCTCGTAGGTGTCGTCGAACACCAGGCTCCCGCCCTCACGCCAGCCCCGCACCTCGGGACCGACGCGGATGCCGAGGCGCTCGACCGGGGCTTCGGGCACCGACAGGCCGAGGTGGTAGCGCAGCACGCCCTTGTAGGGACCGTCGTGAGGCGGGATGCGCTTGCCCGGCGCCAGGATCGAGAACATGGCGGTCTCCATCCCGGGAATCGCCTCGATCAGCCGCGTCGTCTCCGGACAGCGCGCGCAGTTGGCGTCGCTGCGGAACCCGTAGCCGTAGAAGAAGTACGTCTTCCAGCGGTCGTCGTCGGTGAGCTGGTACTGGTCGGTGCTGATGTCCTGGAAGTTCGGCAACGCCGCCCGGTGCGCGAGCACCGCGTCGAGCTCGGCCCGGATCACCTTCCAGTTCGTCTCGACTGCCGCCACCCACGGGAAGTCGCGCGGGTCGTAGAACGGGACCAGCGGGATCTCCGACTGGCGTCCGATGACGCGGTTGACACCCTGGAGGAGCCGGTCGCCGACGGAGTTGGTGACGTCGTAGACCCGCTCCCATGCGCCCACCACGCGAGCGTACTCAGGCTGCCCCCGATCCACGCCGCTGGTAGAACCTGGGCATGCGCTTCCGGATCTTCACCGAACCCCAGGAGGGGGCGACCTACGACGACCAGCTCGCGGTCGCCCGGCTCGCCGAGGAGTTGGGCTTCGACGCCTATTTCCGATCCGACCACTACATCAGCTTTACGTTCGGTGACGGCATGCCCGGCCCGACCGACGCGTGGACCACGCTCGCCGGCCTCGCGCGCGACACGACGACGCTGCGGCTCGGCACGCTGGTGTCGCCGATCACGTTCCGCCTCCCCGGACCGCTCGCGATCGCGGTGGCGCAGATCGACGCCATGAGCGGCGGGCGGGTGGAGCTCGGGCTCGGCGCCGGGTGGAACGACCGCGAGCACGCGGCCTACGGCATCCCGTTCCCGCCCACCGGTGAGCGCTTCGACCGGCTCGAGGACCAGCTCGCCATCATCACCGGTCTCTGGTCGACACCCGTCGGCGAGCACTTCTCCTACACCGGCACCCACCACTCGGTCGACGACTCCCCCGCGCTGCCCAAGCCGGTGCAGCAGCCCGGTCCGCCGATCGTCATGGGCGGGTTCGGCACCAAGCGCACACCCCGGCTCGCAGCGCGCTACGCCGACGAGTTCAACGTGGCGTTCGCGCCGCCCGACGCGTACCCGGAGATCGTCGGACGCGTCGCCGCCGCGTGCGAGGCCATCGACCGGGATCCGGTGTCCCTGCCGACCAGCATCGCCAACACCGTCCTCTGCGGAGCCGACGAGGCCGAGGTGGCGCGACGCGCGGCGAAGATCGGGCGCGACGTCGAGACTGCCCGGCTCGCCCACTTCGCGGGGACGCCCGCAGAGGTCGTCGACCGCGTCGGCGCGTATCGCGACCACGGCGCCACCACCGTGTACTTCCAGGTGCTCGACCTGCACGACCTCGACCACCTGCGGCTCCTCGCCGAGGAGGTCCTGCCCGCCTTCAGGTGATCTCGACGACCTCGTTGAACGAGTGCAGCGTGGGACCACCGGGTCCGATCGCGATGCGGGTGATCGACGCCACCCGCACGAACAGCCGCCACCCGACCTCGTCGCCCACGCCGAGCGCCCACGCGATCGCGGCCTTGATCGGCGAGACGTGGCTCACGACCACCACGTCGTGGCGCCGCGCCTCGTCCAGGAGCTCCTCGCACGCGCCGCGGACCCGCGCTCCCAACGTCACCAGCGACTCGCCGCCGGGGGGCACGAAGTGCGGATCGGCACGCCACGCGGCCCACACGTCGGGTGCGACGCCGCCGATCGGCCGCCCGTCGAACTCGCCGTAGTCGAGCTCGACCCAGCGTTCGTCGACCTCGACGTCGCGCCCGAACGCGGCCGCGGTCTCGACGGCACGCCGGAGCGGGCTCGCGACGACGCGGGCGTCCGCGGGGACGAGGGGGGCCAGCGCCTGCGCCTGTCGGCGACCGAGGTCGGAGAGCGGCAGGTCGACCCGCCCCTGGAGCAGCCCGCGGGCGTTGGCGTCGGTCTGACCGTGGCGCACGAGCACGAGCACCGGGTGACGTTACCGTCGCCTGCCGGGGCGACGACCACTGCGGGACGCGGCTTCCTATCGTGCTCCCGTGCTCCGTCGCCCACTGCTGCCGCGTGTTGCGCTCCTCCTCGCGGTCACCGGGCTCGTCGGCATCGTGGCCGTGCCCGCCGCGGCCGCCCGCGCCACGAAGACCGCGGGGCGTCCGGACCCGGTGCTCCTGGTGCACGGGTTCCGTGGGTCGAGCAGTGGTTGGCACGCCCTCGAGGCGTCGCTCCGCGCGCAGGGCTACCGAGATTCGGAGCTCGCCGCGGTCGACTACGGCGGCGATGCATCCAACGTCGACGTCGCGCGCCAGATCGCGCAGGCGGCCGACGGGCTGCGTGCCCGCACCGGCGCGTCGCACATCGACCTCGTGAGCCACTCGATGGGCGCGATCTCGTCGCGCTACTGGGTCGAACGCCTCGGTGGCGCGGCGCACGTCGACGCGTGGGTGTCGCTGGCCGGCGTGAACGAGGGCACGGTGTGGGCGTACGGGTGCTACGTGCTGACCCCGTGCCGTGAGATGGTGCCGACGTCGTCGGTGCTCCAGGGTCTGAACCACGGCTTCCGGTCGAGCGGTCCCATCCGGTACGGCGCGTGGTGGTCGCCGTGCGACGACGCCATCGTGCCGCACACCAACGCGGAGCTCCCGGGCGCGCACAACGTCGAGACGTCGTGCCTGGGCCACACCGAGATGCGCACCGACCCGCAGGTGCTGGCTCAGGTCGTCCGGTTCCTGCGACCGGCTGGCGGTTCCTGACGCCGACGGCGCGGCGAGTGCCCCCGGCCCGAATCGACACCATCCGCGGGCAGGTCTCGGAGAGCATCGATCGAACCGGAGGCACTGGTTGAATCGCCCCGGCGCGCGAACGTGTTACAGGCATGCGGCATTCGGGTACTGATCGGCGCATGTCGCGCGACTTCACCCCCCGAGTCCTACCTGCTGCGCCGGTCCGCACGCTGGCCGACGCCGACGGCGCCGGGGACGGGTTGCAGGCGGCGACGCGCGTCGATCCCGGCATCGTGATCGACCTGGTCGAGGCATCCGGGCTGCGCGGACGCGGCGGCGCGGGGTTCCCGGTCGGCCGCAAGTGGCGCACGGTCGTCGCCAACCGCACCTCGACGCTCCCGTCGACGGTCGTCGTCAACGCGGCCGAGGGCGAGCCGGGCTCGTTCAAGGACCGGGCCATCCTGCGCGCCGACCCGTTCCGGGTGCTCGAGGGCGCCCTCATCGCCGCGCACGCGGTCGGGGCCGATTCGGTGATCGTCGCCACCAAGGCCGCGTTCGCGACCGAGACCGAACGACTGCGGTCCGCCATCGCCGAGATCGACGCCGCCGGTTGGACCGGCACCGTGCCGCTGACGTTGGTCACCGGGCCCGAGGAGTACCTCTTCGGCGAGGAGACCGCGCTGCTCGAGGTGATCGACGGGCGTCCGCCCTTCCCGCGGATCGCGCCCCCGTACCGCGAGGGCGTCGACGAGGTGTTCGAACGGGAGTCGGACACCACGTCGGGGACCAGCTCCGCGGCCCACGTCGAGATGGCCGGGCCCACGGGCGAGACCGTCGCGCCACCGACGCTGGCGGGGAACGTCGAGACGTTCGCCAACCTCCCCGGCATCCTGCGCCACGGCGCCGACTGGTTCCGGGAGCTCGGGACCGCAGAGTCACCGGGCACGGTGGTGTGCACGGTCAGCGGCGACACCGTGCGCAGCGGCGTCGCCGAGATCGAGCTCGGGACCCCGCTGCGGGAGGTGCTCGAGCAGGTCGGCGGGGCGCGCGACCCGGGCGCGAGCTCGTCGCGGTCCTGTCCGGGGTCGCCAACCCGGTGCTGACGCCCAGCGCGTTCGACACGCCGCTGAGCTACGAGGCGATGCGCGCGGCCGGGTCGGGCCTCGGCGCCGCCGGGTTCATCGTGTTCGACGACACCGCCGACCTCGTCGCCGTCGCCGCCGGTGTGGCGCGGTTCCTCGCGGTCGAGTCGTGCGGTCAGTGCCGTCACTGCAAGGACGACGGCCTCGCGCTCGCGGCCCTGTTGGCGCGCCTGGCGGCGTCCCGGCCCGACCGCGACGAAGCCGACGAGCTCGGCACCCGGCTCGACCTCGTCGCCGAAGGTGCCCGGTGCAACCTCGCCACCCAGCAGCAGGTGGTCGTGGGCAGCATCCTGGAACAGTTCCCGGAGCTCGTCGCCGCGCACACCACGGGTGATGCGCCG
Source organism: uncultured Actinomycetes bacterium (assembly GCA_963756895.1). Classification (GTDB taxonomy): domain Bacteria; phylum Actinomycetota; class Acidimicrobiia; order IMCC26256; family DASPTH01; genus DASUAS01. Next base: position 230,792 of record CAVWPI010000016.1, on the reverse strand, counting down.
CCGGTCGAGCCGGCGCCGATCGCGGAGCTGCGCGACGTCAGCGACGGCCGCGCCTCACTCGACGACGGGCACCGCACCAAGCAGCCCGACTGGACCCACGACGCGGTCGACTCCGGCCAATGGCCGGCCGACCGCCTCGACGAACACCGCAGTGCGCACGGCGACTGACGCCACGCGCGACCCGAGGAGGCACGATGCCGGAACCCGAACCCGCCACCCCCGAGGACGTGGGTGTCGCCGAGGAGACCCCGGAGCTCATGCAGATCGAGGGGGCCCGCACGCTCGGCAACGATGCCCGCGAGCGATTGCACGCCGACGGCTTCGACGACGCCCAGATCGACGCCTGGGCCGAGACCTTCATCGCCGAGGTCAGTTCGGGAACCGTCGACCAGTTCGTCGCCTGGATCGTTGGTCAGGAACGGGGCCGCTGAGTCCGGTCCCGCGCACCAGGGCCCGATCCCACCGTGGCTCTGGGTACGGCGGGATCGGGCCCGGGCGGATCAGGACGCCGCGCACCCCGGTGTCACGCCGGAGGGCAGGAGTCCACCGATGACGGAGGGGATCGTCGGGCGGACCAGGCGCAACCCGGGGTGCTCGAGGGCGTCCATTGCCTGCATCCTGCTCTTCGGTCCTGAGAGGAACATGAGAACCGCGGCGGAATCGCGGCAGCGCCGGATTCCTCAGAGCAGTCCGCGCACCACCTTCCCGAGCGCGTTGCGCGGGAGCGCATCGACGTAGCGCACACGGCGCGGACGCTTGTAGGGCGCGAGGTGCTCGGCCGCGAAGGCGAGCAGCGCGTCGGGATCGTCGTCTTCGGTGGTCGGCACGACGACCGCGACCACCACCTCGCCCCACTCGTCGGACGGCTCCCCCACCACGGCCACCTCCGCGACGGCCGGGTGCTCGAGCAGCACGTCCTCCACCTCGCGGGGGTACACGTTGAACCCACCCGAGATGATCAGTTCCTTGGCCCGCCCCACGATGCGCAGGTAGCCGTCGCCGTCACGGGCACCGATGTCGCCGCTGCGGAACCAGCCGTCGGCGGTGAACGCGTCACGGGTCGCCGCCTCCCGACCCCAGTACCCGGGGAACACGTTCGGGCCGCGCAGCAGGATCTCGTCCGATGGCTCGTCCAGCCGCACCTCGACGCCGGGGAGCGGAAAGCCCACGGTGCCGGCCCGGCGCTCGCCGTCGTAGGGGTTCGACACGTTCATGATCGTCTCGGTCATGCCGTACCGCTCGAGGACGTGGATCCCCGCCCGGGCGGTGAGGTCGTCGTTCAGCGCGGCCGGCAGGGGCGCCGAACCCGACACGCACAACCGCAGACGGGCGAGCTCGGCCACGCGTGCGCTGGCCGCCAGGCGCGCGTACATGGTGGGCACCCCGAAGAACATGGTGGCGTCGTGGTCGCGCGCGGCGTCGAGCACCGCGTCGGCATCGAACCGCGGGAGCAGCACCGCCGACCCGCCGCACAGGAGCGTGCCGTGGAGCCCCACCCCGAGGCCGTGGACGTGGAAGAGGGGCAGCGCCAACACCAGACGGTCGGCCGCGGACCAACGCCACGCGAGCCGCAGCGCCTCGCAGCTGGCCAGCGCGTTGCCGTGGGTGAGCATCGCACCCTTGGGAGCGCCGGTGGTGCCCGAGGTGTAGCAGAGCAACGCCACGTCGTCGGGGGCGCTCACGTCGAGCGCGGGCGGATCGGCCTCGGGCAGGTCGACGTCGGGCGTGGTCACGACACCCGCCGCGCTCACGGTCGCCGCGAACAGGTCGGTGCGGTCGGCGTCGACCACGCACGCAGCCGGCGCGCAGTCACCGACGATGTGCTCGATCTCACGGGCTCGGTACGCGCCGTTCACCGGGACGACCACGAGGCCGAGTCGCAACGCAGCCACGTGCGCCACCACCAGCTCGACCGACGTGGTCGCGCTCATCACGATCCGGTCGCCCGACTGCAGCCCCGCGCCCACCAGCCGGCCTGCGATCCGCCGCGACCGCGAGTCGAGCTCGGCGTTGGTGAGCCAACCGCGGTCATCGTGCACTGCAGGCGCGCCGGGGGCCGCGTCCCAGTTCGCCACCCACGCAGCAGGGAGGCTGCGCTGCGCCAGGAGCTCCACGGACCCGGGGTCGACGCCCGCCGGCAGGTGGCGCGCCCAGGCCGGAGTCGCGCCACCAGTCACGCCGCCAGTCACGGCGCGGAGGCTACCGGTGTCGCCGGGTGCGCCCCGTAGGCTGGGTCGATGGCCGGCGACCACGACCACCCGCCCGCCGGCCGGGTCCCGTTCTGGATCCACCAGCTGGTGGAGCTCCTCCTCGGTGGGCTCCTGCTGGTCGAAGGTGCGCGCACCGGCCAGCACACCGCGGTCCTGGTCTCCCTCGGCGCGGTCCTGCTGTTGCTCACGCTGTGCAGCGACGGTGCGCTGGGCGCGTGGCCCTGGCTCGGTCGGCGCGTGCACCGGGTCCTCGACCTGGTCGCGGCGGCGGTGCTCGCGCTGAGCCCGTTGCTGCTCGGCCTCGGCCACCTGCTCGCGATCGTCGTCCTCGAGGTCGCGGCCGTGGCCATGGCCTGGCTCGCGCTGCGCACCGACTGGCGCACCCCACCGAAGTCGTCGAGGTCGTCGAGGTCGTCGAAGACCCCAGCTTCGAAGACCCCACCGAAACCCGTTCCACCCCCGGCGCCCGCAGCAGCTCCGGCACCGCCGGTCGGGGCGGCACCGCCGGTCGAGGAGGCACCGCCGTCGGCGCTGGCCCACAAGCTCGGCGCTGCGGTGGGCCGGGCCCGTGACGACGGTCCCCGCCAGCTCGGCCTTCTGGTGGGTCGGGCCCAGCGAGCCGCGAAGGCGGCGACGGCGCGACCGAAGCCCGCTCCGAACCCCGGCCCGAGCCCCGACGCGACGCCCGAGCCCGCTCCGGGACCCGCTGAGGGGCCTGACGGGGCGTCAGGGGTCCACGAGGGCCGAAGCCCGGGCTGAGCCGCGGCTGGGGCCCCTGGGGCCCGTGGGGCTCCTGTTGGACAGCGGTGTACCCGTGGTCCGTAAGCTCGCGCGATGAGGCCGGGTGGAAGGCGGGCGTTGACGCGCATCGGGACGGGCGCGCTCGTCGCCGTCACCCTCGGAGGACTGCTCGGCGCGACCTGGTCGGTGGGGCTCGGGGCGGTCCCGTCGGCGCACGCGCAGGAGAGCCTGATCGAATCCGATCCCGCCGTCGTGCGGGCGCGCGCCGACCTCGAGGCCGCGCAGCAGGCCGCGCACGAGGCCGAAGCGAAGCTCGAGGAGACCACGCAGCACCAGGCCGACGTCGAGGCCGGCATCGCCGAACATCAGCAGCACATCGCCACGCTCGACGCGCAGCGTGCCCAGCTCGCGCAGGCGCGCGACACGCTGCTCGACCATCTGCGCCAGCGGGCGGCCGCGCTGTACGCCGCGGGCAGCGACGGCACCAGCGCCGCCGACATCTTCTCCGGCAGCGTGCTCGACGGGGCCCGGCGCAAGCAGCTGGGTGACGCGGCATCGCGGCGCGACCACGACAACGCGCGCCAGCTCGACGAGACCCGCAAGACGCTCGCCGACACGCAGACGTCGTTGCGCACCGAGCAGTCCGACCTCGAGGAGCAGCAGGCCGAGCTCGACGGCCTCCTCACCACGCTGCAGGCGCAGCAGGCCGCGGTCGACGAGCGCGTCGCCGAGGCCAATGCCGCGCTGGAACGGGCCCGTGCCATCGGTGCGCTGCACGCGGCCGGTGAACCGGTCATCGGCCCCGCCACGCTCACCGCCGACCAGCTGGTCGCGTGGTTCGACGCCCAGGGGTACCGGCCCCGGCTCGGGAACACGACGGTGCCGGAGCTCGCGCAGATGTACCTCGAGGAGGGCACCGCCGAGGGTGTGCGCGGCGACTTCGCGTTCGCCCAGGCGGTCGTCGAGACCGGTGGCTTCTCCGCCGCCGACGACAACAACTACTCGGGCCTCGGCTGGTGCGACGGTTGCGCGCGCGGCATCGTGTTCCCGACCCCGCGCGACGGGATCCGCGGGCAGGTCCAACTCCTGCTCAACTACGCCGACGCCGGTTCGCGGGTGGCCAACCTGCACAACCCGCTGTCGCCCTACGTGTGGCGGTCGGAGGCGGCGTTCGACACCTACTTCGCCAAGGGCTGGGCGCCCACGTGGAGCGACATGGGCCACGGCAACTGGGCCACCGACCCCGACTACTCCGGCAAGGTCATCGGCGTGTACCGCGCGATCGTCGCCTTCTCCCAGGGCTAGCTACTCCAGCGGCTCCACGATGAGGTGGGCGGCGGTGTCCAGATCGGCACCCGATCGCTCGAGGTGCCCGTCGAAGCCCATGCGGGTCTCGTCGAGCACGCGGAACCACGGGTACCGCAACATGGTGACGATCACCGCGATCGCGAGGATCGTCGCCGACACCACGATCGTCGCCCGGAGCCCGATGAACGACGCCGCGATCCCACCGATCAGCGCGCCGATCGGCGTACCCGCGAAGAAGCTCATCACGTAGACCGACAGCACCCGGCCGCGGTAGTGCTCGTCCACGTTGACCTGCACCGCGGTCTGGCACGCGACCATTGCGAAGCTCTGCGCGAGACCGATGCCGTACATGCCGAGCAGTGCCAGCGCGTACACGGGCGCGAGCCCGAACGTGAGCTCCGCGGCCACGAAGATCGCGAAGCCCACGACGGTGAACGTGGAGCGGCGCACGGTGTCGCCCTTCGCCACCGTGGCGACCGAACCGGTGATCGCGCCCACGCCGTAGGCCGCGACGAGCAGCCCGTACCTGCCCGCGCCCTCGTGCAGCACCTGTCGCGTGAACGGCTCCGCGAGTTGGATCATCGACACACCGAACAACGAGGCGAACAGTGCGCCCAGCACCGAGACGATCAGCACCGAGCGCCGCCGGATGTACGCGATCGCGTCCTTGAACTGCGCGAGCACGCTCCCGGCCGCGGCGGCCACCTTCACCGGACGCGCCTTGATGAGCAGCAGGGCGCCGATCACCAGGAGGAACGACAGCGCGTTGGCGAGGAACGCGGTGCCGGGTCCGAACTCGGCCAGCACGAGGCCGGCGAGCGCGGGACCGAACGCGCGCGCCCCGGTGAACTGCATGGCGTTCAGTCGCACCGCGCTCACCATCGCGTCGGGTGGGACGAGCTGGGGCACGTACGCCTGCCACGCGGCGATGGTGATGCCGGCACCGATGGCGCCCACCACGACGCAGGCGACGATGAGCGGCGGTGTGGCCACGCCGGTCACCCAGATGCCCCACAGCGCGAGCGCCGAGGCCATCAGCACCACCTGGGACAGGAGGAGGATGGTGCGACGGTCGTGGCGGTCGGCCAGCGCACCCGCGAGCGGTCCGACCACCGTGGACGGGAAGAAGGTGGCGAACGCGCCGACGCCCACCCAGACCGTGGAGTGCGTCAGCTGGTCGAGCACGTAGGGCACGGTGATGGTCTGCATCCACGTGCCCGAGTTCGAACACAGCGCGGCCGAGAAGAAGAGCGCGAAGTCGCGGTGGCGCAACGCCGCCAGGGCGCCGCCGGAGCTCCCGGGGGCACGGGCGGCAGCGGCGGTCACCGGGCGAATCTACCGGTGACCCCACCCCGAACGTCTGTTCGTTCGGGCGCGCTAGGATGGTGGCTGGTGGTGATACTCGGCCAGCGTTCGCTGTTCGCGTCGGGCGCGGTCGCCGTCGACCCCGACGCCCCGTGGGAGCGCATCGCGCTCGACGACACGAGCTGGGTCGACCTGTGTCGCAACCACCTGCGCGGCGCCGACCCCGTGCTCGACGTCCTGGTCGACTCGGTGCCGTGGCAGTGCGGTCGACGGTTCATGTACGACCGCATGGTCGACGACCCGCGCCTCTCGTACCGGGCGCCGCGGCCCGAACTGCTCCCCCACCCGGTCCTCGGTCGCGTCCGCGACGGGCTGGCGACGCGCTACGACGTCACGTTCGGCGCGGTCGCGTGCAACTACTACCGCGACGGGCGCGACAGCGTGGCCCCGCACGGCGACCGCGAGCTGCGCGACACCGACGACACGCTCGTTGCTCTGCTCACGCTGGGCGCCACCCGACCGTTCCGGATCCGCCCCCATGGACGCACCGGCGGTCCGACGTACGACCTCGCGCCGGGATCCGGCGACCTGCTGGTGATGGGAGGGGCCTGCCAGCGCGACTGGGAGCACGCGGTCCCGAAGGTGCGCAGCGCGGGACCGCGCGTGTCCGTCACCTGGCGGTGGGTCCGCCGACCCGACGCGGCGCCCGACCCCCGACCGCTGACGCGGATCAGGAGCTCGCCACCAACCTGAGTCCTGCGAACAGGTCGGTCTCGTACTCACCCTCGGGGACGCCCGGATCGACCAGCGAACGCGCCAGCACGTATTCCTCCCAGGGGTGCAGCTCCTGCTCCACCTCGAGCGGCACCCGGAAGAAGAAGCTGTCGGGCGCGATCTGCGTGCGGTGCGCGAGCAGCGCGGCGCGCCCGACCTCTATCTGGTCGTGCACGTCGATGCGCGTCGTCGTCACCGCTTCCAGCGCGTCGTCGTGCCCGTCGTCCTCGGCCGCGGCGGCGTCGCGCTCGTCCATGTGCTCGACCCACTTGGCGAGCGGGCTCTCGTCGCCCTGCGCCACGAACCAGTCGTGGAGGGCGCGGATGCGCTGCCTGGTGAAGCCGTTGCTGTAGTAGAGCTTCAGCGGCTGCCACGGCTCGCCGAGCTCCGGGTACCACTCGGGGTCGCCGGCGCGCTCGAACGCCAGCACGCCGATCTCGTGCACGCGCACGTGGTCGGGATGTGCGTAGACGCGGTCGAGCGCGTAGCTCACGATCACCTGCGGCCGCTCCCGGCGGACGATCTCCACCAGCCGCCCGGTGGCGTCGTCGAGGTCGGCGTTGGCGAAGTTGTCGGGGTGGGCGTTGGCCTCGGTGTCGGGCATGCCCGAATCGCGGTACCCGAGCAGGTACAGCTGGTCGTACCCGATGACGGCGACCGCGTCGTCGAGCTCCCGGCGGCGCACCGCGGCCAGGTCCCGACGGACGTCCTCGGTGTCGGCTGCGGGGTTGAGGATGTCGCCCGCCTCCCCGCCCGTGCAGGTGACGAGCAGCGTCCGCACGCCCTCGCCGTGGTAGCGCGACATGGTCGCCGCACCCTTCGACGCTTCGTCGTCGGGATGGGCGTGCACGGACAGCACGCAGAGCGGGTCGGTGGGGGGAGCCACGGGTTCACGTTACCCACTCCCGCTCGCGGCTTCGCTTGACGAATCAAGCATCCGCTATGTATACTGTCGGGACCGCACCCCCCACGCGGTTCCCCCAGCACAGGAGTTTCCCGATGGCCACCAAGACCACCGACCCCACCGCCGTGTTCACCGACGCCGTCATCGCCGGCGTGAAGCAGAGCCAGGAAGTCGCCTTCAGCGGCATCAGCATGTGGATGGACTTCGCCGGCAAGGCGTTCACGCTGCCCGAGCTCGAGTCCGTGCCGTTCGTGGACCAGCTCCCGAACCCGAAGACCCTCGTCGAGTCGAGCTTCGGCTTCGCCGAGGAGCTCCTCGGCACCCAGAAGGACTTCGCCCTCAAAGTGGTCGACGCGGTGACGCCGGCCAAGAAGGCGACGGCCTGAGCATCCCGCTCGAGCCGATCCAGCTCGCGCGCGACTCCCGGTCCGGTACCCCCCACCGAACCGGGAGTCGCCGCGTCTCGAGGGGCCTGCGATGACGACCGAACGTGACGACCAGCTCCACTCGCTCGGCGCGTTCATCCGGGCCCAGCGCCAGCTCGCCAACCTGTCGCTGCGGCAGATGGCCGACCTGGCCCACGTCTCCAACCCGTACCTGAGCCAGCTCGAGCGGGGCCTCCACGAGCCCTCCGTGCGGGTGCTCCAGTCGATCGCCCGGGCGCTCAACGTCTCGGCGGAGACGCTGCTCACGCACGCGGGCATCGACGACGACGCTTCGGCGGCCGACCGGCCCGACACCGAGTCGGCCATCCGCGCCGACGCCCGGCTGTCCGACGAGCAGAAGCAGGCGCTGCTCTCCGTGTACCGGAGCTACGTGCAGACCAACGCCGCCACCGGCACGTAGCGCGAGCTCAGCTCTTCACGTACTCCCCCGGTGCCACGCCGCGTGGCTGGTGCTCGGAGCTCCCGGTCGACGGTGGCCGGCGCAGCTCGCCCGCCCGCTCGGCCAGCCACCGACTCCAGTCGTTCCACCAGGTGTCGCGGTGCTCGGTCGCGCCGGCCTGCCAGGAGGCAGCGTCGCGCGGCAATTCGTCGTTGGTCCAGAGGCGCACCTTCGGACCCGGCGGGCTGACGATCCCCGCGATGTGGCCGCCCGACGTCATCACGAAGCGCATCGGTCCCTTGAACAGCTGCGTCGTGCGGTACGACGACTGCCACGGCACGATGTGGTCGTCGATGCCGGCGACGACGTACGCGTCGGTGCCGATCTCCGAGATCATCAGGCGCTCGCCCAGCGCGGTGTACTCGTCGTGGGCGAGCGCGTTCTCCAGGTAGGCCTTGCGGAGGAATTCGCCGTGTGCCTTGCCCGGCAGGTTGGTGCTGTCGGCGTTCCACGCCAGCAGGTCGAACGCGGGAGGCTTCTCCCCCAGCAGCCAGCTGTCCACGACGTAGCGGAACACGAGGTCGTTGGCGCGCAGCAGGTCGAACGTGCGGGCGATGTCCTTGCCCGGCAGGTACCCGTGGCGCTCCATGCGCCGGCTGAGCGACTCGAGCGTTGCGGGGTCGGCGAACACCCGACCCGGCAGCCCGGCGTCCTGGTAGTCGACCGCGCAGTTCAGGAAGGTCGACGAGTGCACGAGCTCGTCGCCGCATGCGTCGAGGTAGGCGAGGCACATCGCGGTCATCGTGCCGCCGAGGCAGATCGACAGCGTGTTGACCGTCTCGCTGTCGGTGATCTCGCGCGCGACGTCGATGGCGGTGAGCGGCCCGAGCCGGAGGTAGTCGTCGAACGTGAGGTCGCGCATCGACGCGTCGGGGTTGCGGAAGCTCACCGCGAACGTGGTGTGGCCATGGCCGACGGCCCACTCCACCAGGCTCTTCCCGGGCGCGAGGTCGGCGATGTAGTAGCGGTTGATCCACGGCGGGATCACCACGAGCGGACGCGCGAACACCTCGTCGGTCGTCGGCTCGTACTGCAGGATCTCGACCAGGTCGTTGCGGTACACGACCTGACCGGGAGTGGCCGCGGTGTTGACTCCGAGCTCGAACGACGACCGGTCGACCTGGCTGGGCCAGCCCTCGTTCTTCACCATGTCGTGCACGAAGTTGCGCAGACCGCGCACGACGCTCGTGCCGCCGGTCTCGAACGCGCGCTTCAGCGCCCGCGGGTTGCCGAGCAGGAAGTTGGTCGGTGACAGCGCGTCGGCCAGCAGGCTGGCCGCGAACTCCGCCTTCGGCCCCTCGGAACCCTCGAGGTCGGCCGCGCCCACCAGCTCGTGGAGGAGCCGCGCCGTCAGCAGGTAGAGGTCGAGCCCGCCGTGGTACAGGAAGTTGTCGGTCCACGTGGGGTCGCGGAAGCGGGCATCGCGCGGGTCGGGGTGGACGACCTCGGGCAACGGGTGGCCGAGCGCCCGGGTCGCGAGGTGCGCACCGGTGAGGCCGAGACCGACCCCGTAGCGGGTGACGGCCGGCACCGTGCGCCACGGGCGGAACGCGGCGCGGCGCATCGCGCCGACGTAGCCCCGGGCGAGCGAGACCGGGTCGGCGGTGTCGATCGCCGCCTCGGTGATGCCGAGGAGGTCTCCGAGTGCCGTGCTGTCCGCGCCGTCAACCGCCACGCGTCTCCTCTCGTCACCGAGCACCCATCCTCGCGCCGAATGCCTACCCGGCGCTTCGGAGCGGTTACGCCACGATGACGTTCGGGCGATCGAAGCCCTGGGCCTCGCAGAGCGCGTAGTACGCCGCCAGCGCCCCGGCGCCGTCGGCCACCGATTCGATGCTGCCGTCGGCGGCGAGGTTGAGGTTGACGCCGTACATGTGGAACCACACCTGGGTGTCGTCCTCGATGCACGTGAGCGTGTGGATCGAACCCGCCGGCTCGTAGAGGAACGAACCGGCGCGGTTCACGTAGTCGTACTCCGCGTACTTCCATGCGCCCGAGGTGGTGTAGCCCCACACCGGACCGGTGTGCCGGTGCTTCTGCACCGCGTAGCCGGCCTGGAAGATGTTCTCGACGATCCAGAGGCCTTCCTTCTCGTCGACGTGGATCACCTTGAGCTTGTTGCCGTCGCCGATCTCGACGAACGGCAGGTCGGCGGCGCCGAGGTGCAGCGCCTCGGGCGCTCCGTTCTGGGCCGTCACTGATGCGGTCATGGCCATGCGTTGGTCTCCTTCGAGAACGAGAAGTCCGAATACGTGATGTCGGTCGTGTCGCGGGCACCGAGCGTCCAGCCCGCGTCGAACCCGAATCCTCGCGCGGGATCGAACTCGACGGTGTACGACCAGTCGAAGGCGCACACCCGGGCCGCGATGAGCCAGCGGTCGTCTGGGCCCTGACCACGGCGCTCGAAGCGGTCGACGTAGCGGAGCCCGAGCACCATGTCGGACTGCATGCCATCGGCATCGGGCTTCGACACGTGGTGCGCCACGCAATAGGTGTCGACCTTCGCCACGTCTCCATCATTGCGGATGCGTGGCGGACCGACGAAGTGCATGGTGGCCAGGAAGTGCGGGAGCGTGTCGACGACCCATTGCGCGAACGCGGTGCCCGTGCCCCGGAACACGTTGTGGTCGTCGGTGCCGTCGGGGTGGTAGCAGGACGCCATCAGCTCGCGGTCGAGCCGGTCGGTGCCGCGCGGCGAGGTTCTTGACGACGTCGCCGATTTCCTCGCGGACGAGCAGGTCGTCGACCGTGAGACCGCCAGCCGGAGGTTCAGCCATCCTCCGGGCCGATCCCGAGGTACTCCTCGAGCGTGCGGTGCAGGTTGACGACGCGGCACTCCTCGGTGGGCGACACCGTGAGGTGCGTGAACCCGGGCTGGTGCAGCCCGCGTTGCGTGCGCGCGAAGTTGCCGACGTCCTGGTTGAGCACGAGTCCGAACGGCGGCTCGGCGTCGGGCGGGAGCAGCACGTCGAACGGCTTGGCGCGCGGCACTTCGGTCGGCGAGTCGGTGGGCGTCTGCACCCGGGTGAACGCGAAGACGTCCATGTACGCCTCCTCGACGTGCGTACCGGGACGGGCGCGCACGACCGACAGCATGTCGGCGAAGACGAGCACGGTGATGTTCGGGAAGAGGTTGTACTGCTCCATGTCGAGCACGTGATGGTCGGAGTACGCCGACAGGTCGATGCCCTTGGCCGCGTTCACGTCGCGGACCATGCGCGCCAACATCCCCCGGAGCGTGTCGCCCTCGGGGATCGTCGGCATGGGCGCGTGCATGTCGTCGACGCCGATGCGCCCGCCCATGACCTCGACGAACGACGCGAACACCTCGTCGTCGCTACCGGGGCGACCCTGACGAGGCGACGGCAAACCGTAGGACTGCACCAGGCGACCGTGGCGCGGCCAGATCACCTGCGGTCCGTTGACGTCGTCGGCCATGCCCAGCATCTCGCGGTGGATGCCCTGCACGTGGTACGTCTCGCTGAAGCCCTCGATGAGGGTCTTCCAGTTGCAGTCGGCCTTCACCGAGATCAGCGCCTGGCACCGGAACTCGGCCAGGTCGGACCACTCGGTCTCGGCGGGCACGGGCGCGAGGAACTCGGCCAGCGACCCGGCGTCGCGGTCGAGGTTGACGAACACCATCGGACCCCACGTGTCGACCTGCACGTCGATCAGCGGGTAATCGTCGTTGAGCACGCCGAACTCGCGGCGTGACGGCACCTCGCGCAGCCGGCCGTCGAGGCCCCACGTCCAGCGGTGGAACGGGCAGCGGATCTCCGACAGCTCGGAACCGGACCCGCTGCACAGCTCGCTGCCGCGGTGGAGGCACACGTTCTGGAACGCGCGCAGGACGTCGTCGTCACCGCGCACGATGAGCACGGAGATGGCGCCCACGCGGAACTCGAACCAGTCGCCGGGCGCCGAGACGTGGTCGACCGTGCACGCCAGCTGCCACGCCTTCGGCCACACGTCGGCCATCTCGCGCTCGTAGAACTCCGGGGACGTGTACCGCGAGACCGGGATCTTCACCGGCGTGACCCGCTCGTGTGCGACGGGGGTCTCGAGCAGCACGTCGCCGCCGCTCGACACGTCGGAGGGACTCACCGCATGCCCCGCACGAGCTTGCCTGGACGGGCGCCGGTCTCCTCGCCGTCGCGCATGGTCTCGACGCCGGCCACGAAGGTGGACTTGTAGCCGTCGGCGCGCTGGATCAGTCGACGGGCGTCGCCGGGCAGGTCGTGCACCAGCTCGGGCAGCGCCAGCGACAACGTGTCGTAGTCGATCACGTTGAGGTCGGCACGGAAGCCGGGCGCGACCACGCCGCGGTCGCCGAGGCCGTAGACCGCGGCGGTGTCGCGGGTCTGCTTCTGCACCACCAGCTCGAGCGGCAGGCGCTCGCCGCGTTCACGGTCGCGGGTCCAGTGCGTGAGCATGAACGTGGGGATCGACGCGTCGCAGATGGCGCCGCAGTGCGCGCCGCCGTCGGACAGGCCGAGCACCGCGTTGGGGTGCAGGATCATCTCGCGCATGTCGTCGAGGTTGCCGTAGCTGTAGCCGAGCAGCGCCTTCATCACGAGCTCGCGGCCGTCGTGCTGCAGCATCACGTCGTACAGCACCCCTTCGGGGTCGCGGCCCTCGCGTGCCGCGATGGCGGCGATGCTGCGCTCCGGTGCCGGCTCGTAGTCGGGCGGCTCGCCGATCGGGAACAGCACGTCCATCCGGGTACCGATCACGTCGTCGAGCGGGCTCGCCGGTGATGTCTCGGCCAGGATCGCCTCGCGGATCTCGGGCCGGCGCAGCTCGGCGACCCGCTCGGCCAGCGGCAGGTCGCGCGAGCTTGAGGTAGGTCGGGCGCCCGAGGAACGGGTGGAAGGTCTGGAAGCCGATGAGGAGGTTGAGCGGGCGACCGCCCACCTGACCGCGCAGGTCGGCGCCCTCGGCGTTGGCCTCCTGCGCCAGGCGCAGCACGTCGCGCCACTGGTCGGGGGCGAGGTTGTGCTGCGACAGCGCGAAGCTCACCGGCCGGCCGATGGCGGCGGAGAGACGGCGCATCCACGCCACTTCCTTCTCGGGCGCGGCGAGGTCCTCCCCCATCACGCCCGCGGGTGCGAGCTCGAACAGCCCGGTGCCGAGCTCGCCGAGCACCCGGCCGATGCCGAACAGCTCGTCCTCGGCCGCGTACGTGCCGGGCACCGGTTCGCCGTCGACCGCCTTGTGCATGATCGTGCGCGAGGTCGAGAAGCCGAGCGCGCCGGCCTTGATGCCCTCGCGCACGAGGCTGGCCATGGCCTCGATGTCCTCGGGGGTGGCGGGCTCGTTGCGGGCACCGCGATCCCCCATCACGTACGCGCGCACCGCGCCGTGCGGCACCTGCGTGCCGACGTCCATGACGCGCGGGCATGGTGTCGAGGGCGTCGAGGTACTCGGGGAAGGTCTCCCAGCCCCAGGTGATGCCCTCGTTGAGCGCGGTCCCGGGTATGTCCTCGACCCCCTCCATGAGCTGGATGAGCCAGTCCTCCTGGCCCGGGCGCACGGGGGCGAACCCGACGCCGCAGTTGCCCATGACCACCGTCGTCACGCCGTGCCAGCACGACGGCGACAGCAGCGGGTCCCACGTGACCTGCCCGTCGTAGTGGGTGTGGAGGTCGACGAAGCCCGGCGTGACCAGCAGCCCGTCGGCGTCGACCGTACGGGTCGCCGACGCGTCGTCGAGCTTCCCCGGTGCCGTGACCTCGGTGATGCGGCCGTCGTCGACGGCGACGTCGGCCGGCCGCGCCGGCGCTCCGGTGCCGTCGACCAACGTGGCGTCGCGGATCACGAGCTCGTGCATGGGGTCCCCCCGGGAGTCGGGGCGCGTCGGAAGTGTCCCGTCATCTTGGCATCTGCAAATGTGCGGCACAAGGGTTGCAATATTCGAACGGCAGGGCCACACTGCCACCCATGCCGCGCACCTCGCCCCCGACCGAACGGGTCGTCGCCACCATGGCGCTCCTCGCCGAGCGGCCCGACGCCGCGCTCTCGCTGGCCGAGCTGACCCGGCGTCTGGGCGTGAACAAGTCGACCGGACACGCCATCCTCACCAGCTTGGCCGCCGCCGGCTGGGTGCTGCGTGATCCCACCCGCAAGACGTACCGCCTCGGGCCGGCGATGGTGGCGCTGGGCCGCCAGGCCGGGGCCTCGTTCCCGGCGCTCGACTTCGCCCGGGCCGCCCTGGTCGACCTCAGCCGCGAGTTCGCCGCCACGTGCGCGGCGCTCGGGGTGGGCGACGACGCAGTCACCGTCCTCGACCAGGTGGCCGACCCGCGTGCCGCCGCCAACGGCCTTCAGGAGGGCGCGTTCCGGGTCGGCGCGTCGTTCCCGCTGCGCCCGCCCCTCGGCGCGGCGGTGATGGCGTGGGCACCGGCCCCCGTGCGGGACGCGTGGCTGGGACACGTGCCGCCCGACACCCGCACCCACTACGCCGACGCGCTCGTCGCCACCCACGACCGTGGGTTCGCGGTCGAGATCTCGGCCACACCGGTCGCACGCGTCCGCGAGCTCGCGGGACTGCTCGGCGACGACACGTCGGCCCGCGCCGCGCTCGACCGCCTCGCCGACGAACTGGCCGCCCACGAGGAGTTCCTCGCGGTCGAGCTCGATCCCGACCGCGAGTACGCGGTCAACGTCGTCAACGCGCCGGTGTTCGACCACACCGGTCACGTCACCCTGGTGCTCTCCCTCACCGGGTTCGGCCGCGCCCTGCGCGGCACCGAGGTGCTCGCCGCCGGCGACGCCCTCCTCGCCGCCACCCGCGTCATCACCGACGCCCTCTCGCCCGCACTCTCCCCCACGCCCTCCCGAACGCCCTCCCGAACATCTCGAAGGTGACCGTCACATACCTACGCGAACCTTGAGGTGTTCGCTACTGCATGCTGGGCGTCTGGGTGTCGCGGCCGGAGCGGAGCAGGGTGCCGGTGCGGGCGTCGGTGAGGGCACCGTCGCTGACGATGGGGGTGCCGTTCACCAGGACGTGCTCGATGCCGTCGGCCTCGGCGTAGAGCCGGCCGGCGCCGCCGGGCAGGTCCATGCGCATGCGGACGTCGTGGCTCCCGATGGTCTCGGGGTCGAGCACGACGACGTCGGCCTTCCAACCTTCCTCGAGGCGGCCGCGCTCGTGCAGGCCGTAGAGCCGCGTGGGCGTGTCGGTGATGAGGTTGATCGCCTCTTCCAACGGCAGCATCTTGCGCTGGCGCACCGCCTTGCCCAGCACCTCGGTGGCGTAGTTGAACGACGCGAGCAGGTCGAGGTGCGCACCGGCGTCGGACGCGCCGATCAGCGCGCGCGAGTCACGCCACACCTGGATGCGCGCCTTCCAGTCGTCGTCGGTCTCGGGTGCCGGCACGGTGCCGAAGCTGGTGTTGAGCTCGTCGGCGCGCGCGATCGAGACGAGCGTCTGCCAGGGGCTGCGGCCCTCCTCCTTCGCGATGTCGCCGATCATCCGGCCGCGGTACTGCTCGTTCTCCGAGGCGACGACGTCGTGGATCTTGAGGTTGCTCCAGTTCGCGAGCATCCGCATCGGGTTCGTGTCGCTGCGGGACTGCTCGTCGAGCTTCGCCAGCGTGTCGTCGTCTTCGAAGTACGCCAGCTTCTCGTCGAGCGGGAGGCCCATGACGTCCTCCCAGCCCGGCATCGCGTCGAGGATGAACCCCGAGCGGAACGACAGGTACACCGGGAAGCTCATCGGCACCGTGAGCGCGACGACGTGCCCGCCGTGTTCCCGCGCGTAGGTGCCCGCCTCGAGCTTCTGCTCGACGTCGTCCATGTTCTTGCCGTTGACGCCGAGCACGTTCCAGTTCAGCGGTCGCTGCGCGGCGGCCGACATCGCGGTCATCAGCTCGACCGCCCACGGCTCGAACGGCCCGACCATCGGGATGAACTCGAGCGACGTGCCCTCGAACTCGCCGACGGTCGAGCACAGGGCGACGATCTCGTCGCGCGTCGCGAAGCGCGACGGCACCATGTGCCCCTCGGCGTCGTTGTGCGTGCGCGCCCACGACGACGAGAACCCCATCGCGCCGGCGTCGAGCCCGGCGCGGAGCAAGGCGCGCATCGCCTCGAGCTCCTCGGGCTTCGACTCGCGCGCCGTCGACTCCTCGCCCATGACCACGCGCCGGATCGCCGAGTGACCCACCATGAACCCGGCGTTGATGCCGAGCCGACCGTCGATCTCGTCGAAGTACTCGGCGGTGGACGTCCAGTTCCACGGCACACCGGTACGCAACGACTCGAGCGGCATGCCCTCGACGCGCGCCAGCATGCGCATGAGGTACTCGCCGTCGGCGGCGTCGTCGGAGAGCGGCGCGATGGTGAAGCCGCAGTTGCCCGCGAGCGCAGTGGTGACGCCGTGCAGCGGTGACGGCGTGAGCGCGCCGTCCCAGAAGACCTGCGCGTCGTAGTGGGTGTGCACGTCGACGAAGCCGGGTGCGACGACCTTGCCGGTCGCGTCGATGGTGGCGGCGGCTTCACCATCCGTGCCGCCGGCGAGCTCGCCGATGGCGACCACGCGGTCGCCCTGGATGGCGACGTCGGCGCGGCGCCGCGCGCTGCCGGTGCCGTCGACCACGTCGCCGCCTCGGATCAGGATGTCGTACATGCCTGGGGTCCTCTCGATCGAGTGGGTCGAGCGTACCGGTGTTCGGCGCTCCTACTGTCGAGCCCATGGAGAAGACGGAATGGAACTGAGCGACGCCCTGCGCAGCACCGGTGCGGTCCGTGACTTCACGGACGCCCCGGTGCCCGACGACGTGCTGTACCGGTTGCTCGAGACGGCCAGGTTCGCGCCGAACGGCGGGAACCGCCAGGCGTGGCACGTCATCGTCGTCCGCGACCCCGACACCCGGCTCGCGCTGCGCGACCCTCTACCTCCCCGGCTGGTACGAGTACCTCCCGCAGATGGAGGCGGGCCTGACACCGTTCGCGGCGGTGACCGACGCCGACGCCGAAGGCGTGGCGCGCGCCCGGGCCCCCGAGTTCGCCGAGCGCGGGGCGGCCGCGCCGGGGTTCGCGGAGAACCTCCACGAGGTCCCCGCGCTCCTGGTGTTGCTCGCGGACCTGCGCAACCTCGCCACCCTCGACCGCGACCTCGACCGGTACACGCTGGTCGGCGGCGCGTCGATCTACCCGTTCGCGTGGAGCCTGCTCCTCGCCGCCCACGACGCCGGCCTGGGTGGCGTGATCACCACCGTCGCCATCCGCGAGGAAGTCGCGCTGCGGCGACTGTTCGCGATCCCCGAGCCCGTCGTGGTCGCCGGCGTCCTCGCGCTCGGGGTACCCGGCGGGCAAGCGCGCGACCAAGCTGCGGCGCAACCCGGTGGAGTCGTTCGCCACCGTCGACCGCTACGACGGCACCCCGCTCACGCCCGAGTGATCAGGGGCGGGCGCGGAGCTCTCCGTGCACGATGGCGAACCACGCGTCGGGTGCGCGGTGCCAGGCCGCCCACGCCGCGCTGATGTCCTCGAGCTCCGCGCGCGTCGCCAGGCCACGGTCGACGGCCTGGTCGGCGAACGCCGATGCCAGCACCCGGTCGGACCACATGCCGCCCCACCACTCGCGATCCTCCGGTGTGGCGAAGCACCACACCGACGCGGTGGCGGTGACCGTCGACAACCCGGCCGCGCGGGCCCACGCGAGGAGACGCCGGCCGGCATCGGGCTCGCCGCCGTTGCTGCGGGCGACGTCGTGGTACAGCGCGAGCCACCGCGTGAGCCGCGGGTCCTCGGGCCACCACGTGAACGTGGCGTAGTCGGAGTCCCGCGCCGCGACGATCCCGTCGGGTGTGCACACGCGCCGCATCTCGCGCAGCGCGGCGACGGGGTCGGTGAGGTGCTGGAGCACCTGGTGCGCGTGCACGACGTCGAACGACGCGTCGGGCAGGTCGAGCGCGTACACGTCGCCCACCGCGAACTCGACGTTGTCGACGCCCGCGTCGCGCGCGGCCGCGCGCGGCGACATCGAGCACCTCGTCGGCGCGGTCCAGTCCGAGGACCCGCGCCGGCGCCACGCGTTGGGCGACGTCGACGGTGATCGTGCCCGGGCCGCAGCCGACGTCGAGCACGCGCGTGCCCGGCACCAGCGCGTCGAGGAGGTAGCCGGCCGAGTTCTCCGCGGTGCGCCACCGGTGCGATCGCAGGACGCTCTCGTGGTGGCCGTGCGTGTAGACGTCGTCGGGCGGACTCACGACCGGATCACTCGGGGTCGGGGCGGATGCCGGCCGGATCGAAGAAGGCACGCAGCGCCGTGATGCGCCCGTCGTCGCCGAACACCATGTGGTCGACGATCGGTGACAGCAGCAGCCGCTCCGCGCCGTGCCCCACGTGCACTTCGAGGAACGCGAGCGCCTCGTCGCCGACGACGATCGGCGGCGCGGTCGTGTGCAGGTCGAGGTCCATCTGCGCGGCGGACGCGTCGAAGAACGCGCCGATCGCCTCGATCCCGCGGTTGACCGGCGCGCCGACCGGGTCCTCGTGGGTGGCCTCGGGGGTGAACAGCGACAGCCAGGTGTCGCGGTCCTTGGCGGTCTCCGCCGTGCAGTAGGTCTCGATCACCTGTCGGGCGTGCTCGGGCGTCACCATGCGTCGGAGGCTACCGAGCGGGCTCGGCGGACAAGGCGGGCTCGGCGGGCTCGGCCGCGCGAGGCGGGATCGGCAGCACGGAGCGGGTCAGGCGGTCTCCACCGATTCGAGTCCCCGTCGGCGCCGCAGCGCCTCGAACGCGGTCCCGAGCTGGCGCAGCTGGGTGCGGGACAGGTGGTCGACGAAGTGCGCCCGCACCCCGGCGACGTGGACGGGCGCGGCTGCCTCCAGCGTGGCCCGGCCCGCGTCGGTGAGCACCGCCAGGGTGACCCGACGGTCCTGCTCGCTCGGCCGACGGGCGACGTAGCCCGCCTTCACCAGCCCGTCGAGGCGCCGGGTGAGACCGCTGGGTGAGAGGTGCAGCCGGGCGGCCAGATCGCACATGCGCAGCCGCTGGTCGGGCGCCTCCGAGAGGTTCACGAGCACGCCGTAGTCGCCGCCGTCGATCCCGAAGCCGGTCAGCAGGTCGGCCTCCAGCGCTGCGGTGAGCTCGGCGTACGCCTCCACGAGGCCGCGCCAGGCCCGCATCTCCTCGTCGTCGAGCCAGGCGGGACGTTCCTCGGGCACCCACCCAGGATACCGCGCCCGTGCGGGGACAAAAGTTGACATCGCAATGGTTTTCCGGAATAGTTGAAGGTGCAAGCAAGTTGCAGACGTCGACACCCCCGATTCCGAGGAGACCCCCCGATGACCGATCTCTCAGCTCTCAGCCCTGGTACCTGGACCGTGGATCCCGCGCACTCCACCGTCGGGTTCGTCGCCCGCCACCTGATGATCACCAAGGTGCGCGGCCGCTTCACCGACTTCTCGGGATCGCTCGAGATCGCCGAGAACCCGCTGCAGTCGCACGTGGTCGCCACCGTGAACCTGGCCTCGGTCGACACCGGCGACGCCGGCCGTGACGCGCACCTGCGCAACGCCGACTTCTTCGACCTCGACGGCGGCGGTTCCCCCACCATGACCTTCGTCAGCACCGGCATCAAGGACGACGACGGCGACTACGTCCTCTTCGGCGACCTCACCGTCAACGGCGTCACCCGCCAGGTCGAGTTCGCGCTGGAGTTCGAGGGCGTGAACGGTGACCCGTGGGGTGGCACCCGTGCCGCCTTCAGCGCCGAGACCGAGATCAACCGCAAGGACTTCGGCCTGGAGTGGAACGTCGCGCTCGAGACCGGTGGTGTACTGGTGAGCGACAAGGTGAAGGTGCAGCTCGACGTCCAGGCGGTCAAGGCCTGAGTCGACTGCAGAACGGAAGGCGGACTGCCGTGAAGACGATCGAGCTCGGCCACGCGGTGCTCTACGTCCGTGACCTCGAGCGGTCGCGCCACTTCTACGGCGAGATCCTCGGCCTGCCCGAGATAGGTCCCGCCTTCCCGGGTGCCGCCGCGTTCAGCGGTGGTCGCACCCACCACGAGCTGCTGCTCATCGAGGTCGGTCCGTCGGCGGCGTCCCCGCCGGCGGGCCGGCGGACCGGCCTCTACCACCTCGGGTTCAAGATCGGCACCACCGACGACGAGCTCCGAGAGGCGATCCAGGAGCTGCAGGACGCCGGAGTCACCATCCGGGGCGCGTCCGACCACACCGTCACCCACTCGCTCTACATCGAGGACCCCGACGGCAACGAGCTCGAGCTGTACATCGACGTGCAGCCGGAGGAAATGGCGCGACGACCCGGCGCTCGTGATGGCGCCGACCAAACCCCTCCGGATCTGACCCAGCCGCTAGCCGGGCAGGTAGTCCTGCAGGCTGGCGATGGCGAAGCCCTGCTGCTTGCACACCTCGAAGACCTTCTGCAGGTCGACCAGCAGGTCGGTGCGGAAGTGCATGAGGACCACGTCACCCGGCGTGAGCTGCGTGCCGTCCTGGAGGTCGAACCGACCGTCGTTGGTCGAGCCCTTCCAGAGCACGACCGCCTTGTAGCCGCACGACGCCGCGACTGCCTGCACGTTGGCGTTGGTGCTGCCGTACGGCGGACGGAACAGCGTCGGTCGACGTCCGAACCGCGTCTGGTAGTCGTCGAGGGTGCCGCACACCTCGCTCTGCAGCTGTCCGGCCGACACCTTGGTGAGGTCGGGGTGGTTGATCGTGTGCGACTCGACGACCCCTCCGTACTCCTGCAGCTGCCGGAAGTAGTCGGCGCCGGCGTCGGCCTCGCCCTGCACGAGGAACATCGTGAACGGGATGTTCGCCTGCTTCAGCAGGTCGGCGACGGCGGGGTCCTTGACCAGTCCGTCGTCGATGCCGAGGAAGATCACCTTGTTCGTCGTCGGGATCCGGTTGAACACCGGCGCCGAGCCCGTGGGTGGCAGCGACACCGGCTGGGGTGCGGGCTGCATCGGCAGGTCGAGGCCGGGCACGCGCAGCGGGGGCACCGTGGTCGTGGTCGTCGGCGGCGCGGTGGTGATGGTGGTCGGTGGCAGGGTCGTGGTGGTCGTCGTGCTCGACGTCGTGGTCGTCACGTCGGCGACGTCGGTGCTCACCGCGTGCACCGCGGCCGCCGCCTCCGGGCGCGTCGCGCCGCCGCTCAGCTCGAGCGGGCCGGCACCGAAGATGATCACCAGCGCGACGGTCACGGCCGCCACGATCGCGAACCGGGCCCACGAGGGCCGGGCCGGTCGCCTCCGGGCGCGCCGGGGTGGCGCGGACGGGGAACTCACCCGGGGCACGGTACTCGCGGCAGTACGTTGCGCCGGTGCAAGGAGAGCCCGAGCAGGGCCGGCCGGTGCGGGGCGAGCCGGTGCCGGGCGAACCGGTGCCGAGCGAGACGCGCTCGGTCGTCGCCCTCCTTTCCTCGGTCTTCGCGTCGTCAACCGCGATGGCGCTGCTCAGCACCGTGCTGGGCAAGCTCATCTTCGACATGACCGACAGCGAGCTCGCCCTCGGGCTCCTGGGTCTTGCCGAGTTCGCCCCCGCCGCCGCGCTCGTGTTCGTCACCGGCACCCTGGCCGACCGCATCGACCGCCGGCGGCTGGCCGCGATCGCGCTCGGCGCCGAGGCCCTCGTGGTGGTCGGGATCACCGTCTACGTGTCGACCGATCCCACCGCGACGCTGCCGCTCTTCCTGCTGGTGATCGGGTTCGGCACCGCGCGCGCGTTCGCCACCCCGGCGACCCGGTCGCTCCCGGCCGACACCGTCGTCCCGGCGCGGCTCCCGTGGTTGACCGCGCGCCAGGCGCTCACCTGGCAGGGTGCGCTCGTCCTGGGGCCGGTGCTCGGCGGCTTCCTCTACGTGGTCGATCCCTGGGTGCCGTTCGCCGCCGCGTCGATCCTCGTGGTCACCTCCGCCCTGACCGTGCTCTTCGTGAAGGTGCAACCGTTCGTGCGCACACAGGCCGAGGAGGACGCGAGGGCAGAGAGGCCGAGCGTGCACGAAGCGGTCGAGGGGCTGCGGTTCGTGCGCAGCCAACCCATCCTCCTGGGCGCGATCTCGCTCGACCTGTTCGCGGTGCTCTTCGGCGGCGCGGTGGCGTTGCTCCCCGCCATCGCCGAGGACCGCCTCGGCGTGGGCGCGGTCGGGCTCGGCTGGCTGCGCGCGGCCACCGGCATCGGCGCGGGCGTCGTCGCGCTGTACCTCACCGTGAAGCCCGTGAGCCGTCGGATCGGCAGCACCCTGTTGATCTCGGTCGCGCTGTTCGGCATCGGCACGATCGCGCTCGGCGTCACTACCAGCTTCGCGGTCGCGTTCGTCGCGCTGCTCGTGCTGTCGGGCGCCGACGCGTTCAGCGTGTTCATCCGCTCGACTCTCGTGCCCCTGGTCACGCCGGCGGACAAGCGCGGCCGCGTGCTCGCGGTCGAGGCGGTGTTCATCGGCGCGTCGAACGAGTTGGGCGCGTTCGAATCGGGGGTGCTCGGCCAACTGCTCGGGCCCGCCGCCGCGGTCGTCCTCGGCGGCGTCGGCACGCTGGCGGTGGCCGCGATCTGGTGGGGCATCTTCCCCGACCTCCGACGGGTCGACGCGTTCCCCTCGGCGGGCGATCACGTGGTCAGGTCGTGACGTCGCCCCTCGCTCGGCCGACCCCGGACCTGAGAAGATGGGGGCATGACCGCCACCTCCGTCGCCCGCTCGATCGGTCCCGTGCCCGCCCTCTGGGACCCCGACGTCTTCGTCGGCGGGGCTCCCCACGAATTCCTGGCCGAGCTGCGCCGCACCCAGCCCGTCTACTGGCAGGACATGCCCGACGAGCCCGGCTTCTGGGCCGTGCTCACCCACGCCGACCTCACCGCCGTCGCCCGTGAGCCGGTGCTCTACTCCGCCAGCGAGGGTGGCGTGGTGCTCGAGAACCTCGCCCCCGACCGCCTCGAGCAGATGCGGGGGATGCTGCTGGCGATGGACCCGCCGAAGCACGTCGACTACCGCCGCCCGCTCGCCCCGAGCTTCAAGGCCCGGGTCATCGCGAGCCTCGAGGGCCGGATCCGCGCCATCTGCCAGGAGATCAACGCGCAGGCGCGCGAGCAGCGTCGACGTCGACTTCGTGCACGACGTCGCCACTCTGCTGCCGAGCCAGGTGGTGGGTGAGCTGATGGGGTTGCCCAGGGACGACTGGGACCAGATCCAGCACTGGGCCGAGATGAACACCAGCGGCCAGGACCCCGACATCGTCGGCGCGGAGAGCGCGGGCACCGCCGAGGGCTCGTCGTACGAGTCGGGTGGCGACGGCACCATGCACATGGCGATGTACGCGATGCAGTTCGCCGCGCAACGCCGCACCGAGGAGCCTCGCGACGACCTCACGTCGCTCATCCTCGCCGGCAACTTCGGCGACGGCCCGATGAGCGACCTCGACTTCGGCATCTTCTTCGTGCAGTTGGTCACCGCGGGCAACGACACCACCAAGACGATGCTGTCGTCGGGCGTCCTCGCGCTGTTGCAGCACCCCGAGCAGCTCGCCGAGGTACGCGCCGATCCCTCGCTGCTGCCGGGCGCAGTCGAGGAGATCCTGCGCTACGAGAACCCGCTGCACTACTTCCGGCGCACCACCACTGCCGACACCACGTTGCACGGCGTCGACATCCCCGCCGGCGACAAGGTGCTGATGTACTACACGTCGGCGAATCGCGACGAGACCGTCTTCGACGACCCGAACTCCTTCGACATCCACCGGTCGCCCAACCCGCACCTCTCGTTCGGGATCGGCGAGCACTTCTGCCTCGGCGCACACCTGGCCCGGCTCGAGGGACGTGTGTTCTTCGAAGAGGTGCTCACGACCTTCTCCGGGATCGAGCTCACGGGGGATCCGGTGCGGGTCCGGTCGAACCTCAACGCCGGCTACAAGCGCATGCCGATGCGCCTCACCACCACGTAACCGTCACGGCGGCGGCAAGCCGCGCAGGTGTTCCGCCGCGTGCTGGAGCAGGCGCACCAGCTCGGCGTGGTCTCGCGTGCCGAGCCACCGGCGAAGCTCACGCGCTTCGGCGGTACGGGCGCGACGGACGGCATCGAGCAGCGCCTCGCCGCGCGACGTCAGGACGATCGGTCGGACCCGGCCGTCACCCGGGTCCCGGCCCCGTTGCACGCAACCGCTGCCCTCGAGCTCGAGGACGGCCTTCGACATGGCCTGCGCGCTGACGGACAGTCGACCGGCGAGCGCGATGACGGTCGTGTCCCCCGCCAGCAGCCCGAGCACGACGTCACGGTGCAGCTTGCGCACGTCGGGAAAGCCGCTCTGCCGCAGGCGCTCCTCGACCCGCCGGTTGATGCCCGTGGCGACCGCCCGCGCCAGCGCACCCACCTCGTCGCCGGGGTCGACCGCAGTGGACCGGGCCATCCGCACCACGATACTCAACCTCGTTGCGGAATGTCCTCAACCCGGTTGCGCAGTTCGCCGGTGTCCGCTCGCCGTAGCCTCGCCGGGTGCTGTTCCAGGCCCGCTTCTGGCCCCTCATCGTCGACGGGACCGTGACGGTCACGTTCCGGCGGTGGAAGCGCTGCCAGGTGGTCGCCGGACACAGGTACCGCACCGGGCACCGCATCGTCGGTCGACAGATGATCGAGGTCGATCGGGTCGACGTCATCGATCCCGAGCGCATCACCAAGGCCGACGCCAAGCGCGCCGGCTTCCGCGACCCCGACGCGGTGCGCGCCGAGTTGCGGGGCGATCCGGAGCTGCCGGTGTACCGCATCCGGTTCCACCGGGTCGACGAACCTGATCCGCGCAGCGTGCTCGCCGCCTCCGACGACCTCTCCCCCGACGACCGGATCGAGATCCAGCGCCGCCTCGACCGGCTCGACCGCGCCAGCACGACCGGCCCGTGGACCCGCGCCGTGCTCGAGACCATCGCCGCCCGTCCGGCGACCCGGGCCGCCGATCTCGCCGAGAGCTTCGGGCGCGAGACGCTCCCGTTCAAGACCGACGTGCGCAAGCTCAAGAACCTCGGGCTCACCGAGAGCCTCGAGGTCGGCTACCGGCTCTCCCCCGCGGCGCGGCGTTCCTGTCGACGAGCGGGTAGCGGCCCAAGCGACCATCGCGACGCACGCGGCGCGCACGCTCGACTTCGTCGAACGCCACATGACCGATCGGCGCGACGGGATCCTGCTCGAGTCGGTGCATGAGGACGGGCGGCGGCGCTGGCCCCGGAAGAGCGGCAAGTGGAAGGCCGGCTACCACGACGTGCGCGCGGCCGTGAAATTGGCGGAGACGTTCGCTCCGTAGTCAGAAGATCGCGAGCGGGTTCACCGGACAGCCGGTGCCGCCGGGGATGCGCAGCGGTGCCACCACGCACAGGAACTCCCACCGCTGCTGCTCGGCGCACACCGGCGCCAGACGCGCCAGGTTCACGTTGTCGACCAGGTGCAGGCCCATCCCGGTGATGCCGATCTGGTGCACGGGGAACGGCCAGTTGGCGATGCCGAGCCCGGGCGTCATGTCGGAGATGCCGTCGCCCATGAGCAGCGCCACCTCGCGCGCGTGCAGCCACGGGAGGCACTGCGGGTGCAGACCGGCCATGCCGTCACGGAACGGATCGAGCCGCCCGCCCTGCGCCGCCTTGCGCGCGTCGCGACCCCCGCCCACGATCAGGAGGTCACCGCTCCCGACCGGGGAACCCTGCGTGGCCTCGGCCCGTTCCAGGTCGGCGACCGTGATCGCGGTGTTCCCTTCGAGGTGCTCGACGCCGCGAGCGCGCGGGATGTCGAGGAACACGCCGCGCCCGCCGAGACCGTCGGCGGTCGCCATCACCGTGTTGCTCAACGCACCGGTGCTCTTCACGTCGCCCGCGGGCCGGCCGTTGTACATCTCGCCCCGCACGAACATGTGGCACAGGGCGTCGAGGTGGGTGATGCCCATGCCGTGGACCTCGGTGCCGATGTAGTCACGGCTCGCCTCGTACCCGGGGATGCCGTTGCTGTCGCGGGCGTCGCCGCTGGCGAGCATGTGGTGGTGCGCGGGGCTGGGCGTCTCCGGCGACGGGTTCACGGGAAAGTCGTGGGCCAGGCTCACGGTGAGACCGCTGCGTACGAGCGCCCCCGCCGCGGCGCGCCGGTCGGGAGTGAGGAAGTTGAGCGCGCCCAGCTCGTCGTCGGTGCCCCAGCGGCCCCAGTTGCTGAGCTCGCGGTAGAGCGCGTCGAGCTGCTCCGGAGTCGGCTGGTCGTTGACGGGCGCTGCGGTCATGCGCGCAACGTACCGTCCCGGTAGCGTGCCCGCATGCTCCTCGACCGCTTCCGCATCGACGACCGCGTCGCCATCGTCACCGCCGCCGGACGGGGCATCGGCGCCGCCTCGGCCCTCGCCCTCGCCGAGTGCGGTGCCGACGTCGTCATCGCCGCCCGCACCGCCGACCAGCTCGACGACGTCGCCGCCCAGGTGAAGGAGCGGGGCCGGCGCGCGGTCGTCGTACCCGCCGACCTGTCCGATCTCGACGCGGTGACCGCCCTGGTCGACACCGCGGTCGCGGAGTTCGGGCGGCTCGACGTCGTGGTCAACAACGTCGGTGGTTCGATGCCGATGCCGTTCACCGACACCGACGTGAAGGCGTTCGAGGGCGCCTTCCACTTCAACGTGAGCACCGCGTTCGCGCTGCACGCGCGCTGCACTCCCCCACCTCCTCGAGTCCGGCAACGGGTCGGTGGTGAACATCACCTCGGCGATGGGCCGGTTCCGCGACCGCGGCTACGTCGCGTACGGCACCGCCAAGGCCGCGCTCGCGCACATGACCCGCCTGCTGGCGGCCGACTGCGCGCCGAAGGTGCGCGTCAACGGCGTCGCGCCGGGCTCGATCGCCACCAGCGCGCTCGACATCGTCGTCAGCAGCGAGCCGCTACACGACGAGATGGTGGCGAAGACCCCGCTCCGCCGCCTCGGCGACGCCGACGACATCGCCCTCGCCGTGCTGTACCTCGCGTCCGATGCCGCGAGCTACGTCACCGGCAAGATCCTCGAGGTCGACGGTGGCATCGAGGCCTCCAACCTCGACATGCACCTCCCTGACCTCTGAGCCTCTGAGCCCCCGATCTCTGAGACGAGAAGGAACGCACATGCAACTGTCCGTCGGAATCCCGCCGGGACCGCGCACGCTCGAGCACGCGCAGCTCGCCCAGGAGCTCGGGTACGACCGGGTGTGGCTCTACGACTCGGCGGCGCTCTACGAGGACATCTGGATCTGGATGGCCCGCCTCGCCGAGCACACCGACCTCGACCTCGGCACCGCGGTGCTCGTGCCCAACCTGCGCCACGTCATGACCACGGCATCGGCCATCGCCACCGTCGAGCGCATGGCCCCCGGGCGACTGGCGTGCGGGTTCGGCACCGGTGCCACCGCCCGCTGGGTCCTGAACAAGCCGGCGCTCTCGTGGGCCACCACGCAGCGCTACCTGGAGCAGCTGCGCGCCCTCCTGCGGGGCGAGGTCGTCGAGGTCGACGGCGAGCGATGCCAGATGATCCACCACCCCGACTTCGCGTCGGGACGCCCGATCGACACGCCTCTCCTCGTGTCCGCCCTCGGTCCCAAGGGCAAGGGCATCGTCGAGGAGCTGTGCGCCGCGGGCACCATCGACGGCTACATCGGCATGGCCGACGTCGACGTCGACGCCCCGCGCCGCGTGCTCATGGCCGCAGGCACCGTGCTCGACGACGGCGAGGACATGACCAGCGAACGCGTCGCCGGCGCGCTCGGCCCCTGGTACGTCGTGCGCTACCACGGCGTGTGGCAGGCGTTCCCCGACGCGCTGGCGGGCATGCCCGGGGGCGAGACCTGGCTGGCCAACCTCGAGGCGGAACGCCCCGAGGGCGAGCGGCACCTCGCGGTGCACGAGGGTCACGTCACCCACGTGATGCCGCGCGACGCCGACGTGCTCGCGCTCGCCGGCGACGCGCTCGGGACCACCGGCTGGGTCGGCACCGCCGACGAGATCCATCAACGCGCCGTCGACCTCGCAGCTGCGGGCGCCGACGACCTGATGTTCACACCGGCCGGCGACTTCGCGCGCGAGATGCGTAGGTGGGTGGAGGCGGTGCGAGGCTGAGCCCGGTCAGAACTCGACGTCGAGCTCCTCGAGCTCGTCGGGTTCGCGCTCGGCGGCCGTGATCCATTCACGCATCGCGGGCAGCGCCATGATCGCGTCGCGGTACGCAGCGCTGCGGCCGTCGAGCTCGACGTCGTAGGTGCGGAAGCGGGTGCACACCGGCGCGTACATCGCGTCGGCGATGGTCGGCTGGCTCCCGAACAGGAACGGCCCGCCGTAGGCCTCGAGGCACTCACCCCAGATGGCGACGATGCGGTCGACGTCGGCCTGGGCACCGGCCCACACCTTGAAGTCGCGGTGCTGCGCCTTCAGGTTCATGGGCAGGGCCGCGCGCAGGTTCACGAACCCGGAGTGGATCTCGCCGCACACTGCCCGGCAGTGGGCCCGGGCGACCCGATCGGTCGGCAAGAGGCCCGAGTCGGGGCGCACCTCGTTGAGGTACTCGCCGATGGCCATCGTGTCCCACACGGTGACGCCGTCGTGCACCAGCTTGGGCACGAGGAACGACGACGAGAGCAGCAGGAGCTCGGCGCGGGTGTCGGGATCGTCGTTGTCGAGCACGTGCTCGTCGAACTCGAGTCCCGACATCTTGCAGAGCAACCACCCGCGCAACGACCAGGCGCCGTAGTTCCTGCTGTTGATGGTCAGGGTCGCGTCAGCCATCGGTGACCTCCGGGAAGGATCGGAAGTTCCAGTCGCCGTCAGCGGTGCCGGCGTTGTCTAGTGTGTCGATGCAAGAAGTCGGCGCGTTCGTCCCAACGTACTGGGTTGCGCACGCTCCACGATCATGAGGCCCAATGCTCTACCAGGCGTATCAAGCGCAGGCGGACATCATGGCCTCGTTCCGCGGCATCGCGGGGTACGCCCTGCAAGGTTTCGGTCAGTTCCGCGACTGCAGCCCGTACCTCGCCGACTCGAAGCCGGTCCGCAGTCTCGAAGCCGGGTACGAGCTCCTGGGCCGCGTGGGGCTCACGCACGAACGCCCGCCGTGGGGCATCGACACCGTGCGCGTCGGCCGACGTGACGTCGCGGTGCACGAGGAAGCCACCGACGTCCTGCCGTTCGGGACGCTGTTGCACTTCGCCAAGGAATCCGACGGCCGCCGCCTGGCTCCCGCACCGAAGGTGTTGTTGGTCTCGCCGCTCTCGGGCCACTTCGCCACGTTGTTGCGGGGGACGGTGCAGACGCTGCTCCCCGAACAGGACGTGTGGGTCACCGACTGGCACAACGCGCGCGACGTCGGCCTGGCCGAGGGCAGCTTCGGGTTCGACGCCTACGTCGAGTACCTGATCCGCTGGCTCGAGGTCCTCGGCCCCGAGACGCACGTGATCGCGGTGTGCCAGCCGTGCGTCGCCGCGCTCGTCGCGACCGCGGTCATGTCCGAGGCGGGCAACGACTGCACGCCGCGCACGCTCACGCTGATGGCCGGGCCCATCGACACCCGGGTCGATCCCACGGTCGTCAACGACCTCGCCACCAGCCGGCCCATCTCGTGGTTCGAGCGCAACGTGATCACCACGGTACCGATGCGCTACGCCGGCGCGCGCCGGCCGGTGTACCCCGGGTTCCTGCAGCTCACGTCGTTCGTCACCATGAACCTCGACCGCCACCTCAGCGCGCACCGCGAGCTCTACCAGCAGCTGGTCGACGGCGACGACGTCGCGGCCGACGTCACGCGCGCGTTCTACGACGAATATTTCGCCGTCCTCGACCTCACCGCCGAGTTCTACCTGGAGACGGTGCAGTACGTGTTCCAGGAACACCGTCTCGCGCGTGGCGTGCTCGAGTTCCAGGGCCGTCCGGTCGATCCCGCCGCGATCCGCCACACCGCGCTGCTCACCGTCGAAGGTGAACGCGACGACATCTGCTCACCCGGGCAGACGTTCCCCGCCCACGACCTGTGCAGCAGCATCAAGCCCATGCGCAAGCGCCACCACCTGCAGCCCGGCGTCGGGCACTACGGCGTGTTCAACGGGCGCCGCTGGCAGCAGCAGATCTACCCGCTGGTGCACAACCTGATCCTCGCCAACAGCACCTGACTCACAGCTCGGCGAGCAGGCTCTCCAGCGCGGAGCTGGCCGGGTTCTCGAGCCAGATGGTGTGGTCCTCGGGCATGAGCCCGCGGTCGACGGCCCGGTTCATCACCCGCACGACGATCGCGCAGTAGCGCGCCGCCGCGCAGATCTCGAACCACTGCGCGTCGGGCACCGCGCGTCCCGATGCCGCCTCGTACATCCGTAGCTGCTCGGCGCGGGTGGGGTCGCCCTCGGCGCGCTCGATGCCCGCCCACTCGTGCATGGTGCGATCGAACATCAGCCACCACCCCACGTCGAGCTCCGGCGGCGCGATCGACGCGGCCTCGAAGTCGGTGACGCACACCGGCACCGCGTCACGCCAGATGATGTTGCCGGGTCGCGGGTCACCCCAGCACAGCCCGACGTCGCTGCAGCGCGGCCGTTCCGCGTGCAACCACGCGAACCGCGCGATCGGCGAGCGGATGCACACGGTCACGGAGCTCGGTCCGGTAGTACTGCTCCCACAGGTCGAGCTGGACGTCGAGGCCCGGCGTCACCCCCGACGGCACGAGGAAGTCGAGCTCGGCGGCTCGCCAGTCGACCGCGTGCACGCGCGCCACCGTCGCCAGTCCGCGCTCGATCATCGCGGTGCGTTCGGCGGGCGCGAGGTCGACGAAGAACCCGGCGGTCGTGTACGGCGGATCTTCCACCGGCACCTGGCCGCCGACGAAGCCCATCACGAAGAAGGGCGCACCCAGCACCGCCGCGTCGGCCTCGTAGTCGATCATGGGCGCCACGGGGACGTCGGAGTGCGCGCCGAGCGCGTCCATCACCCGGTACTGGAGCTCGATCTCGACCGACCAGCCCGGTACCTGCACCGGGTACACGGGCGGGTCGGGGCTCTCGGTGCGCAGCACGTAGCGCTCGTCGTTGGCGATGCCTCCGCGCGTCACCGCGACGTCGACCATCGTGGTGTCGGCCGAGAACCCGCTGCTCGCCTTGCGCACGCCGAGCAGCTCGACCACCTCGGCCATCGGAACGTGCGCTTCGAGCCACCCCTGCAGTGGCGCGAGCGATTCCGGGACCGGCTCCGTGTCGCCCACGTCAGCCCACGTCCATGGTGGAACCAGGAGCCGGGTTGGCGACGACGTAGCGCAGGTTCACCGGCGACGTGATCGCGGCCACGACCGCGGTGGCGCAGTCGGGGACCGACATCGCCCCGGGTCCGTTGTCGTGCACGTACCCCCGCGCGTCCCACACCGGCGCGAGCTCCATCAGGAGGTCACGGTCCCACGACTCGTGCACCTCGGTGCCGAGCGTGTTGCCGACCGCGACGTTGCAGAAGCCGATCTCCGGGTGCTCGCCTCGCCAGGCCCGCACCAGCTCGTCGAGCGCGGCCTTGCTGGTCTCGTACGCGCCCATGCCGGGCAGCGGCCGCCCGACCGACGTGGCCGAGATGTAGACCATCCGTCCACACGACGCGGTGAGCGGCGCCAGCGCGGCCCGGGTCACGAGTGACGCCCCGAACACGTTGGTCTCGTACACCTGACGCCACCGCTCGAGATCGGTGTCGACCAGCCGCACCAGCGGGTCGACCGCGGTGGCGTACACGACCGCGTCGAGGCCACCCAGGCGCTCGGCCGCGGTGGCGACGACGGCATCACACTGCGCGGGATCGCGCACGTCGCACACCGCGCTGCTGGCATCGCCACCCACATCGGCCACCGCGTCATCGAGCCGGTCGGCCCGGCGAGCGGCGACGACGACCCGGGCACCCCCGGCTCCGACTTGCACCGCGACCTCCCGGCCGATGCCCGACGACGCGCCCACCACCAGGACGCGCGCTCCTTGCAGTTCCATGTACCCCCCTCGCGACGAACGGCGCCAAACTACCGGGCGATCCGGGTGACACCCGCGGGACCCTCAAATCGCCGCGGCGAGCACCGGGCGCGATTCACTGTCCCGTGGCGTCCGCACTGCGAGCGTCACGGGGCAATGAACGGCGACAACCGCGGCACGGGTTGGCGCGCTGCTCGGCCTGACCGCGAGGATGCGCCCATGAGACTCGACGGCAAGGTCGCACTGATCACCGGTTCCACGCGCGGCATCGGCCGCACGATGGCGGAGATGTTCGCCGAGGAAGGCGCCAAGGTCGTCCTGAGTGGCCGTTCGGTCGACAAGGGCGAGAAGAACGTGGAGCGCATCCGCGCCGCGGGCGGCGAGGCCATGTTCCTGCCGATCGACGTCACCGACGAGGACAGCGTGCGCGACGGCGTCGCCGCCGCGGTCGACGCCTACGGACCGATCACGACCCTCGTGAACAACGCTGCACCCACGGCCCTCGTCAACGTCAGCTTCAAGCCGTTGCACGAGCTGTCGCTGACCGAGTGGGACGACATCATCCGGGGCTCGGTCACCAGCGCCTTCCTGCTCACCAAGTACACGGTGCCGCACATGATCGGAGCCGGGAGCGGCTCCATCACCAACATCTCGTCCGGTGCCTCGGTGTTCGGGGTGCCCGGCCTCGGCCCGTACAGCGCGGGCAAGGGCGGCATGAACGCACTCACGCGGGTGATCGCGGCCGACTACGGCACGCAGGGCGTGCGCTGCAACACGATCATCGTCGGCCGGGTGGTCTCGTACGCGGCCGACCGCGGCCCCGACACCACCAAGGAGTTCCTGCGCGTCGGCAACCCGAAGGACATCGGCTACGCCGCGCTCTGGTTGGCCTCCGACGAGGGCGAGTGGATCACCGGGAGCGAGATCACCGCCGACGGCGGCGCGCGCTACAACGCCAGCGAGATCTAGGCCGGCGAGATCCAGGCCGGCGAGCGTTCAGCTCAGGAGTCCGATCCCCTTCGCGATCAGGACCACGCCGAACACGAGGAACAGCACCGCCATCACCGCGTGGTTGTGCTGGGTCATCCATTCCTTCATGTGGTCGAGCGTCTGGTGGGCACGCTCCCCACCGACCAGCTCGTAGCCCACCGCGAACAGGATCGACAGGCTCGACACCGCCACGAACACGATGATCGCGACGACCGCGTCCCCCGTGCTCAGCCCCAGCTGTCCCAACCCTGCGCACGCGCCCACCGCGAGGATGAGGTTCTTGGGGTTCACCACGGCCAGCACGATCGCGAGGCCGATGGCTTTCACCGGGGTGATCGTCTCCACCGTCGCCATCCACGTGGGCAGCGCCTCGGGCTGGCCCGGCGTCGGCCGCTTGGCGAAGTTGCGGCGCGCCAAGGAGAGCAGCAGCACGCCGAGGGCGATCTTGCCCCACGAGATGCTGTCCGACGTCGTCGAGTCGGTTGCCGCGTTGGCCGCGTCGGCGAACAGGTAGACGGCGGTGCCGACGACCGCGAGCCCGGCCACCCATCCGAGCAGGAACGACAACCCGTTCACCGTCGCCCGGTTCGAGAACAGGATGAGGACGATCGCGATGATCGGGATCGGACTGATGGCGATGCCGATCGCGAACGGCAGGACTTCGCTGATTCCCTGACCCATGCGCGGGATCGTACGAGGATCCGCGTGGTTTGCCGCGGATCGTCCCGCGAGTCATCCTTCGTCACATGACCGACGCCGACGAACTGAGCGCGCTCGCCCACCGCCACCTCTGGATGCACTTCTCGCGCCTCGGTGGGTACGGCCCCGAGAGGCCGGTGCACGTCATCGCCCGCGGCGAGGGCTGCTCGCTGTGGGACGCCACCGGCCACCGGCTGCTCGACGGCTTGTCGGGTCTGTTCACGGTGCAGGTCGGCCACGGCCGGCCCGATCTGGCCGAAGCCGCCCGGATGCAGGCGGAGACGCTCGACTACTTCCCGCTCTGGACCTACGCCCACCCGCCCGCGGTGCTGCTCGCCGCCCGCCTCGCCCAGCTCGCCCCCGGCGACCTCAACCGGGTGTTCTTCACCACCGGCGGGTCGGAGGCCGTCGAGTCGGCGTGGAAGCTCGTGCGCCAGTACTTCCGCGCCACCGGCCAGCCACAGCGCCACAAGGTCATCGCCCGGCACACCGCGTACCACGGCACGACCATGGGTGCGCTCTCGGTCACCGGCGTACCCGCGTTGCGCACACCCTTCGAGCCGCTGACCCCCGGGGCCAGCCACGTCGCCAACACCAACCGTCGCCGTCACCCGCTCGGCGACGACGAGAAGGCGTTCATGCTCGCCCTCACCGACGAGCTGGAGGAGCGCATCCTTGTCGAGGGGCCCGACACGGTGGCCGCGGTGTTCCTGGAGCCGGTGCAGAACGCGGGCGGGTGCCTGGTGCCGCCCGCCGGCTACTTCGAGCGCGTGCGCGAGATCTGCGACCGGCACGGCGTGCTGTTGGTGTCCGACGAGGTGATCTGCGCGTTCGGGCGCCTCGGCACGATGTTCGGCTGCGAGCGATACGACTACCTGCCCGACATCATCACCTGCGCCAAGGGACTCACCAGCGGCTACTCACCCCTCGGCGCGGTGATCTGCCGCGACTTCCTCGCCGAGCCGTTCCTGGAGGGCACGGCGTCGTTCGCGCACGGCCTCACCTTCGGCGGCCATCCCGTCAGCTGTGCGGTCGGCCTCGCCAACCTCGACGTGTTCGAGCAGGAGTCGGTGCTCGACAACGTCCTCGACCGCGAGGCCGGCTTCCGCGAGCGCCTCGAGCGGCTGCGCGACCTGCCCATCGTCGGCGACGTCCGCGGGGCGGGGTTCTTCCAGGCCCTGGAGATGGTCCCCGACCAGGCGAGCGACGCGCAGTTCACCGCCGAACAGCGCGAGGACCTGCTCCGCGGCTTCCTGCTCCCCCGCTTCTACGAGTCGGGGTTGATCGCGCGCGCCGACGACCGCGGTGACCCCGTGGTGCAGCTCGCGCCCCCACTCGTCGCCGGCGACGCCGAGCTCGACGAGCTCGCCGACGTGCTGCGAGCGGTGCTCACCGAGGCGTCGGATCGCTTCTGCGTGTAACCGTCAGGCGGGCGTTTCAGGCGGTCGCGCCGGACTTCTCGTTGTCGGTGGCGCGCCGGACCATGATGCGGGTCCAGGCCCCCACGTAGACCCGCTCGTCGTCGGCGAGCTCGCGCCGTTGCCGGGGCGGGAGTGGCGTGGTGGGCAGGGGCTCACCGGGCGCGCCGACGAAGGTGCCGTTGGTGGATCCGAGGTCCTCGACGTACCAGCGGTCGCGATCGAGGGTCAGGGTCGCGTGTTCGTGGGAGACGGCGCCGTCACCCGAGCAGTCGAGGTCGGGTGCCAGGTTGCGGCTCTTCGACCGGCGTCCGATGGTGATCGTGGTCGCGCGCAGCGGCACGACGGTCGGCGCGCCGCTCGTCGCGCAGCCACCGGGGGCGTCCTGGTGGGCGAACCACTCCGGGTCGATCCAGAGCTCGGCGACCCAGTCGGCGCCGGGAGCCGGTGGAGGTGCCGCCGTCCCGCCGGCCGGTGCCGGGGTCGGCAGCTGGCCGGTCGTGAAGTCGTACCCGCACGACTCGCAGAAGAGCGCGTCGGCCGGGTTCTCGGTCGCGCAGTTCGGACACGTCACCGCGGCTGCGTTCGGGTCGGGCAGGTTCAGCGACGACGGTGGCGCCGCCGCCGACTGAGCGCCACCCCCGGGCGGGACGACCGCCGACGGCGAGGTGGCGTCGATGGGGGCGCCGCAGACGTCGCAGAAGTCGGCGGTGGACGACTGGTGACCCTGCGGGCACGCGTAGGTCATCAACGCACCCGCGTGGTCTTGGTCGAGGCGGTGTCGAGCGCCATCTCGTCGAGCTTCGACGCCTTGGCCTTGAGCCGCACGGTGCCGGTCTCGGCATCCTCGATGTCGACGACCTTCTTGAGCCGGTTGGTGGCCTCGTCGTCGCCCGTCGCCGCCGCGAGCTGCGCGGCGCGCCCGAGCTTCGCGGTCGCGGTGTCTTCGTCCCCGGTCGCCTTGGCCGCGAGCCCTTCCTGGATCGCCGAGGCGAGCTCGGTCTGGCCCGTGTAGTGCGCCACCGCCGGGTTGATGCGCGTGGTCAGGGTGGTGTCGTCGGACCACGTCGCCTTGACGAGACCCTGGCCGACCACCTCGCCGCCCACCACCAGCTGCACCCGCGACACGAGCTGCTCGGCACCGAGCGGCTTGGGCGGCACCCGCACGGCCACGTGGTAGTCGCGGGACTCGTCGCCCCACGAGCCGGTCGGGAACTCGCGGATCAACGGGCCCGCCTCGACGGCACGATCGGTGAGGTCCTCGATCGTGGGCGCGACCTGGCGGACGAACAGCACCTCGGCGCCCTGCGGCGCCCAGACCCGCAGCGTGGCGTCGGCCACGCCGCGCGCCATCGAGGTCCGCATCATCTGCCGGAAGTCGTCGGCCATGTGCTCGGGCTCGGCGATGATGTCGACCGTCCCGAGCAGCCCCGAGGAGATGTCGCGCAGCTCGTTGACGTCCCAGTCGGCGCCGACACCGCGGCAGTCGCACTGGAACACACCCTGCGCCGCCTCGACCGCGCGGTCGAGCACCGACGCGTGCTCCGACTCGTTCTTGCCGTCGGTCAGCAGGATGGCGTGCCGTTGGGTCGCCTCGACTCCCGCGAACAGCGTGGACGCCGCGTTGAGCCACGACCCGATGGCGGTGCCGCCCGAGGCGTCGAAGCCCTGCACCGCCGCCTTCGCTTCCGTCCGCGTCGATTCGTCGGCGAGCGTCATGGGAAACGCCAGCGTGGCGCCCGCGTCACCGGAGATGACCGCGAACCACGTGCCGTCGACGATCTCGTCGATGGCCGCCGCGGCCGCTTCCCGCGCCGACTTGATCTTGGTCCGCGGCGACGACATCGATCCCGAGGTGTCGACGATGATCACCTCGGCCGCAGCACCCGACTGCCCGGCCGTGCCCGCACCGCTGCAGGTGATCGACACGATCGCGTGCACGTCGGACGCATCCGCGGCGAGGTACTCGTTCTCGAAGACTTCGGTCTTCCACTCGGCCATCACGTGCTCCTGGTGGGTCCGTCTGGGTGGGAGGGAGGCGGTCTGGGAGGGAGGCGGTCTATCGGCGGGCGAGGGCGACGGTGACGTTGTCGTGACCGCCCTGTTCGTTCGCCCAGGCACACAGCGACGACGCGACCGCGAGCGGATCGGCACCCACGTCGGCCACCCGGTCACCGACGAGCGAGCGGACGTCGTCGGCGGACGAACAGTAGTTCCAGAGGCCGTCGCTGCAGACCAGCACCCACCCGGGCTCCTCGAGCGCGACCGATGCGGTCGACGGCGCGCCGCCGGGGCTGTCGACGCCCAGCCACCGGGTGATCGCGTGCGCGCGCGGGTCGGCCTCGGCCACGTCGCGCTGCGTGCCCTGCGCGATCTGGGTGCTGGCCCACGAGTCGTCGGTCGACACCTGCACCGCGAGCCCCTCGTCGGGGAACCAGTAGCAGCGGCTGTCGCCCTCCCAGGCGGTCACGAGGACGGGACCGTCGACGACGGCGGCGACGAAGGTCGTCGACGGCGGGTTGCCGCCCGGAGCGACCGCGACGTCGGGCAGTGACGCAGCGGCCTGCGCGGCTGCGGTCGCGTCGGTGAGGACGTTCGTCCAGTGCTCGACCACCACCGCCGGGGCGCGTCGATGTCGGTGGTGGTGCATCCGCGAGGACGTCGCGCGCCGCCCGCGCCGCGGCCAACGACGCGACGTCGCTGTCGGTCGCGGTCGTGACCCCGTCGCACACCACGAGCACCCGGCGCGCATCCGCAACGGCCACCGACGGCCGCGTCCTCGTTGCGGGCGTGCACGATCCCCTTGTCGCACACCACCGCGATGTCGGGTGCCGGCTGCTCGCTGAAGTGGTCGCGTTCGCGCTGGCGCCCGGAGGCCGCACGTCGTGCAGAAGCCGTCGGCGTCGATCTCGCCACCGCACGAGCACCGTCGAGGCGACGCCGACGCCGGCTCCGGTTCGGGTGCACGGGCGGCCGGTGCCGGCTCGGCCTGCGCCGCCTCCGCGGTCGCGGTGAGCGGTGCGCCGCACGCCTCGCAGAACTGGTCGGTGGCGGCGACGGCCTGCCCGCACCGCGGGCACGTCGAGCCCGCGGTCGCGGTCGAGGCGGAGTCGGACGGCTCGGGCTCGCTCACACCAGCGTCCGCGGTCGCACCGCGTTGGCCGCGTCGACCAGGCGCGTCCGTTCGGCGCGATCGGACGTGAGCGTCGCCAGCTCCCGGTACGCGTGTTCGGCCGCGGCCCGCAGGTCCGGCTCGGTCGCCGCGGCCGGTCCGACGTGCGTCGACGGCTGGTCGCCGTTGCGCTCCACCGCGTCGAGCGCGGCCACGAGGATCTGCGCCTGCAGGGTGAGCCGCTCCCGCGGGTCGATGGCGATCCCGTCGATGCTCGCGGCGGCGGCCGCCAGCTCGTCGAGGCCGGGACCGGCGGCGGTGAGCAGCTCGGCCCGTCGCCGCCGCGCCGCCGCGTACGCTGCCGCTGGTCGGCGCGACCAGGTCGAGCGCCGCCAGCGCACCGGCCTGGTCGTCACCGCGTTCCCGGGTCCGGGCCAGGCCGAACGCGGCCGGAGCGACGTAGTTCGCGTCGGTGGCCGCGCAGACCGCGTACAGCTGCTCGGCCAGATCGACGTCACCCGTGCGTTCACACGCGAGCGCGAGTGCCAGCTTGGGCGCCAGCTCTCCCGGCACCTGGCCCAGCACGGTGTTGAACGCGGTCGCCGCGCCGTCGTCGTCGGCCTGCGCGAGGGCGGCGAGACCCGACAGCCACATCGCCCGCCACTCCCACGGGTTGTCGGTGAGGATCTGCTCCAGCACCTCCGCGGCGAGCGGGAACGACGACGCGTCGATGGCGGCGCGCGCCTTGGCCAGCTGCACCTCGACCGTCTGCTCGGGCGCCTGTTCGAGCACCTCCAGGCGCTGGGCGCCGTCGGCGAGGGAGACCCCGGCCAGCCAGGTCGCCATCGCGTCGGCCCGGTCGACCCGGAGCGCGGGGAGCTCGGCCCACGTGAGCTGCGCCCCG
This sequence comes from uncultured Actinomycetes bacterium, assembly GCA_963756895.1. Taxonomy (GTDB): domain Bacteria; phylum Actinomycetota; class Acidimicrobiia; order IMCC26256; family DASPTH01; genus DASUAS01. The sequence goes on along the minus strand of CAVWPI010000016.1, from coordinate 191,620 downwards.
GTGCCCGTCGGCGAACCGAACAACGACGACGCGGTGGAGTGCGCGGCGGCCGCGGTGCCGCTGTCCACGGCCACCACCTCGCGGAGCACGCCGAGGAGCTGGTCCCGCAGCTCGTCGGCCGACTGGAAGCGGTCGTCGGGGTTCGTCGCGGTGGCCTTGGCCAGCGCGCGGTAGAGCGAGTCGTACCGCTGGAACAACGGCGTGTCGTCGACCGGCGGCAGCGACGCCACGTACGTCGACTGGTTGCCGCGGAACTCCATCGCCAGGACCGCGAGCGTGCGGCCGATGGTGAAGATGTCGCTCGGCACGCTCGGACCGACGTCGGCGACCTCGGGTGCCTGGTAGCCGACGGTGCCGTAGATCGCCGAGTGGTCGTCGTCGGCGCGCCGGACGCCACCGAGGTCGATGAGCTTGATCGAGTCGCCGGCCTGGATGACGTTGTCGGGCTTGAAGTCGCAGTAGATCAGTCCCTGCGAGTGCAGGTACGAGAACGCCGGGAGGATCTCGATGACGTACGCGATCGCCTGGTCGGCGGGGAACGGGTCGTAGACGCCGTTGTGCTCGGTCATCCGTCGCTTCAGGATCTGCTTCAGCGACGGCCCGCCGACGTACTCCATCACGATGTAGCCGGCGCCCTCGTTGGTGACGAAGTTGTAGATCTCGAGGATGAGCGGATGCTGCACCTCGGCGAGGAACTGCTGCTCGGTGATCGCGGCGGCGAGCGCGTCGGCGTCGCCGGAGTTGAGCAGGCCCTTCAGCACGACGTAGCGGTCGGACACGTTGCGGTCCCGCGCGAGGTAGATCCAGCCCAGTCCACCGTGGGCGATGCAGCCGGCGACCTCGTACTGGCCGCCGACGAGGTCGCCGGGCTGCAGCTTGGGCGTGAACGAGAACGGGGTGCCGCACTTCGGGCAGAACCCCTCGGGCCGGCCGGCGCTTCCGGCCCGCGAGCGCCCGACCTTCTCCCCGCACGTCGAGCAGAACCGCTTGTCTTCGGCGACCTCGGGGTTGGCGATGAGCACCGACTGCGGGTCGGGCACGGGCGCCGACGGCACCGTGGTGATGCCGGCGCCGAGGTGCTGGATCCGGGCTGTCGCGCTCGACCAGACGGCGCGTCGGGCGGCTGAGACCCGCCGCGCGCCGAACCGATCGGCGTGCTCGACAGCTTGGTGGAGAGCGCCGGGATGCGGCTTCCCGCTGGGCCCCGTCGGCGACGCGGCGCCGGCGCGCGGTTGCGGTCGGCCGGCATCCCGCAGACGTTGCAGTACCCGTCCTCGATCTGGCCGGTGCAGCCCGGCTGCGTGCACGCTTCGAGGGTCACGACGGTCTCTCCTTCTCGAGTCGACAGCTCCGCGGCCGACGGCGCCGAGCACCGCACCGCGTGCTGGTACTCCTCCACCCGTCGGCGCGCCGAGCGGGACGTCGCACGGCGCCGACCACAGCAGGTTCCGCGCCGCCTCGTACGCCACCGTCAGGACCGGGTCCTCGGCGAGCCCGGTGCGCGCGGCCCGGGTCCGGTAGGCGCCGAGCAGGCCGCGCAGGTCGTCACGCGCCGCCAGCGGTGCACCGTACGCGTGCTCGGCTTCCTCGAGCGCCCGTCCGCACCGGTCGAGTCGGCGCGGCGTACTCGTCGAGCTGCTCGCGGGCTGCGGCCCAGCTCGCGGCGTCGGAGGAGTCCGCCGCCGGTGCGGCCGGTGGCGGCCCGAGCACGGATGCGTCCGGGACCGCGAGCTCGGGCGGTTCGGCGATCCTCTCGCGGCAGCGTGCGGCCAGCTCCGACACGGACGCGGTCGGCGGCCACCAGCTCGGCGTATCGCTGCTGGTACTCGGCGAACCGCTGCGCGGTCGACGCGCGCAGGCTCGCCTCCTTGATGAGGTCGCGTTCGAGACGGGTGACGGCGACGTCGACCTCGTCGACCGTGGCGCGGATCTCGTCGCGGACACCGCCCGCGACGGCGGCGTTCGAGGCGCGCCGACTGCACGTCGAGCGCGGCCGGGTCGATGCCGAGCACCTCCACTTGCCGACGGCACCGCTCGATCGCGGCGCGCACGGTCAGGATCCGGTTGGCGACGCCGGAGCCGCCGACCGCGTCGGTGGACAGCGCCGCGTGCAGGCGATCGGCGAGAGCGGTCACGAGCGTGCACGCCTCGGTGAGCGTGAACGCGGTCGGCGCGCCGAGCGCATCGGGGAGCCGGCCCCACATCAGCTGCGCCAACATCGCGCGCTCGTCGGTGCCGACCCGCCCGCTGTCCTAGGCGACGACCAGCTCGTGGTAGCGGGCGTCGATCGACTGGCGCATCGACATGGCCAGCGTGATCTCGGGGGTGTACACGTCGGGACTCGTCGCCAACTGGGCGGCGGCGTCGAGCTCGTCGAGCGAGTCCCCGAGCGTCGTCCACCCAGCGACCGAGGACCTCGAGGAACGCCAGGACCTCGGGACCGGTCGCGGGGGCGGTCAGGCTCCCGGGCGGTACGGGGGGCGTGGGCGTCGCGGCGGGCTGCGGGTCGGCGGTCATGGTCGACGTCACGGCGTCCGCCCGTAGACCGCGGCCGGCGGCGCGGGCACCGCGCCGGTCGGTTGCAGCCACGTGCGGTACATCTGGGCCCACGTGCCGTTGGCGCGCAGTCTGCGAGCACGCCGTTCACGAAGCGCACGAACTCCGGATGGGTCTTCGCGACGCCGAGTCCGTACGGCTCGCTGGTGAGCGCGCCGCCGACGATCTTGGCGTACGGGTCCTGCGCCACGAAGCCGGCGAGCACGGTGTCGTCACCGGTGACCGAGTCGACGCTCCCCTGCTGGAACAGCACCATGCAGTCGGAGATGTCGTCGACCGGGACGACGATCACCTTGGGGTAGTTCTTCAGGTTGTCGATGTTGGTCGATCCGTGCGCCGCGCACATCTTCTTGCCGTCGAGCTGCGAGATGTCGGTGACCGGCGAGTCGGTGCGCACGAGGATCTTCTGGCCGGCGTCGAAGTACTGCGACGAGAACGAGATCTGCGCCCACCGTTCGCAGTTGACCGTCATGACGTCGGCGACGATGTCGACCGAGCCGTCCTGCAGCGCGGGGATGCGCTGCGCGTACGTGAGGACCTTGTACTCGACCCGGTTCGGGTCGCCGAAGATCGCCTGCGACACCTGGCGGCACCATGTCGATGTCGAACCCTTCGAGCTTGCCGGTGAGCGGGTTGCGGAAGCCGAACAGCAGCGTGTCGGCGGAGACACCGGCGATGAGCCGCCCGCGCTGCTGGATCTCGTCCATGTAGGTGCCCGAGGGCATGTCGCCCGGAGGAGGCATCGGGTTCAGGGGCGCGAACGACGCCACCGGGTTGCCGCAGTCGGGTGCCGGTGCCGCGGTCGTGGCGGTCGTCGCCGGCGTCTCGCCCGCGGTCGCTCGGTCGGCGCTCGGGTTGTCGTCACCCTCGCACGCGGTGCGAGCATCGCGACCGCGAGCAGTCCCGCGACGAGCGCGACGACGGTACGTCTCCTCATCGGTACTCCCGCAGTCGTTCGGAGATGCCCCGCCACGCCAGCACCGCGGCCGCCAGGCCGGCGAGGAGGATCAGCCAGCCGCCGGCAGCAACGGAGCGGCCGCGTCGTCGAGGTCGTCGGAGAGATCGGCCGCCTGGGTGGCGAGCGCCCGGGACGACACCCGTTCGAACTCGGCGAACGCCTGGTTCGCCGCGCCGGTCCCGGTGGCGCGGCCACGGCCTGGTCGTCTGCCCGCCGTCGTCGAGGCTCTGGACCTTGCCGTGCTGGGCCACGTACTGGCGAGAGGCGCGCTGCGAACCGCTCGGCGCCTGATCGAGGTCGGCTTCCGACAGCGCGGCCGACGCCGACTTCGACCGCGGTGCTGAAGCGCTCCTCGTACGGCCGCGCCCGAGCCACGCGCGATCAGGGTGAGGCCTCGGCGCTCTTGGCGTCGAAGGCGTCGATGCGTGCGCCGGCGAGCGCGACCGTCTGCCGGTACGGACCGTCACGAGCGTCCTCGGCGCTCGACTGCGGCCAGTGCCACCGCGCCGAGGCCGACCAGTCCGGCGACGAGCACGACGACGGTCGCGACCACCAGCGGCCGGTTGAACATGCGGCGGGTCTTCGCCGACAGATACAGCTGCACCGACCACCAGGGCGACCGACCGCGAGCGACGAGCAGGACGAAGAGCGTGCTCACCGCGCGGTGTCGCGCCGCGACGATGGACGACTGTCGACCCGTCGCTGTTCGACGCGCACCAGGGTCGCGAGCGGCGGCAGCGCGTCGTCGCTGGAGCAGCGTCGACGCCTGGCGGAGGTAGGCGGCGCCGATGGGGAACCCCTGGCGGTTGTTGGCCCGCGCCGCCTCGATCAGGCCGGTGTACTGGGCGAGCACCCGGTTGACCCGCTCGAGCACGGCGGCATCGTCGGTCGCGCGTCGCCGATGCCTCGGCCAGCGTCGTCGCCGCAGTGGCGATCCCGTCGGTGTACGCCGCCGCGGACCTCGGGTGGCTCGAGCCCGCCGACGAGGAACGCGTTCGTCGCGTTCGCGTCGGCCTTCACGAGGCTGGTGCGGATGGTCTGGATCCGCACCAGCTGCTCGGCGTTGCTGCGAGCGTCGTCGAGATCGGAGCGGAAGCCGCGACACGCGCGAAGAAGCCGAGCACACCGAACGCGAGGCTGACGACGATCGCGAGCGCCCCGAGCACGCGCATGCGGCCGGGCGTGCCCGACACCGCTTCGCTGAGCAGCTCCCGCGCCCGGTTGGGCGGCTGACCACCGGTCTCCGCGGGTGGTGAAGGCGGCGGCGTGCTCGCGGGCACGCCCGTGGGCGGAGGCGGAGGCGGCGGCGTGGTCACGGAGCTGGTCATGATGGCGGCACCGCTGGCGGATCGCGTCGGTTTGGGTCACGTCGGTCGGGGTCACGTCGGTCGGGGTCACGCCGGTCGGGGTCACGCCGGTCGTCGGGTCGGGCGACGACGACGTCCTCGGCGCGCAGCTCGCGCAGCTGGTCGACGTCGGGATCGGTGACGTCGCGCAGCCGCCACGCCTGGCGCACGACGGCCGACTCGAACACGTTGCGCACGAACCGGCCGTTGCCGAACCCCTCGTCGCGCGGCGTCGCCCGCAGCAGCCCGCGGAGCGCGTTCAACGCGTCGCTCGGTCGGCGTGAAGTCGGCACCGCTCGCGATGCGCGCGAAGATCTCGACCAGCTCGTCGTCGGTGTAGTCGTCGAACATCAGCGTGAGCCGGAAGCGGCTCTCGAGCCCGGGGTTGGAGTTGATGAACTTCTCCATCGGCGCCGGGTAGCCGGCGACGATCACCAGGAGATCGTCGCGGTGGTCCTCCATCTCCTTCACCAGCGTGTCGATCGCTTCGTCCCGAACTCGTCGCCCGCCAGCGCGTAGGCCTCGTCGATGAAGAGCGCGCCGCCGAGGGCGCGCTCGATCACCTCGGCGGTCTTGAGCGCGGTCTGGCCCACGTAGCCGGCGACGAGCTCGGACCGGTCGCACTCGACCAGGTGACCCTTCGGGAGCAGGCCGACGGCGCGGTAGATCCCGGCGACCAGCCGGGCGACGGTGGTCTTGCCGGTCCCCGGATTGCCGACGAACACGAGGTGGCGGGTCAGGTCGGGGTTGCGCAACCCCTTCGACCCCGCAGCGCCTGGATGCGCAGCAGCTGGGTCTGGTGGCGCACCTCGGTCTTCACCGCCTCGAGCCCGACGAGCGCGTCGAGCTCGGCGAGCAGCTCTTCGAGGCTCGGTGGCGGCTCGGCTTCCGCGGCCGTACCCGCCGCCGGCGTCTCGGCGGCGGCCTGCGCCGCGCCGTCCTTGCTGCCGCCCGTCCCCGGCGCGGACCCGCTGCTCCGAGCCCTTTCTCCGACCACGGTCGGGTCGCCCGCCGCGGCCAGCTGCGCGTTGCCGATCACGGTCGCGGTCGCCGAGCGCGGAGATCGTCAGCTCACCCAGCGACGCCGCCGCCATGGCGAGCTCCGCCAGCCGCCGCGCGTACGCCCGCGCCACCGCAGGGTCGCCGCCGGCCGCCAGGAGCCGGCGGAGCACCGGCGTGGCTCCGCTCGCGAACGCGAGGCCGCGTCGCGCGGCCGCGTCGAACCGTGCGCGTCCGACGCCGAACGCCTCCGCCCACGACGACGCGCGCGCCCGGAGATTCGCGCGCCACCGCGGCCGCGACGTCCGCCGCCTCGTCGCGTACGTTCGAGTCGGATCGCACCGCCGGCGTCGAGCAGTGCAGCCAGCGCGTCCGCGAGCTCGTCTCCCGCCACCTCAGCGCCTCTGCGGGTCGATGGCCAGGGCGCCGGTCGAGAACTTCTCGGCCAGGAACCGTCCGTGCGCGATCAGCGCGTCGGCGTCGGCCCGGCAGGCGGCGTCGAACAGGTCGTCCATCTTCGAACCGAGGAGGTCGAGCTGGTCGCAGAGGATGGTGAGCGACGTCTTGCCGCCGGAGACCGGCCGCCGGTCGGCGAAGTCGCGCGGGAGGCGCAGGTAGGCGGCGACCGCTTCGGGCAGGTAGCTGGTCGCGGTGCGCACGACCGCGTGCGCCTGCACCGAGTTCGTGCCGAGGTGATCGAGCCGGGGATGGTCTGGCGGACGGTGCCGGCGACGCGCTCGACCCGGGCCTGCACCGCGTCGGGCACGCGACCGCGGATCTGCGTGACCAGCTCGTCGAGCGACGCGAGCGTCGCCGCGTCCTCGTCGATCGGCGTCGCCACCGATGCGGTCTGGTGGCGACGATGGCGCGCCACCAGGTAGCCGACGAGGAACGCGGGCGCAGCGAGGACCGCGCCGAGCGCGATGGGCGCGGCGCCGGCGATCGCCAGGGCACCGACGCCGACCGCGGCGCCGCCCGCGCCCGCGATCGAGCCGACGGACACGGGCGAGTCGAGGCCGCGTCCGGTCGGCGACTCGTGGGTGGGGGCGGCGGAACGCGACGGCGACACGACAGGCGTCACGACGACGGCGGGTCACCGAGGTCGAGGACGTCATGCCCGGCGTCGGACTCCTTCGCGTCGGAAGCGCGCACGCGCTGCAGGTACGCCTGCGACTTGTCGATCTCGGTCTCGAGCGCGGTGACGGTCTGGGTCATCGCGTCGAGCGCCTGCAGCTTGAACGTGTCGAGCGCGTCCATCGACTGGTAGATGTTCGCGAACGCGGTCTGGAGCGACTCGATCCCGATCGTCGCCGACGCGGCCTGCTTGTTGATGTCGACGCTCTGCGTCGCGAGCAGCTCCGACGTCGACTCGATGAGCTTCGACGTCGTGGTGTTCAGCGCGGTGATCTGGTCGAGCACGAGCTTCTGGTTCGCCAGCGCCTGCGCGACGACCACCGCGGTGCGCAGCGCGGCGATCGTCGTCGTCGTCGCCCGGTCGACACCCTTGATCAGCTCGATGTTGTTCTTCCGGACCAGGTCGATGGCCAGGTAGCCCTGGATCGACACGGCCAGCTGCGTCAGGAGGTCCTGGTGCTTCTGGCGCACGTAGAACAGCACGTCGTCGCGCAGGGCCTTCGCCTTCTCCGGATCGGTCGCCTCGACCTCGGCGATGCGCTCGGCGAGCATGGCGTCGAGCTGCTTGGCGATGTAGATGTACTGGTTGAGCCGCTGCATCGTCTCCCAGAGGTGCAGCTTCTCCTGCTCGAGCGCGGCGTTGTCCTTGCGCAGCTCGTCCTGACCGTCGTAGAGCGCCTTGATGATCCCGTCGAGGTGCGACTGCGCGCTCTCGTACTTCCGGAAGTAGTCGACGATCTTGTCGCCGAACGGGATCATGCCGAGCAGCTTCTTGACCCCCGTGGCCTGCTTCGGGTCGAGGTCCTCGATCGTGCGGCGCAGGTCGAGCAGCGTGGCCGCGACCTTGCCGCCCTCGCTGAGCGGGCCCTGCTGCATGGCCCGGACCGGCGACGACAGCAGCCGGTTCGACGTGTCGGCCGCGGCCCGGATGTCGTCGTCGCCCATCGACCGCACGTCGCCCGCCTTGGTGGCGAACGCCGGGCGAGTGGACGTCGAGGGTCACGATCGACTCGACGTACTCCGGGACCTTGGCGTCGAGCCCGGGGAGGTCGGCGGCTTCGATGGGCACCATGCCCTCGGCGCTGGTCGGGAGCGACCGCGCCCACCGCCGCGGGTGGCGTGAGCGTGAGCTCGGTGCTGGTCGGCGGCGTGAGGCTCTCGGGGGTCGCGCTCATGGGCGGTGCTGCTCCTGGAGAAGGGCCGGGCCGATCGGTACGGTAGTGGTGCGTTCGCCGTTCATCGCAGCGTTCGTCGTAGCGCTCATCGCAGCGTTCATCGCAGAGTTGATCGCAGCGCTCATCGAGCCGTCTCCTGCCATTCGGCGACGTACGTGTCGAACACCCGGCGGATGGCGGCGCCGACGGTCAGGTAGCAGTCGTCCTCGAGGTTGGCGAGCGACACGCGCACCGACCACTGCGGGCCCTCGAAGCCGCCCCCGTGCAGGAGCACGACGCCGCGCGTCCTCGGCGAGGCGGACGACGGGGTCGATCGGTTCGTGGACGTCGACCAGCCACGCCGCGAACTGGGGGCCGTAACGCCGTTGGGCCCACCCCATGAGGTCGATCTCGGCGTAGTACCCGGCCCGCAGCACGTCGGGCGAGAGCGGGATCCCCATGCCTTCGTACAGCCGGGCGAGGCGGTGGTTGACGATCGAACGGGTGCGGGCCTTGTACGACTCGTCGTCGTCGAGCAGGGCGAAGGTCGCGAACAACGTCATCTGCACCTGCTGCGGCAGCGAGAGGCCGGCGGTGTGGTTGAGCGCGACCTGCCGGCTGTCGGCCACCATCCGGTCGATGAACCGGATGTCGCGCGTCGCGGTGGAGATCGACTCGTACCGGCAGTCGAGGCGTTCGAGGTCGTCGGGCGGCAGCGCCGCGATCGCCCGGTCGAGCACGCTGTCGCGGTAGAGCGCGACCACGCCGAGGCGCCACCCGGTCGCGCCGAAGTACTTCGAGAACGAGTAGATGGCGATCGTGTTCGCGGGCAGGACGTCCATCAGGGATCGGAACCCGGGCACGAACGTCCCGTAGACGTCGTCGGTCACGATGATCAACCCGGGGTTGGTCGTCTGCACGATCGTCGTGATCCGCTCGAGCGTGGCGGGTGCCAACATCACCGACGGCGGGTTCGACGGGTTGACGACGAACAGCGCCTTCACCGCCGGGATCGGCGAGCTTGTCGATCTCGGCCTCGGGGAACTGCCAGGTGGGATCGCCGTCGTCGTTGACAGCGGACGCGTGGAGCTCGATGACGTCGAGGCCGTACCGGTCGAGGCGCGGGATCTCGAGGTACGGCGTGAACGCCGGGACCATCAGCGCGATGCGGTCGCCCGGCCGCAGCAGGAAGTTGGTGGCGAGGGAGTCGAACACGTAACAGATCGCGGCGGTGCCGCCCTCGACCGCGAACAGGTCCCAGTCGCCCGGTGGCGGCGTCCCTTCGAGCAGCTCGTCGGCGAGGTACTCGCGCAGGATCTGCTCGACGTGACCGCAGATCCGGTCGGGTCCCGGGTACCGGTCGCCGATGATGCCGTCGACCAGCTCGTGGACGAAGGCGTCGGCGTCGAACCCGAGCGATTCGCCGTAGTCGACCGTGCGCCGCAGCAGCTCCGCGCCGTCGGCGCCGTCGTGGTCGACGAGGAAGCGGCGGAGCCGGGACGCGACACCGTGCGGTGCCGGCATGCCCCCGAGGTCGGGCTCCTCCCACACCCGCCGCGATTCGAGCAGCGCGAACTGGCCGAGCAGGAAGAAGGCCGCACGCGGCGTCGTCGCGACCCAGTTGGGGTTGCCCCGCCCGGCGTCGAGCACCCGGTCCGCACCCGGGCACTCGGCCGCGAGGGCCAACAGGCGGGACTTGAACTCGAACGGGCTGAGCTCCGCGAGCCGCGCACTCCTGCTCGCGGGTCAGGAGGTCCCGTGCCGCGCCACCCTCCGTCGACATCGCGGCTCTCGGCCCCTCTCCTCGGCGCATCCTGGGAGCGTCCCTGGCGCGTCGTGCAGCGCCCCCGGTGGCCAAGAGGATAGGACCGGCCGGAACCCGGTCATGCCGACGCGCCCGGCACACCCCGGGCGTCCCGACGTCGGCGCGCCCACTCCCACGAGATCGCCACGCCGAACCCGAGCACGCCCATGATCCCGGCGGCGAGCAGCACCGGACCCACGACGCGGCGGACCTCGACGCTCTCGTGGTCCCCTCGACGGTTGGGTCGGTCCCCGAAGTCGGCGTCGCGTGGGTTCGCGGTGTCGTACACCACCGGGACCGGATCTTCCTCCTGGTACACCCCGCCCAGATCGCCCGCGCGATGCAGGTCGACGACCACCGACCGGCGATCGGGGATCCGGAGGCGCGCCCGCACGTGCGTCGTGTAGGTCGTGGGGCCCTCGCCGCCGCTGTGCTCGTCGACGCGCACGTCGGTGACCACCGCGATCCCGTCGCGGGTCGCGACCGTCGCGCGTCGCGTAGCGGTCGGCGTCGTAGTCGGCGTCGTCCCACACCACGCCGCCGGCCACTAGCGCGAGCGCAGCCGTCGCGAACCCGATGGTGAGGAAGCGTCGGTGCGGCCGCGGGTACGTCGTGCCCCGGCCCATGTCGGGCGACCACCGGGCGAGGACGCCGACGTATGCCCCTCGCAACGTCGGACCCCCGCGGCGCACCGGAGCACTCACCACGACCCGGCGACGGTCGTCGAGCACGAAGCTCGCGTGGTACGGGTCGTGGAACTCGACGTTCCGGACCGCGTTCCAGGGCACGAAGGTGGTCGCCCACGGCGCGCGCTCGGTCACACCGTCGTCGTCGACGACGACACCGCGCCCAGGCACCGCGCCACCAGCAACGCAGTGAAGACGACGGCGCCCGGGAGGGTGATCCAACCGATGACCGGCCCCTGCTCGCCGTCGCCGGTCCACGCACCCACGCCGAACAACCCGGCGACGAGCAGCACGCCGACCGCCATGCCGACGTTCCCCCACCAGTCGCGGAACCGCACCGTCATCGGAGCCGCTGGCGCCAGTCGTGCCGCATCACCGCGCCGACGACGAGTCCGAGCAGTCCCCCGAACCGCGAGAACACACCGGCGCTCTTCTCGCTGCGGGCCCGCTTCGTCGCCCCCGTGCTGTCGACGGTGACACCGCGGTGGAGGCCCCGGATCACGAAGACCGCCGCCCAGACGACGCCCCAGACGCCGATCCACGTCCGGGTGATCGCGGGGATCGTGGCGTCGGCGACAGTCATCGCGGCGGGGATCAGCACCGAGCTCACCGCCAGGCCCGCCATGAGGGCGTTGTCGTCGCGGTTCCGGTACACCACTCCCATGTCGTGACCGTAACGAGCAGTTCGCCCCGGTGCACCGCCTCGCGAGCAAGTTCGACCTTTCCTCCGGTCTGGCGTCGGTGGCCGGGCACTGGTACCAATCTCGATGTGGGCACCCAGGTCGAGCAGGCATGAGCTCTCCCATCGAGTGGTTGATGGACCGCGAGCTGCTCCGCCAGTTCCCGCAGCGGTACGCGCGCGCCGTCGACCAGCGCGACCACGACGCGCTCACCGCGCTGTTCGATCCCGACGGCACCGTCGACGGCACGTTCGGGCAGCAGGCGGTTGCCGAGTACCTGGAGACGATGGGCTCGCGACCCGATACCGGGGGCACGAGCATGCACGTGCTCGCCGACCCGCTCATCGACCTCGAGCCCGGCGCCGACACCGCGCGCCTCGACACCTACGCCGTGGTGTACCAGGTGCCCGCCGACAGCGACGCGCCGCACCGGTCACTGGGGATGCGCTACGTCGACGACATGGTGCGTCGCGAGGGAGCGTGGTGCATCCACCACCGCGTCGCCCGCATGGTTTTCATGTCGTAGGTCTTCATGAAGTAGGTCTTCATGAAGTAGGTCTGGAAGTGCTAGCGGCTGCGGACGAGCCGGCCGGGACGCGTCGCCCGTTGACGCACCGTCGAGGATCGTGACCTCACCGCCGACAACCGTCGCCTTGAAGCCTTCGGACTTCTGCGACAGGCGCTTGCCCCCACGCGGGAGATCGCGCACGACCTCGGGCACCGCGGGACCGACCCGCTCGGGATCGAACACGTTCACGTCGGCGACCATGCCCTCGCGGAGCAGACCGCGTTCGGTGAAGCCCCACGCCATCGCCGGCGCGAGCGTGAGCATGCGCACCGCCTCCTCGAGCGTGAACTCCTGTCGGTCGCGCACCCAGTACCCGAGCAGGTGGGTGTGGATCGACGCGTCGGCGATCTGGCTCAGGTGCGCGCCGGAGTCGGAGAACGTCATCACCGTGCGCGGGTGGCGCATCACCGCCAACAACACGTCGGGAACCTGCGGGTAGAGGCTCGGTTGGATGAACAGCTGGCCGAGATCGGTCTCGACCGCGAGGTCGATCATCGCCTCCACCGGCGTGACCCCGCGCTGCGCCGCGATCTCGTCGATGGTCGGGTTCGGCGGCAGCCCGTGCTCGTAGACGCGGATCCCGGCGAAGTCGGGCTTGCGGGGCATGGCGCCGATCCCGCGCCACCGCGAGTAGTCGCCCTCCATCCCCGCGGTGACGAGTCGTTCCCGCACCGACGGATCGCGCAGCGCCTGCAGCTGCTCGTCGTCGGGCAGCGCACGCACGTCGTGCCATTCCGGGAGCAGGTCGAACGGGAGGCGCGTCGCGAACGAGAGCAGCACGTTGATGCCGCGGCAGTGCGACTGGCCGATCATGCGCCCGCCCACGGCGGCGACCGAGTCGATCAGGTCGAGCATCTCGTAGCCGCCCGGGTTGGTGGCGATGATGCCCATGGTCATCGCCACGCCGGTGTCGGCCGCGAGGTCGCGCATCCGGCGGCGCGCCAGCTCACGCTGCTCGGGGTCGGGCGACAGCACGTGCTCGCTCCCACCCTCCAGGATCCCGGCACCGGCGTCGGCCATCACCCCGACGAGCTCGCAGAGCTCCGACCACGCCGCCAGGCGCGACGCGACGGGACGGTCGTCGGACGTCTCGTGGTGCTCGCTCCGCGACGTGGTGAGTCCGATCGCCCCCGCCGCGAGCGCATCCGCGAGCTGCCCCTTCATGAGCGCGAGGTCGTCGGGGGTGGCCTCGCCTTCGAACGCGCGCTCACCCATGGCCCACGTGCGCAACGCGGAGTGCCCGACGTTGGCCGCGTAGTTGATCGCCTTCGGGAGGCGGTCGACCGCATCCAGGTACTCGGGGAAGGTCTCCCAACCCCATTCCAGCGATGCGAGCGCCGCGGGGTCGATGTCCTCGGCCCGTTCGAGGTTGCGCACGACGAGCGCCCGGGCGTCGTCGCGCACGGGAGCGAGGGTGAACCCGCAGTTGCCCATCACCGCGGTGGTCACGCCGTGCCAGCACGAGTTGGCACCCTGCGGGTCCCAGAACACCTGGGCGTCGAGGTGGGTGTGGCCGTCGATGAAACCGGGGGTGACGACGTGGCCCTCGGCGTCGATCTCGTGCGTGCCGGGGTCGCGGATCCGCCCCACCCGGGCGATCACCCCGTCGACGATCCCCACGTCGGCCCGGTACGAGCCGAACCCGGAGCCGTCGACCACGCGGCCGTTGCGGATCACCACGTCGTACGCCATCTGTCTATTGTTACCCGCGGATTGATGAGCGCGCATTAAAGGGAGGGCGAGCGTGAGCGGACTGAGTGCCACCGACGTGCGGAGCAAGCTCGACCACCCGGTGATCGACATCGACGGTCACACCGTCGAGTTCTTCCCGGCCCTGGCCGGGGAGCTGGTCAAGGAGGGCGTGCGCCTCGACGGCGAGTCGATGGTGCGCCGCACCTCGGGCACCTTCGGTCCGATCGTCGACTGGTACGGCCTCACCCCCGAGGAACGCGCTGACCGTCGCGTCGCACGCGGACCGTGGGGCAACGGCGGGATGGAGCTGGCCCTCGACCGCGCCACCGCCATGCTCCCCCGTCTCCTGCACGAGCGGCTGCCCGAGCTCGGCATCGACGTGAGCGTCATCTACCCGAGCTTCGGGCTCCTGTTCGGTCACTTCGACGACGAGCGCGACCGTCGCGGTGCGTGCCGCGCGCTCAACCGGTTCAACGCCGGCGTCTTCGCCGAGTTCGCCGACCGGTTGCTCCCCGTCGCCGAGATCCCCATGCACACCCCCGACGAAGCGGTCGACGAGCTCGAGCACGCGGCCTCGCTGGGCTTCCGCGTGGTGGTGATGGCGGGGTTCGTGCAGCGGCCGATCGCCGCCGCCGCGGCCGTCGACCCGCAGCTCGCGCAGTACGCGGTGTGGACCGACACCTTCGGTCTCGACAGCGCCCACGACTACGACCCGGTCTGGCAGAAGTGCCGCGAGCTCGGCATCGCGCCGGCCTTCCACTCGTCGGCCATGGGCTGGCAGAATCGGGCGTCGATCTCGAGCTACGTGTACAACCACGTCGGGATGCTCGGCGAGAGCCACCACGCGCTGGCCAAGTCGCTGTTCCTCGGTGGCGTCACCCGCCGGTTCCCCGACCTCAACTTCGGGTTCCTCGAGGGCGGCGTGGCGTGGGCCGCGTCGCTCTACGCCGACCTCGTCGGTCACTTCGAGAAGCGCAGTGGTGAGGCCATGCGCCGCCTCGACCCCACGAATGTCGACTGGGACGAGTTCGCCGAGCTGTTCACCCGCTACGGCGGCGAATGGGCGTCGATGGCCCCCAAGCCCACGACCTATCCCGAGCAGGACGTCGCGCTCCTCGACGAATTCGCCGCCGTCGGCATCGAGCAGGCCGAGGACATCCGCGAGCTGTTCGCGGTGCCGTTCTACTGCGGGTGCGAGGCCGACGACCCGCTGACGGTCACCGCGTTCAACACGAAGGCCAACCCGTTCGGCGCGCGCTTCAACGCCATGTTCGGCTCCGACATCTCCCACTGGGACGTGCCGGTGATGGCCGACGTGCTCGGCGAGGTGTACGAGATGGTCGAGCACGATCTGTTCACCGACGCCGACCTCCGCGACTTCGTGTTCACGAACCCGGTGCGCTTCTACATGCGGGGCAACCCCGACTTCTTCGCCGGCACCGTCGTGGCGGACGCCGTCGGGAGCTTCCTCGTCCAGGACGAACCGCAGTAGCAGGAGGACGTGATGTTGGATCTGCTCGTCAAGGGCGCGCGCGTCGTCGACGGCACGGGCGCACCCGAGTTCGCCGGCGACGTCGGCGTGCGCGGCGGCCGCATCGTCGTGGCCGTCGGTACGTTCGACGAACCGGCCCGGCGCGTCGTCGACGCCGACGGTCTCGTGCTCGCGCCCGGCGTCATCGACATCCACACCCACTACGACGTGCAGGCGCTCTGGGATGCCGCGCTCACGCCGTCACCGCTCCACGGCGTCACCACCGTGATCGGCGGCAACTGCGGCTTCTCCATCGCGCCGCTCGTGCCCGACGCGGTCGACTACGTGATGCAGATGATGGCGCGGGTCGAGGGGATGCCGCTGTCCGCGCTGGAGGCCGGTCCCGCGTGGGACTGGCAGTCGTTCGGCGAGTGGCTGTCCCGCATCGACGGGCGCCTCGCCGTGAATGCCGGCTTCCACGTGGGCCACTCGACCATGCGCCGCGTCGTCATGGGCGACGCCGCCACCCGTGCCCCCGCCACCACCGAACAGATCGCGGCGATGGTCGAGCTGGTGCACGAGTCGCTCCGCGCGGGCGTGCTCGGGTTCTCGTCGTCGCTCGGCGAGGCGCACACCGACGGTGACGGTGCACCGGTGCCGTCACGCGCCGCGCAGCCCGACGAGTTCCTCGCCCTCGCGCGTGCCGTGCGCGACCACGTGGGAACCAGCCTCGAGTTCATCCCCGCCATGGGCGAGATCTCCGACGAGCGCATCGCGCTCATGACCGACATGTCGCTGGCCGCCGATCGACCGCTCAACTGGAACCTGCTCGGCAGCGCGTCGCCCACGCCCGTGTACGACCAGCAGCTGACCTCGGCCGACCACGCCGCCGCGCACGGCGCACGCGTCGTCGCGCTGGCCCTCCCCGACGTCATGCGGCTCCGCAGCAGCCGGATGCTCCAGGCGATGCCCGGCTGGGGTGAGGTGATCGCGCTGCCCGACGCCGAGCGACGCACCGCGCTGCAGGACCACGCGGTGCGCGACCGACTGCGGTCCGGGCTCGACGCCGCGACGTCGCAGGGTGTCGCCGGGATGATGCAGTGGGACCTCGTCGAGCTTCCCGATGGCCGCAGCGTCGCGTCGGTCGCGGCCGAGCGCGGCACCGACGCCGTCGACGTGCTGCTCGACGTCGTCGTCGCCGAACAGCTGCCCCTCACGACCGTGTTCCCCTCGCTGGTCCCGCCGATGGGCGTCACCGACGAGAGCTGGGAGGTGCGCGGGGAGGTGTGGCGCGACGAACGGGTGGTCCTCGGCGGCTCCGACGCCGGCGCGCACGTCGACCTCATGTGCCACGCCAACTACCCGTCGGTCGTGCTCGGCGAGCTGGTGCGCAAGCGCCACCTCTTCACGCTGGAAGAAGGCGTCCACCAGATGACAGGGGTGCCGGCCGAGCTGTTCGGGCTGCGCGACCGCGGCATCATCGCCGAGGGCGCGCACGCCGACCTGATGCTCTTCGATCCCGAGACCGTCGCCAGCGAACCCGCCGAGGAGCGTCACGACCTTCCCGGTGGCGCGCTGCGCCTGTACGCCGGTGCGGTGGGGATCGAGCAGGTCGTCGTGGGCGGCGAGACCATCGTCGAGCGCGGTGGTCTGACCGGAGCACAGCCCGGTACGTTGCTCCGATCGGGTGTCGACACCGACACCGTCACCGTTCCGGGGAACCACTGAGGGGGAGCACGTGCCTGATGCTCGGGGAGTTGCGTTCGTCACCGGAGCCAGCCGCGGCATCGGCAAGGCCATCGCGGTGCACCTGGCCCGCGCCGGGTACGACGTCGCGTTGGCCGCCCGCACCATCCACGAGGGCGAGGAACGCGAGCACTCGTCGACCGTGAAGCGGTCCGACACGTCGGCGCTGCCCGGCTCCCTCGACAGCACCGCCGCGCTGGTCGAAGCCGAAGGCCGCCGGGCGATGTCGGTGTACTGCGACATCACCGACCGGATCACGCTGGGTTCGTCGGTCACGCAGGTGCTCGAGCGTTGGGGGCGCATCGACGTCCTCGTCAACAACGCCCGCTTCATCGGCCCCGGCCACATGGACCGCATCCTCGACACGCCCATCGATGTGCTCGGCAAGCACATGGAGGGCAACGCGATGGCGCCGGTCATCCTGACCAAGCTGGTGCTCCCGCAGATGATCGAGCGCGGGAGCGGCATCATCATGACCGTGACGTCCGGCGCCGGCCGCGGCGATCCCCCGGCGGCCGCGGGCGACGGCGGTTGGGGCCTCTGCTACGGCATGTCGAAGGGTGCGGTGAACCGCCTGATCGGCATCGTGAAGTTGGAGCACGAGCAGGACGGCATCCTCGCCTTCAACCTGCACCCCGGCTACATCATCACCGAGCGGATCATCCAGGACATGGCCGCGTTCGGGTTCGGCACCGAGGGTGGCGCGCCGCCCGACGTCATCGGAGCCGCCGCGGCCTACCTCTGCACCGCGCCCGAGGCCCGCGAGTTGAACGGCCAGTGGATCGAGGGCCAGGAGCTCACCGCTCGCCTCGGCCTCCTGCCCGGCTGGGACTCCCCCGGTTCGGTCAGCGTCCCACCGGGCGACGGGCTCGACGCGTAGCCGGTCCCGTCAGGCGCGCACGGTGACCGTGTCGGTGTCGCGGCCTGAGCGGAGCGCGGTGCCACCGAGCTCGCCCGTGAGCGCGCCGTCGGTCACGATCTCGGTGCCGTTGACGAAGACGTGCGCGACACCGATCGACTCCGCGTAGAGCCGCTCGCCGCCGCCAGGAAGGTCGTGGCGGGCGATCGCGGGCCCGGAGGCGACGCGGTCGGGATCGAAGACGAGCACGTCCGCGTGCGCACCCTCGACCAGGTGCCCGCGGTCGCGCAGTCCGAGGAGGCGCGCCGGCGCTTCGGTCATGAGCCGGACCGCTTCCTCGAGCGGGAGGAGATGGCGCTCCCGCACGGAGTCGCCGAGCACCATCGTCGGGTAGTTGGCGTGGCACATGAGGTCGAGGTGGGCGCCGGCGTCGGAACCGCCGAGCACCACCCGGGAGTCGCCCCAGATCGCGGCCCGGGCCCGCCAACCCTCGTTGCTGGCGCCGAGCGACGGCACCAGCGTCGGGAGCATCACCGTGAGCGGGAGCTCCTCCGGCACCACGACGTCGAGGAGCACCTCGATCGGTGTGGTGCCGAGTCGGGTCGCGGCCTGTTCGATGGTCAGGCCGACGAGTGCTTCCGTCGCCGGTGATCGCGGCTCCGCGATCTCGAGGAGATCCCACCGGCCGACGGCGGCGAACTCGGTCTCCGACGCGCGCTCGATGGCGTCGGTGAGCCGGGCGCGGACGGCGGGATCCTGCACCGCGGCCCGTCGTTCCCACTCCGGGGCGCGCAGCACCTCGACGAACTCGGGAATCGTGGCGAGGAGGGTGGACGCGGCGCATGCGCAGGAAGTCGGGCAGCGCGAGCGCGACGACGCGGCCGCCGCGATCACGGGCGAGGTCGCAGGCGGCGAGTTGCTGTTCGTAGATCTCCACCGGCGACATGCTGCCGAGCAGGTTCCAGTTGACCGGACGGTCGGCCACCACCGACATGTCGGCCATGAGCTCCATGCGGTCACGCGGCAGCTCGCCCATCCACGGGAACATGCCGATGGTCGTGCCCGCGTGCCTCCCCACCACGTGGGCCAGCGCCAGGAACTCGTCCGAGCTCGCGCCGCGCGACGGCACCGCCTTGCCGTCGCCGTCGTAGTGCGCGTTGTCCCAACCCGACGAGAACCCGAGCGCGCCGTCGGCCAGCGAGTCGCTGAGCAACGCCGCCATCCGGGCGACCTGGTCGACGGTCGCCTCGCCTTCGGTGGCGCCCTCGCCCATCACCGCGCGCCGGATGGTGGAGTGGCCGGCGAGGAACCCGGCGTTGATCGCGAGCCGGCCGTCGAGGCGGTCGAGGTAGTCGCCGAACGAATGCCAGTCCCACGAGCAGCCTTGTTCGAGCGCCGACAGTGGGATGCCCTCGACGACCGACATGAGACGCCGTACGTAGTCGACGTCATCGGCGTCGGTGAGCGGTGCGACCGAGAACCCGCAGTTGCCGCCCACGATCGTCGTCACCCCGTGGAGCGGTGACGGGCTCGCCGCGCCGTCCCAGAGCACCTGGGCGTCGTAGTGGGTGTGGAGGTCGATGATGCCGGGGGCGACCACCAGGCCGTCGGCGTCGATCGTTCGGGACGCCGGCTCGTCCGCCTCGACGATCCTGCCTTCGCGCACCCCGAGATCCCCGCTGCGGGGCGGCGAACCGGTCCCGTCGACGATGGTCCCGCCGGTAATCAGGAGGTCCAACACGACCGTGAGCGTACGTCGGAACCGCGCGTCGCGTCCCAGATTCTGCGTAGCCTTCCGCACCAGTGGCTCGACCCCGGAAGGCCGCCGCGAAACCGGCCAAGACTCTGGAACAGACGTTGTGGGACGCCGCCGACAAGATGCGCGGCAACCGGGAGTCGTCCGAGTACAAGCATGTGGCGCTTGGTCTGCTGTTCCTCAAATACGGTTCCGACGCGTTCGAGCAGCGCCACCAATTCCTCAGATCCGCGACGGCCGATCCCGCAAGCGACTCTTTCGTCAAGAACCCCGATCGACGGGACTCGATCGTCGAATCACGCGACGAGTACACCTCGGAGAACGTGTTCTGGGTGCCGGTCGAAGCGCGCTGGCCGTACCTGCAGGACACGCCAAGCAGCCCGACATCGGCGTGCTCATCGACGCCGCCATGGACGCGATCGAGGAAGGAGAACCCGAGCCTGCGCGGTGCGAGCTCGTCCTCGAACAGGCCCAGTTGCTGGCCTCCGAGGCGGCCTGAGAAATCTTCCTGATTCGCCGAATTGACCCTTGCACATCCGGTTCGGGTTCCCTAGCGTCGAACGCGTGTTCGATGCTCCGCAGCTCGTGAATTGCCTCGAGGCGCTGGCCACGGAGGACCGCTCGACGTGGTCGTCCGTGGCGCGGGCGGCTCGGCTGGTGGAGCTCCGCTCCTTTCAGGAGCGGCTCGACGCGGAGGTGCTCCGGGCTGTCTCTGACTGCGACGCGGTCGATGCCTGGCACGACGACTGCCTCGGTGCCGTCTCGTGGCTGGCCTCCAAGACCGGGCTCGTGCGCAACGCCGCGGCGCGGATGGCCACGACGGCGCGCTTCCTCCGCCGCCACCCGCAGACTGCCAAGGCACTCGATACCGGCGACGTGTCTGTTCCTCATGTCGAGCTGGTGGCGGCTGCCGCACGTCGACGCGATGAGCTCTACGAGCGGGACGAGGCGGTGCTGCTGGAAGCAGCCGCCACCGTGGAGGCGCAAGACTTCCCGCGGCGATCCGCAAGTGGATGTCGCTCGCCGACGACGAGCTCGCGAGGGAAGACGCTGCATTCTCGTTCGAGCGGCGCGGCTTCACGCTCTCCCCCACCACCGGTGGCAGCGTGGTCGGCGGGTTCCTCGACCCGGAGGCGTCGGCGATCGTGGGTAGCGTCCTGGACGCCGAACAGCCACCCGAAGGCAAGGCCGACACCCGCTCCCAAGCCCAACGACGCGCCGACGCGTTGGTGCGGCTGTGCGAGCGCGCACGTGGCGGCGACCTGCCCGAGTCGCGACCCATCGCCGGCGCCGAGATCGTGATGTCCCACGACGTGTTCGCCGGCCACCCATTGGCGGATCTCGACTCGCTGCAGTGCGAGATCGAGGGCTTCGGACCGATTCCTCGGGTCACGGCGGAACGGATGCTGTGCGACTGCGCGATCGGCCGGATCGTGATGCGCGGGCGCAGCCAGCTCCTCGACCTCGGTCGGCGCACCCGCACGGTGCCCGACCGCCTCCGCCGTGCGATCGTGCTCCGCGACGAGCACTGCCAGTTCCCCGGGTGTTACGCACCCGCGGCGTGGTGCGACGCCCATCATCTGGTGTGGTGGACGCTCGGCGGTGAGACGAGCCTCGAGAACTGCTTCCTGTTGTGCCGGCGTCACCATGTGGCGGTGCACGAAGGCGGGTGGAAACTGGCGCGGGGGCCCAACGGACTTACCCTGGCCGCGTGAGGTTCTCGGAGTGGTTCGACGGGTTCGAGCGCATGGTGGGCGACGCGGCGTCGGACATGCACGTGCCGTGCGGTGCGTGCACGGCCTGCTGCACGTCGTCGCAGTTCGTCCACATCGAGCCCGACGAGACCGACACGCTCGCGCACGTTCCCGCCGCGCTGCGCTTCCCTGCTCCGGGACTCCCGAAGGGCCACGTCGTGATGGGCTACGACGAGCGCGGGCACTGCCCGATGCTGGTCGACGGTGCGTGCTCGATCTACGAGCACCGTCCGCGCACGTGCCGCACCTACGACTGCCGCATCTTCGCGGTCACGGGCGTGGAACCCGACCAGCCGGCGATCGCGACGCGGTGCGCGACTGGAGCTTCGACGTCGACGACCGCGCGACCTGGGATGCCGTGCGGGCGGCGGTGCCGGCAGACGGGCCGCCGATCGCACGGGCGCTGCGCGGCGCTCAGTTCGGCACGCCGTAGGGAATCGACGTGACCGCGGTGTTCGACCGGAACAGGAGCCGGCCCTTGAGCAACAACACGCTCTGGTTGTGGAGCAGGTGCTCCCACCAGTGCGTGACGAAGAGCTCGGGGATGAGCACGGTCACGGTGGTGTCGGGCCACCGGTGCTCGATCTCGTCGATGAACCGCAACGTCGCGGTGGTGAAGTCATGCGCCGGTGCTCGCACCACCTCGAGCGGCGCGTCGATGCCCTGTTCGAGCCAGCGCTTCTCGGCCCGTTCGGCTTCCTCGGCATCCCCCACCACGGTGATCGCGACCATGCGGTCAGGCGCGGTCGACCGCGCGTAGGCCACCGCGTCGAGGAGACCGGCGTCGACGTCCTGCGCCAGGATCACCACGCCGTGCCGTCGACGTGGCGGCACCCAGTCGGGCGGCACGCTCAGGCCACGCCCCACCGCGTCGTAGTGGCTCTTGATCGCCTTGAACAGCATCACGATCAGCGGGATGACGACGAGCGGTATCCACGCCCCGCCGGTGAACTTCGTGATCGCGACGATGAGGAGCACCGCCAACGTCGCGATCGCGCCGGTGGTGTTGAGCACGACGTTGCGTCGCCAGCCGGCTTTCTTGAGCCTCCGGTGGTGGCGGGTCATCCCCCACTGCGACAGCGTGAACGACGTGAACACCCCCACCGCGTACAGCGGGATCAATGCGTTGGTGATGCCGTTGAACGCGACCAGGAGCGCGGCAGCCGCGGCCGCCAGCACGATGATCCCGTTGGAGAACACCAGCCGGTCGCCGCGGTGGGCCAGTTGGCGCGGCAGGTAGCCGTCCTTGGCGATGATCGACGACAGGCTCGGGAACCCGTTGTACGCCGTGTTGGCGGCGAGGACCAGGATCGCGGCGGTGGCGAACTGGAGCAGCACGAACGCGGGGCCATTGCCGAAGACGGCCAGGCCCATCTGCGCCATCACCGTCTGGTCGTGGCTCGGGTACGGCTTCAGGTGGTGGGCCAGGATCGACACGCCCATGAACAGCGAACCGAGGAGCACACCCATCCACACGAGGGTCGCCGCTGCGTTCTTCGACTCGGGTCGTCGGAACGCGGGCACGCCGTTGGAGATCGCCTCTATCCCGGTGAGCGCGACCGCGCCGGACGAGAACCCCTTCAGCAGCAGGAAGATGCCGAGCGAGCCGCCGCTCTGGAGGCTGCCGTCGAATGCCTTGGGGTCGAACGGCACGGTGGCGCCGTCACCGAGGAACGACTGGGCCAGGCCGATGACGATCAGTGCGGACAGCACCAGCATGTAGACGTAGGTGGGGATGGCGAAGATCCGCCCCGACTCCTTCACCCCGCGCATGTTCAGGAGCGTGATGGCCACGATCAGCACCACCCCGAGTGGCACCCGTGAGTCCTTCAGTCCCGAGAACGCGGGGATCGAGACGATCGCCGCCACGCCCGCCGAGATCGACACCGCCACCGTGAGGATGTAGTCGACCATCAGCGACGCCCCCGCGATCAGACCCGCGTTCTCGCCGATGTTCTCCTTGCTCACGACGTACGCGCCGCCGCCGTTGGGGTAGGCGAAGATCACTTGGCGGTACGAGACGATCACGATGGTGAGCAGGACGCACACCACGATGGCGATGGGCACCAGCTTGCTGAGACCGAGGGCGAGGCTCGACGCGCCGAGGGCGGTGACGAAGAGGATCTCCTCGGTCGCGTAGGCGGTCGACGACAACGCGTCCGACGAGAACACCGCCAACGCGATGGTCTTGGAGAGTCGCTGCTCCTCCATCTGGGTGGTGGCGAGCGGACGCCCGACGAACAACCGCTTCAACGCGCCGAGCATGAACTACACCTCCCCCGCGGGCAGCTTGCCACCTGGCGCGCGGGGTGCGCATCACTTACGGGTGTCTTTCGGCTTCACGCGTCCGGGCCGCGCGGGAGGGCAGCGATCTCGTCCGGCGTCGCCACGGCCAGCGCCGCGCCCAGCTGGTCGGCGAGGGCCACCGCCACCACGCGCTGGTCGAGCGACGCCGCGGTGTCCGGGCCCGCGAGCAGCACCAGGCGGGCGACATCGATGCCACGGGCGACGACCGGGAGCTCGACGCCGTCGCGGGGGAGGGCGAAGCCGGCATCGAGCCATTCGTGGTCGGCCCCTTCGACGGTCCCGGTGCGGTCCATGCGCGGGATCACCCAGAGGAACGGCGGGAGCTCGAGCCAGCAGTCCCAGAGTCCGAACAGCGCGGTCAGCTCGGTCTGCACCGAGTCGAGGACGACGGTGAGCGGCTCCCCGTGGGCGACCGCGTCGGCGACCCGGTGCACCCGCTGGACCGCGGTGGCGGCGAGCTCCTGGTCACGACGGGCGTGGCGCGCCCGGGAGGCGAGCTCGCCGACCAGCAGGCCGACGGCCAGCAGGATCAGCAGCGTCTCGATGTCGTCGGCGCTCTCCACCCGGGCCGACAGGAACGGGCGGGTCAGGAAGAAGTCGAACGCGAGGGTCGACGTGAGCGCGGCGACCGCGCCCGCTCTCCGCCCGCCGAGGCTGGCCACGACCACCACGACCAGGACGAGGATGAGCGCGAGGTTGGCGTTGTCGATCTCGTCGCGCAGTGGCACGAGTGCGATCGCCACCACGATCGGGGCCAGCCCGCCGGTCGCGATCGCGAACCAGCTCGACCTCACCCCCGTCGGTTGCATGTCGGCAGCCGTCAGCGGTCAGCCGGCGGTCGAGCCCTCCAGGATCGCGGCCTCCAGAATCGCGATGGCCTGGGCGACGCGCTCGCCGTGCAGCGTCTCCTCGCGGCCGTTGAGGCGGAGGAGCCGGGCGACCTCGGGGTCGGGCTCGTTGTCGGCCCAGACCTGGTAGCCGGCGTCGCCCGCCTGCTCGCCGGCGACGATGAACGGGAGCATCGCGGGGTCGATGACCTCGGGCAGCGCCACCGCGTAGCGCTCCTGCAGTTCGGCCGACGGTTCGAACTCGGACCCCTGCTTGATCGCGATCGCGCGCGCGATGCGACGGGCGTGCCCGAGCTCCTCCTTGCCGTTCCGGCGCAGGAGCACCGCGGCCTCGTCGTTGCCGATGCGGTCGGCGAGGAGGTTGTAGAAGTCCTCGCCGCTGCACTCCAGCTTGTACATCAGCTCCATCGCCGGGACGTCGAGCTGCTCGAGTCCGGCGAGGGCCTGTGACGCGCTGGCGAAATCGAGTTCGTCGGTCATGCGATCAGCGTAGGCCGATACCGTCGAGGGCATGCCGATCCACTACACCGCGCAGCCGAGCGGAGGCGTCGACCACGTCGTCACCATCACCATCGACCGTCCGGCGCGGCGCAACGCCCTCGACCTGGAGCACTTCGACGCCCTCGCCGACGCGTGGAAGCGCCTCCGCGACGATACGGACGCGTGGGTGGCCGTGGTCACGGGGGTCGACGATGCCTTCTGCGCCGGCGGTGACCTGCGCGACTACCTGCCCCTCGTCACCACCGCCTTCTCGGGCGGATCCCCCGAGGAACGCGCCCGGTTCCGGTCGGGCACCGAGGCGGTGCTGCGCGACGTCGAGATCTACAAGCCGATCATCGCGGCGGTGAACGGCCCGTGCGTGGCCGGCGGCATGGAGCTCCTCAACGGCACCGACATCCGCCTCGCGTGTCCCGAGGCCGTGTTCGGGATGCTCGAGCCCAAGCGCGGCATCTTCGCGAGCGGGGGCACGAGCGCGCGCCTCCCGCGCCAGATCCCGTGGGCCGCGGCGATGGAGTTCCTCCTCACCGCCGAGCCGGTGCCCGCGACACGCGCGCTGGAGATGGGACTGCTCAACGAGATCGTGCCCCGATCGCGGCTGCTCGACCGTGCGTACGAGTGGGCGGCCCGCATCACCGAGAACGCTCCGCTCGCCGTCGCCGCCACCAAGGAGAGCGCGCTCCGCGGGCTGGCGGCCGAGTCGCTCGCCGATGCGATGAAGATCGAGGCCCGCGTCAGCGCCCGCGTCCTCACCAGCAACGACGCCCGCGAGGGTCCGTTGGCGTTCACCGAGAAGCGCGCGCCCCGCTGGACCGGCACCTGATGCCGGGAGCCTGATGCCGGGAGCCTGATCGCGGATCAGCGCGGCTCGAGCACCAACATCGCGATGGGCCGGCTCGTCTTCGACTGGTAGGCGTCGTAGCGGTTCCCGTTGACGGAGTTCACGAGCTGCCAGAGCCGGGCGTAGTCGGCGTCCTCGGCGGTCACGACGCGTGCGGTGGCGTCGTACTGCTCGTCCCCGACGTGCACGTGCACCGCAGGGTCCGCCTGCACGTTGAGCAGCCACGCCGGTGGCCGGTCGGCGCCCCCGTTCGACGCCACGACGACGCGGCCGGCGGCATCGTCGGCGTAGACGAGCACCGAGTCTCGCGCACTGGCCCGACTTCCGTCCGGTGGTGGTGAGCACGAGGCACGGCACCCATGCGAATCGTCGACCGAGGCGACCGTGGTGTCGGTACACCCACGCGTGGAGCTTGCCGAACTGGTCGAAGCCGTAGTGCTCGAGGGAGGCCTTCATGTCACACCTGCAGACGCGAGATGCTCGTGGACCGACCGTACCGCGCTCGATCCCTCACCGACCGCGGCCGCCACGCGCTTGAGCGAACCGTGGCGCACGTCGCCGACCGCGAACACGCCGGGCACCGAGGTCTCGAACGGCAACGGATCGCGGACGTGGAACGTGGCCGTCTCCTGTGCGGTGGCGGGCAGGGAACGGTCGGTGAAGACGAACCCCCGGGGGTCCAGCGCCACCAGCTCGCCCAGCCACTCGGTCGCGGGATCGGCGCCGATGAAGCAGAACAGTCCTGCGCATTCGACCTCGCGCCGCTCGGCCGACGGCGTGTGCTCGAGCGTGATCTGCTCGAGGTGCTGCCCACCTGCGAGGGCACGCACCTCGGTCGCGGTGCGCACCTCGATCCGGGCGTCGGCATGGATGCGCTCGATGAGGTAGCGCGACATGCTCTTCCCCAGGTCGTCGCCACGGATGCAGACGGTCACGTTGCTCCCCTGTTGCGCCAGGTAGATCGCGGCCTGGCCCGCGGAGTTCCCGCCGCCGACGACGACGACGCCCGCGCCGGAGCACTGCCGCGCCTCGAGGTCGGTGGCCGCGTAGTACACGCCCGAGCCCTCGAACCGTTCGAGCTCGTCGACCGCCAGCCGTTGGTACCGCGCCCCCGACGCGACGATCACGCTGCGACTCGGCACCTCGCTCCCGTCGGCCAGCTCGACGACCAGGAACCCGTGTTCCTCGCGGAGGCCGGCAACCGGGCAGGGCGCGTTCGAGCCGCGCGCCGAGGCGCTGCGCCTGGATCGCGGCCCGCGCCGTGAGCTCACCACCCGAGATGCCGTTCGGGAACCCGACGTAGTTCTCGATGCGTGAGCTCGTACCTGCCTGGCCACCGGTGTTCACCGCGTCGAGCGAGACCGTGCTCAGTCCCTCCGAGGCGCCGTAGACCGCCGCCGCGAGCCCGGCGGGACCGCTTCCCACCACCACGAGATCGAAGGTGTAGCCCGGCGGCGCGTGGAAGGTCAGCCCGAGGTGTTGCGCGAACTCTCCCGGGGTGGGCCGGCGCAGCACCGCGTTGGGAGTGACGACGACGGGGGTGTCCCGGGCGCGCACGCCCATGCTCGCGAGCAGGACGTCGACGTCGTCGTCGTCCTCGAGGTCGACCCACATGTGCGGCAGCTGCGCGCGACCGGCGAAGGCGCGGAGGGCGAGCGCAGCGCCGTCGAAGCGCGAGCCGATGATCTTGACCGCGCGGGCGCCTTCCCCTGTCCGGAGGGCCTCACGCCGCGCCATGAGCGCCCGGAAGATGATGTCGGCGAGCTCGGCCTTCTCGCTCATGAGCTGGCGGAACTCGGGGATGCGGATGCGCAGCACCCGTCCCGGCCGCGAGACGCGCGCCACCAGGTACGGCCGTTGCCCGGTGAGCAGGCTCAGCTCGCCGAGGAACCGGCCGTCACCGTGCACGGTGACGAGGACGTCGCCGGTCGGGTCGGGGCGGAGGATCTCGACCTCACCGTGCAGCACGACCCAGAAGTCGTACGTCTCGTCGGCCGGGCTGAACAACACGTCGCCGGCGTCGACCGCGCGCTCCTCGCCGTACGGGAGGAGCTCGGCGAGCTGAGCCGGACCGAGCGTGGCCGCGCCCGTGCCCGCGTCGGTCTCGTCGTCCATCGAGCGCAGGTTAGTGAGGTGCCAATTTCGCCTCGACCCGCACCGGGACGCCCGACGTGTGCGGCATCGTCGTGAGCGGGTCGACCTCGACGCGGGCGCTCGTCAGTCGGCCGGGGCTGTGACCGCGGCGTCCGTGCACCAGCGTCACCACGCCGGCCCGGATCCGATCGTCGACGAGGATGGTCACGTCGACGACACCGTGCTCGCTGACGACGGTCGCCGCGTCGCCGTCGCCCACGCCCGCGTCGGCGGCGTCGGCGGGATGCAGGTGGAGGCGGGCGGGCGTGTGGTCGGGGCCCACGCTGCCGTCGGGGCCCGCGCTGCCGTCGGGGCCGTAGCGCACCGAGTTGCTCCACGCCATGTCCCGACCCGGTGAGAGCACCAAGCCGGGCCCGGGTTCCCGGTGCGCGGTCAGCCGTTCGAGGAGCACCGCCGGCGCGAGGCGCCACCGACCGTCGGGGAGCATCGTCTCGTGCACCCAGCCGAACTCGATGGGGAGCTCGAAGCCCCGGGAACCCACCGCGAACACGGTGTCGGCATCGAGCGGCGAGTGGTCGACGATGCCGCGGAGGAACAGCTCGTCGGTGAGCGCGTCGGGGTCGGCGCCACCCAGCAGGTCGCGGTCGAGGCGCGCGGCGAGGTTGCCGAGCACCCACCACGCCGGCCGCCGCTCCGCCACCGGGGCGACGACGGCCGCGGTCGACTGCATGGTCGGGCGCACCGCGAGATCGGCGAGCAACGAGATGTCGTCGCGCTCGAGCTGCCCGGTGACCGGGAGCACGTGGGTGGCGAGCTCGGTGAGCTCGTTCTCCATCACGTCGACGACGACCAGCGCGTCGAGGTGGCGCAGCGCGGCGCGGACGCGGTCGGGTTCCGGGAACGCGCCGATCGGGTTGCCGCCGGTCACGATCAGCACGCGGACGTTGCCGGCTTCGATCTCGTCGGCGAGCGCGACGGCCGGGATCTGGTTGGCGACCCTCGGGAGCTCGGGGCGGCTGGAGGGTCCCGGACGCGGCGGGCGCGGTTCCCGATCCGTTCGCGGCGGGCGCAGCGGGTGCAACGTCCGCCGCGAGAAGCGCATGCCTCCCTGACGGTCGAGCGATCCCGTGACGATCAGGAGCACCCACTTCAACCACTCGACGAGGATGCCGTCGGCCCCCATCAGCGCACCGGTCCCGCACGACACCGCGATGCGACCCCGGTGCGCGCGCAGGTCGTCGACCAGTGCGTCGAGCGCGGCGACGTCGATGCCCGCCGCCGTCGCGGCGCGTGCGACCGTGAACGGGGCGAGAGCGCGCCGCAGCGCGTCGACGTCCTCGGGCGCGCAGTGGTCACGCAGCTCGTCGCTGTCCGCGCCGCGCTCGAGCAGCTCCCGCGCCAGCGCCGCGAGCACGACGACATCGCTCCCCGGGCGGGTGGCGAGGTGTCGGTCGGCCGCCAGCGCGCTCTCGGTGGTCCGCGGGTCGACGACCCAGACGTGCCCGCCGGTGCGACGGAAGTCGCGCAGGTAGTTCACCGGGTCCGGCAACGCGGTGCCGTAGCCGTGCGACACCACCGGGTTGGTGCCCACGAGGAGGAACAACCCCGGGGTGCGCGGGTCCCATCGCGGGCTCAGCATCGCGTTGCCGGTGACCAGCTCTGCCGCCACGAGGACCGGCGCGTTGTCGACGGTGACCGCCGAGTAGAACGAGGTGGTCCCGAGTGCCCCGAGGAACATGCCCGTCGCGATCTGGCCCGCCGAGTCGTACGCCATCCCGGTGGCCAGGTAGAGGGCGACCGCATCGGGCCCCGCACTTGCGATGGTGTCGCGCAGCACCGCGCCGAGGTCGTCGAGGATCTCGTCCCAGCCGACCTCCTGGCCGCGCAGGCGGGGCCGGTCGAGCCGGTCCGGAGCGTGGTGCCAGGCCGCGAGGCCGCGACCCTTGGAGCAGGTGTAGCCACGGGAGACCGGGTGATCGGCGTCGCCGCGGACCTTCACGACCCGCTCGCCGTCGACGGTCACGGCGATCCCGCACGCGGCCGCGCAGATGCGGCAGTACGACAGGACCTCACGCTCCATCAGGGCGCTCCATTGCGGGCGACGCTAACGCGGGCCGTACTTGGGGTCCTCGATCGACCACCACGTAGATTCGTACCGAGCCCAATTCTCACAGGAGACCCCGCATGGCCCGCGCCCGGATCGGCAAGCTGTTCCACCTCACGCCGCTCGTCGACAGCCTCCCCGACGCCGAGTACTTCTTCAACACGGTGTTCTCGCCGTTGTGCATGATGCGCAACTACTCGTCGCACTGGCACCGCCACGCGGCGATCTACATCATCGGCGAGACGTCGATCGAGCCGATGCACTGCCTGCCCCCGGCGCCGGGCGACGAAGCAACGAGCTGGTACCGGTACGCCGAGCGCTTCGGGCCCCGGGTCCACAACATGGCGTTCTACGTCGACGACCTCGACGACCTCGCCGAGCGCCTCCAGGCAGCAGGCGTGCGCATCACGGATGCCGGCTCCGGCACCACCGTCTTCTGCCATCCGAAGGACACACCGGGGATGCTGGAGTTCCACCCGGCGAGCGGCGGCTCGTGGGAGCAGATCGACCCCCGCTTCCGCCCCGAATGGGACTCGTTCCGCCGGGGCTACTGGGCGCATCATCCGATCGGCGCGCTGCGCATGTCGCACATCACCGTGGCGACCGGCGACCTCGACGCGGCCGAGCAGCTCTACGTCGACGTGCTCGACGCCCGGCCCCTCCCCGAACAGGCGGCGACGGTCGCCGGCGCCACCTCGCGTCACTACCTCGTGGGCGAGGACACCGTGGTCGAGATGATGGATCCGAGCGGTACCGAGAGCATCGCCGCGCGCGATCTGGAGCGGGTCGGACCGTCGGTCACCGGCGTGACGTTCACCGTGCGCGACCTCGCGACGGCGGCCGAATGGATGGGCAACTTCGAGACGCCCATCGCCGAGGTGACCGAAGCGGAGATCCGGCTCGACGTGGAACGCACCTGGGGCTGCGAGTACCGCTTCACCGAGCGGGTGCTCACGGGCGACCCGCGCGTGTGATCGCGGCCGCGATCGTCGGCTGCAGCTCCGCCACCCAGTCACGGGTCCGGTCGGCGGTCGCGCGCGCGACGTCGTCGTCGGTGATGCCGTAGACCGACCGGGCGTTCACGCCGAGGATCTTCGCCTTCGTCTCCGGCGTGAGCGCCGGGTAGCCGAACTCCTCCTGCATCCGCTCCGGGATCTCGAACGTGCGGAACGCGTCGATCAACGGCTGCGGCGAGCCGTACCAGATCGAGTCGGTGCCCCACACGACGCGGTCGGGTCCGACCGCGCGCAGCAGCTTGCCCAGCACGTGCGCGGCTTCGACCGGACGCCGCAGCATCAGGTACCAGGTGCTCCCGAGCTCGGCGTACACGTTCGCGCCCGCTCCGACGCGGGCGCCGGCGAGGCTGGCGACCAGGCGATCGACCCCGGCCGGCGCCGCGGGATCGAACGCACCTTCCTCACCGTCGGGGTCGCGCTCGTAGCCGGAGTGGTACACGAGGAAGGTCACGTCGGGGAACGCGGCGGCGGCGGGACCGACGTCACGCGGCGACGCCGCCGCCACCGACGCCGACGGGATCGGACCGCCCAGGCCCTTGTGCACCGCGACGACCGGCGCGCTCGACGTCCGCACCCGCTCGAGGAACGGGAACCCGATCTCGTCGTCGTCCAGGAACCAGCCGCCGGTGGGTGACGCCGTGGTCGGCGGTCCGTAGAGCGGGTAGCACTTCCACCCCGACGGCCGGAGCGCGTCGTCGAGCTCGGTCATGCGGTCGAGCTCGGCGGGGCCGACGTTGGGGTGGACGATGGTGTGCGTCTTGACCCGGCCCGCACCGGCGTAGCGATCGACCAGCTCGCGCGCGGCGGCGATCTGCGGGTTCAGCAGCACGTTGTGGTCGGCGTCACCGGGCGTCGAGGTCAGGAGTGCGATCGCGGTCTCGCTCGACGCGAACACGTTCGTCGCCCACACCGCGGCGTCGAGGAGGTGCGGATCGACCGCGTCGCTCCAGCGATCGGCGTCGGCCATGCGCAGGAACCCCGCGAGCGCGTCGGCGCCGTCGCCGTGCCAGCGCGCCGGATCGATGAGGTGGGTCTGCACGTCGATGACCGGGCCGGTCGACGCGAACACGTCGTCGGCGAGCGCGAGATCACGCTCGGCTTCCTCGGCGATCGGGTAGAAGCCACCGCCCGCGACCTCGTCGAGCGCGCGCAGGGCGGTGGCGGTCGTGCGGCGGTCGTCACCGGACAGCGCGTGCGCGTCGCGTCGTTCGGCAGTGAGCGCGGCGGCGCGATGCAGCCGGTGGTCCCACGGCACCGGCGCGAACTCGTCGGAGGCGCGCGGCCGGAGCAACGAGGGCGTGGTCACGAGCCGGGCGTCGGACTCGGCACGCTCCACTCGTTCCACGAGGTGATGGTCTCGGGCGGCGGGCGGTCGGCGGGCTTGAAGTCGGTCCCGATCGTGTACGCCACCGGGAACATCGCCACCTGGGTGACGCCGTCGGGGATGCCGAGGACCTCGGCCGCCACCGCCTGGTTCCAGAGGTGCGCGGTGGTCCACACCGTGCCGAGACCGCGCGACCGGAGGGCGAGCACGAAGCTCCACGCCGCGGGCAGGATCGACCCGAACGCCGACGCGGTGGCCACGAGCCCCAGACCGTCGAGGCGGCGCTGGATGCACGGGATCACGAGGAGGGGGACGTCCTGGATCGTCTTCGCCAGCTGCAGCGCGCTCTGGTACACGCGCCGCGTCTGACCGTCGTCCTCCTCGGCCGCGCCCCGCTCGAGGTACGTGAGGCACCCACCGCGGTAGACCTCGGCGATCGCCGCCTTCTTTTCCGGATCGGTGACCACGAGCCAGCGCCAGTCCTGGGCATTGGTCGCGGTCGGTGCCTGCTGCGCCAGGCCGATGCACTCGAGGACGACCGAGCGCTCGACGGGGCGTTCGAAGTCGAGCCGCCGGCGCACCGCGCGCGTCGTCGACAGCAGCTCGTCGGTGACGTCGGTGTCGAAGGGTGTGTCCACGGGCTCCCCTAGTTGCGCGGGATCTGGCTCCACGGAGTGTCCGGGTCGAACCCGGGCTCGCGCGGGAGCCCGAGGACCCGTTCGCCGATGATGTTCATCTGGATCTGGGTGGTGCCGCCGGCGATGGTCGCCGCCTGCGCGCCGCAGAGCGCCAGCACCGGGTCGTGGTCGCCCGCTTCGCTTTCGTCCACGACCTCGTCGCGGTACGGCTGGGCGAGCAGCGTCCCCGCCGGACCCATGAGGTCGACGACCAGCTCGGCGACGTCGGTGAGCACGCGACCCTGGAGGAGCTTGAGGATCGACCCCTCCGGACCGGGCACGCCCTTCTCGCGCTTCGCCTGCGCCCGCAGGCTCCCGAGGCGCAGCACCTCGGCGTCGACCCAGAGCTGCATGAGGCGATCACGCTGTGCCCGACTCGGGTCGGTCGCCTCGGACCACGCCTGCACGGCACGGGCGATCGGTCCCGAACCGCGCGGGGCGACCTCGCTGCCGATGGAGACGCGTTCGTTCATCAGCGTCGCGGTACCGACCCGCCAGCCCTCGCCGACCTCGCCGACCCGCATCGAGTCGGGCACCACCGAGTCGGTGAAGAACACCTCGTTGAAACCCGACGCGCCGGCCATGCTGCGGATGCCGCGCACCTCGACGCCGGGTTCGTGCATGTCGACGACGAACGCCGTCAGGCCCTTGTGCTTGGGTGCATCGGGGTCGGTGCGCGCGAGCAGCAGTCCCCAGCTCGCCTTGTGCGCCTGCGACGTCCAGATCTTCGAGCCGTTCACAATCCACTGGTCGCCGTCGCGCACGGCACTGGTGGAGAGCCCGGCGACGTCGGAGCCGGCGCCCGGCTCACTGAAGAGCTGGCACCAGATCTCCTCCGCGGTGAAGATCGGCCGCAGGAAGCGCTCCTGCTGCTCGCGTG
Organism: uncultured Actinomycetes bacterium; assembly: GCA_963756895.1. GTDB lineage: Bacteria > Actinomycetota > Acidimicrobiia > IMCC26256 > DASPTH01 > DASUAS01. The sequence goes on along the minus strand of CAVWPI010000016.1, from coordinate 157,868 downwards.
TCCCGCGCGCGACGAGCGTCGGCCCGCACATGCCGATGCCCATGGCGTTGCGGATCCACGGGTAGCGACGACCGGCGCCCTCGAGTGCCTCGTCGACGATCTCCTGCAACGCCGGCTCGGCGTCGAGACCCCCGAGCCCGACCGGGTAGTCCATGCGCGCGAGCCCGGCGTCGAACTGCGCGCCCAGGAAGGCGATCTCGTCGTCGCTTCCGTGCTCGGCGAGCAGCCGGTCCACGCGCTCGCGCACGTCGGCTGCTGTCACCATGCGTACGCTTCGGGCGCGGGACCGCCCGGTCCGGGGAAGATCTCGTCGAGCCGTGCGAGCGCGTCGGCGTCGAGCTCGACGTCGAGCGCGCCCATCGCCCCGTCGACCTGCTCGACCGTGCGCGGGCCGATGATGGGCGCGGTGACCACCGGGTTGGTGAGCAGCCACGCCAGCGCGACGTCGGCGGGTGCGTGGCCGAGCTCGGCGCAGAACTTCTCCCACTGCTCGAGCTGCGGACGCATGTCCTCGATCCGGTCCTGGATGTTCTGGTTGCCCCGGCGGCCCCCGGCCGCCCGGTCGGCGAGCACGCCGCCGAGCAGCCCACCACCGAGCGGGCTCCACGGGATCATCCCGACGCCGTAGTGCTCGCACGCGGGGAGCACCTCGAGCTCGATGGTGCGGGCGTTGAGGTTGTAGAGGCTCTGCTCCGAGACGAGGCCGAGGGAGCCACGCCGCGCCGCGGCCTCGTTGGCCTGCACGATGTGCCAGCCCGCGAAGTTGCTGCTGCCCACGTAGAGCACCTTGCCCTGCTGCACGAGCACGTCCATGGCCTGCCAGATCTCGTCCCACGGTGTGTCGCGATCCACGTGGTGCATCTGGTACAGGTCGATGTAGTCGGTCTGCAGCCGGCGGAGGCTGTCGTCGCACGCGCGCCGGATCGACAGGGCCGAGAGCCGACCCGCGTTCGGCCACGAGTCGCGCGAGTTGTACACCTTGGTCGCAAGGACGGTGCGTTCGCGACGGCGGTCGCCCTGCGCGAACCAGCGGCCGATGATCGACTCGGTGAGCCCCCGACCGTCGCCGTACACGTTGGCGGTGTCGAAGAAGTTGAGGCCGAGGTCGAGGCCGCGGTCCATGATGCGGTGGCCGTCGTCCTCCTCGGTCTGCACACCCCCTCCGACCTTCCCCATGCCGAAGTTCATGGTGCCGAGGCAGAGCGGGCTGACCCGGAGGCCGGTGCGGCCGAGCAGTCGGTAGTCCATGCGCCGCACGCTACGACGGTCGACGTCCCGTCCACCACCGCGTCACTGCACGCCGGGCCTACTGAACACCGATGGTGCCCCCGGGTCCGGAGACGTCGACCAGCGGGAGGTTCGCGGTGTAGTCGATCGGCCCCACCGCGGTGAAGCCGCCATCGACCGCCAACGTCTGTCCCGACACGTAGGCGGAGAGGTCGGAGAGGAAGAACAGCACCGCCTTGCCGATGTCGTCGGTCGTGCCGCGTCGGTGCATCGGCACGGTCGTCATCATCTCCCGCTCCTCCTCGGGCGACCGCTCGGGGATGCGGGGCGTGATCATCGCTCCCGGTGCGACCGCGTTGACGCGGATCCCGTCGCCCGCCCACTCCGCGGTCATGGTCTTCACCAGGTTGACCAGCCCCGCCTTCGCCGCGCCGTACGACGCGTGGCCGGCGGCGGAACGGATGCCGTCGATCGACGTGACGCACACGATCGCTCCCGGGGTGCTGCGCGCGATGAGCGAACGCGCCACCTCGCGCGCGGCGATGAAGAAGTAGCGGAGGTTGCGCCGGTGGTCGAGGTCCCAGATGTCAGTGGTCATGTCGGTGAGCCGCGCCCACGCGGCCATGCCGATGATGGTGACCAGCCCGTCGAGCGGACCGAGCTCCGCTTCGGTCCGCACGATCGCGGCGACGAGCGCGTCGTCGTCGGTGACGTCGACCAGGATCGGGATGCCGCTCACTTCCTGCGCGATTCGTTCGGCACGTTCGGCCTCGAGGTCGGCGACCGCGACGCGTGCACCCGCGGCGGCGAGGAGGCGCGAGGTGCTCTCCCCCATCCCCTGCCCGCCGCCCAGGACCAGGATGCGCTTGCCGTCGAGGCCGAAGTCGGGCGCAACCATCGTCAGTCCTTCAGCTCGATGATGAACTCGTGGTACGGCTCGGCGCCGACATTGCGCGCGATCTCGATGCCGCCGCGTTCGACGAACACCGTCGTGTTCGGTGTGACCGCGGCCTCGAAGTAGGGCGGCAACGAGCTGGCGCTGTCGGGTTCCTGCACCGCGGCCACGCGGTCGCCGCCGAGGATCACGAGGATGTAGTCGAGCTCGTGCTGGTGCACGTTGCTGTCGGCACCGGGTGGGAGGGTGAGCTCCCAGATCCGCACCCGGTCGTTCTCGAACACGACCTCGTCGCCCATGGGTCCAAGCCGTCCATCCAAGGGCACGGGGGTCTGGTCGCTCATGATTTCTCCCTGTTGATCTGGCTGTTGATCTGGCCGTTGATCTGGCCGTTGATCTGGCTGTTGATCTGGTCGCCGCCGATGCCCTGCAGACAGAACTGCACCAGGTGATCGGTCTGGCCGGCGGTGGGTCGGGTCCCGTGGAGCAGGTGATCGTGCAGCGTCGTGAACGCGGCGCGGTAGACGACAACGGCATCGTCGCGCGCGCTCGCCCCGCCGTGCAGCGACACGATGGCCGACGCGAGGAGGTCGACGAGGAGGTCGACCGACGCCTGTTGCTCGCGGGGGTACGCCTCGGCCAGGCGATCCCGGTCGGTGACGAAGGGCCGGGTGCGACCAGCGGCGCGGGCGTCGCTCGCCTGGGCGAGCACCCCCTCGATCCACGCCCGCACCCGGGCCTCGGGCGTGTCGACCCGCTGCATCCGGCGCTCGAGGGAGGCGAGGAGCCGTCGTCGGCCGTCGTCGAGCAAGAGCAGGAGCAACTCGTCCTTGGACTGGAAGTACCGGTAGAAGGCCTGGGTGGAGAGGCCGGTCTCGGCCAGGATCTCCCGCAACGACGGGTCGACGTCGCCGGTGCGCTCGATGAGGTCGTACGTGGCCTCGAGCACACGTTGGATCTCGTGGGCATACTGCGTGCGCCGGTCCCCGAGCGAACGATCGACCGCCCGCTGGGCCAGGGTTCCCCGCAGGTCTTCCGCCACAGCGCTGCTCCCGTGTGTCCAGATCACTGTTCTGTTACCGTCAGAACGGTACTCTGTCAGACAGTCGACCGGGGGGAAGATGAAGATGGAGCGGAGCCTGCTAGCCGCCGATCGACTCGGCCCGGTGGGCGGAGCGGAATCGACCAAGCAGATGGAACGAGAGCTCGTGCTCACCGGGATCGGAGGCCAGGGCGTGCAGCTGGCGGCCCAGGTGCTGGCGCGGGCAGCCATCGCCGAAGGCCGATCGACGCAGATGTTCGGCAGCTACGGCGGGATGATGCGGGGTGGCAACACCGAGGCCACCCTGGTGATCGCCGACGGCGCCATCGGCGCGCCCCCGACGGTCGCCAACACCTGGTCGGCAATCTTCATGCACCACGACTTCTCCGAGCCGACGCGGGCGAAGTTGCGGTCCGGGAGCCTGGTGCTCGTCAATTCAACGGTGTTCGAGGGCTCGTTCGATCGTGACGAATACCAGGTGGTCGAGGTGGCGGCCACCGATCTCGCGGTCGACCTCGGCAACATCATGACCGCCTCGATGATCATGCTCGGTGCGTACGCCGCCGTCACCGGCATGGTGGCGCTCGACTCGCTCGACGCTGCCGTCAGCGAGTCGCTGCCGTCGTACCGGACGCAGCACGTGGCGCGCAACGTCGCCGCCATCCGCGCCGGCTTCGAGGTCGCACCCCGCGACCTCTCCCCCGCGTGGACGGAGGCCGTATCGATGGAGAGTGGCCTGTGACGACGGTGCTGACACGCGGGACGGTGGTGATCGACGTCGAGGCGTGCAAGGGCTGCGACCTCTGCATCGACGCCTGCCCGCCGCCGCGTGCTCGAGATGACAGTCCACGACGTGAACACGCGCGGCTACCGCTACCCGCGCCTCGTTGCCGGGTGCACCGGGTGCCAGGCGTGCGCGCAGATCTGCCCCGACTTCTGCTTCCAGGTCTACAAGTACGAGCAGCCCCTCGAGGTGCTCGTCGTACTGTCGTGAGCGTGGCCCTGCTCGAAGGCTCGGAAGCGATCGCGGATGCCATGGTCACGGCCGGTTGCCGGTTCTTCAGCGGCTACCCGATGACGCCGTTCACCGAGGTGCTGGAGCACATGGCGGCAAAGCTGCCCGGGGTGGGCGGCACGTGCATGAACGCCGAGAGCGAGCTCGAGGCGGTCGGCATGGCGTGGGGCGCGGCGGCCACCGGCGTGCCCAGCGCCACCGGGTCGACCGGCCAGGGACTCTCGCTGATGCAGGAGTCGCTCAGCGAGGCGACGCTCGCCCGCATCCCCCTCGTCGTGCTCAACATGGCGCGGGCGCAGGGCGACTACTGGCAGGCGACTCGCGGCCCCGGCCACGGCGACTCGCGCATGCCCGTCCTCGCCCCCATGGACGTGCCGGAGGCGATCACGTTGACCCAGCTCGCGTTCGAGCTTGCCTACCGGTGGCGCAACCCGGTGCTCTTGTTCGGCGACTACTACCTCGCGCACACCGCGAGCTCGGTCGACGTGTCCGGCGTCGAACCCGCGCCCCTCGTGGCCGACGACTGGGCACTGACCGGAGCGACGAGCGGCAGTGGCAACGCCCGGCTCGTCTCGCCGCTCGGCTCGGGCCGACACGGGGCCAACAGCAGCTACGCCGACCATCTCGTGGAGTGCGCCCGGGCGACCGAGACGATGCTCGCGGGCATCGAACCTCTCGCCGAGACCGGGTTCTGCGACGACGCCGATGTCGTCGTCGTGGCGTTCGGCACCCCGGCGAAGTACGTGCGCGCGGTGGTGACGCGCCTCCGCGCCGAGGGCGCCCGCATCGGGTACGTACGGCCGATCACCCTGCTCCCGTTCCCGAGTGAGATCCTGGCCCGCGCTGCAGCAGGAGCGCGCACCGTGGCGGTGTACGAGAACAGCCAGGGGCAGATGGTCGACGACGTCCGGCTCGCGATGGAGGGTGCCGTCCCGGTGCAGTTCATCGGGCGGCTGAGCCTCGACAGCTCCGGCTTCGGCATCGCGCCCGACCTCGACAGCGACTACCTGCGCGATCAACTCCTGGCCACCTGCGAAGAGGGGCGTCTCGATGGCTGATCGATTCCTGGTGACCGCCTACCTCCCAACTGATGTGCCGCCGGTCGAGCCCGCACACCTCGTCGACGACTTCGGGCCGTCGCTCCTCGACGTCGCCGAGCACAGCCTGTGCCCGGGGTGCGGAGAGCCCATCGCACTGCGCGCCATCCTCGAGGCGATCGAGCAGGTCGGTGCGGCGCACCGCACCGTCGGCGTCATCGGGATCGGGTGCTACACCGCGTTCGCGAACTCCCTCGACATCGAGGTGCTCCAGGCCCTCCACGGGCGGGCGCCGTCGTTGGCGACGGGCGCGAAGCGTGCCCGACCCGAGAACCTCGTCATCACGCTCCAGGGTGACGGCGACATGGTGAACGAGGGCCTGCAAGAGGTGCTGCACACTGCGGCACGCGGCGAGCGCGTCACGTGCTTCATGCTCGACAACGGCGTGTTCGGCGAGACCGGCGGCCACATGACCGCCACCACCGCGCTCGGACAGCGCACCAAGAACACGCTCGACGGGCGCGACGCCGAACAGCACGGCTTCCCCATCCGGGTGAGCACCTTGATCGCCGAGCTCGACGGTGCGGCCTACGTCGCGCGTGGCGCGGTGAACAACGCCGGCAACGTGGCGCGCACGAAGAAGATGATCCGAAGGGCGCTCGAGGTGCAGGAGGCAGGGCTCGGGTTCTCGTTCGTCGAGATCCTCACCATGTGCCCCACCGGCTGGTTCGTGGAGACGGAAGCCGCGCCCGACTACTTGAACGCGACGTTGGCGCCGGTGCACGTGCCGGGCGTGTTGAAGGATGTGACCGTGTGACGACGATCGTGGTCGCGTACCCCTGGAACGCCGACGACGCGCTGCTGGCGCCGCTCCAGGAGCGGTTCCCCGAACTCGAGATCGTGGCGCAGCCGTACTACGGCCAATTCGGCCGCTACCGCCCCGACGCCGAGGACGAGCTCACCGACGAGACGAGAGCGGTGTGGGCCCGCGCCGAAGGTGCACTCGCCCTCGATCTGCCGGGTCCGTTGACCGCGGTCGCGCCGAACCTGCGCTGGGTGCAGGCCATTGGCGCCGGCATCGACCACCTCGAAGGCGCCGACCTGCCCGAGCACGTGACCATCACCAACGCCGCTGGGGTCGCCGCGGCACCCATTGCCGAATTCGTGATGAGCCGGCTCCTCTCGGTGTGGAAGCGCCTGCCGGAGATCGACGTGCTGCAGCACGAGCACGACTGGAAGCCGACGTTCGGCCGCACCGTCGAAGGAATGACGCTCGGGATCATCGGGCTCGGTGCCATCGGCACCGAGGTTGCGGTGAGGGCCCGCGCCTTCGGGATGTACCTGATCGGGACCCGACGCAGCTTCAAGGAGGGTCAGGAACACGCGGCCGTCGACGAGCTGCGGGGCACTGCCGACCTGCACGAGGTGCTGGCGCGCTGTGACGCGGTCGTGGTCAGCGCGCCAGGAACGGCGGAGACCGAGAACCTCTTCGATGCCGGCGCGTTCTCGTCCATGAAGCCGGGCGCGCTGTTCTGCAACGTCGGTCGCGGTTCGCTGGTCGACGAGCCCGCACTCATCGCCGCGCTCGAGTCGGGCCATCTCGGCGGCGCGCTCCTCGACGTCACTCGGGCCGAGCCGCTCCCCGCCGACGACCCGTTGTGGTCGGCGCCGAACATCTACATCTCGCCTCACTGCTCGGCGGCGCAGGAGCGCTACACCGACAAGCTGCTGGCGCTGTTCGCCGACAACCTCGAGCGGTACACGCGCCACGAACCACTGCGCAACGTCGTCGATCGCGCCGCCGGGTATTGAACGACATCGAGACGTTCGAGCGCGACGGTGTCGTGCGCCTTCCCGGGGTGATCGATGCCGGGTGGATCGAGCGGATGCGCACCGCTGTCGACTCCGAAGTCGACACGCCGGCTGTCGTCGACCTCAGCGCGATGGCGCCCGCACCACCCTCAGGCGGGTCGCCGCGGGGGCAGTTCCGAGCCGGCACCGACCACTGGGTCGCGACCCCGGACTTCCTCGCCTTCGCGCGTGACACGCCGATCCCGGGGATCGTCGCCGAGCTGCTGGCGAGCGAGCGGATCTGGCTCTACGAGGACAGCGTGCTGGTGAAGGATCCCCGGACGCGGGAGCGGACCATGTTCCATCAAGACCTCGCGTACTTCCACGTCGACGGCGAACAGGTGTGCACGGTGTGGATCCCGCTCGACGCGGTCGATGCGGCCAACGGCGCAGTCCGCTACGTGCGCGGCTCACACCGGGACCGCACGTCGTTTCGCCCCAACCTCTTCGTGACGACGGACTCACTGCCCGGCACCGAGGGCGTCGACGTACCCGACCACACCGACGACCCGGCCCTGGTGCACTTCGACACCGCTCCCGGCGACATCGTGGTGCACCACGCCCGGACGATCCACGGCGCGTTCGCGAACACCACCCCCGACCGGCCGCGCCGCGCGCTGTCGATCCGCTACGCCGGCGACGACGCGCGCTTCCGCATCAAACCGGGTGCGCCGCAGAAGGCCCACCACGCATCGCTGGTCGAGGGCGAGCCGCTCTCGGAGCCGGCGTGTCCGCAGGTGTGGCCGCTTACGTCCGCCGGAGCTGCCTCGCCCCGGTGATCGGTGGGAGGTCGAGCGGGTGCACCGGGCCCGCGGGCGCCGCGCACACCGCGGGGATGGCGTTCACGATCCGGTTCGCGGCGGTGGCGTTGCCGCCGCCGGCGGCGCCCGGTTCGCCTGGTTCGGTGCCGTGGATGGTCACGTCGAGGTTCGGGTGGCCGGTGATGCGGACGCGGTGGATGCCCCCGGGCTGGGTCGACGTGGGCCAGTCCGGCGCGCAGTCGTCGTCGATGCGGGTGACGTGCTCGACCACGAGCAGCGCTCGCCCGTCGACGATGCCCTGCACCTCGAACCGGAACGCGCCCTGCGTGCCCGCCTCGAACGTGCCCATGCCGTCGACCTCGATCGTGCGCCCCAACGGTCGGCGTTCGACGTGCGTGCGCACGTCCTCGAGCTCGACCTCGAGCGCGTCGGCGAGGACGCGCACCATCGGGGCCCACACCATCTCGAGCGCGATGTCGAGCAGCATCATCGGCGTCTGCTCCATCGGACCCCCGAAGCCGATGACCTCGCGCACAACGTCGGGCGCGTCGTAGAGCGCGTAGTTGAAGATCTCCTGGATCCGGATCTCCTCGATTCCCGCGCTGACGCCGCTGACGAGGATCGGCAGGATGTCGAGCGCCCACCCCGGATCGATGCCGGAGACGAACACCGAGCTGTCGCCCATGGCACAGGCGCGCTCGACCGCTTCGGTCACCGGCGCGGGCGCGCTCGCCGGGTGGAGCAACGGGTAGAACGACGTCGACACCACGTTGGCGCCCGACTCCAGGCATGCGATCAGGTCGGCGAACGCGTCGTCGGGCCGGGTGTCGGCGGTCGCGGTGTACACCACCGCGTCGACCCCGCCTCCATCACGACCCCCCGCCAACGCCACCCCGATGTCGTCGGTCGCGAGCACGCCGAGAGGTTCGACGAACGCGAGCTCGCCGGCGTCGCGGCCGACCTTGGCGGGGTTCGACACGACCACCCCCACGAGGTCGAGGTCGGCGTGTGCCGATACCGCTCGGATCGCCGGTCGCCCTGCGTTGCCGGTCCCCCACACCACCACCCGGTACGTCATGGCGGCATGCTACGGGGCACCGCCGGCTGCTACTGGGGGATGACCTCCCACCACTGGCACCACCAGTCGGAGCCCACGAGGATGCGCAGCTTCGGGTGCCAGCAGTACGAGATCTCCGCGGTGTTCTCCAGGTAGTAGAGGCAGTTGTCGCACCGCTCCTCACCGGACGGGTGGCCGCGGAGCACCGCGTTGTCGGAGAGGTGCCGCAGTTCGATCGACAGCTTCTCGTCGATCTCCTTCGGTTCCGGATCGGGGATCACGTAGTCGGCCATCGCACGAAGTTACCCCTGGTCACCCAGCGCGGAACCCCTCACCACGTAGGCTCCCGCAGCATGCGCGTGCCCACTGCCCCCGTCGTCGCCGGTTCGCTGATCGGCGGTTACTACGTCGCCCGCACCACCAAGATCCGTGCCCTCGGCGGCGTCGTGCTCACCGTGGGCGGGTTCGTCGCCGAGCGCCAATGGGCGAAGCACGCGGGACCCGTGAACGCGGCCATCCTCGGCGCGGTGTACTTCGGCGCGTTCGGGGTTTCGCATCCCCTCGCGAAGAGGATCGGCCCATGGCCCGCGGTGCTGACCGTCGCGGGCGTGACCGCGGCCGCGGCGTGGGCGCTCAGCGACCGCCGTCCCTGACGCGAGCATCCCCGGGCCACCGGGCTACCGCAGCCGTGGTAGCCGGGAAGCCCACGCGCGGCTGACGACATCGATCACTCGGATCGGGACCATGGAGGCATGACCTCCACCCTGGTTCGCACCACCGATCCGCCGACGACTCGCGGCGTCCGCCGCGACGACCGTCGCCTGCACCTCCCCAAGCGCGGCCGCCGGGCACTGCTCGTCGCCCACGTGCTGTCGTCGGTGGCCTGGTTCGGCATCGCCGGGTTCGTGCTGTTCCTGGCCGTGCTCGCGCGCTCGACCGGCGACGCGGAGTTCGCACGCGCGGTCTACCGCACGGTCGAGACGTCGATCTGGCTGTCGGTGCCGACGGCCGTCGTGTCCGGGCTCACCGGCCTCGTGCTCGGACTGGGCACGCCATGGGGCGTCGCCAAGCACTGGTGGGTGGTCCTCAAGGAGATCGCCTTCGTCCCGCTGATCGTCACCGACCTCCTCGTCGTCGGCCCGGCCGCGCACGATCTCGCCCGGGGTGGGGCCGGCAGCTTCCTGGAGCCGGCGATCGGCCACTGCGTGCTGCTCGCCCTCGCCACCGTCATCTCGATCGTGAAGCCGTTCGGCCGCACGCCTCGCGGCAAGCGCGGCGTACCGTCGCGGGGATGAGCCGGCTCCCGCCGAGGCGCGACCTCGCGATTGCGGTCGGTGTCGCCGTCGTCGAGATCGTGGGCGCGGCGTTCGCCGGTACGCACCAGGACACGCGCCTCGACTTCGGTGTCGGCGGCGCGTTGCTCCTCGCCGCGGGGGCCGGCGCGCTCGCGTGGCGGGTGCGCCATCCGATCGCGGTCCTCCTCGTGGCGTACGCGACCACGCTGGCGTACGCCGTGCTCGGGTACCCGGAAGGGCCGGTCTACTTCTCGCTCATCGTCGCGTTCTGCACCACGCTCCTCGCCGGACACCGCGCCGTCGCGTGGGCGACGATCGCCACCGGCTGGGCGACGTTCCTGTGGTTGCCGCCGCTCCTCGGCACGGCTGACGCGCCGTCGTGGGCCTCCGCCCTCGCGCTGGCGGCCTGGCTGCTCGTGCTCGCGACGACGACCGAGATCGTGCGCATCCGTCGCGAGCGCCTGGTCGAGACGCGTGCCGCGCACGCGCCGAGGAGGAGCGACTCCGGACGCGGGACGAGCAGCTGCGCATCGCCCGTGAGCTCCACGACGTGGTGGCGCACAACCTCTCGCTCATCAACGTGCAGGCGGGCACGGCCCTGCACCTGATCCACGAGCGGCCGGAGCTGGCCGAGAGCGCGCTGGGCGCGATCAAGCGCGCGAGCAAGGACGCGCTCGACGAGCTCCGGTCGCTGGTCGACGTCCTACGGGCGGGGCCGGAGCAGGCGCCGCGGCGACCCACACCCACACTCGCCGACGTCGACGAGCTGGTGGAGCGCAGCCGAGCGGCGGGCATCCCCGTCGAGCTCCGCGTGCACGGCACCCGGCGCCCGCTCGCCCGTCCGGTGGAGACCGCGGCCTACCGCGTGACCCAGGAGGCGCTGACGAACATCGCCCGCCACGCGGGTGCGTCGCGCGCGGTGGTCGACCTCGACTTCGGCGCCGACGAGCTCGTCGTGCAGGTCGACGACGACGGACCGGGCGCGCCGGCCGGGTCCGCGCCCGCGGGGAAGGGCATCGTCGGGATGCGCGAGCGGGTGCACGCCCTCGGCGGGAGCCTCGAGGTGGGAACCCGAGCGACCGGGCCCGCCCACCGCGGGTTCCGGGTGCGTGCCCGCATACCGCTCGGGGCGTCGCGGTGAGCGAGCCCACCATCCGGGTCGTGCTGGCCGACGACCAGGTGCTCGTGCGCGCCGGTTTCCAGGCGCTGCTCGACGCCCAGGACGACATCACGGTCGTCGGCGAAGCGGCCGACGGCGACGAAGCCGTCGCGGTGACCCGGCGGGAGCGTCCCGACGTCGTCCTCATGGACATCCGCATGCCCGGCGCCGACGGGCTCGCGGCGACCCGGGCGATCGGTGCCGATTCCGCCCTCGACGCGGTGCGCGTGGTGATCCTCACCACGTTCGAGCTCGACGAGTACGTGTTCGAGGCGCTGCGCAGCGGCGCGAGCGGGTTCCTGGTGAAGGACACCGAACCCACCGAGCTGCTGCACGCGGTGCGGGCGGTCGCAGCCGGCGACGCGCTGCTCTCCCCCAGCGTCACCCGCCGCCTCATCGAGGCGTTCGCCGACGTGTCGAGCGACCGTCCGGCTGCGGTCGACCTCGACCTGCTCACGAACCGCGAGCGCGAGGTCATGGTCCTGGTCGCCACCGGGCTCACCAACGACGACATCGCCGAGCGACTGTTCGTGAGCACCGCCACCGCCAAGACCCACGTGAACCGGGCCATGACCAAGCTCGGCGCGCGCGACCGCGCCCAGCTGGTGGTCTTCGCCTACGAGTCGGGCTTGGTGCGGCCGAGCCCCTAGCTCACACGCCCGGTCACGCCGTCACACGCCCGGTCACACGCCGCGCTCTGGGACCGCGTGGCCGCGTCGTGCGCTTCTTCGGCGGCGGCGGGGTGATCGGATTGCCGTCGTCGTCCTTGCGGGCCCGGCTCGGCGCGACCCGCGGCGGTTCGCCGGGCATCTTCGGGTACACCGGCGGCCACGGCGCGTCCTCGAGCCCGGACTCGATGTCACGGTCGTACATCTCGAGGAACGGCGTCAGGACCTGCGGGTCGTCGGCGATGTCGGCCCACGGATCACCCCGCGACTCGACCCGATCGGGCACCGTGAGCACCGTGCACGCCTCGGGATCGATGTCGTCGAGCTCGTCCCAGTGGAACGGCGTCGAGACCTCGGCCGCCGCTCGCGCCCGGATCGACCACGCCCCGAACACGGTCTTGTGCGGCGCGTTCTGGTTGAAGTCGACGAACACGCGATCGCCGCGCTCTTCCTTCCACCACGCGTCGGTGATCGCGTCGGGACGGCGGCGGGCGAGCTCGCGCGCGACGGCGACGGCTGCGCGTCGCACCTCGATCGGCGTCCAGCGCGGTTCGAGGCGGGTGTAGACGTGGATCCCCCGGTTGCCCGTCGTCTTGGGCCACCCGCGGATGCCCACCTCGTCGAGCAGGCCTTTCAGCTCTCGCGCCGCTTCGCGCACCTCCGCGAACCCGAGACCGGGCTGCGGGTCGAGGTCGATGCGCAGCTCGTCGGCGTGGTCGTCGTCCCGCGCGACGTTCGGCCAGACGTGGAAGCCGAGGCACCCGAGGTTCACCGCCCACACGATGTGGGCGAGATCGGCGGCGACCAGCGCCTGCGACGTGGTGCCGTTCGGGGTGCTGACGACGGAGGTCTCCAGCCAGTCGGGCCGGTCCTTCGGCACCCGCTTCTGGAAGAAGTTGGAGCCGTCGACGCCACTCGGGAAGCGCTGCATGAGCACCGGCCGGCCGCGGATCGCGGTCATCAGGGGCAGCTCGACGCGCCGGTAGTAGTCGACGACGTCGAGCTTGGTGAGCCCCGGCTCGGGGAACATGACCTTGTCCGGGCTCGACAGGTTCACGACCCGTCCGGCCACCTCGACGTCCACGGGGCCACGGTACGCTCCCCGGCAGACGACAGGGGGAACCACCATGGCCGAGACCACCCGGTACGGGCGGGAAGAGATCGAAACTGCCTGGGCGGAGTACCAGCGCCGCGGCGTCGGCGAGCACGACTGGCCCGCGTGGGCGAACATGTTCACCGACGACGCGCGCTACGAGGAGCACTTCCTGGGCGTGTTCGAGGGCAAGCCCGCGATCTCGAAGTTCATCGTCGACGTCATGAAGGAATACCCGGCGATGACGCTCTGGATCGAGTGGTCGGTCATCGACGGCGATCGCATCGGCTTCTACATCTGGAACAACCTGCCCGACCCGACCGGAACCGGGAAGCGCTACGCGTTCCCCAACACCACCTTCCTGCAGTACGCCGGCGACGGGAAGTTCTCGTTCGAAGCCGACTACTACAACCCGGCCGACGCCGAGCGCGTGTTCGCCGAGTGGCTGGCCGACGGCGGCCGGCGCGACACCCCCCAGGATCGCTCGTTGCGCGGCATCGACGGGTGGAACCCCGAACCGCCGACACCGGCCTTCCCGCGGGACGAGGTCCAGACCGAGTTCGAGAAGTACCGGCAGCGGGCCGCGCTGGCGGTGGAGTCCGGCGACTGGGACCAGTGGGCGGCCCAGTTCACCGACGACGCGCACTACCGCGAGCACCACTACGGCTACTACACGTCGGGCGAGCAGATCCGCGACTGGATCAACTCGGTGATGCAGCCGTTCCCGACCATGGAGTTCCCGCCGTCGTTCGCGCTCATCGACGGCAACCGGGTCAGCACGTTGATCCCGAACATCCTGCCCGCGCCCGACGGCGACGACGGCTACTACGGCTTCGACGTCAACACGATCCTCCACTACGCCGGCAACGGGAAGTGGAGCTTCGAGGAGGACGTCTACAACCCGCGCGAAGCGGAAGCCGTGGTGGCGCAGTGGATCGCAGCCGGGGGCGTGCTCCCCGGCGCGTGATCCTCGAGCCCGGGACGACGGACCCGCACCCGTAAGCTGCGCGCGTGGACGACGGCGCGCGCACGCAGGGCACGCTCCGATCGCTCCGGCGCTCCCGCCGTCGCCACTACCTGCGGGAGGGCGACTGGGTCGATTCCCTCTACAAGGCGTACATCGTCGGCATCGTGGCGGCGGTCGGACTGTTCTACGGCACCGTCGCCCTGGGTGCCGAGCGCGACGCCGCCGCGCTCCACGACGTGCAGCAACACGGCGCCGCCATCCTCGGCCTCGCGGTCGCGCTGCTCGTGCTGTTGGGGCTGCGTTCGGGTGCGCACGGTGGGCCACTGGCCCCCGAATCGGCCGACGTCACGTTCCTGCTCCTCGCTCCCATCCCGCGCACCGAGGTCCTGCGCCCGCTCGCGGTTCGCCAGCTCCGGGGCGTCGTCCTGGTCCCGGCCGTGGGCGGCGCCGTCGCGGGCAGCATCGCCTCGAGCGCGCTCGGCGGCGAGCGCGTCGAGTGGTTGCTGGCCGGCGCCGCGTTCGGCGTGTTGGCCTCGCTCGCGGTCTGGGGATCGGCGTTGGTCGCGTCCGGGGTGCGGCTCCGCGCCCGCGACGCCAACCTCGTCGGCGCCCTGGTGGTCGCCTGGTCGGTGGTCGACGTCGCGTCCGGACACGCCACGTCCCCCACCGCGCAGATCGGTCGGGTCGCGCTGTTGCCGCTCACGTGGTCCGCGCTCGCGCTGGTGGGGATCGTGCTCCCACTCGCGATCGCGATCGTCGGTCTCGTCCGGGTCGGGCACACGTCACTCGAACAGCTGCGCGACCGGGCGCGACTGGTGGGTGAGCTGCGATTCGCGGCCACCCTCCAGGACATGCGGTCCGTGATCGTCCTCCACCGCGAGCTGGCGCAGGAGCTCCCACGGGCGAAGCCGTGGTGGCGGGCGCGGGCCACCCGCGGAGGACCCGTCTGGCAACGAGACTGGCGCGGTCTCGCCCGATGGCCGGTGAGCCGCGTCCTGCGCTCGGTGGCGTTCGCGGTCGTCGTCGCGCTCGCGGGCGTCGGCCTCTGGCACGGCATCGATGCGCTCGTGCTCCTCGCGGGCGTCGCGCTGTTCCTCCTGGGCGTCGACGCGGTGGAGGGGCTCGCGCAGGAGACCGACCACCCGGAACGGCCCGAGCAGTACCCCGTGATCTGGGGCGACCTGGTGCTGTCCCATCTCCTCGCGCCCGCGGTGGTCCTGTTCGGATTCGCGCTGGCCGCCGCGCTCGCCATCGGCGCGGTCACCGGGAGCGTCGACGCGCTGGCGGTGGCTGCGATCACGGTCGTGCCCGCCACGCTGGCGGGCGTGGTCGGTGCCGGCCTGTCGGTGGTGATGGGCGCACCGCCGCCGACCCTCTACCTCGACTTCGGCTTCCCCGAGCTCACCACGCTCTGGCTGGTGCTCCGGCAGGTGCTCGGACCGCTGCTCGTCGTCGCCGCGTTCGTACCGCTCGCCATCGGTGACAACGCGTGGAGCGAAGGCAGGTCCGCCGTCGGCGTGACGTTGACGTTCGCATCCATCCCCCTGGCCCTCGCGGTCGCCGGTTCCCTCTGGATGCGGTCCCGAAAGGCCGTCGTGCGATGAAGGTCCCTGCACTCGAGCTCCGCGGCGTCACCAAGTCGTACGCCGACCGCGTCGCCCTCGACGACATCTCGCTCGACCTTGCCCGCGGTGAGCTCGTCGCCCTGGTCGGCGCCAACGGCGCCGGCAAGTCGACGCTCCTGCAGCTCGCCGTCGGACTGCTCGATCCCACTGCCGGCGACGTCCTCGTCGAGGGAACGGCGGCGGGTTCGCTCGACGCCCGCCGCTCACTGTCGTACATCTCCGACCAACCGTCGCTCTACGACGACCTCACGGTGAACGAGCACATCGAGTACGTGTCCCGCTTGCACGGCGGCCCCGCGCGACCTGACGCCGCCGACGAGCTGCTCGCCATCCTCAACCTGACCGGTCGCGCCGACGACCTCCCGGCCCGTTTCAGCCGGGGACTGCGGCAGAAGACCGCGATCGTGCTCGCACTGGTACGGCCGTTCTCGGTCCTGCTCGTCGACGAGCCGTTCGTCGGACTCGATCCGGCAGGACAGGCCGCGCTCGCCGACCTGCTCGCGGCAGCCGCCGAGGCGGGGTGTGCGGTGCTCGTCGCCACCCACCAACTCGCCTTCCTCGAGCGAACCGACCGGTGCGTCGCGCTCCGCGACGGGGTGATCGCCTACCGGGGCGCGGTCGACCGCGCGGTCATCGATCCGCTGCTCGATTGATGGCCACGGAAGGACTCCTCGTCCTGTACGCCAAGTGCGTGCGCGCCACCGACGAACCCGAGTGGGACGCGTGGGAGGACGACGTGCACCTTCCCGCGATGTGCGGGTCCGACGGCGCGTGGGCGGCGACTCGGTTCGAGCTCACCGCGCGGCCCGCGCCCGGGATGCCCGGCATCGGGTTCACCCACGTCACGATCCTCGAGCTCGACGGCGTCGACGTGGGTGCGCACGCCGCATGCGTCGTCGCGGTCGACGACGAGCTCCGTGCGTCCGGCCGGATGCACCCCGCTCACGCGCCGATCGCGGCGGACGCGTTCGTCGCGCACGGACCGCACGGCACCAAGCCGCCGCCGGCTGCGTCACGAACCGGCCACATCCTCACGCACGTGCTGTGCACCGATCCCGCCCGGACCGACGAGTGGGACCAGTGGTACGACGAGGTGCACGTCCCCGACATGCTGTCGTGCGGCGCGTTCTCCGCGATGTCGCGCTGGCGCCGCGTCACCCCGCTCGCCGTCGGGCCGAACCACCTCACGCTCTACGACGTCGCCACCCCGACGATCGACGACGCGGTGGCCCGCTCGGCCGCGACCCTCGCCGACGTGGTCGCGGCGGGCCGCAAGCACGGGTGCCACGCCGGTGCGCTCACGGTGACGCTCCGCCCCACCGGTCGTCACGGCGCCGACGGCTACCGACGCACCGCCTGAGTCACCAGGCCACCGTGACGTTCGGGTCGTCGAGTCCCGCGACCGTGGTGCGGATCTCGCGGTTGAGCTTGGCCACCAGCGTCGCCAGGTAGCGGAGCTGCGACGGGCGCAGCCAGCTCGAATCGGGACACTGCGCGCCGTCGGCAGGCCGCGGATCGGGATACGTCGTGAACACGACCCTCGGCGCGGCGACACCGCGAGCCGCGGCGCGCTCGGCGATCCACTGCACCAGCGTGCCGTAGTGCTCCTGCAGCGGCGCGAGGTTGGCGTAGAAGTCGTCGCGCACCTCCGCGCCGTGATTGGCGCGGGTGCACTCGAGGCCGACGAACCGCAGGAACCGGTGCTCGAGCGCGTTCTCCACGCACGCCGTGACGATCTTGACGAAGTGCACGTCGTCAGCGCCCAACGTGACGAGCACGAGGTCGGGCTGGGCGGCGTCGTACTCCGCGTTGAGTCCCGTCTGCTGCGCCCAGTCGCCGAACTGCGGCGGCCGGTAGGTGGTGCCGCCGTAGGCCTCCTCGGTGGCGATGCCGTTGTCGAACTGCGCACCGGTGCACGCGAACTGCGTGAAGCGGGCTCCGAACGCGGCGACCACCCGGTTCCCGTAGGCGTCGGGCGAGTGGTGGCACTTGGGGTACGGCTCGGGCCACGTCGCGTCGAGGTCGCCACCGGTCCAGCGCCGGCTGCTCCGGTCGTAGGTGTAGCCGTAGAGCGTGCCCTCGCCCGCAGCGACCGAGTCGCCCAGCTGCACGATCGACGTCGGTGTCGGTGCTTGTGAGGGTGCCGGTGCCGTCGTCTGGCCACCCGCGGACGAGGCCAGCGCGACCAGCCCGAGGACGACGAACATGACGGGAGCGAACCGGCGCACCAGCGAATCTGATACTGGCGGGCAGTCTCGCGAACGACGAGCGCACCACCAGATTGGATAACGTATACAACCGATGTCAGAGAGGACGCCTGCGACCACGCTGACCGGGGGCCAGGCGCTCGTCGCGCAGCTCGTGCGGGAGGGCGTCACGCATGTGTTCGGGCTCCCCGGCGACCAGACCATGCACGCCCTCGACGCGTTCTACGACGAGCCGTCGATCCAGTTCGTCACGACCCGCCACGAGCAGGGCACCACCTACCTCGCCGACGGCTACGCCCGCGGCGGCGGGCGTCCCGGGGTGGCGTTCGTCGTCCCGGGTGTCGGCATCTACAACGCGGGCGCGGGCCTGGCCACCGCGTTCGCGTCGTCCTCCCCCGTCGTGCTGATCGCGGGTCAGGTCAACCGGGCGGGCATCGGCCGGCACCTCGGGCTGCTGCACGAGATCGACGACCAGCTCGACCTCGTGCGTCCGATCACGGCCTGGCAGCGCCGGGCCCTGCACGCCCACGAGATCCCCGACACCGTGCACGAGGCCTTCGCACGCGTGCAACGCGGGCGGCGGCAACCGGTCGAGATCGAGATGCCGCCGGAGGCGTTCTCCGAAACCGCCGACGTCGTCCTGTGTGAGCGGGCGGAGAGCGAGCGCGACGCCGCCGATCCTGAGGAGATCGCCCGCGCCGCCGACCTCCTCGCGCGCGCCGAGCGACCCGTGATCTGGGCCGGTGGCGGTGTGGTCCTGGGCGACGCCACCGCCGAGCTGTCGGAGGTGGCCGAGTTCCTGCAGGCTGCGGTGGTCACGACCCGTCAGGGCAAGGGCGGCTTCGACGCCCGCCACCCGCTCTACGCGGGCACGGCGTGGGTGAACAAGCGACTGCAGCCGCTCCTCGACGACGCCGACGTCGTGCTCGCGGTCGGCACCCACCTCATCGGCCACGGGCTGCCTCCCGGCACCCCGGTGGTGCACGTCGACGTCGACCGCGCCGAGATCGGCATCCACCGTCCCGACGCCCTGCCCGTCGTCGGCGACGCCGCACCCACGCTCGCCGCCCTGCTGGCCGAGCTGCGAGCGCGGCGTGATCCCGTGGCCGACCGCGGTGCGGAGATCAGTGCCTTCCGCACGTCCGTCGACGCGTCGCTCCGTGCCGTCGGGCCGCAGGGGACGATGGTCGACCAGCTGCGCGCGGCCATCCCCGACGACGGCGTGCTGGTGCCCTGCACCACGACCATGGGATACATGAGCCACATGCTCTATCCCGCCTACGGGCCCCGCACCTACCTGTCGACGAGCTACATGGGCACGCTCGGATGGGGCTTCCCCGCCGCGCTCGGGGTGAAGGTGGCGCGTCCCGACACTCCAGTCGTGTGCGCGACCGGCGACGGTGGCTTCCTCTTCGCCGCCACCGAGCTCGCGACCGCGGTGCAGTACGGGATCAACACCGTGACGGTGGTGTACAACGACGACGCGTACGGCAACTCCAACCGCGACCAGCGCGAGCGCTTCGGCGGCCGGGAGATCGGCACCGCGCTGCGCAACCCGGACTTCGTGAAGTTCGCCGAGTCGTTCGGCGCCGACGCGACGCGCGTCGCCAAGGGCGACGACGTCGGTCCCGCAGTGCGCGAAGCTCTCGGCAACGACCGTCCGACCGTGATCGAGGTCCCGATGGACCGTCTCCCGGCTCCGTTCTGATGAGGGATTCGTGATGGAGGTCACGCGGCAAGCCGGCGCGCTGGGCGCCGTCGTCACCGGCGTCGACATCGCCGATCTCGACGACGCCACCTTCGTCGCCGTGCACGACGCGCTCATGGAGCACCTCGTGCTCTGCCTCGAGGACCAGGGGCACGCCACTCCCGACGACCAGGTCGCGTTCACCGCGCGGTGGGGCCGCATCGAGCCGCACCCGTACGTGCCGTCGATCGAGGGCCACCCGGAGATCATCGAGATCTACGACCCCAACCCGATCACCGTCACCTGGCACTCCGACTTCACCTACGCCAAGCAGCCGCCGTCGGTCAGTCTGCTGCTCGGCCGCATCATCCCGCCGGTGGGTGGCGACACCATGTTCTCGAACGGGTACCTCGCGTACGAGGGGCTCTCCGACGGACTGCGCGACACCGTCGACCACCTCCGTGCCGTCCACCACGCGACCCAACTCGCCATCGACAGCGGCATGCCCGACGACGAGATCGTCAACTCGCATCCCGTCGCGTGCGTGCACCCCGAGACCGGTCGGCGCGCGCTGTTCGTCAACGACAACTACACCAAGCACTTCGACGGTTGGTCGGTCGCCGACAGCCAGCCGCTCCTCGACCACCTCTACGCGCAGTTCGACAAGCCCGAGCACACGTGGCGGCACCGCTGGACCGAGGGCGACCTCCTCATCTGGGACAACCGCTGCGCGCAGCACTCCGTCGTCGGCGACACCGACGGCGCCCGACGCTCACTGCACCGCACGACCATCGCCGGCGGTACACCGGTTGGAGACGCATCACCGGTTCGAGACGCATCACCAGTTGGAGGAGGCACCCCGACATGACCGACATCCCCTGGATCGTCAGCCTCGACGACCACGTCGTCGAACCCCCCGACATCTGGACGTCGCGCCTGCCCGCCAAGTACCGCGACGTCGGCCCGCACATCGTGATGGCGCCCGCGGGCACCCCGATCCTCGACGGCGGCACGTACCGCGAGGCGCCGGGGACCGAGGGCCCCGACGTGGCCTGGTGGTTCTACGAGGACCAGCAGTACTCGGTGAAGCGACTCATCGCCGCCGCGGGCTATCCCCCGGAGGAGATCACGTTCGACGGCATCACGTTCGACCAGATGCGCCCCGGCTGCTGGCAACCGCAGGCCCGCATCGAGGACATGACGATGAACCACGTGGAAGCGTCGTTGTCCTTCCCGAACTACCCGCGCTTCTGCGGGCAGATCTTCCTGCGGGGCAACGACAAGGAGCTTTCGAGGCTCTGCGTCGAGGCGTACAACGACTGGCAGGTCGACGAGTGGTGTGCCGGGAGCGCCGGTCGGCTCATCCCGCTGTGCCTGGTGCCGCTCTGGGACGCCGAGCTCGCCGCCGGCGAGGTCCGCCGCAACGCGGCGCGCGGTGTGCGTGCCGTCGCGTTCTCCGAGCTGCCGTCATGGCTCGGGCTCCCGAGCATCCACTCGGGCCACTGGGAACCGTTCTTCCGGGCGTGCGCCGAGACCGGCACGGTCGTGGCGATGCACATCGGTTCCGGCACCAAGACGGTCACCACGTCCGAGGACGCGCCGGACGCGGTGCAGGCCACCAACATCTTCACCAACAGCGCGGTGTCGCTCGTCGACTACCTCTACTCCGGCGTGCTCGTGCGGCACCCCGACCTGAAGCTGCTCTACGCCGAGGCGCAGATCGGGTGGATCCCGTTCGTGCTCGAGCGCATCGACGACGTGTGGGAGACGCACCAGGGCTGGAGCCACAGCAAGGACGCCGTCGCCGAACCGCCGTCGTCGTACTACTACCGCCAGGTGACCAGCTGCTTCTTCAAGGACAGCGTCGGCCTCGACCTCCTCGACCGGGTCGGCCGGCACAACATCGCGTTCGAGACCGACTACCCGCACCAGGACGGCACCTGGCCCAACACGCACCAGGTGGCCAAGGAGCTGTTCGGCCACCTCGACGACGAGACGGTGCACGACATCGTGCGGGGCAACGCCATCCGTCTGCTGGGCCTGGAAGGCCTGGGCGACGGCTCCGGTCCCCGCTCGTAGTGCTCGCCATCCGATGAACGTCGGCGCGGACGCGCTGCGTCGGCACCTGGAGACAATGCTCGTCAGGCTCGGAGCTCCCGCTGCGCAAGCCGCGACGATCGCCGACAACCTCGTCGAGGCCGACCTGCGCGGGGTCGACTCGCACGGGTCGCACCTGATGGCGCTCTACACCGGGCGCGTGCGCAGCGGTCACCTCCGCCCCGACACCGTCGTGACCACCGTCGCCGACCGCGGGTCCACCGTGCTGCTCGACGGTGGCATCGGCTTCGGCCAGGTCGCCGGTGTCGCCGCCATCGACCTCGCCGTCGACCGCGCGCGCGAGCACGGCATGGCGACGGTGGCGGTGCGCGAGATCACGCACGTCGGCGCGCTCGGCTACTACACCATGCGAGCGTCGGCCGCGGGGTGCTTCGCGATGGCGTTCCAGAACGGCGGCACCATCGTCCCGCCCTTCGGTGGCACCACCGGCCTGTTCTCGACCAACCCGTTCTCGTACGCGGTGCCGGCCGGGCGCCACGCCGACGTCGTGTACGACGTCGCCACCACCGCCGCCGCGGGCAACAAGATCCTCCTCGCCCGCAAGCGCGGCGAAGCCGCGATCCCCGAGGGCTGGGCCAACGACGAGCACGGCTACCCCACCACCGACCCGCAGGCGGCGTCGATCTCGCAGCTGCAGTGGTTCGGCGGCCACAAGGGCTTCGGCATCGGGCTGCTCGTCGAGATCATGGCCGGCGTGCTCGCCGACAGCAGCTTCGGCACCACCGAACACAGCGAGTCGGAGTTGACCGGCTGGGACCGTCTCGCCAAGGGAGCGAGCTTCGTGGTGCTCGATGTCTCCCGCTTCCTCCCGCTCGACGCGTTCCGCGCCCACGTCGACGCGTTGATCGACGACGTGCACGCGTCGGCGCTCGCACCCGGCGCCGAGCGCATCCTCGTCCCCGGCGAGCTCGAAGCCGAGCGCCGGGCCGAACGACTCGCGCACGGGATCCCGCTCGACGACGCGCTCGTCGACGAGCTCGACACCATCGCCGCATCCCTCGACTGTCCGACACTCACGCAGGAGCATCGATGACCGACCGCTACGGACTCTCGACGATCAGCACCGAGCTCCACGACGACGGCGTCCTCGTCGCCACGCTGAACCGGCCCGAGCACCGCAACTCGCTGAACCCGCAGATGCACCTCGAGCTGAAGCTGCTCTACGAGCGCATCGTCGCCGACGACGAGCTCGCCGCGGTGGTGCTCACCGGCGCGGGCAAGTACTTCTGCGTCGGCGCCGACTTCAACGACATGAAGGCGAACGAGTCCTATCCCGACGGCCACCCGGGACTGCTCGTCGAGTCCGTCGCCATGGCCCGCAACATCCTCGCGGTGCGCGTCCCGCTGATCGCGGCGATCAACGGTGACGCCATCGGGATCGGCGCGACCATCTCGCTGTTCTGCGACGTCGTGTACATGGCCGACGACGCCCGCATCGCCGACCCTCACGTGCGCGGCGCGATCGTGTCGGGCGACGGCGGCGCCGTCCTCTGGCCGCTCCTCATGGGGCCGAATCGGGCCAAGGAGTACCTCATGACCGGCGACCTCGTGAGCGCGCCCGACGCCGACCGGCTCGGGCTCGTGAACCACGTCGTGCCGCGCGACCAGGTCCTCGACGAGGCGATGGCCATGGCCACGCGTCTGGCGGCCGGCCCCGCGGTCGCCATCCGCTTCAACAAGCGCCTGGTGAACAAGGAGCTGGAGATGCGCGTCGTCCAGCTCTACGACCTGTCGGTTGCGTTCGAGGCCATCACGTTCGAGACCGCCGACCACCGTGAAGCGGTCGACTCGTTCCTCGAGAAGCGCCCGGCCACGTTCCGCTCGGGCAAGCCGGGCGGAACGTAGACCGGGTCCTCCGTGAGCTCCTGACTGATCAGGCCATCACTGAGAGATGAGATCGGCCTGGATCTGCACCGCGTTCGACTTGCGGCAGTCGAACGTGCCCTTCTTCTTCGGGGCGAGCCGCACGAACTTGCCCTTCTGGAGCTGCGTGACCATCGAGCACGGCGTCGGCACCTTGTTCTTGATGTCGACGGCGCCGATCATGCCGCCGGCGTCGAAGCTGGTGAGGCCGTCGATCCCGGTGCTCAGCATGTTCGCCCGGGTGAGCCCGTTGACGCCGTCCTTCTTCACGATCGCCTCGACCGCCTGCTTGAACCCGAGGGTCGCGGTCCAGCCGTAGACCGCGAACCCGTTGGCGTTCTTCGTGCCGACGTACTTGAGGAACGCGGCGAGGGTCTTGTTCGTCTTGGCTTCCTCGAACGGCAGGAACGTGAGCGGGACGTACTGACCTTCCATCACGTCGGCCCGCTCCTTGAGTGCCTTGTCGTAGCAAGCGATCGTGCACACCCAGGCCACGTCGTCGCTCTTGATGCCCTGCAGCTGGGCCTCGCTCCGGAGCAGGATCGAGCTCTGCGCCGACGACGCGTCGTAGGCGTAGTTCGAGCCGTCGCTCTTCATCTTGTTGACGATCGACGTGTACGCGCTCTGCGGGTCCCGACCAGAGACACCGAGCGTCTGGTCCGACTTGATGCCGGCTTGGATCTCGGTGTTGATGAGCACCTGACCCCCGCGTTGGGCGTCCTTGGTGTCATTGCCGAAGATCATCGGACCGTGCAGCTTTCCCTTGCGCACCTTCTGCAGGTACTTGGCCTCGAACTGGTTGCCGTTGTAGGTCTGGGGGTTGTCGTCCTTGGTGCTGCACACCAATTGCGCAGGGCTCACCGGGAAGGCGACCGGTGAGCACGCCTGCGGAACGCCCGTGGCCACGCTGGCGAGGTCGGGGATGCCCGTCTTCGCTCCGGCCTGGTCCGTGCAGTTCACCTCGTCGTCGACGTTGCTGAGGAACAACACGAACGTGCCGACCATCGCGTAGTCGTTCTGACACGCGGTGATGATGCCGTTGCGGGTGTCGTTGGCGTTCAGGTGCGTGTCGATGAAGTCGACGACGAGCTTGCGGCCCGCGATGCCGCCCCCGCCTGCCTTGCTGTTGATGTACTTCGCGGCTCCCTTGACGCCGTCGGCCGCGCCCTTGAACAACCCGGGCGCGAGGGCGTTGTCGACGTCGGCCAGCACCGCGATGTGGATCTCCTTCGCGGTCACGCCGATCTCGGTGGCCTTGGGTGTGTCGCCCGACGATTGCGCCACTGCGGGTGCCACACCCAACGTCACCGAGCCGACCACACAGGCGCCGACGAGCAGGATCCGAGCCTTGCCGAACATGTGTCGCTTCCCCTTTTCACCGGCTGTCGTCGCCAGGGCGGCATACTGTATACACAGGCTTCGTTCAGGTGGCACTACCCTGTGGTCGGCGGTCATGATCCGCCGGTGACGAGCCCCGACCAGACCGTGCAGGAACGCCTCGACGCCCTCGGGATCGCGCTCCCGGGCCCGTATCCGCCCCACGATCCCCTCGACGCGGTCGTGGTCCATGGCGGCCGCGCCCGCACCTCGGGCCAGCTCCCCCGCGACCACGACGGCGCGCTCGTCCACCCGGGGGTCCTGGGAGAGGACGTGTCGGTGGAAGAGGGCGCCGCGGCGGCGCGGTGGTGCGCGCTGAACGCCCTTTCCGTGCTGCGGGCGGAGCTGGGCGACCTCGATCGCATCGAACGGGTGCTCACCGTGCTCGCGTTCGTGGCGTCGGCGCCGCGCTTCGTGCAGCAGCCCGCGGTGGTCGACGGGGCCAGTCGGCTCCTGGGCGAGGTGTTCGGCGACGCCGGCCGTCATTCCCGGTCGGCGGTGGGCGTCGCCGCCCTGCCGCGTGGCGGTGCGGTCGAGATCGAGGTCGAGGTCGCGCTGCGGGGCTGAGGAGTCGACGGCCGGCCCAATGGGTACGGCCGCAGGATGGAACGCCAGAGCAACCTCCACAGTCCACGCGTCGACGACGAGCTCGAGCACGAGGTGTCGTCGTTGACCCACGGGGCACCGGTCGAGTCCCGCTCCGAGGAGTCGCGGCTGATGGAGGACGCGGGCGACGGCGAGCCCACCGCGCAGGCGATCGTCGGCGAGCTCCACGACGCCGAGGGTGGTGACGAGATCGCCGGCGGCCTCTCGCGCACCGAGGTGATGGCACGCAGCGAACTGGCGATCCACCTCCGGCCGGGGATCTTCCCCGCGGGGCGCGACGCGATCATCGAGTGCGCCGAGGAGGAGCACGCGCCGACCGAACTGCTCGGCCAGCTGCGCGCGCTCCCCGACGGGCAGTACGTCAACGTGCAGGAGGTGTGGGAAGGTCTCGGCGGCAAACGCGAGGAGGGAAGCGGTCACGTGGTGCGGGAGGATCCCGACGCGCGCGAGGACCCCGAAGCACCCCAGAAGGACGCACCTCGGAAGGAAGCACCCGAGCAGGACGCGCCCGTCGCGCCTCCGATGCACTCCGCTCCCTCCCAGCAGTTCGGCTTTCGGTTCGACCGCTGGCACCGGTTGGCGGCGCGGCCCTTCGGGGTCACACCGTCGTCGGCGCACGTGGAGGTGACGACATCCACCGGCGGCGAGCGGGTGCTGACGGCCCGCTTCGGGCCCTGGTGCGTGACGACCCCGGTCGACAACGTCGCCGGCACCGCGACGACCGGCCCGTACTCGTTGGTCAAGACCGCCGGGCCGGCGCACGTGTCGCTCAAGGACTTCGGCCTCACGTTCGCCACCAACGACCGCGAGGGCCTCTGCATCCGTTTCCGCCATTCGGTCCCGGGCGTGGCTCCCACCGGCCTGCTCCGCCACCCCGCCCTCACGGTCACCGTCGACGACGTGCAGGGACTCGAGCGGGCGCTGAGCTCGTGAGGCTCACGGCCTGACGGGATCCCCGGCGGTGTGACAGATTGGCCGCACCACGACCGAGGGGGACCCGACATGAAGGCAGCACGGCTCGAGGACGGCGAGCTCCACATCCGCGACGTCCCGATCCCCGAACCGCAGTTCGAGGAGGCGCTGGTCCACATCAGCGCCGCGGGCATCTGCCACTCCGACCTGCACATCGCCAAGTCCGACTGGTACGGCATCGGCGGCACCGGCGTGCTCGGCCACGAGGCCATCGGTGTCGTCGAAGCGCTGGGACCGGGCGCCGACGCCTACGTGTCGGTCGGCGATCGTGTGATCCTGGGCCTCGGCGGCGCAGGCGGCGGCTACTGGTGCGGCGCGTGCCGCGAGTGCCTCAACGGCCGCCCGCGGCTGTGCGCGCAGAGCAAGCCGATCATGGGCACGTTCTCGGAGCACTTCCCCGTGTACGCCAAGTCGCTGGTGACGATCCCCGACGAGTTGGGCGACGAGGAGGCACCCCTGGCGTGCGGCGGTCTCACCGCGTACGGCGCGGTGAAGAAGCTGCTCGACCACCGGGTGGTCCCCAACAACCCGGTCGCGATCCTCGGTGCCGCCGGTGGTCTCGGTCACTACGCGGTGCAGATCGCCAAGGCGTTCGGCTACACCGTCGTGGGCATCGACGTGGGCGAGGAGCGCCTCGACTTCGTGAAGTCGCTCGGCGCCGACTACGCGATCGACGCGTCGGTGGCGCTCGACACCGTGCGCGCCGAGCTCGGCGGCGTCGACGCCAGCCTGGTGTTCGCGGCGCGCGTTGCCGGCTTCCGCCTCGGCTTCGACCTGCTCGGGCCCCACGGCCTCTTCGTCGGCGTGGGCCTGCCTCCCACCGACGACGGCAACCTCGAGTTCAACCCGTTCGAGCTCTTCATGAAGGACCCCACCATCATCTTCTCGGCGGTGGGAACCGTGCAGGACATGCGGGAGCTGGTGGCGCTGGCCGCGGCCGGCAAGGTGAAGAGCCACGTGTCACGCACCGGCGCGCTGTCGGAGCTCGGTGACATCTTCGAGGAGCTCGAAGCGAGCAAGTACCTCGGCCGCGCCGTCCTCACCGACCTCGGCAGCTGACGCTCACCCTTCCCATCGTTGCAGCTCGGGCTGGTCCTCGAGCAGGAAGTCGTTCGTGAGGTCGTCGACGAGTTGCGTCGGCGCGATCTCGTCGAGCGCATCGAGGGTCCAGCCACCGGCGTGCTCGACGTGACGCTCGTAGTGCGAGTCGGCGAAGCGCGCGACCAGGTCACCGGTGACGTGGAACGTCCGCCCGTTCACGTTGCGCGCCGGCGTCGGTGCAGAGCCAGACCACCATCGGTGAGATCTTGGCCGGCGGGTGGGTGTCCGGCGTCGCCGCCGCGAACTGCGACGCCGCGCCGCCACGCGGCCGCATGGTGAGCGCCATGAGCGTGGTCCACTTGGCGGTGGCCTCGCTGTACTCGGCGGTGGACCGACCGAGCGCCAGCGGCCGGATGGCGTTGCAGCGCACGCCGAACCGCCCCAGTTCGCGCGCCACGGTCCGGGTGAGTCCGACGACACCCTCCTTCGCCGCTGCGTACGCGACCGCCGACGGGTGACCGAAGCCGGAGCCGGAGCTGGTGTTGACGATCGCGCCGGCGCCCTGGCCGCAGAGGTGCGGTGCGACTTCGCGGATGAGGGCGAAGTAGCCCTTGAGGTTCACGTCCTGCGCGAGATCCCACTCGGCCTCGGTGACCTGCCAGAGATCGGCGTTGCGGGCGGCGGTCGCGTTGTTCACCAGCACGTCGACGCGCCCGAACGCGTCGAGTGCGTGCTCCACGATCGCCGCGGCCCCGTCCCACGTGGCCGACTTCGTGTCGGCCACCGCGGTGCCGCCCGCGGCCTCGATCTCCGCCACCACGCTGGCCGCGTCGGCACCCGTGCGCCGTCCGGTGTCGTTCACGACCACCGAGGCGCCCTCCTCCGCGAAGAGTCGTGCGTGTTCGCGACCGATGCCGCCGCCCGCGCCGGACACGATCACCGCCTTGCCTTCGAGGCGTCCGCTCACTGCTGCTCTCCCATCGTGCTGCTCGTCATGGTCGTCACGGATGTACCAGTCACGGCTGTACCAGCCGGCGCCCGCTCACGGGTTCGCCAGCGGCCCGGCGAGTCGCCGTGCGCGCGCTTGAACGCGCGACTGAACGCCTCCTCCGACTCGTAGCCCACCCGGCGCGCGATGGGCACGACGCCGAGGTCGGTGGTGTCGAGCAGCTCCTCGGCGAGGTGCATGCGCCACTCGGTGAGGTAGCGGATCGGTGATCGGGCGAGAACCTGCCGGAACCGCTCGTCGAGCACCGACCTCGACACCGCGACCTCGCCCGCGAGGTCGGCCACCGTCCACCGGCGCGCCGGATCGCCGTGCAGCAGCGCGAGCGCGGGTGCGAGCACCGGATCGTGCAGCGCCGCCAACCAGCCGTGGTCGGCCGCCGGCGCCGACGCCAGGTGGTGGCGCAACACCTCGATGAGCACCAGCTCGGGCAGGCGGGTCGAGACCACACTCGGGCTCGCATTCGACGGCACGTTCTCGGTGGCGGCGTAGGTGACGCTCGCCTGGACCCAGCCACGCGTGGCGTCCTTCGGCAACCGCACCACGAACGCCGACGGGAAGACCCGCAACGCAGGATCGAACAGCGGGTCGTCGGACACGAGGTAGCCACAGACGAGGTCGACCCGGTCGCCGCCGCCACCGTGGCGGATGGCCGGGAGGTCGCTCCAGGGCAGGGGCTCGATCAGGTCGGTGATGGGCACGCACGACGCGGGGGACGCGCCACCGATCAGGTGGTGGTCGCCGTACGGGAGCACGATCACATCGCCGGGTTCCGCCCAGTGGCGTTCGCCGTCGTCGCCCGCGACCCAGCACGTCCCGCAGGCGACGATGTGGAACAGGATCACGCGCTCGGCGCCCGGGTGCAGCAGGTCGGCCAGCGCCGACGGCGTCGATTCGAACGCGAACGGCTCGCTGAGCTCGGTGCGGAAGAAGATCGCGCCCTCCAGCCGCAGCTGCTCGAGCGCGTCCTGCAGGAGCGGGGTCGCGGCCAGGTCTGGCGGTTCCACGGTCATGGTGCTCGGTCCTGCTCACCCGGAGACTGGAGGTGCAAGTGACTGACCCTAACCAGGAAGGAAGACGACATGACCGAGTTCCCCCCTCTCACCCACGTCGCGCTGACCGTGCGTGACCTGTCCGTGAGCGCCCCGTGGTACGAGGCGCTCTTCGACTCGGAACCCGTGATCGACGAGGACACCGACCCCGACCTGCACCACACGGTGTACCTGGTCGGCGGCGGGACCCTGATCGGGCTCCACCAGCACGGCACGAGGGCACCGGCCGGTGACTTCAGCGAGTTCCGCGTCGGCCTCGACCACGTGGCGTTCGGTGTCGCCGACCGGACCGAGCTCGAGAAGTGGGCCGCCCGCCTCGACGAGATGGGCGTCGAACGGGGCCGCATCAAGGACGCCACCTACGGCTCCGGCCTGAGCTTCCGCGACCCCGACGGGATCGCGCTGGAGTTCTTCGCCCCTCCTGCCGCGTGACAGCCTGACGCGTGACGGCCTGACGCGTGACGGCCTGCCGCGTGACGGCCAGAGCGAGCTGATCGTGACGCCGGTCACGCGCCTGCGGGCGCGTGGCAGGCGTCACGGTCGCTTCAGTGGTCCCGGGAACGGCGCCGATGTCCCGTCTGTTCGGAGTGGCGGCGCGGCACACGTGCAACAGGCGCGCAAGAGGCGGATGACCCATGTTCAAGCGGCGGGTGCGGGCTGAGGGGCAACGGCGCTTCGGCGACCGTCGGAAGGTCGAGCGACAGCAGGCGGGATGGGACGGCCGTTTCCGCGTGGTCGACGAAGCGCGTGAGCACCTGCACTACGCCGGCGACGACTACGAGTCGTGCGTGCTCACCGACCTGTCGATGGAAGGCGCGGGGCTGCACCTGGTCGACGCCGTGATCGCGGTCGGCGATCGCGTCGAGCTGGACCTACCGCTCGGGGCCCGCCGCCACGCCGAGCATCCAGGTCCGCGGCGAGGTGCGCCACGCGTCCTACGACGACGGCACCGCACGCGCCGGCCTCGTGTTCATCGACGTGGGTGCACTCGAACGAGCGCTCCTGTTGCGTCTCCTGCGGGACATGAACACCAGCGAGGCCCAGTCCGCCTGATGCCTGACGCCTGACGCCTGCCGCCGCGAGCCGGACCGCGCTGGGCGCCCCCTACAGTGCCGCCCCATGACCACGCTCCGCATCGGTGTCCTCGGAGCCGCGCGCATCGCGCCCGCCGCGATCGTGAAGCCGGCTCGGACCTCCCCCGACGCCGAGGTCGTCGCGCTCGCCGCACGGGACCGCAGTCGTGCCGATGCCTTCGCCACGAAGCACGGGATCCCGCGCGTCTTCGACTCCTACGGCGACCTGCTCGCTGATCCCGACATCGACGCGATCTACAACCCGCTCCCCAACGGGTTGCACGCGGAGTGGACCATCGCCGCGCTCGAGGCGGGGAAGCACGTCCTCTGCGAGAAGCCGTTCACCAACAACGCGATCGAGGCCGAGCAGGTGGCCGCGGTCGCCGACCGCACCGGGCTCGTGGTCATGGAGGCCTTCCACTACCGCTACCACCCGCTCGCGCAGCGCATGCGGGCCCTGGTGGAGGACGGCGAGCTCGGGACGCTCGAGCACGTCGAAGCGGCACTGTGCTTCCCGCTGCCCCGGTTCTCCGACATCCGTTACCAGTACGACCTCGGCGGTGGCGCGGCGATGGACGTGGGGACGTACACGGTCCACCTCGCCCGACTCCTCGGACTCGAGGAACCGACGGTGACGTCGGCAACGGCGAAGCTCCGCACTCCCGACGTCGACCGCGCCATGCGGGCCGAGCTCGCGTTCCCGAGCGGACACACCGGTCGGGTCATCTGCTCGATGTGGTCGACCGACGTGCTCAAGACGTTCGTGCGCGCACGAGGGACACGCGGTGAACTGCACGTGATCAACCCCACGAACCCGCACGTGTGGCACCGAATGCGGGTGACCGTCGACGGCACGTCCCGCACCGAGCGCTTCTCGCGCCGACCGACGTACGAGTTCCAGCTCGACGCGTTCACCGCAGCCGTGCTGCGCGGCGAACCGACGCTCACTCCCCCTGCGGACTCGATCGCCAACATCCGCGTGCTCGACGCGATGTACGTCGCCGCGGGCATGCAACCGCGCGGTACCTAGCAGGCACCTCGTGACCGGACGTCGACGGGCCGGCGCGATCGTCGTCGTGCTGGTGGCGGGGCTCGCGCTCGGTGCGTGCGGCGGTTCGGACGACGTCAGGCGCACGGCGTCGGTACCGACCTCGACGGTCGCGACCACCGATGCGGCTCCGTCGACCTCAGTCGCGGCCGCGACGACGCCGCCGGTCGCGCCGCGCAGCTACGCATCCGGTGCGTTCGACGGCGTCGACGGCGCCCTCGAACAGCGCGTCGCCGAGGCCGGACTCCCGGGCGGCTTCCTGCGGATCGTGGCCGACGATGGCTCCGTGCTCCACGAGCACGGCGTGGGGAGCGTGTCGGCGTCGACGCCGCTCGACCTCGCGTCGAGCACGAAGTGGCTCACCGCGGCCACGTTCATGACGTTCGTCGACGGCCGCGCGGTCGGGCTCGACGACGACATCGCCCGGTGGTTGCCCGAGTTCGCGGGCTCGACCCCGCCGATCACCCCGCGCATGTTGATGGACCACACGTCCGGCGTGCACGACAACGCGTGCCAGAACGGTGGTGTCGGGCTCGCGGCGTGCGTGCAGACCCTCGCGGGGTCGCCACGCGAGTTCGCGGCGGGTTCGCAGTTCTCCTACGGCAACGCACCCTTCCTCGTGGTCGGCCGCCTGATCGAGGTGCTCGGCGGTGCCGACTTCGCGTCGGTGGTTCAGCAGCGTCTCCTCGGACCACTCGGGATGACGTCCACGTCGTGGCCGGGCGCGCCCGACACGCCCAACCCCGCGTTCGGCGCGACGACCACGGTCGACGACTACGGACGGTTCGTCGCCATGCTCTTGCACGACGGGAGCACGGGTGGCACGCGCGTCCTGGGCGCCGACACGGTCCACGAGATGCTGCGCAACCAGGTCGCGCCCTACGACACTGCGCACGACTACTCCGTGGGGATCACCGGCATCCCTCGCTACGGCCTCGGGTGCTGGCCCGACGTCGTCGGCGCCGACGGCGCCACGGAAGTCGTGAGCGGCAACGGGGGCAAGGGCTTCTACCCGTGGATCGACCTCCGGAGCCGTACCTGGGGCGTCGTCGGGGTGCAGGACGACCGCGGTGCCGAAGTCGCGGTGCCGGCATCGCAGGTGGTCGAGGTGGCGGCGCGCGGGGCAGTCGACGGCTGAGCGAAAGGCCGCGATTCCGACACGCCCGCCCTTCGGCCCGATAGTCTCTCGCAAC
The DNA here is from genome assembly GCA_963756895.1 of uncultured Actinomycetes bacterium. GTDB lineage: Bacteria > Actinomycetota > Acidimicrobiia > IMCC26256 > DASPTH01 > DASUAS01. Next base: position 124,933 of record CAVWPI010000016.1, on the reverse strand, counting down.
AGCACCTGCGCCGAACCGGCGCGACGACGAGACCGGGGGGAATCGTCATGGCCACCGTCCTCGACCGACCGACCGACGATCCCGGACAGCACGGTGAGCGCGTCGACGCACGCGCCGGACGGGCGCCCCGCGGACCGCGTGGCACGGGCCAGCGATCGGCGAGTCGTGCCCGCTGGCTGGCCGTGCTCGTGCTCGGCTTCATGGTGGGCGCGGCACTGGTGCTGCTGACCGACTCCGATCCGAGCGTGCCTTCGGTGGTGTCGACCCCGGCCGGCGGTGGTGGGAGCGGCGCGACGGCGGCGAGCGACTCGTCTGCCGCGAGCGCAGGCAGCGCCGGCGCCACCGACGTGAACGGTCAACACGTCCACGGAGTGAAGGCACAGGACATCGCGGCCGAGGCGCAGCCCGACGAGCCGCTCGACGCCCCGACGCGCGCACTCGTCGCCCAGCAGCTCACCAGCGCGCGCGACCACGCCATGCAGTACCCCACCGTCGCCGACGCGACCGCCGCGGGCTACAAGCTCGCGGGTGGCTTCGCGCCTGGCAGCGGAGCGCACTACATCGGCGGCCCGATGACGGGGGGCGGGACGTTCGACCCCAACGCCGTGCAGTCGCTCATCTACGACGGCACCAGCCCGACCTCGAAGATCGTCGGCCTCATGTACTACGCGATGGGCGAGGCGCCCGAGGGCTTCGCGGGTCCCAACGACCACTGGCACCGTCACAGCCACGTGTGCATCAAGCCGAGCCCGGCCGGCATCGACGTGCCCTTCCCGGCCGACGCCGACGTCTCCCAGGAGCAGTGCACCGGCGTGGGTGGCCAGTTCATGTCGATCACCGGCTACATGGTCCACGCCTGGGTCGTCCCCGGGTGGGAGAGCCCGCAGGGTGTGTTCTCGCACGAGAACATCAACGTGCGCTGCGCCGACGGCACCTACAACACGCAGCCGAACGGGATGTGTCAGGGCACCTGACCCTCACCAGATTCGACGGAGCTGCGCGCCCTCGCGGCGCGCGCGGAGCTGCTCGTGCCGCTCGTCGGGCGTGACGACCGGCGTGTCAGCCGGCAGGTGGTCGCGCACGTCGGCGACCTTCACCTTCTGGATGACGGGCGTCGGGTACTCGTTGGCCACGAAGAAGCGCATCTGGATGATGCCCCACGGGAAGTCGGCCTTGTCGAGCCAGTTCGGCACGCCGGGGTCCTGGTGCGAGATGACGGCCCGGAACCAGCCGTCGGCGTCGACGTGCGCCTGCGCGTCGTTGAGGCTCGACTGCCGGTTGACCCAGTCGACGGTGGCGAAGCGGTCGTCGGCCACCAGCGCCTGCCAGTAGCGGCACTCCGACGGCAGGGGCGTCTCGAGGATCAACGCCTCGTCGTCGGCGAGCTCGTGGATGCCGTCGTAGTACGCCTGGCGGGGCAGGCCGCCCATCTCGTCGATCTTGCTCGAACGCAGGAACGTGTTCACACCGTGGTGCTCGCGGTAGTAACGCACGAGCCCCATGTCGAACTGGATCGTGCCCTCGATCCACTCCGCCAGCTCGGAGAACCGACGGGCGGTGTCCTCGGGTGACATGTCGGCGCCGTCGTCGTCGAGCCGGTTGATGGCGACGCGCGCGTCGACCTCGTTGGTCCAGTCGCACGAGCAGCGACGCATCAGCAGTCGGACGGTCTGCGCGCGCAGCTCCCACCAGTCACCGGAGTGGCCGGCGGGTCGTTCGGCGCTGAGGATCACCCGGAACCGGCCGTCGGCGTCGAGCGAGAGGTCGTCGAGGTCGTACGCCTGTTGCATCGACGTGCCGCCGCGGCCCTGCATGAGCGACGGCGTCATGACGTCGTAGGCCTGCGGCTGGATCTCGACGAAGCGCGACGTGCCGCGGAACCCCGAGATCTCGTAGACGCCGTGCGGGTCGATCTCGACCGTCGAGTACACGTAGTCGGGGTCGGGACCACCCTGGTTGAACGCATAGTTCCACAGCGGCATGAACACCGGCCGCCGCACGTCGGTGTAGACCCGGCACAGGTAGCCCTCGGCCAGGATCGACAGCGCGAGCTTGTTCATGTCCTGGACCTCGGCCGCGGTGGCGCCGTCGGGTCGCCACGCCTCGATCAGGTTGTCGCCGACGCGCTCGAGCGCGCGCATCTGGTCGGCCCAGGTGGGAAGGGCGTCCTTGGAGATGGCGTCGGTCATGGTGTCCCCTCGGTGCTGACGTCGAAGTGGTCGGTGTAGAAGCGGTAGTCGTCGCGGAGCTGCGCGTCGGTCAGACCGAACTGCTCTGCGGTGTAGTGGTGCGTGCCCTGTGCGCCCGAGCGGTTCGCCGCCGTCCACTCGGCGATGGTCTGCTCGACCGACGGCGTGAGCTCGTAGCCGAGGAACTCGTAGACGCCGCGCACGACACCCATGGGGTCGGCGACGAACTCCCGGTGGTGCACGTCGTGGAAGCGGTCGTCGCCGATGCGGGCGCGCGCGGCGATGGCCTGCTCGACGCCGACCCGCAGGTGGTTCGACACCTCGCGCCCGAGCCGGTGCAGGTCGAGACCGCCGGCCGTCTCGGGGAAGATGGTCGACACCAGGCTCGCCCACGACGGCACCGCCTTCACCGGGTCGCGGTGCGTCATCACGAACCGCGCGTCGGGGTAGGCGGCGAGGATCGCCTCGAGGTGGAAGTTGTGGTGCGGCGCCTTGAACAACCAGAGGTGCGGCGGACGCCGTGACGCGAGCAGCTTCACCACGCGACGGTGGTAGTCATATGCAGCCCGCGCGTCGGCGGTGCGCCACCACGCGTGGTAGCCGTACACCGGGACCGTGTACTGCTGCCCGTGGACGGCCATGCCGAGGAGCCACGTGTCCTCGACCGACGCGTCGACCTCGTACAGGTGCATCGCCTTCAACTCCGCCGGGAGCGCGTCGTTCTCGCGCGCGAGCTGCAGGCGCCGCTCGTCGGTCGCCTCGCCGTCGAGCGTCGGTGGCGGGCACGGTCGGACCTGTTCCCACTGGCGCAGGCTGCGGAACTGCGGGTCGAGCGAGAGCATGTTGGCCAGCGCGGTCGTGCCCGTGCGTGGAAGCCCGTTGATGTCGACCGGTCCCTCCACCGGGATCTCCTCGATCTCGGTGTGGTCGGCGTACCAGGCTTCGACCTCGAGCCGGTTGACCATGCGCCGATGGAGATCGTCGGCCACGCCCGCGCGGCAGCCGCAGTCAGATCGGTGTCGCGCTCGAAGCTGTCGAGCAGCACCGCGAGGCCCTCGCGGAAGTCACCCGGCCCGAAGTCGTCGAGCCCGGTCGACGCGCGGCGTTCGCCGAGCAACGAGTCGACGTCGGGGTAGCGGTCCGCCACGTCAGCTCCGCACCCGATCCGGGTAGAAGTGCTCCGCCACCCGGCGGAACCCGTCGCGCCATCCCACCGTGCACGGCCCGGTGATCGCGCTGCCGCGCCGTGTGGTCGGCGACCGAACCGCGCGACGCGCCGGGGATCTCGGTCACCACCACCTCGGGCTCGACCCCGAGCAGCTCACCGAAGAACGCCGAGTACTCCTGCACGCTCACCGGCTCGTCGCCGGCCCAGTTCACGATGGTCGCGGGGACGCTGGCGACGTCGAGGAGCGGTTCGAGGTGCGCGCAGATGTCGTCGTCGTGGATGGGGCTGTAGGTCATCGGATCCCATCGCGTGTGCACGGGTTCACCGGCCGCGACCGCATCGAGGTGCCAGACCGGCAGCCCGCTCTGGTCGCTGTACGCCGCCCCCATCCGGGCGATGGTCATCGGGAGCTCGAACGAGCGGGCGCAGTAGCGCGCCACGCCTTCCTCGGCGATCTTCGACACCGAGTACGGCGCCGACGGCGGAGCCATCGCGTCGCCGAGCGGATCGTCCTCGCGGAACGGGTGCCACGGATCGGGATGCGGCTTGTACACGGTGACGGTGGACATCACCAGCGCAGCCTTGGCGTTGCGGCAGTGCTCGAGCACGAACCCGGTGCCCTCGGCGTTGACCCGCAGCGCGCGGTCGTAGTCGTCGGTGCTGAAGTCGGCCACCAGGTGCAACAGGTAGGTGAAGTCGGTGGGCAGATCGCCGAAGTCGCCGTCGGCGAGGTCGAGGGTGCGCGTGGTCACACCCAGCTCCTCCACCTTGTCCCGCGTCGTCGGGTCACTGAAGCGGGCGATCCCCCACACGTCGTTCTCGGCGACCAGCGACCGGGCCAGGCCGTACGCGATGCGCCCGGCCGGTCCCGTGATCAGGATCTTCTCGTCCTGCAGCATCCGCGGTTCCCCCTGGACCTGTCGCGTGCGTCCCGGAGCGTACGTGGTAGCCATGAGCCCCGTGCAGCCCGACCTCGACCAGGCGATCCTCGCGTCGCTCGACGGCCTCCTGGGCGCGCTCGAGCTGACGCCGATGCGCGACGACCACTTCCGCGCCGAACCCGAACCCGACCGGTTCCTGCGCGTGTTCGGCGGCACGACGGTCGCCCAGGCGCTGCTCGCCGCGGGCACGACCGTCGACGGGACGCCACCGCACTCCCTCCACGCGTACTTCGTCCAGGCCGGCCGCGCGAACGAGCCGCTCGACGTCGGCGTCGAGCACGTGCGCGACGGCCGGTCGATGGCGACGCGTCGGCGCCACGGTCACGCAAGGCGCCCGCACGCTCCTCACCGCGATGGCGTCGTTCCACGACGGCCCCCTCGAGCCCGAGGTCGCCGATCCACCGCCTGCGGTACCGGCGCCCGACGATCTCCCGCGGCTGCAGGACTGGCTGCGCGACCTGCCTCCCGAGCTCGCCGGCCACGGCGCCAGCTGGGTCGACCATCCCCCGCCGCTCGACCTGCGCATCGGCGAGGCACCGACCTTCCTCGGTGGCCCGTCGGGCGACACCAACCGTTCGCACTGGATGCGCCTCCCGCGCGACGTCGGCGACGATCGCCTGCTGCACACCGTGCTGCTCGCGTACGCCACCGACTACCTGCTGCTCGACATGGCCTTCCGTTCGTACCCGGGCGGCATCTCGTCGCGTGAGTTCGCCGCGGTGAGCATCGACCATGCGATCTGGTTCCATCGTCCCGTCCGGTTCGACGCGTGGCACCTGCACACGCAACGCACGGTGGCCCTCACCGGCCATCGGGGTCTGGTGCACGGCGCGGTCCACGACGCCGACGGCCACCTGGTCGCCACCGTGATGCAGGAAGTGCTGCTCCGCCCGGCGGTAGGTTGACGCCGCCATGACGACGCCCGAGCACCCGATGTACGAGCAGGCGTGGCCCGAGGGTGGCTACCGCATGTTCCAGGTGGGGCTCGTGGTCGACGACATCATCACCGCGTGCGCCGACTGGGCCCGCGTCTACGGCGTGGGCCCGTTCCACGTCTTCCCCCGCATCGAGACCGCGTGCTGGTACCGCGGCACCGAGACTGCGGTGGATCTCCAGATCGCCGTCGCGCAGGCGGGCCCCGTGCAGTTCGAGCTCATCCAGCAGTACTGCGACCGCCCGAGCGTCTACCGCGAGCTCGCCGGCGACGGGTCCCGCATCCACCAGTTGTGCACCATCACGTCCGACTACCAGGCGAAGAAGGCGTGGTACGAGGCGCTCGGCTACCCGCTCGTGTCCGAGATGTTCGTGCGCGGCCAGCACGTCGGCTTCGTCGACACCCTCGCCGACTTCGGCTTCTACACCGAGCTCGCCGAAGACGTGCCCGGCTTCGTCGACGGGCTCACGCGCGTCGCGCGCACGTGCGCGGAGTGGGACGGCGTCACCGACCCGGTGCGGATCCTCACCAAGGACGGGTACCGGACTCCCGAGGGACGAGCCGGCTAGGTCTCGAGTTGGCGCCGCACGGCGTCCGCGCTGTCGGCTCCCGTGGAGTTGAACGCGATCGCCGCATCCGGTGCATGAACCCGGATCAGGTTGACGACCCGCTCGAACAGCTCGAGGTACTCGGGTGGCTTGCGGATGCCGCCGCCCACGACGACGCAGTCGGCGCGCTGGCGGGTGAGCGCGTTGACGATCTGGTGCTCGGCCTCGGGATCGTCGGGAGCGACGAGGCAGTACGCGGTTTCGTAGCCGGCGTCGCGGAGCTGCGTCTCCCCCATCGCGATCGCCATCTCCACGACCTGGGCGTCGACGCCCGGTACCGCGTGGGGATCGAAGCCGATGAGCAGCACCTGGTTGGCGGTCACCCAGGCGCGATACCCGCGGGACGCGGCTGGGTACACAGGCAACAACCTGGAGAGCGATCACCGTGGAGTCGACCGGGAGAGGAGGCGTGATGGCGACGACCAAGCAGAAGGAAGCCGCACGGAAGAACCTGAAGCAGGCGCGGGCGACGCAGAGCAAACGGGCCAAGGGCGCGAAGGCGCCGAAGCAGTCCCCGGGTCTGAGCACCGCGGAGAAGAACGACCTCCCCGACTCGAAGTTCGCGTTCCCGAAGGAACGGAAGGAACCGCTCACCGACGCCAAGCACGTGCGCAACGCCGTGGCCAGGTTCGATCAGGTCGAGGGCGTGAGCGACTCCGAGCGTGACCGGGCGTGGCGGCGCATCAAGTCGGCCGCCAAGAAGTTCGACGTGGACGTCGACGCCAAGAGCTGGCGCGAGCTGTTCCGAGGCGGCAAGGCGAAGAAGCACTGATGGTGTCGATCGGCTACACGATCATGGGCGAGCAGGCCGGGCCCAAGCAGCTGGTCGCCGACGCGGTGCGCGCCGAGGAGGTGGGCTTCGACTTCCTGGCCGCAAGCGACCACTACTTCCCGTGGCTCGACGAGCAGGGTCACTCGCCGTACACGTGGTCCGTCCTGGGTGCCGTCGCGCAGGCGACCGAACGCATCGATCTCATGACCTACGTGACGTGCCCCACGATGCGGTACCACCCCGCCGTCGTCGCGCAGAAGGCGGCGACGGTCCAGTTGCTCTCCGATGGCCGCTTCACGCTCGGCGTCGGCGCGGGTGAGCACCTCAACGAGCACGTCACGGGAACGTCGTGGCCGCCGGTCGACATCCGCCACCAGATGCTCGCCGAGGCGCTCGAGATCATCCGCGGGCTCTTCGACGGCACGACGGTGACATTCCGCGGCGACCACCTCCAGACCGAGAACGCGCGGCTGTGGGATCTCCCGCCCGAACCGCCGCCGATCGGCGTGGCCGCGTCAGGACCCGCGAGTTGTGAGCTGGCGGGTCGGTACGGCGACGCGCTCATCGCCGTGCAACCGGAGGCGGAGCTCGGGAAGCGATTCGACGAGGCCGGCGGGACCGGGAAGCCGCGCATCGGCCAGGCCGCGCTCTCGTACGACCCCGACCCGGCGATCGCGCGCAGGCGCGCGGTCGAGCAGTTCCGATGGTTCACCGGCGGGTGGGACGTGATGGCCGAGCTGCCGGCCCCCGACCACTTCGCCGCGGCGTCCAAGTCGGTGGGCGAGGACGACGTCGCCACGCAGGTGCCGTGCGGCGACGACGTGCAGGCACACGTCGACGCGGTGCGGGCCTACGTCGACGCCGGCTTCACCCACGTTGCACTCGTGCAGGTCGGTGGCGACGTGCAGGACCAGTTCCTCGACTGGGCCGAGTGCGAGCTCCTGCCCGCCCTCCGCGAGCACTGACCGACCTGGCTCACCGGTCCCCGGTACGCTTCCCCGGTCTCCGAGGGGGAGCTCGCGGCTGAGCATGGGACGCAAGCAGGGCGACACCGATCAGTACCAGCCCGACGCGCCGGGGTGGTATCCCGACCCGTGGAGCGCAACCGGGGGCGGCGAGCGCTACTTCGACGGCAAGCGTTGGGGCACCACCGAGCGGCCGCGGGGTCGGCTCTCCACGAACGTCGTCACCATGAAGCCGCCCCGGGCGCGTGGCTTCAAGGCGCTCGTGACCCGGTTCCGGATCCCCATCATCCTCTTCCTCATCGCCGCGGTGGCGGTCGGTCTGTGGATCCGTCAGGAGGCGCAACGCAACGACGTGTCGCTCCCGAGTGCGGTCGACCGCGGCATCGGCGTCACGCGACCGCCGCCGGGTGCCGAGGAAGCGGCCGACCGGCTCGTGCCGAAGCCGGCGCCGGTCACCGGGCCCGGGGAGTTCGAGTTCCAGCGCACCCAGCCGGACCAGAAGGAGACCCCGGTCGCGTTCGACCCCTGCCGTCCGATCCACTGGGTGTACAACCCGGCGGGCGGACCGCCCGACGGCGAAGCCATCGTGCAGGACAGCTTCTCGGCCCTCGCGGCCGCCACCGGTCTGCGGTTCGTCCGTGACAAACCGACCGCCGAACTGCCCACCCGCGACCGGCCGTCGTACCTGCCCGACCGTTACGACGGCTCCCGCTGGGCGCCCGTCCTCGTCGCGTGGTCAGACGAAGTCGGATTCCGGGATCTCATCGGCCACGTCACCGGGGCAACCCGTCCCGACATCGTGACGCTCGCCGACGGTCGGTCGGTGTACGTGAGTGGCGTCGTCGTGCTCGACTCGGCCGACTTGTCCGAAGCCGCCCTCGCCGACCGCACCGTGGTGTCGGCGACCGTGCGTCACGAGCTCGGCCACCTCGTGGGACTCGACCACACCACCGATCGCACGCAGCTGATGTTCAGCGAGACGCAGCCCGGCATCAGCGACTACCGCACCGGCGATCTGAAGGGCCTGGCGATCGAAGGGTCGCAGGCGTGCTTTCCCGAGGTCTGAGTCAGTCGAGGGCGGCGTACACGTCGGTCCAGAAGTCGGAGATGACCGCGGGCAGCGGGAACGCGCTGGCGAACGCGTCGGTGGTGAGGATGATGCCGACGACACCGTGGTCGGGGTCGTTCGCCCACGACGAACCGAGCCCACCGGTCCAGCCGTAGGTGCCGACGGTCGGACCGAGGCCGGTGCGGCGCACCTGCACGCCCACGCCGAATCCCCACCCCTGGGAGCGGTCGGGGGTCGGACCCAGTGCACCGCCGACCACGTCCAGTTGGTCGACGGTCATGGCCGCGACCGCCGCGCGCGAGATCAGGCGGTCGCCGTCGGGCAATCGGCCGCCCGCGAGCAGCATGCGGCCGAAGGCGTGGAGATCGTCGACGGTCGACACCAGTCCCCCGCCGCCCGACGGGAATGCGGGCGCCGTGGACCACTGACCTCCGGGCGGATCGGCCACGACGGGCGCGCCGGTTGCCGGATCCCGCTCGTACGACGATCCGAGCCGGGCGACGTCGGTCGCTGCGAACGCGGTGTCGAGCATGCCGAGCGGCTCGAACACGCGCTCGCGCAGCACCACGTCGAACGGCTTGCCCGTGGCGCGCCCGATGAGCACGCCGAGGATGTCGGCGCTGTGGTGGTACGTCCAGCGCGCGCCGGGCTGGTGGAGCAGCGGGAGGGTCGCGAGCCTGCGCAGCCACTCCTCGGGTTCGGGCGGGACCTGCGGTGCGGGCGGCGCGGTGCCGATCCCGAGGTCGTCCATCGACTCCATGAGCGGCTGCGGGAACGGCGCGTGGAAGTCCATGCCGAGTCCGGTGCGGAAGGTCAGGACGTCGTGCACGGTGATCGGGCGCTCGGCTGCGACGGTCTCCCCGTCGATCGGCCCGAGTGCGTCGACGAGCACGCGGCGGTTGGCGAGCTCCGGAAGCAGTGCGTCAACGGGATCGTCGAGGCGGAGCAGGTGCTCCTCCACCAGGATCAGCGCCGCGACCGCGGCGATCGGTTTGGTGATCGACGCGATGCGGAACTGGCTGTCGGGTTCGATCGGCGCCGCCTCGCCGCGCGTGAGCCGTCCGGCCACGCCCCGGTGGACGTCGTCTCCGCATGCCGCCAGCCAGGCCACGCCACCCACGGCGTCGCGGTCGACGTGGCCGACGATGGACTCGCCGATCCGCCGGACCCGGGCAGCGTTGAAGGAGCTGTCGAAGGAGCTGCTGAAGGAGCTGTCGCAGGAGCTCATGGCAGGTAGGACCGGAGGAGGCGCGGGAACTCATCGCTCTGGCAGAGTGCGGGCTCGTCGTCGACGGGGAGGAACCCGATGGTCATCGTCGGAGGTTGGTTCGACAATCGATCCGGGCGAGCGCGATGCGTTCGTCGCGGGCCAGGCCGACGCCATCCGTCGGTCACGGGCCGAGCAGGGGTGCATCGAGTACGTGATCGCGGCCGATCCCGTCGACCCCGGCCGGGCGGTGCTCTTCGAGCGGTGGGCCAGCCAGGCCGACCTCGACGCGCACCTCGCCGGGCTGGCGAGCACCCCACCCGCGGACGGACCGCGGGTCGCGCCCTCGGCCGTCTCGATCGTCGTGTACGACGTGAGCGGCGAGCGCACCCTGGCCTGACGCGGGATTTCCCCGCGTCCCGAGCCGGGCCCGGCGGGTAGCTTCATTTCGATACGGCTTCGCGCCGTATCCGCCCCGCCCCCCACCGATCCTGCAGGGAGGAACGCCATGCTCGGGCGCCTCACCGATCCCGCGGTCGCACATCGCCGACGGTGGTTGACGCTGCTCGTCCTGTGCCTGAGCCTGATGGTGATCGGGATCGACAACACGATCCTCAACGTCGCCATCCCCACGTTGGCCAAGCCCACGAGCGCGGGCGGGCTGGGCGCTTCCGCCAGCGAGCTCCAGTGGATCGTCGACGCGTACACCATCGTGTTCGCCGGCTTGCTGCTGACGTCCGGCAGCCTCGGTGACCGGTTCGGTCGCTACCGGGCGCTCACCATCGGCCTGGTGATCTTCGGCATCGGCTCGGCCATGTCGGCGTTCGCGCCGTCGGCCACGGTGCTCATCGGCACCCGCGCGCTGATGGGCATCGGTGCGTCGGCGATCATGCCGGCGACCTTGTCGGTCCTGACCAACGTGTTCCACGACCCCCGCGAGCGGGCCAAGGCCATCGGCGTGTGGGCGGGCGTGTCGGCCATCGGCATCGCGGTCGGACCGATCGCGGGCGGTGTGCTGCTCCAGCACTTCTGGTGGGGTTCGGTCTTCCTGGTGAACGTCCCCGTCGTCTGCATCGCGCTCGTCGCGGGTTACCTCTTGGTGCCCGACTCGAAGGACCCGAACGCCGGCAAGCTCGACCCGCTGGGCTCCGTGCTGTCGATCGCCGGTCTCGCGATCCTGTTGTGGGCCGTCATCGAGGGTCCGAGCAACGGTTGGGGTTCCGCGACCGTGCTCGGCGGCTTCGCGGTCGGCGGCGCCATCCTGGTCGGGTTCTTCGTGTGGGAACTGAAGTGCTCGAACCCGATGCTCGACGTGCGCTTCTTCGAGAACCCTCGCTTCTCCGCCGCGAGTGGCGCGATCACCCTGGCGTTCCTCGCGCTGTTCGGCACGATCTTCCTGCTCACGCAGTACACGCAGCAGGTGCTCGGCTACTCGACCGTCGAAGCCGGAGCCGTGTTCCTCCCGCAGTCGGTCGTGCTGATGATCTTCGCCCCGATGTCGACGCGGTGGGTGCGCCAGTTCGGCAACAAGGCCGTGGTCGCGACCGGGCTGTTCATCCTCGCGGTGTCGCTCGTCCTCATGGCGACGTTCCAGACCGACACCGCAGCATGGTGGGTGATCGCGGTCACCGCGCTCGAGCGCGCTCGGCATGGCCCACGTCGTCGCGCCGGCGACGGAGTCGATCATGGGCTCGCTCCCCCGCGCCAAGGCCGGGGTCGGGTCGGCGATGAACGACACCACGCGCCAGGTGGGTGGTGCGGTCGGCGTTGCCCTGTTGGGATCGATCCTGGCGTCCGCGTTCCGGCCGAAGGTGGGTGACCTCCTCCGCGATCACGTCCCGGGGTCGTTGCTGACCAGGGTCGAGGACTCGCTCGGCAGCGCGCTCGGCGTCGCCCGCGACGTGCCGGCGGCACGCCCCTTCGCGGGCCGGATCATCGACGCCGCCCAGACCAGTTTCGTCAGCGGCATGCACGCGGCGGTGCTCGTGGCGGCGGCGATCGCGGTCATCGGCGGCATCGGCGTCGTGATCTGGCTCCCCGCCCGGGCGCGCACGCACCCCGACGACATCGATCTGGTCGCCCACGACCCCAGCGTGGTCATCGACCCGCGAGCGGTGGTTCCCGTCTCCGCGCCCGTCGCCGAGTCGTAGGTACTCGCACGCGCAACCGTTGCTGACGACCGTTTTCAGGTGCTTTGCGCGGAACGACCTCGTCAACGGGCGCTCAATTCCCTCGCCATCGTCACCGCGCGCGTCGTGGCTCCGTACACTGACCGCCGAAGCGGGCGAGTCGCCAACCTGAAGAGAGGCAGGGATGGAAACTCGTCGAATCCGCCGTCTTGCGCGACGGCGTGTCTACCGCACCGTCGCGCTGGCCGCGTCGCTCGCCGCGTTCGGTTTCGCGCTCGGCATGGCACTCCCCCGGAACGCCCTCGCGTCGGGGCTGGCCTTCGTCGCGGCCATGTGCTGCGTCCTCGTCGTGGTGATGCGCGACGATTCGATCGCACCGATCCACGGTCTGCACCGCGTCATCCGCCTGCCGCTCCGCCAGTCGGTGTCCGCGACCCTCGACTCCTTCTGGTCGCGGATCGTCGGAACCGCGCGTGCCGTGTTCACCCGGACCCCGCGGCCGGCTGCGGTCGCCCTCGACGAACCCGACGACGAGTCTGAAGCGTGGTGGGGCAACGAGCCCAGACCCATGACGCCGTTGCTGGCCGAGTCGGTACCGCCCGTGCCCGCGCTCCCGACGGTGTCCGCCGTCGTGACCCCCGAGACGCTGCCGCCCCCGCTCGGGCACGCGACAGCCGCGCCCGTCCTCGCCGCACCGGTGCGGTCGGCGCACGTACCGGCCGCGAAGTCAGATGCGGGACCGGCCCTGGTCGACCAGGTGCTCGATGCGACCCGGCGCCGCGTGGATGCGTTCGCCAAGCGGTTCCGGCGGCACAACGAAGAGGCCGGCGCCTCGACCTGACCGCCGTCGATGTCCGGCTCACCCGGCGTCGAGCAGCGCCAGCAGCTTCGTCGTCGTCGCCCAGCTCCGGATGGTCATGTTGGCGTACTCGGGCGTGCCCACGATGCTCGACATCCGGCTCTTGGTCCGCTCGGCGCTCAGCCGTTCGAAGTAGACGACCCCCGAGCCCGCCCAGGCCCTGTCGACGCCGTCGCGCAGCTTCACGATCTGCATCACCTGCTTCGGTGTGAGCGGCGAACGGAGGAAGATCGCGTCGGAGTGGTGCTTGCCCGGTTGGGTGCCGAACCTCGCCGGCGCGCGGGCGACGACCGATCGCAGCTGCGCGTGCGAGCGCACGACGACCACGATCGGGAAGCCGAGGTGACGCTCGAGCATCCGCTCGACGTCGGCTTCGATCGCCGAGCGCGGCGAACCGGAACGGAACAGGACGTTCCCGGACTGGATGTAGGTGCTGACGTCGGTGTGACCGACGCCTTCGAAGGCCTCGCGCAACTCGGCCATGGGCACCTTGTTGCGGCCGCCCACGTTGATGCCGCGGAGCAGCGCCACGTACCGCACTGGCCGTCTCCCTGCGTGATCGGACGATGTGCCCGCAGTCTCGCGCGTCAGCCGGCAAGCTCCGTGAGCCGTGCGAGGCCCGATTGCCTGACGTCGGTGAACCGCGCGGCCGCTGCCTGCACGGCCGGGTCCTCGCGCTGCACGGGAGTGATGCGCGCAGGGTTCAGAGCGCAGGCATTGGCCCACGCCGCGATGTCGGGCTCGGCGCCGAACGTCGCCGCGGCGAGCGTTCCCCGCGCCTGCATGAACGCCCACTCCGCGGAGCTGTTGCCGTAGAGGTTGGGCGGACACAGGCGGTTGCGCTCGCGGTCGTCGTCGCGGGTGGCTTCCACGTAGCCCGCCAGCGCGGCGCAGAAGCACGGGAACCCGACCCGGATGGTCTGGAGCCTGAGCGTGTCCGGGCCCCAGATCGGTACCAGGGGCGGGTTCAGCAGGGCGGCCGCCGCGCAGTGCACGACGAGCGCGTCGGGCGCGATGCGGACGACACCGCCGTCGAAGGCGAGCTCGCCACGCGTGACCCCTCGGAGGTGACCCATGCGAACGACCCGCTCGACCGTCCGCAGGAGGTCGAGCTCCCATGTCCCGAGCGTCGGCGTCCTCGCCATGGTCGGGACGACGTCCCGATCGACGCGGAGCACCACCCCGCGGGCCTCGAGCCGGAGGAACATGTCGTCGAGCGACACTGCGTCGGTCGCGGCGGTCATGATGTCGGCCGCGAGTCCGAGCGCGACGATCGGATCCGGCTGCACCATCGCCCGGTTGAGCATCCACGGATCGCGTGGACGGACCCACACGATCCGGTCGGGTTCGACCCCGTTGAGGAGCAACCACACGATCCCGTCGGTGGCCGTCTTGCCGGAACCCACGATGACGTACTCGCGAGGGGTCTCGACCATGTCGGCCAGGTCGTTGATCGGGACGACCCGCGCGCCATCGGCGACGGCGAATGGCGGAGGCGTCGTCGCCGGAACCGTGGGCGCGAGGTACGTGGCGTCCACGACGCGGCGGCGCACGTTCACTTCGACCCGCTCACCCGACACCCGGGACGTCACCCGGTGGGTCGTCCCGTCGGTGTGGTGCTCGCTCGCCGGGAGGAACGTGACGCGACCCGTTCCCAGGAAGCGGCCGTAGAGGACCTCGTCGTAGTAGGCCTGGATCTCCGAACGCCGCGCCCGCTCCTGCAGGCCGGACTCCGGGCCCTGCTGCTGCACTGCGCCGGTCCCGAGCACGGTCGAGGCAACGCCGTAGAACAGCGACGCCTGGTGGAGCTGCACGAACGGGTACGCGTCGTGCCAGTGGCCACCGGCGGCGTGGCGCCGGTCGACGAGGGTGACGTGGACGTCGGCGTGGTCGATCAGCGCGTCGGTGAAGGCCATGCCCATCGCGCCCGCCCCGACGACGAGGTAGTCAGTGTCGAGTGTTCGCATCGCCCGACATCATGGATCAGCCAGGCGAGCCGGCGGAACCGGCAACGCGCGCTCGCACCCAGGCGAGGCCGTCGGACTGCGCCATCGCCGCCTGCCAGCCCGTCAGCAGCGCGTCGACGGCTTCTCTTCCCTCGACGATGCCCAGCACCTCGACGGTGACCGACTCGGAGGTGATGCCGCGGCGGTTGTACGGCTCCGCCATCACGTAGATCTCGCCGGTGTCGGCGATCCATGCGACCTCGAACCTCATGTCGCCCTCGTACCAGTCGCGGCCGAACTCGAGCTCGTCCGAAGCCTGTCGGCGCGGATCCCGCTCGTAGAACTGTTCGACGTCCATGGGTCCTCCCTTACCCCCGGTGCCTTACTCCGGCGATCGAGCCGGCCCGGCGAGTGCGGCGAGCTCCGAGGCCACCAACCGGCTCACGGGAGCCTGGGGACCGGCCCGCCACTCGCGCCAGGGCAGGACGTCGTACCACTCGGCGATGGCGGCGAAGTCGAGCTCGGCGGTGATCAGCTCCTCGTCGGGACCGGCCCGCGCCAGGGTGACGGGAAAGCCCGGGTATCGCGGCGCCGCGATCACGCTCCCGCCCGCCCACGCGGGCGGCCCGTGGCTGGCACCGACGCGGTTCGCCGACGCGGTGGCCACCAGGTTCTCGTGCGCTCGCACCAGCGTGACCTGCTCCAGGTGCTCGCGCGCACGCGGCAGATCCGAACGACCGGTCGGGTTGACGATGAGACGCGCGCCCTTCAGCGCGAGGATCCGACTGAGCTCCGGACCCTGGTAGAAGTCGTAACAGGTCGAGACCCCGATCGGACCGAGGTCGGTGGCGAACACCGGGATCGCGTCACCCGGGCTGAAGCGGTCGGTCTCGAGCGGGATGCCGAGGTGGAGCTTCCGGTAGGTGCCGACGAGCCCGTTCGGCGCGACGATGTTGACGGAGTTGAAGATCGCTTCCGCTTCCCCGTCGCCCGACTCCTCGAACCCGTAGATCACGTGCAGACCGTGGGCCGCGGCCATGTCGGTCACCGACCGACAGGCCGGTCCGTCGGCTGCCTCGGCTTCGGCGCGGTGCCAGTCGCAGGGGCGGTGACGGTCGCTGCACTCGACACACGAGCCCCAGCTGTTGAGTGCGAGCTCCGGGAAGATCACCAGGTCGCAACCACGGTACGCGGCGTCGGCGACGACGCTCGCCATCTTTGCGAGCGTCGAGGACTTGTCGCGCGGGACGGCCTCGAAGTTCGCGCAGCCGATGGTGATCGTGGTGGGGCCGAGGGCGGGATCGTCGGGACGCACACCGCGATGTTCGCACGTCGCCGTCACGCTCGCGGCCTGCCGCCGGCTATCGCTCCTGCAAGGCCGGGTTCGTGGTCGACTCCGCCACCACGAGCAACACGAGAGCTGGTGCGAGCACGCCCAGCATCACCGCGGGCACGACGATCCCCTGGTCGTTGAGCGCGAACCCGAGCACGGCCACCAAGGCCAGACCGGCCAGCACCGCCCGGAGCTGCGGGACGCGCGCGAGCAGCCGCGAGAACGCGTGTCCCGGACCCCAGACGAGGAAAGCCACGAACGCGAGCACGAGGGGAACCATGGGACGCCACTGCGACGAGGAGAGCGTGGCGAGGCTCATCTCGAGCTTGCGGTGGAGCACGGTCATGAGCGCCGAAGAGCCCTCTCCTCCGATCTGCTCCACCAGACGCGCGAGGTGCGTGCGGCTGCCGGCCGGTCGCGACAGGTCGGCGACCGTGGCCGCGGTCACCGCGACGAGCGTCACCCCGGCGAACACGAGCAGCGTGCGCAGACGCACGCGGACACGGAACAGCAGTGCCACCGCGAGCGCGAACGCAGGCACCATCGTGAGCACACCACCGACATCGGCACCCCAGAACGGCGCACCGTCGGCGAGGACTGCGATGCCCAGCACCGCAACGGCCAGCATCGCGCCGCGGCGGCCGCGCACGCGGTGGGCGAGCAGGCCGGCAAGCAGGACGCTCGCCGAGGCGAGCACCGCATAGCTCACGTTCCCGAATCCGATGAACCGGCCCGCGACCTCCGGCGAGAAGCCGAAGCCGCTGTCGAACTGCAAGTGGCTCCCCAACACGACGTCGACGACGAGCAGCGCGACGAGTGAGGCGAGCCCGGCGATGAGGGCATCGAGGGAACGACGCCGCGACCCCCACCACAGGACCGCTGCGAACATCGCGGAGACTGCGACGAGGAAGCTCCAGAACGCAACCAGGCCCAGGCGATGGAACGGGAGCAGCCGCGCCAGGTACACCGCGGCGATGTAGCCGAGCGTCGCCAGCGCCAGGCACGGCAATGCCTGCCGGCGTCGTCGACGTCCGCCGCGTGCGCGAACGCCCGCGACCACTGCGGCGCACACGAGCGCGGCGACCAACACGGTGAAGCCGATTGCGACGGGCGTGAGGATCAGACCACGGAACTGGGCCGCCTCGTTGCCGTCGACGAGCGTGGCGCGCCGCGCTTCGGCGGATGCGGTCGACGGCGCAACGGTGAACGGTCGCCCGCGCATCGTGGCGAGACGCGGCGCGTCGAGCACGTCGAGGATGGTCGGCCCGACGTCCATGAGCTGCACGTAGCCGGCACGCTGCGTCGTGCCCGAGCGCATGAGACCGGCGCGGACGCCGGGCGCGCGCAATCCGGCGACCGTCAGGCCACGCGCGCCCCGATTCGACGCGGGGGCCACGACGACGACTGCATCGCTCGCGGGATCGAACCCCGAGAGCAGCGCGCCGACGAGCCGGTCGGTGTTCGCCAGCGCATCGTCGAGGGTCTCGGCCCGCTCGACGGCGGTCTGGTGCTTGGCGTAGGCGTCGGCCCGCACGAGGTCCGAGGCCTCGACGAGCACGACCGAACGATCCGTCCACGCGGCGCGGAACGCGTCGACGACGGCGTCCTGGTCGAGACGCACACCGAACGGCGCCCCGGGGTCGCGCTGCAGCAGGCCATCCGACACCGAGCCACCGGGCACGGTCCCATCCGCACCCATCAGCGCGGCGACCGCCGCCCGTCGCGGGGTGGCGGGTTCGCTGCGCTCCACACCGTCACCGTTGGCGATGACGGCACGGCTGTACCCGGCGCGGTCGAGTGCGTCGCCGAGCGCGCCCAGGTGGGCGCGCCAGAGGCTGGCGTCGTTGGCGGCGACGAGCTCGGGCAGTCCGAGGTGGACCAGGCCCCGGTTCACCTCGAGACCGGTGCGACGGGCGAACAGCTCCGCGGCAGTACCGCCGTCGAGCTCCTCGTGCGCGTCGTAGGCCGCGCCGTCGTCGGCGGTCCTCGCCGCGGTCGCCTTGTCGCCTGCACCGAGGGTGGCGTAGCCGCTCACGAGGTCGGTGCGCAGCGACGGCGCCCTGGTGGACAGGTTGGCGACGGCGGAGTCGGCGAAGAGCGCGTCGAGGTTGGGGAGGTACCGCTCCGAGAGGTCGCTCCACACGACACCCGGCAACGACAGCACCACGACCCGTCGCACCGGTGTCGCACGCGCAGGTGCCGTCCTCCCAGTGTCCGCGTCGGCCGCGTCGGCACCCGACGCCGGGACCACGCCGACTGCGATCATCAGCGCCAGACACCATGCACCCACACGTCGGTACGGCATGCGGGCGGACGATACGTCGGTTCGGGCGAAATGTATCGGCGGCCCACGTACTATCCGCACAGCGTCGTGTTCCTCGACGACGACACGATCGTCGTCGCCAATCGGTACGGCGGTGTCAGCGTCTTCCGGCTCCTCTCCCCCGGTCGTGCCGCCAGCGACACGGAGCTGCTCCCGATCGACCTTCCTGTGGGCGGAGGGTTCGAGTTGCTGCGCGGCCCGAGCTCACTCGCAACGACGCATCGCGCCGACGGCCACACCGAGGTGCTCACGGGTCATCTCACTGCGCCGCTGCTCACGCGTCACGTCGTCCACGCTGACGGATTCGGCACGATCCGCGTGGCGAGCAACGACGTGCTGTCCGCCAGTGGTTCAAGGTCGTCGACGGCATGAGCACCACCCCGGACGGCGGCTGGCTCGCGTTGAGCAATCCGTGGCACCAGAACGTCCTGCTGTACGACATCACGTCCGCGCTCGACGAGGGCGCGGAGCCCGACTGGATCCTCCGGGGTGCGCGCTACCCCCACGGCGTCCACTTCAGCGCCGACGGTCGGCACGTGTTCGTCACCGACGCCGGCAGCCCGCACCTCCACGTGCACGCGCGCGACGGCGCAACCTGGCGCGGGGTGCAGTACCCCGAGGTCTCGGTGCGGGTCATGGACGACGAGCAGTTCCACCGAGGACACTGCAACAGCAGCGAAGGTGGACCGAAGGGCGTCGACGTCGATCGCAGCGGCCGCGTCCTCACCCTGACGTCGAAGTACCAACCGCTCGTGTTCCTCGACGTCGCCGCACTACTGGCATGCAACGTCGGCACCGGCGACGACCTCGACCGGCGCCTGCAGTACGAGCTCGGGATCGTCCGAACGGGCGACGGTCTCCTCGAGGACCACATGGTCCGGGTCACCGGGTCGAAGAGCTACCGCGTGGCCGAGCAGCTGCGACGCATCGCCGCCATCGGAAGGCGGTTCATCGCGCGGCCGAAGCGATGAGTCAGACGGCCTTGCGCTTGGGCCACCACGCCGGTCGCTTCTCGGGCGGGATCTCCGGGGTCACCGCCGACACTGCCCGGCGGAGCGCGTCACGCTTCGCCTCGAACTCTTGCGTCTCACGGAGCGGATTCGACGGAGCCATGTCCCGCACCGTAGTCCACTGAAGCGAGACTCCACGCGGCCAGCCGGTACCGGGTCGGTAGGGTGGTCGACGCCCGGTCGGATGCTTGCCGGTCGATGTTGCTTTCCCGAGCGCAGCGTCCGGCACCTTTCAGCGTTCGGCCGGGCATTGCTGCGCCGGTGCCGGGCGATCGGTGCAGGGCAGTCGTCAGTTGTTCCTGAGCGTGTGGATCAGCTCGTCCTTGTTCATCTTCGACCGCCCCTCGATGCCGACCTCGCGTGCTCGTTGGAGCAGCTCCTCCTTCGTGCGGTCGGGGTAGTTCTCGGCGTGGGCGCCGCGTCGACCGACGGCCGAGCGGCCTTCGCTGAACGATGCGTTCGCGATACGCGCGGCCTTCTGCTTGCTCATGCCCTGGTCGCGGAGTGCCTCGTACTGGTCGGGATCGTTGATCATCGGTCCGTGCGAGCTTCTCGGCATGGTTCCTCCTCCTCTCCCACTCCGCCCACCGCGGAACGGGCGCGAAAGGTTCCCCGATGCGGTCCGCGCGAACCCTCGTCGCACACCCTTTCGCACCCGAGTGCCCGACCCCCAGGAATGGGCCGCGTCAACTACGAGGGGTTCCACGACTACTGGCCTCCCGTCGCCGACGACGAAACGGCCGACGAACGCGATCGTGCGCTCGCTCGTTGGCTCGACACCGTGGAGAAGGTCGTGTTCTCGACGACCATGACCGACGCACCCTGGGCGCACTCCCGTATCGCCGACGAAGGTCCCGCCGAAGAGGTCAAGCGGCTGCGCGACACCGGGAGCGGCGACATCGTCGTCCTCAAAAGCGGCAGCATCATCCGCCAGCTGATGGCAGCCAACGAGCTCGACCGTCTCGACGTTTCAACGTTGGAGCAACCGTGGTGGCGCCTCCGCGGTGATTCCCGCTGCAGTTCCGGGTACCGCGAGGGGGTCACCGAACGACGAGACCGGAGGAGTGGAGCCATGACCGACTCCAAGCTCGACATGACGATGATGATCGCCTTCCACGACGCGCTGCGACGGGACCTGGGACACGTTGCGCGGATGGCCGACGACTGCGCGGGATGGAAGTTGTTCGAGGAGATGCTGCACAAGCACCACGAGGCCGAAGACGACCTCCTGTGGCCCGTACTGCGCGACTGCGTCGCCGGTCGCTCCGACGACCTCGCGTTGCTCGACGACATGGAGGGCGAGCACGCCGCGCTCGCACCGCTGCTCGACGAAGTCGACCGGGCCCTCGCTGACGGCGAATCTGCATCGGAGGTCCGCGCCGACTTCGACAGCCGACTCCGCGGTCATCTGCAGCACGAGGAGGAGGACGCGCTGCCGTTGGCCGATCGCACGCTCACGCAGGAACAGTGGATGGTGTTCGGCAAGGGCGCGATGGAACGGTTCGCCTCCGACATGCCCCAGTTCCTGCCGTGGTTGCTCCACGAAGCGGACGATGACACGACGGCCCGCGTCCTCGGATTCGTTCCGCCGCCGGTGCAGCAGACGTACCACGACGACTGGCGGCCGGCCTACGACGCGCGTGACCTCTGGGCAACGAGGAGCTCGGTGGCCTGAGTCACTCGCGATCGCGCCGGCGCGACGTCCGCTCCCACCGGTACGCGATCACGAGCACCGTGCACACGGCGATGATCGAGATGGTCCACGCGGCGGCGTTCACGAGGTCCTCGCCTTCGTGGTGTTGCGGACCATCAGCCGTCTTGCGTCGTGAGTCATCGGGGCCTCCTCTCGGACGTGCACCGGACTTCAGGGATACCCGCGGGCGCGCGTCCCGATGCCCGCCTTGACGAGCCGGGTCGTCCCCGGCGCGTCAGGCGCGGACGCGGTAGTGCAGGTGCACGACGCCATTGTCGAAGCGGCGCTCGTCGAGCAGCTCGAGCTGGACGCGAACGTTGTCCGGCAGGGTGCGTTTGCCGCCACCGATCATGATCGGGAACACGAAGACATGGCACTCGTCGACGAGCCCGGCGTCGAGCGCTTGGCCCGCGAGATCGGCGCCGCCGATGGAGATGTCGGCCGTCGAGGAGATCTTCAGTTGGCGGACCGCGTCCGGGTCGAACTCAGGCTCGATCCGAGTCCTCGCGCTCGATGGCGTCAACAGCGTCCGTGAGTACACAACCTTGTCGGCCGCGCGCCAGGACTCCGCATACTCCCGCATCACCGCAGGCTCCTCGACGGCGCTCACGGTCTCCCAGAACACCATGGTCTCGTACATCCGGCGCCCGTAGAGATGGGTCCCGATCGGCCGTTCGAGATCGTTGGCGAACGTGTGCACTTCCTCATCCGGCGCCGCCCAGTCGAACTTGCCGTTCGCATCCTCGAAGTAGCCGTCGAGCGAGCCCAGTACCGAATAGATCAGCTTGGCCATCTCCGCTCCAATTGATCGTGGGCGCCGAAATCGGCCCGCACTGACTGAGACCGCGATCCGCGCCCGAACTCATCGATCCCACATCGCTCGGTGGACCAAAGGAACGGCGGTCCTGCCGCCCTCAGGCGTTAGCGTCTTCGCGTGTCGTTCGTTCGCCGCGTGTTCGTGACGCTCGACTGCGCGGAACCGCGGCTCCTGGCGGAGTTCTGGGCGGCGATGCTCGGCGGGAAGGTCGTCTTCACGACCGCGCAGGCCGTCGGTGTGCGCGCCGAGCACATGTGGTTGAGTGTGATGCACGTGGATGGCTACCGCCCGCCCACCTGGCCCGACGACGCGGTCCCCAAGCAGATCCATTTCGACCTCGACGTGAAGGACCTCGGCGCGGCCGTGACTGCCGCCGAGCAGCTCGGCGCGGTGGCGGCGGAAGTCCAACCCGCGCCCGAGGCGCGCCGGATCATGCTCGACCCCGCCGGCCACCCGTTCTGCCTCACGACGGGCGTCCCGGAATTCGGGGCCGATCCCTGAGATGGGCGCAGCGAGGGCGACTCCCTGCAGCAGCCCTCTAACATCGCGCCATGCCGCCTCGCTTGCCGCTCGTGGACCCCGGCGACCCCGATCTTCCCGCTGCGGTGCGCGAAATCGTCGACCGCTACGGCGGCGCGGAGAACTTCGCAGGACTGCCGAACATCATGCGCGCGGTGGCCAACCATCCTGGTGCGGCGCGCATCGTCGCCGAGGCCGGTGTCGTGCTCTACGGCTCGGGAACGCTCACGCCTGCGCAGCGCGAGCTCGCCTACCTGACCGCCTCGGTCGTCAACAGCTGCCATTACTGAGTACCGACCCACGTACTGCTCGGTCGAGCAGCCGGCATCGACGACGAACAGCTGGCACATCTCGGAGATGACCCGTTGCCGCGCGGGCTGTTCGACGACGAGAGCACGGCCATCATCGAGTACTCGCAAGCGAGCACCCGCATGCTCCCGATCGGCGACGATCTCTACGGGGCGCTCACCACGCACTTCGATCGGACGCAGATCGTGGAGCTGTGCTTCGTGGTGGGTTTCTCCAACATGGTGAACCGCTTCCACGCCACGTTCCTCACTGCGGTCGACGACGCCACGACGGCCACGCTGACCGGCGTGTGCCCGCTCCCGTTGCCACGACCGGAGACGCCCGGGCGGCGCTGAAGACACTCAGGACACAGGTACGCCTCAGCTGAGTGGCACGGTCTGTGGGTTGGTTCGTCACGAGTTGACCGACGACACGGCCCGTGAACGCAGTCCAACTGCGCGTTGGTGGAGTCAGCTTCAGCCACACACCGTCGAACACATTCCGGTCTGCACCTGGTCTCGTCGCTCCTGCACGCCACCGCGCGGTGCGTCGAGCGTTGATACCGAGGGCACAACCGATGGTCAACACGACCAGCATCGACACGACGAACCAGGTACTCACACCGAATCGCGTTCGATGCTCCGCGAACCCACGCGCTCATACTTCCGTTTGATGATCCGGCAATGCGCCAGATGCCTCTCGGTATCGTGTTCGTCGACAAAGAGCAGTCACGATGGTGAACCGTTGCCACGGGACGTGCCCGACAGTCGCTACACGGCCATGCCGCCGGGCATCGTCGTCGAATCCACCCAGAGAGGAGCACGCTCATGACCCCGCACGACGACCCGAGCACGCTCGTGCGGCGGATGCAGGAGTGCTTCAACGCGCGCCAGTTCGACGACGCGGATGTCTTGTTCAGGCCCGACTTCGTGAGTCACCCACTCGGCACCACGGGCTTCGCGAGAGGAAAGCAGGTCTGGCGCGATCTCGTTGGCCGCTTCCCCAACATGCGCCTTGTTGCGGAAGACATCCTGGTCGACGGCGACAAGGTGGCAATCCGATCTGCAGTCACAGGGATCTTCGCCCCGACCGACGATGCCGAGCCCATGCTCTTCGAATTCTTCCGTGTCGAGCACGGGCGCCTCGCCGAGATGTGGGGGGCGAGCAAGGACATGCCCGGAACTGGCTGAGTGCCGATCGGCAGCGATGGCGTCTCCAGTAGTCACCGATGAGTTCGGCCGGCACGCCGAGTCAGTCACAGCAAACACAACCCACGGACAGGACAATCCGATGACCGAGCTGAACGCGGATCGTGCCCGGCGAGCGATCGTCGAATACACCGGACGTCTGGCGGAATCAGCCGCCTTGGCCGGACCTGACGCCGCCGTGCCAACCGCCCCGGAGTGGACCGTCCGTGACCTGGTCGAGCACGTGGGCCAGACCCAGCACTGGGTCGCGGAGATCATCGAGCGGCGCATCACCGACCCAACACAGCTGCCGATGGAGATGGCCGTACTCCCCGCCGACCCCCGCGAATGGCAGGCGTGGCTGTCGGAGTCCGCGCAGCGGGTCGCCCGCGCGTGCTCCGATGACGCGCTCGACGCGCCGGTGTTCAATGCCGCGGGCGACGAGCGGTGCGGGACGCGATTCTGGATGTCCAGCGTCCTCAACGAGACGGTCGTCCACGGCTTCGACGTAGCCAACGCGGCGCACCGACCGGCCGACATCGACGCCGACATCGCAGCCGCGCTCATCAGCAACCACCTCCGGATGCTCACCTCCCCCACCTGGGCGATGCAGCGGTCCGAGTCCGCTCGCGCCATTCGGGGCACCGAGCAGACCCTGCAGTGGCTGGCCACCGACACCGCTGACGACACGGGCGCTTGGTTCGTCGAACAGCGGCCAGACGGGGCCACGTGGCAGCCCGGAAATCAGCAGGCAGATGTGACGGTGACCGGCCCGGCAGGTTCGCTGCTGCTGATCTTGACGAGACGGCTCCCGCTCACCGACCGCGACGCCGCCAACGTCAGCGTCGACGGAGACACCGAACTCGCTCAGCACTGGCTCGACAACACCGCCCACGTCGCCGGCTGACCGGCACGGCGCAGCGCGGCGGGTCACGAGCCGCGTTGTGGCGCGACCGCTTGATCGTCGACACCACTCGAGTCGTGGGCGGCCTGCAGTTCGCACGTCAGGGTGTCGACTGCTTCCGGCCGGCCGTCAAATCTCGCAGGCGTGTTCTGGAAGAGCGCGACGTGCCAGCCGTCATCGGCTTCGATCGCGACCAGCGTCTGCTGCGCGTTCACCTCGGACTTGATCGTGTTCGAGCCGGGCGGAACCATTCCGGCCACACCGCGCAGCAGTGCCACTCCCGCGCCGAGCAGTCGGACGTCCTCGACGATCGCGACATAGATGGCCGGGTCGTGATCGGCGAAGATGGATTCGAGATGGTCGCGAATCGACAACGGTGACTCGATGGAGGTGCCGTCGAAGCCGACAACGACGCCTTCCTCGGCGAAGAGCGCGGCGTACGCCGCAGCATCTTTCTCGTTCCAGCATCGCAGCAATGAGTCGTAGAGATCCCCGATCTCGGTGCGAAGCGTCATCAGACCGGCTCAGGTTCCGGCGAACACGATGCGGTTCCCGTCAGGGTCCTCGACGGGCAGGATGCGCGACGATGTCGCCTCGGCGGGCGTTGCGTCCGTGAGGCCCGCTGACTTGAGTTGCTCCGCGGTCGCGTCGAGGTCGCCCACGGTGAGAACAACGCTCGAACATCCAGCACGATCGGGCTCCGCCCAGACTTGAACGCCCATCGCATCACCGAAGTGCCACTCGAGCAGCCCGTCCATCGGACGAGCGTCCGGTGCGCGCCCGAAGAGCATCGAATACCACCGCTCGGCCACGTCTTGATCACGCACCGTTGCCTGCGCGAGCACGTTTCGAATCTCCATCGCATGACCTCCTCTGAGCGACGACCGCTACCCGCGAACGACAGGCGCGACCACGCCATCAGTGGCTCATGGCGCTCAGGACTCGCCCGGCAGCGTCGGCCAGGTCCCACCCCTCCGAGCGGGCGAAGTCGACGAAGGCCGACCGGAGGGCGTCCGGAGTCATCTCGCCGTCCTGCTCGATCGGCGCGTCGGCCACGATGTGCTCGAAGGGGACGTCGAATTCCTTCTCGACCTTGTTGACATCGCCGCGGTTCAACCACTGCACGAGTCCGCCACTTCTCTGCACGGCGAGCACGAGGTCCAAGTGCTCGCGCGCCAGGATCCGTTCGAGCTCCACCTCGGAGAAGCCCGACGTGACGTCACCGTCGACGTCCATCCCGAGCCGGCGGGTGAATTCGAGGATGACCGCGAGCCGTTCTTCGGCATTGGCTCGGATCTCTCCATGCGTCCACGTGAGACCGTGGGTGGGTTCCACCTCGGGCACGAGGACGTGGAACGACGTCGGCTCCTCGTCGTTCAACTTCAGCATCGCCTTGCCCAATGGTGGCCCCCCGAAGGTGTCGAGTGTTCGGTGTTCGTCGCGGCCCATCTTCGATCGTCCGGGAAGATCACGATGCTCGGCCTGGGCCGCCATCAGCGCCCGACCGCTCGTTCGAGCTCGGCCTTGTTCATCTTCGACCGACCCGCAATGTTCTTCTCTCGAGCCTCGTTGTAGAGCTGGTCACGGGTGCGACCACCCGCTCCACGATGGGAGCGCAACCCACCGCGACGACCCGACGAGATGTCCTCTGTCGATGTGCGGCTCGACTCCCGAGCCTCACCCGATCGAGCACGTTCCTTGTTGACGGTCCGCGCCGCGATCTCTTCGGCGGTGTCCTCGCCTTCACCGCGCTCGCGGAGACCTTCCTTGATGTGCTCGTACTGCCGCTCGCGTTTGGCGCTCCAGGCTCGTGGCATCCGATGCTCCCTTCCTGCGTACCGTGTGACGCGCGGTCCCCAGCTCGCGTTCGTGCGTTGTACCCCTCGTCGAGGAAGGCCCAATCCGGACCTGTGCCACGGGCGTCGGAAGCGCGGGCGTCGGGAGCCTGCAGACGCGAGGCGTCAGGGTCGGAGCTCGGCCGCGATTTCGGACGTGACGAACACGCCGGGTCGGTGGGCGCCGTACACCGCGCCGAGCGGCTCGAGCAGGTCGACCGCCCCCAGGTCTTCGACGGCTGGCGGGAGCTCGAGCGTGCGATCCGGTCGCACCGGGACGACGACCACGACGTCCGGCGCCTCGGGCGAGCCGCGGACGAACGCGCACACATCGGCGGGTGCATCGAGTGGCGCATACCCGAGCTCGGCGAATCCCGAGGCGTGGGCGCGTAGGGCGAGCAGCACACGCAAGGTGAAGAGCTTGGCCGTGAAACGATCCACCTGCGCCCCCCGCAACTGGTGCTCGAGCAGCAGCTGGCGCAACGACCAATCGACCGGGCGGCGGTTGTCGGGGTCGACCAGGAGGTGGTTCCACAGCTCGTCGCCCTGGTACACGTCGGGGATGCCGGGTGCCGTGGTCCGCAGCACCAGAGCACCGAGCGAGATCCGATCGGCGCGGTGGACCACGTCGACGACGAACGGGATGAACACGTCGGCGAAACGCGCATCCGCCATCGCCTGTGCGACCACCTCCGACACGGCACGCTCCCACGTCTCGTCCGGGTCGACCCACGCGGTGTGACGCTTCGCCTCTCGGAACGCCTTGACGAGGTACCCGTCGAGCCGGGCCCGAGACAGCGGCCACGCCCCCACCAGCGTCTGCAGCACGAACAGCTGCTCGTCGGCGTCGAGCGCGCCCGCGGTCGTCGAGTATTCATCACACCGCGCTCGCCACCAGTCGACGATCTCGAGCCATCCGTCGGCCATCGTGGCGAGGACCGCGATGCGCGCCCGCACGTCGGCGCTGCGCTTCGTGTCGTGCGTGGTCGCCGCGAGGAGCGCACGCGGCCACGATCCGAATCGGAGCTCGTTCGTCCGGTGGAACTCGTCGACGCTGATGCCGAACCGGTCGGGGTCGCCACCCACCTCGTTGAGCACCAGCAACCGGACGTCCCGGTACATCGCGGTGTCCTCGATTCCCTTGGCCATCACCGCACCCGACGTCTGTTGGAAGCGCACCACGAACTCAGGTGGTGTCGCACCAGGGACGCGCAACGCGTCGCCGACAGTCGGCGGGAGCGCGGCCAAGGCCCGCGCGTCCTGTTCCGACGCGACGCGAGTCTGGGGATCGAGGTAGGTCCGGTACACCGGAAGTGCAGCGAGGCCGGCTTCGAGTCCATCGACGTCGGCAAGACGTTGCAGCCTCCGCACCTCGGGCTGGAACGTGCTGCGCACCTGCTCGCCCTTCGCCTCGGCGCCGACGTCGCGGAACGAACGACGGCCGACGACGGTCGTGTCGAGCGCGTCGAGTCCGTCAGGATCGACGAAGAGCGCGTCGACGTCGACCAGGAAGTCGTAGCCAGTCGTACCCTCGACCGGCCACGCAGGTAGCACTTCACCAGGCTCGACGATCTTCTCGACCCAGACGTGCTCGATGCCGACCTCACGCAGGCGTCGCAGGTACGCGGCCGGGTCGGCCAGACCATCGATGTGGTCGACGCGCACCCCTGCGACCACCCCGCCGCGCGACGAGCTCTGCGATCTTGGCGTGCGTCACGGCGAAGACCTCGGGGTCCTCGACCCGCACGCCGGCCAACTCGTCGATGTCGAAGAAGCGACGATGCCCACCATCGGGATCGAGATCGAAGAACGTCGGCCGCAGGCCGCTGTCGCTCCAGAACGGGTTCTCGTCCGACACCGCCATGTGGTTGGGCACGATGTCGACGAGCAGCCCCAGGCCGGCGGCAGCCAACGCCCGGAGGCCCGACTCACCGCCGAGGGCCTCCGACACCCGCCGCGGGTCGACGACGTCGTACCCGTGCGTCGAGCCCCGGCGCGCTTGCAGGATCGGCGAGAGGTAGAGGTGACTCACGCCGAGATCGCGCAGGTAGGGAACGAGCGTGGCCGCGTCGGCGAAGGTGAGGTCGGGTCCGAGCTGCAGGCGGTAGGTTCCGATCAACGGCCTCATCGGCGGCGGCTCAACCCGACGACCGAGCGCTCCGCCACCGCCACTGCTTGGCGGGCCGTGTACTCGCGACCTTCGTCCTCGGCGCCGGTGGTCGACAGCTCGACGTGCCACCGCGCGCCGAAGCGCCGAGGCGGCAGCACCAGGTCGACGGCCTCGTGGCGGCCGTTGAACAGCAGGACCAGCGAGTCGTCGTGGATGGGCTCCCCGCGGGGGGTCGTCGACCGGATGGCGTCTCCGTTCAGGAACACACCGACGGGACCGCCCGGCACCTCCCAGTCTCGGCGCGCCATGCGCCGGCCGTCGGGCCGGAACCACCAGATGTCGGGGAGCCCTTGTGCACCGGGTTCACCACCGAAGAACGTCTCGCGTCGCACGACCGGATGGTCGTGACGGAACTCGATCAGCCGACGGGTGAAAGCGTGGAGCTGCTGATCGGCCTCGTCGAGGTCCCAGTCGAGCCAGGAGATCTCGTTGTCCTGGCAGTACGCGTTGTTGTTCCCGCCTTGGCTCCGGCCCAGCTCGTCACCTGCCAGCAGCATCGGCACGCCCTGCGAGAGGAACAACGTGGTGAGGAAGTTGCGCTGTTGGCGCGCCCGAAGCGCCAGCACGTCGGCGTCGTCGGTCTCGCCCTCGACGCCGCAGTTCCAGCTGCGGTTGTCTTCGGTGCCATCGGCATTGTCCTCGAGGTTCGCCTCGTTGTGCTTGTCGTTGTAGGAGACGAGATCGGCGAGCGTGAAGCCGTCGTGCGCGGTGATGAAGTTGATCGACGCGAACGGTCGACGGCCATCACGCTCGTAGAGATCGGCCGAACCGGCGAAGCGGGTCGCGAACTCGCCGACGGGTGCGACGCCGCGCCAGTAGTCGCGCACGGTGTCGCGATACGGGCCGTTCCACTCCGTCCACAACACGGGGAAGTTGCCGACCTGGTAGCCGCCCTCGCCGACGTCCCACGGCTCTGCGATCAACTTCACCTGTGAGAGCACGGGGTCCTGGAAGATGATGTCGAAGAACGCCGAGAGGCGGTTCACTTCGTGGAACTCACGCGCCAGCGCCGACGCGAGGTCGAACCGGAACCCGTCGACGTGGCACTCGATCACGAAGTACCGCAACGAGTCCATGATGAGCCGCAGCACGTTGGGGCTCACCGGGTTGAGGCTGTTGCCGGTCCCCGTGTAGTCGACGTAGTAGCGGGGATCCTCGGGCGACAGGCGGTAGTACGACGCGTTGTCGATGCCGCGGAAGGAGAGCATCGGCCCCAGGTGGTTGCCTTCGGCGGTGTGGTTGTAGACGACGTCGAGGATGACCTCGATCCCGGCTGCGTGGAGCGCCTTCACCATTCCCTTGAACTCGGCGAGCTGCTGGCCTCGGCGACCGGTCGCGGCGTACTCGGAATGGGGTGCGAGGTACCCGATCGAGCTGTAGCCCCAGTAATTGCTGAGCCCCTTGTCGACCAGCGCGGCCTCGTCGGCGATGTGGTGCACCGGCAGCAGCTCGATCGCGGTGACGCCGAGCTCGACGAAGTGCGAGACGGCTTCTTCGGACGCGAGCGCGGCGTAGGTGCCCCGCAGGTCCTCCCGGACCTTCGGGTGACACCGGGTGAAGCCCTTCACGTGGGTCTCGTAGATGATCGTCTCGTTCCACGGCGTGCGGGGCAGCAGGTCGCCTTCCCAGTCGAAGTGCTCGGACACGACGACCGACTTGGGGATGGCGTCCTGGTCGTCCTCGTCGTCGGCGACGAGGTCGGCGTCGTCGCCGTCGGGGACGTAGGGCAGCACGTTGGCGACGCCGTATCCGACCGGGCCGTCGATGGCCTTGGCGTACGGGTCGATGAGCAGCTTGCGGGGGTTGAAGCGGTGACCCGCCGTCGGCTCGTAGGGACCGTGCACCCGGTAGGCGTACCGCTGGCCGGGGCCGATGCCGGGCAGGTAGCAGTGCCAGTGGAACGCCGTGCGCTCGCGGATCGTGATGCGCGTCTCGTGGTCGTCGCCGTCGAAGAGGCACAACTCGACTGCCTCGGCGTGCTCGGAGAACACGGCGAAGTTGGTGCCGTCACCATCCCAGACCGCGCCGAGCGGGAACGGACGTCCCGGCCACAGCTCGCTCATCCGACTCGTCCCTCCCACGGACCGACGCCGTGCTGCTCGACGTCCGAGAAATTGACCAGCAGCTCGACGTCACCGCGCCACACGCGTAGGAAGCGGGCGTCTTCGTCGACGACCGTCCGCACCGGTCCGGCAGGCAGCGTGCGCCGCAGCTCGAGAAGGCGACGGTAGTACTCCCGGTGTTCGGAATTGCCCGCCGACGGGACGAGCTTCGATTGCGCGAACGTGTCGAGTGCGCCCGGATCGGGCACCTCGACGTGCGCGAAGGCCGCGAAGGCGGCGAACTCGCGTCGACGTCCTTCCCGGGTCGCCCGGGCGATCTCAGGATCGATGTGGTCGGCGAAGAAGAGGAACGGTCGTCGCTCGTCGTACTCCTCGCCCATGAAGAGCAGCGGGACGCCCGGGGCGAGGAGACTGCAGAAGGCGGCGAGGCGCAGCTGGCGCCCGCGCAGGCGATCGCCGAACGCGCGGTTGCCCACCTGATCGTGGTTCTGCGCACACATCACGAGCCGCTTCGCGTCAGGGCGCTCGTACTCACGCGCGACCTGGGCAACCGATCCGTAGTCGGCGTAGTAGCCCTCGTGCTCACCCGTGAGCAGCACGTGCACCGCATGGTGGAGCTCGTCGCCCCACTGCGCGTCGCAATGCCACTCGCCTATCGGCCGCAGATCCCCGGTCGTCATCTCCGCGATCACCAGCGTGGTGTCGCGGACGGCGCGCACACGGTCGCCGAGCTCGGCGACGATGTGCGGTCGGGTCTCGTCGACGATGGCGTGCACGGCGTCGAGGCGCAGGCCGTCGACGTGGAGGTCGCGCACCCAGTGCTCGGCGTTCTGAATCGCCCACTCGCGCACGCCGCGGCGCGCGAACGCCACCGCGGCACCCCAGAACGTGTCGTGATCGGCGTCGGTGTAGGGCGCGAACGCAGTGAGCGCGTCGGCACCAGGACCGAAGTGGTTGTAGACCACATCGAGCACCACGCCCAATCCGACCGCGTGGGCGCGGTCGACCAGGAGCGCCAGACCCTCGGGACCGCCGTAGACGGGATGGGGCGCCGACGTGTACAGCCCGTCATACCCCCAGCCGAAGCGCCCCGGGAAGGTGGCCACCGGCATCAGCTCGATGGCCGTGATGCCGAGGTCGACGAGCTCAGGCAGGCGGTCGACGGCTGCGGCGAAGGTACCCGCTTCGGTGAAGGTGCCGACGTGGAACTCGTAGAGCACCAGGTCGTCGAGCGCGACACCGCGCCACTCCTCATCGGTCCAGGCGAAGACGCTGGGGTCGACGACTTCGGACGGCCCGAGGACGCCCTCCGGCTGCGCATGCGACATCGGGTCGGGGAACGATTGCGCCGCGTCGATGCAGAAGCGGTAACGGTCTCCGTGGCCTCCGGGCCGGGTGACGGTCCACGTGCCGTCGTGTGCCCGCTGCATGGCATGGCGCGAGGTCTCGGTGACGAGCTCCACGAGCCTCGCTGCGGGTGCCCAGACCGTGTAGGTGACGGCGCCGCCGTTCACGATCGCGCCCAGGCGCGGGTAGGGCGTCACGGGCTCCCGACGCGCGGCGCCAGCCAGAGCACGCCGAGGGGCGGCAGCACGAGCCGGAGGTGGGCACCCCCGTCGAGCAGTGCTGCGGTGACCGCTCCCCCGTTGCCGACGTCGGAGCCGCCGTAGAAGCGGGAGTCGGTGTCGAGGACCTCCTCCCACACCCCCGCAGACGGAACGGCGATGTCGTACTCGTGGCGTGGGACGGGTGACAGGTTCGCGACGCACACGACGGGACGACCCCCGAGCGGATCATGGCGGACGAACGCGAACACGTTGTAGTCCGCGTCCGTGCCGTGGAGCCAGCTGAACGCGTGCGGATCGTCATCACCCGTCCAGAGCGCAGGCTCGGCGCGATATCGGTGGTTGAGATCGCGCACGAGCGTCTGGATGCCGCGGTGGCCCGGAACGTCGAGAAGCGGCCAGTCGAGGGCGCGCTCGTGGTCCCACTCGTGTTCCTGGGCGAGCTCGCTGCCCATGAAGAGGAGCTTCTTGCCCGGGTGCGCCCACATGTAGGCGTAGAGCGCGCGCAGGTTGGCGAGTTGCTGCCAGCGGTCACCGGGCATGCGTCCGAGCAACGAGCGCTTGCCGTGGACCACCTCGTCGTGTGACAGCGGGAGCACGTAGCGCTCGCTGTAGGCGTAGACCATCGCGAACGTCAGCTCGTCGTGGTGGAAGCGCCGGTGGATCGCCTCCCGCTCGAAGTACTCGAGCGTGTCGTGCATCCAGCCCATGTTCCACTTCGCTCCGAAGCCCAGTCCCCCGTCGCGTACCGGCGTGGTCACGCCCGGCCACGCGGTCGACTCCTCGGCGATGGCGTACGAGCCCGGCGCCACGTCAGGCAGCCACGAGTTGAGCTCGCGCAGGAACCCGACTGCATCGAGGTTCTCACGCCCGCCGTGCGGGTTGGGCAGCCAGTCACCCGGCTCGCGCGAGTAGTCGAGGTAGAGCATCGACGCGACCGCGTCGACGCGCAGCGTGTCGACGTGGAAGTCGCGCACCCAGGTCGCCGCGCTGGCAAGGAGGAAGTTGCGGACCTCGGTGCGGCCGTAGTTGAAGATGAGCGTGCCCCAGTCGGGGTGCGCGCCCTGGCGTGGATCCTCGTGCTCGTACAGCGCGGTGCCGTCGAAGCGGGCGAGGGCCCAGTCGTCACGCGGGAAGTGCGCGGGCACCCAGTCGACGATGACCCCGACACCCCTGCGGTGCAGCTCGTCGACAAGAGCGCGGAAGTCGTCGGGCGCACCCCAGCGCGACGACGGCGAGAAGTAGCCGGTGACCTGATAGCCCCAGGAGCCGCTGAACGGGTGCTCGAGGACGGCCATCAGCTCCACGTGCGTGAATCCGAGGTCGGTGACGTAGTCGGCGAGCTCACCCGCGAGTGCCCGCCAGTCGAGCCCGGGCCGCCACGAGCCCGGGTGCACCTCGTAGACCGACATCGGGTGCGCCGCCGGAGCAACTTGCGCGCGACGCGACATCCATGCGGCGTCGTTCCACTGGTACGACGAGCGGAACACCATCGACGCGTTCGCCGGAGCGACCTCGCTCCAGGCTGCGACCGGATCGGCGTGCAGGCGCACCGAGTCGTCCGCGCCGTGGACCGCGAACTTGTACCGCATGCCCTGGCTGACGCCGGGCACGAACAGCTCCCACACCCCACTCGCGCCGAGCGAGCGCATCGGGCGGACCCGATCGTCCCACTGCGTGCAGTCACCCACCAGGGTCACCGACTGAGCGGCGGGCGCCCATACCGCGAACGACGTCCCCATCACTCCTTCGTGTTCGCGCTCGTGCGCGCCGAGGACACGACCGAGCTCGCGGTGCTGACCCTCACCGAACAGGTGGAGGTCGAGCTCGCCGAGCGACGGCAGGAACCGGTACGGGTCGTCGACCGGTTCGGGCGCGCCGGGGAACAGCAGCTGGTACGACGCGGCGCGTCGGCGCCCGGCACCACGAGCTCGAACAGGCCGCGCCTGTCGACGCACCGCATCGCCTCCAGGTGCCCGTCGATCGCAACCGCGGGCACGCCACCGCGCGGCTCGTAGACGCGCACGACGGCTCCGACCGCTGCCGGATGGATACCGAGCAGCTGATGGGGGTTGTGCTGCGTGCGTGTGAGAACACGCTCGAACCCGTGCTCGACCGCGGGCGCGAGGAGTCGGCTCACACGCCCGCGCCGTCGAGGAGGCCGACGATGCTGCCGACGGGGATGTCGACCCAGTCGGGGCGGTGGTCCAGCTCGTAGCGCAGCTCGTAGAACGCCTTCTCGAGCTCGAACATCGTGAGCTGCTGGTCCTGCGCGTCGATCGACGACGGCAGCACCGCCACCGCCGGCGACGCGCGGTACCCGTCGAGGAAGCTGCTGCGCGCATCACGTTCCCACTCGTCAGGAACCTCGATGCCGTCCCGGCGCACCGCGCTGGCGAGGTACGACAACGAGCGCAACATCCCGGCGACGTCCCGTAGTGGGGCCGCCTTGTGTCGGCGCGCCGACGCCGCGCGTGTGGGCTCGCCCTCGAAGTCGATGACCATCCAGTCGCCGGCAGGGTCGACGGTGGTGTGCCACAGCGCCTGCCCGAGGTGGAGGTCCCCGTGGGTCCGGATGGTGCGCCCCTGGGCGCCCGACGCTGCGCTGGCCAGCACCAGTTCGTGCGCCTGACTCCTCCGGCCGATCAGGGGCGCGAGCTCCTCACGATCACCCAGCTCGTCGAAGGTGGCGTCGATCTCCTCGTCGATGCGCGCCGACACCAGCCCGGCGCTCTCGGGGGTCGGCTCCTCGGGCGCGAACGACGGGTCGGACCCGTCGGACGCCAGCACCGCGTGCATCTTGCCCACGACCGCGCCGAGCTGCTCGAGCAGGCGGAAGAACGCTTCGGGGGTGGACGCGAGCTCGCGCTGACCCAGCTCCCACCCGTCGATCGCATCGGGTACGAACCGCTGCAGGAGCCCGAGGGTCGCCTGCACGCGCTCCCCTTCGTACGCGTACCAACCCGCGAGCTCGGGGGCATGGTCGAAATCGTGCTCGGCGAAGAACAGCAGCATGTCGAGCTCGGCGTTCACGCCAGGACGGACATGGCGGTAGGTCTTGACGAGCAGGTCGTCGACCACGACGACGGTGTTCGACGCTTCCACCCCGAGGGGACGGGCCACCGGGGAGGCGGGCGGTGTGACCGGACGGATCGCATCGAACGTGATGCGCCCGTCGGTGCCGTCGACGACCGCACGCGACGCGGTGAGCTCGACCAGCCGCGTACCCAACAACGGATCACCGGTCGCCTCGAACACCTCGCCACCGTCCTCGCGCACGAGGAGCTGGTAGAGGTCGTGGGTCCCGGTGTCGAACACCAGGTCCACGAGCGCCATGCGCAGCGTCCCGGCGTCGTCGAGCGGCACGGTCTCGACCACGCACGCCGCCTGCACCTCGCGGGAGTGTGCGCCGTACCAGCGCTGCGACTGCAGGTAGGGGACGAGCGCGTCGTCCTCGATGACGCCTGCGGTGCCGAGGCGGGCGCGGTCGTCAGTCATCGGCCTTCCTCAGCCGGAACCAGTAGAACCCGCGCCCCGGGAGCGTGAGCAGGTACGGGAGCGTGCCGATGCGCGGGAAGCGCGTGCGGCCGAACATCTCCTCCGGTTCCATGCCCTCGAAGCGCGACAGGTCCAGCTCGACAGCCTGCGCCGAGCGCGCCATGTTGTGCACGCAGAGGACCACCTCCTCTTCGAAGCTGCGGAGGTGAGCGAACACGTGGAGGTTCGCGGGCCGCAGTGCCTCGTAGGTGCCGCAACCGAAGACCGGGTGCTCCTTGCGCAGCGCGATGAAGCGGTGGACCCACCGCAGCAAGGACGTCGGCGTGCGGAGCTGGGCCTCGACGTTCACCGCTTGGTAGCCGTACACCGGGTCCATCAGCGGCGGCAGGTAGAGCCGGGCGAAGTCGGCCCGCGAGAACCCGCCGTTGCGGTCACCCGTCCACTGCATCGGCGTGCGGACCCCGTCGCGGTCGCCGAGGTAGATGTTGTCGCCCATGCCGATCTCGTCGCCGTAGTAGAGGATCGGGCTGCCGGGCAGCGAGAACAGGACGGCGGTCGCCAGCTCCATGTCGTCGCGGCCATTCTCGAGCAAGGGCGCGAGGCGACGTCGGATCCCGAGATTGAGTCGCATCAGCGGGTCCTTGGCATACTCGCCGT
The DNA here is from genome assembly GCA_963756895.1 of uncultured Actinomycetes bacterium. Taxonomy (GTDB): domain Bacteria; phylum Actinomycetota; class Acidimicrobiia; order IMCC26256; family DASPTH01; genus DASUAS01. The sequence goes on along the minus strand of CAVWPI010000016.1, from coordinate 88,284 downwards.
ACATGTAGTCACGCTCCTCGTCGGTCACCATCTCGAGCGTCAGCTCGTCGTGGTTGCGGAGGAACAGGCCCCACTGCGCGTTGGCGGGGATCCTCGGCGTCTGCTCGAGGATGTCGATCATCGGATGCGCCTCTTCGCGACGCATCGACATGAACAGACGCGGCATCACCGGGAACTGGAACGCCATGTGGCACTCGTCGCCATCGCCGAAGTACTCCACGACGTCGGCCGGCCATTGATTGGCCTCCGCGAGCAGCACGCGGTCGGGGTACTCGTCATCGATCGTCTTGCGCACGCGCTTCAGGAACTCGTGCGTCTCCGGGAGGTTCTCGCAGTCGGTGCCCTCCCGCTCGAACAGATAGGGCACGGCGTCGAGGCGCAGTCCGTCGAGCCCGAAGTCGAGCCAGTAGCGCATGACATCGAGCAGTGCGTCCTGCACCTGGGGGTTGTCGAAATTCAGGTCTGGTTGGTGGGCGAAGAATCGATGCCAGTAGTACTGGCCTGCCACCGGGTCGTGGGTCCAGTTCGACTGCTCGGTGTCGACGAAGATGATGCGGGCGTCGGCGTAGCGGTCGTCGGTGTCGGACCACACGTACCAGTCGCGGAACGAGCTGTCGCGCGATTCCCTCGACGCCTTGAACCACTCGTGGTCGCTCGATGTGTGGTTCATCACGAGGTCGGCGATCACGCGGATCTGCCGCTGGTGGGCCTGTTCCACGAATTCGGCGAAGTCGTCGGTGGTGCCGTAGTGGGGATGCACCGAGTAGTAGTCGGAGATGTCGTAGCCACCGTCGCGCAGGGGCGACGCGTAGAACGGCAGGAGCCAGATGCAGTCGATCCCCAACCACTCGAGGTAGTCGAGGCGTTCGGTGAGCCCGATGAAGTCGCCGATGCCGTCGCCGTTGCCGTCGGCGAAGCCGCGGATGTGGATCTCGTAGAACACCGCGCGCTTGAACCACAGCGGGTCGGACTCGAACCAGCGTCGGGGTGTGTCGGAGACGCCGCCGGCCGTGTGCAGCTGGCGTCGGAGGTCGCCGAGCTCGGGCCGGCCGAGGGTCAGCTCGCCGGTTGTCATCGCACCGCCAGCACGTGGGCACCGCCGGGAGGCAACCGCAGGTAGTTGCCCCCGACCCGCCACTCGTGGTGATCGCCGGAGAGGAGATCGACCACGCCGAAGCGCGCGGGCAGATCGAGCGTGGCCGGGAGCGTCGCGAGCCCCTCGGCGTCGTCGTGCGGGTCGAGGTTGACGCAGACGACGACCGCGTCACTGCCGCGACCCTTCACGTAGCCGACGATCCGCTCGTGCGCGGTGTCGAGGAACGTGGCGTTGTCGACGTGGCGGAACACGTCGGACGCGCGTCGGATCTCGTTGCAGCGCCGCACGAGCCGGCTGAGCTCGCCGCCCACCTTGCCGGTCGTGCACTGGTACTTCTCCGAGTCGCGATATTCCTCGCTCCCCGGTCGCACGGCGACGCCCGCGGCGCGCTCGAAACCCGAGTACATCCCCCAGGACGGCGACAAGGTCGCGGCGAGCACGGTGCGAGCTTCGAACGCGGGCTGCCCGCCTTGCTGGAGGTACTCGTGGAAGATGTCCGGGCGTGTTCACGAAGAAGTTGGGCCGGAACCAGTCGGTTGCATCGGCAAGCTCGCCGATGTAGGTCTCGAGCTCGAGGCGCGTGTTGCGCCACGTGAAGTACGTGTACGACTGGCTGAAGCCCAACTTGGCCAACGTCGACATGATTGCCGGGCGCGTGAACGCCTCGGCCAGGAACACGACGTCGGGATGGTCCTCGTGCACGGTGGTGATCAGCCACTCCCAGAACGCGAATGGTTTGGTGTGCGGGTTGTCCACTCGGAACACCCGGACGCCGTGATCGATCCAGTGCTCGACCACGCCGAGGAGCGCCTCCCACAGCTGCTTCGCCTTCGGGCTGTCGAAGTCGACGTTGACGATGTCCTGATAGCGCTTCGGCGGGTTCTCCGCGTACTTCACCGAGCCGTCGGGCCGCCACGCGAACCACTCGGGGTGCTTCTCGAGCCACGGGTGGTCGGGAGAGCACTGCACGGCGAAGTCGAGCGCGACCTCGAGGCCGAGCTCGCGGGCGCGAGCGACGAGGCGGTCGAAGTCGTCGAGGGTTCCGAGATCGGGATGCACGGCCTTGTGGCCACCCTCGGGCCCGCCGATCGCCCAGGGGCTCCCCGGATCGGCGGGCGCCGCCACCAACGAGTTGTTCCTCCCCTTGCGGTTGGTGGTGCCGATGGGGTGGATCGGCGGCAGGTACACCACGTCGAAGCCGAGATCGGCGATCTCGGGCAGCACCGCCCGTACGCCGTCGAGCCCGCCGAACGACCGTGGGAACAGCTCGTACCAGGACTCCGAACGCAGCGAGCACGGGCTCACCTACCACCGTCAACGGGCGCCCGAGCGATGCCTTCGCCGTCCGTACCTCCGCCGGCACGTCGAGCGCGCTCTCGACGTCCGGGAGCTCGACGCCGAGCAGCTGCTCGCCCTCGTCCAGCTCGGCGCGCAACTCGGTCTCGCCCGCCTCGACCTTGCGCCGCAGCTCGTCGTGCCAGGTCGCGGCGGTGTCGACCCAGGCGCCGACGGTGTACTCCCACCGGCCGGTCGTCTCGGTGCGGAATGCGGCGGTGAACCGGTCGGGCTCGTCGCGTGTCTCGAGCATGGGGATGCGGGTCCACCGTCGGGCACCGACCCGCCGGTACCGCAGCTCGGCGCGCACCTGGACATGGCCGGCGGCGACGACCGTCGCGCCGACCTCGACCGTCTCGCCCACGACGCGCTTGACCGCGTACCGCCCACACTCCAATTGGGGCGTCACGTCGGAGATGCGCACGCGCGCGGCAACCTGTGCGTCCTCTGGCGTTCGATTGGGCATGACCCGTCAGACATGCCCCAGGCTCGAGAGTCTCAATCGATGACACGACCATGACGAGCTTCGAGCGTGCGAGCGGCGTGCTCCTTCCCGTTGCGTCACTTCCGGAGGGCACGCTCGGTGACGGGGCTCGGCGCTTCGTGGACTGGCTCGCCGACGCGGGTCAGCAGTGGTGGCAGATCCTGCCGTTCGGTCCACCGGATCGCTACGGGTCGCCCTACTCGTCGGCATCGGCGTTCGCGGGGAGCCCCACATGGATCCACGATCGTCGGGCGTCGGTCGGTGCAGACGAGATCGACGCATTCGTCGCGGCGCATCCGTTCTGGTCAGGTTCCTGGGCGGCATACGCCGGAGCCGGTGCGCTCGCCGACCAGGTCCGGTTCGACCGCGAGTGGCACCGACTGCGTGCGCACGCCGCCGACCGCGGGGTGCACATCCTCGGCGACATGGCGTTCGCGGTCGCTCCCGAAGGCGCCGACCACCTCGGATTCCCCGAGTTCTTCAAGTCCGGAGTGGTAGGAGGCGTACCGCCCGACGACTGGAGCGCCGACGGACAGCGCTGGGGCACACCCGTGTACGACTGGGCGGCGATCCGCACCGCCGGCTACCGGTGGTGGATCGAGCGATTCCGACGTGCGGTCGAGCTCGTCGACGCGGTGCGCATCGACCACTTCCGTGGCTTCGTCGCCGCGTACGAGATCCCCGCCCGCGACCACACCGCGAGGTCGGGCACATGGGTCCGCGGCCCGGGTCGGGCGGTGTTCGACGCCGTCGCGGGCAGTCTCGGGGAGGTCCCGGTCGTGGCCGAGAACCTCGGACTCATCACGCCGCCGGTGGAACGACTGCGGACGACCCTCGAGTTTCCGGGCACGGTGGTGCTCCACTTCTCCTTCGCCGACTCGATGGTGAACTCACCGAAGCGCGAGATCGAGCCGGACACCGTCGTCTACACCGGCACCCACGACAACGACACATCGATGGGATGGTGGTCCGGAGCATCGGCACGCGAGCGATCGCGGGTCGAATCGGCCGTGCGCGAGCACGGACACGACGATGCCGAGCCGCACTGGATGCTGATCCGCCTCGCCCTCGACTCCCCTGGCGTCTTGGCGATCGTTCCCGTGCAAGACCTGCTCGGTCTCGGCTCGTCTGCACGTGTCAACGTGCCGGGGAGCGTCGAGGGCAACTGGCGCTGGCGATTGGACTCGGATCAGCTCGATTCGTCGCTGGCCGCCCGGCTGCGTGACGCGACCGAAGCGGCTGACCGGCTCACACCATCTCACCGCTGAAGGTCGCAGCACGTTGTGATGCGCGCGAAACGTGGGCATGATGAGCCCCATGGCAGAGGCGGAGCACCCGGACGTCGCGGCGATCGGCCGACTCCTGAGTGACGACGGGGCGCGGCTGGCCGTAGCGGAGTCGCTCACCGGTGGTGAGCTGTCTGCCCGCTTCGCGACCGCCGAGGGTTCCTCGGACTGGTACCGCGGCGCGATCGTGGCCTACGCGTCCGATGTGAAGCGCTCCCTGCTCGACGTGCCCGACGGCCCGGTGGTGTCCGAGCGGGCGGTCACGGCCATGGCGGAGCACGTGACGAAGCTGCTCGAGGCCGACGTCGGTGTCGCGGTCTCGGGCGTCGCCGGTCCGGCACCGCAGGACGACCAGCCACCGGGCACGGTCTGGCTCGCGATCAACGTCGCCGGGCGCACGCGACACCCGGCTCGAGCACTTCGACGGCGCAGCCCGCGGAGGTCGTCGATGCCACCTTGCGCTGCGCGACCGCCTGGCTGTGGGAGCTCCTGGAGCAGGCGGCCTGATCGGACGGATCAGGAAGGCCCGAGCACGCGCGGCTTCGAACGCGTCGAGCTCCTGGAGCCACGCCTTCGCCGACACGTCGCTCGGTGCTCGCCAGTCGCCTCGCGGCGACAGCGAGCCTCCCGACCCGACCTTGGGCCCGTCCGGGAGCGCCGATCGCTTGAACTGGTTCGCGAAGAAGCGTTGCAGGAACACCCGCAACCAGTGGCAGATCTGGGCCAGGTCGTACTCGTTGTGTGGCGCGTCGGCCCGAGCCGCAGGCCAGTCGCCTTCGTCACGGTCGCGCCAGGCGTGGTGCGCGAGGTACGCGACCTTCGAGGGACGGAACCCGAACCGCAGCACGTGGTAGAGGAAGAAGTCCTGCAGCTCGTACGGACCGACCACGCTCTCGCTCAGCTGCGCGGGCTCGTCGACTGCATCCTCCGTCGTGCGGGCACCAACTCGGGCGACACGCCGGTCTGCAGGATGTCGTCGAGCGTCGTGCGGGTGACGACGTCGAGGTCCTCGTGCTCGCTGACCCATTGCACCAGGTACTGGATGAGCGTCTTCGGGACCGACGCGTTCACTCCGTAGTGCGACATGTGGTCGCCGACGCCGTAGGTGCACCACCCGAGCGCCAGCTCCGACAGGTCGCCGGTGCCGAGAACGAGCGCGCCGTGCTGGTTGGCGAGCCGGAACAGCAACGAAGTGCGCGCGCCCGGCCTGGACGTTCTCGTACGTGACGTCGTACAGCCGCTCGCCGAGGGCAGCAGGATGATCGAGGTCGCGCAGCATCTGCATCGCCGCGGGCTTGATGTCGATCTCGTGCGCGCTCGCGCCCAGCGCCTCCATCAGCTGCCGCGCGTTGCGCAGCGTCCGATCGCTGGTGGCGAACCCCGGGCAGCGTGTACGCCAGCACGTTCGAACGTGGGAGAGACAGGTCGTCCATGCACGAGACCGCGACGAGCAGCGCCTGCGTGGAGTCGATGCCGCCCGAGACGCCGATCACGATGCGCTCGACGCCGCTCGCCTGCAGCCGGGTCCGCAGACCGCTGCGCTGGATGGCGTAGACCTCCGCGCACCGCTCCGCCCGCTCCGAGGGGTCGCCGGGCACGAACGGGAACCGCGGCACCCGTCGCCGAAGCGGCGACCGCGGCGGTCGGTGCCTCGAGCTCTGCTCGGACCCGACGGAACCGCAGACGCCGCCGGTGGTCGTCCAGGCAGTCGACGAAGCTCGTCGTGCGCAGCCGGTCGGCAACCAGCCGGTCGAGGTCGATGTCGGCGGTGACGAGCTGCGGCTCCTGCGCGAAGGCGGTCGGACTCGGCGAGCACGTTGCCGTTCTCGGCGACGATCGCGTGGCCGTCCCAGGCGAGATCGGTCGTCGACTCGCTCCTCGCCCGCGCCGGCATAGACGTACGCGCCGAGGATCCGCGCCGACTGCGACGAACAGAGCTGGCGTCGATATCCGGCCTTGCCGATGGTGAGGTTGCTGCCCGAGAGGTTGGCCACCACGGTCGCGCCCGCCATCGCCGCGAACGTGCTCGGCGGCATCGGCGCCCAGAGGTCCTCGCAGATCTCGACACCGAACACGAGGTCGGGCGAGCGATGCGATCTCGAAGAGGAGGTCGGTCCCGAACGGCACGCCGCGTCCACCGAGCTCGACGCTGGTCGACGATCGCCTGGCGGGCCGCGCTGAAGTGCCGCTTCTCGTAGAACTCGCGGTAGTTCGGCAGGTACGACTTCGGCACGATCGCCGAGCACCCGCACCGCCGTGCAGGACCGCGGCGACGTTGAACAGCTGCGTGCCGACGCGCAGCGGCAGGCCCGACGACGAGGACCGTCGGGCAGCTCGGCGGCTCGGGCGGCGAGGGTCGAAGAGCGCGTGCTCGGCGCGACTCGAGCAACGCCTGCTGGTGGAACAGGTCCTGGTTGCTGTACCCGGTGAGCCCGAGCTCGGGGCAGACGAGCAGCGCGACGTCGTCCTCGGCCGCCGCCCGCGCCAAGGCGAGCGTCGAGTCGGCGTTGGCGTCCGCGTCGGCGAGACGCACCTGGGGCACTGCGGCAGCGACGCGGGCAAAGCCGTGTCGGGAGAACGGGTCCGAAGGCATGAGGTGAGGGGGTTCAGCCACCGGTCGCGGAGTGGGGCGACTCTTGGAAGAGCGTCATGCACGGCGAGCCATGCCCGAAACGGGCGGATCCGAACCTCCAGCCACCGGCAACGAGCCGGCCCGACGAGAGCTCAGCCGATCACTTGGCCGATCCCGAGGAGGTTGCCCTCGCTGTCGCGGAACCACGCGCCCCGCTCGCCGCGACCCTTGGACGGATAGTTGCCGTCGATGTCGGCGATGCCGTTCACGGTCTTCATGCCGGGCGAGTCGACCTCCTCGAACTCGACGCCGCGCGCCTCGAGGTCGGCGACGACGGCCACGATGTCGTCGACCTCCCACCCCATCTGCGTGGACTCGCCCGAGGCCTGGCCCATCGATTGGAACACGACGAAGTACGTCGTGCCGCACTGGTAGCGCAGCCCGCCGGGGCGCTCTTCGACCGGCGCCAAGCCGAGCCGCTCCGCGTACCAGCGGCGCGCCCGATCGAGGTCGTGTGCCGGGAGCCTCGTCGCGACGTCGGAACGGGCGAGTGCGGTGGCGACGGTCATCTCGGCGCCTGCGCAACGCCCGTGGAGTCCTTCGTGCTGACCATGGACGTCCTCCTCGCACTACGGATCACGACCGCCATCGCCTGTGGTACCCGCAATCCCGACCGCCGCACCCTCCGGCTCACCGTCGCGCTGGTCGACGGCCGCGATCACGGCCGATGGCTCGGCGCGACCGGCAGCGAACGCCGCCTTCATCGCGGCGCCGTCGCCGACCCGATCGAGCACCCGTTCGACGTCCGCTCGCTCCGCGCGCACCAGCGCTCCGCCTGTCGCATCCCGCAACGCCGCGGCCGCACCCAGGTAGCGGCCGATGCCTTGGTCGTCACCGAGCAACGACGCCACACCTGCGAGACCCTCGAGCGCCAAGGCTTGCGCCCGGACGTCGTTGGCATCGAGTGCCGCTGCGAGGGCGGCACGATGATGTCGCGTCGCATCCGCCACATCCCCGCGGCACTCCGAGATGTAGCCGAGCGAAGCGAGGCTCAGGCTCAGTCCCGCGGGTACTCCGCGATCGACGTACAACGCGAGCGTGGCGCGGTGGCAGTGCTCCGCCTCGTCGAGTCGCCCGCGACGTCTCGAGCGCGACACCGCGCAAGTTGTGGGCCAAGGCGAGGATCGGGACGTTGCGCTGGCGTTCGGCGGCCGCGATGGCCTGGTCGAACCAGCCATCGGCTTCCCGGGTCCTGCCGTCGAGTGCGCAGACGTTCGCGAGCCGCAGGGTCAGGCCGCTCGCGACCGCGACGGCTCCCATGGCCCGCCAGCCGAGGATCGCTTGCCGCAGGGCGATCTCGGCTTCGTCGTAGTCTCCGCGCGTCGTCGCGATGTCAGCGACGTGGCGCAGTGCGAGGCCTCCGCCCCACGCCTCTCCGATGTCGGCGAACTGAGCCGCAGCTTCTCGCAGCTCCGGCAGCGCGACGTCGTACTCGGCGTTCGCCATGAACATCTCGCCGCGGACGAGGGTCGCCATGGCGCAACTCCAGCGGTCACCAACCGCCGCAAAGGCGAGCCTCGACTCCTCGGCCAACTCGGTCGCCTCTTCGGTGCGATGAAAGAAGTCGAAGATTGCCGACGCGCGCAACATCGTCGCCAGAGCGAGCGCCGAGTCGTCGCCAAGCGCACGGGCCCGCGCAACGGCCTCGGCGCCGTAACCCATCGCGAGTTCGCTGTCGTGCACCATGCCGATGAGCCCACCCCACCCGAGCGCGCGGATCCGGCGGCTCTTCTGCTCCGGCTCGCCGAGCGAAGCCGCCGCGGTGATCCATCGCCAGGTGTCGTCGATACGGCCGCCCATGTTCCAGAACCAACCGAGCCCACCAGCGATCGCGCACGCGACGTCCGCGTCGCCCGACTCGACGGCCCATTCCATCGCCAGGCGGACGTCGTCGAGCAGTTCGCCCACCGCGCCGTACCAGTTCCCCTCTGCTGCCCCGTGTCGCCCGTCCGGGACCTCGACCACGTTCGCGACGTACGAGGCGTGCCGCGCGCGGGTCGCGGCCGTGTCACCCGATCGCTCGAGCTGCTCGCGGCCGTACTGGGCGAGCGTCTGGAGCACCCGGAAGTCGACACCGCGCGACGATCGTTGCGCAGTGACCAATGAGCGGTCGACGAGGCGGGCCAACAGCTCGCCAACGTCGCCCTTGTCGATCGTGGCGTCGGCGCAGACGTCCTCGGCGGCAACCACCCCGAACTGCCCGGCAAAGAGCGAGACCCGCTCGAACACCCGGCGCTCGTCCTCGAACAGGAGGTCGTAGCTCCAGTCGACCACAGCACGAAGGGTCTGCTGGCGGGGAGCGGCCGTACGGGTGCCGGCAGTCAACAACCGAAAGCGATCGTCGAGCCTGACCAACAGGTCATCAGGCGTGAACGCGCGCATCCGCGCCGCGGCAAGTTCGATCGCGAGGGGCAGGCAGTCGAGGCGCTCGCAGAGCGTGCGCACCGTCGCGTGCGACGCGGGGCTCGCCTCGACCGGGGGTGCGACAGCACGTGCGCGCTCCGAGAAGAGCGCGACGGCATCGCCCACTTCGAGCGGCGCGAGAGGCCACAGCACCTCACCGTGGACCATCAACGGCTCACGGCTCGTCGTCAAGACGCGCACTTGGTGGCACCGACCGACGAGATCCTCGACCAGCTCCGCAACGACCGCGACGACGTGCTCGCAGTTGTCGAGGATCAGCAGTGCCTCACGATCGCGGAGATACTCACGCAACCGCTCGCGCAGGTTGCTCGACGCACCCTCTCCGAACTCCGCTTCGACTCCCAGCGCGTCGGCAGTCGCGGCGGCAACACCGACCGCATCGACGACCGGCGCAAGGTCGGCCATGAACACGCCGTCCGCGAACTCGGTCAGCAGGCGCCGGCCGACCTCCATCGCGAGACACGTCTTGCCGACGCCGCCGGTCCCGACGATCGACACGACCCGGTGATCGCGGAGGAGCGTTGTGGTCGCGTCGATCTCTGTCTCCCGGCCGATGACCATGGTCGTCGCTCCGGGTAGGTTCGTCGAGGGGACGTGCGCAGCGGCCGGCAAGGACGGCGACGCCAACGAGGGATCCTGGGTGAGCACAGCGTGCTCGAGCTGCTGCAGCGCAGGGCCCGGATCGATGCCGAGCTGCTCGGCCAGGATCGCGCGCGCGCGCGTTGGTACGCGCGCAACGCGTCGGCCTGACGGCGCGCCCGGTACAGCGCGGTCATGAGCTGTGCCCAGAACCGCTCGCGCAGCGGATGCTCCTGCACCATCGCTTCGAGCTCACCGATCAGGTCTGTGTGCAGCCCGAGGAGCAGGTCGGCGTCGATGCGGTCTTCGATCGCCGTGAGCCGCGACTCTTCGAGCCTGGTGATCACCGGTCGCGCGAACGAATCGTCAGCGAAGTCGACGAGTGCGGCGCCGCGCCACAGTGCGAGCGCGTCGCGGAGCGCCGTCGACGCCGCTTCCGCCTCACCAGCGTGGAGGGCAGCGCGGCCTTGCGCCGAGAGCCGGTCGAAACGGGCCGCATCGAGAGCATCCCATGGGAGAACGAGCGCGTAGCCACCTCCGCGTGTTGCGATCCGGTCTTCACCGAGCGCGCGTCGCAGGCGCGACACGTGGACCTGCAGGTTGTTGCGGGCCGGGATCCGCTCGCCGCTCCAGACGTCCTCGAGCAGCTGGTCGGCAGGCACCGGGTGTCCCTGGGCCAGCGCAAGGTCGACGAGCAGTGTGCGCGGACGCGAGCCGCCGACGTCGACGGGAATGCCGTCATCGTCGAGCACTTCGAGCGGCCCCAGGATTCGGAGCTCCACGGGGCTCCACGGTAGGGCACGGCTGTCAGCGCGTTGCAAGGCTCCCGACAGGCCCTTCGGCCAAGGTCGTGGTGTGCCCGACGATGACCCCCTCTCCCCCCACGAAATCGCCGTCCTGGCCTGGGAGGCGTACACGCGCCACCAGATCACCGACGCGGCGAGGTTGGCATCGCGCGCATCGACCGTCGCGGTGTCGTCTCCACGTCGCGATCGACAGGAAGTCGAGGTCGTCTGCCTCGCGGTCGCCGGCGAGTCCGCTCGCGCGTACGGCCTGGCATCCGTCCATCTCGGTGAGTTCCCGCACGACGATCTCGTCCGGCGAGTCAAGGACGCGTCGGCATGACCACGACTCACACCGGAGGCAGCCATGAGCGTCCAATTCGAGACGACCGATAGTGCGCACGGTGTCGACGATGCCATCGCCGTCGCCGGTCTGCGCAAGTCGTTCGGTAAGACGACGGTCCTCGACGGCATCGACTTCACCGTCCGACGAGGCACGGTCTTCGCGCTGCTCGGCGCCAACGGCTCGGGCAAGACGACCACGATCAACATCCTGACGACGTTGCTCGAGGCCGACGGGGGCACCGCGAGCGTGGCGGGATTCGACGTGACCGAACAGCCCTCCGACGTCCGTGAGCACATCAGCGTCACGGGACAGTTCGCGGCGGTGGACCACCTGCTCACCGCGCGCGAGAACTTGGTGCTGATCGGCGAGCTGCGCCACGTCGCCGATGCCGGTCAGACCGCGGCCGAGCTCCTCGACCGGTTCGATCTCGAGGAGGCCGCCGACCGCCGCCTGCTCACCTTCTCGGGCGGGATGCAGCGACGGCTCGACATCGCCATGAGCCTCGTGGGCGGCGCACCCATCATCTTCTTCGACGAGCCGACGACCGGGCTCGATCCCAAGAGCCGGACCGACATGTACACGACGATCCGGCAGTTGGTCGAGCAGGGAACGACCGTCTTCCTGACCACGCAGTACCTCGAGGAGGCCGACCGTCTCTCCGACCAGGTCGCCATCCTCCACGGCGGCAGAATCGTGGCCCGCGGGACACCCGACGAGCTGAAGGCCATGGTGCCGAGCGGGGTCGTCGAACTGGACTTCGACGACGTCGAGCAACTGTCGGCCGCGCAGCGAGCGCTCGGCGAGCGGCTCGACGTCAGGCAGGTGAACTCGAAGCTCGTGGTTGCCACCACCGGCTCGGTGGCCGAGATGGCCGACATGTTCATCCGGCTCAAGGACTCCGGGATCGAGGCGACCGGATTCCTCCGACAGTCACCGACGCTCGACGACGTGTTCTTCAAGATCCTGGACGAAGCGAAGGAGGAGCGTCATGCGCGCGCTCACTGACACCTGGACCATGACGAAGCGAAGCCTCCGCCACACGACGCGAAGCGTCGACACGATCATCACGGTCGTCGTGATGCCGATCGGAATGCTGCTGTTGTTCGTCTACGTGTTCGGCGGCGCACTCGAGAAGCAGACCGGCTCGATCGACTACGTCGACTTCATCACTCCCGGGGTCTTGATCCTGACGGTGCTGAGCGGCATCGCGTACGCCGCGGTGCGTCTCAGCACGGACCTCCAACAGGGGATCATCAGCCGGTTCCGGACCATGCCGGTGGCGCCCTCGGCCGTCCTCAGTGGACAGGCCGTCTCGTCGACGCTGTCCAATCTCTTCTCCTGCTCCATCGTGGTCGTGGTCGCGTTCATCGTGGGCTTCCGCGCGGAAGCCGACGTCGCCGCCTGGCTCGCGTTCGTCGCCCTGCTGACGCTCTTCACGTTGGCGACCACCTGGCTGGCCATGGTCTTCGGCCTGCTGGCCAAGACGCCGGAAGGCGCCGGCGCCTTCAGTTACGTGCTGTTCCTGCTGATCTTCATCAGCCCCTCGTTCGTCCCGACCGATTCCATGGCGTCATGGATGAGGGGATTCGCCGCGCACCAGCCGATGACACCGATCATCGAAACCATGCGCTCGTTGCTCATCGACGGCAGGGCCGGCGCCGACGTCGGGCTCGCCTTCGCCTGGGCCGCTGGCATCTTGATCGTGTCGTACTCGCTCGCGCTGGCGATCTATCGCCGCAGCACGCCACTTCCCGCAGCTGCGTGACGGGACGGTGCCCGAGGTTGCTGAAGCTGTCGATTCGGCGATGTCGCGTTCGTCGTATGGGTAGGAATTGCTGAAGTGGAAGGAGACACCCATGAAGGCCGTACGCATCTTGGAACCGAAGGGCTTCGAGGGGATCGATGGTCTCGTGTACGAGGACGCCCCCGATCCCCAGCCCGCGATCGGCGACGCGCTCGTGGAGGTGCGTGCCGCCAGCTTCACACCGACCGAGCTGATGTGGCCGCTCTCGACCGATCGCGCGGGACATGATCGGGGATGGCGGATCCCGGCCCACGAAGGATCGGGCGTCGTGGTCGAGCTCGGCTACGGAGCCGCAGGCATGTCGGTGGGCGACGAGGTGTACGGCCTCATCGACGGCTACCGCGACGGCTGGGCCGCCGACTACGTCGCCATCGAGGTCCGCAGTTTGGCGCCGAAGCCGACCAGCGTCGACTTCGTCGAGGCCGCCGCCATCCCGCAGGCCGCGCTCACCTCGTGGCAGGCACTCTTCGACCACGGTCATCTCGAGTCGGGCCAGACGGTCGTCATCCACGGTGCCGGCGGCGGGGTGGGCTCGATGGCAGTGGCGATCGCCCGGTGGGCCGGTGCTCACGTCATCGGAACCGGTCGCGCCAACGCGCGTCAACGCGTGCTCGACCTCGGCGCCGAGTTCGTCGACTGCGAACACGACGGCTGGGAGAAGGCCATCGGCCAGGTCGACCTCGTCTACGACATCATCGGCGGCGAGGTGCTCGCTCGGTCGGCGGCGCTCGTCAAGCCTGGCGGAGCCCTCGTCACGATCATGGCGCCGCCGCCCCGAGAGCGCAGCGACATCCGCATCGTGGACTTCGTGCGCGACGCGAACGGCGCACAGCTCCGCGAGATCACTCGACTCGTCGACGACGGGACGCTGCGCCCGCAGGTTGACGCCGTCTTCCCGATGGCGGACGCCCGCGAGGCCTTCATGGCCAAGTCCACCAAGCACATCCCGGGAAAGGTCGTGCTGACGCCCTGACGCCATTCACCAGGGATCTGGGATAGGAGCGGCGCGCTCGCGGCTCCAACCTGTGGAGGGCACGTCCCTTTCGCGGCGAGGTGACGATCATGAGCGCACGGACCGGTTGGGAGATGCAGGGCCTTTCCGAAGCCGTGGTCCGTTCCTTCGAAGCGCGGGTGCGGGGGACGGTGATCCAGCCCGGCGATGACGAATACGACTCGGCACGTCGAGTCTGGAATGCGGCCGTCGACCGTCACCCGGCGTTGATCGTCCGTCCACACCAGGTCCCGGACGTCATCGCGGCCCTCAACTTTGCCCGGACCTACGGACTACCGGTTGCGGTGCGCGGCGGCGGACACAGCCCGAGCGGCTACGGCACGGCCGATCTCGGGCTCGTCGTCGACCTGTCGGCGATGGAGCGACTCGCCATCGATCGCGAGCACCGCGTGGCATCGGCCGAAGCCGGTCTGACCTGGGGCGTGTACAACTCCAGCGCGCACGGACACGGATTGGCGACGCCTGGCGGCGATGGACCGAAGCGTTCTGGAACACGATCGCCCCCCACACCGACGGCGCCTACGCCGGCTTCCTCGGCGACGAGGGCGACGCACGACCTACACCAGGCTGGCCGCGATCAAGCGTCGCTACGACCCGGACAACATCCTGCGCCTGAACCCGAACATCCAACCGGCGAGCTAGCGCTCCCGGACGGCGTAGGTCAGGTGCGTCACCCTTGGCGAGGGCTCCGCGCCGACCGGCTCCAGGGCTACGCGGCCCGCGTCCACACCCTCGAACAGGCGGATTCCAGAGCCGAACAGGACGGGTGAGAGCGCGATCGAGAACTGGTCGATCAGGCCCGCGTTCACGTACTCCAGGATCGTCGCACCGCCACCGGCGATGCGAACGTCCCGGTCGTGGGCGGCCTCGCGGGCCTGGTCGAGCGCGGGCTCGATGCCGTCGTTGACGAAGTGGAAGGTGGTCCCACCCGGCCGCTCCCAGGGTTCGCGCTTCTCGTGCGTCACGACGAAGACCGGGGTGTGGAACGGTGCCTCCTCCGGCCACGCCTGCTCGCCGGCTTCGAACATGCGCTTGCCCATCACGCTCGCGCCGGTGCGCTCGAACGTCTCCCGCGCGATGTCGTTGTCGCGCCCTTCCTCGCCGCCGTCGCCGAGCTTCAGGTTCTCCCGCATGAACTGCAGCGGGAACAGCCACTGCTGCAGTTCCATCCACTGCTGCCCCATCAAGTCCGACATGGACTCGGGCGCGATGAACCCGTCCAGCGACATCGACACGCTGAAGAACACTGTCCCGGCCATCAGCCCTCCACTCCCTTCCGAACGCTTCTCTTCTGACCGCTTCCCTTCTGAATGCCGGCGGCGACGTAGGCAGCCAGGTTGCCCAGGGTCTGCTGGCCACCCTCGATCGCGTGGTACTGCTCGACCGCCTCGTCGCGCAGCTCCTTGGTCGGGAACACCGTGCGCATCTCGATGCGGGTCGCCGCGCCGTCGGGCGCGAACGTGAGGACCGACACGAAGGCGTTCGGGTCGCCGCGGGCCTCACCGTGGAGCAACACGATCCGCTCCGGCGGGGCGATCTCGGTCCAGGAGATCCACTCCTGGTAGTCGGTGCCGTCCGGTCCGTGCATCACGAAGTCCCACTCCCCGCCGACACGGAACTCGAACGCCCGCGTCGCGGTGGTGAACCCCTCCGGGCCCCACCACCGCGACAGGTGCCGCACCTCGGTGAACGCCTCGAACACCAACTCCCGTGGGGCACTGATGACGCGGGAGATCACGATCTCGCGGTCGGCAGTCGTCATTCCTCCTGCCTGGCCTGTTCGAGGCCCTGCACGTATGCGTCCAGCCGGTCGAAGCTCTCGTTCCAGAAGCGCTCGAACCCGCCGCTCCACTCGTGGACCGGTCGCAGCCCGCGGGCGTCGAGGCCGTACAGGCGCTGCTTGCCCGCCTTGCGGTCCCGCACCAGCCCGACCTCCCGGAGTACCCGCAGGTGTTTGGACGCCCCCGGCTGGGTCATCCCCAACTCCTGGGCCAACTCGGTCACCGGCCGCTCACCCGCCCGCAGCAGCACCAGGATCTCCCGACGCTGCGGCTCGGCGATCGCGTTGAAGACGTCCGACGTCGTCGCTCCGCGTGCCACGGCTCCATCATATTCCCATATCGGTATGCGTCAAGTCGGGAGACTCAGAGGGGCTTTCAGATGACGATCGTGATCCGTCCGGTCCGCAACCTTCTGACTTGACGGCGAAGACGTGGGCGATATAGCCAGGGCGGCCATGCCGAGGTAGAACGGAGCGCCCGGTGCGCTGGTCGTTTCAACGGAAACGCGAAGGTGCTGCGGGGACCGAGCAGGAGGTCGGCAACCGCGTGCTCGTCGCGTCAGTCCCGACTGACGCAAGGGTGGAGGAACGGGCGGCCGTCGGGGAAGCACGGGTCGCCGCCGCTGGCCGCTCAGGCGCTCCGGCGAATCGCGTCGGGGACCTGTTTCCAGGGGAACGAGGTGTCCCGGAGGTCCAAGCGCGCGATCTGTCGGCCACATGTGTGGCCAGCGCGCTGCATCATCACGGCAGTCTCGTCGTACGCGGCCTGCTCGACGAGGGGGCGGTGACACGGGTCCGGGCCCACCTTCATCCGGACTCGCTCCAGGTGGTCCTGCCGGTGTCGGCCGAGGTCGATGCGATGGTGGCGGGCGTGGCGAGCGCGTACGAGTCGTCGGGACTCGTCGACGTCGTCCGGGACTATCTGGAGGAGCCGCCGGTTGCCGCGGCCAACCGCATCGTCGTTCGTCGAGTCAGCGGCGAAGACTCTGGTCTCGGCTGGCACCAGGATGGACAGTTCTACGGCATCTGCGCCGCGCTCAGCGTGTGGACGGCGCTCGATGACTGCGGTCATGAGGGCCCGAGTCTCAGCTTCGTCCCACGGCGGGTCGACCACGTCGTCACTCCAGAACGCGGGCTTCATTCGGACCCCAAGACGAAGACGATGAAAGAGGCTGTCTCGCAACTGCTCGCGGGTCGCCCGTACGTCGAACCAGCCCTCCGGGCCGGTGATGCACTCCTCTTCGACGAGCTGACCGTTCATCGCTCGGGTTCACGCGCGTTGCGCGCACCCCATCGAGACCTCATGATCACGTGGTTCTTCGCCCCGAGTCGGTTTCCCGACGGCTTCACACCGCTGGCGTTCTGAGCGCCTCGGGTTTGACTGCGTCATCCGACACTGGGTGCCACGAGACTGTCGAGCGCGATCTTCATCGCTGCGGCTCCAGCGGTCATCATCTCGTCAACGACGTCCGCGAGCTCGTCGGGTTTGAAGTCCGCGATCCATTCGACGACCGTTGTGTGGTCGGCTTGCTCGATCGCTCGCGCTGAACCGTTGTAGTGCTCGAACTGTGGACCTTCTGCCGACCAGACCAGGCGGTCGTGTTCCTCGTCGATGGTGATGATCGGCTCGCGTATCACCATGCCATTCGCGAACGTGACGATTCGTGCGTTGCCGTCGATGACGGTGTCGACGACGAAACCGGGGACGAGTCGTGTGTGCAGTGCGCCGATGTCGCGTATCGCGGGCCACACGTCTCGGACCGGAGCGGAGGTTTCGATGTTCTTCGTGATGGATGCCATTGGGACTCCTCAGGTTCTGGTCGCGGGTACGGCGTCGGCACGGATGGGCCAGCAGACCTCCGTCCGGTAGGCGGCGGGATCATCGGTGTCGTCCGCGGTGACGAGGTAGTGCTCCCTGATGGGCCCGTCGACCGACAGCACGCGTTCGGCGACGAACGTTCCGAGCGCGCCGTACGCCTGATCGAGATCGCTGAACGGGCCGGCGTGCACCAAGACCGCCACGTCGGCCGCGGGGATCTCGACCCGCTCCACCCGGCCGGCAGTCGCGATCTCGTCACCGACCGGGACGTACGCGGTCACCTCACCGACGTGGGTCTCGAAGAACTTGCCGCTGTAGAGCGCGGAGTCCGGACCGGTGCGCCCGCTCGATCGCGAATCGACGGCTCGGTCGAGCTCCGCGAGCGCCTCGTCCAGCCACGGCTCCGCATCGTCCCAATCGACGATGCCGCGGATACCAACCGCACGGATGGCCGGGACAGAGCGGTACTCGACCGGCAAGGTCGGTCGGTTCCCGTCGAGCAGCGCTTGCAACGACGCAACGGTCGCTTGGGTTTGCGCAAGCGTCTCCTGCATGCGCTGCAGATGCACCATCACCGTTTGATCACGCACGGCGACGTCCGGCGCGTTCAGGACGCTGCGGATCTCCTCGAGTGGCATGTCGAGGTCGCGGAACCGGCGGATGACCTGCGCGATCGGAACCTGGGCGGTCGCGTAACGGCGGTAGCCGCTGGCACGGTCGACCTGCGCAGGGCTTAGGAGGCCCACGTCGTCGTAGTGGCGAAGCGCCTTGACGCTCAGATGCGTCATCCGGGAGAACTCACCGATGGTCAACAGCACGCTCATGCACTGAGTGTCCACCCTCCCCCGACCGGAGAGTCAAGCGCCGACGGTGAAAACCGGGTACTGCTGCGCGCCGCGTCATCGGCACCGCCGCCACGTCAGCGATCCCTGACCCATTCCTTCCTCCCCGGTGCTCCTACGCGTAGCCCTGGGCCCGGAGCCAGCGCAGCGTCGGCGAGGCCGGTACCGATTGCGATGGTCAGTGGAAGCCCGACGACCAGGAGTCGGAGCGGAACGCCGGTGTCGTGTCGCAACACTCGAAGGTTCACCGCGCCGCGTCGGAGAAGAGCAGCAGCGCCAGTGTCACCTCCGCGAGGCTCCGGAGCGTCTCGCCGTGCACGTTGATGTCGATCGCACGCACGGGGTCGTTGGCGAGCACGAATCCGAGGGCGACGAAAGCCATCGGTGCACTCACGTTGAAGGCCTCGAGACGCTTGGAGACGAGCCCCCACACCACGAGCGACCCCGCGATCGCCACGATCAGCCCCGTGTCGAGAGACTTTCCACCCCGGGATCATCCGACCTGCGGCAGCGGCGGTCGTCATGCACACTGCGTGATTTGCTGTCCCAGGCTCCCGGCTCCTGGGCCTGATCTCGGCGATCATCCCATCGGTGTGATGCGAAGGACGGACCTCTGTGCTCGGATGAAACGGTGGGGCACGTGTCCTGGGAGGGAGCTCGACGATGGCCATGACCGGTGGGGAGGGCCCGTCCGATCCTGGCGCCGGTTCCGGCGCGGACGAGCACGCGAAGGCCCCGCGATGGCGGCGGATCGTCGGGGCTCTCCTGGTGGTGGTCGGTTGTCTCCTGGTGCCGCTCTCGTTGAGCGCGGTGTGGGTGCGCAACACCCTGCTCGACACCGACCAGTACGTGGAGACGGTCGGTCCGTTGGCCGACAACGCCGACGTCCAGCACGCGATCGCCAACCGGGTCACCGATGCGCTCTTCGCGAACGCCGACGTCGAGGCGAAGGTCGCCGACGCCCTCCCCCCGCGAGCGGAATTCCTCGCCGGTCCCGTCTCGGACGGCGTCCGCACCGCGATCAACGCGGCGACGCTTCGTCTGGCCGAGTCGGACCGGTTCGAGACCCTCTGGGAGAACGCCAACCGTCGGGCCCACGGCGCCGTCGTCAACATCCTCACCGGGGGTGGAGATCGCGTCTCCACGGACAACGGCACCGTCACCATCAACACGGCCCAGATCGTGGAGAAGGTGAAGGAGAGGCTCGACGCCCGCGGCATCACCATCTTCGACGACGTCGAGGTGCCGGCCGACAAGGAACAGCTCGTCATCCTGCAGTCGGACGACGTCGAGCAGGTCCAAGGACTGGTCGACCTGCTCCAGACCGTCGCGTGGGTCCTGCCGTTCGTCGCGCTCGCCTGCTTCGCGGCGGCGATCGGCCTCTCGAGGAACCGACGCCGGACGATCCAACGCGGCGCGCTCGGCGTCGCGTTCGCGGTCGCTGTGCAACTGGTGCTCCTCAAGACCGGCCGCAACCTCTACCTCGACGCGGTCACCACCAAGAAGTCCACACCCGGCGCCGCCGGCGCCATCTGGGACCAGCTCACGACCTTCCTGCGCACGTCGGGGATCACCGTCGTGGTGGTCGCCCTCGTGATCGCGTTCGTCGCCTGGGTCCTCGGACCGTCGAACGCAGCGGCGCATCTCCGCAACGGGTGGAACCGAATGCTCCGCTCCGGCGCCGAGGCCGGCAGCGGCGCCGAACCGTCACCCCTCGCTTCCTTCGTCGCCCGTTCGAAGAGCTGGCTGCGCGGCCTCGGAGTCGCGCTCGCCTTCGTCGTGCTCATCATCTGGAACCACCCGACGGCACTCACGGTGCTCGGCATCGGGCTCCTGCTCCTCGTCTACCTCGCCATCCTCGAGCTCGTGAGCCGCAGCGCCGCGCCCTCGCCGGTCGTCGACCCGTCCTGACCGCGCCGGGCTCGAGGACCCGACCAGCTGGAAGTCGCCGTCCACGGCGGTCCGACGATCAACGTCCTTGTGGGCGAGGTCGGACTGGCCGATCGTTCGGGTTTGCTGGTGTCGGAGGGGGGACTTCAGGATTGAGCGCGACGCCAGTTGCGAGGATGGCGATCCGGATCGGGAACCATCCACATCGGAGCGAGAGAGCGAGTCGTGTCCGGATTCAGGTCGACTCGAGGATCGTCTTGAGCCGCGCCAGGTCTTTGCGGTTGGCGCGGCGTATGGCCGGGACCATGAACGGTGCGATTGCCTTGGAGAACCCAGCTGGTTCGCCACGGTTACGAAGGGTCATGTGCGTCGACGTCGCACCGGCCTCTGACCAGGTGTAGGTGGTCTCCATCGGAAATGGGCCCTCGGCAGTCCGCATGACCAGGCGCTCGCCGGGCACGACGTCGACGAACTCGTACGTGTACGCGAGTTGCCGGCCGAGAAATCGCGCCACGAAGGCAACTCGAGTGCCGCGCATTGCGGGCGGCGTCGACTTCCACTCGACCGAGTCGATCCGGTCGTACCACTCCGGCGTGTTCGACGGATCGGCCGCATAGGCCGCGACCGCATCCACCGGCCGGTTGATGACGATGTCGCTCTGAACGTCGACGTGCACTGCGGTGCGGTTCCTTCGCTGCTTCGGCACTTCCAGTCGCCCCCTGGGGGCGACGATCGACCTGGCTGCTGTCGGTGCGGATCTGCTCGGAAGTCTGGCACGGCAGCGTGGAGTCGCAGTCAGGTGTGACTGGCCCGATTCGATCTCCTCGTGGAGTCGAGCTCCTTCACGAGGCTCTTGGGCGCCGCGCTCCGATAGGCGTCTTCGAGGATGTTGCTGATCTCCTTCCAGTCGACCCGGTTGGTACCCGTGGTGTCGAGGTACACGCCGAGCCAGGTCGAGAAGGTTCCGCTCGCGGATGGCGTCGGCCGGAAGAATCGCTGCGGCTCGGCGGTCACGAGTTCTTCCTGAACGGCCGGCAACGTCGGACACCACAGTGAGATCCGACCATCACCGTTGTGGTTGTCGTGGAAGTAGCAAAATGGGCGCCGCTCGCGCACGAAGAAGCAGGGTTCACCATGGCTGAGCCGTTCGCTCACGTCGGGCAACGTGAACGCGATCTTCCGCACGCGGTCGAGCAAGCGCTGTCCTTTCGCGCTGGCGCTCGAGGTTCCCGCGCTTGATCCCGCGCGCCACGCTCGCGGTGCGGACCGGCGCTCAGCCGAGCAACGGAGCGCCTCGTCGAGCAACCCGGGCCAACTCCTGGCGAAGCGTTCCGGGATGCTCGCCCACTCACGGAACGGGCGCCCACTGGGCGCGAAGGGCTCAGCCCTTCCTGAATCGATGAGGGCCGTCGCGCGCTCCTCGTTCAGTTTGATCACCAGTTGACCGGTGCGGCGATCACAGCTGGCGAAGAAGTCTCCGGCGAGGCGCAGGCACGGGAAGCCCATCATCGTCGAACGCGTGACACCTGCTTGCGTGAGGAGCGGATCGGCGAGTTTCCAGAATCGCTCCTCGCCGCTCGATGCTGGCGCCCGCGCGCTCATCGCAACCCCAAGTCGCGCGCGGCGGGAACGCGTTCAGCAGCCAACGGGTCGGGTCCCGGGTCTCGACCCTCGGCGAGCGCGGTGAGGCGGGCCAGATAGTTGCTCCATCCGCCGGCATGCGCGTCGGCCATTGGCTCGGCAAGTCCCCGATGGACGAGATGGAGCTCGGTACCGCCCCGGTGCGGGCGTAGGTTGATCTCCACGGTCGTCGATTCCGGTGGGATGCGGACGTCGTCGCGGTCCCACCCGTAGGTGAACACGATGCGGCGAGAGGGGACGAGTTCGACGAACTTCCCAACGACGCTGTCGCCGTTGCCGTGTGTCCACGTGAGCTTCCCGCCTGGTCGGGGATCGAGCTCGGCGTGTGGCGCCATCCACTCGACGAGAAGCTCCTCATCGGTGAGCAATTCGTAGACGTGGGTCGGGCTCGCGGCGATGTGGATCCGTTTCTCGACGAGCTTCATGCGGACCGCGTCCGTCGACCGCGAGCCGGCTGGCTGCGAGCTTCTGCCGTCGACTTGAGCGCGTCGAGACGATCGCCCCAGAGCTCGTCCAACGCGGCTCGCACCTCCGCGAGCCGTTGGAGATCGACGCGGTGGAGCCGACGCTTCGCGTCGACCCGAACGTGCATCAGCCCGGTCGCGCGCAAGAGCTTGAGGTGAGGACTCGCGGCTGACGGTGACAAGCCCGCGATCGCCGCGAGTTCAGACGCGGTGCGCTCTTCGTCACGAGCAGACCGCAGCATGGCGCGGCGACCGGGATGCCCCATCGCACGGACTGCCTCGTCGAGCGAATCCATGGTCATGGGTGTCGTCCCATCGCACCGAGCAGGCGATCCTGCTGCGATGCGTCGTCGGCGACGACAACCTCGGGACCCACGATGCCCGCCTGCCTTCCGATCTGGGGCATCCGCGGAAGGAACATGACCACGATCGCGTCCACCAATTCGGGATCGAGCTGACGTTCAGCTCCGAGAGCGACCGCCAGGTCCCAAGTGTGGACCAACTGGTCCATCGCCGTGCCTGCGGTTGCCTCGGCGACCGACCACTCGAAGCCCGCCGGTGACATGCACCGACGTTCCAGCGCACCGGGCGCGTGCAGCGCCTCCACACACCGGGCCACCGCGTCGCGAGAGCCGCCATCGCCAGCCGTGGCCGCCTCGGCTTCCATCCCGAGCGCCGCGCCGAGATAGACGGTGCCGCCGACCATGTGGGTGACGAGCGTCTCCACGTCCCACTCGGCGCACGGTGTCGGCGCGACGCGCTGCTCGGGGCGCACGCGCTCCACCATGGACACCGCATCACTCGCGGCCCGCTCGAACAACACAACCGGATCCATCCCCTGGCTCTCCTCACTTCAGCAACCCGTGAATTCAGAGTGTGCTGAACCGAAAGGGCACTGTCAAGTTCCGAGCTGACGTGCCGTACTTCTCGGCCATGTCGGCCACCTGGCGGTTCTTGAACAGCTCTCCGTGCGCCATCGGTGAGTACGCCTCGACGAGCATGCCCTGCTGCTGCGAGTACTCGATGAGCTCGCTCGGCGTGGTCGTGAACGAAGCTCGCGGAAGCTCGCTCCCGTGCCGACAAGTCGCGCGCGGTGCCCCGCGGGTCAGCCGAGGCTGGAGCCCGCAACACCATCCGTGCCGGGGAGTCCCCGACCGGGCCGGTCCTCGTGCAGTGGGCGGAGGCGTCGGCGCCGCTGATAGGTGGCCTCGCCGACGAAGGTGGCGACGAGGAGGCCGACGAGGAACAGCAGGTCGATGGGCCGGGTGGTGGCGAGGTGGGCCACCAACGCAATGAGTGCACCCGCGCAGGCGCAGGCGCCGACGACGGAGATCCATCGTCGGCTGCGAGTCCTGCGGGCGAGCTTCACGTTGGCCACGTTGACGGCGGCGAACACGATCAGGAAACCGGCGCTGGCCAGTGAGGAGATCGCTTCGAGGGGCACGACGTTGGCGACCAGCAGAGCAGCGCACGGCAGTCAGGAGGAGCCCGAGGATCGGTTTGCCGGCGATCTTTCGCTCGAGGGAGGTGGGGGCTTCGCCGTCGACGGCGATCACCACGGTGAGACGCGAGGTCCCGTACAACGTTGCGTTGATGGCCGATGCCGTGGACAGGAGGGCGGCCACGACGATGGCGTCGAAGCCGGTCCGGCCCCAGACCACCCCTGCCGCCTCGGCCAACGCGAAGTCCGCGGCATCGGCGATCTGGCCGAGCGACAGGAGCCCGACCGTCACGATCGCGACCAGGACGTAGAGCACGATGGTGAAGATCACCGAGGCATAGAGCGCCCGGGGGATCGTCCGTTTCGGGTCCTTCGCGTCGCCGGCGGCGTTGGCGATCAGCTCGAAGCCTTCGTAGGCCACGAAGATGAGCATCCCGCCGGCGATGAGCGAACCGGCCCCCGGCCACTGGGAAGGGGCGACCGTCGGCGAAGTCCGTGTGGAACAGGGCGACGGCGACGAACGCCACCAGGATGGCCACCTTGGCGGCCACGATGTACTTCTCGGTGGCGCCGATGAGCTTGGCGCTGAACACGTTGACGACCGCCATCACGACCACCACGGCGGTGATCATGACGTGGAGCCCGACGGACTGGGCCGGCGTTGACAGGAAGGTGGTCGCGTAGGAACCGAAGGCGAACGCGTAGAGCGCCACGGTCACGATGTAGGAGAGCCACAACAAGACGCTGAGCGCCCCGGCCACCCGTCCTTCACCGAACGCCTCG
The DNA here is from genome assembly GCA_963756895.1 of uncultured Actinomycetes bacterium. GTDB lineage: Bacteria > Actinomycetota > Acidimicrobiia > IMCC26256 > DASPTH01 > DASUAS01. The sequence goes on along the minus strand of CAVWPI010000016.1, from coordinate 63,844 downwards.
TTGACGAAGGCGACCGTTCCGCCCGAACTGGGGATGGCCACCGAGAGCCGTGCGTAGGAATAGGTCGTCAGCAACGCGACCATCCCGGCGATGAAGAAGGCGACGAACGTGCCGCCACCCCCGACCCCTACGGCGAGGCCGAGGACGGCGAAGATCCCACCGCCGACCATCCCGCCCACGCCGATGGAAACCGCGGCCAGGAAGCCGAGCGAGCCGCCGGTGCCGTCAGCGGCGGCGGGAGCGACCGCTGTCGGGCATCAGGTGCACCTCTCGATCGGATCGAACGAGGGGATCATCGGCCAGGTGCGACCCGTCGAACCGATGCCGCGGTGCTCGATGTCGCCCCGGTTCAGTCGGGATCCGACCGTACGTCGTCGTCTGCGGTGGGAACGACCAGGATGGGACGCCGGGCCTCTCGCAGCAGCCCGCGGGTCACGGATCGGTCGAGCAGACGACCGAGGAATCCGGCCTCGTCGCCACCGACCACGATGAGGTCGACGTCGTGTTCTCGAGCAGCAGCGACGATCGCGGCGACCGGGTCCCCCACTGCGCCGAGCGATTGCGCGCTCGAAAGGTCGTTGGCCTCGAGCATTTGCGACGCCTGGTCCTCCGCCTCCTCTTCGATCCGCTGGGCACCGTGCTCACGGCCGACCGCGGGCATCGAACCGGCAGCGAAGGGCGGCATGACGACGCCATAGCCCAAGCCTGGAGCGATCCATGGTTGCGGGAGCTCCGCGACGTTGACGCCGAGCACCTCGATGTCGGTGGCCGGCGCGAAGAACTCGCTGACGAACGCGGCGGCTCTCTGCGATGACCTGCTGTCGTCGAGCGCGACGAGAATCCGACGGGTCACGGCCAACTCCTCTCGGTCAAGACACGGTCAGCGAATCGCGGCAGGGAACACGCGCTCGGTCGCTCGTCATTGCACGACCACGTCGGGTCCCGAATCGCCATAGCGAGCGACCACGAGCGTGCGCGAACCCAGGTCGACGTAGGACCGCACGGGCAGGTCCGTGGTGATCGTGGCGCCCGCCTCGAGTTCGGCCGTGAACGATCCCAGGGTCACTCGTGTCGCTGCCCCGTCGTTGACGATTCGCAGCCAATGGAGGCGTCCGGCAACGACGATGCACCGGGGCATCGGAGCGTCGGGGCCGAGGTGGATCTCGACGATGGTGGTGTCGGCAGATGCGCACACCCCCGCCGCAGGACGCGATGGCGCCATCGTCACCGTGGTGTCGGGCGAGGGCGGAACCTTCGCGGCGTTGGCCAGCGCGGGCGCGCTGAGCAGCGCAGCCCGTGTCTCGGGACCGACGATCCCGTCGATGGTCACGCCCTGCGACTGTTGGAAGGACCGAGTCGCATCCGCGGTCGCGGGACCGAACACGCCGTCGACGGCCACGCCTCCCGGCTCGGCTCCGGTGGCCTGGAACCACACGTCGAGATCCCGCTGCCACGTCGCCACGGCGTCGCCTCGGTCGCCCAGTTCCACGGACGGTTCCCGTGCAGCAGGCCCCGCACCAGAGGCGATCAGTGCCGGAGAACTCAGCAGCGCGGCGCGGGTCACCGGCCCGACGATGCCGTCGACCGGCAGCCCGGAGATGGCCTGGAACCGTCGCGTGATCGAGTCGGTCAAAGGCCCGTAACTACCGTCGAGCTCGAGGCGATACGGGTCGTCGGGGACCGCGGCTGCGAGCCATTCGTTCATCTCGCCCTGCCACTCTCGCACGGACGCGCCATCGTCACCCCACGTGAGCACAGGCGAGTCGTGGATCCACGAGAGTGGGAGCGGATCGACCGGATCGCTGTCGGCGGTCGCTGGCGTTCCCGACCCGAGACCGAGCACCGCGACTGCGGTTGCGATCACGATCAACAGGCTGAGCCTGCGACTCACAGCTTGCGAAATCACCCGTTGTCACACCCATCGATCGCCGTATCGTCCCCGTACCCGAGCCCCCATCTTCGAACCATCCTCGTCGCGGACGAGGCACCGATCCGACGTCGCTCCGTTCGATCACTCACATGGAGGTCTGCTCCTGCATTGGCGATGTCGGTGGCATCGTTCACCTTCTCCTCGCCGACCTGACGGTTCTCGGAGATCGCCGGAACCGGGCGTTGACGAAGTGAACGCTCCCTCCTCACGGTCGGGGGTGCGCGGGAACGACCAGGAACAGCCTTTCATCGGGTTCGACCTCGTGCGTCGCCCCCACGAGTACGACGCCGTCGTCGTCCACGTGCAGCACGACCCGATCGATGCCACGTGCCACGAATCGCTCCAGCAGCACACCGAGCGCGGTGAGCCGGAGATTGCCCGCTGTCAGTGCCACCTCCTCGTCGGGCTCCCATGGGCCCGGAGGCAGCGCGACATCTCCCGGCACGAGGTCGCGTGGAGTGAGGGACGGCGGAGCAGGGATCTCGGGCCACGACTGTGCCGCTGCAACTGCGATCGCACCGATGTGCGCACTCTCGCCATGATGGACCGCGATCGTGGTGTCCGCTGATGGGTCGAGCTGCACGAGTTCGATCGCTTCTCGGAACACGAGGCGCGGCACGGTGACGGCGACCTGCGATCCACTTCCGGCCGGCGACTCGGGAGCGACGCCGCGACAGGTCGTTGACGCCCACCAGCCCAGCTCGGGATCGTGGAACGAGAATTCGGACGAGGTCACCCTCGACTCCGATGCGCACACCAAGTGGAACCGCGACTTCCGTGAGATGGTCGACCGTGCGCTTCATCATCAACGCGTTCACCGACACTTCGGCGACTTCGACCTCGGGCACCGAGCTCCTCCTCATGGACGTGTCATCGGGTCGCAGCGCTGGCTCGTGGTGTCAGAGGCCCGTGTCGGGGACTCGCAGTGTCGTCGTGAACGATCGCCGCACCGCGGCGGCGCGAATGGGGGCCGCGTGATCGAGATACTGCACGTTCGTGACGACTGACACGAGCGCTTCTCGCGACGGATAGTTACCGATGAAGATCAGGTCCGGTCGGAAGCTGTCCTCGATGGCTTGCTCGGGAAGGAAGCACGGTGTGACGTATCGTCCCCCGGCGGCCTCGACGTGCGGTCGTGCGCCTTCGAGGTATTCGTCGTAGCGCGCTCGACCGCCGGGCTGAAGCCACAGCATGTTGAGCACCGCGATTCCGGGTCGGACTTCGATTGGACCACTCTCGGGTGGGTCGATCGCGCACCGCGTGAGCACCGCTCTCCGCAGCGAGTTCCTGCGCAGTGGCGCGATGCGGGCGTAGTCCTCGCTGCGCCACATCTCGTCGAACGCCTCTGCTGACGGGTACCGGACGACGAACGCGAGATCCGGGTCGAAGTCCCCTTCGAGCACTTCGTCGACCACCAGTGGCGGGAACATGATGTCCGCGCCGACCTCGTCGACGATCGGCAGCACGGACTGCGAGTACTGCCCGTAGAGGGCGCGGCGGTCGTCCGCGTGGAACCACAGCGCATTGAGCATCGCGATCGGCGGCACCCGCGAACGCTATGTCATCGCTGCAAGCGCTCGACTCTCTCGACCGAGGTCGTCGATCCGCGATCGCCAAGAACACCAAGTTCGTCTACATGGGATTGAGGCTGCCGCCCTCCTTCGGGTCGCCTCGTTCGCCACGTACCCAGGCGTCGACGGCGTCTTGATAGGTCGGGTACTTCTTGAGCAGGGCCTGGAACTCTTCCGTTTCGATGTAGACGTCGTGCCAGGTCCGCGGGATGTGCTTCTCGTCTGACATGTTCTTCCAACCTCGTGACTGGTGAGAGATGCAGGGGCGTTCTCGACGCTCATGCGAGACCGGGCCCGCGCGGGAGCGGCGTCCAGCGGCACGGTCACGTCAGCCACGGGAAGCGGCGGACCAAACTGGTCGTGGTCCACCAGCGACCCAAGCCGAGCGTGTCGCCGGCGCCGACCACCGCGAGGCCGAGCAAGACGAGCGCGTCGATGATGTGGTCGTCCATGAACAGGTTGTTTGCGGGCGGGAGCGAAGCGCTCCACATCAGGATCAGGAGGGCCGCACCGGAGACTGCGGCGATGCGCATGCCGATGCCGAGCAGCAAGGCGACCGCGATGCACAGCAGACCGAGCATGAAGCCCCAGTCCGCCCACACCGCACCCGAGAGGCTGTGGTAGATCCCGGCGAATGGACCGACCGCTCCGCTCAAGAAGCCGGTCGTGGGCGAACCGCCGTGGATCCATGCGCTGGCCGACGGCGTCTCGTGGCCCAGCCCGAACAGCTTGTCCAGGAAGGGCCAGAGGAACGTCCACCCCAGACACAACCGGACCACGGCCCAGAGGTACCGGGCGGTCCCGGCCGTGAGCACCTTGACCGCGGTTGATCCGTCCAGGTCCGGCGCCGCCCCAGCCCCTGACGCGCGTTCGAGCGTTGTGGCCACGGTTGTTCCTCCTGTTGCTGAGGAGGCGCGGAGCCCGTACAGGGCGACATACCGCGAAGCGGTCGTCCGGCCCGAACAAGGCGTCTCAGGTATCTGCACCTACGTGCGCACCAGGGTCCGGAGCAACGCTCCTGGAAGGCCGCCTCCATACGAAGCAGGATTCAACACGCGCACGGGTTGCTCAGCGTGTCGAGAAGCACGGTACACCCTTGCGGAGCGTCGACGCGTGCTGATGCGCCGCGTGCCGGCGACGTGTGACGGTCGCACGGACGCCGACGCATGCAGGATCTCGCCCAGAAGTCACCCGTGGACGCGGTCGTGATTCGGCAGTTCGAGCGCGACCAACGGGAACGGGAACGGGCACATACCGGCATCCGACACCGCGTTCGCCGCGATCTCGCCGGAGGGCAGTCATCGACCGCTGCTGACCGGTGTTCGTGAACGGCTCCGGGGAGAGCACCCCTCCGGATCGCACTGCGAGAACCGCAAGCGCGTGCACCTTCATGCTCGGTGCGTGGGGTGGCCTGGCCGCGTCCACCGCAGGCTGTTGACGCCAGAAGTACAGGGAGAGCGCTCCGAAGGTGACGCCAGCCCCGACGAGTACGGCTGCGCTGGTGCCGAGGATTGTTTTCGCGTCGGTACCGGCGGCGAGCATGTGGATGGTCACCGACGCGAAGAGCAGGTAGCTGACGAGGTGCACCGTCCGCCATGCCTGGTTGGACAGTCTGCGGCGCACCAGTGAGGTGATTTCGATCGCGGCCAGCAGGTACATGCTGACGATGCCCCAGGCAACGGCGATGGGGTGCCACGATCCGGTGAACGGGATGAGCACCTCGGCGAGACCGAAATTCGTATAGGTATCGATCAGGATCGTGCCGATGTGGACGCCGACGAAGGTGATGGCCAGCGCGCCGAGATAGCGGTGCAAGCTCAGCAACCAGGCTGGGCCGGGCTTGCGACCGAGCACTTTGGTTGCGAGCAGCAGTCCCCACACGATGCTGAGCAGGATGAGCGCCCAGGCGACGATGCCGCTGGCGCGCGTCACGTACCACGGGATCTTCGACATCGCGATCAGCTGCCGCGTGTCGTCGTGTGCTGTACGGGCGCGGCTCCGGTGGAGTGGCTCGGCGCAACCGCCGTGGTTGAACCGGTGGCGGAACCAGCGGTCGAGTTCGACGCTGCGGGAACCGTCGAGGCCGGAGTGCTCGAGGCGGCGGCCTTCGCCGTCGAGCCGTTGCCGTCATGCCAAGCGATCATGCCGCTGAGGGTCAACGCCGCAGCCACGCTCAGTGCAGCAGCGGCCTTCCGCGCTCTCGCCGCGCGCGGCTTGCGTCGCGTGGGAGGCGATGGCCGTTGCCTGGGAGGCGGTACCGGCGAGTCTTGTGTCATGCGACGAACGGTACGGACCGTACGCGAGAGCGCCGCAAGCCGTGGGTAAGAATCGCCAAGACTCCTGAACTGTTCAGCGTAGATTCAGTGATCAACGTGCGACAAGAACGCTGCAAGAGCTTCACAAGAAGCACCTAAGAACAGGCTGCGACGGCCCCAAGAGCTAGGCGCAATCGCTTAGCGTCCCCGACCATGCTCGCACTCGATTCGCTGTTCGGCCTGCCGGCCCACCCGTTCCTGGTCCACATCCCGGTGGTGTTGATTCCGCTCGGTGCGCTCGGTGCGCTGCTCATGCTGTGGTCGCGGCTCCGTCGAACGATCGGCTGGTGGATCTGCGGGATCGTCGTGGTCGCTGGCATCGCGACCCAGCTCGCCATCTCCTCCGGTCAATCGCTCGAGGAGTACGTGAAGGAGTCGGCGCTCGTCGACGAGCACACCCGCATCGGCGAGAACATTCGCCCATGGCTCCTCCTCATGTTCCTCGCGTTGCTCGGCGTAATGCTGATCGAACTCACCATGCGACGGCGCGGCGAAGCCGCCGAGCGCCAGAACCTGCTCCACATCGCGCGCGTGACGCTGTCGATCCTCAGCATCGTGTTCGCCGGCGTCTCTGTCTACTGGGTCTACCGCATCGGGCACTCAGGCTCGAAAGCCGTCTGGCACAGCACGCAAGTTCGCATCGAGAAAGGCCAATCGCACTCGGAGCACGGCGGCGACGACGGTTGACCGCGTCGCCGCTCGCGAACCTCCGTGGCGTGCATCCCGGCAACTCCGGGCCCAAGTCGAAGTGCGATGACTCCGAAGCCCACAGCGTCATGATCGCGTGCCGATCGGATGCAGTCCGAGAGCATGCTCGGCCGGACCGATGAGGCTCGGAGCGTCGGTAACGCCTACAACGAGCCCCGACGTACGGACGAGGCAGGTCGGTCCTCTTTCTCTCACGAGCGACGGCAGCCCGGCCGATCAGTGACTTGGATGTCGGCCCTCCGATCGACGGTTCATCGTTCCGCGGTGCGGCTTCGCCGGTCGAGCGCGAACCACCCGCCGACGAGGAACACGATCGCGAAGACGAGCAGCACGAGCCAGTAGAACGGGGCGAGTGCGTTCCCGCGCTGCCGTACTGGTCGAGGAGCGGTGGTCCGAGCTTCGATCCGACGTCGGCGAAGAGCACGCACCCCGAGGTCGTGTCCGATCGCTTCGAACGCCCAACGGTCGGGCATCACTGCGCTGATGGCGCGACCGACCGGCGCCATCGCGGTCAAGGGAAGGCTCGCGCCGGAGAACAGCACCGCCGGGAAGCACAGGAGCGGCAGCGCGGCCTGTTCATCCCACTCGTCGTCCTCGGCGTCGCTGCCTTCCTGGGCGCCGGATACCGCGTGCCCACGTGCAGCATGAGACTGCACGAGTTCGCGGACGCGTACACCGTCACGACATCGCAACCAAGAGGCAACGCGGTGCGCGCACACCACGGGAAAGCATATGGAGCGCGCACTGACCAGGTACGCGCCTCGCTCCGACTGAGAGGTGTGTCATGGAACTCTGGGCATGGATCGCAATCGTTGCAGGTGCCGTCGTCGTGTTGTTCGCGTTGATCGGCTCAGGTTCTCGGCTGGCCAGTCGGACAGGGCAGCGACGACGACATCAGGACGAGTTGAAGGCGCGCTTCGGTCCCGAGTACGAGCTCGCTGTCGCGCGGCAGGGTCGCAAGGACGCCCAGGACGTCCTCGAGGAGAGGCTCGCTGCATACGAAGAGATCCAACACCCAAACATCGGACCATCCGAACGCGAGAAGCACACAGTGGACTGGCGCCAAGCGCAGTACCGCTTCGTCGACTCGCCTGAACGCGCCGTACGCGAGGCCGAGCACATCGTGGTGACGGTCATGGAACAGCGCGGCTACCTCGCCGAAGACGCCTCCTCGCGGCTGATGCGCTCTCCGTCGACGACCCCCATCTCGCCAACTCGTATCGGGCGGCGCACCACACCTTCCGCATGGCCGACCGCGGCGCCGCGCCCGTCGACCAGATGCTCGAGGCATTCCTCGTCTACCGCGAGTTGCTCGAGTTCCTCCTTGACCGCCCCCAACGCGAGGACACCGTCGTCGACACGGAGCCTCCGCCAGTCGACTGGGACCCGTCGGCCACAGACGGGCAGCCTCAGGCTGTTCGTTGAACGAATGCGACGAGAACCGACTGCAATCAGAAGGTGAGGTCACCCATGCACGCAGCTCCCTACCAGTCACGACACCGACGCCGCTGGACTCACGCGATCGTTGGAAGTGCGGCAGTTGCGCTTGCGTTAGCGGTGGTGGCGTGGACCGCCTCCGACGCCGTCGAAGCCACTATCGCCGGCGTCGCTGTCCTCATGGTCGCCGCGCTCGCACTCTGGAGCGGTCGGCGTCGTCCACGTCCGGAACAGCCTCGCGACCCGCAGCGGTCTGAGCGACACTCGTAGTCCTGTGCCGTCCAGGTACATGGGTGTCGAGGCATGGGCCCATGCACATCTCTGTGAGAGACCTGGTCGTGTCTGCAACGGCATGAACGACAACCACCCAGCAGCAGTGGCTCGTTGCTGAGGTCGGGTGACGTGGCCGCGGTGATCGGCGCGGCCCGTCCCGAGGGCTTCGACATCCGTGAGCGGGGGTGCAGCGCACGGTCAGACGGATCAAACGAACGGGAGTCCTGGTGAAGAAGGCATCAGCTGTTCTGCTCGTGTCCGGTGTGGGCTGGATCGTCTTCTATGTCGCGAGCTTCGCCGCCTTGGGAAGCTCCGTCCCCACGGTCGACTCGGGCGGTCGGGAGATCGTTCAGTGGTTCACGGACCACGCGACCAATTCCCAGGTGTACGCGTGGACCGCGGCGTTCGCTGCGCTCACCCTCGCCGTCTTCGGAGGCATGGTGACGAGCCTGCTACCCCAGCCGAATCGCTACATCTTCCTCGGCGGTGTGCTCGGCTGGGTCATCACCGGACAGGTCCAAGCCTGGATCTGGGCGGGGTTGGCGTTCCACCCAGCAGGTCTGGACCCCGCGACTGCCCGGATCATCTTCGACATCCCCCAGTACTGGGGCCCGATCGTCAACGGGTCGACGATGACCATGGCGGCCGCGTTCGCTCCGCTCGCGTTCGGCAGGTCTGGGATCGTCCCGCGCTGGCTCGGGTGGCTCAGCGTGCTGTTCTTCGTCGAGCAGGCGATCGAGACGGTCACGGTGTTCGGAACGAGTGGCTTCTTCGCACCCGGTGGGGCCATGAATCTCTATCTCGGCGGCGTGATCGGAATGGCCTGGGTGATCGGGGTGCTGGCCTGGGGCGTCAGGGAGTCAGGCGCGCGCGAACGACTCGGCAACGCTGAGATCGTCAGCGCCTGACCCTGGATCCGATCAGGACCGCCTACTCGAGGTGATCACGTGAGGTTCGTCCACTACCCGAAGAGAGAAGCGACCATGACACACAGAGTGCTGCGTTGCAGTGGCCTTCGAGCTCGCCGAAGGAGGCGACGTGACGCGTGGATCACCGGCTGAGCTCACATCTTGGGACGCCCGTCGCGACTACCACGCCGCGCCCAACGCACAATGCCAGTTGCGATGACGCCGCCTCTCGGATGTCACGTAGGACGCGCGAATTGCACCCCACGGACGTCGTGTGGTCACGGCGTCACTTCAGGAACACGCGACCACAGCCCGCGGTCGGCACAGCCTCGCGTCGCAAGCCCGCAACCAGCGCCGCCGCGTACGCATCACCCACCGGAAGGTTGGTCTGAGGTACTCCCGCCAAGCACGCGGTCATCGGTCATGGGTGCACTGCAGTCACGGCGTGATGACGAGGCGTCCAGCAGTACGGCCTGCCTCGAGCGCACGCACCGCCTCTGGGGTATCGCTGAGCGTGTATGTGTCGCCGAGTACCGGTGCGATCCCTGCCGAGTCCACCAGCGCCCTGAGGCCCTCAAGTGCACCTCCGCCGTCGTGCGCAATGACGGTCCCGAGCTGCTCGCGCACGAGGAGGGACCAGAACGTCGCGCCCAGCTGGCGCTGGATGCCACCGAGAACCGGCCCGCCCCCCTCGCCCCCCTCGCCCCCGATGATGACCAGCCGGCCGCCGGCTGTGAGCGTCCTCCGCAGTCGACGGACGGAGGAATTCCCTCCGATGTCGAGGACGACGTCGTAGCGATCAGCACCCGAGGCGACGTCCTCGTGCTGGTAGTCGATCACGTGATCGGCCCCGAGCTCGGTGCCGATGTCGAGGACGACGTCGTAGCGATCAGCACCCGAGGCGACGTCCTCGTGCTGGTAGTCGATCACGTGATCGGCCCCGAGCTCGGTGACCAGTCCGACATTCCGCTCAGCGCAGACCCCCATCACCTGGGCGCCGAGCGCGCGTGCGATCTGGACGGCCAGAGTTCCCACTGCACCAGAGGCACCCACGATCAGCACACGCTCTCCCCGCAGCGCCCGGGCCTCTCGATCGTCAATCGCGTCGCGCAGGACATCGACGCTCTCGACGACGACGGCGTCGTCACCGAACACCACGTCGTCCCATCCGACGAGTCGGCCGTGCTTCCCGCCTTCGACGTGCAGGGCCCGCACCTTCCCCTGTTCGACGACGAAGTGCTTCACCTCGCCGATCTTCTCCGCGTTGGACTTGGCGAGGACCGGTGCACCTTGCGCGCTCCCGAAGGTGTTCATGCGTGACCTCCCGCTTCCTCGAGTGCCGACGAGAGCTCGGCCTTCGTCATGGAGCTCCGACCGGGAACGTCGAGCTCTCGAGCGCGCTCGTAGAGCTCGACCTCGGTGCTGTGTTCGTCGACCGAGGGCGCAGTCGCACCCGACCGCGTCGTCGAGGCGCCGCCCGAAGCGTGGTGGAATCCGTGGTCTTCGCGGTATCGCTCGACCGCGCTGCCGAACCCGGTGAGGTCGTCGCGCACGAAGTCGTCCAGACCACTGGGTACGATCACCGCCTCTCCTGAGACCGAGAGCTGTTCGGGGAGTGGAAGGAACACGTGTCGAGCATCGTCGCCGGTGCTCGCGAGCTCGTACCCGACCGCCTCCGTCTTCCCGCCGACGCTCACGACGAGGTCGACGACCTCACCGAACTTCGTGCCGGCGTTGGTGACGACCGACGCGCCGATGACGTTGCGATCAGCGGCTGCTTCGACCGATTCGGGCGCGTCACTCTTGTCGGTCAACGCCTCCTCAGTGTCGGTCATCACCGTGTCGCGGCCGATCGAAGCCACCTCGTCGACGGCGAGGATCTGCTTGAGGCGCCCGCTCAGGAACCCGCGCTTGTTCAGCGTGAAGCCGACGAGACGACCCGTCGGCTCGTAGACGACGTCCTTGACCTCCGCGATGTCGTCACCCCCGAGCGTCACGACGGGCAGGCCGACGAGCTCGGTCGCCTTCACCAGCCGGCGGCTTCGAACCATCTCGTCGGACGAGCTACCGGTCCGGCTCCGATGCATACGAGCACACGACCTTGGGTTCTCGCGCCGCGGTGCGGGGTACGACCGCGTGGGCGCGCGCTTGAGCGCCGCCGCGCTCAGCGTCGCGAGAAGAGCGCCGCGGAAGATCGAGGGTGTACAGCGTGGAGTCGGTCTGCACACGACCACCGATGATCATGGAGAGCGTGGCGCCGACGTGCGCGCTCGCACGGTCGTGAGCGACGCCGTCGTGATCGGCGCCGGGCCGAACGGCTTGGTGGCGGCGAACGTGCTCGCCGGTCATGGCTGGGAAGTCACCGTCCTCGAGGCGGATGCCGTCGCGGGCGGTGGCGTGCGTTCGAGTGAGTTCGTCGAACCGGGCTTCGTGAGCGACCACTGCAGCGCGTTCTATCCGTTGTCGGTGGCCTCACCGGCGATGCGATCACTCTCGCTCGAGGACTACGGCCTGCGTTGGCGACACGCACCACTCGTCCTTGCTCATCCAACCGCAGACGACGGCTCGGCGGTGCTCTCGCGCGACGGCGACGCGACGGCGCGGAGTCTCGACGCGAGTGCCGCCGGCGACGGGAACGAGTGGCACGCGCTCATGGATCGATGGGTCCGCTACGAACCCTCGTTGGTCGATGCACTACTCACACCGTTTCCCCCTGTTCGAGCTTCTGTGGGCCTGGCGCGCAAGGCGGGGTCTCTCGACGAGCTGATCGAACTCGCCCGTCTCGGCGTACTGCCGGTTCGTCGACTCGGCCAGGAGCAGTTCCGCGGCGCTCGCGCCGCTCGCCTCCTTGCCGGACTGGCGCTGCACGCGGACCTGTTTCCCGAGTCGGCACTCGGTGGGTTCTTCGGCTGGCTGCTGGCATGCCTCGGGCAACGTGTGGGCTTTCCGATGCCGCAGGGAGGTGCAGGCGCGCTCACCGACGCGCTCGTGACCCGGCTCGAAGCTCACGGGGGGACAGTCAGGTGCAACGCGCGGGTGACGCGCATCGTGGTGCGGCGCGGTGCTGCCGTTGCGGTCGAGCTCGCCGATGGCACCGTGGTCGATGCTCCGCGCGCGGTGATCGCCGACACGGACGCGATGGCGTTGTACACGCAACTCGTCCCCGACGAAGCGCTTCCGGCCGGCTTTCGCTCGAAGCTCAGTCGCTTCTCGTGGGACCACGCGACGGTGAAGGTCGACTGGACGCTCGACGGCCCGATCCCCTGGTCGAGCGAGTCGGCGCGGCAGGCGGGCACGGTGCACGTGGCGGCGGACGTCGATGAGCTCACGTGCTCGGCCAGTTCGCTGGCCCGAGGGAGGATCCCGCGAGATCCGTTCCTCATCGTGGGACAGCCGCACCTCGCCGACGAGACCCGTCAGCCCCCCGGAATGGCGACGCCGTGGGCGTACACCCACGTACCGCGGCTGGCGCGCGGCGACGACGGCGACGGTTCGGTGCGGGGCGAGTGGGACCAGCACGACGTCGAGGTCTTCTCCGAGAGGATCGAGGACCGGATCGAAGCGCTCGCGCCGGGGTTCCGACAGCTCGTCCGCCGGCGGCACGTCTCCACGCCGGACTCCTTCGAAGCACACGACACGAACATGTCGAGAGGGTCGATCAACCTCGGCACCTCCGAGCTGTACCAGCAGCTCGTGTTCCGTCCGGTGCCGGGGTTGGCTCGGGCGGAGACACCGGTGCCCCGGCTCTACCTCGGATCCGCGTCTGCGCATCCGGGCGGCGGAGTGCACGGGGCCTGCGGCGCGAACGCCGCGCGTGCGGCGTTGACACGCGACCGGATCCGCCGTGCACGCAGGGTGTTCGGATTCGGTGCCGCGTCATGATCGCCCAGCTCTCCGTCGACAGCACCGACGACATCGCGCGCTCGGCGTCTGACATCTGGCATTCGACCGTGCGCTCCCTTCCTCGCGTGTGGGGATCGCCGTGCTGGTCATCGCCGTGGCGTGGGGCCTCGGTCGACTCGTCACGCGCCGGGCTCGGACGCGTCCTCGCACGTCGCCACACGCCCAGCTTCGCCACCGTGATGGCGAAGCTCAGTGGCTGGGCGATCACGACCCTCGGGGTGCTCCTCGCGCTGGCCGTGACCTTTCCCTTCGGTGAAGCCGGTCGACCTGCTCGCCGGTCTCGGGTTCTTCTCGGTGGCGATCGGGTTTGCGTTCAAGGACATCCTCGAGAACCTGCTCGCGGGCATCCTGCTCCTCTTCCGCCAGCCCTTCGCCGGCGGCGACCAGATCCGTGTCGGCGACGACGAGGGCACCGTCGACCGCATCACCATTCGCGAGACGGTGCTCACGACGTTCGCCGGCGAATGCATCCTGATCCCCAACGCCGATGTCTACAAGAGCGCAGTGCACATCTACACGGCTCGGCCACACCGCCGGACCAACTTCGTGGTGGGCGTCGCCTACGAGACCGATCTGGACCATGCGCGAGCGGTGGCGGTCGCCGCGCTCGCGGCGGTGGATGGCGTGCTCGAGGATCCGCCGCCGCAGGCGCTCCTCATCGAGCTCGCGGCGTCGACCGTCGACATCGACGTCCACTTCTGGTCCGGAGCCCTTGAGGCGGGTCGTCGGGTCGGCGCTCGATCGCGCGATTGCCGCGGTGAAGTCTGCGTTCGACGCCGAACACATCGAGATGCCGAGCGACATCGTGGCACTGCAGGCGACGGCGAGCTTCGCGGCCGGCGTCCACGGCGACCCCGGTCACGCCGGGCGGATCGGTCAAGATCGACGACAACCGAGCCCGGCCGTCGTCCGAGGGGACTTCGGCCCGATGAAGCTCGGCGCGTCGGCGTTCGCCGAACGGGTGCGCGGCAGTCTCTTCGTCGTCCCGATGCTCTTCGTCATCGCGGCGATCGTGCTGGGCGAGCTCGGCATCCTGCTCGACAGCTCCATCGGCTCCGGCGCCGACAAGCTGCCGCTGGGGCTCACCTCGACCGTCGAGAGCGCGCGCGCGGTGCTCAGCACCGTCGCCGGTGCGACCATCACCTTCGCCGGCATCGCCTTCTCGGTGTCGCTGCTCACCATCCAGCTCGCTTCGAGTCAGTACTCGCCACGCGTGGTGAGCGGCCTGTTCCGGGATCCGTTCAACAAGCGCGTCATCGGCATCGTCATCGGCACGTTCTCGTATTGCCTGATCGTGCTCCGATCGGTGCGCTCGTCGCTCGAACAGCAAGGCGACCCGGTCATCCCGAACGTCTCGGTCGCGGTCGCGGTCGATCCTGGGGATCACCTCGATCCTGGCGATCATCGCGTTCATCGACCACAACGCGCACGCCATGGAGATCAGCAAGATCCTCGACGTGGTCACCCACGACGCGGTCGGTGCCGTCGACCGGCACTGGTCGGTCGACGTCTTCGAGCCCTCCACCGTCCAGCAACCCGACGTCTTTCCTCCCGACGCGGGGTTCGTGGTTCGGTTCGAGCGCGACGGATGGGTCCAGCTCCTCGATCCGCAGGCGCTCCTGGAAGCGGCCCCGGACGGCGCCACGGTGCGGCTCGACACCGCGGTGGGCCGGTTCGCTATCAACGGCTCGCAGTTCTGCACCTTGTGGCCCGCTCCCGACGACCCAGACGAGACCGACGCGGAAGGTGCTCGCCGCGGTCCACACCGGGGAGACGCGCACCCTCCAACAGGACGCTTCGTACGGCATCCGCCAACTCGCCGACGTCGCACTCAAGGCGCTTTCGCCCGGCGTCAACGATCCGACGACGGCACAGGACGCCATCTTCCACCTCGGTGCCGTGCTCCGGGAATTCCTGCTGCGCGGCGAACCGGTACGGGACCTCACCCGCAACGACCGTCGGCTCGTGCTGGCCCAGGCCGAGGACCACGAACAGATCGTCGGCCTCGCGTACGACGAGATCCGCTTGGCTGCGGCATCGCTGCCTGCGGTGTCGATCTACCTGCTGGAGAGCATGAGCCTGCTCCGGCAGGCGCTGCCGCCAGAACAAGAACCGGCTCGCCAGCTCATCGACCGGCATGCGCACCTCGTCCTCGACGCCGTGAAGCGGGCTGACCTGTCCCGGCACGACCGGCACCGGGTGGAGGAGATCTCTGCTCGACACTTCGACGCGGTGCCGGCGTCGTGAACCTGCTCCCGCGTTCCTGGCCGTCATGGCTGACCGTGATCGTCGTCGTCCCGATCGCCTACGTCAGTCTGCTCGTGGTGTTGCGCGTCGCCGGTAAGCGCACGCTCTCCAAGCTCACCGCCTACGGTCTCGCCGTCACCGTCGCGTTCGGCTCCCTGCTCGCGACCGTCATCGTCAGCCGCTCGGTGCCGCTCGGGGACGGGGTGTTGGCGTTCACCACGCTCGCCGCGCTGCAGTGGGTCGTCGCATGGGGAGCGACGCGGTCCCGAACCATCGCCAGGGTCGTGATCGCGCGTCCGACACTGCTGGTGTGCCGCGGCCGTGTCGACGACCGTGCGGTGCGACGTCAACGGCTCCGGCTCGACGACGTCCGAGCGGCGGTGCGCGCCGCAGGACACGCGTCGGTGACCGAGGTGCTCGCGGTCGTGCTGGAGACGGACGGGTCCCTCAGCGTGGTGGGTGCCGCAGGCGCGTCGGAGCAGACGGACGCGCTCGATGGTGTCGAGGGATGGACGGAAGTACGCGACGACAACGGCTCGGAGCGACCGTGACCAAGGAACTGCCTGTGCCCTACACCCTCCGCGAGTACGCGGTGGTCGCCGACGGCGAGCGGGGTGCCGTCATCGGGCCCGACGGCAGCATCGTGTGGATGTGCTTCCCCGGCTGGGACGACCCCGCCGTGTTCGCTTCGCTCATCGGCGGTGCCGGCTACTACCGCGTCGCACCCATCGATCAGTTCGTGTGGGGTGGCTACTACGAAGAAGGCACGCTCATCTGGCGTGGCCGTTGGGTCACACACGAATCGATCGTCGAGTGCCGCGAGGCCCTGGCGTTCCCCGGCCGTCCCGACCGAGCCGTGCTCCTTCGTCGGGTCGTCGCGGTCGAGGGCGACGCGACGCTCCACGTGTCTCTCCGACCGTCCGCCGACTACGGCAAGGAGCGCGTGCACGATCTTCACCACCGCGACGACGGATCGTGGACGGCCCGCGCCGGTGATCTCCACCTCCGATGGTCCGGGCTGCCCGGGGCGAGCGGCCACGACGGTGACGGATGGGACGCACGCATCACCCTGCGCGAGGGCGCGACGCGAGACCTCGTGCTCGAGCTGGGCCAGGGACCGTTCACCGGTCGCCTCCCGTCCGCCGACGAGCTCTGGGACGCCACCGAACGATGTTGGGGTTCCGAAGTGCCCGCGATGGAAGACATCCAGGCGCGTCGCGACGCCCGGCACTCGTACGCGATGCTCCGCGGGCTGACGACATCGAATGGGGGCATGGTGGCTGCCGCGACCATGTCGTTGCCCGAGCGCGCCGAGACGGGCCGGAACTACGACTACCGCTACGTCTGGGTGCGCGACCAGTGCTTCGCCGGCATCGCGGTCGCGGCCAGCGGGCCGTACCCTCTGCTCGACGACGCCGTCGACTTCGTCACCCACCGCCTGCTCGCCGACGGTCCGTCGCTGACACCGGCCTACCGCGCCGGTGGGGGGCGGATACCGGACCAGCGGTCGCTCTCGCTCCCGGGCTATCCGGGGGGCTCCGACATCGTCGGCAACCACGTGAACGAGCAATTCCAGCTCGACACGTTCGGCCAGGTGCTGCTCCTGTTCGCAGCCGCCGCTCGTCACGATCGCATGAACGCCGACGCGTGGCGCGCGGTGGAGCTCGCCGTCGGCGCCATCGACGCGCGCCACGTCGAGGCCGACGCCGGCATCTGGGAGCTCTCGCCGAAGCACTGGGCGCACTCGAGCCTCGAGTGTGTCGCCGGACTCCGGGCGATCGGCGCTGCACCGGGTGTCCCGACCGCGCGTCGCGCCGAGTGGTCAGCGCTCGCCGATGTCATCCTGGCCGAGGTCACCCGTACGTGTCTCCACCGGTCGGGACGCTGGCAACGGGCGCCCGACGACGATCGGGTCGACGCTTCACTCCTGCTGGCCACGATCCACGGCGCGCTCCCGAGCGATGACCCCAGGTCGGTGGCGACGCACGACGCCGTGCTCCAGTCCTTGGGCCGAGACGGCTACCTCTACCGGTTCCACCACGACGAACGACCACTCGAAGCTGCCGAAGGGGCCTTCCTGCTCTGCGGCTTCTGGGCGTCGATGGCGTGCCTCGATCGCGGCGACCTCGTCGGCGCCACGCACTGGTTCGAACGCAACCGCGCCGCGTGCGGCTCACCGGGCCTCTACTCGGAAGAGTTCGACGTGGGCGAGCGGCAACTCCGCGGCAACTTGCCCCAGGCGTTCGTGCACGCCGGGATGCTCGAGTGCGCGGCGCGTCTGTCAGCTCGGTGATTCCCGCAGCGCGCGCTGCAGCAATTCGGCGATGTGCACCGGTGTGCGTGTCGTGCTCTGTTCGATCTGCTCGCGACAGCTGAAACCGTCGGTCACGACCAGCGTCTCCGGGTCCTGGGCGCGCACAGCGGGGAGGAGCATCCGGTCACCGATCCGCATCGAGACCTCGTAGTGGTCGGCGGCGAAGCCGAACGAGCCGGCCATGCCGCAGCAACCACTGTCGATCGTCTCGGTGTCGACGCACATCCGTTTGAGCAACGCGAGCTCGGCGTCCATCCCGAGGACCGTCTTGTGATGACAGTGACCGTGGACGAGCGCGCGCACCGGGAGGCGCGGCGGCTGGTAGCGCTGACGCTCGAGGAACTCGGAGAGCAGCAGGGTCTGGTCGGACAGACGTGCTGCGTCCTCGTCGTGAGGGAACAGGTTCACCAACTCATCGCGGAAAGCGGCGACGCAGCTCGGTTCGAGGCCCACGACGGGAACCCCGGCACGGATCCAGGGGCGAAGGGTCCGCAGTGTCTGGCGCCAGAGACGTTCGGCAGTGTCGAGCATGCCGAAGTCGTAGAGCGGACGCCCGCAGCACAGTGGCCGAGGCGGGATCTCGACCGTGTACCCGGCGTCCTCGAGCACGTCGACGGCGGCGTCGAGGACGGCAGACCGGAGGTAGTTGTTGAAGGTGTCGGGCCACAGCAGCACCCGGTCCGTATCGAACGGTGCGCGCGCTCCGTGCGGGTGCGCGCGGTTCTCGTCGGCGGCGCGGCGAGAGAAGGGTGCGTAGGTCTCATCGACGAATCGGGGCAGCTCGGAGTGACCGATGATCGCCGTGCCGTCGTGGCCCGGACGACGCGGCGCCGCCACGCGCGCTTCCGGTC
The DNA here is from genome assembly GCA_963756895.1 of uncultured Actinomycetes bacterium. GTDB lineage: Bacteria > Actinomycetota > Acidimicrobiia > IMCC26256 > DASPTH01 > DASUAS01. The sequence goes on along the minus strand of CAVWPI010000016.1, from coordinate 45,387 downwards.
GCGACCGGAAGCGCTCGGTGAAGCTCGGCGTCGCGAAGCGAGGCACGTCGCGTTCGACTGCGACTCCGCCCGCGCGCTTCAGCAGCGTCGACAGCCCGGGAGCGTGCGCGAGCGCGTTGACGAGCCGCGGCATACGTGTCGCCGCACGCGCCCACCAGTAGATCAATCCCATGGAGTACGCAACGCGCGGACGCAACCGATGGGCGTAGTAGTGCGACAAGAACTCCGCCTTGTACGTGGCCATGTCGACGTTCACTGGGCATTCCGTCTTGCAGCCTTTGCAGGCGAGGCACAGGTCGAGGGAGTCGGCGACCGCGTCGTCGCGCCAACCATCGAGCTCGTCGCCGCGCAGCATCTCGAACAGCATCCGCGCCCGGCCGCGGGTCGAGTCTTCCTCCTCCCGCGTCGCCATGTAGCTCGGGCACATCGTGCCGGAGTCCACGTCGCGACACTTGCCGACGCCGACGCAACGTCGGGTCGCATTGGCGAAGTCGAACTCGTCGTCGGGGAACGCGAAGTGCGTCGTCGGTCGGCGGAGGCTCGCATCGGGCCCGAACCGGAGGTCGTCGTCGGGACGGTTGGGCCGTACCACCTTGCCGGGGTTCATCTTTCCGTGTGGATCCCAGCAGTCCTTGAAGTCGGCGAACGCGCCGACCAGCTCGTCGCCGTACATCTTCGTGAGCAGGGCGGCCCGGGCCTGGCCGTCGCCGTGCTCGCCCGACAACGAACCGCCGTACGAGACGACCAGGTCAGCGGCCCGGTCGAGGAATTGCCGCCACTGGCGCACTCCGTGCACGGTGCCGAGGGTGAAGTCGATGCGGCAATGGATGCACCCCTGACCGAAGTGGCCGTAGAGCGCCGCGTCGTAACCGAACTCATCGAGGAGCGTGCGGAAGTCGCGGAGGTAGTCACCGACTCGTTCCGGCGGGACCGCGGCATCCTCCCACCCAGGATGGGTCTCCGGCATTCCAGGAACCTGGGCCGTGGCCCCGAGACCCGACTCGCGCACCTGCCAGAGCTTCTGTTCCTCCCAAGCGTCGCGGAACACCTTCGAGCTCGGACCCGCCGCCTCGCCGGTCAGCGCCGAGACGAAGTTGGTCGCCTGCGCGTCCGTGTCCGCCTTGGTGTCACCACCGAACTCCACCAGGAGGAACGCATGACCGTCGGGGAGCAGGTCGACGTCGTCCGGGTGCAGACCCTTGCGGCGCATGTATTCGACGAGCTTGTCATCGATGCCCTCAAGGCCCACCGGTCGGTGCTCGCGCACCTGCGGCACGTCGTCAGCCGCGGTGTAGGCATCGGGATACCCGAGCACCACCAGCGTGCGCGCCGGCTTGGCGTCGATCAACCGCACGGTCGCGTGCAGCACGACGACGCAGGTCCCCTCTGTCCCCACCAGAGCCTGCGCGACGTCGAACCCGTGCTCCGGCAGCAAGCGGTCGAGGTTGAATCCCGAACACGCGTCGCGGAATGTCGGGGAACCGCTTACGAATCGCGTGCTCGTGGCGGTCGCGGAGGTTGCGCAGCCCCCCGTAGATGCGAGCCCGGGCGTCGTCGCCCATGACGATGCCGGCGAGCTCGTCCTCGCCGACCGCCCCGACGGTCATACGGTGGCCGTCGTAGGTGAGGATGTCGAGTTCGACGATCTGATCGACGGTGAGCGGACCCGGTCCGTAGAACTCGGACATGACCGAGTGCACGCCGCACGAGTTGTTGCCGATCATGCCGCCCAGGGTGTTGCGATCATGGGTTGCCGGGTCGGGACCGAACGTGAGGCCGTGCTCCTTGGCCGCATCGCGCAGTACGTCGAGGTTGCATCCGGGTTCGACCACGGCCAGGCGCTGCTCGGGGTCGATCGAGCACACGTGGTCGAGGTACTTCGAGCAGTCGATCACGACCGCGACGTTGGTGCCCTGTCCGGCGAGGCTGGTTCCACCGCCGCGGGTCGTGATGGGAGCGCCGTAGGTACGGCACAGCGACACGGTGGTGACGACATCGTCCATCGACTTCGGGACGACCACGCCGATGGGCACCTGGCGGTAGTTCGATGCGTCAGTCGAGTAGGCCGCCCGACTCCCGGCGTCGAAGCGAACTTCGCCCTCGATCGCGTCGGCCAGATCCGCCGCCAGACGCTCCCACGCGGCGTCACGGACGTTGCCGAGGCGCACCGGGCTCACGGTCTCCAGACCGTCGTAGCGGCGAGGTTCGGGCACTGCGGTCTGCTGTGCTTCCGTCATCGGGCGAACTCCTCGGCGTCCTGGCGCTTGAAGACGATGCCGAGCCCGGGATCGACCGGATCGGGCCGCAGGGCGCCGGCACACGGCTGCATCGCACCGTCGAACAGCAACGACTCGATCCGGACGTGATCGGCGAACCACTCCAGGTGACGGACCCGTCGCAGGCCGCAGCATGCGTGGGCGCTGACGTGTGGCGCGGTGTGAGCCGACAGATCGAGCGATCGGGCATCGGTGAGCGCACCGACCTGGACGAAACCGGTGAGACCACCGCACCGGGTCACATCGGCTTGGAGGCAGTCGACTGCGCCGGCGTCGAGCATGTGCTGGAAGTACGCCAGGTCGTAGCCGTACTCGCCGGCCGTGACGTCGACGCCCGGCGGCGCCGCGTCCCGGACCAGGCGCAGTCCCTCCAGGTCATCGGAGCTCACCGGCTCTTCGAACCACGTCACGCCGAGCTCGGCGAATTGGTCGGCGAGGGCGAGCGCTTCCTTGCGCGTATAGGCGCCGTTGGCGTCGACGAACAATGCCACGTCGTCGCCGATCGCGGCTCGTGCCACGGTGACGCGGGCCGGGTCCCGAGCCGGTTCGCGACCGACCTTCATCTTCACCGCCCGCAGACCCTGCGCCACCCAGCCTTCGAGCTGCGCGGCGAGCTCCGCGTCGGTGAGGCTGGTGAACCCGCCGCTGCCGTACGCGGGGATCTCGGCGTGGAAGCGTCCGAGCGCGTCGGCGGTCGAGATCCCGAGCACCTTCGCCTTGAGATCCCACAACGCGATGTCGACCGCAGCGATGGCGGAGCTGGCGATGCCGGGTCGTCCAATGCTCCTGACCGAGCGGACCATCGCCAACCAGGTCGAGCCGTTCGCCAGAACGTCCGTGCCGGTCACGATCGATGCGAGCGTCTCACGCACCACGGAAGCAGCGGCCGGGGCGGTGTACGCGTACCCGATGCCCGACAGGTCGCTGGCGCCGAGCTCGACGACCACGATCGTCGTCGCGTCCCAGATCAGCGTTCCGTCGCTCTCGGGTTCGGGGGTCGGGATGGTGTAGGCGCCGACGTCGATCCGGTCGATCAGCTGTGCGGACCCGCCGTTCACTCGTCGCCGTCGCCGTGGTGCAGCTTGGCGAAGAGCCGCGACGCGACCGACCGGGCGCTGTGGCTGATCACCTTGCCGGCGTCGGGGTCTCCGCCGAGCAGGGCCTGGGCGACGCCCTTCGCCTGGTCGAACGTGATGTGGGCCGGCAGCGGCGGCACGTTCTTGTCTGTCACCACGTCGAGCACGACCGGACGATCGGCCGCGAAGGCGGCATCCCACGCTCCGGCAACGTCCTCGGGGCGCTCGACCCGAACTCCCTGGAGGCCCAGAAGCTCCGCGTACGCGGCATAGTCGACGTCCTCCAACAGCTGACTGGTGTCGTAGCGGGGGTCGCCGGCTTCGCGCATCTCCCATGTCACCTGGTTGAGATCGTTGTTGTGCAGCACGAGGACGACGAACGTCGGGTTCGCCCATTCCTGCCAGTGCCGCTTCACCGTGATCAGCCCGTTCATGCCGAGCATCTGGAACGCACCGTCACCGATCGTGCACACGACCGGGCGTTCGGGGAACGCGAACTTCGCCGCGATCGCGTACGGCATCGAGGCGAGCATCGTCGCTAGACGCCCCGAGAGATTCCCCATCATGTTGCGACCGAGCGCGATGTGATTGCCGTACCAGTCGGCAGTGGTGCCGGCATCGGCGGTGACGATCGCGTCGTCGGGCAGTCGTTCGTTGAGCAGGTGGAACGGCAGTCGCGGGTTGATCGGATCTGCTGGCGTCTGCGCCGCGGCCGCGAGCACCTCGTTCCACTCGGACATGCCGTCGGCGATGCCCTGCTGCCAGCTGCGGTCCTGCTGCTCGTCGAGGAGCGGCAGCAGCGCGGCGAGCGTCGTCTTCGCATCACCCCAGAGGTTGACCTCCATCGGGTAGCGCAAGCTGAGGTGGCGCGGCAGCAGGTCGATCTGCACGCCACGGGCCTGGCCGGACGGCGGGAGGAACTCGCTGTACGGGAAGTTCGTACCGACCATCAGCAGGGTGTCGCAGTCCTGCATCATGTCGTAGCTCGGTTGCGAGCCGAGCAGCCCGAGCTGCTGGGTGTGGTACGGGACGTCGCCGGGAACCGCACCCTTGCCGAGCAGCGCGGTGACGATCCCCGCACCGAGGCGATCGGCGACGGCCAGCACCTCGTCGGTCGCGTCGAGCGCGCCCTGACCCACGAGCATCGCGACCCGCTCGCCCTCGTTCAGCACTGCCGCCGCTCGCGCCAGCTCCTCGAGCGGCGGGGCGATGCGCGTGGAGGCGTGCCCGACCCCCGTGCGTGAGACCCAGTGCTCGGCCACCGGCGCTTCCATCTCCAGGTTCTGCACGTCGGCGGGCAGGATCACCACGGTCGGCTTGCGGTACGCCTGGGCGATGCGTACGGCACGGTCGATCACGAGTTGCGCCTGCATGGGTGTCGTGATCGACTTGATGTACTCCGCGACGTCGCCGAAGAGCCGCTCCATGTTGAGCTCCTGCTGGAAGTCGCTGCCCATCGCCACTCGCGCCTGCTGACCCACGATCGCCACGACCGGCTGGTTGTCGCACGCGGCGTCGTACAGGCCGTTCATCAGATGGACGGCGCCCGGACCCGAGGTGGCGATGCACACGCCGACCTCGCCCGTGAACTTGGCGTGCGCGCACGCCATCAGGCCGGCCATCTCCTCGTGCGTGGGACGGAGGTAGCGGAAGTCCTTTCCCGCCTCCTCGCCACGACCGAGCGCACCGTCGAAACCACCGATGCCGTCACCCGGATACCCGTAGAACCGGTGCAGGTCCCACTCGATCAATCGGTCGATCACGAAATCGCTGACCGTGTACACGTTCGGACCTCCACTGGAGCGACACAGACGCTGGCGGCCCTCCACGCACAGACTCCTCTGGCTGTCTACCCCGATCACGGCAGCCGAAACGACGCGACCGTTTGGAAGCTCGGCGACGCGGGTAGCCGCCAAACATGCGGTGTTCACGCTCGTGCAGGCTCTTGCTGCTCGCGGCGTGCGTTGCGTCGACCCTCGTCGCGTGCAGATCGGGCAGCGACTCGACGACGTCGGACCGCCCACCCGGGCGAACGAACGGTGCGACCGCGACCGTGTTCAAGGATCTTCCGCGCTACCCGCGCAGCGACGACGTGTCCGCGCTCACGGAGAGCACCGACGGAACGTTCGCCGAGTCGTTCACCGTGCCAGGCGCGACGCCGGCGACGATCCTGCAGTACTTCGTCGACGTGCTCCCTCGCGACGGTTGGACTGCGGTCAGCGCTCCGACCGCCGACGGCACCGTCTCGCGGCGCGGCGTCTGGCAGCGTTCGCATCGCCGGCTCGTCGTCTCGTCGGCACCGGCGCCGACCGCGGGTGCCACGATGTCGCAGTACAGCTTCGTGCTGGCTCCCGCCGGTACGGGCACGCCTTGAGCCGCCGCGCGGACGGAGAGTCGCGAGCTCGGGAGATCGCCGGTCATCGGTTGCTCTGAGGTCCCGCGCCCGCCGATCCGGCGTTTGCGCCGCGTGCGGAAGAAAACCTGTCGCATTCGGTTCATCCCCCGCCATGCCTGGGTAGAGCGGCCCCTGGGGAAAGGCGACGCACGTGCGCGAGCGGGTGACGGTGCTGATGATTTCGCTGCTGGTGGGCGTCGTCGCGCTGATCGTGGCGCTCGCCGCGCGACCCGCGGCCGTCGCTTCGCCCGCGGTCGCAGTGATGTCCGCGTCGTCGCCTCGCCACGTCTATCTCCGCGATTGCGCGCAGTGCCACGGCGCGGAGGGTCATGGCACGCAGTACGGGCCCGATCTCCGACGCGTGGGGGCCGCGCTCGTCGACTTCGAGCTCTCGTCGGGTCGCATGCCCGTGCCCTACGCCGCCGGACAACCGAAGCCCACGCGCGACGAGCAACAACCGCGGCGCGCGCCGCACTACGACGCGGCGACGATCTCGGCGCTCGTGGGCTACGTGACGAGCTTGACCGACGGCAGCGGTGCGCCGATCCCCGCCGTCGACATGCACGCCGGGAGCCTCGCCACGGGCGGCAACCTCTACCGGCTGCAGTGCGCAGCGTGTCACGCCTGGTCGGGGAACGGAGGCGCGCTGCTCCATCGCGACGCACCGGCGACCCACCCCGCGACCGCACTGCAGATCGCCGAAGCGGTGCGCGGCGGTCCCGGCAACATGCCGCGCTTCGGGAGCGCCGCGCTCACGGACCGACAGCTCGATTCCCTCGTGCGCTACGTCCGCTACCTCGATCACCCCGATGACCGTGGTGGCAATCCGCTCTGGCACCTCGGTCCCTTCGCGGAGGGCGCGGTCGCGATCGTGCTCGCCCTCGGCGTGGTCGTCCTCGCGACCCGCTGGATCGGCACGCGGACGTGAGCAACGGGCCGAGGCCGGGGCGCGCTGCTGAGCGGATCGCGATCGTCGCCTTCGCCACCTCGGCGTTCGCGGGCATCGGCTTGGCGATCGTCTATGCACTCGGAGGGCAGCCTCAGGCCGAGGGAGTCCTGCTCGCCACCGCGCTCATGGCCCTCGGCATCGGTCTCGTCGTGTGGGCGCACTGGTTCATGCCGCACGGCCCGTTCGTGCAGGAACGGGAACGGCTGGCCAGCACGCCCGAAGAACGCCTCGAGTTCGACGAGTCGCTCGCCCGCCACGGCACGCTCACGCGGCGCAAGGCGCTGGTCGCGAGCCTCGCCGCCTCGCTCGGGGCACTCGGGGTCGCGGTCCTGTTCCCCATCCGGTCGCTCGGCCCGAACCCGGGTCGATCCCTGCTCCGCACACCGTGGCGGCGCGGGACCCGGGCGATCACCGACGACGGTCGTGCCGTGCTCGCCGACGACGTGCCCCTCGGGGGCCTCGTGACCATCTTCCCCGACGGCCATCCCGACTCGGCCGACGGTCAGGTCGTCCTGCTCCGCGTTCGCCCGGAACGGCTCTCCCTCCCGCCGGGGCGCGAGGACTGGGCACCCGACGGGCTGGTCGCATACTCCAAGGTCTGCACGCACGCGGGTTGCCCCGTCGGGTTGTACGAGGCCGACCGCGGCGAGCTCCTCTGCCCCTGCCACCAGTCGGCGTTCGATGCGCTCACCGGCGCCCAGCCGGTGTTCGGTCCGGCCGCACGAGCGCTCCCCCAGCTCCCCATCGCGATCGACGACGACGGCTATGTGGTCGCGCAGTCCGGCTTCCACGAGCCGGTCGGCCCGATGTTCTGGAACCGGCCGTGACGCGCTGGGCGCGCCTGCGACTGGTCGCCGCCGCGGCGACGATCGCCATCGGCACCGCGGCGTGCGGAGGCGCGACGTCGATCGTCGACCCGAAGGGTTCGGAGGCGTCGCGCATCGCAGGTGTCTGGTGGCTGATGTTCGGTCTGGCTGCGGGCGTCTACGTCGTCGTCGCCGGCTTCATCGTGTACGCCGCGACCCGGGGACGCCGCACGGGCGGCCGGGCGTCGCGCCTCGACGACAACTGGCTCATCTGGATCGGCGGCATCCTCGCTCCGTTGGTGATCCTCGCGGTGCTGGCTGTCGTGACCGTCAACACGACCAGCGCCCTGCGCAACCCGTCCCGCGATGCGCTCCACATCGAGGTGGGCGGCCAGCTCTGGTGGTGGTCGGTTCGGTATCCCGAAACGAACTTCGAGACGGCGAACGAGATCCACATCCCGACGGGCCAGCCGATCGATCTCATCCTGCGGTCCGACAACGTGATCCACAGCTTCTGGGTCCCGGAGCTCGCGGGGAAGGAAGACGTCGTCCCCGGACAGACGAACCACCTCCGGTTCACCGCGGACCACCCCGGGCGGTACACCGGTCGCTGTGCCGAGTTCTGCGGTCTGCAACACGGCCACATGGGGATCGAGGTCGTCGTGCAGACCCCTGGGGAATTCGGTCGCTGGATGGCGCAGCACTCCACCGTGGCCCGCGAGCCGGCATCCGAGGCGGCCGCGACCGGCCAGGTCGTGTTCCAGCGGCTCGCCTGTGCGGGGTGTCACACCATCGCCGGGACCACCGCCACCGGCAAGGTCGGTCCCGACCTCACCGATGTCGGCGGTCGACGGCTCCTCGGCGCCGGGATCGTCGAGAACACCCCCGAGAACATGCGCAAGTGGATCCGCGACGCGCCCGATCTCAAGCCCGGCGTCGTCATGCCTGCGTTCGGCAACCTGAGCGACGGCGACCTGTCGGCACTCACCGCGTACCTCGAGAGCCTGAAGTAGGTCTGCATGGCTGTGTTCGAGAAGCCGACGTCACCGCTCCACGACCAGCTCGAGGAGACGTGGGAGGACGCGCCCGGCATCCCCGGGTTCTTCGAGACCGTGGACCACAAGCGCATCGGGGTGCGGTACATCTACACCGCGTTCGCGTTCTTCTTCCTGGCTGGTGCGCTCGCGCTCGTGATGCGTGTGCAACTCGCGACCCCGAACGCAGGGGTCTTGAGTCCCGATTCGTACAACCAGTTCTTCACCATGCACGGCACCACGATGATCTTCCTGTTCAACACGCCCGTGCTGGCCGGCTTCGGCAACTACCTCATCCCATTGATGATCGGGAGCCGCGACATGGCCTTCCCGAGGCTCAACGCGTTCAGCTACTGGGTGTTCGTGTTGGCGGGCCTCTTCCTCTTCTCGAGCTTCCTCGTCGGACACCCGCCGGACGGCGGTTGGTTCGCGTACACGCCGCTCACGTCGAAGCCCTACTCGAGCGGCATCAACATCGATTTCTGGGGCCTCGGCGTGATCTTCGTCGGCATCTCGACGACAGTCGGCGCGATCAACTTCATCGTCACGATCTTCAAGCTCCGCGCCCCGGGCATGACGCTGAATCGCATGCCGATCTTCGTGTGGTCGATGCTGGTCTTCTCGTTCATGGTCATCTTCTCGGTGCCCGCGGTCTCCGTGGCCGCCGGGTTGCTCGAGCTCGACCGGTTGTTCGGCACCGCGTTCTACAGCGTGGGCGGCGGCGGGAGCGTGCTGCTCTACCAGCACCTGTTCTGGTTCTGGGGCCACCCGGAGGTGTACATCCTGTTCGTCCCGGCCACCGGGATGATCTCGATGATGATCCCGGTGTTCTCTCGCCAACGGCTCGCCGGCTATCTCTGGGTGGCGACCGCTCTCGTCTCGGTCGCGTTCATCAGCTTCGGCGTGTGGGTCCACCACATGTTCGCCACGGGTATGCCCGCCCTGGCCTTGTCGTTCTTCTCGGCGGTCAGCCTCGTCATCACCGTGCCGAGCGGCGTCCAGTTCTTCGCATGGATCGCGACGATGTGGAAGGGCGTCGTGAGATTCACCACCCCGATGCTGTTCTCGATCGGCTTCCTCTTGATCTTCCTCCTCGGAGGCATCACCGGCGTGATGGTCGCGGTGCTGCCGTTCGACTGGCAGGTGACCGACAGCTACTTCATCGTGGCGCACTTCCACTACGTGCTGAACGGCGCCGTCGTGTTCCCCATCTTCGGCGCGCTCTACTACTGGCTCCCGAAGATGACCGGCCGCATGCTCGACGAGCGCCTCGGCAAGATCAGCTTCTGGACGATGTTCATCGGATTCAACGTGGCGTTCTTCCCGATGCACATCCTCGGGTTCCTCGGGATGCCGCGCCGGATCTACACCTACGGATCGGGACTCGGCTGGGACGGCCTCAACCTGTTGATCAGCATCGCGTCGTTCGTGTTCGCGCTGGGGGCGCTGCTCACGCTGGCCAACTTCGTCATCAGCCATCGGCGGGGGCGTCGAGCGCCGAACGACCCATGGGATGCAGATTCGCTGGAGTGGGCGACCACGTCCCCACCTCCCGACTGGAACTTCGCCGCCATCCCGGTCGTGACCAGTCGGCACCCGCTCTGGGACGAGCACCCGCTCCCGCTCGCGATCTCCCGCCCCGACGATCCGACCGCCGCGCTCGGAGTGTCGGGTGCCCTCGACAAGACCATGACCGTCACCGAGGGCATGGACGCTCGGCCGCAGGACCTCCTCGGCATCCCCGAGCCGACGTACCTCCCGTTCATCGCGGCGGTCGGCATCGCGATGTTGTTCGTCGGTCTGCTCACCGAGGCGGTGGTGGTCGGCGTCGTCGGCGTCACCATCGGGATCGTGGCGATCGTGCACTGGACGTGGCGCACGTCGGAGAGCCTGCGATGAGCGAGGCCGCAGTGTCCGTCGAGCTGGCGCCCCGCACGCGGGGCTACTCGACCGCGTGGTGGGGCATGGTCGTCCTCATCATGACCGAGGCGATGATCTTCATCGCGCTGCTGTCGTCGTACTTCTTCGTACGCGCCGGCGCATCGCACTGGCCGCTCGGCGGAATCAAGGCACCCGAAGTGCACCGCTCGGTCGTCTTCACCGTGGTCCTCGTTGGCAGCAGCCTTCCGATCTTCTGGATGGAATGGGCACTCGTACGGGGCCGCATGCGCGACGTGAAGATCGGCCTCCTCGTCTCGTTCCTGATGGGAGCGGCCTTCCTCGCGAACACCGGATACGACTTCACGCATTTGGAGTTCGGGTGGCATGACAACGCATACACCTCGCTCTTCACGGTCATCATCGGGCTCCACGCGATCCACGTCCTCATCGGCCTCCTCATGAGCCTCACTGTGCAGGCCAAGGTCTGGACCGGACGGGTCACGCCCGAGCATCACGTGACCCCGGAGGTCTTCGCGCTCTACTGGCACTTCGTAGACGGCGTGTGGATCGCGGTCTTCGCGTCGCTGTTCCTCTCGGTGCGACTCATCTGATGAGTCTCCGCATCCGCGACTTCCCCGAGCGCGGCGCGTTGGTGTGGTTCGCGGTCATCGCCGGCATCGCGGCGTGGGTCGTGCACCTGGTCGTGCTCGCCAGCCTGGTGCGTTTCGTTCACAACAACGGCTTCTTCTGGCTCTTCTACGTCGGGAACGGAGTTGCGATCGTGATCACGGTTGCCGCGGGCTGGTTGTCATGGCTGGTGGTGCAGTCGTCCGACGAGAGCGAGGACGCGGGAACACCGGGAGGGCGGCGCAAATTCCTCGGGTACTTCGCGCTGCTCATCAATGGGATCAACCTCCTCCTGATCGTCGCAGAAGGCAGCTACATCTACTTCTTGTCGACCGGCCATGCTTGAGCGTCTCGCCCCCGCGATCGTGATGCTCGCGGGCTTCGCGTACGCCGTCGGTCTCCGCCGCCTGTGGACGGCGGCTGGGTCCTACCGTCTCGTCAACCGCGCCCAGGCCGGGGCCTTCGCGGCTGCGATCGCGACACTGCTGGTCGCCCTCGCGTCACCTCTCGACTCCGCCGTCGACCACGACCTTCCGTTGCACATGGTGCAACATGTGCTGCTCCTCGCCGTCGTGCCCCCGCTGCTGGCAGTGAGCGCGCCCGCGATGGTGGTGGGATGGGTGCTGCCGACCAACTGGCGACGTCGGTACCAGGCGTTGTCGCGACGGGTTCTGCGATCGCAGGGCACCGCAACCGGTTGGGTCGTGTGGACCGCGGGCGCCTTCGCCGTCGCGACCCTGACGCTGGCGTTGTGGCATCTCCCCGCGCTCTACGACGCCGCGGTGCGCGACGACTCGGTGCATGCGCTCGAGCACATCACCTTCGTAGCTACCGCGACCCTGTTCTGGTGGATGGCCCTGGGGGTGGCCGGCGCTCGCGCCGCGGCGCCGGCGTGATCGCGGTGTTCGTGACGACGCTTCCAGCCACTGCTCTCGGCATCTTGATGACGCTCGCCGCGACCACCTGGTACGCGCCCTACGGCCACGGAGCCACGGCATTGCGCGACCAACAGGTTGCCGGCGCGATCATGTGGGGATTCGGTGGGGTCGCGACCGTCGTCGCGGCGGCCGGCCTCTTCGCCGGTTGGCTCGCGGCGATGGATCGCGCTGATCACCGGAGTGACGCGCGTGTGGCGAAGCCATGGTGACCAAGCGCGTCGCCCGCTGGTTCGACGACCGTCTCGGCGCGTCGAAGTTCGCCCGACATTCGCTCGACAAGGTCTTCCCCGACCACTGGTCGTTCATGCTCGGCGAGATCGCGATGTACTGCTTCGTGATCCTCGTGCTCACCGGGATCTACCTGACCTTCTTCTTCGTGGCCAGCGACAAGACGGTCGTGTACCACGGCAGCTACGCGCCGCTGCGCGGCGTACGCATGTCGGAGGCGTTCGAGTCGACGGTGCGGCTCAGCTTCGACGTGCGCGCCGGCCTCGTCATGCGCCAGATCCACCACTGGGCTGCACTCGTCTTCGTCGCGGCGATCGTCCTGCACCTCTGCCGCATCTTCTTCACCGGCGCGTTCCGGCGACCGCGGGAGATCAACTGGGTCGTCGGCGTCACCCTGCTGATCCTCGCCATCTTCAACGGCTTCGCCGGCTACTCCCTGCCCGACGACCTGCTCTCCGGAACCGGGCTTCGGATCGCCTACTCGATCGCGCTCTCCGTGCCGGTCGTGGGCACGTGGATCGCGTTCCTCCTCTTCGGGGGTGAGTTCCCCGCACACGACATCCTCTCGCGCCTCTACATCGTCCACGTCCTGCTGATCCCCGCGGCGATCGCCACCCTGATCGGCGTGCACCTCGCCATCGTCTGGCGCCAGAAGCACACGCAGTTCCGCGGCACCGGTCGCAGCGAGGACAACGTTGTCGGATCACGGCTCTGGCCGACCTACACCGCCAAGAGCGTGGGCCTGTTCGCGTTGCTGGCGGGCGTGCTGGCCCTCCTGGGCGGGGTGGCGCAGATCAACCCCATCTGGCTCTACGGTCCGTTCAAGGCATCGGCGGTCAGCACCGCCGCGCAACCCGACTGGTACATGGGATGGATCGAAGGAGCACTGCGGATCATGCCGCCCGCGCTGCTCGACCTCGGCCCCTACCACGTGTCGGAGATCTTCTGGCCGGCGGTGCTCCTCCCCACCGTCACCTTCGGCCTGCTCTACCTCTGGCCCTTCCTCGAGCGGATGGCCACTGGCGACCGCGCCGAGCACCACCTGCTCGACCGCCCGAGCGAGCGCCCGGTACGCACGTCGTTGGGCGTCGTCGTCCTCACGTTCTACGTCGTGCTCCTCCTCGCCGGCGGCCAGGACATCTGGGCCGACGAATTCAGCGTCTCCCTCTCCACCGTCCTGTGGGCGTTCCGGATCATGGTGTTCGTCGTACCGATCGCGTTCGGCCTCTTCACGTGGAAGCTCTGCCACGACCTCGAGGCCGGACGTCACGCCGAACGCCAAGCGTCCCGCGCCGAGCCGCCGGTCGCACCGAGCGAACCCGACACCGCCGTGACCGAGCAGACGCCGCCTCCGAAGGTGCCGTCGGGGGTCCGAGCACGTGTCGCACACGCGCTGCACCGTGCGCGGCAACGCGCTTCTCAGCCTGGTGATCCTGGCCATCCTCCGAGGCCGCAGGTCGCGCGTGGACGCCCCTTCCGACCGGGAGCGGTAGGTGCAGCGGCCACCTCGCCTTGCGGTCATGCTCCGATTCGGGTGGGGTTCGATGCTGCTGGTGGCGCCTCGTCTCGCGCTCCGCGCCCTGGGGGGACCCACGACGAGACCTTGGCGCGTGCTGGCCCGGGTGCTGGGCACACGCCACCTCGCGGAGGCGGCGCTCGAACTTCGGAACCAGCCGCGACCGTGGCGTGTCGGGTCGCTCGTCGACACACTGCACGCCACCTCCGACCTGGCGTTCGGAGTCGCCGACTCCCGTCACCGTCGTCCGGCACTCACCGACGCGGCGATCGCGAGCGTGTTCGCGGCGTCCGGCTGTGCAGTGTTTCGTACGCGGTCATCTCGGAAAGGGAGCCCGAGACCGATCGCGGATCTGGGAGGACGCATGTGAGCTCGCCACGACGCGTCGCGGTGGTCACCGGCAGCTCAGCCGGCGTCGGACGTGCCGCCGCCCTCGCTCTCGCCGCGCGCGGATTCGATCTCGCGCTGCTCGCTCGGGGAGCCGCAGGCCTCGAGGCAGCTGCTCGAGACGTCGAAGCACGGGGCGGGCGAGCCTTGCCCGTACCCACCGACGTTGCAGACTTCGACGCGGTGCGCCGGGCGGCACAGACCATCGAGGCCGAGCTCGGTCCCGTCGCCGTGTGGGTCAACAACGCCATGACGACGATCTTCGCCCCGGTCAGCGACATCGAGCCTCCCGACTTCCAGCGCGCCATCGAGGTGACCTTCCTGGGCCAGGTCTGGGGCACGATGGCGGCACTGGAACACATGCGACCGCGAGACGAGGGCACGATCGTCAACGTCGGGTCGGCGCTCGCCTTCATCGGGATCCCCCTGCAGTCCGCCTACTGCGCGTCGAAATTCGCAGCACGGGGATTCTTCGAATCGACGCGCGCCGAACTGCTCCACGAGCGCAGCCACGTCCGCTTGTGCATGGTGCACCTCCCCGCGGTGAACACTCCGCAGTTCAACTGGTGCAAGACGACGATGGCGCATCATCCGCAGCCCGTCCCGCCCATCTATCAACCCGAGACCCCGGCGAGCTTCATCGTCGAGGCGGCACTCGACGGCCGTCGCAGCAAGGTCGTCGGATCCTGGAACAAGCTCCTGGTCGTCGCCGCGAACGTGATGCCCGGCCTCGCGAACCAGTACGCGGCCCTGGGAGCCTGGGAGTCGCAGTTGACCGGGGAACGGCTGGACCCCGACCGGCCGGTGAACCTCTACCACCCCGTCGACGACACCGACGACCACGGGGCTCGTGGCATCTTCGGCGATCGCGCCGGCGGGTTCACCGATCCGAGCTTCCTCGAGACGCTTCCCCGCGCCGCCAGGACCTTCGGTGCCGCCATGGGCCGCACCGTGCGCGAGAAGGTCCGCCGGCGCCTGGGCGCATGAACGCGGTGGACGCACTCGGCCCACGCGCTCTCGGTCGCCGCCTCGATGGGGTGGAGCATCCTCTGGGCGTTGATCCTCGGCTTCACGCTTTCGGCCGTCGTGCAAGCCGTCGTGCGGCGGGAGACGATCGCGCGCCTCCTCGGCGAGGATCGGCCGAAGTCGCTCGCAACCGCCACCGGACTCGGCGCCGCGAGCTCGTCGTGCTCCGACGCAACGACGGAAACGTGAGCTCCGAGAGGAGCGGGTGCTCGGAGTCGACGTGGCCGAGCATGTGCCCCACTGGGCCTCCGCGACTCGGGCCGGCCGGTGCTCGTCGTCAAGCACTGCGATCGCAGATCCCAGGAACAAGTTCCGAACCGATGACCGGGCAAGGGCACGGTGAGCACGCGGCACCAAGAACCGGCCACGACAACGACCTCCAGCAAGGGGTCGACAACTGGCTCGCCGGTGAGCGACACCGACAGGAGGTGCCATGACGACCATCCACGACCTGCTGCGTCTGGAGCGCGCCGGGTGGGACGCACTGTCCACCGGTGGAGAAGCAGCGGTGTCCTTCTACCGCGAAGTGCTCGCGAAGCACGTCCTGATGGTGCTCCCCGGCCGCGTGGTGCTCGACGACCGTGAGCAGGTGATCAACTCGATGAGCGGCGCACCGTGGGAGACCTTCGAGCTCTCCGAGGAACGCGTGGAAGAGCTCGCCGCCGACTGTGCGGTGGTCGTCTACCGGGCGTCAGCGCGTCGGGGCGACCGTGAGTACCGCGGAGTGTGCAGCAGCACGTATCTGCTCGAAGACGGCACCTGGCGACTGGCGCTGCATCAACAGACCCCGTGACCGACGACCATCCCTGACTGCGGGCGTGTGAGCGCGGTCGTGCGTCAGTGGTGAGGGTTCGACTATGGATCGACGTGTACGGGCACGATCAGAACGAGTCGGTCGTCGGGTGCTTCTTCTCGTGTCGCTCCGACGAGCACAGCACCTGCGTCACCCACGTGGGGTGCGACCGTGTCGATGCCGCGTGCTGCGAACCGCTCCAACGACGCGCCGAGCGCAGTGAGGTGAACGTCGCCGGCGGTGAAGGACGCCTTCTCGTCGGGCTCGAACGGTTTCGGCGGCAGCACGACGGCTTCGAGGTCGGTCTCGGACCCGGTGAACGATGGCGGGGCAGGAATGCCCGGCCAGGACTGCGCAGCGGCGACTGCGGTGGCCCCGACGTGCACGCTCTCGCCTTCGCGGACCGCGATCATCGTGTCCCCTGATGGACCGAGCTGCACGAGCTCGATCGCCTCCCTGAACACGAGGCGCGGCACTGTGACCGCCACCGGCGATTCGTACCCGGCCGACGACGCGGACGCGACACCGCGGCAGGTGGTCGCCACCAGCTGAGCTCCAGATCGTGGAACGAGAACTGGACGAGGTCGCCCTCCACTCCGATGCGCAGACCGAGCGGCACTGCGACTTCCGTGAGATGGTCGAGCGCGCCCTTCATCATCAAGGCGTTCACAACCACCCCGGCGACCTCCTCCTGTGGTATCGAGCTTCTCCTCGCCGTTTCGGTGTCGGAAGCGATCATGCGCCATTCGAACACGTGATCGTTGTGGTCCCACCTCGACCCGAGCCGACGTGTGAACCAGAACATGAGGGGTTGGTGCGTCCCTCGGCGTCGTTCACGCGCGGTGAACGCGGTGGCCGCGCGTCGCAGACATGGCGGGGAAGGTCACACGGGGGTCAATGGGGTTCCTCGTGTCGAATGGTGGCGCCTCCCTTGCGACCGTCGAGACGGCTGAACTTGCTTTGGAGGAGAGCCTCGAGTTTCTGCGCGGCTCCGTTGTACGCCTCCTCCAGTGTGTCCGCATGATGCGTGACCGCGACGGGCTGTTGTCCGACGGGCCGGGCCTCAATCGTGCATCGCATGTCATTGGCGCTCGATGTGCCGGTGCTCTCGTCGCCGAGGTGCACTTCGACCCGTGTGACACGGTCGCTGAACCTGGACAAGGCGTCATCGACCGCGGCTTCGACCCGAAGCACCAGACCCTCGCTGCCCGTAACGTTGCTGTCGGTATTGACCTGGATCTGCATGCGCGGCTCCTGTGTTGCGACTTGGACAGTCGGGTGAGACATCCACGCAGTGCCAACCCATCGGAATCTCACTGACTGGGACGTTCGCGACGGTGCGGTTGGACTCAGGAAGGAGGACCAGAGGGTTGATCGCGGGATGGGGTGTCGGTCGTGTTCGTGAGCGACCCATGCTCGGGCGCGTCCGCGTCGAACGTCGTGGCTTCGCGTTGAGCGCGTCCGAGGAGCGTTTCGAGGATCCGGCGGTAGATGCGAACCGCGTCGAAGAGCTCTTCCACGGTTGCGTTGCCGGCATCGGCGCGACGGGACGAGGCGTGAGCGTTGCGGTAGTCGGTGGCGAGTGTCGGATCGGTGAGTGAAATGGCGTCGGCGCGGGTCATGTGATCGGCCGTTGGGTAGCCACGCTCCGCCATGACGGTGACGACGAGATGTTCCGCCTCGCGGACCGCCCCTTCCGGTGAATCGATGAAGTGGAACTGAAGCTCTCGCCACCTCTCCGTGTGATCGTCGCGCGATGCAGGTGGCAGGTTCTGAAGCTCGAGCGATTCGTACGCGTCGAGTCGTTGATCGAGTACTGATCTCGAGTTGGTCGTCGGCGTCATCGACGGCGCTCGGAGCAGCAGGCACGACCGACGCGAATGGGCCGGCCTGGGCCAAGCGGACTCCGATGTCCGACATTCCCATCCCTCTCGCTCTACCCCCGGCCGCACCGTCGTCAACCTGGTGCACCGACCATGTCGGTTCGCGCTCGGCCGTGCGGTCGAGGATTCATCCACCGTCCTGCTCGACGCGCTCCCGGAACGTCGTGGTCCCGGACACGCTTCGTCGGCTTGATGACTCGCGGTTCGGGGTACGCGTGGTTTCGTGACGAACTCCGTGACGCGTGCCGGAAGCGAATGGCGTGGCGGAGACTCGCCGCGTGACCCAGAGCCGGTCATCGTGATCCCGACCGCCAACGTGCGTCCTCTTGTGCGGCAGCACTAGCGACATGGTCGAACTTCGAGCTTCGGGGTTTGTCGCGCCGGAAGACGCCGAGCGGTACCGTCGCCTCCGAGTCGCCAACGTCGTGGTCGCTCTCGTGATGGGAGCACAGGCGCTTGCGGTGCTGTTGCTCAGCAATGACCTGTCGCTTCCGGTCTTCGCTTCCTATCTGCGCGCTGACCCGGTCAAGGCGCAAGTGGCGTCGCCCGCAACCGAACTGTTCTCCGTCGCGATCGGGCCAGCAGTCGCGGTCTTCCTGGCATTGGCGGCGATCGATCACGTCGCCGTCGCGGCCCCCAGGGTTCACCAGTGGTACGAACGCGATCTCGGCCACCACGTCAACTACGCCCGGTGGATCGAGTACTCGCTGAGCGCTTCGATCATGATCGTGCTCGTCGCGATGTTCACCGGCATCCGCGACATCGCCGCCCTCATCGCGATCTTCGGCGTGAACACGGCGATGATCCTGTTCGGCCTCTTGATGGAACGCCAACAAGAACCAGGAGCCGCGGATTGGTCCGCGTTCTGGTTCGGGTCGCTCGCGGGTGCGGTGCCGTGGATCGCAGTGGCCATCTACCTGTTCGGTGGTCCCGACCGTCCGCCCACCTTCGTCTACGCGATCACCGCCGTCGAACTCGTGTTGTTCTTCAGCTTCGCGATGAACATGGTGCTCCAATATCGCCGCGTCGGGCCGTGGCGGAACTACCTCGTCGGCGAACGGACCTATCTCCTGTTGAGCCTCACTGCGAAGTCGCTGCTCGCGTGGTTGATCTTCGCCAATGTCCTCCGGAGTTGATCGTCGTCTCCGGCGAGCGCCATGTGATGCCGTCTCAGGCTGGATCGAGACACGGCGCGTGAGACGCCGACCATCTCTCGGATTGGAACGCAACGATCTGACCCACCGATGTCCCCGTCGCGCACTACCCTCGGTTGTATGAGCGGTCTCTCATCGGACGACGACGTCGAAGAGGCCCTGGGTGGCACCCCCGATGTCGTCGTGCCCACCGAGACGGTCTATCTCGATCTCGACGGCGACGGCATCGTCGACGCCGTCCAGACCACCCGCACGCTCGGCTTCGACGTCTCCGGCGACGGGCAGGTGGATGTCGTCGAGGTCACCGAAGAGCTCGCCTCAGGCATCGACGTCGATGGCACGCCGTCGACGATCACCATGACCGACTCCGTCGAGTCGGACTTCGGGCACGACGGAGACGCTGACATCGAGTCGGTCACGGTCAACATCGATCCGGACTCTGCTGAGCGCTGAAGCCGATCTCCGGGCTCCGGCGAGCGACGAGTTCCGGCCTCGACGCGTCGGGCTCACCGAACGACAACGACTCCGAGTACTCATCGGCCTTGGTCTCGTCTGCCTCGCGTTGCTGGCTGGGCTGTACGCCGGCGCGGTTCGCACCCGCTCCGGTCAACGCGCCGACGAAGCCGCGATCGTCGGCCGCACCACCGATCGCGTCGTGCAACACACCGCGACACACATCCTCGACACCATCAGCGTCACCTCACTCGTCCTGGCCGGCCTCGCGCTTGGCCTCCTCGCATTGGGCAGAAGCCGTCCCCGCCTCGCGATCGGCGTCGCGCTCATGATCATCGGGGCCAACGTCACGACCCAACTCCTCAAGACCGAGCTCCTGAACCGACCCGACCTCCTCCATCGACCGGACGCAGCAACAACTCCCAGCTTTCCCAGCGGACATGCCACCGTCGCCATGTCCCTCGCACTTGGTCTCCTCCTCGTGGTCCCCGCCCGACTCCGGATCGTCGCCGGCGGCATCGGCATCACCTACGCAGTCCTCATCGGCGCCGCAACCCTCACCGCCGGCTGGCATCGCCCCAGCGACGTCGTTGCCGCATACCTCGTCACCACCACCTGGGTCGCTTTCATCGCAGGCTGGATCATCGCCTGGCGAGGCACCCGACAAGCCCGCCGACCATGGCGTCCGATGCTGCTCGGCCGCCTGCTGTCCAGCCCCCACCTCCTCTTCGCCGGCGCCGGCCTCCTCCTCGTCTCGCTCCTCACCAGCGGCGCCGTCCTGATCGTGCGGAACGGCCACAGACTCACGAACCTCGACGTCGGACCTTCATACGTCGGCGCGGTCGCCGCGATCGCAGGCACCGCCCTGCTGATTCTGGCCACCATCCTCTGGATACTCCGCGGCGCGCTCATCGATCCACCACGCAGACCCGCCCGACATTCGATGTCGTAAACAGTCACGAGCAGCGCGCCAGCGGTCACGCAACGAAGCCCGACGTGGCCTCGACCCCTCTCTCGAACGGTGTGTCCGCGGGGGACTTGTCAGCCTGCGACCACGCGGCGTCGTTGACGCACACAGCCTCGCTGGGCGCGTGAATCCAAGCGCAGGAGATCTACGACGCGGACTCGTGCACGACCCTTTTCCCTGGTACGTGGAGCGCTGAGTCGGCGAGGTCCAAGTAGGCGACCTTCAAGACTGTCACCGCCTCGAGGCCGGTGGCCTCGGCAGCGATCGCGACGAAGTCAGCGAGGTCGAGGTACTCGACCGTCACCTCGCCAAACGCTCGAGCAACTTCCGGTCCTCTTCGATGATGCGACGCAAGCGAGCCCGGAACCCCGGGTCCTTGCGCCCGCGCTCGACGGCCCCCGCCAGCGCTTGCTTCACCGTCTCGTTGACGCTCTGACCATCCGCCCGCGCCAACGCCTCGGCATCTGCAGCGAGCTCATCCGGGATATGCACCGTCATGTTGCACGCTCTGATTCCGAGGCCAGTCCGCCGTTCGATCGCTCTGCCGCGTGCGACTCGCGTCTGGTACCCTTGCCGCCGGCTCACTTGAGCCCAGCGTTGTTCGTCGTTGTTCTTCTTGTAGCTGGAGGAGGCAACTATGGATGGTGCAATCACCCACGTCGGCCGCGAAGGCCAAGCCGGAACCGAGCTCTCGTTGCGGGTCAAAGAAGTAGCTGGTCGCACGGTGCTCACGATTGCCGGTGAGCTCGACATGGCTACTTCCCCGCAGCTCCGGGACTACCTGCGCAGCCTCAGCGGGATAGTTGTCGTCGACCTCTCCGAGGTGACGTTCCTCGACTCCAGTGGCCTCAGCGCATTCGTCGTCGCATGGAAGAGGCTGCGCGAGGAGTCTGGCGACCTACGGCTTCGAGCGCCGCAGACGAGCGTGCGTCAGGTCATCGAGATCACCGGCCTCGGCGAGATGCTGGTCTGAGCCCCGGCACCCCGGCTTCGGCCGGGGGATCCTGCTCCTCGCCGCGGGCGAACCTTCGACGACTGAAGCCCGAAGCTGCGTTCGCAGACAGCTGCGTCACGCACAAACCACTCGTCGCCCTCGCCATGCTCGCCCTCGGAGCACAACCACCCCCACCTCCCCGGTCGAACATGACCCACGGATGCAGCAGGAGAACCAGTTATGGCGCGACACGCCGAGCGCGTTCAGCGGTCTCTGATCTGGCTCCGTCGTTCAAGTGCGTACCGTGCTCCCACGAGCAGGACGGCGGTGAACGCGGTCAGGACGAGCCA
Organism: uncultured Actinomycetes bacterium; assembly: GCA_963756895.1. GTDB lineage: Bacteria > Actinomycetota > Acidimicrobiia > IMCC26256 > DASPTH01 > DASUAS01. The sequence continues at coordinate 23,714 of CAVWPI010000016.1, read as the reverse complement.
GTAGAACGGGGTGGCGTGCGTGCCTGCGCTGCCGTACTGGTCAAGGAGTGGCGGTCCCAGCTTCGATCCCCCGTCGGCGAACAAGCGGCGCAGTCCGAGGTCGTGGCCGATCGCCTCGAACGCCCAGCGGTCGGGCATGAGGACACTGATGGCACGTCCGACCGGAGCCATCACTGCGAGCGGGAGGATCGCACCCGAGAACAGCACCGCGGGGAAGCACAGCAGCGGGAGCGCGAGGGTGGCCTGAGCCGGATTGGTCACCGCGGCCGAGGTCAGGAGGCCGAGTGCGAGCGCTGCGAGCGCGTCGAGCAGCAGCGTGAGCGCGAGCGACATGAACGTGGCCCCGGAGACTGCGGGCAGCCGATCGAGGACGCGGAGCACGCCGAGCATCAGCAGGTCGACGAGGAGCAGGAACGGTAGGAGCACCGCGACCTTGGACATGAGGTAGGCGCCGAGGCTGAGGCCGACCAGGCGTTCTCGTCGGACGATCGGGATCTCGGTGCAGATCTGGAGGAGCCCGTAGGTCAGACCGAAGAAGAACCCTCCGAACGCGATCCAGAAGACGATCATGATGATTGCGCTCGGGTTCGGGTGAGCGAACTCGAACGCTCCAGACCGGAAGAGGACTGCGAACATCGCGACGACCATCGCGGGCGATCCGAGCAGGATCGCGAGCGTGAGCCGATTCCGCACGAGCGTGTCAGCGGTTCGGCGCGTCAGGACGCGTGAACTGTCGGAGGGCCCCCGGCCGTGTCGTGGTCGGAGCGGACGTGGTCGTTGGTGCGGGCGACGGCGAAGCCATGCTCGCCGAGTCGCGCCACCGCGCCGCCCAGGCGGTCGGGATCACCGTCCGCAAGCTTGACGTAGATGTCTTCGACGGTGGCGACGTCGAAGTAGTCGAGCGCTTGATCGGTCGAGCCGCAGAACGCGAGTCGTCCGCCCGTGGCGAGGAACAGCACACGATCGCAAGCGTTCAGGTCCTGCACCGCGTGCGTCGTCAACACGATGGTCGCTCCGGAGTCGGCGAGACGACGGAGGTTCGCCAGGAGTCCGGCGCTGGTCGCCGGGTCGAGACCCGAAGTGGGCTCGTCGAGGAACAGCACCCGGGGACGGGTGAGGAGCTCGACCGCGATGCTCGCCCGCTTGCGTTGCCCGCCACTCAGAGCACCCACCCTGACATCACGTTGTCCGTGCAGATCGAGCTGGTCGAGAGCGTCGGCGACCAGTTCCTCGACCGTCAGCCTCGTCGTTTCGGTCGGGAGGCGCAGCTGCGCGGCGTAGCGGAGGGTCGACACCAGAGGGAGCTCGGCGTGGATGATGTCGTCCTGGGGCACATAGCCCATCGAACGCTGCAACTCGGCGTGGTGCGCCCGCGCGTCGATGCCGTCGAGGGTGACGGTGCCCTCGTCGGGCGGTCGGATGCTCGAGATTGCCTCCAGCAACGTCGTCTTGCCTGCGCCACTGCCGCCGACGATCGCGACCAGGTCGCCCGGCTCGACGACGAACGACACGTCGTCGAGCACTCGTTGACCCGAGCCGACCGCCTTCACCAGGCTGCGGGCTTCGATGCGAAGACCCGGCATGGTCGAACTCGACGACGTGTGCGGCTGTTCGGTGACCGGCATCGCGCTCGATTCGGATCGACAGTGGGCCACACTCGAGCGCCGTGTGACGACGCCGAGTGCTCGGCCCCTCAGGCAAGTCTCGTGAACATCTTCTGGACGTCGGAGAGCTCGTAACCCTCGGCGGCTGAACGTTCCGGATCTTCCAGGCACCAGGTGAGACCGGCGGCGACGATCACGAACCCGGCCTGCTCGAGCGCCTTATTGGCAGCCGAAAGTTGGGTGACGATCTCACGGCAATCGCGGCCGTCAGCCAGCATCTGCTGCAGACCTCGCACCTGGCCCTCGATACGCCGCAGCCGACGTGTGACATCGGCGACCACCTCGTCGGGAAGTTCCATACGTCTAGGTTACCCGATACCCCTGAGGGTATAGGTGCAGTGACCCGCGTGGCCCGTCGTGGCGATCGTCCAGCTCATGTCGGGGCAGCCATGCACAGCGTCGAAACCCCACGCGTCATCGAAGTCTTCGCCGACGTCGTCTGCCCCTTCACTCATGTCGGACTGCGGCGTCTCTTCGCATTCCGCCAGCAGACGCACCGTGAAGAGGTTGCCATCAGAGTTCGCGCCTGGCCCCTCGAACTCGTCAACGATGAACCAGTCGCGCGGGAGCTCTTGATCGAGGAGGTCGCTGATCTGCGGCAATCCGTTGCCGCCGATCTGTTCACTGCATTCAATCCAGCCGGTTCCCGATGACCTCCTTGCCTGCGCTTGCACTCAACGCCGAGCGCGTACAAGATCGACATGCATGGCGGCGAACAAGTCAGCCTCGCGATCGAGCGCATCGACGGCCACCTCAGCATCTCGTTCGACACTGAGGGATTCAACGAGTTCATTGATCGCTGCTTCGGCTGACCCCGGCCATCGGAGGTCCGCCCGGCTCGCTGAGCCGCAACCGACCAACGATCCGCACAAGCCGAGCTCGCACATCTCGCCACGCAGGCTCCCGCACCTCTCACCGCCGACGAGGCGCTCGCAGTCGTCGACCGGCTCGGCGGAACGGCCGGGCTTCTCGAGCACGCCGATCAGAGCGACCGAGGGGACCTCTACGCGGCTCTGGGCGTCTCAGCCACGTACGACCCGACGACTCGGAGCGCCGAGCTCACGGTCGCGATCCCGCGTGGCGCAAAACGTGTCGGAGGGGGGACGTGTCGGCTTGCGCCACTCGATCTCGTTGACGCGGACGGTGGCGCTGACGCCTTGAGTCGCCGCGGCGGCGCTATGGCGCGGAGTGGACCAAGCGTTCGCTGAGCCATTCGGCAGTGCGTTTCTCGTTCCACTGGTGGGATGGCTCCTCGGCGCTATACCGCCACGCCGGTCCAGCACGTGTCGCGTACCCGGTGACCTGGCCTGGGAGAGCGCGGGACCGGTTCATGCATTTTGCGTGACGACCACCCGAGAGCAGCGGCGGATGATGCTCCTGGCCGTCGCGACGCGGCGCCGACTCCGAGATCGTTCGGCGCAAGGGAGCAAACATGGAGATTGCTGCATGACTGCGATCATGCGCCCGACTACTCCCGGAACTACTCACGGCCGGAGAAGTCTGCAGCAAGCGCTCACAGCAAGCTCTTGTGATCAGCCGGCCTCGCGTTCTTGGGTCAGGAAGCTGGCCATGCGGGTGACAACCTCGGGATCGCGTGCCGTTCTTCTGTGCGTCAAGCCGCTGACGGCGAGCATTTCGGCGCGGGGGGATTTCGGTACCACCTCTTCCGAGTCGGTGAACTGGCATGCGTTCGTCGTCGACGGAGTGGACCACCAACAGGTCGACGTCCAACGTCGGTAGTTCGGTACGCAGGTCGAAGCCGGCGCGCGCTCGACCGATCCGTTCCTCGTAGGTCGCCTGGGCGGCGGCGGCGACATCACGGGAGTATCCAAGTCGATCAGCGACGCGCAGCCATCGATTGGCGGCGCGAAGAGGTGGAGCAACGAACACGGCCCGCTCCACGGCAAGTCCTTCTCGTAACGCGAGCGCCGCGATGGCGGCACCGGACGAGTGGCCGACAACGGCGTCGATGGGCCCGAGCGCAGCCGCCACCGCGAGGACGGCGTCCCCTGCTTGTGGGTGCAAGCCCCACTCGCCGTCCGAGAATCCGTGGGCCGGCATGTCGAAAGCGACGAGCGATCGATCCCGTTCGGTGAGCGCATCGATGAGCGGCGACCACAGCGAGTTGTCGTCCTCCCATCCGTGTATCAGCAACACTGCCGGACCCTCGCCGCAGCGCCACGCGGCAACGGTTCCCTGCTCCGACCGGAATTGCGTGCCGTTCGGCCGAGACGAGCCCGGCCGCGAGTCGCGGCTCCGTTCGCTTCGACGGCACTCCGTTGGCGCGCAGGAGCGCCTCGACGGCCATCGCAAACTCCGGGTCGCTTGTGCGTGCGATCGGGCATGGGCACGAACCGCTCTCGGACCTCAGGGACGAATGATCGGACCTTCGGCTGCGTGACGGGCGCGCAGCTCGGCGTTCCAGTCACCGCTGCAGTAAACGGTGAGCGCGGCGACGCGGCCACTCCGAACTTCGCACAGCAGGATCTTGCGGTCGGTCAGTTCTTCGCCGTTCTCCTCGTGCCGGCCGACGAACTCGGTGACGAAGCCGGTTGCGGTCGGGATGGTGTGGACCACCGTGATCGTGGCGCCGTCGGGCGAATAGCCCTTGAGCCAGGTCGGCGAAGGTGTCGCGGCCTTCGAGTTGAAAGCGCCACAGCGGCGGGTGGCCATCGAGGAAGACGTCGTCGGTGAACACGTCGCCGACGTCGGCGGTGCGAAAGACGTCGGCCAGGCGTTCGCTCAACTCCTGGGCGGTGGCGTCGTCGAGCAAGGTCGACTCGAGTGGACTCATGGCGGGCTCCTTCTCGTGATCTCTGATGCGACGGTACGGAACCGAGGGCGTCCCGCGCATCGGCAGAAGCACCGAAACGCGCCAATGCGCGCATCGGTAGAAATGCTGAGCCGCCGCGGCGCGCGATTCGTTGGTTCGCCCGATGCGCCCGCACCTCCCGGCTCGTACCGTCGTCGGGACAGCACGACCCGCTCTCTGGAGGACCAATGAGCAACGATCATCCCAACGTCAAGACGGTCAACCGCATGACACCCGCGATCTTCGACCAGGACCACGACACGCTTGCGAAGATCTTCACCGACGACCTCGTGTTCCACCTCCGTGGCGCGTCGCACCCGATGGTGGGCGACCATTCCGGCCTCGGCGGGTTGCTGGGAGTCATCGGCTCGTTCTTCGAAGCCACCAACGGCGACATCAAGCTGGAACAGCAGTTCTGCATCGGGACCGACGGGTGGGCCGCGGAGTGGGAACACGCCACGCTGGGTCGCAAGGGCAAGACCCTGGAGTCTGACAACGCCTTCGTGTACCGCTTCGAAGGCGATCGGATCGCCGAGATGTGGATGTTCCTGGGCGCGCTGCCGGAGGCGGGCGAGGCCTTTCTCGCCTGACCCTCGGCCGAGCGGCAAACTGGGCGACGTGGTGCGAGCCATCGAGGACGCACGAACGGCATGCGACGATCACCGGTGGGGTGACGCCTACCGGTTGTTGTCGGGCCTCGAACTCGACGCGCTCGACGTCGACGATCTCGATCGGCTCGCAACCGCGTCGTACCTGACCGGCCACGACGAGGACGCGTTCGGCTACTGGGTTCGAGCCCATCAGATGTGCGTCGACGACGGCGCAATGCACCGGGCGGCGTACTTTGCGATGCGACTCGGGCAGGGGCTCGGTTTCAAAGGAGACATCGGCCGGTGCCGAGGCTGGATCGAGCGCACGGCTCGCCTGCTCGACGACGCGCGCATCGATTGCGTCGAGCAGGGTTACGTCGAGTACGGGCTGGCGATGCTGCGGCTCTTCGAGGCCGGCGACCTGGCCGGCGCGCGCGCCCACTTCGTCCAGGCCGGCAAGATCGGCGCCGCCTACGTCAATCGCGACCTCGTCACACTGGGGCGGATCGGTGAGGGACGCATGCTGATCTATCTCGGTGAAATCGCCGAGGGAACGGCACTCCTCGACGAGGCCATGGCGTCGATCGAGGCCCGTGAGCTCTCGCCGCTCGTGACCGGTGACGCGTACTGCACGGTGATCGACGCGTGCGCGGAACTCTTCGACCTGGCCCGGTGCCATTCGTGGACCGAATCGTTCACGCGCTGGTGCGACACCCAACAAGAGCTCGTCCTCTACCGCGGCCACTGCTTCCTCCATCGAGCGGAGATGCTGGAACTGCAGGGAGCGTGGCCCGAGGCACTCGTCGAAGCGCGACGCGCCTGCGATCGGCTGGCCGCGCCCGTCAACCCGGCTGCGCTCGCCGGCGCATGCATGATCGAAGGCGATCTCCTTCGCCTCGTCGGCGACTTCGACGGCGCCGAGACGGCGTATCGACGCGCCAACGAGTTCGGTCGGGATCCACAGCCCGGCCTGGCGCTGCTCCGCCTCGCCCAAGGCCGGATCGACGTCGCCGACGCGACGATCCGCCGAGTCGTCGGAGAAACCGAAGACCCCATGTCGCGCGCTACGCATGCTCGGGCCCTCCGTCGAGATCATGCTCGCTGCGGGCGACGCCGCCGCCGCCCGCACCGCGGCCGACGAGTTCCAAGTTCTCGCCGCGGAACTCGCAACGCCGTACCTGCGCGCACACGCCGCCCGCGCACGCGGCGCAGTATTTCTGGCCGAAGGTAACGCCGGCAGCGCGCTCGTCGAACTACGCACCGCCTTCAACGAGTTCCACACCCTCGGCGTGCGCTACGAAGCCGCACGCATCCGGCTGCTCATTGCCGACGCGTGCACGGCGCTCGGCGACCACGACGCGGCCGCGATGGAAGCGAACACCGCCCGTTCCGTGCTCGACTCCCTCGGCGCGGCATCGACGCTGGGAACGATCTCGCAGCCGGCGGCGCTACCGGACGGTCTGACCGAGCGCGAGCGCGAGGTTCTCGTCCTGCTCGCCCGGGGCAAGACCAACCGAGTGATCGCAGAAGAGCTGTTCATCAGCGAGAAGACCGTGGCCAGCCACGTCAGCCACATCTTCACCAAACTCGCCGTGACATCGCGATCCGCCGCCACCGCCTACGCCTACGACCACCATCTCGTCTGATCACCAACGGAGCGGATATGGATCATGTCGACGTCGCGGGTCTTCGCATCGCCTTTGAACGGCGCGGCGAAGGGCCGGCATTGGTGCTCGTGCACGGTGCCGTGTGCGACAGCCGAGTCTGGCGCGCCGAGCTCGACTCGCTGTCGGATGCGTTCACGGTCGTCGCTTGGGATGCACCCGGCTGCGGACAGTCGTCCGACCCGCCCGAGCACTTTCGTATGGCGGAGTACGGCGATTGCCTCGCGCGCTTCATCGACGCCCTCGGCTTGGAGCGGCCTCACGTATTGGGACACTCGTGGGGATCGACGCTCGCGTTGGAGTTGTACCGGCAGCGACCGCGATTGGTGCAGAGCCTCATCCTCGTCGGCGCGTACGCGGGCTGGGCCGGATCGCTCCCACCGAGCGAAGTCCAAACGCGCCTGCAGTTCGCGCTGCGCGCGGCCGACGTCGAACCAAATGCGTTCGACCCCAAGTCGATGCCGGGCCTGTTCTCCGACGTGATGCCAGCAGACCGAGCCGACGAGCTCGCTCGGATCATGTCCGAGATCCGCCCGACTGGGACCCGCACCATGGCGCACGCCCTCGCCGAAGCCGACCTACGCGACGTTCTGCCACGCATCGACGTCCCGACACTCTTGCTGTACGGCGCCGAAGACCAGCGCTCGCCATTGACGATCGCCCGCGCGTTGCATGCCGCGATTCCACGATCGACCCTCACCGTGCTGCCCGGCCTCGGGCATGAGTGCAACCTGGAGTCGCCGACGAAGTTCGCGTCCGCAGTACGCAACTTCATCACGGGGCTCGAAGCCTGACGTCTGTGCACGAAAATCGTGCGCTCGGTTCCTCCCGGAACTACTCCCGATTAGCACTCCCGAACGCGCCTCTTGACGCGAAAACACCCGAGGTTCATACTCCTCGGGTGCGGAATCGGACCTCTGTTCGGTGTCGGAGGGGCGTTCACCCCCGAACGCACACCAGCCGTCCTGCGAGGCGCGTTGCCTCTCGGACGGTGACGCTCACTCGACCCACCGGGGGGGGGGGTCACACGCCTTCGAGAGCGTGAAGCCGACCGGAGCGGATGGCGTCGCGGAACGCTAGGCAGTCCACCTCGTATTGTTCTGCATATCGCTGGGAGAAGCCGGCGATCGACTGATCGAAGCGGTCCTTCGAGCCGAGGTACGCGGCGAGTGCAACCGCGTCGCCCGATCGCGCGTGTGCCCGCGCGAGGCGTCACCGTCGAGCCCGGGCGAGCTGGAGCAGCGTGTTTTGGACCGAGGTCGTGTCGAGCTTCGTCTCCTCGGCCTGGTTGGTCGCGATGGTGAACGCGGCGTCGAGCGCCGGGCACGCGTACGCTTCGGTGCCCCAGTAGCCGGGGTGGCCGTAGCATCGGACGCCGTCGATCGTGGCTGCGTAGATCCCGAGCGCGGCTCCCGCGCGCTTTCCGGGTTTCGACACGCGAAGCATCTGGTCGAGCGTGGTGTCGTGGTCGAAGACGCGCCCCTCGAACAGGGCCCGGAAGAACGTCGTCACGTCGCTGACGGTCGACACGAGGCCGCCGCCGCCGTACAGGTCGGCCGACGCGTCCAGCGTGGCGTTGTCGAAGGTGTCGTCGTAGAACTGGTGGGCGCGTGCCGCAACGCCGGCAGGCGCGGGTTCGAGCTGCTCCCACCACGTGCGGTCGAGACCGAGTCGTTCGAAGCCGACGAGCCGACGCACCGCCGCGGGCAACGACTCACCCGTCGCGCGTTCGACGATCTGACCGAGCAGCACGTAGTTCGTGTCGGCGTAGTGGTATCGCGCGCCGGGTGCGGCGAGAAGGTCACCGTGTTCGACCGCGAACCGGAGCTGGTCGTCGGCCGTCCAGCGACGCCCGGGATCGGTGGTGTTGAGCTCGTCGTACGCGGCGCTGGCCGCGTAGTCGAACACCCCCGAGGTGTGATCGAGGAGCTGCTGGACCGTGATGCGCGCAGTCCGGTAGCGGTCGGATGTCAGTAGCTCGTCGGTCGCAGGGTCGAGCAATGGTGCGATCGGATCGTCCAGCGCGAGCTTGCCCTGCTCCACGAGACGCAGCACCGTCGCGGCCACGAACGTCTTCGTGACGCTGGCGATGCGAAACGGCGTGTCCGGCGTCAGCGGCATGCCGGTCGCCGGGTCCGCGTCGCCGACGGCAGCCGTGGCGCGCACGCCCGGCGCCTGCACCGCCGCGGCCTCGCCCGGCATCGTCGGGTGCGCGCGCAGGTTCCGCGCCGAGCGCGCGCTGCAGCCGGGTCGTCGTCGCCGCGTCGCTGGTCGCGGCGACCTCGAGGGGGACGATCAGCGCTGCGACGAGCATCACCGAGATGGTCAGCAGACGGATGGGCTCGGCGCCTGACATGCTCTCATCCTCGCAGCGGACACGACGAGGGCCTGGGCAACCCGCGAGGTGACCAGGCGCTCTACGGACCGGAGCCACTGCGGACCGGGCCCACTGCGCTGGTGCCGGGCCCGGGGCCTGGCTCAGCGACCTTCGAGCGACTCAACTTTGAGCGCGTCTCGGAGGCCGCGAGAGCCACGAGCGTCTCACGCTCAGCGTCGACGGCGGCCCTCCCTCGGGGTCGTTTCCGGCTGGGACCGTGGCCAAGCCGAGACCGAGCAAGGTGGACGTGGGGGGACAGGTCGTGCGGTTCGACGTCACCTGCTACGCCGGGGACTTGCCGTCGCTGCGGTCGTGCATCCGTGGCGGTGGCGTCACGGTCTCGACGGCCGCTGGAGCGACGGAGCCGGCGGTAGCCGGCCGCGAAATCACCCCCAGAGCCGAAGGAAGATCCGGGACGCGCACCTCCTCTCTCTCTCTCTCTCTCTCACGGGAACCAGAACCTCCGCGAGCGAGGTCTCGGCGCGGTCAGGGAGCGGAGAACACCCGGATCTCCACCGCGCCGACGTTCCCTCCGGTCGACGCGGTGACGTCGAAGCGCAGCACCTGCCCGGTCGCTGCAACCTCGGTCGGGCGCGGTTTGGCCACCGTGCCGGCCGGAAACGGTCCGAGTGGCGCGCCGTCGTCGATCGTGACGGTGTATCGGCGCGTGATCGCGCTGCCGTTCGCCATCGACCGCGTGATGAACTCGACCGCCGCGATCGGCGTGGGTCGACCGAGGTTGATGGTGATCCAGCCCCGGTCGCCGTCCCCCTTCGTCGACCACTCGGTCGCGGTTTCCCCGTCGATCGCGTTGGTCGCCGCGAACGCGGCCGAGAACTCCGAGCTCGCATCCACGACCTCCGCTCCCTGCGCCACGTTACGCAGTCCGTCGGTCAGGGGGCTGGTGTCGGTCCGGACTGTGGGCAGGCGGAAACGTCCGACCTTCGATCGGTAGAGGGTTCCGTCGGCAGTCACGCCCTCGACCACGTACGAGTACCGCACGCCGCCCCGCACGCTGGGCAGCACGACGTCGTGCTGCGTGATCCCGGTCCCGTTCATCGCCAGGCTGTTGTTGAACCTGCCGAACCTGGCGCTCCGCCCCCAGACGATCGCGCAGATCATGGGCTGCGTCGTGGTCACCCGGAAGATGCCGCGCGACGGGTCCGATACGTCGCGCTCGAACGTCGTCTCGCCTGCCTGCACCTCCGCGAAGGGCCGTACCTCGGTGGTTCGATCTGCCGCGCTCGCGGCCCCAGCCGCGCCGAGCCCGCCGAGCAGCACCACCACGGCCACCACACTGCGAATTCGGAAGCCCTGCTGCCGAGCCATTCCTCGACGCTAACGCGCGTGCCGGGCGACCAGCCGGGGCAGAGCTCTCCAACATCACACCCGCGCGCAGCGGTCACAGAAGACGCATACACAGGCTGCACACTGCTACCGGCGCTGGACTCCGGAGGAGCCGGCGACCGACAACATCACGGCGCAGGAGTCCCGACCAATGCCTTGGCGTGCTGGTCGGGCTCCTCGTACGGGTGAGTTCGGCCGCGATCGTGACGTCGTCGGCGAGTCGAGCTACGCGGCAGTCACTTCTCTCTCGACACGGGAATGCCGGCCGATGCAACGGACGTTCGAATTGGCGTCGCGCTGTGCCGCGCTGATCGCCACGAGGTGGATGCGCTCGCCTACGAAGCGGTAGAACTCGCTCGCTGCTGGGGTCCAGGGGCCATGGAGCGTGTGAACGACGGGGGGAAGCGACGGATCTCGACTCGCGAGTGCGGGACCGATGGCGCCGCTGTGGTCATGGATGATGTCCGCGCCGACGATCTCTGCATACGCGCCGAGCGCGTAACCCGCTTCGATGAAGGGGTTGCCGATCATCCCGTTGGACGGCGCCGACCGCAGCGGCGAGCGCAATGCGCCGGCGGGGCGAGAGTCACCATTCGCAAGGACGGTCACGCCGTGGCCGCACCTTTCGAACTCCTGGGCAAGCAGCGCGACGACGAGTTCGATGCCGCCGTACGCAGATGGTGGGACCGGGTACCAAGGCGGCGCGATCAGGGCGATGTCCATGGATCTGCTACCTGCCGGCCGCTGTCGCGCGACGACCGGAATCGGCTGGGTCGTCGGCGATGCGACCACGGAAGGTGTCCAAGAGTCCGGTGACGGTCATCGCCGCGAGCACAGCGCCGCGCTCGCCGGTCGTCCGGAGGGTGTGACCGGACTGCCGCAACCGCTTGCGAGTGCGGATCAGCGCGGTGAGTCCTGACGCGTCGAGGAGCGTCACTGCGTTGAGGTCGACGATGACGTCGCGGTCGAGGTACCAGCGGAGTGTGCCTTCCAGCAGGGGCGCGGTCGCGAGGTCGATCTCACCGGTGAGAACGACGACGACGACATCTCGTTCCTGCACTTCACTGATGGCAATGCTGACGTGCGTCATCGGCTCACCTGAGCTGGAGGAGCGACGAGCACGACGCGACGCGGTTTGGACACGTGGAAAGGAGAGAGGTGCCAGGCCGAGTCGCGGCGCGCATCGCGTCATGTGAAGACGCTGACTCCGCCCGGACCGACGAGCAGACCAACGACGACAAGGACGATGCCGAGCAGGACCTGTCCCCGGAGCGCGGTGACGATGCCCGCGATCACCAGGATCACGGCGATGACCCACAACAGAGCCGCCACAGGACCTCCCAAGTTCGAGGGATCGCCGACGTGGCGACCCGCGGGTCAACACAACCACCTGCGTCGGGCGGTTGTGTACACCCCGAGGGGTGATTACGGTGCGCGCGGTGGAGGCTCACAGGGCGCAGGTACGGGTGGCGCTGATCGACGACTACGACGTCGTCGTCATCGGGGTAGCCCACCTCTTCGACGCCTACCAGGATCGAATCGTGGTTGCCGAGCTCGACACCAACGAGCCCTTGACCGACGCGGTCGACGTCGCGCTGTACGACTCCTTCGCGCAACCCGAAGCCGACCACGACGACATCGCGGTCCTCGTCGACAACCCGCACGCACGCCACGTCGTCGTCTACACCTGGAACTTCCATCCGGCACTCATCGAGAGCGCGATGAGCAAAGGGTGCCAGCGGCTACCTCTCCAAGACGCTTCCGGCGCACGAGCTCGTGACCGCCATCGAAGCAATCGCAGACGGGAAGGTCGTCATCAGTGACCCGCCGGCGCGGTCGCGATCGACGGTCGGTCTCGACTGGCCCGGGCGCACCGAAGGCCTCACCGATCGCGAGGCCGAGGTCCTCGCGCTCATCACGCAAGGCAGGTCCAACAACGAGATCGCCGAGGTGATGTACCTCAGCATCAACACCGTCAAGACCTACATCCGCTCCGCGTATCGCAAGATCGGCGTAACCGGGCGATCGCACGCCATGCTGTGGGGCCTCGACCATGGATTCCAGCCCGACTACCACCGCATCGACCACTGGCGCGGTGGGCCGTGATCGCAGCTCGACGTTGCGCCTACTTGGGTGCAGTGACGACCTCGGACTCGTTGCGGTTCGCAGTGTCCGCCGTGTGACCGGCGTTCACTCCGATTCCCTGCCGATCGGGAACGACGGCGAAGGCAGTGTCGTAGCCGTCCGCCAGTGACTCGTCAGCGGCGGCGAGGAGCGCAGATCGCTGTTCGAGGAGCACGGGTAGGCGGTCGGGAGGGGCGACCATCGCGAGGTCGTCGAGTGCAGCGATGAGACGTCGTGTGACCTGAGGTGAGCGGGCCCCGGCGAGCCGGATCTCGTCGAACGCGAGGTGCACGAAGGCGTCCCAGTTCATGACGGGAAGTACGAGGCGCAGGCAACCTTCGTCGTCGTAGCAGCGCCCATCGGGTAGTGCTCGCTGGGCGAGTTGCCGGAGGCAGTCGTGCAAGCGGTCGATCGCTTGTACCGCGGTCGTCGGATCGAGGAACGGAGAGTCCGCCAGTGATCGCTCAGCCATGTCGACGAGCATGCGCATGCCGTACGCGACGTCCTGATCGAGTGTTCGTTCCAAGCCGAGGAGGACGTTCGAGGTGACGTCCCCGGGGTCGAGCGACTCCGGGTGGCCCGCTACACGGAAGAGCGCGGAACCGGCCGGCACGAAGGCGCCGAGCGGCGGCACCATTTCGAGGACGCAATCTGCGGATCGGGCAGCACCCACGAGCTTGTCGCTTGCGATGAACGTCACCACTCCGGAATGCGGAGCCGTGATGACGTGCGCTTCCGCCTGTGGGCGATCTGCCAGCAGATCGGGAAATCGTTCGTCGAGCAGACGCCGGGTGTCGGAACCAACGAGTTCGATCAGTGCCGAGACACGCAGGGAACGCCCGATGTGGTGCACGTACAGCACGAGGACGACGACGCTGATGACGACGAGGACATAGGCAACGACGATCGCCAGGCCCGGGGTCGAACCGCCGCCGCCGAACTGGACTTCGCGCAGCGACAGCATGGCGTGCACGAAGGTCGCGATGAACAGCCCGATCGCAATCTGGCTCGGCTTGTCCCGCAGGATCGTCTGGACGATTCGAGGAGAGAACTGACCCATCGCGAGCTGGACAACGACCATCGTGATGGTCAGGACGAGTGCGGCGAGCGAGACCATCGATGCCGCAACCGTCGACAGGATCGCCACGGCCGCGTCGGGACCGACGGTCAGCCACGATGGGAGCAGCGTCGAACCTGACGCATTGTCGATGCCGATGGCACCGAATGAGAGCGCTGCACCTGCGAGTACACAGACAACTGGGATGAACCACAGACTCGAACGGACGTGATCGGCAATCCGGTGCGTGCCCACGCGAGGGCTCTACCCCGGGGAGCGGATCACGCCAAACATCACACTGCCCGCTTCGCTTCCCAGCCTCTCCCAGGCGGCGTCACAACGCAGAGAGTCTCGCCGGCTCGCAAAACCCCCGGATCGGGATCAGCGGCGTCGCCCGAAGATGAAGAGAAGCAGTGCGATGATTGCGAGCACCACGAGAACGACGATGAGAATGTCCACGAGAGCCTCCTGGCTTGTTGGCGCGTGCCTGCCCGCTACCCGCACGCGTACTGATCGAACCTGAGTGCGCCAGTCGGGTGGTTCCGGTCTGCTGTTGCGCACCAACGAATGGTTGCGACGCAGACATCGAACCGCGGACCCGAGGTCAGGTGTAGCGGACTCGGCTTGCGGGTAGCCGATCGCGTACCGGAGCGCCGAGGAACCAGAGCCCTCGGCGACCGAGCGACGATGGAGCCCCGATCAACGTCGACCGGGGCTCCATCACATTCTCGGCGCCGTGCCTGTTCGATTCTGGCGTCGCACGATGGCTCGAAAGCCGGGCCCGTCGCAGGAACGGTGCGGGTGCGTAGAGCCGTCGAAGAATGAAGTCCCAGGTCCGAGAGGGACCTGGGACTTCACGGGGGCTACATGCAGCATGCAGTTTGTTGCAACGATGACTCAGTAGTAGTGCCGTCTTCCGCCGACTCCATTACCCACGGCTCCGGCGATCCACAGCACCGCGCCCACCACGATGAGCACGAGTCCGATGACCCAGAGAACAGGGACGGACAGAAGGAATCCGAGTATCGCAAGGATGAGACCCAGGATGATCATGTCATTCTCCTAACTCGTCGAGCGGTTGTCCTAGCTCAGTCGGTGGATGCATGCGGCCTGTGGTAGTCGCCCCGCTCCTTCGCCATCTGTACGGGTTACCCGACCACTCCTTCCGCGATGCGCACGAAGGTCGCATCGCGGCGCGGTGCGATCAGCCCGTGAACGCGGGCGCGCGACAACCGGTGATGCTGCCGTCGTCGCACGCACTGCAGTAGCAGGAGACACGGCCACAACGTCGGGAGACACGACGATGGCTTGTGGCGTCTCGCACGCACCGATCGTCACGCTCCCGGCACCGGAGAACGCGGCATTGTCGAAACCGCGGCCGTCGAACTCCTTGTCGGGGCCGAAGGTCAATGTCGCGGTCACGGTCTCGCCCATGACCATCTGGATCGTCACCGGACCGGCATCACCGGGCGTGGCTTCGGTGTCCGGGAACCGGCGTGAGTCATCGCCGGTGTTCACGGTGACGTCTGAACCGGGCCGAGTCGATTCGTTGTTGGCTATGTCGACCACGACGTCGCAGCGCAAACCGACGTCCGCGGCGGGCACCGCTTCACTGCCGAGTACAAGTTGGCTGCCAGGTGGCCCGTACGTGCCGGCCGTTTCGTCAAAGGTCAACGCGCCGGCAGGCATCGCCAACACTCCGATCAAGCCAATGGTGAGAAGCACTAGTCGTTTCATGCCCGCCTCCGCTTCATCAGGATCGCCTGCCGGGGCAGCACTACCCCGCGGAACTCTTTGCCAAGCGTCGCCCTGTTGTCGCGCCCTATCAGTCAGCACAATGCGAGCTCGGGGCTCGATGGCTCCCACACCCTCTGGCGCCGCCGGCGACTTTGATTGAACCCCGACCATCTCAGTGGCTTTTCATCGCGACGGAAGGTCTGCTGTGCCGGTCAGCGGGACACGGCCGCCCGGATTTCCTCGGCATACAAGAGCGCCATGCAGACCTGTCCGCCTGCCACGCGCGACGTGAACAGACCGGCATGTCCAGCGCCAACGTCGACCACCTCTGCGTCATCGAGGTGTGCACGTCGAGGAGGAACGACGAGATCGAACGCACCTCCGACGGTGGTCCAGCAAGCATGGCTGGCACCCCATCGCCTTTCGCCCGGACTGTTACCGAGAGGAGCAAGACCTGAGCTCGGCCCGGGATCGGCGACCACCGCATCGAGTTCGCAGGAAGGTGCAGCCTTCACTCGCCTGAGGGGGGCGCCAATGGCTCGTGACCCATGAGGCGAATTCGGTTGTCTCCACCCTTCGAGACGACGGCTGTGCCGCACCATCCCTCGTAGCGCTCGCCATCGAGCAGCGCCACGCGCACTTCACCCACCTTCGCCGCGATGTCCGCGATGTCGATGATCACCGCCATCCAGTTGGGGTCCTCGACATCTGGGATGCGAACGATCACCTCGGTCGCCTGGTCGTGGCCGAGTCGCGCGCGTCCCTCGTACGGCGCGGTCTTCATCTCGGAGACCTCGTGTTGTCCTTCAGCCCCGTTCCGTCCGATCCACGGCGGCGACTGGCCAATCTTCGAATCGTCGATGCCGACTTCGTCCGCCATGGTCTCCTCCCTTCTTCACTCCGGATCGATCGGCGATTCGCTCGCCGCGGCGTGATATGCGCTTGACGGAAGGTGGTCAGACGAGCTGAGCAACCAGCCCCGCGGACACGGCCACCATCCCGACGAGTACTGCGAGAAGCATGAGAGACACGAGAGCGACTGCAGCGCCCATGGACTCCCCTTCCATGTTGGGCCGGCAGCGTTCCGTCAGCGCGTCGGCGAGCGGACGTTGACTGCGTACGCCTGACTACCGCGCGCGACTCCACGGCAAACGCGCAATCGTCGCCGTCGCGGGCGAATGCAATGAGCGAGAGAACCGGACGCCTCCAGGGGGCCCGCGCCCAGGTGCCTCGAACCGGCTGAGCTGGACCACCCACCCGATGGACGTCGCCATCTGCCGAGGGTTCCTCAGATCTGTTGTGTGTCCGTGTCCGAGACGAGGGCTGGACCGTCGCTGAAGCTGCCGAAGCAGCTGGCTGTGCGGAACGCACCGCGTATCGCTGGTTGGCTCGCCGCGACGCGGATGCACCGATGACAGACGGGACTGCCGCACGGTCGGTTGACATTTCTTGTGCCCGGTGGGGATGGGGCGCCGCCAGGTTCGAGTTTCGTGATCCGTCTGTGGATGGCGCAAGGTTCAGGCTGGCTGGCCGAGGCGGACGGGGAGTTGGTCGAGACCGCGCAGGACGAGTCCGTCGCCGTGCGTCCAACGCAGGTCGCTTCGGGGAACGGCAATCGCCAAACGAGGGAAGTGGGCGAGCAACGCGGCGAAGGCGATGCGTGCTTCGAGCCGTGCCAACGGTGCACCGAGGCAGAAGTGGACGCCGAATCCGAACGCGAGGTGGGGACGTGGTTCCCGGGTGATGTCGAGCGTGGCGGCGTCGTGGTTGATGCCGGGGTCGTGGTTCGCCGCGCCGAGGCAGACGAGGACCTGTTCGCGTGCGGGGATCGTCACGCCTGCGAGTTCGACGGGTTCGGTCGTGACCCTGAAGGTGGCATGGGGAGCTGGTGCCGAGAAGCGGATGAGTTCCTCGATCGCTGCCGGCATCAGTCCTGGGTTGTCTTGCAGGAGGTGTAGCTGGTCGGGGTGGTCGAGGAGGTCGACGACTCCGTTGCCGATCAGGCTGGCGGTGGTGTCGTGGCCGGCGACGATGAGTTGGAACAAGCTGCCGAGCAACTCCTGTTCGGTCAGGCGCTCGTCGTCGTCGGTTGCGGTCACCAGCACACCGACGAGGTCGTCGTGGTCGTGCTCCCGGTGGGTTGCGACGAGGTGTTCCAAGGATGCGACGATCGTGTCCGATGCGGCGACCGCCTCGGGCGGGGGTGAGCCACTCCAAGGTTGGAGCAGGGTTCGGAACGCCTGGCGTAGCGGAACGCGGTCCTCTTCGGGCACGCCGAGCAATGTGCAGATCACCCGGAACGGGAGTGGGTTGGCGAAGCCAGCGACGAGGTCCACCACTGCATCGGGTCCCGCGGCCTCGAGGTGATCGAGTAACTCGTTCGCGATGCGCTCGACTGATTCCTCGAGCGCGGCGATTCGCGTGGGTGCGAACGCGCGGGCGACGAGGCGACGCAAACGGGTGTGGTCGGGAGGATCGAGGTTCATCATGTGCCGAGCGAGCGCCGGGCCTGGGAGTCCGGGGTCCACGACGTCGGGATCGTCGTCGAGTGCGGCGACCATGTCCTTCGACAGGCGCGGATCGTTGAGGGCCCGGCGGGCTGCGTCGTACCCGAGGACGAGCCAGGCGTCATGACCATCAGCCAGCCGCACCAGTTGCACCGGGCTCTGAGTTCGCATCGACTCGAACAAGGGGTACGGGTCGTTGCGCGTCGAGTCTTCCCAGACACCCCACGTCGTGATCGGCTCAACCATCGAGACAACTCCTCACGTGAACAGCGCCGCCGCGAGTTCGCGCGCCACTTTGCCCGGTCTGGTGAGGCCAGGCAGATAGGACCCACCGTCCACGGTGCTGCAAGTTCAGGCTGAAACCCAAGTCCGCGGCGCTGACTCCTCGGCGAGGGCAAAGCCCTTCACTTCGCCGGCCATGAGGTAGCCGAAGATCTCGATGGAATGACGCAACCAGTCCTCGTCGGACGGTGGCGGCCTCGGCAGTCGTCGCAAACGTGATGTCGCCTTCGACGATCGTTGCTTCGCCGCCGCGTCCGGTGACCGCTTCGGCGAGCCAGTCCAGTCGGTTGAGACGGCGTCCGGTGACGACGATTCGACCACGTTGTCCGGCGAGTGCGAGCGCCACGACGCTGCCTATCCCACCGGTCGCGCCGGCCACGATGGAAACCGCTCCATCGAGCTTCGGCCCTTTGACTAGCGGATTGGTCGGCGTTCTCGGTGTAGCCATATCAGCGACGGTATGGAGGTTTGAGATCGAGAGATAGTGCCAGTTCAGAACCGAACCGGTTCAGATTCTGAACCTGCCGACGGGCGGCGGAGGTGGTGATGGCAACCCCGCAGCGGCGTCTGCGATCGCCGCCGCCTCGTACCTCATCAGCTCGATGGCGCCGCTCATGAGCTGGCTGGAACCGGCGAAATACGCGTCACTCTTCTACTGGTCGGTCGGAGACAATCGGCTCGGCGTCGGACGCTCCCTCGGAGCCTTCGCCATCCTCTTGGGCGTGACGGTCGTCGTCGCCACCGCCTCGATCACAGCTTTCGAGCGTCACGACCTCACGTAGAGACGTGACGTTCACCACCGACTCCTTCAGGCCCACCGCTAGTGTTGGTCCCGAACCTTTCCGTTTCGCTCTCCGAACTGTCCACCTTCGAGGTGACGACGTGGGGAACCCACGGAGTTACGGCCAGTACTGCCCGATCTCACGGACGCTCGGCATGCTGGGTGAACGTTGGTCGCTGCTGATCGTCCGTGACCTCCTCTCCGGGACGACTCGATTCAACGATCTGGCCAGAGGACTCCCGGGGCTCTCGCGGGCCCTCTTGACGAGGCGGTTGCGCCAGCTCGAAGCCGCGGGCGTCATCGAGCGTCTCGGGGCCCAGTACCTGCTCACGGAGTCAGGCCGGGAGCTCGAACCGATCGTCGATGCACTCAGCGAATGGGGGGCCCGGTGGACCTTCGGAGACCCGGAGCCCGACGAGCTCGATCCGGCGACATTGGTGTGGTGGATGCACAAGCGCCTCGACACCTCCGATCTTCCCGGTCAACGCCAAGTGCTCCACATCCGTTTCACCGACGACCCGCAGCAGTTCTGGATCGTGATCGAGTCCGGTGATCCTTCCGTCTGCCTGACCGATCCCGGGTTCGAAGTCGATGTCACGATCACCTCCGATCTCGCATCGTTGTTCCAGGTGTGGCTCGGACGCCTTCCGCTGAAGGACGCGACGCGCTCCGGACAGCGTCCAGTTCTCCGGTCCGCGACCTCTCACCCGCCGCATGTCTCAAGTGTTCCAGCTCAGTCCGCTCGCTCCGGTCGTCGCCGCCAACCGTCCACGCTGACTGGCTTCACGCACCGAACCCCGGCCAGGTCGCGTCACCGGCGCTCATTCATCGAAGTCCCTGCAGCAGGAGCGCAGTCGTCGCCGCCGCAGCTTCTCGATCGAGCGCGATGCGCTGGTACGCGTCGGAGTTCGACCACTGTCTGGCCGCCGGGTCGCTTGGTGTCGGAGGGGGGACTTCAACCCTGACCCCACCGCGCCCGCTACCGGTCGATTTGCAGTCGCCGCGTGAGCATCTCCCTCGTGCGCTGGGCTCTTCGCGCAACTGCTCCCACGAGTACTCCCGGATCCGCATTCAACCCTGCAAGGTGTCCACCCGGCAGCTTCGGTGAAGAGCGTGAAGACGGGCGACTTCAAGCAGGACCAGCCGGGGGCGTGTCGACACCCTCGTCCGGGAGCAGCCCCTTCTGGTCGAGCCGATACAAGAGGACGAGTGCCGGGAGGATGATCACAACGGCCAGGACGAAGACCACGAGCACCGCCTGGAGGGTGCCCGAGGGGGAGGCTGCGGCCGACACCTTGAGCGAGGTGGGGAGGATGTACGGCCATTGGGCCACGCCCCACCCGACGACGACGGCAGCCACCGCGCCGGCCGAGAGGACCCTCGCGACGTGATGAGCACGCCGAACGAGGAGGACCAACGAACCGACGCCGCACAGCGCCGACACGATCACCAGAGGCAGCGCGCGAGACGTGAGGCCGTGGAACAGGTATGTCGAGTCGTCACGGAACACGAAGATCCCGACGCAAGCGATCACGCCAGCGACGACGGCCGCAACGATCGCTCGTCGTCGGAAGTACTCCTCCATCGCCCCGTCGCCCACACGATTCGCGTCCCAGGTGAGATAGACGGCGGAGAGATACGCGCACACGGCGATCGCGAGGAGACCACCGACGATCGAGGTTCCGTTGATCCAACTGGACCACGGATCACCGGCGACTCCACCTGCGGGCACCCGCCCCGACGCGATCGCTCCGGCCACGGCGCCCATGCAGTACGGCACGAGCACGGACGACAGCGCGAACGCGGCGCCGAAGTTCCGCTGGTCACGCGTGCGGAACACTGCTTTGCGGAACGCGAAGCTCGAGCCCCGTAACACGATCCCAAGCGCCGCGAAGGTCAGCGGCACGAAGAGGGTGAGCGTGATCGACGCGAATGCTTCCGAGAACGCGGTCCACAGCACGACCAGCGAGAAGATCAGCCAGACGTGGTTGGCCTCCCACACTGGTCCGATCGAGTGGTCGATGAGTGCACGCGGCCGTTCGCCCCGTTCTGCCCCGCCGGCGACGAGATCCCAGAACCCGGCGCCGAAGTCGGCGCCACCGAAGAGCGCGTACGCGGTGACGCCGAAGAACAGAACGACCGCGACCGCGTCGGCGAGCGTCATCGCCGCACCTCTTCCGATGCACCGAGACCTTCACCGGATCCATCGGCGCTGGCGGCGTGCTCGGACCATACGGCACGTCCGTCTCGTCGCCGGCGCCGCCGGGACCGGGGGCCTGCTCTCGGTACTTGCGGCTCATCCCCCGGAGGACGAGCACGGTCGTGACCCCCACCGCCACGTACAGACGACGATGACGATGAAGCTGACCCACACGCCGGTGTTCGCGGTCGCGGCTTCCTTGACCCGTAGGTAGCCGTGCACGATCCACGGTTGACGGCCGACCTCGGCGACGACCCACCCTGCTTCCAGCGTGATGATCGCGAGCACCCCGGCGATCGAGGCGATGCGGAGGAACCACTTCGTCTTCGGGATGTCGCGCCGGAAGAGCCATGACAACGCCCACCACACCGCAAGGAGCGAAAGGAGCGTCCCGAGCCCGACCATGACGTCCCACGCGAGATGCACCGCGTTCGCTTCGGCGACTGTCGGCTGGTCGTTGGATGCGAACGCGTTCCGACCCTCGACGACGGTGCTCGTTCCGTCACTCGGATCGGAGAGGATCGACGCCAACCCCGGGATCGGGATTCCGCCCTCGACCGCGGTGCCCGCAGAGTTCAGCTTGCCGAGCAAGGTCTCGGGCACGTCGCTCTTGGTCTTCGGCACGAGCTCGATGGCGGCGAACTTCTGCGGCTCGTTGTTGAAGACCCAGCGGGCCAGTGAGTCGCCCACGCCCATCTGGAGCACGATCGCGACCGCGCCGACGCTGAACGCGATGATCAATCCGAGGCGGTGGTACCGGTCGCGGCGCCCGCGGAGCATCCCCATTGCGTAGACCGACGCCACGAGGAAGCCGCCGACCACGTACGCGGCGATGAGCATGTGCAGTGCCTGGAGCGGCATGGCCTTGTTGAAGATCACTGCCAGGGCGTCGACCTCGACCACCTTGCCGGCCGAGTTGAGCGTGAAACCGGATGGTTCGTTCATCCACACGTTCGCGGCGACGATCGAGATGCTGCCGCCGATGCCGGCGATGACGATCGGGACGCCAGTCCAGAAGTGCGGCCACGGCTTCAGGCGCCGCCAGCCGAAGATGTAGATGGCGACGAAGATCGCCTCGGTGAAGAAGAACAGTCCTTCGAGCGCAAAGGGCACTCCGAACGCCGCGCCCCACTGCCCCATGAACTTCGGCCAGAGCAAGCCGAACTCGAACGTGAGGACCGTCCCGGTCACCGCACCGACCGCGAACGTCACCGCCATGTACTTCGACCACCGTTGTGCGAGCAGCAGCGCGTCGGCATCGTCGTGCTTGATCGCCCGGTAGTTCGCGATCAGTGCCATGGCCGCCCACGACACGCCAAGCGGCACGAGGATGATGTGCGCCGCGAGCGTGAACGCCATCTGCGCCCGCGCCCACGGGACTGGGTTCACCGCGAGCACGGTCGTGAGCGAGTGGAGCATGTCGAGACCTCGGTGCCTAGAGCCCGGGGCTCGAGTGCATGATGCCGCCGTCGGCGAAGATCGTGGTCGCGGTGAGGTAACTGGCGCCATCTCCGGCGAGGAACGCGACCACCGAACCGATCTCCGCCGACTTCGCCATCCGGCCGAGCGGGATGGCGGTGTCGAGCGTCTTCATCTTCGCCGGGTCGTTCATCGTGGAGACATTGATCGGCGTCTCCACCGCACCGGGACCGACACCGACGACCTGAATACCGTGCGGCCCGAGCTCGACACCCGCAGTGCGCGTGAGCATGCGCATGCCGCCTTTCGAGAGGCAATACGCGGTGTTGCCGGGCATGGGCCAATCCTCGTGGACCGACGTGATGTTGATGATCCGGCCGCCGTCGCCCTGCTTGATCATCTGCTTCGCCGCGATCTGCGTACCGAAGAAGGCGCTCTTGAGGTTGATCTCGAGGACCTTCTCGTACTGCTCTTCCGTCGTGTCGAGCACCGAGGTCCGCGTCTCCACGCCTGCGTTGTTCACCATCACGTCGACCCGACCGAACTCCTTGACGGCTGCATCGACAAGGCGCTGCAGGTCGGCGACCTTGCTGACGTCGGCATCGACGCCGATGGCCTGGTCGCCCAGCGCGACGATCTGTTGTTCGAGCGCTTCGGTGGCGTCGGGGTTCGCGACGTAGTCGATGACGATGTTGGCTCCGTTCTCGGCGAGCGCGAGCGCGATCGCCTTGCCGATGCCGCTGTTGCCTCCGGTGACGATGGCGATCTTTCCTTTGAGGTTCATGTCGTGGCTCCTGGCATTGGGGTCGAGAGGGGAAGGACAGGTGGGGCTGGTCGTGGATGGAGCGCGGCGGGGGTGTCTCGAGTTCGTGCGACGATGAACGCGATGACGCCCATGACCGCCGCCAACGCGGCTGCGACGGCGAACAGGTCGGAGAGGTCGACGCCAGCGGATTGGAGGGGTCCGGCGCCGAACGCGGCGATGCCGTAACCCACCTGATAGAACGCGATCAGCCCGCCGGCAACCGACGCCGACATGACGATCAGCTCTTCTTGGCCGAAGCTGATGGTCAGCGGCAACAGTGCGGAACAACCGATGCCGGCGAGGCCGAACGCGGCGACACCGAGACCCGCTTCATCGGACGGCAGCACC
>CAVWPI010000015.1:0-38004 GCA_963756895.1 uncultured Actinomycetes bacterium | reverse complement strand
GTCGGCAGCGACCGTCGTCCTGTCCACCGAGGCGCGCTGAACCGATCCGCGCCAGGATGGCGTGCTCACCGACCCAGGAGGGCACCCATGACCGATGAGCTCGATCCGCAGCACGATCGCGTCATCGCCATCACCGGGGCCGGCACCGGCATCGGCCAGGCCACCGCCGCGAAGTTCGGGACGCTCGGCTGGCGCGTCGCAGTGGGCGGTCGTCGGGTGGACAAGCTCGCCGAGACCGCGGCACTGGTGGAGGCGGCGGGAGGGCGGTGCCTCCCGCACGAGCTCGACGTGACCGACGGCGACTCGGTCGAAGCGTTCTTCACCGACATCGAAGCAACGTTCGGCCCGGTGACCACGGTCGTGAACAACGCCGCAACCGCGCGCTACGGCCCGCTCGACGACTTCTCCCCGGCCGAGATCGCGATCGAGATCGCCACCAAGCTCACCGGCGCGCTGCTGATGGCACGACGCGGGATCCAGGCCATGCGTCGCGACGGGCGCGGCGGGGACATCCTCTTCGTGGCCTCGCTCGCGGCCGCGACCCCGTGGCCGTTCCACCTTCCCTATGCCGCCGCGAACGCGGGAGTCGAGCAGGCCGCCCGCACGTTGCGACTCGAGCTCGAGGGCACCGGCATCCGCATCACGACGCTCCGCTGCGGCGAGACCCTCGGCACCGACTTCGCGACTCGCGAGCTGGAGAACGGCCGTGCGTTCGACGCCAATGAGCAGTGGTTCCGCATGAACCTGCTCCGGCACACCGGCCTGATGGTGCCCGACGACGTCGCCGACGCGGTCGTCGCTGCCATCACGTTGCCCCGCGGACACCAGTACGGATTCCTGGAGGTGACGCCCACCGCGCCCGTCGGACCACTGCCTCCGACGTTCGAGGAATGGGGCGCGGCACTCGCCCAGCAGTTCGCCCCCGAGTGAGGGTCGGTGCAGACCTTCGTCAACCTTCGGCTGGGAAACGCGCCCGCACGTCGTCGGGCATGGTCCCCAACGCGCGCACCCACTCGGCATCGGTACCGATCTCGCCCGGCACACCGAGTGACACCCCGGTGCGGCTCGAGAGGCGCCACCACCCGTCGTCGCCACATGAAGTCGGTCCCGGCAGCGCGCCAACAGGGTGATCCGGGCGCGGGAGTCGTCGCCGCGCACCAACGTGATCATGTCGGTCTCCGCGGTCGGCGACGTCGCCGTCGACGGCGACGACCGGGTTCGTCGTGAGATGCATGCTCCCGGGTTGCACCAGCAGGCGACCGGGCTCGGTCCACGCCGGCCTCTGCCCGGCCCCGCCGAACATCTCCCGGAGCGCGGCCTGCCCGGCGAACACCGTGCCCGCCAGCTGCAGGACACCGTCGGGCTCGAAGCAATCGGCGAAGGCGGCGGCGTCCTGGTCGTCGACGTGGCGCACCGACCGCTCGATCAGCTCGCGGATCTCGAGCTTGTCCACCCACACGGCGAGGCCGCGATCGTCGGCCATGACCGAATCTACGTTCGACCGGGTGGCGTGCCTCCGGCTGCGCCTGCTGGTGTGTCGGCAGAGGACTCGACGACGAGGAGGCACCGTGAGCATGGCGACGGAACTCGAGGAGCTCGCAGCGCGACTCCAGCGGGTGGAGGACGAGCTGGCGATCCGGCGGGTGATCCTGTCGTACGGGCCCGCCGCCGACGCCGGTCTGGCCGAGCGGGCGGGTGGGCTCTGGGCCGGCGACGGTGCCTACGACTGGGACCGCGACCGCGCTGCGCTCGAGGGACCCGCCGCGGTGGCGCGGATGCTCGAAGGCGATGCGCACCAATCATTGATCGCGAACGGGGTCGCGCACTTCGCCGGACCGCCGCTCGTCGAGGTCGACGGCGACCACGCGACCGCGCTGTCGTACTCGTTCGTCCTGCGCCGCGACGACGACCAACGTGTCTACGTGTGGCGCCTGGGCGCGGCGCGGTGGGAGTTCACCCGGGCCGACGGCTCATGGCGGATCCAGCGTCGGACACATCGCCAGCTCGACGAGACCGGCGCGGGACGCGAGCTCTTCGGCGACACGCTGCGCGCCGGATTCGCGGAGGACGTGCGATGAGCGGGCGACTCGAGGGCAAGGTGGCGATCATCACCGGTGCGAGCACGGGATTGGGTCCGGTCATGGCGAAGCGCTTCGTCGACGAAGGCGCGCACGTGCTCCTCGCGGCCCGGCGTGAGGAGTTGGTGCGGGAAGCCGCGATGGCGTGCGGCGAACGCGCGATCGCAGTGCGCGCCGACGTCACCGTCGAGGACGACGTCGTCGCGATGGTCGGGCGGGCGGTCGCGGAGTACGGCCGGGTCGACATCATGTGCAACAACGCGGCGGCACCCGGCACCGACCGCTTCATCTGGGAGCAGACGCTCGAGAACTGGAACGCGACCATCGCCATCGACGTCACCGCGGCGATGCTCTGTACCCGTGAGGTCCTCAACCAGTCGATGCTGGAGCGCGGCACCGGTGTCATCCTCAACTTCTCGTCGACCGCGGGCTTCAACGGGGTGCCCCGCAAGACCCACTACGTCACCGCCAAGGCGTCGTTGCGGGCGTTCACCAAGGCGGTGGCGCTGGAGGTCGGTCGCCACGGGATCCGCTGCAACTGCATCGTGCCCGGCGGCATCGACACCGAGCTCTGGCGGAACTGGGTCCATCGCATGGCCGACGAACAGGGCGTCGACGACGAGAGCATGCGCACGAAGATGCTCGCCAGCGTGCCGTTGCGCGACATCTCCTCGACCGACGACGTCGCCAACCTGGCGCTCTTCCTCGCCAGCGACGAAGCCCGCACCATCACCGGGCAGTCGGTGGTCGTCGACGCGGGCAGCTACATGCTCGGATGACCACCCCGCAGATCACTCGGTCATCGAGCCGGCGTTCGGGGTCACCGTGCGCGCGTAGGTACGCTCGGCCCGTGGCCGGTGTCCAGATCTCATCTTGGATCGTGCCGTGAGCCGTGCCTGGATGAGTTGGAGCAGCGGCAAGGACAGTGCGTTCGCACTCGCAGCGGTGCGACAGGACCGCGACGTCGAGGTCGTCGGCCTCCTCGTCACGATGAACGCATCGGCGGATCGCGTGTCGATGCACGCAGTGCGCCGAGCTCTGGTGGCCATGCAAGCTGAACGACTCGGATTGCCACTGCACCTCGTTGAACTGCCGTCGCCGTGCCCCAATGACCGCTACGAGGACGCGATGCGCGGTGCACTTGCAGAGGCTCGGGATGCGGGCATCGACCAGATCGTCTTCGGTGATCTCTTCCTCGCGGACATCCGCGCGTACCGCGAGCAGGCGCTCGCGGAGACGGGCGTGGCCGCGCGCTTTCCACTCTGGGACCGGCCCACCGACGTCCTCGCCCGCGAGATGCTCGACGCGGGCGTCAAAGCGGTGGTCACCTGCGTCGATCCCTCGCAAGTCCCTGCGGAGCTCGCCGGACGACCCTGGGACGAGGAACTTCTCGCGGAGTTGCCGTCGGGCGCCGATCCCTGTGGTGAAAACGGAGAATTCCACACGTTCGTATGGGACTGCCCGGGATTCCGCGCGCCGATCCCCGTCGTCACCGGTCCGCCCCTCGAACGCGACGGCTTCGTCTTCAGCGACGTCCGCCCGACCGCCTGACCACCACCCGGCGTTCCGGGCCAGCCGCGCCGGGGTGTCTCGCCGCGCGTTGTCCGCCACCGTTCGGTGCTCGCGCACGCCGAGCAGATCGCCGATGTGGCGCTGGCTCCCGATGCGCTGTCACACGCGCCCGGTGACGAGGATTGCTCGTCCGGGCAACGTGACTCCATCGTCGCTGATGTGATCCGCGGCCAGTTGTGTGGCGGTCTGCCGCACCGCGGCGAGCTGCTCCGGCGTCGCAGCGGCGAACGCGGCCGTAAGCGGGCCCGCCGGTGAGCTGACCCGTTCGATGTGCGTGTCGATGCTCTCGGCGTGGAACGTGGTTGGAATCTCCTCGACGGCTACATCGACGAACGCGGCATCCTTGACCAGCGCCGCGAGCACGGCTGGGTCGCCAAGGGAGAAGATGCCGCCAGGACCAACGGGCGGCCCGCCGACGACGAGGCCGTTCATCATCGCCGCCATCCCGACGCAGGTCATCCACGGGTTGTGCTCGATTCCGGCCCAGGTCAGCGCCCCGAAGCGGCCACCGGCGGCGAGGACACGGCGGGTCTCGCCCAAGGCGCCAGCCGGGTCCGGGGTGAACATCAACCCCATGCGGGACACGACGACGTCGAAGGATGCATCGGAGCAGTCGATGGAGGATGCGTCGAGGATCTCGACTTCGACGTTCCCCAGGCCGGCGCTTCGCCGACGAGCAGCCTCGACCATCCCGGGCGCGATGTCGCTGACGACGACACGCCCCGTCGGACCAACCAGCTCGGACCACCGCCTGGCCAGCGTGCCGGGACCTGCCGCGAGCTCGAGCAATCGATCCCCCGGCTGGACCCCGACCGACTCGACCAGGGCCTCGGTGGCGGCGACCGAATGGCTGTCGATGTACTCGATGTTGCGATCCCACGCGTCGGCGACGACGCTCCAGTGCTCAGGCATGCTTGTTGGTGCCATGAGTCCTCGCTCCCATTCTGTTACGCTGCTCATCAGACGAATACAGGTAAGGTGTAATGAAATCTGAGGAGCCTGTCAAGCGCCGGTCCTACGACTCGAGTCGGCGGCGCGCCCAAGCCGTCGAGACCCATGCCGCGATCATCCGCGCCACGCCGCGACCTCTTCATCGAGCGCGGCTACGGCCACACCACGCTGGCCGACGTCGCCCGCACCGCCGGTGTCTCCGTCGAGACGATCCACAAGTCGGTCGGCACCAAGGCCGTGCTGCTCCACGAGGCCTGGGACATCACCGTGGGCGGCGACGAGCAGAAGGTCGTCTTCCACGAGCGGCCCGAGGTGCTCGCCATCCGCAGCGAGCCCGATCTCGCTCGACGCCTGATGCTGCACGCGGCGTTCTCGACCGAGACCGCCCAGCGAATCGCGCCGTTCCAACTCATGGTCCAGTCCGCTGCCGGCGCCGACCCGACAGCCGCGGCCATGCTCGAGGAGATGGGCCGACAACGTCTCGTCGGAATCGGCGTCATGGCCGCCGAAGCGGCCAAGACCGGCCAGCTCGCCGTCCCCGAAGAAGAGTGCCGCGACGTCATCTGGTCGATGACCGACGGCATGCTGTGGCACCGACTCGTCAACGAGCGCGGCTGGAGCAACGACCAATTCGCCGAATGGCTCGGCCGCGTCTGGGTCGACCGCCTCGTGAAGTGACCGGGTTGCTCGACCCGATCAACACCCGTCGCTGCTGCATCTACCAGTCTTGGGCGGCGAGGAGTCGCGTGGCGAGCGGTTCGAGCGTGGCCATGAGCTCGTCGAGCTCGCCGGGCTCGAGGCTCTCGTAGGGCTTCGCCGCGAGGTCGTCGGTGAGCGCCTCGACGCGCTGTTTGACGGCGCGACCCGGTTCGCTCAGCCAACCGTCATCGCCGATCAGGCCGCGATCGCGCATCCCGTCGATCACGGCGGCGAGCTGCGCGGCGGGGAGGTGGTGGATGCGTCCGAACTTCTCCGCGGGCATGCCCATGTCGAGGGCGAAGAGGACGTGAGCCTCGAGGCCGCCGACACCCTCGATCATCAGGGCCGCGATGTGCCCGTCGCCACGGTGCTCGCGCAGCAGGGAAGCGGCATGGAAGAGACGGGCCACCACGTCATCGGGGATCGGGATCGCGCGCAGCGCGGCGTACATCGGCCGGCCCTCGAACGGTGCGCTGGTCGCAGCCTCGAGCAACAGGTCGGCCGCGCGTGCGAACGCGGGAGAGTCGACGTGATCGCCCAGGATCCGCCGCAACGCCTTCACGCAGCCCATCTGGCGAGCGGCGATCGCCGCTTCTGGCGTGGTGGTGCGCCACACCTTCGGAATGTGGCGGGCCACTTCACCGGGAGCGAAGTTGTAGAAGAGCGCGTCCACCACCTCCGCCGGGGCCAGGCCCAAGGGCGCCGCCCGTCCGGCGAAGTAGGTGTCCCAGTAGTTGGTGAACCCCAGGGCGAACATCGCCTCGTTGGGCTCGTCGGCCGAGTAGGGGATGACACCGATCGGCTCGACCAGCTCGAACATCCGGCGTGCCATCGAGTTCATGGTCGACTCCTCCTTCTGCAACCCCGGCGCCCCGAGCGGACGCTCACGATCAGTTGGACGACCGCGCACCGCGAAACTCATCGCGCAACGACGGTTCGCCCGCAGATCTCGTGGGTCAGGCTGACGAACGTGGCCGAAGCGCCCGACCGAGCTCACAAGGTCCAGCGTCGTGCCAAACGGCCGGACTGCTGCACCCGACCAGGCATGAAGCGTTGCTGATGCAAACGGTCGCCGCAACAAGGTCCAAGGAGCTACAGCTGCCGCCAGGCCCACGGCGCGCCATAACTGAACATCATCCCTGCCGCAGGGGCGTCCCAGATCAGGCATTCTTGCGGCGTGGACGCCCACCTCGCGCTCTCGACCGCGAACTGGATCCTGCTCGCAGGCGTGATCATCAACGGACTGGCCTTCGCCGGAGTCATCGTCTCGCTTCTGCTCTTGAGAACCCAAGGGCGCGCTCAACGCGACGCGACCTTGGTGATCGCGTACCAGAACATGACCGCGCAGATCGCGGACATGGACCGGTTCTTCGTAGCGAACCTCGATCTTCGCCCGTACTTCTTCGACGGCAAGGAACCACCAAGTGTGGGAGACGAGCGCGAACGCGTGCTGGCAGTCGCCGAGATGTATGTCAACGTGGTGGACAATGTTCTGACGCAACTCCCGACATTGAGCCGCGGCGGTGTGGCTACCGATTGGGAGACGTACTTCGTGGACGTCTACCGGTCGAGCCCAGCGATCCGCGAGTTCTGGGACGAGCACGGAGCGGCGTGGTTCGCCAGTAGCCCGCTGATGGCGCTGTATCCGACTCCAGCTTCGCCACGCGGGCACTGAACACGCGCCCGAACTGCCGCGCTGGCTCGCCGAACCGGGCAACATGGCCCGCGCGCAAGGACAGGACGCGATCGCGTGTCATTTCGCGAGAGCGTTGAGATCGCCCACTTCTCTTGGGACAGCGGCGCGAGTGATTCTGTCGGCCTGTCCCTCGCGTTGATACCGATGACATCGCTCTGGTACTGGGGTGCTGGCGTGCCGACAGCGACACGGCGCGCCGCATCGGCCGAGCGCAGAGCTCGTGGCATCCCCGCCTCAGCATGGACGAATGTCTCGGTCTACACGATCGGGCTCTTCGGTGTCGTCTTCCTCGGCGGGGCGGTCGTGGCTGCGATC
Organism: uncultured Actinomycetes bacterium; assembly: GCA_963756895.1. Classification (GTDB taxonomy): domain Bacteria; phylum Actinomycetota; class Acidimicrobiia; order IMCC26256; family DASPTH01; genus DASUAS01. The sequence goes on along the minus strand of CAVWPI010000015.1, from coordinate 30,693 downwards.
GTGGTGCTCGTCTGACACTTCGAAGAGGGACGCACGGTGCGCGCGATGCTCGTGGCGTGGACGGGGAGATCGAGCTCGCCGGGGGTGTCGCCAATGCGGGAGCCGTGACTCGCGTCGGTGGCGTCGTCTTGCGGCCGACCAACCCGCACTCGGCGACAATCGATGCACTGCTGTTGCACCTTCACGATGCAGGCTTCGATGCCGTACCGAAACCGCTCGGTCGGTCGCCCGATGGTCGCGAGCGCGTCGCATTCATCCCGGGTGACGTGCCGCTGCCGCCCTTTCCTGGATGGTCACTCACCGACCGTTGCTTGGGCAGCACTGCGGCGCTCCTGCGAGGCTTTCATGACGCGCAACGTGGATTCGTGGCGCCACCGGCCGCGACATGGAGCGGCGAGATGGCCGACCCCGACGGCGGCACGGTGATCTGCCACAACGATGTCTGCCCCGAGAACGTTGTGTTTCGCGACGGCACCGCGGTCGCATTGCTCGACTTCGACTTCGCTGCGCCCGGGCGGCCGCACCACGACCTCTCACAGCTCGCCAAGATGTGGGTGCCGCTCGACACCGATGAAGACGCCGCGCGGTACGGCCGCGGCGGGCTCGATCCGTTCCATCGGCTTCGCGTCGTCGCCGATGGTTACGGGCTGCCGCCGGATCGCGCCGAGTTCCTCGAGGTGATTGCCGAGTCGATTGCAGCATCGAGGACCGGCGGATTCGTGGGACGTCGGGTCGACGAAGGCGAACAGGCATTCATCGAGATGGCCGAAAGGATGGGCGGACTCGAGCGGTACGAGCGCCGTCACGAGTGGTTCGAACGCAACCGCCAACGATTCGCTGACGCGCTGGCGTAGTCAGAGCCCGCGGCGGCAGTTGCATTGGTTCGAGGCGCTGCCCACTTCGCTCAAACTGTCGAGCGTGTGCGGGCCAGCCACTCCCTCAGCAGCGCAGCCAGCAGCTCCGGCTGCTCGTGGGGCAACGCGTGACCGGCCCGGTCCAGAACCGCGAGCGTCACGCGGTGGGTAGGAGTCGAGCAGGGCGGCTGCCGCGGCGTACCCCACCGTCGAGTCCTGCCGGCCGGCGACGACGAGCATGGGACCGTCGTAGGCCGCGCCCTCGGACCGGGCGAGTTCCCAACGTTCGCCGATCCGCTCCATCGCGGCCGCGTCGACAAGAGCGACGGCAGGCGCAACAAACCGCTCGTAGCGCTCGAGCATCGCAGGCGTCTGCACGACGAAGTAGCCCCGGAACTCCTCGTCGCCCAGGTCGTCCGCCGCGATCACTGGGCAGTGCTCCGGAACGTCGCGCACTCCCGCCAGCAGGGGACAGACGAGCGCGACCCCGGCGACTCGGTCGGGCCGTCGCGCGGCGAACCCCTGGGCGTAGTAGGCGCCGGCCGAGTGCCCGACGAGGAGGGCCGGGTGACGACCGACGAGCTCGTCGGCGAAACCGAGGAGCACGTCGAGGACGTCGTCGGCGCTGCGCAGCGCCGCGGGCGCCGGCGTCCGGCCCATGCCCGGCAGATCGGGATAGATGCGTCGGTACCTGTCGTGCGCGCCAAGGGCAGGCTCGAAGCATGCCTCGGCCTCGCGGTGGTCGACGCCGGCACCATGCAAGACGAGCACGGGCGTGCCCTCACCGTGCTCCACGTAGTGCACGGCGACGTCGCCGACCCGTCGTTCCATGACCCGAACGTACCTTCGATCCGTGGCGACCCTCGCGGTGCAGAGGACAGTGGTGGTCGACGCTGGCGTCCGGGTCTCGTGGCGCGACGTGAGCGAGCAACGACCAGGAGGTCCGCGGTACCGTCGGTGCATGACGACCATCACCGAGACGGGCCATCGCCTGAACCACGTGGAGATGGTGTACCGCCCGGGCGAGCGCGCACTGGCGGGTCGGATCTTCGAGCTGCTCGGCATGCGCGTGCTCGACCGCGGTGGCACGTGGATGACCGCGCTGGTCGACCCCGACGTCGCCGACTTCTCCAACAACGCGTGCTACGCGTCGGAGGTCACCCCTGAGCAGTGGGCGCTCGAGCAGTCGCTCGCCGCCGCACTCGCGAGCGACGACGCGTATGCCGATGGTGTCGGTCCGGCCGCGCGCGCGTACCTCGACCGCCTGCGCTCCGAGCCGCAGCGATCGTTCCACTTCGGCATCCGCTTCCACTCACGCGACGACTTCGACGCGACCCTCGACCGCGTGCGCACCGCGGCCACCGATCCCGAGCTCGCCGGACGCGTCGCGCTCTCCGGGGTGTTCCATCCCGACGAACCGGGCGCAGCTGCGCCCAACATGATCCAGGCCTTCGTCCGCACCGACGTGGTGGCGGCCGGCGTGCTCGCGTTCGGTCAGCACGTCGAGCTGCAGTGGCACCTGCCGACTGCGTAGGCACCTCAGCTCGATCTCACCGCCAACCAGCTCGTCCCGGCCGCGGTCCGCACGAGGCGGTGCGGTGTACCTGCGGGCAGGAACCACCAGTCCCCCGCCGCGAGGTCGTGCGCGACCCCGGCGACCTCGAGCACCGCGCCGCCGTCGAGCACCACGACCCACTCGTCGTGGTCCTGCACGTAGTCCTGCGGCTCGTCCAGTCGACCGCTCAGGATCTGCTCGACGGTGAAACCGCTCGCACGCGCCAGCACCACCGTGTCCTCGCCGACAGCCGGCGCGACATCCACCGGCGCGAGGCGGCCGTTCACGTCGCCGCGACCGCGGCGTCGTAGCGCACCTCCAGGGACGACGGGTCGACGTCGACCAACGGCGGTGCCGTGCCGGTGTCGAGCAGGGTCGCGAGATTGTCGAGGCACACGTGGTAGCCGGCCGAGGTGTTCGCCGCGCCCTTGCCGTCCGGGCCCAGCCAAGTGGTGAAGCGCAACCGCGTACCGCCGTCGACCTCGTCGAGCTCCCAGCGCAGCCGGTCGGTCGACCACCACCACTCGAAGACCGCCGGCGGCTCCCACACGGCGATGCGGCCGTCGAGGGTCGGCGTCTCGATGCCGTAGCGCTCGACGTGCTCCGGCCAGAACGGCAGCTCGATCATGGCGCCGGCTCTGCGCTCGCCCACGATGTCGCAGGGCATCCAGTGCGCGAGGTGCGCCGACTCGGTCAACGCCCGCCACACCTTCTCGCGGGGATGGGCGAGGTGACGCTCGAACCGGACGACGTAGCCGTCGCCCTCGCGTGCGACCGTTCCCAGCTGCTCGGTCATCGGTCCTCCATCTCGTCGAGGTGGGCTTCGAGCGCGTCGAGGCGGCGCGCCCAAGCCTCCCGGAAGGGCGTGAGCCAGTCGTCGATCTCGACGAGGGGCTCGGGCACGAGGCGGTAGAGACGCCGTTGCGCGTCGCGTCGCACGTCGACGACCCCCGCCTCCCGCAGCACCCGCAGGTGCTTGGACACCGCGGGCTGCGACAGCGCCAACTCGTGCACGAGATCGCCGACCGGGCGCTCCCGCACGCAGAGGAGCTCCAGGATCCGCCGGCGGTTCGGCTCTGCCACCACCTCGAAGGCGTTGCTCACCCGCTCAGCATGCCTTAACAGCTATATAGCTGTCAAGGCATGACGAGTCACGCCGGCGCGGTGACCCCCGCGCCCCGTGCGGCGGCCAAGCCCCGCTCGATGCCTGCCTTCACCAGCTTGTCGTTGTCCTTGGAGATGAAGTGGTGGACCTGCTGCTCGAGCAGGAGGCGCATGAACGGGTTGAACACGTGGTACCGCTCCATGAAGTGCACCAGCGTCCGGCCGTCGGGCAGCCGCTCCAGGCGGTGCTCCCCCTCTGCACGTGACCACAGCGGCTTGCCGATCGCGTAGTACTTGGCCGACACGTTCGGGACCACCTCGGTGACGTGTTCCCAGGACTGCGCCATACCTCCGCTGAGCAGGTACTTCGGCACCCGGAAGAAGCAGTGGCGCACGAGGCCGGCGCCGTGCTCGTCACCTTCGTGGAGGATCTCGATGGTGACCGGGCCGTGCTCGATCTTGCGCACGAACGGGCCGAACTCGCCCATGCCGACGAAACCCTCGGGGTGGTCGGGACGCGTGTGCATCACGCTCCAGATCTCCTCGGGTGACGCGTCGATCTCGAACGAGTAGCGATGTTCCTGCACCGTGCACTCCCCGGTTGCTCACGGATCCGTCCGCCGATCATGGCCCACGGATCTGCAAGCACACCAGGTCAGACGAACAGCGCCTTCACCTCGAGGAACTCCTCGAGCCCGTGCGCGCCGTGCTCGCGGCCGAGGCCCGACTGCTTGTAGCCGCCGAACGGTGCCGCCGGGAAGTAGCCACCCGCGTTGACCCGCACCTGGCCGGCGCGGATCTTGCGCGCCACCGCCTTGGCCCGCTCGTCACTCCCCGACACCGCGCCGGCGAGCCCGTAGACGGTGTCGTTGGCGATCTCGACCGCTTCCTCATCGGTGTCGTACGGCATGAGCACGAGGACCGGACCGAAGATCTCCTCCTGCGCGATCGTCATGTCGGTGGTGACGTTCGAGAACACAGTCGGCTGCACGAAGAAGCCCTGGTCGAGTCCGTCGGGTGCGTCGGCACCGCCGGTCACGAGGGTGGCGCCCTCGTCGAGGCCCTGCTGGATGTAGCCCCGCACGCGCTCGCGCTGCACGCCCGACACGAGCGGTCCCATCGTGGTGCCGTCCGCGAACGGATCGCCCACCACGTAGGCCTCGGCCGCCTGCTTGGCGAGCTCCTCGACCTCGGCCAGACGCGACCGCGGCACGATCATGCGCGTGAGCGCGCTGCAGGTCTGCCCGGAGTTCATGTAGGCGGCGCCGACGCCAGCCGGCACCATGGCCGCGAAGTCGGCGTCGTCGAGCAGGACGTTGGGCGACTTGCCACCCAGCTCCAACGCGACGCGCTTGATCGACGGCGCCGCAAGCTCCGACACGCGTCGACCCGCACGTGTGGAACCGGTGAACGACACCATGTCGACGTCGGGGTGCGCCGCGATCGCCTCCCCCGCCACCGGTCCGACGCCGGTCACGAGGTTGAAGACCCCGGGCGGGAACCCGAGGTCGTCGACGATCTCGGCGAGGATGAACGCGTTGACCGGCGTGACCTCCGACGGCTTGAGCACCACGGTGCATCCAGCCGCCGAGCGCGTACGCGACCTTGGCCGCGATCTGGTTGAGCGGGTAGTTCCACGGCGTGATGCAGCCGACCACGCCGATCGGCTCCTTCACCACGAGCCCGTTGGAGTCGTCTTCGAACTCGTACGTGGATGCGAGCTCCGACGCGTTCCGAAATCCCGAGATGCCGGTACCCACCTGGATCGCGGCCGAGAGCGGCTTCGGCATGCCGACCTCGTGGGTCATCACCTCGGCGATCTCGTCGCGCCGCGCCTCGAGCTCCTCGGCCACGCGCAGCAGCAGCTTGCCGCGCTCGGGCGCCGTCGTGTCCGACCATCCGGGGAAGGCGGCCTTGGCCGCGGCGACGGCGCGGTCGATGTCGGCAGGTGTGCCGGCCGGGATCGTCGTGTAGACCTCCTCGCTGGTGGAGTCGATCACGTCGAGCGTCTCGGCACCCGCGGGCGCGATCCACGCGCCGTCGATGTAGAGCTTGTCGAACGTCTTCATGGGAACTCTCCTCCGCGCATGTCGGCGATCGCGCCGCACGCTACCGCCGCACCCGCGAGGTACGCACGGCCGCCGGTCAGTTGACCTGGCGCTCCCGGCCCTCCCAGTAGGGCGCCCGCAGCTTGAACTTCTGGAGCTTCCCGGTGGCGGTGCGGGTGAGCTCGTCGCGGAACTCGACGCTGGTCGGGCACTTGTAGTGCGCGAGGTGCGCTCGGCAGTGCTCGATCAGGTCGCGTTCCGATGCCGAGGCGCCGGGGACGAGCACCACGAGCCCCTTCACCGTCTCGCCCCACTTCTCGTCGGGCACGCCGATCACTGCGGCTTCGGCGACCTGCGGATGCGAGCACAGCGCGTCTTCGACCTCGATCGACGACACGTTCTCACCGCCGCTGATGATCACGTCCTTCTTACGGTCGGAGATGGTCAGGTACCCCTCGTCGTCGACGGTGCCGCCGTCGCCGGTGTGGAACCAGCCACCGTCCATCGCTTGCGCGGTCGCGTCGGGTTGCGCCCAGTACCCGTCCATCACCACGTTGCTGGTCGCGAGCACCTCGTCCTGCTCGCCGAGGCGCAGGCGCGCCCCGAGCGCGGGCCCACCGGCCCGCCCGAGCTTGCGTGCCCGTTCCGTCGGTGTCAGGTCGTCGTACTCCGCTCGCGGTCGGTTGATCGTGAGGAGCGGCGACGTCTCAGTGAGGCCGTAGATCTGGTTGAACTCCCAGCCGAGCTCGCGCTCGACCCGCTCGATCGTGCGCGTGGGCGGCGGTGCACCCGCCACCACGATGCGCACGGTGCCACGTCCGGGGATCGGACCGTCCCACGACGCGGCCGCGTCGAGCACCGCGTTGACCACTGCAGGTGCCCCGCACATGAGCGTGACGCCGTGGCGGTCGACCCGGCGCAAGATCTCCGCGCCGTTGACCCTGCGCAGCACCACGTGCTGGGCACCCACCGCGGTGACGCCGTACGTCATCCCCCAGCCGTTGCAGTGGAACATCGGCAACGTGTGCAGGTACACGTCGCGGTCGTTCACGCCCATGTGCAGCGCGAACGTGACCGAGTTGACCCAGAGGTTGCGGTGCGTGAGCTGCACGCCCTTCGGACGCGCGGTGGTGCCGCTCGTGTAGTTGACGGTCGCGGTCGCGTCCTCGTCGGCATCCCACGGGCGGGGTTCGACGCCGTACCGGTACAGCTCCTCGTCGCTCTCCGCGCCGAGCACGTGGCGGTGGGTGACGTCGAGGTTCCCCACGTGGTCGTCGAGCTCCGGATCCACGAGCAACATCGAGGCACCGGAGTGGGCGACGATGTACCGGATCTCGTCGGCGCCGAGGCGGAAGTTGATCGGCACGAGAATGCGTCCGTACGCGCTCACACCCCAGAACGCGGTGAGGAGACGGGCCGAGTTCTGGCTGACGATGGCGACCCGTTCACCGTGCGCCACGCCGAGGGCGTCGAGGGCTGCGGCCTGCGCGCGGGCCGCGCTCGGCCATGGCTGCGGCCGTCAGCGGCTCCCACGGCGCCGCCGGCTGATCGGGCTCGTCGAACAGCACCGTCCGCCGCCCGTAGACGGCTTCCGCACGGTCCAGGTGGTCGGCGATGGTGAGCGGAACCCTCATGGCACTCCCCCTCTGCTGCACGAGCGACGCGGAGGAACCATAGGCAGCCTCAGCACCGTCGTGATAGGGAGTCGGACCGAGGACGAAACCAGGAGGAGCGGTCATGGTGGTGTCCAACGCTTGGATGGAGGATCCCGGCGACAAGGTCGCGGTGGTCACGGGTGGCGCGGGGGGCATCGGGAGCGCGATGGCCGCGCGCTTCCTGGACGCGGGCATGCGCGTGGTCGTCGCCGACGTCGAGGACGCAGCGATCGCATCGGCGATCGACGCACTCGGCGCCGGCGATCGCGTCCTGGGCATCACCCACGATGTCCGGTCGCTCGACGATGCCGAGCGACTCCGTGACGCAACCCTCGAACGATTCGGCGGCGTGCACGTGGTCTGCCTGAACGCCGGGGTGGCACCGGTCGGTCCGTTGCTCGAGACGCCGGCCGAAGTCTGGGACTGGGTGTTCGACGTCAACGTCCGTGGCGTCGTGCACGGCGCGCTCACGTTCGCACCGCTGCTCGCGGAGCAGGGCGCGGGTCACGTCGTGTGCACCGCAAGCATCGCCGGCGTGACCGACACCCCGACGCTTCCCCCGTACGGCGTCTCGAAGCACGCGGTCGTCGGTCTCGCCGCGGCGATACGTCGTGAGCTCGACGAGCGCGGCGTCGGCGTGTCGGTCCTCTGCCCGGGGCTGATCCGGACCCGGATCTTCGAGAGCGAGCGCAACCGCCCCGCCGGCATGGACGATCCCGCCGACGACAACGCGACGTCGAAGGCGTACCGCGACATGATCGACCACGGTGCACCGCCGTCGCATGTCGCTGAGGTCGTGTACCAGGCCATCCTCGACAACCAGTTCTTCGTGTTCCCGACGCGCGACCTCGACGCGCTGGTCGAGGCCCGGCTCGCCGACATCCGCCAGGGCATGGAATGGCGCGACGCGCGCTTCCCGGGTGCCAGCTGAACCACCGAACATCTCAAGGTTGACGTACACCGGTGGGGGTCAACTCCGAGATGTTCGTCAGAGCGCCCCGTATCCTGGGTCCGGATGACCGAGGACGGCACCCGATCCGGGGTCGAGCTGCGCGAGCAACGACGCGAGCGCAACGCGCGCGAGATCCAGCAGGCGGCGATGTCCCTGTTCGCCGACCGGGGCTACGCGGCGGTCACGGTCGAGGACATCGCGGGTGAAGCAGGCATCTCGGAGCGCACCTTCTTCCGCTACTTCACCAGCAAGGACCACCTGCTGGTCGCGGAGGCGAGTCGCCGCATCGAGGTGATCCACGAGTCGCTCACCGGTCAACCCGACGACCTCGACGCATGGACCGCGCTCCGCAATGCGGTGCTCGACCAGTCGACCAGCGAGGAGCACATCGGACGCAACGCGGCGATCTGGGCTCACCTCACCAAGGAAGCCCCTGCGCTGCTGGCCAAGATGATCATGCACGGCGCGCTCGAGGGCACCCACAACATCGAGGTCGAGCTGGCGCGCCGCCTCGGGCTCCCCGACACCGATGCACTGCCTGACGTGATGATGCGGGTGACGCTTGCGGCGGTGCAGAGCGCGTACCTGCGCTGGCTCGAGGACGACGGCACCGCCTCGTTGGTCGACCTGACCGCGGAGGCCCTCGATCTCGTGGGCGACGGGCTCGCCCGAGCGGTCCGATCAGGCTGACCCGCGCAACGGCCGGAAGAACGCGCGGAGATCCTCGACGACGAGCTCGGGCTCCTCGGCCGCGGCGAAGTGTCCACCGCGGTCGAAGCGGGTCCAGTGCACGAGGTTCGTCTCTCGCTCGGCCCACGATCGCGGCACGTGCAGCAGCTCCCCCGGGAACACCGCGATTCCGAACGGCGCTTCCAGCGCGGGTGTGCGGTCGTGCGACCGCGCCCAGGGTTGTGCGAACGAGTACTGGTAGAAGCGCACCGACCCCGCGAACGTGTTCGTGAGCCAGTAGAGCGAGAAGGCGGTGAGGAGCTCGTCCTTGCTGAACCGAGTCTCGACGTCACCGCCGCAGTCGCTCCAGGCCCGGCGCCGCTGCAGCATCCACGCCGCCAGTCCGACGGGTGAGTCCTGCATCGCCCACGCCAACGTCTGGGGCTCGCAGAGCTGCGTGAGGAAGTGGGTCAGGTTGTGCGGGCTGGCACTGCGTGCGTCGAACAGGTCGACCTCGTCGGGCGCGAAGTCGTCCCGGGTCATCAGTGCGAGGTCGGCGCTGATCAGTGCCGGGAAGTTCACGTGCACGCCCACGAGATCATCGGCGAACTCGTGCGCGAGCTGCGCGCTCACGTACGCGCCCGAATCACCTCCGTGGGCGCCGAACCGCTCGTAGCCGAGCTCGCGCATCACCCGCACCCAGATGCCTGCGGTCTCGCGCCACCCGATGCCGGCCGGCACCGGCGAGGAGAAGATCGAACCGGGGAGCGACGGCACGATCACGTCGAACGCGTCGTCCGGGTCGCCGCCGAAGCGCTCGGGGTGCGCGAGCGGCTCGATCACCTCGGCGAAGTCCCAGAACGTCCACGGCCATCCGTGCGTGAGCACGAGCGGGATCGGCGCGGGACCGGCGCCCCGCTCGTGGATCGCGTGCACGGTCACGCCGTCGATCTCGCCCCGCACGTGCGGGAAGCGGTTCATCGCGGTTTCCTGGGCGCGCCAGTCGTACTCGTCGATCCAGTAGGTCACCAGCTCGCGCAGGTACGCACCGGGCACGCCGAGTGCCCAATCGTCGGCGCCTGCATTCGGCTCGTCGGCCCACACCGTGGTGCGCAGGCGATCGCGCAGCAGCGCCAGTCGCTGGTCGGGGATCTCGATCCGGAACGGCGCGAGGGTCATATCACCTTGACGCCGTACTCCTCTTTCCACCAGCGCGCGTTGGCGACCTCGTCGGGATCGGCGAGCAGCGACGGGTCCTGGCCGAGGTCCTCCGGCGTGGGCCCGATGTGATCGGCGATCTCACGCAGTGCCGTCATGTCCATGCCGTAACACGCGCCGGCGGTGAGACCGACGAGTTTGGCGGTATCGTCGACGGGCACGTCGTGAAAGCTGCGCTTGAGCACACCAACGGTGTCGGGCCAGGTACCTTCGGGATGCGGGTAGTCGGTGCCCCACATCATCACGTCGCAGCCGATCACGTAGCGACGCCGGATCTCCTCGCGAGACATCGTCGACGCGCCGATGAAGATGTTGGTGCCGAAGTAGTCGGACGGCAGCTTCGAGATCTTGCCCTTCATCAGATGTGCGAGCTTGGCCGTGGTGTGACCACCGCCGAAGTACTGGTCCCACTTCCACATCATGTCGGAGGCCCAGTACGCGGCGCCCTCGGTGACGCAGAACTTCAGGCCGGGATGACGTTCGAAGACGCCAGCGAAGAGGAGGAAGGAGATCGGCCGCGCCGACCACCACGCGACTTCGGCGAGGTAGGGGCCGATGTCGTCGCCGTACTCCTCGCGCGGCGCTTCGCCCGAGTGCACGTGCACGACGAGACCGTTGGCCGCGGCTGCGGCCCAGACCGGCTCGTACGACGGGTCGTTGTACGCCTTCCGCTGGTGCCACATCGTCGGGATCATGATCCCGCGGATGCCCGGCGTGCCCGCGAGGCGCTCGATCTCCGCGACTCCCCGGTCCACATCGTGGGTGATCGGTACCAGCGCGATGCCGGCGCGCCGCTCGGGGGCACGCGAGCAGAACTCCGCCAGCCAGCGGTTGTGCGCGATCGCACCCGCGTACGCGAGCTCGGGATCCTGGATGGTGCCGGCCGACAGTCCCGCGCCGAACGGCGGTGACTCCATGCCGGTGATGGCGTCGGCGTCGGCGAACATCACCTCGGCGGCCACGCCGTCGGCGTCGAGCTCCTTGTCGCGCTGCTCCGGGTCGAACGCCCCGCGGAGGCCTTCCTCGTTGTCGCCCTCCCAGTGCATGATGTAGTCGTAATTGAACTTCAGCGCTTCTTCGCGACTGGCGTGCCGTTCGGCGAGGAAGTCGTCGAACGCGCCGAGGTACTTGGCGTCGAGGTACGGCCGGTACTCCTCGCACGGCAGCCCGGCGTGGCAGTCGGACGAGACGATCAGGTAGCGCTCGGACATGCTTCCCCCTCGCGGAATGGCGGATTCTGCCACTCTGGCATTCCCTGACGTTCTGTGGTGGAGTATGGCACGGACGCCCGCAAGGGGCCAGCACACAGGGGGACGCCACCGTGGTCTCGATCCTCGGGCAGTACTGCATCAACGTGCGCGACCTCGAGCGCGCGATCGAGTTCTGGAACGGCGTGTGCGGGCTTCCGGTGATCAGCCGGACCGACATCCCCCAGGCGAAGGAGGCGATCCTGCAGTCTCCGCACGGGGGCAGCCGGATGCAGCTCGCGCAGCAGCTCGACAACGACGCGCCGATCGACATGGGCACCGCGATGTGGAAGCTGTACGTGAACACCGACGACGTGCGCGCGCTGTACGAGAAGGCCATGGCTGCGGGGTGCGAATCGGTGATGGAACCGACGCACCTGGATCGTTGGCCGGTGACCATGGCGTACATCAAGGACTTCGACGGCTACCTCGTCGAGTTCGTGGAGTACGACGACGCGCCGCCCGCCGGTGTGCCGAATCCCAAGCAGCTCTCGTGAGGGACTTCTCGGGCAAGGTCGCGGTCGTCACCGGCAGCGCCGGTGGCATCGGCCGCGCGCTCGTCGAGCGGTTCACCGACGAAGGCATGCGCGCGGTCGTCGCCGACATCGACATCAAGCAGGTCGCGGAGACCACGGCGGAGCTGCGCGACCAGGGCCGCGACGTCATCGGTGTCGTCACCGACGTCACCGAGCTCTCGTCGCTCGAGGCCTTGCGCGACGAGACGCTCGACGCGTTCGGTGCGGTCGACGTGCTGTGCAACAACGCCGGTGTCGGATCCGCCTCCGAAGGCCAGATGTGGGAGCACCACGTCAACGACTGGCGCTGGTCGCTCGACGTGAACGTGATGGGGGCGGTCAACGGGATCAACGCCTTCCTCCCCACGATGCTCGCCCAGGACACCGAGGGCGCAGTGGTGAACACCACGTCGGGCAACGGCGGCTTCACGCCGATGATCCACAGTGCGGTCTACGCCACCACCAAGGCGGCGCTCACGTGCCTCACCGAATGCCTCTGGGGCCAGCTGCGCGAGTTCGACGCCAAGGTCACCGCGCATCTCCTCTACCCGTCGACCCGCACGCCGGGCATGCTCAAGACCGGCATCTGGCAACCCGGTCGCAACCGCCACGCGCGCTACGACCGTCCCGGTGCACCACCGGCCGACACGGGCCGCGACCAGCTCACCCCGATGATGGAGCGCGCCAAGGCCGCCGGCCAGGAGCTCCCCTGGGCGCCGCTGTCGGAGGTGGCCGACCTCTGCTTCGAGGGCATCCGTGACGGCGTCTTCTGGATGTCGAACTCGAGTGGCGACGAACCGACACCCGGTTCGGCGGCCGCGTCGCTCCTGCGCGCCCGATCCCAGGTCGACCGGAGCCTTCCCGAGTACCTGATCCAGGCACCCAACGTGATGACCGGCCGCAAGGCCGGCGCCCAGGACTGAAGGGAGCGAGCTCATGACGACGCTCGCCGGTGACCGCTACATCGTGATCTCGTCCGACGGCCACGCGGGAGCGCAGGTCCACGAGTACCGCGACTACCTCGAGTCGAAGTACCACGACGAGTTCGACGCGTGGGAAGCGACCTTCGTGAACCCGTTCGAGGACCTCCGCGCTGACTTCGCGTACCGCAACTGGGACAGCGCAGCGAGGCTGCGCGAGCTCGAGGACGACGGCGTCGTCGCCGAAGTGCTCTTCCCCAACACGATCCCTCCGTTCTTCCCGTCGGGGAACCTGCTGGCACGCCCGCCGGCCGACGACGAGTACGAGCTGCGCTGGGCCGGACTCCAGGCGCACAACCGCTGGTTGGTCGACTTCTGCGCCGACACGCCCGGTCGCCGCGCCGGCATGGCGCAGGTCTTCCTCAACGACGTCGACGCCGCCGTCGCCGAAGTCGAGTGGGCAGCCGAGCAGGGACTGCGCGGCGGCATCCTGCTCCCGGGTGTGCCACCCGATTCGACCCTTCCGCCCATGTACTCGAACGAGTACGACCGGCTCTGGGCCGCGTGCCAGGACCACGACATGCCCATCAACAACCACAGCGGCGCCGCCGGCCCCGCGCCCGAGCCCGACGCCAAGGGCATGGCGGTGTTCATGGTCGAGCTCGGGTGGTTCTCGCACCGCGTGTTCTGGCACATGGTCATCGGTGGCGCGTTCGCCAAGTATCCGGGGATCAAGCTGATCCTCACCGAGCAGTCGAGCGGCTGGGTCCCCGGCACCCTCGGGATGCTCGACCACCAGTTCCGGCGCTTCCGCGATCCCAACACCGCGGAGTCGCACTTCGGCGCCGAGGTCGTCAAGGTCGTCACCGAGCTGCCCAGCTACTACTGGCACACCAACTGCTACGCGGGCGCGAGCTTCTTCCGACCGTGCGAGACACCGCTGCGCCACGACATCGGCGTCGACCGCATCATGTGGGGCCAGGACTACCCCCACATCGAGGCGACGTACCCGTACACCACCGAGGCGCTGCGCAACAGCTTCGCCGCGGTCGACACCGACGAGGTCGCGCGCATGGTCGGGCTCACCGCAGCCGAGGTCTACGGCTTCGACCTCGACGCGCTCGCGCCGGTGGCGGAGCGCGTCGGCCCCACCGTCGCCGAGGTCGCGGTGCCCCTCGACGAGATCCCGGCCGATTCCCGCTCCATCGCCTTCGCGGGCGAGAGCGTGAAGCCCTGGTAGACCAGACGACATGTCGGAGCTGATCGTTCGAGGTGGCACCGTCGTCGACGGTACCGGCGCGCCCGGCCGCGTGGCCGACGTGCGGGTGCGCGACGGCGTGATCGTCGAGGTTGCACCCGACCTCGCGCCCGACGGCGAGCGCGAGGTCGACGCGCGCGGCGCGGTCGTGACCCCGGGCCTCATCGACAGCCACACGCACTACGACATCGAGATGTTCTGGGACCCGTCGCTCGATCCGCTCCCGGTGTACGGCGTCACCACGCTCGTCATGGGCAACTGCGGACTCGGCATCGCGCCGGTCGCGCCCGAGGTGCGCGACGACATCGTCGACCTGCTCTGCTTCATCGAGGAGCTGCCGCCAGCCCTGTCGGACACGTACGTCCCGTGGGGCTGGTCGAGCTGGGGTGAGTACGCCGAACGCGCACGCGCCCAGGCCACCGCGGTACAACCGTTCGCGTACACCGCGCACAACGCGCTCCGGGCGTCGGTGATGGGGCGCGACGCGTGGGAGCGTGCGGCCACCACCGACGAGGCGGAGGCGATGGCGGCGCTGCTCGACGACGCCCTGCGCGCCGGTTCCCTCGGGATGTCGTCGAACTGGTTCGACACCGACCGCCAGCGCCGACTCGTGCCGAGTCGTCTCTCCGACGGGGGCGAGCTCGACGCTCTCCTCGACGTGATCGCCCGCCATCCCGGCGCGACGTTCCAGGTCATCGCCCGCAAGCAACGCGACCGTCGCGACGCCTTGGAACGCTCGTGCGGTCGCGGCATCCGCAGCCTGTCGCTCGGCGACGGCGTCGGCGGCGGCAAGGTCGAGGAAGGGCTCACCACCTGGTACCTCGGCGGTGGCAACGAACCGTTCACGCCGATGCTCGGCTTCCAGACGTCGATCGCCACCGCCGCGATCCCGCCGTGGCACGAGATGGTGAACGGTCCGGCCGACGCCAAGCTCACGGCCCTCGCCGACCCCGAGTGGCGGGCGCGGGCACGGGCGGCCTGGGACGAACCGCTCCCAGAGCAGAACGCGTTCCGCCGCGAGACGCTCGACGAGGTGATCCTCAGCGACTCCGAGAGCGGCGCCGGTCCCACCGGGATCTCACTGGCCGCGTTCGCCGCCGAGCGCGAGCAGCACCCGTCTGACGCGCTCGCCGACTGGGTGCTCGCCAACGGCATCGGCTCGCGCTACCTCAAGCAGAACAGCACCGCGGTGCCCATGACCGACGACGACCGTCGGGCGCAGGTGGTGGAAGACGCCGCCAACCCGCTCGCGCTGATGGGCGGCACCGACGCCGGCGCGCACCTCACGATGTTCTGCGGCGCCGGCTCCAACCTGCACCTCATCACGCACTGGGCGCGCGACGAGCGCGCGGTGTCGCTCGAACAAGCCGTGCACTGCATCACGCAACGCTCGGCCGACTTCTTCGGCCTCACCGACCGCGGCGTCGTAGAACCCGGGCGACGCGGCGACCTCGCGGTGTTCGCACCCGACGAGTTGGAGACACGGGGACTCGAACGCCGGTACGACCTACCCGAGGGGAGGTACCGCCTCACCCGTCCGCCCGCGGGGTTCCGGGCAGTGGCCGTCGCGGGCGAGCTCACCGTCTCCGACGGTGACGCGACCGGTGCGCTTCCGGCGCGGCTCGGTTCGTTGGCAGAGATCGCCACCTCGAGTTGACCGAGGCGCACCCGCCCGGACTGCAGTGGTCGAGCACGACAGGCCGGACGGGTCCGCGAGGTTCGCCTCAGGGCGCCGGTGCCGCCGACGTGGTGGTGACGCCGGCCCCGGCGTTGCTCTCGTACTGGTCGATCAGATCGGAGTCGCCGACGATCTTGCCCTTGGCCGGCTTCCCGCCGAACAACACCTTCCACTTGCCGTCCTTGACCACGGCGTAATAGATGCAGCTCTCCTTGGCCACCTTGCCGAAGTTCGCCTGGCTGAAGTTGCGCGAGCCGCAGGTGAGACCGGCGTTGTCGTAGATCCCACCGTTGGTGGTGCGGATGCCGTCGACCCAACCCTGACGGGTCGGGTTCTTCCCTGCCGCCTTCAGTCCGACGATCGCGAGGTCGCAGGACACGTACCCGGTGTACTCCCCGAACCCGGGAACTCCGGTGTAGCCGCCGTACTTCTTCAGGTTCTGCTGGAAGGTCTTGATGTCCTTGCCCCCGAGCTCGACCGGCTTGTACGCAGTCTGGAACACATCGTGCTCGGTGAGCGTCTTCGACGCCGGCTGGTCGAGCAGCGCCTGGCCGTACCCGGTCGCGGAGACCGTGGCCTTCATGGGCACGTTGTTCTGCTGCAGGCCCTGGATCACGGCGATGTTCGTGTTGGCGTCCAGAGGCAGGTAGATCGCGTCGGTACCGGCGTTCTTGATGCCCAGCACGATCGGTGCGACGTCGGTGGTCCCGAAATCGACCGCGGTGTTCAGGTAGCCCTTGTCGAGGCCGGCGGCCGGCGCCGCGTAGTCGACGGTGGCCTTGGCGGTCTCGCTCGACGACGGCGAGACGCCGTAGCCGATCGCGCCGAGCTTCTTGGCTCCGAGCTTCTTCACGACCTTGGCGACCGTGTCGTAGGTGATGCCCGGCACCGGCGTGCCGTCCCCGTACGCCGACACGATGTTCTCATTGCCCTTCTCGTAGTAGTACGAGCCGTCGAAGCCGCCCCCGAGCATGGGTACGCCTGCGTCCCGCAGGTAGCGATACGTCGTGAACGCGAACGCCGAGTCGTTGATCACGATGAACGCGTCGCGGTTCTCGACGAGGTCCTTGGCTGCGTTCAGGTTCGCCGACGACTTGTCGTCGATCGCCTCCAAGACGAGCTTGCGCCCATTCACGCCGCCCTTGGCGTTTTCGGCGCCGATCCGCGCCTTGCAGCCCGTTTCCGAACCCTTGCTCGCCGACGCCGCCACCCCCGTCTCCGACGAGATGTAGCCGAGCGTGATCTCCTTGGCGGACACGCCGGGGGAGCTCTCCGACTGCGCGTCGGCGCTGGTCACGAGGAGGGCACCGCTCGCGAGCCCCAGTCCTGCGGCCATCGCGATGCCGCGCAGACCCCACTTCCTCAGTCGGTGCACGGTTCCCCCTGTTCGTGTCCCGATGTGGATCGGTGTCGTTGCCACGATCATGGCATTGGTCGCGGCGAGAGATCAGCGCGACCCTACGCGCGCGGCTCCAGCACGAGGGGCAGCTCGACGAGACGCCGGACCATGAGGCTGCGATGGTGGTGCAGCGGTGCTGCGTCCGGAGCGATCGAGAACGACCTCGTGCGCGCGAGGAGCTGTTTGAATGCGACCTTGGCCTCGACGCGCGCGAGCGGCGCGCCCACGCAGAGGTGGATGCCCCACCCGAAGCCGACGTGCTGGCGAGGATGGGATCGATCGAGGTCGATGTCGTCGGGGTTCGCGAACGCGTCGGGGTCGTGGTTGGCGGCGGGCCACATCAGCACGAGCGACGACCCCGCGGGGATCGACACGCCGCCGAGCTCCGCATCGTTCACGACCGTGCGGTAGTGCCCGCGGAACGGCGGGTCGATGCGACAGGCCTCCTCGACGAACGCGGGGACGAGGTGCGGTTCGAGCCGCAGCCGATTCTGGAGATCGGGCCGCTCGGCGAGGATGCGCGCGCCGGTACCGGTGAGGCTCGTGGTCGATTCGCCGCCCGCGGAGATCAACAGGAACAAGGTCGCCATGGCTTCGAGGTCGGTGAGCTCACCGGCTTCGACCGCCCGACCGCACACGCCGATGAGCGTCTCGGGGTCGTACTGCTGGGCGCCGCGCGCTTCGAGGTACACGTCGACCACGGGTCCGACGTTCATCATCGGCGCGCCGAGCTCGGCCAGCCGCTCGTCGGTGACGAACCCGCTGATCGCCTCGACCGACGCGTAGCCCTGCTGCTTGAGCGCCGGCGCCTGGTCGTCGTCCACACCGAGGATGCGCGCCACCATGATCATCGGCAACGGCTCGGCCAGCTCGCTCATGAGCTCGATGCGGCCTCGCGCGAGCGCGCCGTCGAGCACGCCGTCGACGAGCGCCCGGAATTCGGGTTCCATCCCCTGCATGGCGGCCGTGGACAGACGGCGGGTGACGACCTTGCGTTGCCGCGTGTGGTCGGGCGGATCGGCGGTGGCGAGCACGGCGCCCCCGCTGGTGTCGGCGTCGGCATCGGGCGCGATGCCACGCAGCCCCGGGGAGTCCACGGACCCGTGCTCGTGCAGGAACACCGTGCTGACGCTCGAGTAGACGGCGGGCTGGGCGACGACCTCGTGGATGAGGTCCATGCGGGTCACCAGGAACGCCGTCGTGCCGGGGATCTGGTGCACGGGATCGGCCTCGCGCAGGCGGGCGTAGTACTCGTGCGGATCCTCGACCACCGCAGCGTCGAAGAGCGGATCGATCACGACGTCTGCCACACGCTCCCCCCGCCCAGCCGAATTCTCGTACACCCTATTGAAATTCTGGGCGACGTCAAGCGCGGCGGAGCTTCAGCTTCAGCCCTTCGATCACGGCATCGAAGCCGAACTCGAAGATCTCGTCAGGGGTCATGTCGGTCGCCGTCGCCGCGCCTTGCACCGCGGTCGCTGCGGGACCACCTGCTTCCGCGATCTCGAGGTCGACGTCGAGCTGTCCGATCATGAACGTGAACAGCGCGGCGAACGCAAGCGCCGCGTCGGTGGGACCGAATCCGGCGCTCGCCAGAATGGTCATGACCCCGTCGGCGAGTCGGGCGCCCTCGGTCGAATCGCCGCGCTCGAGCGACAACCCGGGGAAGTCCGCGAGCGCCCGCCGCACATCCCGTTCGAGCTGCTTGAGACGCTCCTCCCACGTCCCTTCATCCGGTGACGGCACGCGCACACCACGGAGGACGGAGCTCGACACGAGGTCGTACAACGCTTCCTTGTTCGGCACGTAGTTGTAGATCGTCATGACCGGCACACCGAGCTCGCCAGCCAGCTCGCGGATCGACACGCGCTCGAGACGCGTCGAACGCGCCAAGTGCACCGCGGCGTCAACGATCTGCTCCTCGGTGAGGGATCGCGGGCGCCCGCGCTTCGAACGCGTCGGCGGGGAATCGGTGGCGTCGATCACGTCAGGCTACGGCCGAAGACCGAGTGTGGCGTCAGCGATCGGTCACAAGCCGTAGACCCGCTCGGCGTTGCCGGCGAAGAGCGCGTCGCGTGTCGACGCGTCCAGATCAGCGGTGAGCTCGTCGTAGGTGCCGTACAGGTCGTCGTAGGTGCCGTGCATGCCGTCGACGGGGAAGTTGCTCGCGAACATGCACCGGTCGGCACCGAAGAGCTCGATCGCGTGGTGGATCCACGGCGCGAAGGTCGCGGCCGCCATCGACTGCATCGGCATCGCGAGTCCGGAGAGCTTGCAGGTCACGTTCTCACGGAGACCGGCGAGCGCAGCCATGCCTGCCTTCCAGAGCTCGTACTCCTCGGGCTCGTTCGACCGGGGCCAGCCCGTGTGCTCGACCACGACCGGCAGCTCCCAAGCGGCGAGCGCGGTCGCGGCCGGCGCCGAGCGCGTCGGGATGCACCATGAGCTCGAAGATCAGCCCGCGGTCCTGCAGTGCCTGCAGCATCCCGGGAGTGGGGATCGCCCGCTCCGCTTCTCCCATGATCCGGATGCCGCGGAAGCGTCTCGTCGTGGTCTGCTCGTCGAGTTGGCGCTCGAGCTCCGCGAGCTCCTCGTTGGGGTCGAGGCCCCCGATGAGCGCATCGGGATGCCCGGTGGCGTCCGCCTGCGCGTCGAGCTCGCGCGTCTCGTCGACCAGCTTCGCCGGCGCCGCCGCCGCGACGTGCACGAACTTCTGCACGTTCCACGTGGCTGCTTCCGAGAAGTAGATCGACTGGTCGAAGCGCCGGCACATGCCCGAGATGTCGCCCATGTCGAGCTCCTGCATGCCGGCGAGGTACGGATACCAGTCGGCACGAGCCGGATCCCAGAGGTGGACGTGAGCGTCGACCACTCGTTCGACCGTCATGCGTCGCTCCTCACGCTTGCACCCTGCACGATGCTGCGCAGGGTCTCGTCGACCCACGACGGCAACTCCGGACCGCCGAACGAGACGGATGCCTCCGGGTGCGGATGGCTGCGCAGCGCGATCCATTCAGCGGTGACCACGAGCTCGGCACCCGATATCGCCCCGGCGTCGTCGGCGCCGATGAGGTACGCGGCGAGCTCACCGACCGCCGGCGCGCACGACTCGGCATCTGCCTCCACCCCGATCGCGAAGGCGTCGGTCTCGATGTCGGTCACGAGGTGCGCGGCACGCGAGAGCTGCGCCGATGCCTGGGCGCGACTCCTCCCTCCCGCGGTCGAGGCGTCGGTCACGGTGACGATCCGCATCGGACGGCCCGACGCACGGGCGTGGTCGCTCACCGCCCGCACCCAGGCCACGTCGCTCCGGATCGCGTCGACGATTCCCGCGTGCTCGTCGAGCACCGCTTCCCACCCTGTGCCCGTGCTGCCCGACCCGGAGCCGGTGCGCGCGACCACGACGGCATCGACGCCACCGGCGCTGCCCGCGGCCTGCGCCAGCTGCTCGGAAGCTCCGACGAAGTCCGTCGCGGGCGGACGCGAGCCGATCCCCACGACCTTCACGCCCCGTGACGCCAACGCGTCCCGCACCCCGGACTCGAACTGCGCGTCGTCGGCGACGACCAGACAGGTACGCGTGCCGGTCGGTGCTCCACCACCCGTCGGGGAGGGCTCGCCGAACACGCCGGCGAAGCGTCCGTTGCTGGCCCCATTGGTCCCCTGTGCCGCCTCGGCAGGCACGAACGCGGCGGGGACGACGACGTCGAGTGCGTGCCCGAGGTCGGCGACGTCAGTGGTGCGCAACACCTCGAGTGCCCGCGGAGGGAGGATCTGCGCGACCTCCGACCCGTTCGAGAAGATGATGTTCCCCGTGCTCCACGCGAAGGCATCGCTCGCGAGGTAGGCGCCGACCGGACCGAGTTCCTCGGGTGACGGCATCGCGGCGATGGCGAGCGAGAGGCCACCGGTCTGGCTCTGGTCACCGGGGCTCGTTGCCGGCGCCTGCTGGCGGAGGCCCGAGGTCACCATGCGCGTCGCCGCGATGGGCGACAACGCGTTCACCGTGACGCCGGGCGGCGCGGTCTTCCCCAGCTGCCAGGTGAGCGCGGCAACCGCGCGCTTCGCGCAGCTGTACGCGCCGGCGTTCGCGGGTCGCCAACCGGAACCCGAGGTGACTCCCAGGATCGTGCCGCGTCCCGCTGCGCTCATGATCGGCAGCGCCGACGCGCAGCACGTTGAGGTAGCCGTCGAGGTGCACGCTCAAGACCGATGACCACGCCTGCTCGTCGCCTTCGGCAAAGCCCGACGGACGACTGATCCCGGCGACGTTGATCACCGCGTCGAGGCCGCCGAACTCGTGGACCAGTCCCGCGAAGAGGGCGTCGATCGCCGCGGCGTCGGTGACCGACGTGTTCGATGCCCGTGCCGCGCCCCCTGCGGCGACGATGCGGTCGGCGGTCGTCTCCGCCGGGCCCTGTTCCTGGCCGAGGCCGTCGACGGTGACCCCCGGGTCCACGGTGACGACGTACGCGCCGCTGCGGCCGATCGCCTCGGCGATGGCGGCGCCGATCCCGGCACCGCCACCGGTCACGACGACGATTCGTCGCCGGTCGGCTGCGTTGCTGTCTGCTGCCACTGTTCCTCCTTGCGCTCGTTCTCGCCCGGTCGGTCCGCACGCGCGGTCCTGACAGATAGGTCGCTTCGATCTCGTCGATGCGGCCGTGGACCTCGTCGCCGGTCCCGCTCATCACGATGCGGCCACGCTGCATCACGTACACGCGATCGGCAATGTGGAGCGCCTGACGCACGTGCTGCTCGACCAGCAGGATCCCGGTCGAGCGCTCGTTCGCGACCTGGCGCACGGTCTGGAGCAGACGCTTCACGATCACGGGCGCGAGGCCGAGCGAGAGCTCGTCGATGAGCAGGAGGCTGGGATCGCGGGCCACCGCGCGGGCGAGCGTCAGCATCTGCTGCTCGCCGCCCGACAACAGGCCCGCCGTGCGCCCCATGAGCGGTTCGAGCTCCGGGAAGAGCGCCACCGCGTCGGCCTTGGCGACGCCCGCCGACTCGGAGGTTCTCCTCGGTCGAGAGCTGCATGAAGACGGACCGCTCTTCGGTGACGAACCCCATGCCTCGGCGCGCCCGTCGGAACAATGGCGCCTTGGTCGTCGCGCCGCGGAACACGACGTCACCCGAGATCGCAGGGAGCTCCCCGGCCAGGGTCAACAGGGTGGTCGTCTTCCCAGCGCCGTTCGGTCCGATGAGCGCCACGACCTCACCCTGCTCGACCTGCAGGTCGAGGTCCCGCACGACCGCGACCGCGCCGTACCCGGCGGCGAGACCGCGGCACGCGAGCAACGGCCCGGAAGGGCTGCGTCGGTCGCGTTCACGACGGCTCCTTCGTCGCCAGCTCGCTGACCAACGGCTCCGCCGTCGGCCGTCGGGCATCTCTTCGCCGAGGTACGCGGCGATGACCGCTGGGTTGCTGCGGATCTCGCCCGGCGTTCCCTCGGCGATCTTGCGCCCGAAGTCGACCACCACGATCCGATCACAGACCCGGAGCACGAGCTCGACGTCGTGTTCGATGAGGAGCACGGCCATGCCGGACTCGGTCGGCGAAGCGCCGGACGAGATCGCCGAGCTCGCTGGTCTCGTTGTCGTCGAGTCCGGCGGCCGGCTCGTCGAGCAGCAACACCGATGGTGCCGACGCAATCGCCCGGGCGATGCCGACGAGACGGCGCCGGCCATACGGCAGCTCGCCAGGGAGCCGGTCGAGATCCTGCTCGAGTCCGAACTCACGCGGCGCTGCTCACCGCGGTGGGCGGCAGGGGCGGCCGGGTCGGCCAGACCAGGTCGCGCAGGCCGGCGAAGCGCGAGCGCACGCCGGCACCGGCGTGCAGGTTCTCCGCGACCGAGATCTCCTCGAAGAGCTCGAGCGACTGGAACGAACGCCGCACGCCCGCGCGCGCGCCGAGCGGGGCTCCACGACCGGCCCGTCATCGGCGTGCCGTTGAGGAGGATCCGGCCCGCAGTCGGCTTGGTGAAGCCGGTCAGGGCGTCGACGATGGTGGTCTTCCCCGCGCCGTTCGGACCGATCAGGCCGACGACCTCGCGTGGCGCGACCTGGAAGCTCACGCCGTCGACCGCGACGACGGCGCCGAAGCGAACGGTCAGGTCTTCGATCTCGAGCGTGGCCGGGGTCACCTCGCTCGGCGCGACGTCCACGAGCTCCTCACGAGCAGGAGTCCGCCGCCACCGGAGACGCAGCTTGCCGATGCCCCGCTCGTCGTTGAGCACCACGCTCGCGATGCCGTTCGGGTTGAGGATCACGATGAGGATGAGCGTGACGCCACCGATGGTGATGATCCACGACCCGAGATCGATCCAGTCGAGCGGGATCGAGCCCAGTCCACCGGGAGCGAGGTTCCCGCCGAACACCGCGCCGAGCACCCAGCCGACACCGCCGGCGACCGCGTTGCCGACCGTGTTGATCGACTGGAACGGGTCGTAGCGGGTGTAGACGACCGTCGAGTCCTTGAACGCGAGCAGGATGCCCGGCGAACGCCGCGATTGCCGCACCGACGCTGAACGCGTAGAGCTTGGCGCCGAACACGCTGATGCCGAGCGAGGCCGCGGCGCGCTCGTTGTTCCGCACCGCGATGAGCCGTCGTCCCGAACCGGAGCGTCTCAGGTTGGCCACCATGAGCGCTGCGATCACGAAGACGCCGAGGCACACGACCAGGTAGCGATCCGGGTGGTCCGCCGCGCTCGACGTCCCATCCGAACACCGAGATCCGGCCGATCGTCGTGACCGAGCCGAAGTCGCCGGTGAAGTACTGGTTGCTGAACACCACCTGCTGGACCGCGAACCCCAGCCCGAGGGTCACGACCGCGAGGTTGACCCCGCGGGTGCGGAGCGCGGGGATGGCGAAGATCGTGCCGACGAGGATCGCGAACACCACCCCGGCGAGGAACGCGAGCTCGGCGGGCCACTGCTCCTGGCCCACCAAGCGCGACGCAACCAGCGCGCCGAGTCCACCGATCGCGTACTGCGCCAGCGAGAGCTGACCCGCGTAACCGGTCAGCACGACGATCGACAGGATGAAGACCCCGACGATGAGGGTCGTGTACAGCGCGGTCGACCACTTCGCGTCGAACGCGAATCCGTTGAGCAACAACAGGGCGCCGATCATCACGACGAGGAACCAACGCGTCACCACGCCGCTCCCGAGGTCGGGGAGGCGCTCGAGCACGTGGCTGCGCAGGGGAAGCGCCTTCCCACGCACGACGAGCACGACGACGATCACCACGAACGGCAACGCCCGCTGGAGACCCGTCGCACCGTTCTCGATCCCGAGCGTGTCGTGGAGGAACGTCGAGATGTCACTCGAGTACGTGAGCACCTCGGTCTCGGCGATGCCGAGCGCGATGCCACCGAGCAACGTCAACGGGAACGAGCTGAACCCGCCGATCAACGCGACTGCGAGCGCCGAGACCGTGACCACGATCGTGAACACGGTCAGGCTCAGCCCGGCGTTGGGTGCGAGCAGGATGCCGGCCAACCCCGCGGTCGCGCCCCCGATGCCCCACGTGACCGTGGCCAGGAAGTTCGGTGACCACCCGAGCGCAGCCACGGCCCGCTCGTTCTCGGCGCTCGCGGAGATCGCCAGCCCGATCCGCGTGAACCGGGTGAAGGCCCACAGCGCGAACGTGAGCACGATCGCGATTCCCAGCAGGATCAGACGGTCCTGCTGGACCACGACGCGGCCCATGTCCCCGTTGAACCCGAACCATTCGTGCAGCGTGTAGTTGTGGGTCGGGAGGAACTGGTCCACCTGGTGGAAGTCGTTGTCCCAGAGCTTCTGGCCCGCGAGGCCCTGGAGCACGATGAGCACACCGAGCGTCGCGACGAGGCGGACCAACGGTGCCGCCCCGCGCATGAAACGCAGGATCCCGTTCTGGATCACGATCCCGAGCAGCGCCCCGAGCAGCACGGCAGCCGGGATCGCCGCCCCAATGGGCCACCCGTGATCCTCGACGAGGGTCAGGAAGCAGAAGAACGCGCTGAACATCGCGATGGCGCCGTGCGCGAAGTTGACGATCCCGGAGCCGCGGTAGATGAGGACGATGCCCTGCGCGAGCAGCGTGTACGCCGCACCCGCCCCGAGTCCGAGGATCGCGAACTGAACTGCTTGAGCCACCGCTCGGTCAGACGATCGTCAGCGTGGCGTCACTTGATGTACTGCGTCACGTCGACCGGGGTCTTGTTGGTCACGATGTTCTTGCCGTCGAACTTCGAGATGTACACGTAGTGGTTCGAGCTCGACGTGAACACGCTGAAGCCGGGCGTCGACGGTGTCCACGGCGGCGTCAGCCCGAGCAGGTCGACGTCCTTCGCCGACTTCAGGGCACCGATGACCGTCTCCGGCGTGAACGTGTCGAGTGACTTGGTGACGTTCACGAACCCGAGCGTCGACATCCACGGGCCGAAGTCGGCCGCCTTGAGCTTCGCTTGGCTGAGCGCGCTCTTGCCCGACGCCTTCATGTCCGCGAAGTACTGCTTCAGCCCGGGGAACGCCTTGGTGTTCGCCTGCGACGGGTACGGGAACGAGTCGGACAGGACCGTGCCCTTCGTGATGGCGGGGTACTTCTGCAGGGTCTCGAGCTTGAACGATCCGGGGTTGCCGCCCAGCGGGACCTTGGCGTTGAGCTGCGCCATCGCGCCGATCAGCTGTGTGGTGACGGCGTCGGTGTGGGAGATCAACACCGCGTCGGGATTCTCCTGCTGGATCTGTGCGATGTACGGCGCGTAGTCCGTGGAGCCGGTCGCGACGGCGACGTCGCAGATGATGTCGACCCCGATCGCGGTGAACGACGGGGCGAGGAAGCCCTTGAACGTCGCGCCCGTCGGTGCGTCGGTCCGCATGAGGCAGATCTTGGTGTTGCCGTCCTGTTTGAATCCGACGGCCGTCCCGAGGTACGCCGCGATGACGCCGGCCGAGATCGGGTACGAGACGCTCGATCCGAACTCGGAGATGTCGGTGCCTCCGATGCCGATGCGGGGGATGCCGGCACCCTCGAGGACGTCGACCACACCGGCCGGGTTGTTGTACGTGAGGTCGTTGAGCGTCGCAACGACACCGTCGTCGACCATCTGTCGCGCGCAGTCGACCTCGCCGTTGGCGTCACCCTTGCTGTCACACACGTCGGCCTGGAGCTTGGCGCCCGCGGTACCGACGCCCCCGCGCTTGTTGAACGCAGCGATCGAGGCGAGCAGCGCGTCCTTCACCTCGGGGTTGGCCGCGAGCGGGCCGGTGAGCGACGTGATCATGCCGACCTTCACCACTGGAGCGGAGCCGCCCCCCGACTGGGCGGACGCGGAGATCGCGCTGCACGGGATCGCCACCATGGCCGCGAGGACGCCGAGCACGAGGAGGCGCGTGCGCCATGTTGAACGACCGACAGTGTGCGCGCCGCGCACTCCTACTCGAGCATTCGCGCCCATGGTTCCCCCCACGGTGATGACCGCACGTGCGGTCACGGATCGGTTCCGCGCGAACCCTACGATCTGCTCTCTCGACATGTCAAAGATGCAGAAGATTGAGCAAGTGCTTATCCTGAGCCCTGCACTTCTCTCTCGGAGGCCCGTCGGTGACAACCCCCTCGCAACCGGCCGTCGTCGTCGCGCAACGTGGTCAGTTCGCGCAACCGAGCGTCGCCGAGATGGTGGCTGACGCCATCCGGTCGCAGATCGTCGACGGGACGCTCCCCGACGGCACCATGCTGCCGAAACAGGACCAGCTCATCAGCGAGTTCCAGGTGTCGCGACCGTCGTTCCGGGAAGCGCTGCGAATCCTCGAGAGCGAGGGCCTCATCTCCGTCCGTCGAGGGAACGTCGGCGGCGCGCAGGTGCATGCTCCGACGCCCGAGAACGCTGCCCGCACCCTCGGCTTGGTCCTGCAGGCACGCAACGTCGCGCTCGACGATCTCGCCGCGGCCCTCGCGGTGATCGAGCCCGCGTGCGCGGCGCACTGCGCGCAGCGGCCGGATCGGCACGCGGTCCTCGTCCCGCAGCTCCGCGAGCTCAACGTCCGCTGTCGCGCGGTCGAGCCCCAGGACATGGCAGGGGCGGCGCTCATCTTCCAGGAGTTCCATCAGGCGATCATCGACGGCTGCGGCAACTCCACGCTGGTGATCGTCATCGGCGCCCTCGAGAGCTTGTGGTCGCACCACAAGAAGGCATGGGCCGCCTACGCCGAGGGAATCGGCGCCGGCCCGGAACCCAATCTTCGCGCCAGCGTGATGGCCGCGCACGAGGAGATCACGGACGCGATCGAAACGGGCGACGCGGGGCGCGCGCACCAGCTGGTCGTAGCGCACCTCGCGACCGTCTCACCGATGGTGATCGACCATCGAGCGCCTCGCATCGACATCACCGGCGCCGACACACGATTCCCCACGGCGCGCTGAAGGACCAGGAGGAGGCGGATGGTGGCAGCCAACGACGAGGCGTCGGACTTCGATCCGGAGGCGGTGCGGGCCAAGTACGAAGCCGAGCGCGACAAGCGCATGGTGACGGGGCGGGCAGCGATCCGCGACCCCGCGCGCGACGAGGCCGTCGCCAAGTACCGGGCGGATCCCTTCACGCCGATGACGGACCGCGATCCCGTCACCGAAGACGTCGAGGTGGCGATCATCGGTGCCGGCATCGCCGGGATCGTCACCGGGGCACAGCTGCGCAAGCACGGGATCGACGCCATCCGACTGATCGACCAGGCCGGGGGCGTCGGCGGGACGTGGTACTGGAACCGCTATCCCGGGGTCATGTGCGACGTCGAGTCGTACTGCTACATGCCCATGCTCGAGGAGATGGAGTACATCCCGAAGAAGCGCTACGCGCAGGGCGAAGAGATCCGCGAGCACGTCGAGGCGATCGCACGGCGATTCGATCTCGTCGACGCCGCGCTGTTCCACACCGGCGTGCAACGCACCGAGTGGGACGAAGCCCGCTCGCGCTGGGTGCTCCACACCGATCGCGGCGACGAGATCCACGCCCGGTACGTGGTCATGGCCGTCGGGATCCTCAACCTCATGAAGATCCCCGCGATCCCGGGGATGGAGTCGTTCGGCGGCGCGGCGTTCCACACCGCGCGCTGGCACTACGGGTACACGGGCGGGTCGCAGGAAGATCCGCGCATGACCGGGCTCGCCGACAAGGTCGTCGGCATCATCGGCACCGGCGCCAGCGCCATCCAGGCCATCCCGCCGTTGGCGGAGTCGTCGAAGCAGTTGTACGTGTTCCAACGCACGCCCGCCGCGGTCGGCGTGCGGGCCGACCGTCCGACGAACGACGAGTTCGCGGCGAGCCTGCAGCCGGGCTGGCACCGGGAGCGCAACGAGAACTTCCAAGCGGTGATGCTCGGTCAGTCGGTCGACGTCGATCTCGTCGATGACGGCTGGTGCCACCACTTTGCCCGCATCAACAACCAGCCCTTCGACCCTGGCATGAGCATGGAGGAGTACATGCTCCAGGTCGACGAGTTCGACTACGGGGTGATGGAGCTGCACCGCGAGCGGATCAGGGAATCCGTCACCGATCCGGCTCGCGCCGACCTGCTCATGCCGTACTACAAGTACAGCTGCCGTCGACCCCTCTTCCACGACGCCTTCCTGCCGTCACTGAACCGCGACAACGTCACCATCGTCGACTGCCCGGTCGGAATCGACCACGTGACCGAGTGCGGCGTCGTGGTCGACGGGCGCGAGTACGAGCTCGACTGCATCGTCTACGCCACCGGCTTCGAGCCCGAGGTGACGCCACTGCCCCGCCGGGCCGGACACGAGATCATCGGCCGCGACGGGATGACCATCGCCGAGAAGTGGGCCAACGGTGCCGCCACCCTGTTCGGCTTGATGACCAGTGGGTTCCCGAACCTGTTCCTGATGCCGTGTCCCGGCCAGCAGGCCGTCGTCACCGTGAACTACACGCTGCTCGCCGAGGTCGGCGCCGAGTTCGTCGCGTCCACCATCGCTGCGCTCGACGCCGAGGGCGTCGACGCGTTCGACGTGACCGAAGCAGCCGAAGCCGATTGGGTTCGACAGGTCATGACCGACTCGATGGCCAAGGCGGCACCTCCGGGTGGGGTGCCGTGCACGCCGGGGTCACGGATGCTGTTCGACGACGACGGCA
The DNA here is from genome assembly GCA_963756895.1 of uncultured Actinomycetes bacterium. Taxonomy (GTDB): domain Bacteria; phylum Actinomycetota; class Acidimicrobiia; order IMCC26256; family DASPTH01; genus DASUAS01. The sequence goes on along the minus strand of CAVWPI010000015.1, from coordinate 1,488 downwards.
ACATGGTGCTGCTCGATCCCCACGCCGGCACGTACGGGGGCGGCTTCGGCGACTACTTCGGTTTCCGCGATCTGCTCGCCGAGTGGCGAGAGCGCGGCGACTTCGCCGGCCTCGCCCTCGAGCGCACGGCGTCGTCCTGAGCCGTGCCGAGGTCGCTCAGCGCGAGCCGCGCACCAGCACGCCCGGTCGGGCGTCGGTGAGCTCGCCGCCGTCGACGACCGTCTCGCCGGCCACGAGCGTGGCCACGTACCCGTCGGCGCGTTGGACGAGGCGACCGGCATTCGCCGGGAGGTCCGTCACGCGCTCGGGGTAGCGGAGACCGAGCCGGTCGAAGTCGATCACGTTCACGTCGGCGCGCATGCCCGGTGCCAGCACGCCCCGGTCGCCGAGGCCGTACAGCGCCGCGGCATCCGCGGTGAGCCGCTTGACCGCGTACTCGAGCGGCAGGCGCGGGCCGCGGCTGCGATCGCGCACCCAGTGCGTGAGCATGTACGTCGTCATGCTTGCGTCGCACACGATCGAGGAGTGCGCGCCGCCGTCGCCGAGGCCCTGCACGCTCGCGGGGTCGAGCATCATGTCGTGCAGCCCGTCGTAGGACCCACGCCCGTAGTTCAGCAACGGGCGGAGCAGGAACTCGCGACCGTCGGCACCGAGCAGCAGGTCGTACATGACCGCCCACGGATCGAGCCCGTCGCGCGCGGCGACGGCTGCGACGCTCTGATCGGACGTGGGTTCGTACTCCAGCTCGTCGCCGAGCGGGAAGAGGTGCTCGAACAGTGGTGCGGGGATGCGGTCGAGGGTCGTCGACGCCCGGTTGCTGTCGCGGGCTTCGGCCAGGATCGCGGCGCGCACTTCGTCGCGCCGCATCTGCGCCACCCGCTCCACCAGGGGAAGCTCGGACAGCGCCGCGTACCTCGGTCCGTACTTGAACGGGTTCATGCGGGACTGGTGACCGAGGAGCACACCGAAGCAACGGCTCGCGACCTGCGGGCGCAGGTTGCCGCCGGCCGCGTTGACCTCGTCCGCGGTTTCGAACCAGGGCCGCCAGCTGTCGGGGTCGTGGTTGCTCTCCATCACGAGGAACGTGATCGGGTTGGACAGACGGCCCGCGAGCTCGACCATCCACTCCATCTCGCCGTCCATCGATCCTTCCGGATCGCCACCTTCCACGCCCCCGATGCCGCGCGGCACGAGCTGCAGGACCGCCTGCACGTTGCCGGCCATCGCGTCGGTGAGCGCGACGAGCTCGTCCTTGGCGGCGTACGTCCCGGGTACGGGCTGGCCGTGGATGTCGCGGTGACCGCTCGTGCGGCCGGTCGAGAACCCGAGCGCACCGGCGTCGAGCGACGCTTGGAGGATGTCGTGCATCGCGGCCAGATCGTCGCTGGTGGCGTCGTCGTGCGCCCGCTCACCCATCACGTAGGCGCGCAGCGCGGCGTGCGGCACGTGCGTGCCGATGTCGAGCGCGCGCGGCATGCGCTCGAGCAC
>CAVWPI010000014.1:0-134973 GCA_963756895.1 uncultured Actinomycetes bacterium | reverse complement strand
GCCGAGCATCACGAAGCCCATGTGCGCGACCGACGAGAACGCGATGAGGCGCTTCATGTCTCGTTGCGCGAGGCAACAGAGCGCGCCGTAGATGATGCCGACGACGGCGAGCAAGCCGATCCACGGGGCCCACGACTGGGCCGCGCTCGGCAGCATCGGGAGCGCGATGCGGATGAACCCGTAGGTGCCGAGCTTCAGCATGATCGCGGCCAGCAGCACCGAGCCGACCGTCGGCGCCTCGGTGTGGGCATCGGGCAACCAGGTGTGGAACGGGAACATCGGCACCTTGATCGTGAAGCCGAGGAACATGCCGCCGAACACGAGCAGCTGCGTGCCGTGCACGATGCCGTCGCCGTGCAGGCGACTGAGCGTGACCATGTCGAAGGTCTGGACCTTCGAGAGGAAGAACAGCGCCAGGAAGCTCAGCAGCATGAGCGCCGAGCCGAACAACGTGAACAGGAAGAACTTGATCGACGTGTACTCGCGGTTGGGACCGCCCCACACGCCGATCATGAAGAACATCGGGAGCAGGACGACCTCGAAGAAGATGAAGAAGAGGATCAGGTCCTGGGCGACGAACGTGCCGATCATGCCCGTCTCGAGCAGCAGGATCAGCGCGAGGAACGCCTTCGGGTTGTGCGGCTCGGGGAAGTGGTTCCACGAGTAGACGATGCAGCAGATCGTGACCAGCATCGTGAGCAGCACGAGCGGCAACGAGATGCCGTCGATGCCGACGTGGTAGCGGCTGTGGATCACGTCGATCCACTTCTCGTTGGCCTGGAACTGGAGACCGCCGTCGTCGAGGTTGAACTGCGCGAGGATCCCGATGCCGACCGCGCCGGTCAGCAACGTGGCCAGCAGCGCGACCACCTTGATGAGGTTCTCCTCGGCCTTCGGGATCAACAGCACGATCACCATGCCGACGATGGGGATGAACACCGCCAGCGTCAGGGCCCAGTTGTCGAACCAGTCCATTGGAACGATTCCCCTCGGATCAGGAATTGGCGAGTAGCAGGAAGAGGCTCAGGAGCCCCACTGCACCGAACAACAACAACGCGTACCGCTGGACGCTACCGGATTGCAGGTAGCGCAGGAGGCCGCCGCTCTCGCCGGTGATCTCGGCCACGCCGTTGACCGCACCGTCGACGCCCTTCTGGTCCAGCTTCTCGTAGGTGAACTTGCCGACGATCCGGGCACCGCGCCCGGCGCCGTTGACGACCCCGTCGATCACGTGCTGGTTGACCCAGTACGCCGCGTTGGCCATGGCGCCCTTGATCGACGCCACGATGACGTTCTCGTACAGGACGTCGAGGTAGTACTTGTTCTCGAGGAACGTGTACCCGGCGTGCGCGAGCTTGTTGCGCTGGGTGAGGCCCTTGAGCGCGCCCAGCTCCTCACGCTTGAACCAGAAGTAGGCGGCGATGCCGATGCCCAGCGCCGCGACCGACAGCGAGATGATCGCCATCGGGTAGTCGAACTCGGGGTGCACGAGCTCCGGAAACGACACCCGGGGCTCGACCCACTCGGCGAACTTCTCCACGTGGATGGCGGCGGCGTTGAGGAAGCCGGCCAGGACCGCGAACACCGCGAGGATGATCAGCGGCACCGTGATCACCTTCGGCGACTCGTGCGGCTGCCCGTGACCCCGGTACTCGCCGAAGAACGTGAGGTACACACAGCGCGTCATGTAGGCCGCGGTCAGGAACGCCCCCACGAGCCCGATCACCAGGAACACGTCGTAGTTCGAGCGACCGGCGGTGAGGAGGATCTCGTCCTTCGACCAGAAGCCGGCGAACGGGAAGATGCCCGCGAGCGCGAGCGTGCCCACCATGAACGTCCAGAACGTGATCGGCATGTACTTGCGCAGGCCGCCCATGTCCTTCTTCATGTCGAAGGAGTGGTGCGAACCGGAGTGGCTCACCGATCCCGCGCCCAGGAAGAGCAGCGCCTTGAAGAACGCGTGCGTGAAGAGGTGGAAGACCGCGGCCACCCAGGCGCCGGCGCCGAGCGCCATCACCATGTAGCCCAGTTGCGAGATGGTGGAGTACGCGAGGACCTTCTTGATGTCGTCCTGCACGAACGCGAGCACCGCGCCGATGATGATCGTGATGCCACCGATCAGCACCATGAAGTTGACGCCACCGGCGGCGATCGAGAACCCGTTGAAGAACACCGGGTAGAGCCGGGCACCGAGATACACACCGGCGACGACCATGGTGGCGGCGTGGATGAGCGCCGACACCGGGGTGGGACCGGCCATGGCGTCGGGCAACCAGGTGTGGAGCGGGAACTGACCGCTTTTGCCGATGATGCCGATGAACAGGCACGCCGCCGCGGCGAGGAGCATGCCGTGGTCGGCGCCGGGGCTGAGCGTGTACGCGTTGCTCCGGCCGATGTCGAAGCTGCCGACGGCGAAGAACAGGATGATGATGCCGATCATCAGGCCGATGTCGCCGGTGCGCGTGGTCAGGAACGCCTTGAGCGCGGCGCGGCTGTTGGCGCCCTCTTCCCACCAGTGACCGATCAGCGCGAACGAGCAGAGGCCGACGCCCTCCCACCCGAGCAGCAGCTGCAGCGTGTTGTCGGCGACGACGAGCGTGAGCATCGCCGCGGTGAACAGGCTGAGCATCGCGTAGTAGTGCGTGTAGCGGACGTCGTCCTTGAGGTACGCCAGGCTGTAGACGTGCACCAGCAGCGAGATCAGGGTGACGACGAAGAGCATCATCACCGCGAGGCCGTCCATGCGGATGCCCACGCCGAACTCGATGCCGCCGCTCTGCCACCAGGTGAAGTGGTGCACCACGGGCGTGACCACGGCCTCGCCGTGCCCGCCACCCTCGGCGCCGAACACACCCCGGCCGAGCGCCCGGAGTCCGCTCTCGTGACCACCGGTGGCGCTCTCGACGCGGTCGATCCACTGGTACACCGCCACGCACGAGAGGACGAACGACGCACCGACCGCGAAGATCCCGATCTCGGAGCCCTTCTTCGGCATCTTCTTCCCGAAGAGCAGGATCAGGAAGAAGGAGACCGCGGGGACCGCAGGGATGATCCAGCCGTAATTCAGCACGTCGAGATCAGCCCTTCAACTGGTCGGCGTCGTCGAGATCGACACTGTGCGCGTTGCGGTAGATCAGCAACACGATGGCCAGGCCGATCCCGACTTCTGCCGCCGCGATCGTGATGAGGAACAGGGCGAACACCTGGCCGGAGACGGCCCGGTGGAAGGCGGAGTACGCGACGAGGTTGATGTTGACCGCGTTGAGCATGAGCTCGATGCTCATGAGCACGAGCACCGCGTTCTTGCGGGCCAGCACGCCGTAGATGCCGGTGCAGAACAGGAACGCGCTCAGGATGAGGAAGTTGTTCAGCGCCATCGGGCTCAGTCCCTCCGCGCGATCACGACGGCGCCCACCAGCGCGGCGAGGAGGAGCATCGAGACCACCTCGAAGGGCACCAGGTAGTCGCGGAAGATGCTGGACGCGATGTTGCTGGAGCGGCCGATGAGCACGAGGTCGTCGGAGAGCTTGATCTCCTTGCCGCCGTACGCGTCGACGAACAGCGCGGTGACCACACCGAAGAGGAACAGGCTCACCACCGCGGCCGCCAGCCGCTGGCTGTTGTCCATGCTCCCCTCGGGGCGCATCGGCGCGCGGGTGAGCATGATGCCGAAGAGGAACAGGATGACGATGGCGCCGATGTAGATGAGCACCTGGACCCAGGCGACGAACTCGGCCGCGAGCAGGATGAACTGCGCGGCGGCGCCCGCGAGCACCACCACCAGGTAGAGCGCGGCGTGCACGACGTTCTGCGAACGCACGACCCCGATGGCCGCACCGGCCATCGCGATCCGCGAGGATCCAGAACGCGATGTTCTGCGCGACCACTACTTCTTGACCTCGGCGCCGATCTCGAGCGGCTCGGGCTCGGGGACCGTCTCCATCCACTCGCCGAGCTTGCGCTTGTCGTGCAGCAGCTTGGCAATGTTCGACTCGGAGTACTCGTAGTCGGGGCTCCAGAAGAGCGCGTCGAACGGGCACACCTCGACGCAGATCCCGCAGTACATGCAGAGCGCGTAGTCGATGTCGAAGCGATCGAGCACGCTCACCGTGCGGTCGCGTCCGCCTTCACGACGCGGCGGACGCTTCTCCTTGTGGCCCTCGATGTAGATGCACCAGTCGGGGCAGGAGCGCGCGCACAGCATGCAGACCGTGCAGTTCTCCTCCTTGAGCGCGATGACACCTCGCGCCCGTGTGGGCGGGTCCTCCCGCTCGTGCGGGTACTGCACGGTGACGGCCGGCTTCAGCATCGTCTTGAACGTGATGCCGAGGCCGCCGATGAGGCCGGGGAGCTTGGGCTTCTTCATCAGATCGCGACCTTGAAGACGCCGGTCAACAGGATGTTGAGGAGGCCGATGGGGATGAGGAACTTCCACGCCAGGGCCTGGAGCTGGTCCTCACGGAGGCGCGGATAGGTGAAGCGCACCCAGAACATGATGAAAGCGACGGCCATGATCTTGGCGAAGAGCACCAGCGGACCGAGGAAGCGCATGACCCCCGGATCGATGCCCCACGACGCGGGGAGCGCCCAGCCGCCGAGGTAGAGGGTGGCGGCGATGGCCGAGAACGCGAACGCGGTGCCGAACTCGCCGATGAAGAAGAAGAGGAAGCGGAAACCGGTGTACTCGACCATGTACCCGGCGACGAGCTCGCTCTCGGCCACGGGCATGTCGAACGGGGTCTGGGTGAGCTCGGCCTGCGAGGCGATCAGGAAGAGGAAGAAGCCGATGAACTGCGTGAAGATCAGCGGGAAGCCGATGCCGTCCCAGCCGAAGATCGAGCCGGTGCTCTGGAAGGCGACGATGCCCTGCAGGTTCATCGTGCCGGCCTGGATCACCACGCCGACGACCGCGAGGAGGAGCGGCAGCTCGTAGGCGATGAGCTGCGCCGCGGCGCGCAGCGCGCCGAGCAGCGAGAACTTGTTGGCGCTGGCCCACCCGGCCATCAACACGCCGATCACCGACAGGCTCGACACCGCCAGCGCGTAGAACACGCCGACGTCGAGGTTCTTGACCACGATGTCGGGGCCGGCCGGGATCACCAGGAACACGAGGAAGGTGGAGATCACCACGACCGCGGGCGCGATTGCGAACACGCGCTTGTCGGCCTGCGCTGGGGTGATGTCTTCCTTCTGGATGAACTTGATGCCATCGCCCACGAGCTGGAACCAGCCGTGGAAGCCACCGGGGTCCATGGGACCGAGGCGGCTCTGCATGTGGCTCATCATCTTGAGCAGGAAGACGTACCCGAGGATCAGCGCGGTGAGCGGCACGAAGGCCAGGATCACGATCGTCTTGATCGCGAGCGTGGTGCCCCAACCGATCTCGAGCGCGAGGGACAGTCCGTTCACCGGTCGATGTCCCCGAGGATGAAGTAGAGCGACGCCAGGATCGTGATCACGTCGGGCACGAACACACCGCGGAGCAGCCACGGCAGGATCGACACGTTGCTGAACGACGCCGACCGGATCTTCACCCGGAAGGGGCCGGTCGCGCCCTTCGAGACCACGTAGTAGCCCATCTGGCCGAGCGGGTTCTCGGTCTCGGTCCAGGCCTCGCCCTCGGGCACCTTGATGATGCGCGGCACCTTGGCCATGATCGGCCCCGCCGGCATCTGGTCGAGCATCTGCAGGACCATGCGGCACGACTCGCGGGTCTCCTGCAGGCGCACCCAGTAGCGCGCGAACGAGTCGCCGTCGGGGTGCGTCCAGACCTTGAAGTCGAGGTCGGGGTACACGAGGTAGGGCTTGCCGTCGCGCCGGAGGTCCCAGTCGACACCCGACGTGCGGAGGTTCGATCCCGACACTCCGTACGCGGCGCCGAGCTCGGGCGGGATGATCCCGATCGAGCGGGTGCGCGCCTCGAAGATCTCGTTGCCGGCGACGAGGTCCTCGAACACGTCGCACGCGTCGAAGATCAGCTTCATCACCCGGCGGGTCTCGTTGATCCAGCCCCACGGCAGGTCGTCCTTGACGCCGCCGATGCGGTTGAAGTTGGGGTGGAAGCGGCCGCCGGTCGCGCCCTCGATGAGGTTGAGCACGTGCTCGCGGTCGCGGAAGCCGTAGAACGCGGGCGTGAGCGCGCCGACCTGCAGACCCATCTCGCCGAGGAACAACACGAAGGTGGCGATACGGCTGAGCTCGGTGAGGATGGTGCGGATGTACTGCGCGCGCGGCGGGGCCTCGATGCCCATGAGCTGCTCGGCGGCGTCGATGAAGGGCACTTCGTTGGCGAAGCTCGACAGCCAGTCGATGCGGTTGACCAGCGTGGTGATCTGCGGATACGTGCGGAACTCGGTGAGCTTCTCGTAGCCGCGGTGCATGTAGCCGATGACGGGGTCGGCCGACACCACGCGCTCGCCGTCGAGGCGCACGACCAGTCGCAGCGTCCCGTGCGTGGCCGGGTGCTGCGGACCGAGGTTGAGGATCATGTCGCCGGTGTCGAGCTCCACGCCCACCTGGGCGTCGGCCAGGTGCCGGAACGCGCGCGGATCGATGTCGAACTCGGGGAGCGGCGGATTGGTGGTGCTCACGCGCTCGCCTCCTCGGTCGCCGGTGCCGCGTCGTCGCCGTCGCCGTCGCCGGGCATGGGCTCGACGTCGACCAGGCCCGGCCACGGCTTCACGACCCGCGACAACAGCGGGTAGTCCTTGCGCAGCGGGTGACCCTCGAACTCCGACGGGAGGTAGAGGTGACGCAGCGCGGGGTGACCGTCGAACACGAAGCCGTACATCTCCCAGCACTCGCGCTCGTGCCAGTCGGCGCCCGGGTACACGGGGACCCACGACTGCACGAGCAGCGACTCGTCGTCGACGTCGGCCTTCACGGTGAAGCCCCAGTGGCGCGTGGTGGACTGCACCCGCGCGAACACCTGGAAGCGACCTTCGGAACCGGCCGCGCCGTAGGTGGTCTCCGTCGGCTGCACCGGTGCCGACGTGTCGCTGCCGCCGTCGTCGCCGCCCTCCTTCGGCGCCGGCATCCAGTCGATGCCCGCGATGAAGGAGAGGTAGTCGCACTCCAGCGAGCCCTTGGCGGCTTCCGCGGTGGCGCGCCAGTCGATGCGGCGGACGCGCACGACGGGCATGCCGAACACGTCGGCGCGGTCGATCACCGCCTCGCCCAGCTCGTTCTCGAGCCGCGCCACGAGCTCCTGGTGCGGCGCGTCGAGCGTGTGCGGATCGGGCGCGACCTCTTCGGTCGGTTCCGCTTCGACCGCCGCTTCCGGCGTGGCCTCGGGCGGGCTGGTGCCGCTCACGTCAGTCAACGACGATCGGCTCCCCGCGCCACCGCTGCTCGAGCTCGTGGTTGCCGATGCCCTCGTTCTGGATGCGCTCCTGCAGCAGCACGATGCCCTGGATGAGCGCCTCGGGCCGCGGCGGGCAGCCGGGGATGTACACGTCGACGGGCACGATCTGGTCGATGCCCTTGGTGACCGAGTAGGAGTCCCAGTACGGACCGCCGCAGTTGGCGCACGAGCCCATCGAGATCACGTACTTGGGGTCGGGCATCTGGTCGTAGAGGCGCCGGACCGCGGGGGCCATCTTGTCGGTGACGGTGCCGGACACGCAGATGAGGTCGGCCTGGCGCGGGCTGGCGGGGAACGGGATGACCCCGAGCCGCATGACGTCGTAGCGCGGGCTCGCGAGCGCCGCGCCCATCTCGATCGCGCAGCACGCCAGGCCCCACTGGAACATCCACAAGGAGTACTTGCGGCTGTAGTTGAGCAGCCAGGTGAGGGGCTTGAGCGCGGGCTTCGACAGGGTGCCCTTCTCGACTAGGCCCACCGGAGCACCCCCTTGCGCCAGGCGTAGACCAGTCCGAGGGTGAGGATCACGATGAAGGCGGCCATCTCGATCAGGCCGAACACACCGAGCGGGTCGGGGCCGTTGTCGAGCTTGACCGCCCACGGGAAGATGAACACCGCTTCGACGTCGAACATCACGAAGAGGAGTGCGTACACGTAGTAGCGCACGTTCGACTGGCCGAAGCCGAGGACCGGATCGGAGCCCGCCTCGTAGGGCATCAGCTTCGCTGCGTCCGGCCGGTTCGGACGGAGGAGACGTCCGACCCCGAGCATGGCGCCGACCATCAGCAGGGCGGCTCCGATGAACACCGCCACCGCGAGATAATTCCGATAGAACTCGCTCACGCGTGGGCCTCCCGCCCCCTCGCTGGAATGAGGCGTCGGTGTGGGGGGTTGGATTTCGGGCGCAGCATAGCTCTGGCTTTTCCGCCGTCGGCAAACCGCGACTCAGCGATCGACACGACCGAGAATGGACCGAATGGCAAGGGAATCCGACCGCCCCGTACCGGCCCCGATCGGCCAGCTCCGTCAGCGTCTCGGACGCCCGACCCGCACCGCGTTCGTGCTCTCGGGAGGCGGCAACCAGTCGGTCGCGCAGGTGGGCATGCTGCGCGCCCTCCTGGAGCGCGACGTCGTTCCCGACGTCATCGTCGGGTGCTCCGCGGGAGCGTTCAACGGCGCCACCATCGCGGCCGCGCCGAGCCTCCGTGGAGTCGAGCGACTCGAGGCGACGTGGTCCGCGCTGCGGGGCGACGAGGTGTTCCCGGGCGGTCGGCTCTCACGGGCATGGAACCTCCTCACCCGCGACGACCACCTCTTCTCGAACCAGGGCCTCCGGGACATCTTCTCCCGGGGTGACACCCCCGAGACCTTCGCGGAACTCGTCATCCCGCTGCGGGTCGTGGCGGCCGACCTCGACACCGGTGAGGAGGTGGTGTTCGCCGCGGGCCCCCTGCAGCCGGCCCTCCTGGCCAGCGCCGCCCTCCCGGGCATCTACCCACCCATCCGCCACGACGGCCGCACCCTGGTCGACGGCGCCGTCGTCGACACCGTGCCGCTGTGGCACGCCCTGTCCACCGCGGTCGACCGGATCTACGTGATGAACGTGGCGGGCGACCTCCTCGAGCGACCGTTGCGGTCCCCGATCGACGTCGCGGTGCGGGCCTTCGCCATCAGCCGCAAGCAGCGATTCGAGCTCGAGGTGCGCAGCGTGCCCGAGACCGTCGAGCTCGTGCAGCTGCCCGCGCCGGTCGACGAGCGCGAGCTGTTCGACTTCTCCGGCGGTGAGGCGCTCATCGCATCGGCGTACGCGCTCTCCAACCAGGCCCTCGACGACGCCGACGCCGCGCGCCGACGCCGCCGCCAGCTCCGCCGCCCCTTCTGGCGCCGCGACGCCAGCTGAGTCGGTTCATTGCACCGTCACGCTCGCGGTGCGGTCACCACGGGGCAATGAACTAGCTGATCCAGGTGATGACGTGCGTCAGCAGCGTGGCGTCCTGGGCCCAGTGGACGAACGGGGCGGGCACGATGCCGAGCACGACGGTGACGCCCGCGCACACTGCGAGCACGACCCACGTGCCGGCGTCGACGCGGCGGTTGCGCACCCGCTCGGTGACCTCACCGTCACCAGGTGTGGCGGCCACCGCGAGCGCGACCCGCAGGTAGGCGAACGAGGCCACCACGGTGGCGACCGCGCCCACGACGACGAGGATGTTGTCGCCCGCGCTGGCGGCCGCGGAGAACACGTCCACTTTGGCCACGAAGCCGCTGGTCAGCGGGATGCCCGCCTGCGCCAGCATGAACAGCACGAGCAGGGTGCCGATCACCGGACGCCGCGCCGCGAGGCCGCGCAGGCCCTCGATCGGAAGGTCGTCGTCGCCCCGGGTGCTCAGCACGGTGACCACCGCGAACGAACCCATCACCATGAACGTGTAGACGAACAGGTAGAAGAGCGCGGCCTCACGACCCTTGGGCGTGCCCGTTTCCAGTGCCATCAGCAGGTAACCGGCGTGCGCGATCGACGAGTACGCGAGCAGCCGCTTCAGATCGACCTGCAGCAGCGCGCCGATGCTCCCGACCGCGAGCGTGAGCACGGTGAGCCCCCACACCACCGGTTGCCACTGGTCGCGGTAGTTGAGGAACGCGCCGTCGAAGATCCGCAGCAGCGCCGCGAACGCGGCGACCTTCGTGGCCGACGCCATGAACGCGGTGACCGGCGTGGGCGCGCCCTGGTACACGTCGGGCGTCCACATGTGGAACGGCACCGCCGCCACCTTGAACCCGAGCCCGACCAGGAGGAGGACGATGCCCGCTTGCAGCGTGCCCGGTTCGAACAGGGTGTTGGTGCGGAGGAACGTGTCGATGCCGGTGAGCGACGTGGTGCCGGTCGCGCCGTACACGAGCGCGATGCCGTACAGGAAGATGGCCGACGAGAACGCGCCGAGCACGAAGTACTTGATGCCCGCTTCCTGTGACGTGAGGCGGCGCCGGTGGTAGGCCGCGAGCACGTAGAGCGGGATGGAGAGGATCTCCAGCGCCAGGAACACGACGATGAGGTCGTTGGCGGTGGTCATCACCACCATGCCGGTGGCCGAGAACAGCATCAGCGACACGTACTCGGCGACCTCGAGCTGTTCGCGTCGCAGGTAGCTGATCGCCACGAGCAACGACATGGCCGTCGCCGCGAGCACCACGACGCCGAGGAACACGCCGAACGTGTCGACGCGCACCATCTCGCTCATCGTGACGATGGGACGGTTGTCCTTCACCTCCTGCCACTGCCAGAAGAACATGGCGCCGGCAGTGAGGACCCCGATGGCGGCGATGGCGTAGGTGACGGGAGTGACGGCGGGTCGGCGGCGCAGCAGCGCCTTCGCCAGCACGACGAGTACCGCGGCACCACCGAGCGCGAGCTCGGGGGCGATGGCCAGCCAGTCGACCGACGGCGGCGTGATCGGGGACACCGCGGCGAAGCTCACTTGCTCTCCTCCGCCGTCTTCTCTTCGTCACCGACGCTGGCGGTGCCCTCCTCGATCTTCTGCTCGATGTCCTGGATCTCCTTGGCGATCGCCGGCGGCTCCGGCTGGCGGTAGTCGCTCTTGCGCTCGAGGTTGCGCACGCGCAGCTCCACCGCGGGCTGGACGCGCTCGAGCACCGGCTTCGGGTAGAGGCCGAGGAACAGGCTGAGCCCGAGCAGGGGCACCACGACGATGATCTCGCGGAGCGAGACGTCCTTCATCTTGGCGCTTTCACCCGACGGCTTACCCGTGAACACGCGTTGGAACGCCCACAGCCCGTAGACCGCGGCGAGGATCACACCGAACGTGGCGACGATCGTGTACGGCCGGTCCCAGACGAACGCGCCCAGCAGCGAGAGGAACTCGCCGACGAAGCCCGAGAAGCCGGGCAGGCCGATACCGGCGAACAGCGCGGTGAGGAACAACCCGCCGAGCACCGGCGTGGTCTTCCAGACGCCGCGATATGCCGACAGCTCGCGCGTATGACGGCGTTCGTAGAGGAAGCCGATGACGAGGAACAGCGCGCCCGTGGTGAGGGGGTGCGACACCATGGTGAAGACCGCGCCGTCGAGGCCGATGACGGAGAGCGAGAAGATGCCGAGCACCACGAAGCCCATGTGCGCGACCGACGAATAGGCGATGATCCGTTTGAGGTCGGTCTGCATCGCGGCGACGATCGCGCCGTAGATGATCCCGATCACCGCGAGGATCATCATGATCGGCGCCATGTCGACCGACGCCTGCGGGAACAGCTCGAACGAGAACCGCACGAATCCGTAGGCGCCCATCTTGATGATCACGCCGGCCAGCACGACCGAGCCCGCAGTGGGCGCCTCGGTGTGGACGAGCGGCAACCACGTGTGGAACGGGAACAACGGCGCCTTGATCGCGAACGCGGCCATGAACCCGAGGAACAGGAGCAGCTCGGTCGTGCCCGAGAGCCCGTTCCACTGCGCGAGCACCCGGTAGTCGAAGGTGAGCACGCCGGTGTCCTGTTGGTGCAGGAACGCGAGCACCAGCGTCGACGCGAGCAGGAACGCCGACCCGGCGGCGGTGTAGATGAAGAACTTCATCGCCGCGAACTCCCGGCGACCGCTCCCCCATCCCTGGATGAGGAAGTACATCGGGACCAGCAGCAGCTCCCAGAAGATGAAGAACGCGATGAGGTCGAGGGAGAGGAAGATCCCCATGATCGCGCCCTCGAGCATCAGGAACCACGCGATGTACGCCTTGACGCGGTGCTCGATGTACTTCTCGGACGCCAGGAGGCCGATCGGGAACAGCACCGCGGTGATGACCACCATGAACAGGCTGATGCCGTCGACCCCGACGATGTAGCGCACCCCGATGGCGGGGATCCACCGCTGGTTCTCGACGAACTGGAACGTCCCCGTCTGCGCGTCGAACTTCCACAGCATGTAGAGGGCGAAGCCGAGCGTGACCGCCATGGTGGCGTACCCGACCGCCTTCACCTGTTCCGGGCGGCCCTCCGGGAGCAGCAGGCAGATCACCGCGCCGACGAACGGCGTGATCAGGATGACGGAGAGGATCGGGAAGTCCACCGGTTACCGCCCCAGCCAGATCACGACGTAGAGCAGCGCGCCCACCGTGCCGACCGTGATGCCGAGCGCGTAGCGGCGCACGCGTCCGTCCTGCAACTGCTGGATGCCGCGTGCGAGGAGCGCGAACAACGAACCGACGCCGTTGACGGCACCGTCGATGATCTGGTTGTCGACCACCCGGTCGAGCCACCCCGCCAGCGCCCGGCCCGGCCCACCGACCAGTCGCGACACACCCGCGTCGTAGTAGTAGGCGTTGCCGAGAACCGGCGCGAGCACGCCGAGCTTCTCGTTCAGCGGGTCGCGGTCGGCGTGCGCGAGGCCCTTCTTGTAGATCCCGTAGGCGAGCATGATCCCGCCCAACGCGATCGCGAACGTGAGCAGCTCCAGGCCCAGTCCGCCGATGAACGAGTCGGGGTGCACCTCGGGCACGCCGACGAACGACGACTCGAGCCACTTGTCGAGCCACTCCATGCTGGTGAACGGCAGGTTCATGATCCCACCGATCGCCGCCAGCACGGCGAGCACCATGATCGGGAACGTCATCGTCGGTGGTGACTCGTGGGGTGCATGACCGACGGGGATCGCCACCGGATCGCCGTAGGACACCGTCGGCGACGGATCGCTGTCGGCATTCGCGTCGGCGTTCGTGTCGGTGGTCTCCTCGTCGATGGCCGTCTCCCCCGAGCCACCCGACACGACGGGGAGCGCCTCGTAGCGCGCGTTGCCGTAGAAGGTGAGGAAGATCAGCCGGGTCATGTAGACCGCGGTGAAGCCGGCGGCGACGATGCCGACCACCCACAGGCCGTAGTCGTCGCGTAGGAAGGCCTGGCTGATGATCTCGTCCTTGGAGAAGAAGCCGGACAGCGGCGGGACGCCGGCGATGGCGAGCCAGGCGACCACCATGCCGGCCGCGGTGTAGGGCATGAACTTGCGGAACCGACCCATCACCCGCATGTCCTGCACGTCGTGGTTGCCGTGGATCACCGAGCCGGCACCGAGGAAGAGGCAGCCCTTGTAGAACGTGTGGCACAGCACCATGAACACCGCGGCGGTGTACGCACCGATGCCGACGGCGAGGAACATGTACCCGAGCTGGCTGACGGTGGAGTACGCGAGCACCCGTTTGATGTCGGGTTGCAGGATGGCCACCGTGCCCGCGAGGAGCGCGGTGATGCCCCCGACCCAGGCGACGACCGTCATCGCGTCGCTGCTCACGTCGAGGAACGCATGGGCGCGGCACAACAGGAACACGCCCGCGGTGACCATGGTGGCGGCGTGGATGAGCGCCGACACCGGTGTGGGGCCCTCCATGGCGTCGGGCAACCAGAGGTGCAGTGGGATCTGCGCGCTCTTGCCCACTGCGGCGAGGAGGAGCAGCAGCGCGATCGCGGTCGCGGTGCCGCTCGAGATCGCGTGCGCGCCGACGGGCATCGAGGCGTAGCTGAGCGACCCGTACGACGCGAAGATGAGGAACATCGCGAGCAGGAAGCCGACGTCGCCGACGCGGTTGGTGACGAAGGCCTTCTTGCCCGCGACCGCGGCGGCGTTGCGTTCGAACCAGAACGAGACGAGCAGGTACGAGCAGAGCCCCACGCCCTCCCAACCGAGGAAGGTCACGAGGAAGCTCGAGCCGAGCACGAGCATCAGCATCGAGAAGACGAAGAGGTTGAGGTACGCGAAGAAGCGGCTGTAGCGCTCGTCGCCGTGCATGTACCCGATCGAGTACAGGTGGATCAGCGAACCGACGCCGGTGATCAGCAGGATCCACGTGACCGACAGCGTGTCGGCGTAGAAGCCCATGTCGACGTGCAGGCTTCCCGCCGGCAACCAGGTGTAGAGGGTGACGACGTTCACCCGGACCTCCTGCGGGAGGTCGAGCATGGCGAAGAACATCACCAGCGAGGCCACGAACGACAGCCCCACCAGACCGGTGGCGATCCAGCCGGCGAAGGGCTCGCCGATGCGCCTGCCGAACAACAGCAGGACCACCGCGCCGAACAGGGGCAGCGCCGGCACGATCCAGATCAGGTCGAGGAGATCGCGCGTGCTCACGACGTCGGGTCCTTGAGGAGGTCGAGGTCGTCGGCGGTGGCACCGCGGCGGCGACGGAAGATGGCGACGATGATGCCGAGTCCCACCGCGACCTCAGCGGCGGCGACCGACAGCACGAAGAACACGATCACCTGACCGCGTATGTCGTTGAGCTCGTTGGCGAACGCCACGAACGTGAGGTTCACCGCGTTGAGCATGAGCTCGACGCACATGAACATCACCAGCACGTTGCGCCGCGTGAGCAGGCCGACCGCACCGATGGTGAAGAGCATCGCCGCCAGGATCAGGTAGTAGTCGGCGGTGATGTCGAGGGAGGCGAGCGTCACGGTCACGGCGCTTCCTCCGCCGCCAGTTCGTCGGCCTGGCGGCTGCGGCGGGCGAGCACGACCGCACCGATGACCGCGGCCACGAGCAGCGCGGCCGTGATCTCGAACGGCCAGAGGAAGTCGGTGAACAGCGACCGTGCGACGCGCTCGACGTTGTTGCCGAGTCCCGGCGTGCCGCCGCGGATCGCCTGGTCGGCCGGCGCCTTGGCGCCGGTGGCCCAGTTGTGTCCCCCGAGGAACAGCACCTCGGCGAGGAGCACGAGGCCGACCACGATGGCGGCGACGCGCTGCATCTTCAAGGGGTCGTGCAGCGTGTCGGGGTGGTCGACGCCCAGCAGCATGATCACGAACAGGAAGAGCACGACGATGGCGCCGGCGTAGACGACCACCTGCACGGCGGCGAGGAGGTGGGCATCCTGCTGGAGGAACAGCACCGCCACGCTCACCAGCGTGACGACGAGCGACATCGCCGAGTGCACCGGGTTGCGCGCCAGGATCACCCCGAACGCGCCGGCGAGCGTCAGCGCGCCGAACACGAAGAAGATGAATGCTTCCATCGGTCAGTGCCCGCCCGTGTGGTCGGAGGCGTGCTCGGTGTCGACGATGCCGACCGGTTCCGCGGGAGCGGCCTCGGTGAACTGGTCCTCGGCTTCGGTGGCGGACTGCCCCACCTCGGGCGCGCGCACGCCGAAGCCGAGCTCGCCCGACCACCCGACGCGGCCCTCGTAGACCGCCTGACCCGAGGGCGCCGTGGCGCGCATCCACGCGCTCGTGTGCTCGTCCTCGTTCCCGAGCCACAGCTCCCACGGCTGGCGGCGGGCGCGGCCGTCGTCGTCGACGAGGAGCTCGGCCTTGGTGTAGATCGCGTCCTCGCGGTTGGAGAAGGAGAACTCGAAGAGCTTGGTCTCGGTGATCGCCTCGGTGGGGCACGCCTCCACGCACAGGTCGCAGTGGATGCAGCGCAGGTAGTTGATCTCGTAGACGAAGCCGTAGCGCTCACCGGGTGACACCGGCGCGTCGATCGGGTTGTCGGCGCCGCGCACGTAGATGCACTTCGCCGGGCACACGCCCGCGCAGAGCTCGCACCCGATGCACTTCTCCATGCCGTCCTCGTAGCGGTTGAGGACGTGGCGGCCGTGGAAGCGCACCGGCTTCGGCCGCTTCTCCTTCGGATAGTGCTCGGTGACCTTGGGGCGCCCGATCTGGCGCAGCGTCACCCCGAACCCGCTCAGCCAGCCCACTAGCGGATCTCCTCGACGAGTTCCGTCTTCTTGGGCACCGAGAGGTAGAGGGTGGTGCCGATGGCGAGGGCACCGGCGATGGCGGCGGGGAGGACGATCCACATCGACCAACCCTCCTCCTTGGCGACGATCACGACGCCCGAGATCATCACCCAGATGAAGGCGATCTCGATGAGGAACTTCCAGCCCAGGCCCATCAGCTGGTCGTAGCGCAGGCGCGGGAGCGAGGCGCGCAGCCACACGGTGCCGAACAGCAGGATGATGACCTTCAGGAAGAACCAGAACATCGGCATGATCCACGCGTTGACCCAGCCGTTGGCGGGCAGGAAGCCGAGCCCGGGACCGTTGGGTCCGCCGAAGAAGAGCGTCACCGCGATGGCGCACATCGTGATGACGTTCATGAACTCGGCGAGGTAGAAGATCGCGAACTTGATGCCGGTGTACTCGGTGAAGAACCCGCCGGTGAGCTCCTGCTCGGCCTCGACGAGGTCGAAGGGCGGGTGGTTGGTCTCCGCCACCGCCGAGATCACGAAGATCACGAGGGCGACGATCGCTGGCAACCAGTACCAGTCGCCGTTGAAGATCGACTGGAACCCGTCCCAGCCCTGCTGGATGACGATGCCGCGCGTGGAGAGCGTGTTCGCCTGCACCAGCACGCCGACGATCGCGAGCCCGAACGCGGCTTCGTAGCTGAGCAGCTGCGCCGACGCGCGCACCGAGCCGAGGAGCGGGTACTTCGAGCCGGATGACCAGCCGGCGAGCAGCACGCCGTAGAGCCCGAGGCCCGACATCGGCGATCAGCCACAGGATGCCGAACGGCAGGTCGGCGAGCTGGAGGAAGGTCTCGTGACCAGCGATGGTGACGACGCCACCGATGGGCACGATGCTGAACGCGAGGAACGCGGGCAGCAGCGCGAGGTAGGGCGCGATGCGGAAGAGGCGCCGGTCGGCGGTGTTGGGCTCCGACTGCTCCTTGAAGAAGAGCTTGATGCCGTCGGCGAGGCTCTGGAACAACCCGAACGGCCCGGCGCGGTCGGGTCCCACCCGGTTCTGCATCTTGGCGATGACCTTGCGCAGGAACCAGATGTACAAGAGCACGGACAACAGCAGCAGCACGAACACTGCGATCGTCTTGCCGATGATGATCAGCACGACCGTGGTGTCGACGCCGTGGTCGAACAGCGGGTCGGTGACCGCGAGCAGCGTCGACACGGGCGTCACCGCGTCGTCTCCACCCGGAGCTCGGTCACCGCGGCGGCGATGTCGACGACGTCGTTGGGACCCACGTCGCCGCCCTGCGCGAACGCCATGAACGCGGTGCCTGGTGCGGTGGCGCTGTCGCCGACGACCGGCACCGTGACCGTGCCGCGCGGCGTGGTGACGCGCACGTCGTCGCCCTCGGCGCTCACCCCGATGCGACCCAGGTCGCTCGGGTGGACGACCAGCGCGTTGGTGCCCGCGAGCTGGATGAGCGCGGGTCCGTTCGACACGATGCGACCGGTGTCGTAGAGGGTGCGGGCCGCCACGAGCCGGAGACTGTACGCGTCGGGCGGGGTGGGCGCCGGGGCTTCGGCGCTGCGATCCCACACGTAGAGGTCGGGGCGCGCCGCCAGCTCCTCGGCCGCGGCCGCGACCGCCTCCTCCGCCGACTCCGTGTCCTCCTCCGGGGGCTCGCCGCTCGCGAGCCCGGGCTTGATCGGATCGGAGCCCGTGCCGCTGGCGGCCACCGCGCCGGTCCCGAGCGACGACAGGTGCGACTCGTCGGCGGCGACGCCGGGCCGAATGGGCTCCCACGAGCGACCGGCGGTGACGCCGAGGACGTGCTGGAACACGATCTCGTCGGGGAAGTCGGCGATCGGGAGCACCGCGCCGTCGCGCGCCCGGCGCACGAGGTCGGCGTCGACGCCGGCGAAGGCGGGCGCGACGCGGGCGATCTCGTCCTGCACGTCGTCGGCGGTGTCGTACCCGAAGTCGACGTCGAAGCGCGCCGCCAGCTCCTGCGCGATGCGCCAGTCGTCCATCGTGAGGCCCTCAGGGGTGATGAGGCGCGCCATGCGCAGCACTCGACCTTCGAGGTTGGTGGTGGTGCCGGTCTTCTCGCCCCACACCGAGGTGGGGAGGAACACGTCGGCGCGCGCCGATGCGTCGGCGGTGAACGCGCCGACGGCCACCAGGAACGGCGCCGCGTCGAAGCCGGCGCGCATGCGGATGCGGTCGGGGAAGTCCTGCTCCGGCTCCGCGCCGAGGAGCACGAGCGCCCGGATGGTTCCCGCCGCCGCCGCTTCGAAGATCCCGGCGGCGTCGAGTCCGCGCTGGCTGGGAACGGTGCCCCACTCACCGGCGTAGTGGTCGCGCCCGGCGTCGAGCGTGACCCGACCGGGGAGGAAGCCCGGCGTCAGACCGAGCTCGAGCGCGCCGCGGACGTTGGCGCGCCGCACCGCGGAGAGGAACTTCACGTTCGGCAGCGCCGCCAGCGCGGCTGCGGCCTGGACGACCGACGCCGACGACTCGGCGAGCGACTGCCGACCGATGATGACGATCAGGTCGCCGTCGCGACCGTCGAGGGCGCTCACCGCCTTCTCGATCGAGCCACTCCCCGACGCGGTGGCGGCCGTGGCGAGGGCGCGGGCGAGCTGCTCCGCCATCGCGCCGGCCTCGCCGGGCGCGTGACGCAGCACCGCGGTGACGTCGCGCGTGAGTCCACTGGCGCGCGGGGCGAGCTCGATCACGGGCACACCCAGCTCGACCGCGGCGCGTCGCACGCGCAGGTGCAGCACCGGGAGCTCCTCGCGGAGGTCGGGGGCCACGAGCACGACGCCCCGGGCGCGGTCGATGTCGGCGATGGTCGCGCTCGGAAGCCCGAGCACGACCTCCGCCGGGAGCCCGTCGCCCAACTGCGCGTCGACGTTGTCGGTGCCCAGCACGCCCTTGGCCAGGCGCGCCCACACGAAAGCGTCCTCGTTGGTGCCCCGGGCGCCGCCGAGCACCGCGACGGATCCGGGCCCACCGGCGTCGAGCGCGCGCTGCAGGCCCGCCGCCGCGACGTCGAGCGCTTCCGGCCACGACACCTCGACCAGCTCGCCGTTCTTGCGCACCATCGGCGCGCGCACACGGTCGTCGGAGTGCACCCACTCGTAGCCGTAGCGACCCTTGTCGCAGAGCCACCCCTGGTTCACCGGCTCCGAGTCGACGCCGAGGAGGCGGACGATGCGGTTCGACGTGCTCTGCAGCGCGCCGCGGCAACCGACCGCGCACGTGGTGCAGGACGTCTCGACGGTCTGCAGGTCCCATGGGCGGGCGCGGAAGCGGTACGAGCTCGCGGTGAGCGCACCCACCGGGCAGATCTGCACGGTGTTGCCGGAGAAGTAGGAGGAGAACGGCTCGTCGGGGTAGGTGATGACCTGCGTGTTCGCTCCGCGCTCACCGAAGTCGATCAGTGGATCGCCGGCGATCTCGGCCGCGAACCGCGTGCAGCGGCCGCACTGGATACAGCGCTCGCGGTCGAGCAGCACGAGGTCGCTGATGGGCACCGGCTTCTCGAAGTGGCGCTTCTCCTCGACGAAGCGCGACTCGCCGGGACCGAACGCGAGGGTCTGGTCCTGGAGCGGGCACTCACCGCCGCGGTCGCACACCGGGCAGTCGAGGGGGTGGTTGATCAGCAGGAACTCGAGGACGCCGTCCTGCACCGCCTTGACGTTGGGCGACTGCGTGTTGACGACCATGCCGTCGGTGACCGGCGTGGCGCACGAGATCTGCATGCCGCGCATGCCCTCGACCTCGACCAGGCACATGCGGCACATGCCCACCGGCTTCATGCGCTCGTGCCAACAGAAGCGCGGGATGTAGGAGCCGTGCTCCTGCGCGACCTTGATGAGGAGCTCGCCGCGCCCCGCCTGCACCTCCTTGCCGTCGATGGTGACCGTCACCATGTCGGGCCCGGGTGCGACCGGGATCACGTAGCGCTGGTCCGACGGCCACTGGCTCATGCGGACCGCGTCGGTACTCATGCTTCCTCCATGGCGCACACGCTCATGCGCTCACCACCGCGATCTCACCGCGCGCTTCCGTGTCGCGCGCCATGCGTTCCTTGATCTCGTCGTACCAGAAGTTGCGCAGGCTCTGTGTGGGCGACATGACGCTCGGCCCCAGCTGGCAGATGGTGGTCATGCCGGGTGGCCACGACATGCCCAGCGCGAGGTTGTTGCCGAACCCGAGCAGCAGGTCGAGGTCTTCGGGCCGGCCGTAGCCGTGCGCCATCCGGTAGAGCACCTTCTCCACCCAGCCCGAGCCCTCACGGCACGGCGTGCACTTGCCGCACGACTCGTGGGCGAAGAACTTCGCGATGCGCCACGCGACCAGCAGCGGGTCGACGGTCTCGTCGAACACCATGACCGCCCCGGACCCGAGCATGGTCTTGAGCTCGCTCTGCACCGAGTCCATGTCGAGGGGAGCGTCGAGGTGCTCTTCGATCAGCCACGGCGACGACGCGCCACCGGGGATGAAGAAGCCGAGGCCCTTGCCGTCCTTGATGCCGCCGGCGAGGTCGTAGATGAGCTCGCGGAACGTCATGCCCAGCTCGATCTCGTAGTTGCCTGGTCGTTCGACGTTGCCCGACACCGAGAAGATGCGCGTGCCGGTGGAGCGGTTGACGCCCATCGACGCGTACCACTCGCCGCCGCGGTTGATGATGTGCGGCACCGTCGACATCGTCTCGACGTTGTTGACGATCGTGGGCGCCGCGTACACGCCCTGCACCGCCGGGAACGGCGGCTTGATGCGCGGCATCGCGCGCTCGCCTTCGAGGCTCGACAGCAAGCCCGTCTCGTCACCGGCGATGTAGCAGCCGGCCCCACGGTGCAGCACGATCTCGAGGTCGAAACCGGAGCCGAGGATGTTCGTGCCGACGAAGCCCTTGTCGTAGGCCTCGGCGATCGCCTGGCCGAGTCGCTCGGCGCCGAGCCCGAACTCGCCACGCAGGTAGATGAACGCGGTGTGGCACTGGATCGCGTACGACGTGATGATCACGCCCTCGAGCAACTGGTGCGGGTCGCGCTCCACCAGCATGTGATCCTTGAACGTGGACGGTTCGCCCTCGTCGCCGTTGACCGCGAGGTAGCGCGGGAACACATCCTTGGGCAGGAACGACCACTTCTGCCCGGTGCCGAAGCCGGCACCGCCGCGACCGCGGAGCCCCGAGGTCTGCACCTCGGTGATGATGTCCTCGGGCGTCATGCCGAGTGCCTTCTTGAGCCCGTCGTAGGCGCCGTTGCCGAGCGCGGCGTCGATGGCCCACGAGTCGTCGGGACGCTCGTTGAGGAACTTGGTGATGATCCGGGTCTCAGCGGCCATGGCTCAGCTCCGCACCCGCGTACCGGAGATCGTGCGCGCCACCCGCGTGCCCGCCTTGTACTCGTCGACGACCGTCTCGGCGTCGGGCCCGGTGACCGGACCGTGGAACTCGTAATTGACCTGCAGCACCGGCGCGAGGTCGCACGCCGCGAGGCACTCCACCTCTTCGACGGTGACGTCGGAGTCGGCGGCGTAGCGCCGCTGCAGGTGGTCGAGGAGGTCGGGGCCGCCGTTGACCAGGCAGCTCACGTTGGTGCAGACCGACACCAGGAGGTTCCCGACCGGATCCCGCTTGAACATCGTGTAGAAGGAGCACGTCCCGAGCACCAGCGCAGGCGTGAGGTCGAGCAGGTCGGCGATCTCCTCCATCGCCGCCGGCGTGATGTGACCGTCCTGGTCCTGTGCGAGATGCAGCAGCGGGAGCACCGCCGACTTCTTCTGCGGGTACTTCGCGATGGTCTCGCGCGCGAGGTCGAGGTTCGCAGGCGTGAACGGCACTAGCGGTCGACCTCCCCCATGATCGGATCGATGCTCGAGACGACCGCGACCGCGTCGGCGAACATCCCGCCGGGCACCATCGCGTCCATCGACTGCAGGTTGTAGAACGACGGGCCGCGGATGTGGAGCCGGTTCGGCTTCGCGGTGCCGTCGGACACGAGATAGCACCCGATCTCGCCGCGAGGCGACTCGATCGCGACGTACGTCTCTCCCGCGGGCACGCGGAAGCCCTCGGTGAAGAGCTTGAAGTGGTGGATGAGCGCTTCCATCGACTCGTCGATGCGGGCGCGGGCGGCGGCGTGACCTTGCGGTCCTGCACGCGGTAGTCGCCGCCCGGCATGTGCTCCACGCATTGGCGCACGATCTTGATCGACTCGAGGATCTCGTAGAGGCGGATCTGGTAGCGGTCGAACACATCGCCGTTCGCGCTGTAGATGACGTCGAAGTCGACGTCGTCGTAGGCGAGGTACGGCTGCGCCCTGCGCAGGTCCCAGGCGAAGCCGGTCGACCGGAGGATGGGACCGGTCGCGTTGAGCGCGAGGGCCTCCTCCGTGGTGAGCACGCCGACGCCGACGGTGCGCTCGCGCCAGATCGGGTTCTCCGACAGCAGCGAGTCGTACTCGGCGACCCCGCGCTCGACCTGCTTGCACAGCTCGAGCACGTCGTCCTGCCAGCCGTCGGGCAGGTCGGCGGCCACCCCGCCGGGACGGATGAAGTTGTGGTTCATCCGCAGCCCGGTGATCGTCTCGAGCACGCGCAGGGTGTACTCGCGTTCACGCCACCCGTAGATCATCATCGACACCGCGCCGAGGTCCATGCCGTTGGTGGCCTGGAACAGGAGGTGCGACGACATGCGGTTGAGCTCGACCAGCAGCATGCGGATCCACGTGGCCCGCTCCGGGAGCTCGAGGTCGAGGAGGCGCTCCACGGCGAGCGAGAACACCAGCTCGTTCGACAACGGCGACGCGTAGTCCATGCGCGTCACGTTGGTGGCGCCCTGGACGTAGGTGAGCTCCTCCCCCGTCTTCTCCATGCCGGTGTGCAGATAGCCGACGACCGGCTTGGCGCGCAGCACGGTCTCGCCGTCGAGCTCCATCATGATGCGCAGCACGCCGTGCGTGGACGGGTGCTGCGGACCCATGTTGAGGATCATGGTGTCGTCGAGGTCGGGCCACGGGCCGCCGGTGAGCACCAGCTCCTGGGTGCGCGACTCGCCGACGAGCGGACGCAGCTGCTGCTGGCCCTCGTCCGTCTGCGCCTCGAGCCGACGTTCCTCGGGATCGTGCGCGAGCTCGTCGCGCTCGAGGAGGTCGGTGTCGTCCACCTCGACGAGCTCGTCGACGGAGTTCTTCGGCTCGGTCGTCATCGTGGGCTCGGGTCGCCCTTGAACGTCACCGGGACGCGCGCAGGCGAGTCGTCCTTGCGCAGCGGGTGACCGAGCCAGTCGTCGGGCATCAGGATGCGGGTGAGGTCGGGGTGACCCTCGAACTCGATGCCGAAGAGGTCGTAGGTCTCGCGCTCGGCGAAGTTGACGCCCGGGTAGAGATCGCTGATCGACGCGAGCGTCGGCTCGTCGACCGGGACCTGCGCGATCACGCGGATGCGCCGGTTCCGGACGTGCGACAGGTAGTTCGCAACCACCTCGAAGCGCTCCGGGTCGACTGCAGCCGGGATCGCGCGCGGGGCGCGACCAACTGGTCGACCGCGGTGACGTCGACGCACTGCGTGAACTGCTGCTCGTCGCGCAGGAACGCGGCGATGTCGTGCCACTGCTCGCGGGGTGCGTGGACGACGGGTTGGCCGTGCGACTCGACGAACACGCACTCGGGGAACCGCTCCAGCACCGCTGCCGCGATCTCGTCGCTCGGCGGCTCGGGAGCCGCCTCCTCCTCGTGAACTTCTTCACGAGCGTCGGCATCGTCGTCGGCCATGCTGCGGTTCGTGCCCCTCAGACCGTGGACGGGACGCCGTCGCGCTGGTCGATCTCGATCGCGGCGCCCCCACCACCGGCGGCGCGGCGCTTGAAGATCTCGCCGTTCTGGATCTGGGCGTGGAGGGTGAGGATGCCGTGCATGAGCGTCTCCGGCCCGGGCGGGCAGCCCGGGACGTAGACGTCGACCGGCACCACCTGGTCGACGCCCTGGACGATCGCGTAGTTGTTGAACATCCCGCCGCTGCTCGCGCACACGCCCATGGAGATGACCCACTTGGGCTCCACCATCTGGTCGTAGACCTGGCGCAGCACCGGGGCCATCTTCTGGCTGACACGACCGGCGACGATCATCAGGTCGGCCTGACGCGGGCTGGCCCGGAAGATCTCCATGCCCCAGCGCGAGAGGTCGTAGTGCGCGGCGCCCGCGCCCATCATCTCGATCGCGCAGCATGCGAGCCCGAACGTGGCGGGCCACACGGAGCTCTTGCGCGCCCAGTTGACGAGGTCTTCGACGCGCGCGGTGAGGAAGTTGTAGTTGACCGCCTCGAGTCCCACTACGCAGCCTTCCCGGGCTCGTCCGGTTGATCGCTGACGGGCACACCGACCGCGGCGGGGTCGAGGCCGTCGCGTCCGGGGGCGCCGACGGCGCGCAGGATCGTCGCACCGACACGCGTCGTCGCCTGCTTCACCGGACCCCATTCGAGGGCGCCGGTGGAGAGGAGATAGGCGAACGGCACCAGCAGGACGAGCAGGAAGATGCCCATGGTGAAGAGGCCGTACGCGCCGAGCCCGCGGAACACGGTGGTGAACGGATAGAGGAAGACGATCTCGACGTCGAGGACGATGAACGCCATCGCGACCAGGTAGAACTTCACCGGGAAGCGCTCGACGGGCTCGTACTCGGGCACGATGCCGCACTCGTAGGGCGCCTGCTTGGCCGATGTCGGTCTCTTCGGTCCCAGGAGCTTCGAGGCGACGAACGACAGGGACGCGAACAGCACGACGAGCACGATCATGCAGAGGATCGGCAAGTAGACGCGCACGCCCGGCCACTCCCTTTCTCGGCGTTCTCGTCGAGCCCGAAGGCACGACAGGCGTTGGTTCGCGCAGGCTATCCGAACCGCGGCCGGCGATGCCTGTTCGTACCGGGTCGTCGCCGAGGTCCGCGCCCGCGGGTCGGCGTCAGAACAGCTTGATCGACCGCACCCGCTCGAAGCGGTCGGCGACGTCGGTCCAGTTCACGATGTTCCAGAACGCGTCGACCCAGTCCTTCTTCACGTTCTTGTACTGGAGGTAGAACGCGTGCTCCCACATGTCGAGCGCGAGCAGCGGGGGTCCGCCCTGGCCGACGTTGCCCTGGTGGTCGTAGATCTGCTCGACGATGAGCCGGTGGCTCAGCGGCTCCCAGGAGAGCGCCGCCCACCCGGAGCCCTGCACGTTGTTCGCCGCCTCGCTCATCTCCGCCGCGCAGGGCGTCGTGCGACCCGAAGCTCTCCTTCACCGCCGCGGCCAGTTCACCCTCGGGTGCGCCCCCGCCGTCGGGCGACATGTTCTGCCACAGCAGCGAGTGGAGCACGTGGCCGGAGAGGTGGAAGGCCATGTTCTTCTCGAGTTGGTTGATCGTCCCGAAATCGCCGGATTCGCGGGCTTCGCCCAGCTTCTGGAAGGTGGTGTTGGCGCCGTCGACGTAGGCCTTGTGGTGCTTGTCGTGGTGCAGCTCGAGCACCTCGGCGGAGTAGTGCGGTTCCAGAGCGGAGTAGGCGTAGGGCAGTTCGGGCAGTTCGTACTTCGGCACGAGTCCTCCTCTGGGGACGCCCTCGCGGGCGCCGGTCCGGCTCCAACCCCCCGTCGAAGCTACCTGTGGAATGGGGCGATTCGGGCAGATCGCTGGCGCGGCCCTGGGTCCCCGCTGCTAGCGTTCCCTGTTCTCCGCGCGCTCAACCGCTGCATGACCCTTCTTCGCCGCAAGCTCTCCGCCGTTCTCGCCGCGCTCGTGATCACGAGCTTCGCTGCGGTCGCGCTCGTCCCCGCGACGACGGCCGGCGCCGCGACCGGCGACGATCTCGCGGCCACGCGTCGGAAGCTGACCGAGGCCCACGCGGTCGCCAACGAGACCGCGGGCGCCTTCTCCGCCGCCGATCACCAGCTCGACGAGACGCGCCAGAACATCGCCGAGCTCGAGGAGTCGATCGCAGCGAGCAAGGCCAGGGCCCAGGAACTGCGGGAGTACGCACGCCAGCGGGCCGTCTACGCGTACACCCACCCGGGCACGTCGCTCGAAGCGCTGGTCGACGCCACCGACGTGGTCGACGCCGCCCGCCGCCAGCAGCTCCTCGACCGGGCCAATCAGACCGACAACGACGTCGTGAAGAAGCTGGCGGCCGTGAACGCGCAGCTCAAGGACCAGCAGTCCGAGCTCGAGCGCCAGGAGCGCGAGCAGGAGCTGATCAGCGACCAGCTCGACGCCAAGCTCGTGGCGCTGCGCGGCAACCAGCAGGACGTCGAGCAGGCCGTCGCCGACCTCCAGACCCGCCTCGACGCCGAGATCGCGATCGCCGAGCTCGTCGATGCGCAGCGCAAGGCCGAGCTCGAGGCCGAGAAGGCCTCGCTGGCCGTGCAGCAGACGATCACGTCGGCGGCTCCCGGGCAGGTGATCACCAACCCGGTGATCGGACCGTTCCAGTGCCCCGTGGGCGGCGCGGCCTACAGCGACGACTACGGCGGCGCCGGTGGCCATCCCGGGATCGACATGTTCGTGCCGACCGGCACCGCCGCCGTCGCGGTGATGGGCGGCACCGTGCGCTACGTACCGAACGAGGGTGCCGGCGGCAACACCGCCTACCTGGCCGGCGCCGACGGGAACACCTACTTCTACGGCCACTTCTCGCAGTTCATCGGCGTCGGACGCCCCGTGTCCCAGGGCGAGGTGATCGGGCTCACCGGCATGACCGGCAACGCCAGCGCGCCGCACCTCCACTTCGAGGTGCGCATCGGTGGCGACAACGGCAACACCACCGATCCGTACCCGATGCTCAAAGCCGCGGGGTGTTGAGCCGAAGACCAGCGCAACGGCACCGCCGGCGGCGAGTTGCTTGGTAGCGTGGCGTGACCAGGGGAACACGGTGAGCGAGGGGACCACGGTAGGCATGGCCGACGCACACGACCGCAGCGCACACGTGCTCGACCCCGAGTACCTCGTCGACCTCGACGGGATCAGCATCGAAGACCTGCGCGCCAAGCACGCCGAGTGCGTGGAGCTGGAGACCGAGGTCTCCTACGTGCGCCGCCTCACCCAGGCCCGCATCGACATCCTCGAGGCCGAGGTCGAGCGCCGCGCCAGCGGGGGCTCGCTGGAGGACCTCATCAGCCGCCTGCCCCAGATCCTCGCCGACCAGGGACCGCGTGGGAACCCGGCGTCGAGCCGGCTCCCGCTCCAGATGGCCCCCGAGCAGGACTCCGAGTGGGCGCCCGCGTTCGAGCGCTTCGACGGCGTGCTCGCCAACCTGCCCACGCTCTCGGCCGACGAGCTGCAGGAGGCGATCGCCGGTCTGCGTTCGCTCGAGCGCGAGGTCTCCGACCAACGGCGCGAGCTGTTCGCGGTCATCGACCGCATCGACCTCTCGCTGGCCGCACAACTCCGCTGAATCCGTTCTGAATCCCGCGGGTCAGCGGCGCCGGTAGGATCGTCGCCGCTATGCAACGGGTGGCCATGCTGAGCGTGCACACCTCGCCGCTCGCGCAACCTGGGGCGGGCGACGGTGGCGGCATGAACGTCTACGTCCGCGCCCTCGCGGCCGCGTTGGCTCGCGCCGGCGTCCCGGTCGACGTCCTCACGCGCGCCGAGGACCCCGACCAACCCCAGTGCGTCGAGGTCGAACCCGGCTTCCGCGTGCTGCACGTCCCCGCCGGGCCCCTCGCGCCGGTACCGCTGCGCGACCTTCCCGATCTCGTCGGCGAGTTCACCGACTCCGCGCGCGAGGTGCTCGCCCACACCGGTGAGCACGACGTGCTGCACGCCAACTACTGGGTGTCGGGCGCGGTCGGCCACCGGTTGAAGCACGAGCTCGACCTCCCGCTGGTGACCACCTTCCACACGCTCGAGCGGGTGAAGGCCGAAGTCGGACTGGGTGACGCGATCCCGCTCCGGCCACGCGTGGAAGCCGAAGTCGTGCGCTGCGCCGATCTCGTCGTCGCGTCGACGAGCGAGGAGCACGACCAGCTCGTGCGCCACTACGGCGCCGACCCGGCGCGCATCGAGATCATCACGCCCGGGGTCGACCACACCGTGTTCGCACCCGGCGACCGCGCCGCCCGCACGCCGGCGCGTCGGGCTCACCGGCGGCCCGGTGCTCCTCTTCGTCGGGCGCATCCAACCGTTGAAGGGCGCCGACCTCGCGGTGCGCTCGCTGGCAAACGTGCACGACCGGAGCGCGCAGCTCGTCGTCGTCGGCGGCCCCAGCGGTCCCGACGGTGAGGACGAGGTACAGATGCTCCATGCCCTCGTGGCCGAGCTCGGTCTCGAGCGTCGCGTGCACTTCGTCGCGCCCCAACCCCACGAACAGCTCGTCGACTACTACCGCGCCGCCGACGTGTGCGTGGTGCCGTCGCGCACCGAGTCGTTCGGCCTCGTCGCGCTCGAGGCGGCCGCGTGCGGCACACCCGTGGTCGCCGCGAACGTCGGTGGGCTCAGGCTTCTGGTCGACGACGGCGCGACCGGCTTCCTCGTCGACGAGCGCGACCCGGGCGCCTACGCGGCACGCATCGACCGCGTGCTGCAGGACGACTGTCGCGAGCTCGGCGCGCAGGCGTACGCACGATCGATGCGCTACCGCTGGGGCATCGCCGCGGCGCGGCTCCGCCGTCACTACGACGACCTCACCGCGCGCGCCACGGTCAAGTGCAACTAGATCCCAACTCGCTCGCGCAGGCCCACGAGATCGTCGCCGCGCATCTCGAAGGCCCCGTCGCGGCGGAGTCGTACATCCAGACGGTGGAGTACGACCCGGAGCTCCGCCGCTGGTACGTCCGCTTCACGTGCGACGGGCGCGACGCGACCACGATCTACTTCGACCTGCACGAGCGCACGCTGCGGTACGAGGTCTACTTCCTGCCGATACCGCCCGAGCACCACCTCGAGCTCTACGAGTTCCTGCTCAAGCGCAACCACACGATGTACGGCGCCCGCTTCTCCCTCGGTCCCGACGGCGACGTGTACCTCGTCGGTCGGGTCGCGCTCGAGCACCTCACCGTCGAGGAGCTCGACCGCATCATCGGGGTGCTCTACGAGCTCACCGAACGCTGGTTCCAGCCCGTCGTGCAACTCGCGTACGGTCGGCGCACAGCCCAGACGTGACGTCTGCGTGACGCGCACACGTCGCGAACGTCTCTCCGAGCGCCGGACCCGACGGGGCCGGTTCGGGTCCGGGCCCGAGGTGCAGGACGACCGCTCCGTTCGGGGAAGTGCGGGGTGGACCGAACGTTCCTCGGGCTCGGCCCTCTCGGTCGCGCTCGTGATCCTGGTCGGCGCTCGTGACCCTGGGAGTCGTGATCCCGGGAGGCTCGTGATCCCGGGAGGTTGGCATCCGACGCTCACGGCCACGGTTAGCCTGCTGCGGATGCGGTTGGCACTCGTAGGCGGCGGTCGCATGGGCGAAGCCCTCGCGGTCGGCCTCCTCGACGGCGGCTGGGAAGCCGAGGACCTCGCGGTCGCCGAGGTCGACGCCGACCGCCACCACCTGCTGGAGGCGCGCCTGCCGGGGGTGCGCGTCGTGCGCAACCCGGCGTGGGCCGCGGGCGACGCCGAAGTCCTGGTGCTCGCGGTCAAGCCCGCCGACGCCGTCACCGCCCTCACGAGCTGTGCCGAGGTCCTCCCCGACGGTGCCCTCGTGCTGTCGATCGCGGCGGGCGTGACGATCGCCGCGCTCGAAGCCGTCGCACCCGGGCGTCCCGTCGTGCGCCGCGATGCCCAACACCGGTGCGCTCGTCGGACGCGGCGCGGCCGCGATCGCGCCCGGGCAACTCGTCACCGAGCTCGACCTCGAGGTCTGCGAGCGGGTGCTCGGGAGCGTCGGTGTCGTCGTGCGCGTGCCGGAGACCCAGCTCGACGCGGTGACCGGTCTCTCGGGATCGGGCCCGGCCTACGTGTTCCTCGTCGCCGAGGCGATGATCGAGGCGGGCGTGCTCGTCGGTCTCCCCCGCGACACCAGCGAGCAGCTCGTGCGTCAGACCCTCCTGGGTGCGGCAACGCTGCTCGGCGACGGCGACGCGACGCCCGAGTCGCTGCGCGCCGCGGTCACGTCACCGGGCGGGACGACCGCGGCCGGGCTCGCGGTGCTCGAGGCACACGGTGTGCGCGGCGCGTTCCTCGAGGCGATCACCGCGGCGACGCGCCGTTCCGAGGAGCTGGGGCAGGGGTGAGCCGCAAGCCGCGCGCGTCGCGCCTCCCGCCCAAGCTGCCCGACGCGCCGCGCGAGCGGTCGCCTCGCGCCGAGCACGAGCCCACCCTGCGCGAGCAGCTCAAGCAACAGCACGTGGCCGGGCGCAGCAACCGGTACGGACGCGACGAGGTCGTCGGCACCATGCGGAGGGTCGAGCACGGCGCACCGGCCGCGCTCTGCGGGCTGCCCCCGTTCCCGGGCCTCACCCGCGCCCAGATCGCAGCCGCGGTCGAGCTGGTCTACGGCTGGGAGGGTGACGGCCCACGCGCGCGCATCGCGCCGAGCCACACCGTCGACGGCTTCACCGCCGCGGCGACGCGCGTGCTCGAGGTCGCGCGAGGCGGTGGCCGGCTCGCGTTCGCGACCGCGCGGCCTGCCGCGCTCCTGCAGCTCTACCGCCGGCTCGCCGCGCGCGCCGCGGCCGAAGGCGCCGAGGTGCTCGCGGGCGTCGAGAGCTCCGGCATCGGACCCGCGGGCCGGCGCGTGCGGTGGATCGACCACGTGGCCGTGCTCACCGACGGCGCCGCGCTGCTGGCCGACGACGCCGTCGAAGCCGCCGAGGAGTGGCTCTTCACGCTCGCCCGCCCCGACCTCGTCGTCGCCGACCACTCGTACGCAGGCGTGGCGTCGTCGTCGGGACTCGAGGTGGTGGCGTTCGCCGACCTGGACGCGGTGGCGCTCGCGGTGGCCGCGTGGCAGGGGCGGGCCCTCCGGATCGTGCCGCTCGACGACCGCCGCCCGCCCGTCGCCTACGCCGGTTTGCTCGATCTCCTCGAGACGCTGACCGCCGCCTCGCAGGACCCCTTCGCTGCGCTCCCGATGCCCGCAGAAACCGGCTCGTAGCTGCTCTTTTGCAACAGGAGCCGCAGGGGCCTACGCTCACCCCGCGGAGAAGCGGGGGAAACGGAAGGGGTGAGCCAGTGGCGCAATCATTCGCCACGGCGCGGTTCCTGACAGTTCAGGAAGTCGCGGATCTCATGCGAGTCTCGACCATGACGGTCTATCGCATCATCAAATCGGGCGAACTGCCCGCAGTGCGCGTCGGACGCTCGTTCAGGGTGCGCGACGTCGACGTCGACACGTATCTCGGGAACCGCTACACGCAAGCCGGCTGACGCGCGGCGCGCGTGTGCTGCGCGTGTGCTGCGCGTGTGCTGCGCGTGCGGCGGCGAGGGACGGGCGGGGATCGAAGGACAGCGCCTCCGGGCGCTTAGTGTCGCGCCGTGCTGATCGCATTCGCGTCCGACTACGGGCTCACCGACGAGTTCGTCGGGGTGTGCAAGGCGGTCATGCTCGGCCTCGCGCCCGACGTGCGCATCCTCGACGTCGGCCACGAGATCCCGGCCCACGACGTCCGGGCGGGCGCGCTCCTCCTCGTGCGCGCGGTGCAGTACCTGCCCGACGAGTGCGTGGTCGTCGCCGTCGTCGACCCGGGCGTCGGCACCAGCCGCCGCCTGGTGGGCGTGGAGGTGGCCGGGGGCGTCCTCCTCGGTCCCGACAACGGTCTGCTCGCCCCGGCGGTGGCCATGGCCGGTGGGGCCCGGGCGGTGATCTCGCTCGACAACCCCGACTACCACCTCCCCGCGCCCGGCCCCACCTTCGCCGGACGCGACGTGCTCGCACCCGCCGCCGGCCACCTTGCCGCCGGCGTCCCCTTCACCGACCTCGGCAGCTCCGTCGACCCGGCCACGCTGGTGCCGGGCCTCGTGGCGCTGCCCGAAGTGCGCGACGACGGCTCGATCGTCGGCGAGGTCTGGTGGGTCGACCACTTCGGCAACTGCCAGCTCAACATCGATCCCGACGAGCTCGGCGTGCAGGGCACCGGTGAGGGCGCGCGCGTGGAGGTCCACGCGGGCGGCGAGATCCGGGCAGCCCGGTGGGTGCACACCTACGCCGACGCCAAGCCGTCCGAGCTCGTGCTGGTGGTCGACTCGTACGGCCTGCTCTCCCTGGCCTTCGACCGCGAGTCCGCGGCCGCGACGTTGCGCCTGAAGGCCGGCAGCGGCGTCACCCTCGTGCCCGAGGGCCGAGCGTGAGACCGGAGGCTCCAGCATGAGGTCTCCGGCATGAGGAGGGGCACGACGATCATGATCGTCATCCTGCTCGTGCTCATCCTCGGCGCGGCCATGGCGCAGTTCGTCCTCAGACTCGGGCCCTGACCCGCACGCCGTCGTACACCGCTGCGACCGCGACGCCGGTGAAGAGCGCAGGACCGTGGATGTTGCCGAGCGCGACGAGCGCGGCGGCCACGACGAGCGTGATCACGCCGAGGGTCGGCGCGGCGGATGCAGGGACGCGCGTTGCTCGTCGCGTGGCGGCGAACGCCGCTCCTGCCGCGACGTACGCGGCCACGACCACGACCGCCCCGCCCACACCGCCGATGTCCCCCGCGCCCAGGATCACGAGGACGACCGTCGCGTAGCCGAGGGGCAGCAGCGCGGGGTCACGGCCGCGGAGCGCGTCGACGACGAGCGCGCCGACGAGGCCGAGCGCGGCGACCGAGTTCCCCGCGCCGTGCGGCTGCCACTCGAGGCCGACCAGCTCGCCGACGATCCCCGCGGCGAGGTAGAGCACGACCCACTCGACGCGGCGAGTGGCGGCGCTCGACGGCCACGCCGACGAGTCCGAGGAGCACCAGGTTGGCGAGCAGCGCGAGCCAGCTGTCGTGCACCAGGAGCGACGTGGCCAGTCGCCACGGCTCGCCGTCGGCCAGTTCGCCGCCGCGCCGCTCGAGGTCGTGCAGCACCGCGTGGTCGAGGAGGCCGACCACGGACGCCGCGGCCGTGACCGCGAGCACGCTTGCAGTCAGCCACGGTCGGCGGGACGCGGCCGTCATCGACGAGGGGTCATCGACGAGACGTCATCGACGAGACGTCATCGACGAGACGCCGTCAACGGCTCCACGAGGTGCATCGCCGGCATCGGTGCGCCCGGTTCCGGTTCGGCCGGCGCCGCGGCCGCGAGGTAGCTGCGGGTCGTCTGCTCGAGGCCTCCGAGCGCCACGAGGAACGACGCCGCACCCTGGCTGATGCGTCGCACGCCGGCGGCGCGGAGCGCCGCAACCGGCGGCACCCCCGGCCAGAGCATCACGTTGACCGGCACGCCGGCCTCGTCGGCCATGACGCGGAGGTCGTCGACGTCGACGAGTCCGGGGAGGAAGATGCCGTCGGCTCCCGCGTCGACGTAGCGACGCACGCGACGTCGACCTTCGGCCAGCTGCTCCTCGGGAGCGACTGCGGCGCCGAACCACACGTCGCACCGCGCGTTCACGTACCGATGGACGCCGTCGGCATCCGCGACGCGGCGCGTGGCCGCGAGGCGCTCGCACTGCTCGTCGACGGTGAACAGCGCGCCCGGCTGGTCGGGGTGTGAGTCCTCCAGGTTGACCCCCACTCCGCCGGCCTCGACGACGTCGGTCACCGTGGCCGCGACCGCGTCGGGCGCCGCGCCGCGGCCGGCTTCGATGTCGACGCTCACCGGCACGTCGACGGCGTCGACGATGCGCGCCACGAGCTCGCGCACGACCGGCCAGGGGACGTGCTCGCCGTCCGGGTAGCCCTGCGCCACCGCGATCGCGAAGCTGCTGGTGGCGAGCGCGGGTGCGCCGGCGAGCTCTGCGACCCGGGCCGACACGAGGTCCCACACGTTGACGAGCCGAAGCGGCTCGTCGCCCTCGTGGAGCGACCGGAAGCGGTCGGCTCGGTCGCGCACGGACATGACGGAAGAGGTGGTCATCGCAGACCTCCGTAGCGGGGCGGCGTTCCGGGGGGCAGAACGCGCGCATGTTCCTACCCAGGAGGGGAGTGCTGACAACCGGAGAAGTTGGCTCCCGGCGGCGAGTGCAGGTGGGCTTGGGGCGGGCTGGGAGGCTTCGTGGATCTCGGCGAACCGATCTCCACGCCACCCGCACTCGCGTACCGGGAACCGTCGAGCTTCCCCCCGGGGGACGCTCGTGCACCCAGGATCGACGGGGCTCCGGAATGTCTTGAGTTAAAGATCACTCTGCGTGAGATTTTGCCACAATGAGCGTCTTCTGGCGCCCGCTCGCCAGCACGAACCCGGAGTAGACGATCGAGATGCCGACGGCGAGGCTGATGGCGAACGCCTCGTCGTGGCCGACGGCGCCCTGGATCAGGCCGCCGCTCGACAGCACCAGCACACCCAGCGCGATCAGGGCATTCGCGCCCGCGAGCCGCCCGTGATCGGTGATCCCCGGGTTGCGCAGGAAGCGCCACGCCGACACCAGCGCCCCGGCGATGATCACCACCGCGGCGATCCCGCTGCCCGCCGCGGCCAGGACGCGGGGGAGGGCGCCGAACACGTCCTTCCCCACCGGGATCGCGGTGCCGTGGACGGTCTCCATGGGGCAGCTCAGCAGCACCCCGGCCGCGAACCCGCTGAACAGCACCAGGGCCCAGAGCACCCGCCGGGCCACCTCCGCCCGGACCAGGAGGTACACGGTGCCCATGGCCAGCCAGGGGACGTTGACCACCGCGCCCAGCAGGTAGAAGGCCCGGAAGGTGCCGTTGTCCCACCCGGTGGCGCTCCCCGACGCCAGCGCCACCGAGGCCAGGGCGAACATGGCCAGGGCGATGGCCCACGCCCGGTGCTGGGGCTGGTGGTTGGCGGTGTAGCGGACGAGCATCGATTGGGCGAAGAGGGACGAGACGACCACCGCCACGAACGCCAGGCCCACGACCACGGATCGAGAGTAGGGCAAGCTCACTTTGAGAAATCGTGCACAAGCCAGCGTTACGCTTGTGCCGTGTCCGATGCTCGGCGCATCCCGGAGGCGACGGTGCTGCGCCTTCCCCTCTACTACCGGGCCCTGCTCGAGACGGCCGACCAGGAGATCGGGACGATCTCCTCGGAACGCCTCGCCGAGCTGGCGGGTGTCAACGCGGCCAAGGTGCGCAAGGACCTGTCGTATCTGGGTTCCTACGGGACCCGCGGCGTCGGGTACGACGTCGAGCACCTGCTGCACGAGATCTCGCGCGAGCTCGGCCTCACCCACGACTGGCCGGTCGCGATCGTCGGCGTCGGCAACCTCGGCCACGCGCTCGCCAACTACCGCGGCTTCGGCGCGCGCGGCTACCGCGTCGTGGCCGCGGTCGACGCCGATCCCGACAAGGTGGGCCAGAGCGTCGGCGAGCTCACCATCGAGTCGCTCGACGATCTGCCGAAGATCGCGCGGACGCGCGGGGTCGCCATCGGCATCATCGCCACGCCCGCGCACGCGGCGCAGGAGGTCGCCGACCGCCTCGTCGACGCCGGCGTCACGTCGATCCTCAACTTCGCCCCGACGGTCGTGAGCGCGCCTCCCGGCGTCTCGCTGCGCAAGGTCGACCTCGCGATCGAGCTGCAGATCCTGTCCTTCTACCAACAGCGACGCGACGACGCCCCCGTGCTCACCGACGAGCGACGCAACGGCGAGACCGCGGCGCAGCGTTGACGACGACGTGAGCCGGCCCGCCATCTCCGGCTACCCGGTCAACCTCGTCGTGGCCGGACGCCGCTGCGTTGTGGTCGGCGCGGGACGCATCGCCGCCCGCAAGATCGACGCGCTGCTCGCGGCGGGCGCCGACGTCCACGTGGTCGCCCCCGCGGTCGGGCCCGAGGTGCGCGCCTGGGCCGACGAGCGCCGTCTGAGCCTCCACGAGCGCCCGTTCTCGCCGGCCGACCTCGACGACGCCTGGCTCGCCACCACGGCCACCGGCGACCCCGCCGTCGACCGCGCGGTGTTCGAGGCCGGGGAAGCTCGCCGGGTGTGGGTGAACTCGGCCGACGACCCGGCGAACTGCTCCTTCACCCTCACGTCGGTCGTGCGCCAGGGCGACCTGGTGGTCACCATCGGCACCGGCGGCCGGAGCCCCGCGCTCGCCACCTGGCTGCGGCGGCGCCTGGGTGAAGAGCTGGGCCCCGAGTACGCGACACTGTTGGACGTGTTGTCGGAAGCCCGGGAAGAGCTCAGGGCCGCAGGACGTTCCAGCGAAGAACCCGATTGGCAGTCGGCCCTCGATTCCGGCATGCTCGATCTGATCCGCGCCGGGAACGTGGAAGAAGCCAAGGAGATCCTCCGGGCATGTCTCTCGTCGTAGTCGGCCTCAATCACCGCACGGTGCCGGTCGGCCTCCTCGAACGCATCGCCGTGGCGCCCGAAGCGCTGCCGAAGGCGCTGCAGGCGCTCGGTGGCGCCGAGCACCTCGCCGAGGTCGTGCTGCTCTCCACGTGCAATCGCACCGAGGTCTACGCCAAGGCCACGCTGTTCCACCCGGCGATGCAGGAGGTGCGCGACTTCCTCGCCGACTCCTCCGGCGTCGACCCCGACGAGTTCTCCGACCTGCTGTACACGTACCACGACGACGCCGCGGTGGCGCACCTCTTCGGCGTGGCCGCGGGTCTCGACTCCATGATCATCGGCGAGGGCGAGATCCTCGGTCAGGTGCGCGAGGCCTGGAACGCGTCCGAGCAGGAAGCCGCCAGCGGCCCGTCGCTCTCGCGCACCTTCCGCCACGCGGTGGAGGTGGGCAAGCGGGCCCGCACCGAGACCGCCATCGGCCGCCACGCGGTGTCGGTGTCGTCGGCGGCGGTGGCCCTGGCCACCAGCCGGCTGGGTTCCCTCCACGACCGTCGGGTGCTCGTGCTCGGGGCCGGGAGCATGGGTGAGGGGATGGCCCTCGCGCTGGCCGGCGCCGGGGTCGAGGAGATCGTCGTCGCCAACCGCACCAACGAGAAGGCGCGTGACCTCGCCGCCCGGGTGGGCGGGCGCGCCATCACCCTCGACGAGATCCCCGACTCGCTGCTCGCGTGCGACGTGCTCCTCGCGTCCACCGGCGCACAAGACCTCCTCGTCGAGCGCAGCGCGATCGAGGCCGTGATGCAGGCGCGCACCGGACGGGCGCTCCTGGTCGTCGACATCGGTGTGCCCCGCAACATCGATCCCGGTGCGGGTGAGGTGTTCGGCGTGACCCTCCTCGACATCGACGACCTCCGCGCCTTCGGCGAGCAGTCGCTCGCGCAGCGGCGCCAGGAGATCGGCCACGTGCGCGAGATCATCGCCGAGGAGCTCGACCGCCACCGCCTCGAGAACACCGCACGCGAGGTCGCACCGATCATCATCGCGCTGCGTGCCCACGTCGACGACGTGCGCGCGCTCGAGCTCGAGCGCCAGCGCGCGAAGCTCGACGCGCTCGACCCCGCCGCGCGCGAAGCCGTCGAGCAGCTCACCCGCAGCATCGTCAACAAGGTGCTGCACGAGCCGACCGTTCGCGTGAAGGACGCCGCGGGCACGGCTCGCGGTGAGCCCCTGGCCGACGCACTCGTCGAGCTGTTCGGGCTCGACGTCGCCGATCCCGACCACTGATGCCGCGCCCGCTCCGCGTGGCGACACGCGGCAGCGAGCTGGCGCGGTGGCAGGCGCGCCGCGTGGCCGCGCTGCTCGGCCCCGAGACCGAGCTCGTCGTGGTGTCGACCGCGGGTGACCAGCGGGTCGACGTCCCGATCCACGCGGTCGGTGGCACCGGCATCTTCGTGAAGGAGGTGCAGCAGGCGGTGCTCGACGGCCGCGCCGACGTCGCGGTGCACTCGGCCAAGGACCTGCCCGCCTCCGACAACCCCGACGGTCTCGTGCTCGCGGCCGTCCCCGAGCGCGCCGATCCGCGCGACGTCCTCGTCGGCTCGACGCTCGAGGCGCTCCCCGCCGGCGCGCGCGTGGCCACCGGCTCGGTGCGCCGGCGTGCGCAGCTGGCGGCGCTGCGCCCCGACCTCACGTTCGCAGAGCTGCGCGGCAACATCGCGACCCGGCTCGATCGGGCCACCGACTTCGACGCCATCGTGATGGCGGCGGCCGCGCTCGAACGCCTCGGGCTCGACGACCGGATCGACGAGTACCTCGAGCCGTCGGTCGTGCTCCCGCAAGTGGGACAGGGCGCCCTCGCGGTCGAGTGCCGGATCGACGACGACGACACGCTGGCGCGCGTGGCCGCGATCGACGACGAGCGCGCATCCACACCGCGGTCAGCGCCGAGCGTGCCTACCTCGCCGAGCTCGGCGGTGGGTGCGACCTGCCGTGCGGCGCGCTGGCGTCGCTCGACGGCGACGTGATCACGGTGGAGGCACTCCTCGCGGCGGTCGACGGCCACGTGGTGCTCCGGGTGAGCGCGCGCGACACCGATCCCGTCGCCGCCGGCCGCGCGCGGCCGCCGCCGACCTGATGGAGCACGGCGGCCGCTCGCTGTTGGACGACAGCTCGCTGCGACAGGACAGCTCGCTGCGACAGGACGGCGCGGCGTGACCGTGTACCTCGTGGGCGCGGGCCCCGGTGACCCCGGCCTCCTCACCGTGCGCGGCGCGGAACTGCTCCGGCGCGCCGATGTCGTCGTGTACGACCGCCTCGCGTCATCGGCGCTGCTCGAGCTGGCGCCGCCGGGCGCAGAGCTGATCGCGGCGGGCAAGTCACCCGGCGACGTCGACCTGACCCAGGACCAGACCAACCAGGTGCTGGTCGACAAGGGCCGCACGGCCGAGTGCGTGGTGCGGCTCAAGGGTGGCGACCCCTTCGTCTTCGGGCGCGGCGGCGAGGAGGCCGAGGCGCTGGCCGCCGCCGGCATCCCGTTCGAGGTCGTGCCGGGCATCACCAGTGCGATCGGCGCGGCCGCCTACGCGGGGATCCCGGTCACGCACCGGGGCGTGTCGACGCACTTCACCGTGGTCACCGGACACGAGGACCCGGCCAAGGACCGAACCGACGTCGACTGGGCCGCGCTGGCCCGTGCCGGGGGCACGCTCGTGATCCTCATGGGCGCGGGACGCATCGGCGAGATCGCCCGCCGCCTGATCGAAGGCGGCCGCGCCCCCGACACCCCCGTGGCTGCGGTCCGCAACGGCACCCGGCCCGACCAGGTCACGGTCCGGGCCACCCTCGCGACCGTCGCCGGCGCGGGCGTGAAGGCACCGAGCGCGATCGTCGTGGGCGACGTCGCCGCGCTCGACCTCTCGTGGTTCGAGACCCGGCCCCTGTTCGGCCGCACCATCGTGGTGACCCGCGCACGCGAGCAGGCCAGCGGGCTCCGGCTGCGACTCGAGGAGCTCGGCGCCGAGGTGCTCGAGCTCCCGGCCATCGAGATCACGCCGATCGACGTCACCGTCCCCGAACTCGGCCGGTACGAGTGGCTGGTGTTCACATCGGCCAACGGTGTGCGCGCCTTCTTCCACGACGGCCTCGCGCCGGCCGGGCTCGACGCCCGCGCCCTCGCCGGGGTGCGCCTCGCCGCCATCGGTCCCGGTACCGCGCACGCACTCGGCACGCGCGGCCTGCGAGCCGACCTGATTCCCGAGCGGTTCGTCGCCGAGTCGCTCCTGGAGGCGTTCCCGCCCCCGTCGACACCGGGCGCGCGCGTCCTGGTGGCGCGGGCCGAGGTCGCGCGCGACATCCTCCCCGACGGGCTCACCGAGCGCGGCTACGCGGTCGACGTGCTGCCGGTGTACCGCACGCGTCCGGCGACCCCCGACCCCGCGCTCGTCGCGCGGGTCGTCGAGGGCCGGTTCGACGCGGTGACGTTCACGTCGTCGTCGACGGTCGACAACTTCTGCTCGCAGGTCGACCCTCGCCCCGACCCCTTCCCGCTCGTCGTGTCCATCGGGCCGGTCACGTCGGCCACCGCGGTCGAACGCGGCCTGCGCGTCGACGCCGAAGCCGAGGTGCACACCATCGACGGCCTCGTCACCACCCTCCTCTCCCGTTTCGGCGTGGCCGGCGCGGGATAGCCACGCACGAACCACGCCAAACCGAGACAGGTAGCCTGGGGAGCGTGACGTTCCCGACGCGACGCATGCGCCGGCTCCGCCGCACCCCCGCGATGCGGCGGCTGGTGGCGGAAGCGCGGCTCTCGGTCGACGACCTGGTCGCGCCGCTGTTCGTGAAGGAAGGGCTCGACGTGCCCGAGCCGATCTCGTCGATGCCGGGCGTGGTGCAGCACACCCAGGAGAGCCTCCGCAAGGAGGTGCGGGTGCTCGCCGACCTCGGCGTCCCCGCGGTGATCCTGTTCGGCGTCCCGACGACGAAGGACGCCCGCGGTTCGTCCGCCGACGATCCCGACGGAGTCGTCCAGGTCGCGCTGCGCAACCTCCGCGACGAGGTGGGCGACTCGCTCGTCCTCATGGCCGACGACTGCCTCGACGAGTACACCGACCACGGCCACTGCGGCCTGCTCACCGATGCGGGAGAGGTCGACAACGACTCGACCCTGGAGCGGTACGCGTCGATCGCGATCGCGCAGGCCGGCGCCGGCGCCGACGTCATCGCCCCCTCGGGGATGATGGACGGCCAGGTCGCGGCCATCCGCGACGCGCTCGACGAGACGGGCAACGCCGAGGCCGCGATCCTCGCCTACGCGGCGAAGTACGCGTCGGCGCTGTACGGACCCTTCCGCGACGCCGCCGAGTGCGCGCCGCAGTTCGGCGACCGGCGTGGGTACCAGATGGACCCGCCCAACGCCCGCGAAGCGCTCGACGAGACCGCCCTCGACGTCGCCGAGGGCGCCGACATGGTCATGGTGAAGCCGGCGCTGCCCTACCTCGACATCGTGCGCGCGCTGCGCGACTCGTTCGACGTGCCGGTGGCGGCGTACCACGTGAGCGGCGAGTACGCGATGCTCAAGGCCGCGGCCGCCAACGGCTGGCTCGACGGCGACGCCGCCGCGCTCGAGACGCTCACGTCGATCAAGCGCGCGGGCGCCGACTTCGTGCTCACCTACTTCGCCGGCGAGCTCGCCGAACGTCTCTCGTGAGCTCCCCTTCCAGGAGCTCGAGGTTCGAGCGCGCGCTCGCCGTCATTCCCGGTGGGGTCGACTCCCCGGTACGTTCGTTCGCGTCGGTCGGCGGGGATCCCTTCTTCGTCGACCGCGCGCAGGGGCCGTACCTCTACGACACCGACGGTCGTCGCTACGTCGACTACGTGCAGTCGTGGGGCGCGTCGATCCTGGGCCACGCACACCCCGCGGTGGTCGACG
Source organism: uncultured Actinomycetes bacterium (assembly GCA_963756895.1). GTDB lineage: Bacteria > Actinomycetota > Acidimicrobiia > IMCC26256 > DASPTH01 > DASUAS01. The sequence continues at coordinate 93,688 of CAVWPI010000014.1, read as the reverse complement.
CGGTGCAGCGGGCCGCGGCCGCGGGCACGTCGTACGGCGCGCCCACCGAGCGCGAGGTCGAGCTGGCCGAGGCCATCGCAGCGCGCGTCCCGTCGGTCGACAAGGTGCGCCTGGTCTCGTCGGGTACCGAAGCGGGCATGACCGCGGTGCGCCTCGCCCGCGGCGCGACCGGCCGGGCCAAGATCCTGAAGTTCGCCGGCTGCTACCACGGGCACGTCGACGCGCTGCTCGTCGCCGCCGGCAGCGGGGTCGCCACCCTCGGGCTCCCCGGCTCGGCGGGCGTCACCGAGGGCACCGTGGCCGACACCGTCGTCGTGCCCTACAACGACGACGACGCCCTCGACGCCGCCTTCGACCGCCACGGCGCCGACCTCGCGGCCGTCATCGTGGAACCGGTAGCCGCCAACATGGGCCTCGTCCCCCCGGCCGAGGGCTTCCTCACCCGCCTGCAGACCCGCTGCACCGACGCGGGCGCGCTCCTCGTCTGCGACGAGGTGATCACCGGTTTCCGCCTCGGCCCCGCCGGCGCGCAGGGCCGCTATGGCATCACCCCCGACCTCTCCATGTTCGGCAAGGTCGCCGGCGGCGGCCTCCCCCTCGCCGCAGTGGGCGGCCGCGCCGCGGTCATGGACCACCTCGCCCCCCTCGGCCCCGTGTACCAAGCCGGCACCCTCAGCGGCAACCCCCTCGCCACCGCCGCCGGCCTCGCCGTCCTCGACCTACTCGACGACGACGCGTACGCGACCCTCGAGACCAAAGCCACGAGGTTCGCCGACGGCCTGACGAAAGCACTCCCCGACGCGACCGTCACCCGCGTCGGCACCCTCACCGGCCTCTTCTTCGCACCCGCCCCGGTCACGAACTACGAAGACGCCCAGAAGGCCGACCACGCCCGCTACGCGCAGCTCTTCCACCACCTCCTGCGCGCCGGCCACTTCCTCGCCCCCAGCGGCTACGAAACCCTCTTCGTCTCCCTCGCGCACGAAGACGAACACCTCGACGAAACCCTCGCCGCGGCAGCCGAGTTCACCGCGCAGACGTAACACGCCGGACGCCGGGGCCCGGCCCGCCGGAGTTTCGAAGCATTGTTCGAACGCCGGGGCGGGGCCCCGGTGGCCGGCGCCCGAGCCGGAGTGAGCTACTGCGAGTCGTCGTCCTGGGGCAGACGATTGCGGCGCACGTGGTCCATGAAGAACAACGCGCCGCCGATGGCGACCACCATCACCACCATGAGCACGAAGGCGAGGCCGCCCGACCCATCCCCCTCTTGGCCGGCATCGACCAGCTGCTGCGCTCCCGCGGGCACCGCCAGCGCGACCAGCGCACCGATCGTGCAGAGCGCGAGACCGAGGATCGAACGGAAACGTCGCATCACAGGTGCTCCCACGATCAGACCTTGGTCAGTTCGGGCTCGTCGGGGTCGGGCACGGCCACCGGACCTGCCGCGGCCGCCTTCGCCTCCTCTTCGAGCTTCTGCTGGTCGCGCTCACGCCAGTGCAGGCCGAGCAGACCGAGGATGAAGAGGATCAACGACATGCCGAAGGCGACGAACGTGGGCACGCGCAGGGAGCCGAGGTCGCGGAAGAGGACCACGTAGCCCGAGACCGCGTCGGCCGAAGTGTCGCACTGCGGAGGCAGCGGGGGCAGACCGAACGGCTGGTCGACCTCCTGCACCTGACAGAACTGCACCACCGCGTACTCGGGCGTGTGGGTGAACTCGCCCTTCCAGAACTGCGGGCTGCTGCCGCCGATCTCCCACGTCTGGAGGATCGTGTACTTGGTGACGTCCTGGAACTTGGCGAAGCGGTTGTCGTTGGGCGTGTACTCGACCGTCGGTGTCGTCACCTTGGTGACCAGCGTGGCGTCGACCGCCGCCTTCACGTTGGCCGCTTCGGTGGCCTCGGCGACGAACTGCTTCTGCTTGATGTCGTGGACGTCGGAGGTCTTCGACTTCTCGGGTGACGCGATGACCTCCTGCACCTTCCACTGCGGGATGCGGCCCTTCAACGTGTTGAGGGGCGACGCGGTCGTGCACCACAGCAGGCTCAGGATGACCATGAAGCCGGCCAGGCCGGTGAACGCGATCAGGAAGCCCTGGCGGGCGCCGACGTTGGTGCCCAGCAGGACGTAGATCGACCCGAGGAACAGCACCACCGCGGCAACCACGACGAGGACGCCGAGGATCGTCGGGTACCAGATGCCCTTGTGGAGGCTTTCGGTGGCGAGGGTCAGCAGCAAGGGTTCCTGCTCCTACAGCGATCGCTCGTAGGCCATGATCGCTTCGATCTGGTCCTTGGAGAGGGTGGCACCGAAGTGGGGCATGCGCCCGGACGAGATGCCGCGGATGCCGTACTGCTGGTTGGCGGGCACGCCGATGCTGATCCAGCTGAACAGCTCCGACTCACCGCTCGGCGGCGGGAACTGGTTGTTCACGTCGCCACCGGTGAGGTTGGGACCGTACGCACCCCCGCCCATGATCCCCGGCGCCAGGTTGCCGTAGGTGTCCTCGGGGTTCGGATCTTCGGGGTTGAAGTACGACCACCCGCGGGTGTGGCATCGCGCGCAGTTGTTCATGAACAGCAGCTGGCCGTCGCTCACCGACTGCGTGGTCTCCTGCCAGTCCTGGGCGACCTGGAGCGTCTCCTGCTTCTCCTGCACCAGCTTGGCGTACTTGGCGACGTCGGCGACGCTCGACTCGGCCAGGTCCGCCTGCGCCTGGTCGAGCTGCGCCTGGGCGTCGACGACCCACGCGGCCGCGGCGGCGCGGGTCGCGGGCTTCTGGAGCGTGTCGCGGCCGACGCACGCGGCCCGGTTGCACGTCTCGAGCTCCTTGGTCGATGCCGCCTGCGCCTTGTCCGGCGTGGTGGCCAGGCTCTCGACGTAGTTCACGAGGTCCTGGATGCTCTGCTCCTGCAACGCGCCCTTGCCGCTGAGCACACCCCACGCGGGCATCGGCGTGCCCGGCCGTCCGTAGGTGATGATCTGCGTGAGCTGGGCCCGGTCGTACTTCAGCGACGCGACCTGCAGGTTCGGCGCCGCCCACGCGACCGAGTGCGGCAGGCACTCGGGATTGTTCTCCGCGAGCTTGGCGTCGACCTTCTGGTTGGGGTCGCAGAGCGGGTCCTCGCTCTTGATGACGAAGTTCGGCGCGCTCCCGCCACCGCCGTCGCTGCCGTGGCAGGTCGCGCAGAGCAACGACTTGGTGCTGTCGTACTCCGGCGAGGAGGAGTCGGCGAACAGCACCGCACCGCGCTCGATGGAACGGTCCTTGAAGCCGGCGTTGGCGTCGGCCTCGCGGAAGGGCTCCCAGATGAAGTACGCGAGCAGGGCGAGCACCACGACCACGAGCGCGATCAACGAGACACCGAGGGCGCGCTCGAGGTGCGCTCCCTCGAGCACGTCGTCTTCGAAGAACGGCGTGAGGTTGTCGGGGTTCTTGGGCTCCGGGTTCCGCCGCACGCTCACGACGCGGTAGATGACGAAGCCGGCGAACCCGAGGATCAGCGCCAGGTTGAACAGGATCAGGATGGTGCGGAAACTCATGCGTAGCCCCTAGACACAGGGCGCTCCCTCGGGGCTCTGTCCGGTGGTGTTCGTGCCGATGGGCGGGCCGGTGACGAGGAGGCCGGTGTCGACGACGATGTTGCCGCCGGTCACCTCCAGCGCGAAGCGGTCGAGACCGCGCGGCGCCGGGCCACCCTGCTTCTCGCCCACCCGGTTGTACTTCGAACCGTGGCAGGGGCACTCGAACCACTGCGAGCTGGGGCACCAGGGCACCCGGCAGCCCAGGTGCACGCACTTCTGGTAGAGGGCGACGTAGCCCTTCTCCATCCCGGCGAGGATCGGCGCGGTGTACGCGGGGATCTTCTTCGCCTTGGCGAGGTCGTCCGCGGGGTAGGCGACGATGTAGGTCTTCGCCGCCGCGTTGTAGAAGGGGATCTTGTTGTCGAAGGCGTCCTTGGCGTCCGCCTCCGACCCCACCACGATCTTGCCGCCGAAGCCGCCGCCCGCCGACGGCCAGAGGAAGGCCAGCGCGGCGATGCCGAACGCACCGAGGCCGAGACCGGACCCGGCGAGGATCGAGCGGTTGAAGAACTGGCGCCGGGTGACGCCGAGCTCGTCGAGGTCGACGGGCTCGTAGACGACGGCGGTGCCGCCGGCACGCGGCTCGGGCACCTGGGAGCTGCCCGACTCGATCGCCTTGCGCGCCTCGTCGGCACGGGCGCGTCCCTCGCTCGACTCCGCCTCCACGGTGGTCTCGTCGGCCGGTGCTGCAGCCTCGGCGACGGTCGACGCGGCCGCGTCGGTGTCGCGCTTGCGCGTCTCCCGGCTCAATCGACCGGTGGTGGCGCGCGAGCGGGCCGTCACGACGAGGCCGATGACCGCGAGGGCCACGACGGCGACGATGGCGATGGCGATACCCACGACTTCCAGCTCCTACAACTCGAAGAAGATGCCGTCGTTCCAGGGGAAGACGAAGTTGAACCCCGGACCCCGGAAGAACGAACCGATGATGACGAGCACCGCCCACATGACCAGGAACAGCGTGAAGATCGAGATGGCGAACTTCCGGTCCTTGGGCTTGTTGGACGGGTTCTTGTCGACGAACGGCGCCACCATGAGCAGGAACAGCGCGATGCCCGGGATGGTCACACCCGCGACCATCGGGTGGAACATCGTGAGCAGCTCCTGCAACCCGAGGAAGTACCACGGCGCCTTCGACGGGTTGGGCGTCTTGTTGAAGTCGGCGAGACCGAGCAGTGGCGCGCGCACCAGCGCCGAGAAGATGGTGACGGCGGCCGACACGATCAGGATCGAGGCGAACTCGATCACGAGCAGGTGCGGCCAGGTGTGCACCTTGTCCTGCGCCTCGGCGCGGGTCTGCTGGATCGACCCCGACTTGACCACCGTGAGCAGCCGTTGGGTGTGACCGCCGGGGCCGGTGGTGGTGGGTGCGGGGAGCGTGGCGGTCGCCGCGGCCGCGCTGCCAGTGCCCGCGGCGGCGACGTCGCCACCGCCGGCGGCCGCAGCCTTGCGGCGCTTGGCCCGCTCGAGCAGGTGCGCGGGGATCTTGGTGCCGCTCTCGGTGGTGACGTCTTCGGCGGCCGCGGACGCGGCGGCAGCCGGCGCCTCGGCGGCGACCGTCTCGCCCGCAGCTTCAGCCGCGGGTGCTTCGGCAGCAGGCGCCTCGGCCTCGCCGCCTTCGTCGCCGGGCACGGGCAGGCCGAGCGCCTTGCGGCGCTCCTTGCTCCGCTGGAGCAGGTGTTCGGGGATGTCGACCATCTACAGCTCCCCTCTCCTACAGCGGCCCGGAGACGCCGCCGTCCTTCCGGACACGCCAGAAGTGGACGGCCATGAAGATGACGATGACGAATGGCAACAGCAGCACGTGGAGCACGTACCACCTCAACAACGTCTCGTTGCTGATCTCCTTGGAACCGAGGAGCACGTACTTCACCGACGTACCGAAGACAGGGGTGTACCCCATCATGTTCGTACCGACGGTGACGGCCCAGAGCGCCAGCTGGTCCCAGGGCAGCAGGTAACCGGTGAACGAGAGCAGCAGGGTGAGCGTGAGCAACACCACGCCGATGACCCAGTTGAACTCACGCGGTGCCTTGTAGGCGCCGTGGTAGAAGACGCGGCTCATGTGCAGGAACACGGTCAGCACCATGAGGTGCGCCGACCATCGATGCATGTTCCGCACCAGTGAACCGAAGGTGACGGCCGTCTCCAGCGTGCGCACGGTCGGCCACGCGGCGGCCGCCGTCGGCCGGTAGAAGAACATCAGGAAGATGCCGGTGACGGTGAGCAGGATGAACAGGAAGAAGGAGAGCCCGCCGAGGCAGAGCGTGTACGACACCTTCACCGCGTGCCGCTTCACCTTCACCGGGTGAAGGTGGTACAGCACGTTGTTCATGATCACGTAGGAGCGGTTGCGGGGGCTGTCGGTGTAGCCGCGACGGAACACCGAACCCGGACGGAAGATCGCGGTCCAGGCCTGTGAGCCACGGACCTTCTCGTCGGTCTTCTCCAGCGCTTGGCCGACCTTCACCCCGAGGCCGCCGTCCCCGTTGCTGCCGTTGCTGCCGTTGCCGTTGGCCACGAACCTGTCTCCTCGAGAACCTGTGACTCAGAACCGCACGCCGTAGGCGTAGCCGTTGCGCGGGGTGCGGGCATGGAGGTCGCCCTCGGCGATGTCGGGCTGGAGCTTGCCGAGGATGATCACCCCGGTGGGGCAGCGGTCGACGCAGAGCGCGCACCGCGTACAGATGTCCTCGTCGACGATGAACGCCACGTGGTCACGCGGGTCCTCGCCGGGCTGCTCGGTGTTGAGCGCATCGCTGATCGCGTTCACCGAGACCATGTGGATGCACTTCCACGGGCAGATGTCGACGCAGCCCTCGCAGAGGATGCACTCGGCTTGGTCGATGTGGAGGAACTGCTTCGGCTTCACCGACGCGGTGAGGTAGGAGGGGTCGACCTCCTGCAGCTCGTAGTCGGTGGCGAAGTCGGGCATCGGCGGGTTGGCGTCGGTGCGGGCCATCAGGCGTCACCACCGTTGGTGGTCGCGCCGACCGTCGCCGGCTCCGGCGCGCGCCGCCGGAGGGGTCGACCGAAACGAGAGGTCTTCGGCGGCGCGTCGGGCGTCTCCGCCTTCTCCTCGCCGCGCTTCTGCCAGGCGGCGAAGAGGAAGAGGTTGAGGCCGAACATCACCACGTAGATCCCGGTGGCGATGATGTCGCTGATCGCCTTCATGTTGATGTCGAACGGGAACTTGAGGAAGAGGACTTCCTGGCCGCTGCGCACGAGGAATTTGGTGGTGCCCCACTGCAGGTACTTGTCGGCGAAGGTGATCCACTCGTGCGGGACGATCGCGTACGCGAGGGCGAACATCGCGAACGTGGCGACGGCGCCGGCCATGCACTCGGCCCAGGTCGCGGGACGGTCAGGCTTCGGTCGCCGCATGAGCACTGCGATGATGATCAGACCGATCACCAGCAGACCGACGGCCCACAGCAGTCGACCTGCGGGCCGCATCCATGGCAACCAGTCCGGGATCAGGTTGGGCATCGGGCCCGTTGTCCTCCGGGAGGCACAGGGGTGGGAACGGAGTCTGGCGGTTTCCTATCACGCTATCTGAGCGAGGTGCCCATCGTGGGGTCGTAGACCAGGTCGTCGAGACGTCGTGCGGATGGCTCGTGCGGGTGGGTTCACCAGGTGTTCGGCGCGCGACGATGCACGGGTGAGGATCAGCCGAATCCGTGCTCCAATCCGTGATGCGCGGATCACAAGCGCACAAGCACGAGCGAAGCGCCGGTGACTCAGGTCTGGGACGCGCTGGTCGTCGGCGGCGGACCCGCGGGCGCCGCGACCGGCTACTGGCTGGCGCGGGCCGGGCACCGGGTGCTCGTGGTCGAGAAGAAGCGCTTCCCCCGCGAGAAGACGTGCGGCGACGGGCTCACACCGCGGGCGGTGCGCCAACTCGAGGACATGGGACTCGGGCCCCAGTTGTCGGGTTCACTCCGCTACGACGGACTGCGGTCGATCGCGCACGGCGTCACGCTCGAGCTCGAGTGGCCGTCGCACCCCGACTTCCCCGACTACGGCTACGTCGTGCGTCGTCGTGACCTCGACCGCATGGTCGCCGACGCGTCCGCGGGCGCGGGCGCCGAGGTGTGGACCGGCGCCGAGGCCGTCGCCCCGCTGGTGGAGGACGGTCTGGTCGTCGGCGCGGTGGTACGGCGAGACGGTGTCGAGGAGCCGGTGCGGGCCCGCTACGTGGTGGTGGCCGACGGCGCCAACTCCCGGTTCGGCCGGGCGCTCGGCTGCGCCCGCGACCGCTCGTACCCGCTGGGGATGGCGGTGCGGGGGTACTTCACCAGCCCGTTCCACGACGAGCCCTGGATCGAGAGCCACCTCGACCTCCGCGACCGCGACGGCAACCATTTGCCCGGGTACGGCTGGATCTTCCCGGTGGGCGACGGCACCGTGAACGTGGGCGTCGGCCTGCTGTCGACGTTCACGGGCTGGAAGTCGATCAACACCAGCACGCTGATGGACGCGTTCGTGGAGACCGCGCCGGCGCGCTGGGGCATCTCGCCCGAGTCGTCGTGCGGCCCGCCCACGGGCGGAAAGCTGCCGACCGGCGGTTCGGTCACGCCGAACATCGGACCGACCTGGTTGGTGGTCGGTGATGCCGCCGGTTCGGTGAACCCGTTCAACGGCGAGGGCATCTCGCTCGCGTACGAGACGGGCCGGCTCGCGGCCGACGCGGTGTCGATGGCGCTCGTCAGCGGCGACGGCCTCGCGCTCGACGCGCTACCCGCAGCACGTCGAGGAGCTGTACGGCCTCTACTGGAAGGTGGCGCGCGCGTTCGTGCGTGCGATTGGCAACCCCGCGGTCATGCGCGAGCTCACGCGCGTCGGCATGCAGTCGCGCCCGCTCATGGAGTGGGTGCTGCGGATCATGGCGAACCTGTTGCGACCCGACGAGCTCGGCCCGGCCGAAGCCGCCTACAAGATGGTGGCGGCCATGGTCGCCATCGGCCCCGATCCGAGCTGACCCGACGACCGTTCCTGCGTCAACGTGGCGGACATGTTCAGCAACCTTGACGCATGTTGCGAAGTGGGGGGGCGCGGTCAGCCGCCGCTGACGGGTGGGAGGACGGCGACCTCGTCCCCGTCGTGCAGCTCGGTGAGGTCGCCGCCGAGGGGCTCGTCGCCGTTGACCCAGACGCGCGCGGTGCCGAGGACGGCGGCGAAGTCGGGACCGTACGACGCGCGCAGGTCGTCGAGGAGCGCGCCGAGGGTCGTGGGCGCTCGCTCGTCGTGACCGCGACCGGCGGACTCGCGCGCCTGCGCGAAGAGTCGGATGCCGACGGTCAGCGATCGCCTCCCGCGTCGGGGATGCCAGATCTCGAGATGTTGGTGCGGGCGGTCGGGAACGCGTCGAGCCGCTCGGGGTCGATGGGATCGCCCGTCACCTCGTCGACGCCGTAGGTCCCCGCGTCGACGCGCTCGAGCGCGGCCTGCAGCTCGGCGAGCTCGTTCTCGAGCTGTTCGAGGATCGACAGGTCCTTCTCACGCTCGAACGTCTCGGTCGCGGTGTCGGCCGGGTGCTGGTCGTAGTCGGACAGCTCCGAGAGGTCGTCGTTCTCCGCCGTGCCCAGCTCGGCCCTGAGCCCCTCGACGAGGCCCTCGACCCGGGCCTGGTCGGCGTGAAGGCGTTCCCGCGCGTCGTCGGTGTCCACGCCCTGCAGGCTACCCATGCGTCTCCGCCAACGGCTGGGTCAGTGGCCGGGTCAGCCACCCGCGAGCCGCAGCTCGAGCACCTCGGCGGTGTCGACCAGGAGCGCCTCGAGTCGCTCGAACCGGGCGCCGGGGTCGTCGAGCTCCAACAGCCGCTGCGCGTCGAGGGGACCGATGGGCGCCCGGGCCGCGGCCTCGTAGGACGCCTTCACCGGGTCGTCGTCGAGCGCGGCGGCGCCGACCGGCGCCGCGCGGTCACCGAGCTCGGCGCTCATCGCCAGCACGCGCCCGAGCAGGCGCTGCACGTCGACGCGCCGCGCGCTCGCGTCGCTGGCGACGCGCTTCGGTTCACCCAACACGTCGATCTCCGCGCGCGGGAACGGGTCGTCGTCGAGCCACTTCTTCACGCGGAAGCGTTCGGTGCCGACGGTGGCGAGCAGGTAGCGCCCGTCGGGCGTGCGCGCGGCTTCCACGATGTGCGCGACCGTCCCCACGGCGAAGCGCTGGTCACCACCGCCCACCTCGAAGCCGCGCTCGATGAGCACGACGCCGAAGCGGCCGTCGCCGCGCAGGCACGTCTCGGCGAGCGCGCGGTAGCGATCCTCGAACAGGTGGAGCGGCAACGCGGCGTGCGGGAAGAGCACGGTGCCGAGCGGGAACATCGGCATCGCCTTGGCCATCTGTCCACCCTAACGACGAACCGCGGCGGCGCTGGTTCAGTTGGCGCGCGCCCGAAGCCTCGCGGCGGCCGTCGCGGCCTGCTCCCCGCCCTCGCCGGGCAGGAGCTCCGCGAGCACGTCGAGCTCACGGGCGGCCTCCGCGAACTGCCCGAGCCGACCGAGGTGGCCGGCGAGGTCGCCGCGCTGGCTCAGGGTGATGCCGGGGATGCGCAGCCGCAGCCTGATCACCCACACCACCGCCTTCGGCTCGCGCTGCATGTAGGTGTGCTGGAGGTTGCCCAGCACACGCTGCAGGATCGCCCGCGGCCCGACCGGCATCAGGAACTGGGGTCGGAAGCGGGTGCCGGAGTGGTACTGCGCGAACAGCTCGGCGCACGCGGCGAGGTCGAGCCGGGCGCCGTCGTGGAAGGGGTCGAACCACTCGCCCGCACCGCCGCCCACCAGGAAGTGGCCGGGCATGCCGACGCCGTGGAGCTGCAGCCCGCACCGCCGTCCGACCTCGAGCATGACGACGCTGAGGGTGATCGGGATACCGAGATGGCGGTCGAGCACGTCGTCGAGGAACGAGTTGCGCGGGTCGCTGTAGTCGGACTCGTTGCCGCGGAAGCCCTCGGCCACGAACAGCAGCGTCGACAGCTCGCCGGCCGACAATCCGGCGGCCCGTGATGCGAGCGCATCGAGCTGCGCGAGGCGGGCGTCGACGTCGAGGCCGGGGTGGGCGTGCGCGGCGACGAGCAGCGCGGCCTCGTCGAGCGCGATCTCGGACTCGGGGCGCGCCATGAGCTCGGTGAACCGCTCGGTGACGTCCAAGGTTCGACGCTAGCGCCGTTCGGTAGAGTCGTGAGCATGTCGGGCCCGACCGCGCCGTCGTCGCAGCAGGTGCACGAGGCGGTCGCAGCTCGTTTGCACTCGGTGGGACAACGACTCACCAGCAACCGCCAGGCACTGCTCGACGCGCTCACCGCGGCGGCGCGTCCGCTCACGATCCCCGAGATCCTCGACCGGCGCCCCGACCTCGCGCAGAGCTCGGTGTACCGCAACCTCGTGGTGCTCGAGGAAGCCGGGGTCGTGCACCGCGTGCTCGGGACCGACGAGTTCGCGCGCTGGGAGCTCACCGAGGACCTCGCCGGCCACCACCACCACCTCATCTGCGCGACGTGTGGACGCGTCGAGGACGTCCCCGCGTCGGCGGGCCTCGAACGTTCGGTGGCGGCGGCCGCAGCCGCGATCACGCGCACCACCGGGTTCCGCACCGAGCACCACCGACTCGACCTCGTCGGCGTCTGCGAGAGCTGCAGCTAGTTCGCGGAGGAGCTCGTGCTGGAGGAGGCGATGGGCAGGTCCTCGCCCGCCTTCAGCGCCTCGACGTTGGCCCGGATCTGGTCCTCGGGAAGCTCACCGCTGCCGCGCCCGGCGACGGTGCCATCGGGGTTCACCAGCACGAAGTAGGGGAACGAGGTGAGCCCGTACGCCCCGGCCGCGGTGCCGGTGGGGCTGTCGGCCAGCACCGGGAAGGGCCAGTGCTCGCGCTTCAGCCACGCCGACGGCGGGTAGTTGGGCGGCGTCTTCCATGGTGGACGTCGCCACCGCGCTCGACCTCGACGCCGTCGAACACGCCGTCGTCGGCCAACTCGACCAACCGGGGGACCTCGGCGCGGCAGTGCGGGCACCAGTGCGCGAGGAACACGATCATCTGGGGCTCGCCGCCGCCACCGTCGGGACCGATGGTGACCGCGGCACCGTCGTCGACCGACTTGCCGTCGAGGGTCGGGATGGTCTCACCGATCGCGGGGTCGGGCGACACCTCGGCGTCGAAGTCGGGCAACGGCGTGCCCTTCACCTGCACCGGCGCGGTTTCGAACCTGGTCGTCGCTCGCGCTGTCGTCGCTCCCACCGCTGACGACGACCGCCACGATGATCGCGATCACCACGACCACCGCGAGCCCGCCCCACAACACCACGCGGTTGCGACGCTGCTTCGCCGCCGCTTCGGACGCGCGCTGACGTTCGGCGACGGCCTCCGCGCGCACCTGCGCCTTGGTCGGCTTCTTCGTCACGCGGTCACCGTACCGGTCGAGGTCTCGTCGACCCGGTCGCGTGCGCCGAGCAACGTGCACACCATCAGCACGCCGATCAACAGGAACGCAGTCATCGCCATCCACGCCAAGGTGACGAAACCGAGCTTCTCGAACCACGGTGAGCTGCACGGCGTGATCGCCGAACACGAGCTGCTCTCCTCGAACGCCGGCACCCGCTCGACCAGCCAGTGGTACAGCGAAAGCGGCGCGCCGATCGCCACGAACACCAGCGTCGTGATCCACACCGTGCGGTCGCGCCGCAACGCGGCGACCCCGAGCACGATCACCAGTGGATACATGACGATGCGCTGATACCAGCAGAGCTCGCACGGCACGAAGCCGGCGTGCTCCGAGTAGTAGAGGCTGCCGAGCGTCGTCACCGTGGCGACGACCCAGGCGAACGCCACCGACTGCGGCGCGATGGCGCGCGCCCACGACGTCACCGACGCACGCGCGCTCGACGAGACGAGCGCGGCGAGCGCGCAGAGCACCGCAAGCACGACCACCACGTCGGCGACGATGGTGAGGACGAGGAAGAAGTTCGTCGCGACGTCGACGTCGGGCATCAGCGCAGGGTGAAGGGACTGGTGAGCACGGCCTCGTCGGTCTCGCCGAGCTGCACCCGTATCGTCATCTGCCACTTCCCGGAGTACGGGATGTCGTACAGCGGCGCGTAGTAGTGGCCGGCACCCAGCTTCTGCAGCGGCACCGTGAACGGCGGCAGGTCCTCACCGGGCCGGGTGAGCTGCACGGTCATGTCGGCGACCGTCGCCGGTCCGCCCCCCGTGGGCAGCGCGGTGAAGTGCATGTCGTTGGGGCCGGCCGCGCCCGGCGCGATGTCGACGTACACCCACACCTGGCTCGACTTCAGCGTGAGCGAAACCGGCTCGACGCTCTGGGAGCGCGCCGGCGCCGCGTTCACGAGCATCGCAGTGATGCCCAGGATGACCGCGGCGATCACGACCTCCACCCACACCGAGCGGCGCAGGCGCGTCATCTCCTCCTGGTCCTCGGTGTCGTCGTCCCAGTCGGGCCCGCCGTCACCTGCGTACCCGCCGGGTCCAGCCGATCCGCCGACGCCGCCCGATCCGCCCGATCCGCCCGACGGCGTCGCACCCGACGGACCAGCGGCGCCCGCGCCCACGAGCACGTAGTCGTCGGCGGGCACGAACTCGTCGTCGTCGGGGTAGCTCCGGAACCGGCGGTTCACGATCTCGCGGCTGAACGCGGCCGCCACGATCAACGCCGCGAACGCGACCAGCTTCGCTATCAGGAGGCGTCCGTAGTCGGTGCTCTTCAGCGCGTCGATGCTGCCGACCTGACGCCACGCCTGGTACCCGCCCGACACGACCAGCGCGACGATCGCACCCAACGCCAACGCCGAGTAGCGCGGGAGCACCTCACGCAATTCGGCGACGTCGCGGCGCGGGAGGACCGCGACGCACAAGACCACGAGCCCACCGAGCCAGCACGCCATGCCGGCGACGTGCACGAGGTCGGCCGGGATCGCGAGTCCGGACTGGATGCCGCTGCTCGCGTGACCGCCGATGCCGGGCGTGACCGCGATGCCGGCGCCGACCACCAGCGCCGACACCATCCACCACCACCGCAGCGGATGTTCGGCCGCCGGCCGGCGGTGCAGCAGCAGCAGCCGCAGCAACGGGATCGCGAGCACGAGGAGCGCGAGGCGGACGAGCGCGACCTTGCCGTACCGGGTGTCGAGCACGTCGCGGAACGTGCCCGTGTCGAACACGTCGTCGAGTGGGAGTCCGGCTGCGTACACACCCTCGAGCGCGATGCCGAGGACCGTGGTGACCGTCACCGCGATCCATCCGCTCCACACCAACCACTTGGCACGACGGTCGTCACGCCCCCGGCCCCAGACCACTGCGAGGAACACCGCGCCGCCGATGAGGAGGGCGATGCCTGCGAAGAGCACGGCGCGGTCGATGCCGTACACGACGCCGACCGTGCGACTGCCGCCGGTCGTCGCCAGCAACGACGCCGCCACACCCTTGGCGTTCTTGTCGCTCAGTGTGGCCTTGGCGCCCACCTGGAACGTGTAGGCGCCGTCGATCGGGTGCGAGTCGGCCGACGTGACCCGCCACGTGACCACGTAGGTGCCGTTGTCGAGCTTCGGCAGCGACGCCGTGACCACGCTCTGCTGACCGTTCGGGTGCTCCGGTTTGCCGGTGACGACGCGCTCGCGATCGCCGGTGTACACGCGGATGCCGCCGAGCGCGACCTCGACGCCTTCGCTGAACCGCAGCGTGATCGCCTTCGGCGCGCTGTCGTACACGCCGCCGTTCGACGGGTCGGTCGAGAGCAGCTCCGCGTGCGCGGACGCGGGCGCGGCGAACAGCATCACCAGGGCGACGACGAGCGCGCCCAGCGCGACGACGCGCCTGACCAGGTGACGGCGCGTCACGCGAGCTGCACCCGTCGCGGCGCCGGCCGGCTCAGCAGCCAGACCACGACGAGGCCCACGAAGTCGAGGACGTGCTGCGCCTCGCCGAGCGCCCGGGTGCTGCCCGCAGCGACGTCGAGGAAGGAAGACCCCACCAGGCACGCGACCAGCGCGGCGACGACCGGCAGCAGCCCGGGGATGCGCGACGGCTTCCACGCCGCGTACAGGAACCCGACGCCGAGGGCGACGTCGAACGAACCGATGTGGCGAGCGGTATGAACCGGCAGCCCGGCGTCGCTCCCGAGCACGAGCGCGGGGATGGCGACCGCGATCTGCGCGACGGCGATGGCCACCAGGATCCAGCGCAGCGCGAGGTTGGTCTCCGGTTCGGCATCTGCGGTGGATTCGGTACCGATCGCGTGCAGGATGCTCGGCGTGAGGTCGGGGATCGCCGGCGCCGGGGCGAGCCGCACGCTGCGGTGCAACGCCTCGGTGTCGTGCGCGTACGCGCGGCAGTCGGCGCAGCCGGCGAGGTGCGCGTAGACGGTCGGCTCGTCGAGTCCGGGGTCCTCCCCGTCGAGCCGGGCCGAGATCGCCTGATGGATCTGCATGCAGGTCATACGAGGTAGTCGCCGGTGAGGATCGACGGGTTCCCCCCAGTATCGTCGGTCGGCGTGGACGAGCTGCACGCGGTTGTTCCTCGCGGCGCGCGAGGGCGACCGCACCGCACTCCTTCACGCGATCCGATCGAGTCAGGCGGATGTCTGGCGCCTCGCCTATCACCTGGTGGGTCCCGACGACGCCGACGACGTCACCCAGGACGCGTTCATCCGGGCGTGGAAGGCGCTTCCCGCCTTCCGGGGCGACTCCAGCGCGCGCACCTGGCTCCTCTCGATCACCCGCCGCGCGTGCGCCGACCAGGTGCGGCGCAGCGTGCGCCGCCGACGCCTGGCCACGCGGCTGGAGCACCGGGCCACGCTGCCCGGGACCGCCAGCGCGGTCGACCCGAACGACGCCCACGCGGTGTCGGCGTTGGTCGACGAGCTGCCCGACGACCAGCGGGCGGCCTTCGTGCTCACCCAAGTGATCGGGTGCTCGTACGAGGAGGCGGCGGAGGCGTGCGGGGTGCCCATCGGCACCATCCGGTCGCGGGTGGCGCGCGCCCGTGCGCACCTGGTCGACGCAGTGCGCCGGTCGGAGACGGGATGACCCGTCGGCGCTTGCTCGTGCTCGCCGCACTCGTCGTCGGGATCGTCGGCGCCACGGCGGCGCCGGCTGCCGCGCACGGGCTCGGCGGGCTCACCCCCACCAACTACGAGACGGTGCTGCAGTCGGTGACACCGCACGTCGCCGGCGTGCACGTGCAGGTCACCGACCTGGGTACCAAGGTCGAGCTCACCAACGACGGGTCGCGCACGGTGACCGTGCTCGGCTACGACGGCGAGCCGTATCTGCGGATCGGTCCGGACGGCGTGTTCGAGAACGTCCGCTCCCCCGCGACCTACCTCAACCGCTCGACCACCATCACGGGTGCGCCGCCGAAGTCAGCTGACGCGAAGGCGTCGCCACTGTGGCGCAACGTGTCGTCGGGTACCACCGCGCGCTGGCACGACCACCGCGCGCACTTCATGGGTGGCGAGGATCCTCCGGAGGTCGCGCGTCATCCCGACACCCGGCACGTCGTCGACAACTGGGTGATCCCCATGCGGGTCGGCAACCAGGACCTCACCGTCCGCGGGCAGCTCGTGTACGTGCCACCGCCCTCGCCGTGGCCGTGGGTGGTCGGCGCGGTGCTCGTCGCCGCGCTCGTGTTCGGGCTGTCCCGCACTCGCGCGTGGCGCACCGTCTTCGTCGTCGCGCTCGCGCTGCTGACGCTCACCGAAGTCGTGCACGTGGTGGGGCTGTGGGACGCGTCGACCGCGTCGTTCGGGACCAAGCTGGGCGAGAGCGCCTACTCGATCGCCGGCATCGCCCTCGGGCTGCTCGCCCTGGGTTGGATCTGGCGCAAGGGCGCGGAGTCGGCGGTGCCGATCGTGCTCGTTGCCACCATCTTCCTGTTCGTCGCCGGCGGTCTCGCCGACGTCACCAGCCTCGGCAACTCACAGGTGCCCAGCACGTTCTCGGCCGGGTTCGCCCGCCTGGTGGTGACGCTCACGCTCGGGCTCGGCGCCGGTCTCGCGGTGGCGGCGGCGTTCCGCCTCCGACCGTCGACGCCCGCGCGCGGACGGAGAGCCGCGCCCGTCACCAGTTGAGCTCGGCGCACCCCGCGTGGTCGTCGGGCTCCACCTGGATGGTGGCGTGCGCGATCTCGTGCTCGAGGAGGAGGTCGCGCGCCTGGTCGAGCACGCCGTGGGCGTCGGCGTCGGCCCCGACCATCACGTGCGCGCTGGCGACGTCCATCTCCGACGTGAGCGTCCACACGTGGAGGTCGTGCACGTCGACGACCCCCGGGAGCGCCATCAGGTCGTTGCGGATCGCGTCGAGGTCGATGTGCGCCGGCGCGACCTGGAGCAGCACGCGCAAGGCGCTCGCCGCCAGTCGCCACGCGCGGGAAGGATCCACACGCCGATGACCATCGCCACGATGGGGTCGATCGGGTCCCAGCCGGTGGTCGCGATCACGATCGCGGCCACGATCACCCCGACCGAGCCGGCGGCATCGGCCATGGCGTCGACGTAGGCGCCGCGCACCGCGAGGCTGTCCTGCGCGCCGCCGCGCAACATGCAGAAGACGACCAGGTTGATGGCCAGCCCGGCCACCGCGACCACGAGCATCGGTCCCGACTCGACGCTGCTGCCGCCCTCGGTCAGGCGGACCACCGCCTCGAACAGCACGTAGCCCGCGACCGCGAAGGTCAGGATCGCGTTCAGCAGCGACGCCAGGATCTCGAGGCGGAACAACCCGAACGTGCGCGAGCCGTCGTGCGAGGCGCGGTTGGCCACCACGATCGACCCGAGGGCCAGCGCGATCGCCACGCCGTCCGTGAGCATGTGGGCGGCGTCCGACAGCAGGGCGAGGGAACCGCTGACGAACGCGGTGATCGCCTCGACCACCACGAAGGTCAGGGTGAGGGCCAACGCCACCCACAGCCGGCCCACGTTCCGGGCCGCGGTGCGCCGCAGGGCGTCGCCGTGGTCGTGGTGGTCGTGAGCCATCACACTCATTCTCGCCGCCCCTGGGGCGCCGGCCGCACCGAGCGGCCATAATGAGAATCATGCTCAACTCCGACGCGGCGCCGGTCGTGCTCGCAGCCCGCGACGTGTCGTTCGCCTACGGACCCGAGGTGGTGCTCGACCACGTCGGCCTCGACGTGCGCGCCGGGGAGTTCGCCGCGCTGGCGGGACCGAACGGATCGGGCAAGTCCACGCTGCTGCGGATCCTCCTCGGGCTGCTCGCGCCGCAGACCGGAGCGGTCGAGGTGTTCGGCGTCGCCCCCACCGATCTCCGCGACCGCTGGCGGGTGGGGTACGTGCCGCAGCGACCGCGCATCGCGCCCGACCTCCCGGCCACGGTCGAAGAAGTAGTCGCCACCGGCCGGTTGGCCAAGCAGGGGTGGTGGAAGCGCCGCACCCGCGCCGACCGGGACGCGGTCGACCACGCCCTCGAGTCCGTCGCGCTCTCCGACCACCGGCGCAAGCGACTGCACGAGCTCTCGGGCGGCCAGCAGCAACGCGCGCTGATCGCGCGCGCGCTCGCCGCCGATCCGGAGCTGCTGGTGCTCGACGAACCGATCGCCGGTGTCGACGTCGAGTCGCAGGCGCTGTTCCGCGATTCGCTGGTGCACCTGGTGGAGCACCACCACGCCGCGGTGCTGCTCGTCTCGCACGAGCTGGGCGCGGTCGCCGACGACCTCGACCACGTCGTGGTGCTCAAGCACCGGGTGGTGTTCGACGGCGCGCCCGCCGACCTCGCCGCCACCGGCGTCAGCCTCGGCGTGCACCGCGACGACCTCCCGCTGTGGCTGGAAGAGATCGTCTGATGGAGACCGCCTGATGGGAGGCCTGCCCGGGATGCCGTGGGGCCTGCCCTGGCCCTTCGACCGCACCTACATGCAGCTCGCGCTGATCGCCGGCGTCGTCGTGGGTGCGACCGCCCCGCTCATCGGCGTGTTCCTGGTGCAGAAGGGCCTGTCGCTCATGGGCGACGGCATCGGCCACGTGGCCGTCGCCGGCATCGGTGCCAGCCTGCTGCTCGACACGTCGCCCACGTGGACCGCGCTCGTCGTCGCGGTCGCGGCCGCGTTGGTGATCGAGTTCCTGCGCACCCGCGGTACCGCCACCGGCGACCTCGCGCTCGCGCTCGTGTTCTACGGCGGCATCGCCGCGGGCGTCGTGCTCGCCAGCCGGTCGGCGACGAACACGAACCTGCAGCCCTACCTGTTCGGCTCGATCCTCACCGCCACCGCCGACGACGTGTGGACGGTCATCGGCCTCGGCGCGGTGATCGTGGTCGCGATCGCGTTCACCGGACGTGCGCTCCTCGCGGTCGTGCTCGACGAGGACTCCGCGCGCGTCGCCGGCATCCCCGCTCGCTCGCTCAACACCATGCTCGCGGTGCTCACCGCGGTGACGGTGGTGATGGCCATGCGCATCGTCGGCGTGCTCCTCATCGCCGCGCTCATGGTGCTGCCGGTGGCGACCAGCCGGCTGCTGGCCCGTTCGTTCCGCGCCACCCTGGTCGGGGCGGTCGCAGTGGGCGTGGTGTCGGCGGTGTTGGGCCTGTTCGCGGCGCGCCAGTGGGCGCTCGCCGCCGGCGGGGCGATCGTGCTGGTCGCGGCGGCGCTGTTCGCGCTGGCGTCGATCATCGCCGGGGCCCGCCGCGCCGGCGCCCAGGCCGACTCCCTCCTCGCCGGCCCCCACTGACCCCTCCCCCTGACCCCTCCCCACGTTTTGGCGTGGCAGACCCGCGGATGTCGCGGGTCCACCACGCCAAAAGCCGAGGGATGGAGGCTGGGTAGCCTGACCGGCATGGCGACGCTGTTCACCCGCATCATCGACGGGGAGATCCCCGGCGTGTTCGTGTGGCGCGACGACCAGTGCGTCGTGTTCCTCTCCATCAACCCGATGCACACCGGTCACGCGCTGGTGGTGCCCCGCGCCGAGGTCGACCACTGGGTCGACCTCGACGCCGACCTCGCCACGCACCTCTTCCTCGTCGCGCAGACCATCGGAAAGGCGCAGATGGCCGCGTTCGACGCCCGCCGCATCGGCGTGATGATCGTGGGGGACGAGGTGCCCCACGTCCACCTCCACGTGGTGCCCTTCGACTCGGTGTCGGAGCTGTCGTTCGCGCACGCCGACCCCAACCCTCCCGAGGGTTCGCTCGACGCCGCGGCGGCGGAGATCCGCACCGCGCTGCGCGCCCAGCTCGACGCAGCTGGCGCGGAGCACGTCAGCGAGTAGGCCGTGGGCCGGCACGACGAGTGGGTGGCGCGCGACGCCGCGGTCGTGTGGCACGGCTTCACGCAGATGGACGCGTTCGCCGAGAACGCGCCGATCCTGGTGGAGCGGGGCGAGGGCCACGAGCTCGTCGACGTCGACGGCCGCCGCTACCTCGACGCCATCTCCTCGCTGTGGGTCAACACCCTCGGCCACCACGTCCCCGAGCTCGACGACGCGGTCCGCGCCCAGCTCGAGCGGGGCGCCCACTCCACCATGCTCGGCAACGGGAACGTCGTGGTCGTCGAACTGGCCGAGGCGCTGGCGCGCGTCGTGCCGGTGGACGATGCGCACTTCCTCTTCGCGTCCGACGGCGCCGCCGCGGTCGAGCAGGCGCTCAAGATCGCGTTCCAGTACTGGGCCAATCAAGGTGTCGACGGTCGTACGCGGTTCCTCGCGTTCGGCGGCGCCTATCACGGCGACACCATCGGCGCCCTGTCGGTGGGCGACGGCGGGTTCGGCACCGAGCTGTTCGACCCGCTGCGCTTCCCCGTGTTGCGGGCGCCGCACTTCGCCGACCCCGCCTGCTTCGACACCGCGTGCGCGCTGGTCGCCGCGCACGCCTCCGAGCTGGCCGCGGTCATCGTCGAACCGTTGGTGCAGGGCGCGGCGGGCATGCAGCTCGCCGACCCCGATGGTCTGCGCGCCCTCGGCGCGGCGTGCCGCGAGCACGAGGTGCTCCTGATCTGCGACGAGGTCGCCACCGGGTTCGGACGCACGGGCTCGTTGTTCGCGTCGGAGCAGTGCGACCTTCGGCCCGACCTGCTCGTCCTGGGCAAGGGGCTCACCGCGGGGTACCTGCCGATGTCGGCCACGGTGGCGAGCGGCCGCGTGTTCGACGCCTTCCTCGGCCCGGACCTCTCGGAGCGCACCCTCTACCACGGGCACTCGTACTCGGGGAACGCGCTCGCAGCCGCGGTCGCGCTGCGCCACCTGGAGCTGCTGGACGCGTGGTCGGTGCTCGACAACGTACGCGCCCGCTCGGAGGAGCTGCACGACCTGCTCGACGATCGCGTCGCGCCCCATCCCGCGGTGAAGGAGGTGCGCCTCCAGGGCCTGATGGGCGGGGTCGAGCTCGCGCCCCCGGCCGACGGCCTGCGCTGGGGCCGGCGCATCTGCGCGGGCGCGGTCGAACGCGGCGTGTTGCTGCGCCCGCTCGGTGACGTCGTGGTGCTCATGCCTCCGCTCACGGTCACGTCGGAGGAGCTCCACCGCACCGTCCACGCGCGTGACCGACGCGCTCGACGAGGTCGCCTCGTGAGCGATCCCCGCGGGTGGGACGAGTGGGCGGCACGGGCGACGGAGCAGATCCGTCGACGCCGGCCAGTGGCGTGCACCACGCGCCTTCGACCCATCGGCGTCCGACGCCCTGGTCTCGTTCGCGTCGAACGACTACCTCGGCCTCACCCACCACCCCGCGGTCGTCGCCGCCGCCCACGACGCCATCGACCGGTGGGGCACCGGCGCGGGCGCGGCGCGGCTCATCGTCGGTTCCCGCCCGGTGCACCACGAGCTCGAAGCCGAGCTCGCGGCGTGGAAGGACGCCGAGGCGGCGGTGCTCTTCACCACCGGCTTCGCGGCCAACCTGGGTGTGCTGACCACCTTCGCCGGTGGCGACACGCTGGTGTGCTCCGACGAGCTCAACCACGCGTCGCTCATCGACGGGCGCCGCCTGGCGGGCGCACCCCTCGCGGTCTACCGCCACCTCGACGCCGCCCATGTCGACGAGCTGCTGCGCGCGAACACGCGGGCGCGCGCCATCGTCGTCAGCGAGACCACCTTCTCCATGGACGGCGACGGGGCGCCGGTCGACAAGCTGCTCGACGTGTGCGCGCGACCACGGCGCGCTGCTCGTGCTCGACGAGGCGCACGCCGTGCTCGGTCCCCCGGTCGAAGTGCCCGACGACGTCGCCGTGCTGCGCGTGGGCACCTTGTCGAAGACCCTCGGTGCGCTCGGCGGCTTCGTGGCCGGGCCGCAGCGGTACACCGACCTGCTCGTGAACCGCGCCCGCGCCTACATCTTCACCACCGCGTCGAGCCCGGCCGACGCCGCCGCCGCCCTCGCCGCGCTGCGCGTGCTGCGCTCGCCCGAGGGCGACGAGCTGCGCGCCCGCCTGCGCGCCAACGTGGACCGCCTGCGTCCGGGGCACCCGTCGCCCGTCGTCCCGTACGTGTGCGGGAGCGAAGCGCGGCGCTCGAAGCCGCCGACGCGCTCGCGGCGCGCGGCTTCCTGGTCACCGCCATCCGCCCGCCCACCGTGCCGCCCGGGACGTCGCGACTGCGGGTGGCCATCTCGGCCGACCACACCACCGACCAGGTCGACGGCCTCGCCGCCGCGCTGGTCGAGCTGTTCCCCGATCGCGCGATGAACGCGACTCCATGAACCCGCCGCGCCCGTGCACGCTGGTCTTCGTCGCCGGCACCGCCACCGACATCGGCAAGACGTGGTGGGCCGCAGCACTGGCGCGCGAGCTCCGCACTGCCGGCGTGCAGGTCGCGGCGCGCAAGCCGGTGCAGTCCGGCGAGCCCGGTGCCACCACCGACGCCGACGTGCTCGCCGACGCCACCGGCGAGGACCCGGACACCGTCTGCCCGCCGTCGCGCACCCTGGCCGTGCCGTGGGCGCCGCCCATGGCCGCGCGCGAACTGGGGCTGGCGCCGTTCACCACCGCCGACCTCGCAGGCGGTATCAGCTGGCCGCCGTCGGTCGACGTCGGGCTCGTCGAAGGGGTGGGCGGGCCCCGCTCCCCGATCAGCGACGACGGCGACAACGTCTCCCTCGTGCACCTCGTCGCGCCCGACCTCGTGGTGCTGGTCGCCGACGCCGGGCTGGGCACGATCAACGCGGTCCGCCTGTCGGTCGACGCGTTCGCCGACTTCCCCGTCGTCGTGGCGCTGAACCGCTACGCCGACGATCCGCTGCACGCCCGCAACCGCGAGCACCTCGTCGCGGTCGACGGCCTCGACGTGGAGACCGCGCCCCGCGCGCTGGCCGACCGCCTGCGCGTCGCCGCACATCGAGGCCGGTCGTGATCGTGCCGCTCACCGTCGGGATCCCACGCGAACGCAAGGAAGGCGAGCACCGGGTCGCGATCACCCCCGACGGCGTCCACGAGCTCGTGGTGCACGACGTGCCCGTGCTCGTCGAGCACGACGCGGGCGCGGGCTCGTCGATCAGCGACGACGACTACCTCGCGGCCGGCGCCGAGATCACCACCGACGCCGACGACGTGTGGGCGCGCGCCGACCTCGTGCTCAAGGTGAAGGAACCCCAGCCCCACGAGCTCGACCGGCTGCGGCCCGGTCTCGTGCTCTTCACCTACCTCCACCTGGCCGCGTATCCGAACGTCGCCGACGCCCTGCTCGAGCACCGGGTCACCGGCGTCGCCTACGAGACGGTGCAGATGGAGACCGGCGCACTGCCGCTGCTGGCACCGATGAGCGAGGTGGCGGGACGCATGGCGCCGCAGGTCGGCTCGCACTTCCTCGAGCGCGAGCACGGCGGGCGCGGCGTGCTCCTCGGCGGCGCGCCCGGTGTGCGGCCGGCCCGTGTCGTCGTGCTCGGCGCCGGCAACGTGGGCTGGAACGCGGCGTGGATCGCGCAGGGCATGGAAGCCGAGGTGCTCCTGCTCGACCGGAACCTCGACCGCCTCCGCTGGGTCGACCAGATCCACAAGGGCCGCATCATGACGCTGGCCAGCAACCGCCTCGCGGTCGAGCGGGCGGTGGCGGACGCCGACCTGGTGATCGGGGCGGTGCTCGTGCCCGGTGGGCGCGCGCCCGTCGTCGTCACCGACACGATGGTGCGGTCGATGCGCACGGGCGCGGTGATCGTCGACTGCGCCATCGACCAGGGTGGCTGCGTCGAGCACATCCACGAGACCTCGCACGCGGACCCGGTCTACGACGTCGCCGGTGTGTTGCACTACGCGGTCGGCAACATCCCGGGTGCGGTACCGCACACGTCGACGTACGCGCTCACCAACGCCACGCTCTCGTACGTGGTGGCCCTCGCGACGCGTGGTGTGCGCGACGCGGTGGCGAACGACCCGGAGTTGGCGGCGGGCGTGAACACCGCCGACGGGCACGTCGTGAACCCGGCGGTCGCCGAGGCACTCGGGCGCCCGTGTGCGTCGCTCACCGACGCGCTGCCCGCCTGATCCGCTACGGCGTGCGGCCGGCGAGCGCAGCCAGACGGTCGGCGGCGGGTAGGTCGGGCGCGGCCTCGACCGCGGGACCGAAGAGGCCCAGGCTGCGCAGGTCGTCGTTGAGCATGTTCTGCGCCACCACGTAGGCGATGCCCGCGACCTCGGGGTCGAGGTCGGTGCTCTGTCCCGTGGCCTTGGCGAGGTCCCACGCGTGCGTGGTCACGTCGAAGATGGCGATGTCGACGGCCATCCCCGCCGGCATCTCGCCGAAGGGCATCTTCACGATGCGATCCATCGCGCCCGGGATCGCGAACGACTCGTTGGCCGCGTCGGCCGCCCGATGGAACGAGCCCTTGTAGTCGTCGCCGAGGCGGTCGCCGGTCATCAGCTCGCCCGCGAGCTCGTCGGGGATCGAACCGTCGCGCACGCAGAGCGCGAACGTCTCGGCGCCGCCGGTGATGTGGTTGAGCACGTCGCGCACCGTCCACCCGGCGCACGGCGACGGGTTGTCGAGCTGGTCGGGTTCGATGTTGTCGACCACCTCACCCGTGAGCTCGATCACCCTCCGCATCGTCCCGACCTGATCCATGGCCCCTCCACCACTCGGCCACCGCCCCGCGCGGTGGGCATCCAGCCGTCATTCGTCGGGCGGCAGCATCTGGATCAGTTCGGCGATCGGCAGCGTGCCGGGTCGGCGGCCCTCGCGAGCCGCGCTCGCGGCCAGCTGTTGCAGCAGCAGGTTCACCGGGGTGGGGACGTCGTGGATCCGGCCGAGGAGCACGATCTCGCCGTTGAGGTAGTCGGCCTCGATCGAACCGGCCCCCCGGGCCAGGCTCTGCCACGACGACCCGCCCGGACGCGACCGGGCGGCGTCGCCACCCCACTGGAAGCCGCCGCCGCGGCGGGCGGCGTCCTCCTCGGGGGTCACCACGTCGATGCCGGCGGCGGCGAGCACGGCGGCGCCCTCGGTGCCCGCCCGTCGGTGCACGACGCTGCGCCTCGAGGTCGGGACCGCAGAGCGCTTCGACCGCGTTGCCGAGGTTGTTGAGGAGCTTCCGGTACTTCCACCGCATGATGTCGTCGCGCGGCACCGACTCGAAGGTGGCGGAAGCGAGCGCGGCGGCGATCGGCTCGGCTCGCGGTCCCGTGCCGTGCGGGAAGCGACCGACGTCGAGGATGCCGGTGACGGGTACGGCGGGCGCCTCCACCACCCCGGGCTCGAGGTGCAACGCGGGGCACACCACACACACGCCGTACACGTCGTCGAACAGCCGCAGCGCGGCGGGCTCGTTGGCCACGCCGTTCTGCACGCACACCACCGACACCGACGCCGGCGCGCTGGACACCAGCGCGCTGAGTGCCTCGCCCGTGTGCTGGCTCTTCATGGCCATGAGCACGACGTCGTCGTCGCGGAAGTCGAGCCCGGCGGGGTGCGACACCACCGGGATCGACAGCGTGAGCGGTTCGGCGTCGGGGATGACGATGCGGAGACCATGATCGCGGATCGCGTCGTGGTGCTCGCCGCGCGCGATCAGCACGACCTCGTGTCCGGCGTCGGCCAGCCGGCCGCCCACCACCCCACCGATCGCGCCGGCGCCGTAGACCACGAATCGCATGCGCCGCACTCTCGCACACTGCTCTGTCTCGGCGAACATCGCGAAGTTGACCGTCACCGGCGCACGCGAACCTCGAGATGTTCGTGGATTCGCGAGGACTGGTCAGGTGGGGAGGGACAGCCGGGCGACGGTGCCGCCACCTGCGCGGGCGTCGAGGGTCACGGTGCCGCCGTGGAGCGTCGCGATCTGCGAGACGATCGACAGCCCGAGGCCGGAGCCCGGCCGCGTGCGCGGCGCTGGTGGCGCGGTAGAAGCGGTCGAACACGCGGTCGCGATCCTCGGCGTCGATGCCGGGACCCCGGTCGGCCACCTCGATGGTCGTGCCGTGCACGGCGACTGTGACCGCTTCGCCGTCGGGACTGAACTTCAGCGCGTTGTCGACCAGGTTGGAGACGGCCCGGTCGATCATCGCGTGACGACCGTCGACGACACCCGCGTCGCCCGCGTCCACCACGATGTCCTTGCCGGTGCGGCGCCGGAACCGCGCCGCGACGTCGTTGGCGACGTCGGCCAGCTCGACCGGCTCGATCGCCTCCTCGCTGCGCACGTCGGTGGCCAGTTCCACCATCTCACTCACCAGGTTGGTGAGCTCGTCGAGCTCGAGCCGGGTCTCGGTGATGAGCTGCGCGCGCGCCTCGGCGTCGAGCGTCGTGGCCCGTCCGAGGAAGTCGATGTTGGTCCGCACCGCGGTGAGCGGCGTGCGCAGCTCGTGGCTGGCGTCGACGACCAGTCGCTGCTGCTGCTCACGCGACGTGTCGAGCGCGATGAGCATCGTGTTGAAGCTCGAGGCCAGGCGCCCCACCTCGTCGTCGCCCTTCACCGGGATCGGCGTGGTGAGATCCTGGGTCTCGGCGATGCGTTCGGCGGTGTCGGTGAGCTGCTCGATGGGCCGGGTGGCGCGCCGCATGACCAGCCACGCCGCCAGCGCGGCAAGGGCGATGCCGGCGAGGGCGATGATCACCAACCGGGTGCGGAGCACGTCGAGCACGTCGTCGGTCTCCGAGACCTTGCGGGCGATCTGCACCGCACCGCCGTTCTGCAGCGACGCGGTGAGCATGCGGTAGCTCTCGCCGTCGATGATGACGTCGCGGTAGCGCGGCTCGTGCTGCTCCCGTGCGATCTCGCGGTCCTCGGCGTCGATGGGCAGCGCCGGCTGGCCGGGCAGCGCGTTGGTGACGGTGCCGTCGCGGTCGATGGTCTGCTGGAGGGCGTCGAACTCGAAGAAGCGGCCGTGGCCGTCGTCGGGATCGGTCGGCGCGCCGCCGAAGTCGGGACCGAGATCGTTCGCGCCCTGCCGCACGAATCCCGCGGCGCGATCGCGCAGGAACTTGTCGGTCTCCTCGCCCAGCGCGTGCCGCGCGCTCAGTTGCGCCGCGTACGCACCGCCGACGACGGCCACCGCCACGATCACCGCCACGATCACGGTGAGGCGGGTCCTCAGGCTCATGACCGGGTCACGACCGGGTCACGCCGGTCGGGCCGTGTACCCGACTCCCCGCACCGTGTGGATGAGGCGCGACTCGCCCGCTTCCTCGGTCTTGCGCCGCAGGTAGCTGATGTACACGTCGAGCGACTTCGACGACGTCTCGAAGTCGAAGCCCCAGATGCGCTCGTAGATCTGCTCGCGCGTGAGCACGATGCCGGCGTTGAAGAGGAGGAGCTCGAGCAGGTCGAACTCGGTCTTGGTGAGCTCGAGCTCACGGTCGCTCCGCCAGACCTGACGGCGTGCGGGATCGAGGGAGAGGTCACCGACGCGCAGCACCTCCTCGCTGCCGTCCGACATGTTGGTGCGGCGCAGCAGCGCGCGCAGGCGCGCCAGCAGCTCGTCGAGCGCGAACGGCTTCACCAGGTAGTCGTCGGCGCCGGCGTCCAGACCCGCGACGCGGTCGCTCACCTCGTGGCGCGCGGTGAGCATCAGGACGGGCGTGCGGTCGCCGCGCTCGCGCAGCTTGCGGCACGCGGTGAGGCCGTCGACGTGGGGCATGAGGATGTCGAGCAGGATGACGTCGGGCTTGGTGTCGACCACGGCCATCAGCGCCTCGGCGCCGTCCTCCGCGGTGGTGACGTCGTAGCCCTCGAACGTCAGCGCGCGCACCAGCGAGTCGCGCACGCTCTTGTCGTCCTCGGCGACGAGCACCCGTCCGGACGCCATGTCACTGCTCCACCCTCCGTCGACGCGGATCGCCGGAATCCCCTGCATCGCAGGAGTGTCGGCCAGCATCGTAAGAGCTTCGATCAGCTTCGTAAGAGGAAGGTGAGAACTGTCGTGGGTGGAACGAAAGAACTCCGGGGGCGTGTGCGTCGTTGCACACACCCCCGGAGCCGCGCCCGAGCTGGGGAGAGGGTGTCAGCTCGAGAGAGGGTGTCAGCTCGAGAGAGGGTGTCAGCTCGATTGCACGCAGTTCGACGGACCGGCCTTGAACCCGGCACGGAACGCCGCCACCCGGTCGAAGGCAGTCCCTCGATCCGTGTTTCCCTTGCCCGCGACGACCAGCACGGTCACCGCCTCGTCGAGGTCACCGGGCGACAAGGAGGACGAGAGGTTCGCCGCCCACGCACCGGCGAGGCACTCGGCGCCGCGACGCGCCGCATCGGTGCCGATGCTCATCCCGAGCTGGTGCTGCACCGACGACGCCCACGCGCTGGCCACGAGCATGCCGCTGCCGAAGTCGCCGATGTTGTCGTGCACGTCCTGCAGCGTCGTCGCGTCGTAGCGCACGCTGTTGTCCGAGGACTGGTAGGTGATCGAGTCGGTGAGCACGCCACCGTCGCTGGCACCGTCGGCGCCGACGGCCGTCGTCGCATCGGCGGTGACGGTGGGCGCGGTGAGCTTCGACGACTGCGACGTCCAGTAGTCGTCCAGGCTCGTCGTGATCGTCGGCACCAGTTCGTCGAGCGCCAGGTTGCCGTCGCTCGCCTGATCGGCGTAGCTCGTGTAGCCGGACTCGGTCACGTCCGGCGGGGTGCTCGCGTAGGCGGCGCACGTCTCGGCGCCACCCTCGTAGCCGTCCTGGAACGCGCTGACCCGGTCGAAGCCGTTGCCGTGCGCGCCGTCCTGACCGCCGTCGATGCCCGACGGGTCGCTCAGGGTGAGCAGACCGGCGAGCGCGTTGTCGAGGTCGTCGGTGGAGAGGTGCACGTTCTCGTCAGCGCTGCTCGCGACGTGCTGCGCCCACGCGCCGGCGAAGCAGTCGGCCTGCTGCTCGAGGTAGACGGTGGCCGACGGGTTGTAGTCGACACGCGCCTGCACCGCGTGGCCGAGCTCGTGGGCGAACACCAGCCCCACCGCGAACTCGCCGAAGTTCTCGCGCAGCTTGGGCAGCAGACCCTGCTCGTCGTAGGCGACGAAGTCACCGTTGCTGCAGTAGAACGCGTTGCCGGCGACCTCGTCGTACGGCGCCTGCGTCTGGCCGCCGTCGTCGCAGTTCGGCGGCGGATTGCTCTCCGAGTACGCGAACACGCGGTCGGCGGGGATCGCCTCGTACTGCTGGCCGTACACGTCGGGCATCGCCTCGGTCCAGAAGTTCTGGATGTCGGCGAGGGTGGCGTCGATCGACGCGTCGTACTTCGACGACACCTGGGCACTGGCGGGGCCGCTGCCGATGCCCGCGACGACGCCAAAGGCCATGACCGTCGCCATCGCGACGCCTGCCACCTTGTGCCCCAACGTGTGCCCGAGCTTGTTCCTGAGTTCGCTGCCGTTCCTGTCCATCGGCGCTTGAACGACCAAACGGCACGCGTGAGTTCTCCGCCCCTCTCAGGGGGAACTCAGGGAGCAGTCTCAGGGTCGAGACTCGACGCGTCGCCAAACCTCCACCGACGCTCGGGCGTGTCCCCTCCATGGACTCCATGGACGAGAACCCCACCGAACCGCTTCCGTTCACCCCGACCCCCGCCGTCACCGACATCGGTCCGACCCGGTCGTCCGCCCGGCCGCACCGGGCCTGGCGGCTGGTGGCGATCGCCGCCGGCGTGGCCCTGGTGCCGGCGTCGATCGCCGTGGCGTCGGCCGCCTCGGGTGGCCACGACCGCGGCGCCAACCCGGCGTCGTCGCCGAATTCTCGCCAGTCCGACGACGCCACCAGCACGTCGACGCCCACGAGTGTGAGCACGCCCGACGTCACCGTGCCCGCGGTCACCGCACCGTCGGCGACCGTGTCGACCCTCCCCGACGACCACGGCGGCCACGGTGAGCTGGAACCGGGCGACGACCACGGCGGTCACGGCGAAGCCGAGCTCGGTGACGACCACGGCGGCAACAGTGGCAGTGGCGGTGGCGGGTCTTCAGGTCACGGGTGAGCGACCCGCGCCGACGCGTCAGTCGTCGCCGTCGCGGGCGTCGTCCTCGGCGTAGGTGAGGATCTCGCAGCGCACGACCTGCCACGCGGGCAGGCCGGCGGCGCTGGCGGCGTCGTGGAAGATGTCGAGGCCCTCTTCGAGCACCTGCACCGGGTTGATGGCGTCCGTGTCGTAGGAGAAGCGCGCCCCGAAGTGGTCGCGGGCGTCGGTCGCCGCCACCGCACCACCCCACGGCTCGAGCGCGCCTTCGAACTCGTTCAGCCGGTCGTCGAAGTGCTCGTCGGCGTCGGCGGCGTCGCCGGCGGCGTCGATGTCGATGGTCCACCCGTCGCTCATGGGCGGGCAGCGTACGGCGTCACCCTCGGTGACGTCCGGACCAGCGACCTCACCAGGGACGGTCAGATGCCGAACCGGCGACTGAGCTGGTAGGAGACGCGGCGCCGCCATCCCGTGCGGCGATGCCGCTTCCGCTCGCATCGGTCACAGAGGTACCCCGTGCGGGCGCCACAGCTGTCGATGCGCGCCAAGGTCGTCGGTGTTCCGCACTCGATGCACGCCCGCTTCACGCCTCTCGCTCCCGTTCTCTCCCCGCACAGAGAGGAAACGCATCCGGTGGCGATCGCGATACGGGCAACCGGCGTTGCGATTGAAGAGCAGTTCGTCCTGGGCAGGACACGACCATCGATCTCGTCCACATCGAACACGAAGATCAAGGAGATCCTGTGATGAGCAGCGCCGAGATCGTGGGCTACGAAGGACGTGCTCGCCTCGGGGCCGAGGACACCTCCGGCCGCGAGGTGTCGGTTCGGATCCACGACGTCGAGGACCCGCACTGGATGGCAGTCATCGTCGCCGGCGCCGACCGCGTGTCGGCCGTCGGGGAAGTACCGGTCACGTTGCTCGACGACGGACTGTACGAAGGGTGGCGGGGCACGGCGATCGTCTCGAAGCGCGCCAATGGCCCGATGCGGCTGATGGGTCACGAGCCGTTCGAGCCACCGGTCGGTGCGTAGATCGACACTGGACCCCGTCAAAGCCCGGTGACACTCCCATGGGCAGCCTCATCCTCACCGACCTCGCCACCGACGACTCCGAGCTCATGACGTGGTTCCGTGGTCGCTTCCTCGACGTGACCGGGGTCAACCTGGGGGCACCGCCGGAGGGCCCGCCTCCCGAGGTGCTCATCGACCACCGCGCCTGACCGGTGGACGCGCCTGACCGGTGGAGTGGAACCGGTGGAGTGGAGTGGTGGGCCGCCAGGGACTCGAACCCTGAACCTGCGGGTTAAAAGCCCGATGCTCTGCCAGTTGAGCTAGCGGCCCGGCCGGGAGCCATTGTGCCCGACGAGCACCGCGGGACCGGTCAGACGTTCGTCCACTCGCGGCCGAACCAACGCCGGATGCGCTCGGCGCCGAACGCGGCCTTGTCGCGCATGAGCGCGAGCGACGGGTCCTCGAACTCACCGGTGGGGGTCTGCCCGGCCACGAAGATCGCTTCGACCTTGCCCACCTCGCCGTCGCCGAACTCGATGTAACAGATGCCGCGGCCCGAGTAGGTCGCGGCATCACCACCGCGGTGGCGGGCAACGATCGCGTCGGCCACGACCCGGGCCTGCCCCTCCGAGAACACGCCCGCCTTCGGGGTGCCGACGCTGGTGACGTCGCCCACCGCGTAGACGTCGGGGAACGAGGTCTCGAGCGTG
This sequence comes from uncultured Actinomycetes bacterium, assembly GCA_963756895.1. Taxonomy (GTDB): domain Bacteria; phylum Actinomycetota; class Acidimicrobiia; order IMCC26256; family DASPTH01; genus DASUAS01. The sequence continues at coordinate 62,068 of CAVWPI010000014.1, read as the reverse complement.
GCGGGATCGACGGGGATCCAGCCGTCGACGGTCAGCCCCGAGTCGACGACGACGGGCGGAGCGACGTGGACGGGGATGCCGAGGAAGAGGTCGTACGGCAGCTCGGTGTCGTCGGTGAGCAGCGCCACCTGACGTTCGGGATCGAGCGCGCGCACGCCACTGTTCGGCACCCAGTCGATGTTGCGCTCGGCGAACGCCGCCAGCAACGCCTGCGATGCGGCCGGTGACGGCGGGATCGGCACCGGCAACGGCATCACCAACGAGACCGTCGACCGGTCGCGCACCCCCTTCGTCACCAGCAGCTCGTGCACGAGCAGCGCGGTCTCACTCGGCGCGGGCGGGCACTTGAACGGCGGCCGGGTGACCCCGACGACCACGCGCCCACCGTCGAACTCGGCGAGGACCTCGCGCAGCGCGAACGCGCCGGCCTCGGTGTAGAACTCGTGGCCGCCTTCGAGCAGGCCGGGCGTGGCGTCGGGGTCGAGGTCGGCGCCGAGCGCCACCACCAACACGTCGCCCTCGAAGGCACCGGCGCTGGTCTCCACCCGTTTGTTGGCGGGGTCGATCGACTGCACCGCAGCCTGCACGAACTCCACCCCCGGCTTCACCGCGTCGCGGTACGGATGGAACGCCGCCTCGGCCGTGGTGCGCCCGAACATCACGTCGAGCTTCGAGAACCCGAACACGAAGCCGTCGGACCGGTCGATGAGCACGACGTCGGCGTCGGCGCCGAGCTCCTCCGACAGCCGGGTCGACAGCTCGAGACCGGCGAACCCCGCGCCCAGCACCACGACCCGCATGACCCGCCTTCTCGTCGGCCCCCGCACCGACGATACAACGCACCGGCAGTGACCGACGGGGGGGCTGGCCGGTGCCCCTTTCACACCGAATCGCGGGCGCTTGTCGCGCGCTCTACGCAGTGATGTGGCCTCGGAGAGTGACAAATTTCGGTACAGGCCGTATCCCGCGTCGCGGAGGGTCCGTTGAAGCACCCACACGAGGCGACCGCCTCACGTCCCGCACTCCGGACGATCTGCATCACTGCGGCACAGGAGAAGCACATGACGAACGATTCGCACATCAGGACGCCCGAAGCCCGAGGGTCGCGACGACCGCGTCGGCGCCACATCGCGTTGGCGCTCGTGTCGCTGGCGATGGTCGCAGGCTTCGTCGTCGGCGGCAGCGCGACCGCGACGGCCCAGACGCTTCCTCTGCCACCCCTGCCGGTTGCCCTGCCTCCTCTCCCTCCGCTTCCCATCCCCCTTCCGGTCCTGCTCGCACCGCTCGCCCCACCACCCGCTCCCGCTCCGACTCCGAGCCTGGTCACCGTCGACCCGACGGTGCAGGCCCAAGCCTGCGGGAACGGGGTCGGCGTGATCGGCAGCGGTTCCAGCGCCACCTGTTCGGGCTCGCAGGCGGGCCCGTCGTCGAGCAACGGCGGCTCGCTCGTCGACGTCAGTCCCACCATCCAGGCTGACGTCTGTGGCACCGGCGTCGGGATCATCGGCAGCGGCTCGACGGCCGAATGCGGTGGTGGTCAGCAGGCGGCCGGGAGCTCCGGTGGAAGCCTGCTCGGGATCTCCCCGGCCGTGCAGGTGGGACTCTGCGGGAACGGCGCGGGCGTCATCGGCTCCGGCAGCACCGCCAACTGCACGAGCACGCAGCGCGTGATCATGAAGGACCCGAGCATGATGGGGATCTTCCCCGCCATTGACGGCGAGATCTGCGGCAACGGCGTCGCCGTCATCGGCTCCGGCAGCACCGCCACGTGCGACAACACCCAGACCGCCAGCACCAGCGGGAACGACGGCAACAGCGCGAACGACAGCAACGCCAGCCTCCTCGACGTGTCACCGGCCGCGCAGGCCGACGCGTGCGGCAACGGCGTCGCCGTCATCGGCTCCGGCAGCACCGCCACGTGCGACAACACCCAGAGCCTGATCATGCAGGACCCGAGCATGATCGGGATCTTCCCCGCCATCGAAGGCGAGATCTGCGGCAACGGCGTCGCCGTCATCGGCTCCGGCAGCACTGCCACCTGTGACAACAGCCAGAACGCGAGCACCGGCGGGAACGGCGGCACCTCGAACCTCGTCGACGTGTCACCGGCTGCGCAGGCCGACGTGTGCGGCAACGGCGTGGCCGTCGTCGGGTCCGGCAGCGCCGCCACCTGCGGGGGCTCGCAGGCAATCGATGATCCGGGCACGACCCCGGGTGGCGAGAACCCGGGCGGCACGACCCCCGGCGGTCCGGTCGGCGACGCGCTCGATGTGGAAGCCACATCACTGCAGAACGCGGCGAGCCCCGCGGCGAGTGCGACGCAGAGCAGTCCGGGCGTTGGGTCCCTGGCCTTCACCGGGAGCACGACGCTGATGATCGGGCTGGTCGGGCTGGTGCTCGCAGTCATCGGCACCGTGCTGCTGCGGTTGCGCCGAGTGGGACAGCACGGCTGAACGGAGCGCCCGACCACCACGTCCACCGACCGGGCGACGAACCGGGGTGCCGGTCGACGCACCTCACGTGACAGTCGACATCGGGAGCGTTGCGCACGCAGCGCTCCCGATGTCGCGTCCGCGGTCGTGCGCACGCACATCAAGTCGTCAGGCAGGCAGGGCTCAGGCGCGCAGCTCCGCGTCGAGGGAGTCGAGGGTCTCGTGCACCTCGCCCACCAGGTCGCGGACCTGGTCGGCGGCCTGGTCGATGCTCTTCTTGGCCTGGGTGTGGAACCGCTTGATCGCGGTGTGGCGCTCCAGCGAGCGCGCGGCGTCGTCGAGCAGGCAGCGCACCCGCTCGAGGTCGACCTCGGCCTCCTCGCTCACCGCGAGGCCCTTGCGCACCGTCCACCGCGCCCACATGTAGGCGAGCCGCAGGGCCGACTCGTCCTCGTCGTCGGGGTCGAGCACCACGATGGCCTTGTCGTCGAAGTGCGCGAAGGCCACCGCGGTGGGCGCCTGCTCCTGCGAGCGGAAGACCGCGATGGCCGCGAGCGCGTCGCGGTTGCACAGCGCTTCCTCGAGCTCGGCCATGGTCTTGCGCATGTTGAGCGGCCGGTTCTTCATCTCCAGCACGAAGCGGGCCTCGGTGCCGTGGGTGTCGTCGCGGTTGAGGGTGACGACCTCGTCGCCCACCTGCGACGCGCGCGATCCCGACTGCTTGGCGGTGACCTCGGCCAGGTCGCCGTAGCCCGCGGCGAGCGTGGCCACGCACTCGTCGACCAGGTCCTCGTAGTCGAAGCCCTTGCCGGTGGTCTGCTCGTACACCTCGTCGGTGGCTTCGAGGATGCCGAGGTGGTCGGTGACCCGACGCACCTCCTCCGCGATCTCGCCCACCTCGCGCTGCATGGTGTCGACCAGCTCGGCCTTCAGCCGCCCGATGGGGCTGTCGGCGATCTCGGGCGTGATGAGCCCCTTCATGGTGCCGAGCACCAGCTGCTCGATGTTCGCGAGCACGCTCGACTTCGAGTCGGCGTCGAACGTGTCGCCGAGGAGCTGCGACAGCTCGGCGTTGAAGCCGGAGAGGGTGCCCGCGAGCGCGCCGTCCTCGGCGTCGAGCAGACCCGACGACGCGCGGCGATCTCGTCGACCGCCTCGCTCACCTTGGCCCCGAAGCGGGTCTCGAGCTCGGAGAACGACCGCTCGATGAGGTTCACGTCGACGCTCACGTGCGCGGCCTTCAGGGCCCGCGCCCCCACCCGGAGGCACTGACCGACCGCGGCGACCGGGTCGTCGGACTCCGCGACGATCCGCACGACCTCGTCGTCGGACTCGTCGAGCTCCCGCACGTACACGACGCCGTCGGTCACCAGGACCCGGCCTGTGCTGAACATCATCGGTTGTGCACTCATCGCCGCCACCCTCATTCCTTCTCGTTGGGTTTCGGCCCGCTGCTCAGCAGTATGGGAGGGGGGTGTGACACTCATCGGGATGACCGGGGATCCCTTGCGGGGCAAGGGGTCGTAGCATCCGAAGATGCTCGATCACCTCGCCATCCAGTGCGCCGACGTCCCGACGGCGGCCGCCTTCTACGACACCGTGCTCGCGCCGCTCGGCGGCAGCCGGCAGATGGACTTCGGCACGGTGATCGGGTTCGGCACCCCCGACCGGCCGTCGTTCTGGCTCGACCCGCTCGCCGACGGGATCAACCGCCCGATCCACGTGGCCTTCGTCGCCACCGATCGCGCCACGGTCGACGCGTTCTTCGCCGCCGCGGTCGACGCCGGGGCCGAGGTGCTCCACGAGCCGCGCGTCTGGCCCGAGTACCACCCCGCCTACTACGGCGCGTTCGTGCGCGACCCCGACGGCAACAACGTCGAGGCCGTGTGCCACCAGCCCGAGTGACAGCGCACGAAGAGGCGCGACGACGACCTGATCCGGCGCGCCCGCGCCGTGCTCGACCGCAACCGCGCCGGTGCGTACACCTGTCCGTCGGTGCGCCTCTACCCGCACCAGTGGCTGTGGGACTCGTGCTTCACCGCCATCGGCATCGCCCGCTTCGACGCGCCGCGCGCGGCCGACGAGCTGCGAGCGCTGTTCCGCGGCCAGTGGGACAACGGGATGCTCCCGCACATGATTTTCGCCGACGGCTCACGCGACGTCGGCAGCCGACGCGTGTGGAAGTCGCGGACGCGCGCCGGCGTGCCGCGCGACGTCGCCACCACCGGCATCACGCAACCACCCCTTGCTGCGATCGCGGTCGAGCGCGTCGCGCGCCTCCTGCCCGATGACGAGCGCACCCGGTTCCTGTCCGAGCTCGCACCGAAGCTGCTCGCGTACCACCGCTGGCTGTTCCGTGAGCGGCGGCTCGGCGACTCGCCGCTCATCACGCTCATCCATCCGTGGGAGTGCGGGCTCGACTCGACGCCACCGTGGATGCACGCCCTCGCCGCGATGCGCATGCCGTGGTGGCTGCGCGCCGCCGAGCGCCTCCGCCTCGCGCCCCTACTCCGCTCGCTGCGCTACGACACGCGTCAACTCCCGGCCAGCGAGCGCGCGTCCGACGACGACGGCCTGCGCATGCTCGCGCTCGCCATCCACCTCTCGCACCACGACTTCGACCTCGCCCGGATCCCGCACGACGACCGTGCGGTGCTGGTGGAAGACGTCGCCTTCAACGCGTTCTTCGCCGCCGCCAACCAGTCGCTGCGCGCGCTCGTCGACGACGTCGGTGACCTCGACCCGCTGATCGACGCGCAGGCCGACGCGCTCGACCTGCTCTGGCACCCGCCCACCCGTGAGTACTGCTCCCGCCACGCGGTGACCCACGAGCCGCTCTCCGACCGGACCATCGCCACCTTCCTGCCCCTGCTCACGACCGGCGCGCACGTCGACGAGCTCCTGGCCCGCCTGCAGGATCCGGCGATCTACTGGCCGCCGTACCCGGTGCCGAGCGTCCCGCTCGAGGCGCGCCACTTCCAGGACCACCGCTACTGGGCCGGCCCCACGTGGGTGAACACCAACTGGGCCATCGTCCAGGGGTTGCGGCAACAGGGGCACGACGACCTCGCCGACGACGTGCGCGACCGCACGCTTCGCATGGTGGAGGAGAGCGGTTTCGCCGAGTACTTCTCCGCCACCACCGGCACCGCGCACGGCGCGCCCGAGTTCTCCTGGACCGCCGCGCTCACCGTCGAGCTCAGCTACGACTCGTCGAGCTCCGCGGAGCGCGTAGCGCACCACCTCATCGACGCCGAGCGTGCGGCCGAGCTCGATGGCGTCGGCGAGCACGGTGGGGTCGAGGCGCTCGGTGACCCGCTTCACGACGAGCGCGAACTCGTCGGCACTCGACGGTTCCAGCGGCAGGGCGGCGACCGCACCCGCGGCGTCGAGCGCGCCGTACAGGACCGCGGCCGGCTCGTCGCGTTCGAGCGACGCCAGGATCGCGGCGACGTACCGCAACGAGAGCCAGAGGTTCGCGGAGTCGCTGCCCCGGAACCAGGTGTCGATGACGTCGCGGTAGCCGGCGAGCGCGCCGATCGGGTCGCCCTGTTGCGCGCGGATCCAGAGGCTCTCGGTGAGCGAGAAGGCGCGGATCCAGCGGTTGCCGACCGACTCGCCGCGGTCGACGCTGCGGTCGAACAGGGCGAGGGCACGAGCCGGGTCCTCCGCCACGAGCGAGATCGCGCGCGCGTAGTCGGCCAGCGCGAGCGCGGTGGGACTCCCGCTCTCGATCGCGGCGGCCGCGCTCTGCGCCGCGAACTCGCGGCCACTCTCAGGGTTGCCGATCGACGTCTGCGCCACCGAGCACATGTAGTAGGCGTGGGCGACGAACGCCGGTGCGCCGGTGGCGTAGGCGGCGGCGACCATGCGCTCCATCAACCCGAGCGCCTCGGTCTGCTGCAACCGGAAGAAGTAGGCGTTGCCCAGCGCCCGCTCGGCCAGACCGGCGGTGAGCGAGCCCAGACGTTCGGCCTCCGCAATGGCGCGCTCCCCGACCTCGATCGCGGTCTCGAGCTCACCGCGTACGAAGTGGCCGTACGCGACCACGCCGAGCAACACCGGGTACAGCTGGTGCTCGCGGGCACCGGACATGGCCACGGTGGTGTCGGCCCAGGCGAGGTGCTCGTAGCGGATGCGGCGCCAGGCGTACTCGCGCACGCCGATCACGATGCGCAGCGCGGAGTCGACGTCGCCGGCGGCGACGGCGGCGCGGTGCGCGTCGCGGATGTCGTCGAAGCTCGCGGTGAGGTCGGCCATCCACTGGCCCTCGTGGGGACCGTTCAACCCGCGGGCTGCGGCGCGTGACAGCTCGGCGTGCACGGCGACGTGCGCGTCGCGGATGGCGTCGGCATCCGGGCGCGCGGTGAGCTGCTCACGACCGAACTCTCGGAGCGTCTCGAGCAGGCGGTAGCGGCCGCCCTGCGCCGTCAGCATCGACTTGTCGACCAGCACGCCGAGCAGGCCGGCGACGTCACGCTCGTCGATGCCCCCCTCCTTGATGTGGTCGTCTGCCGCGACGCGCTCGGCCTGTTCGAGCACGAACAGACCCGCGAACACCGACAGACGGTCGAACAGCAGTTGCTCGACCGGCGTCAGCAGGTCGTACGACCACTCCACCAGGTCGCGCAGCGTGCGGTGCCGGGGATCGGTGGCGCGTCGAGATCCCGCCAGCACGCGGAAGCGCTCGGGCAGCCGCTCCGCCAGTTGCCCGGGGCTCATCGATCGCATGCGCGCGGCGGCGAGCTCGAGCGCGAGGGGCACGCCGTCGAGGCGGATGCACAGCTCGGCGACGGCTTCGTGGTTCTCCTCGTCGAGCGTGAAGTCAGGCTGCGCGGAACGCGCGCGCTCGACGAAGAGCTGCACCGCAGCCACGTCGTGGAGCTCGGCCAACGGCAGATCCGAGCGGGCGGGAACGGGAAGCGGCGGCACGGACCACACGACCTCGGCGGGGATGCCGAGCGGCTCGCGACTGGTGGCGAGGACCTGCACGTCGGGGCACCACTGCAGGACCTGCTCGACCAGCTCGCTGGTGGTGTCGAGCACGTGCTCGCAGTTGTCGAGCACGAGCAGCACCGACCGCAACGCCAGCACCTCGACGATCGACTCGTCGAGCGACCGGTTCGCCCGCTGCTGCACGTCGAGCGCGGCGGCGATCGCAGCCGACACCGCGCCCTCGTCGCGCACCGACGCCAGCTCGACCAGGCGGACGCCGTCGGGAAACTGGTCGGCGAGGGTGGTGGCGAGGCGGTGCGCGAGGCGCGTCTTGCCGACGCCGCCGGGTCCGAACAGCGTGAGGATGCGGCCGCTCTCGAGCAGACGGCTCGCGAGCTCCAGGTCGCGTTCGCGCCCGACGAGCGCGGTGCTCTCGATCGGCAGCGCTTCCCTTCCTCCCATCGCGCGGTCTCGGGTCACGGGGACGGCGGGCGGGACCCACGCGAGGTCGGCGCGCTCCTCGAGGACCGCGCTCTCCAGGTCGCGCAGGTCGGCGGACGGTTCGAGCCCGAGGTCGTCGCGCAACGTGGCGCGGAACTGCTGCGCGATCCGCAGCGCCTCGGCCTGTCGCCCCGACCGGTACAACGCGAGCATCGCCTGTCGCGCGAACTGCTCGCGCAGGGGGTGCTCGAGTCGCAGCGCGTCGACGTCGCCGACCACTTCGTGGTGACGGCCGACCCGCAGCTGGGCGTCGATGCGCACCTCGGCGGCGACCAGCCGCAGCTCCTCCAGGCGCACCGCTTCGGGCCGGATCCACTCGGTCTCGGCGAACTCGGCGAAGGCGTCGCCCCGCCACTCACCGAGGGCGGCGTCGAGGCGGTCGAGGGCGGCGACCGGATCCCGGGAGAGGAGGTCACGGCCCTCGGCCAGCCCGGCTTCGAAGCGGCCGGCGTCGACCGCGGTGTCGGCCATCTCCAGGACGTAGCCGGGGGCCCGGTTCACCAGGGTGGCGGAGTCGTCGAGCTCGACGAACCGGCGCAGGCGCGACACATAGCTCTGGAGGGTGGCGGCGGCGGAGTCGGGGGCGTCGTCCCAGAGGACCTCGCACAGGCGGTCGGTCGACACCACCGAGTTCCGGTAGGCGAGGAGGACCGCGAGGAGCCGCCGCGGCATCCCGCCTCCGAGAGGCAGGAGCGCGGTGCCGTCGACGATTCCTACCGACCCGAGGACGCGAAAGTCCACGTCAGCAGTCTGCCCGACGTCCTTGCAAGGTGCTGGTGCAGCGAGCGCCGAGGGTCGTGCAAGGCGCCGGGCGCACGCTCTCCCCATCAGATCCATCCGTGATCGACGTGATCGAAGGGAAGAGGGGACGACGATGAACGCCAATCAGGAGCTGTGGGAGAAGGGTGATTTCACCCGCATCGCCGCGACGATGCGTGACAGCGGCGAGGAGCTGGTCAAAGAGCTCGGGATCACCAACGGCATGCAGGTCCTCGACCTCGGCGGCGGCGACGGCACGACCGCGCTGCCGGCGGCCCGGCTGGGAGCCGACGTGGTGGTGATCGACATCGCCCGCAACCTCGTCGAGGCGGGGGCTCGCCGAGCGGCGGACGAGGGCCTGACCAACATCCGCTTCGAGCAGGGCGACGCCAGCCACCTCGACGGGGTGGCCGACAACTCCTTCGACCTCGTCGTCACCATCTTCGGGGCGATGTTCGCGCCCAACCCGTTCGTCGTGGCGGCGGAGATGGTGCGGGTGACGGAGCCCGGCGGGCGGATCGTGATGGGCAACTGGATCCCGGGCGACCCGACGCTCGTCGCGCAGATCCTGAAGATCAGCGCGGCCTACGCCCCGCCGCCGCCCGAGGGGTTCGTGAGCCCGGTGACCTGGGGAGTCGAGGAGCACGTGGTCGAGCGGTTCGCCGCCGCCGGCGTGCCCGCGACGCAGATCGCCTGCGAGCGCGCCACCTACACGTTCGAGTACCCGGGTTTGCCGGCGGCGCTGGTCGACGAATTCCGCTCCTACTACGGGCCGACGATGAACGCGTTCGCGGCCGCGCAGAAAGACGGCCGGGTCGAGGAGCTCCGAGCGCGAGCTCGTCGAACTGTTCACCGAGCAGAACACCTCCGGGAAGGCCGACACGACCGTGATCCCCGCGACCTTCCTCCGGGTCACGGTCACGGTCTGAACCAACCCAACCGACCCCAACCCCCATCCCAACCAACCCAACCAACCCAACCAACCCAACCAAAAGAGAAGGAGCAAGCCATGCCGTTCGTGAACGTGAAGCTGATCAAGGGTGTGTTCGACGACAACCAGAAGCAGGAGATCCTGACTCGCCTCACCGAGACGATGGTCGACATCGAGGGCGAGGCCATGCGCCCCGTCACCTGGGTCACCATCGACGAGGTGGCCAGCGGCGAGTGGAGCATCGGCGGCAAGCCCCTGACGACGCAGGACGTCAAGGACCTGCAGGCGAGCTGATCACGATGAGCTTCCCCCTCGAACTGGTGACGGGCCGCACGGCCACTCAGGTGCTCAGGCCGTCGGTCCCCGACGACGCGCCGCGGCTCGTCACCATGTTCGAGCGGTGCAGCCCGGCATCCCGCTGCGCCCGGTTCCTCGCACCGCTGCGCCACTTCCCCGCGTCGCACCTCACCGACGTGGTGCGCTCGTCGCCCGTCCGCCGCTCGTGGGTGGTCGACGACCTCGCCACCGGCCAGGTGGTGGGCGTGGGCAGCTGGTTCCGCAACCAGCCCGACACCGCCGAGCTCGGGTTGCTGATCGAGGACGCGTGCCAGCACCGGGGCCTCGGCAGCACCCTGCTCGACGAGCTCGCCGCCAGCGCGCGCGGCGCAGGCATCACCACGCTGATCGGCCACTCGCTCGCCGAGTCACGCCACGTGCACCGCATGCTGCGCCGCCTCGGCCCGACCACGATCGAGTGCTCCGGTCACACGTGCACGTTGCACGTCGCGCTCACCGACGCGGCCGAAGCGCTCGCCGGCTGAACTCCCGCTCAGAGCCGAAGCGCGGCGACGACCGTCCCGACCACGGCGACCATCAACGTCATCAGCTTCCACGTCTGCGCCCGGATCTCGCGTGAGAGATCGTCGAGCTTGTCCTCGACCTTCCCCATGCGCGACTCGACTGCTCCGAGTCTCGTTTCGATTGCCACGAACCTCGGCTCGAACGCGAGCAGATCCTGCTTCGTGGCGACGTCGGCCCATCCGACGGGCGGTAGGAGCTCCATCAACGTGATCCCTGCATCGTCGCCGAACGCACGCTTGGCGGCGTCGGCACGTGCAAGACGGCATCGTTCATCAACCGCCATCCTCCCTTCCGGGTCAGCAGATCGCAACGGGAATCGGGGAAGGAACGAACCTCTTGCGACCGGGCGGACCTTCGAGTCGCAGTTTGTGGCGGTGCTTGTGGTGGTGATGGTGGAGACAGAGCCGTCCCGAGATTGGAGAGCTCGGTCTTGCCGAACTCCTCGACCGGTTGGTTGTGATCGATCTCGAGGTTCACCGCCACGTGACAACCTTCGACGTCGCACTCGCGGTGCAGCTCCTCGACCGCGGTGCGCAACCGTGCCGGGATCGTCCGGCCCAGGTGCGACACGGTGACGATGTCGGTGCCGTCGACGACCACCGCCTTCAGGAACGCGTCGTCGAGCAGCCGTGAGGCCACCGCCACGGGAATCGGGCCCTGGCCGGCGATCTCGCACACCTCACCAGGTTCGGTCCAGCCGCGCACCAGCGCGCGGTGGTCGATGCGCACGACGCCGGTGACGCCACGGCTCGTCGGCTCGCCCCCGATCGGCGCCTCGGCCAGCGCGACGATCGCATCGAAGGCGAGCGCGTCGTGTCGTTCGCAACGGTCTTCGGCGCGCGCCGTCTGGAACAGCTCCTCTTCGAACGGTGCGATGGCGGCGAGCACCTTGGCGGTCTCGTCGACCGGGCCGCGGATGTCGAGCCGACCGGCGCCGTCGGCGTCGGTCCACGACCGCAAGGACCGCGCCGCCCGCACCCGCTCGTAGCGCTCGTTCTCGTCGACGCATGCGGCGGCCTTGACCCGGGCGCACTCGTTGCGCAGCCCGCGCACGCCTTCGTGCTCCGACCGTTCGAGCAGGTCGACCTCGGCGCCTGGATCGGCCGACGCGGCATCGGCGATGGCGTCGACCTGCGTGGCCGACAACGTGCCCGCCCGCAGTGCCGCCTCGGTCGACGGTAACGACGCCAACCGGGACGAGGTCTCGAGCGTCGCACGTGCAGCACCGACGGTGGAGCCGGTGGTGGCGGCCAACCAGTCGGCGGCGTCGCGATGCGTACCGTCCTGCTTCCACGAGCCGGTGGCAATCACTTGGCGGGCGGCAAGTGCCTTGCCCGCCGCGCCCAGCCGCTCCAGCTCGCCGAACGCCTCGACGAGCGAGCGCGCACCCGAACCGTCGAACCGGTCGGGTTCGAACTCGGCGAGCAGGTCACGCACCTGCCCAATCGCATCGCGGAGGACTTCGAACATCGCACTTCCCAGACGAGAGCAACCATCGAGCCGGGGAAGTGAGGGGAAGGTGGTGTCACTCTACCCGAACACCAGTTCGGGTGCAAGTCAGATCTTCGGCAACGGCGCATCGAGCGCGACCTGCACGCGATGCACGAGCTCGTCGGTGTCGGGGTCCAACGCGATGCCGTCGGGATTTGAGACTTCCTCGACCTCATGAAATCTGGTGGTGCTCGTCGCGTTCGCAGTCGACTACTTCGTCGAGTGAGCTGGGCCCCGTCACGGGCGAAGGCCGGATCATCGGCGGATGCACGACACTGGTCGGTCTCACGGCCTTCTCGGCCGTCACGGCCAAGGCTGCCGAGTTCCTCGTGCGCGTCGATGTCGACAGGAGCGCGAGTGACGTGACGCCGTGGGTAGTCCCTCGCCCGCGATCGACCGATCACTTGTACGCTCGCCCGATGGCGAGCGCGCTGATCGGGCGGCGGGCCGAGTTGGCATGGCTGCGCGCCCGGGTCGACCTCGCACTGGGCGGGTTCCCCCACCTCGTCTTCGTCGAAGGCGAGTCCGGGATCGGCAAGACCCGTCTCGCCCAGGAAGCACTCGAGCACGCCCGCCGGCGGCGCGCCGCGGTCCTGCGGGGCCGCTGCTACGACCACCTCGACCTCCCCTACCTGCCGCTCCGCGACTCATTGTTCGGGGCGATGGCCGAGTCCCTGCGCGAGCGTGGCCGCACCGACGACCTCGCGGTGGTCGAGCGCGCCCGGGCCGACGCCATGCTCGACGGTGCCGGCACCGCTGCGCCGGACACCATCCAGCGGGAACGCACCCGGGAGCTGTTCGCGCTCACCGACCTCGTCCTCGACCACGTACGCACCACTCCCACCGTGCTCTTCATCGACGACATCGACTGGGCCGACGCCGCCACCGTCGACCTGCTCCGTCACCTCCTCTTCCGTCTCGACGACGAGCAGGTGCCGCTGCTCGTGCTGGCGACGTCCCGCGCCGACCCCAGCGCCCGCGCCGCCGACGGGATCGCCCGCCTGCGCTCCGAGCCCCGCACCGCGGTCGTCCACCTCAACCCGCTCACGCCGCTCGAAGCCACCGAGCTCGCCCGCGAGCGCGAGCCCGGCGCACCCATCGAGCGCGCCCGCGACCTCGCGTCGGCGAGCGGCGGCAACCCGCTCCTCGTGGAAGCGCTCGCACGCGACCGTCGAGCCAAGCCCACGTTGCTCGGGGCGCGCCGACACACCCGATCGTCGCCGCGGTGAGCGCGACGCTCGACGCGCTCCCACCCAACGCGGCGCAGGTCGTGCTCGCGGTCGCGGTCCTGGGACCCGACGCGCACCGACGGCGTGTCGTCGCGTTGAGTGGCACCGACGCGATCGCGGTCGATGCCGCGATCGACGCCGGCGTGCTCGTCGACGACGGCACCGTGCTCGCGTTCAGTCACCCGATCTACGCGCACACCGTCTACGACCGTGCGGCCACCAACACCCGACAGGATCTCCACCGCGAGGCAGCCGCGATCCTGCGCGAGCCCCGCGCCGTCGCGCACCATCTCGTCGCCGGCGACGCGGTCACCGACCGCGACGCGCTCGACGCAGTGCGCGCTGCGGGCAACGACGCGCTCGCACGGGGCGAATGGGACGAGGCGGCGCGCTACTACGAGGCCGCGCTCACCGTTCCTCAACTCAAGGAGGAACAGGCGGAGCTCCACCGCCGCGCCGGACTGAGCCGGCGAGGCAACCTGCAGCTGGCGCAGGCCGTCGCACACTTCGAGGCCGCGCTCGAGCTGCTGGGCGACGACGCCGACGCGGAGATCCGCATCGAGCTGCACCTCTGGCGGGTCCGCTGCGCGATCGGCACGCACGACATGCTCGACGCCGTGCGCGACCGCGGTCCCCTGGAGGCACTGGTCGACGAGGTGGAGGCCGAGGCGCCGGAGCTCGCGGCCGAGGCACTGGTCGAGCTGTCGCAGTCGTACTGGGTGGAGTGGCGCATGCATCAGTCGATGCGTTGCGCCGAACGCGCGATGGCGATCGCGGAAGCCCACGACGACCATTCGGCCTACGCGCGCGCCACCACCGCGCTCGCGGTGCCGCAGTGGGCGCGCTACGACCTCGCGGGATCGTTGGTCACCTTGGAAGAGGGCGTGCGGCACGCGCGGGCTGCGAACGACGACTCGCTGCTCGCGGGTGGTCCGGTGTTCCGCGCGCCGCTCGTGCTCGCGTGGATGGGCCGCTTCCCCGAGGCAGAGGCGCGCGCGCTCGAGTGCTGCGACATCGCCGACCGCACGCAGTACCCGTTGGAGCTCGGCCTCCCGCTCGCCGCGCTCACGCAACTCGCGGTCGCGCGCGGCGAGTACGACCAGGCCGAGCAGTACGCGCACCGCGCGCTCCTTCTCCAACGGCTCTCGGGCTACCACTGGGCGGCCGGGTTGTTCCTCCCGCCGCTCGCGTGCGGGTACGTCGCCCGCGGCCAGTACGACCAAGCGCACGCGACGCTCGCCACCTGGGCCGAGACCGCCGACGCCCTCGAGCACGCGACGGTCGACCTCTACTCCCGCTGGGTCACCGCCTGCGAGCGGCGCCTCACCGTGCTCGGCGCACCCCTCCCCGGGCTGCCGGTGCACCCGATGATCGGCGCCGACGCGTGGGCCGTGCTCGCAGTCGAGCTCGCACAGCGAGAAGGCGCGACCGGCGACCTCCGCGCCGCACACGACCTCCTCGAGGAGATCGAAGCGCTCGGCGGCGTGCTGATCGGCGGCACCGCGACCCTGGCCGCCCGCCACCTCGGCGTCGCCAAGGACCTCCTCGGCGACGAGGAGGGCGCAATCGCCACGCTCGAACGCGCCGCCAGGCTCGCGGAGGAACTCGGCGCGGTCCCCGAGCTCGCGCGCGTGCGCACCGAGCTCGCGGTCATCCTCCTGCGGCGCGGCGAACAGCGGCGCGCGTTCGCGCTGCTCGACGTCGCGGTCACGACGTTCCGCGAGCTCGACCTCGAGTCCGACGCCGCCCGCGCCGCGCAACTGAGCGGCACCGCACCCGAGCGCGCCGTCGAACCCATAGCGCCCAACGCCACGTCGATCATCCTCTTCACCGACGTGGTCGACTCGACCCGGCTCACCGAAGAGCTCGGCGCCACGCACTACCGCGCCCGCGCCCGACTGGCCGAGCGTGTCATCACCGGCGCGATCTCCGCCAACGGCGGCACCATCGTCACCGGCATCAGCCTCGGCGACGGCTTCATCGGGCTGTTCCCGTCAGTGGCGCAGGCCGTCGACGCCGCGAAGCGCTGCATCACCGACGTCCCACCCACCGGGCTGCACCTGCACGTCGCGTTGCACCAGGGCGAGATCATCATCGACGGCGACCGCATCTACGGTCCCGCGGTGAACATGGCCGCACGCGTGTGCGGGCTCAGCGGTCCCGACGAGATCCTCGTCTCGAGCACCATCCAACTCCAGCTCGCGCTCGACGAGAGGGACGACGTGCACCTCGTCGACCGCGGCGAGCACGAGCTCAAGGGCATCGCTGCGCCGCAACGCGTCTTCGCGCTCGTCGCGGCCGAAGACGCCGCTCGCGACCCTGGCGTAATCTCCTCGCGGGCGGTCGACTGGAGGAGGGGCTCCATGGGAAGCATGCCGAACTGGTTCGCCAAGACCAAGGAGATGGCGGCGTTCGACCGCTACTTCAGCACCCGGGATGTCGACGAGAAGACGCTGCTGGCGCGGTACCAGCGCGCGTTGGCGCGCATGCCGAGAACCGACTTCTACCGGCGCGCCGACGCCCTCGACGCGCAGTGGCAGGGTCTGGCCAATCAGAACCTGCTCACGAAGATGTCGCTCGACCGGCACTTCCGGGGCGACTGGGTCCACCACAACTACCCCGACCGCCCGGACGAGTTCGGCGGCCAGGGCGGCCGGTTCTGGCCCCAGGTGCCGTCGAGCAAGGTCATCGACGAGCTGCGCTTCGGTGTCATCGCCGCGATCCACAAGGCGATGGGCGAGACCGAGCTGATCAACCTGGGCGTGCCCGAGAACTACCGCGAGGAGCTCTGGGTTCCCGAGTTGGACAACGGCATCGACATCGACGACGGCGTCCGCGGCATCGCCCTGTCGTGGAACTGCGTGGCGGCGGCAGGTGAGAACTACTTCGAGGCCGAAGCGCTGCGCGGTCCCACGGTGGTGGAGTTCGCCATCGCCACGCCGCGCCCACTCGGGCACAGCACGATCAACGCGTTGGCCGACGAGATCGGCGCCGGTCGCATCGCCATGCAGAGCCTCGTCGGTGGAACCGTCGCCGATTCGTAGTCGGATCGGGCGGGCGCGCCCTCTCCTCGGGAACAGGTCGACCTTGCGCGCGACGTAGTCCGGTCGCGCCTGATCGCCATGTCAACGCAACGTCGTGGCGGCCACCCTCGAGGCACGACGCCGAGGTGCGTCACCGAGGGAGGGACGACATGGACGACGACGTGACCGTCGACGCGACGACAGACCCGGATCCGACCGACGAGCCGGCTGCGGTGGGACCCCCCGGCCGTAGCCGGCTCGCGGTCGTCATGTGGGCGGCCGCCGGGCTGCTGGTCGTGGTCGCGATCGTGTTCGGGGTGCTGGGGTTCCAGGCGCAGTCGGCGGCGACCGACGAACGCGATCAGGCGGCGGCTGCCACCCGGCTCCGGCGCGCGTCGGCCGTGCGCGAACGCGAGTTCGACGACGAACGCGAACAGCTCGACGACGACGTGCGCGCGCTCCCCGACAAGTACGACGCCGTCGGCGGGTCGTACGTGGACCTCATCGACGCGCACAACCACTACATCGACATCGCCAACCACGCCGCCGACCTCTACAACGGCGGTGATGCCGCCGGGGCGATCGGCCTGTTCCAGCACGACGGCGCCGCCGCCATCAACGACGTGAACGCCAAGCGGACCGCGACCCAGCAGGCCGTGCAGGCCGCCGAGGACGCGCTGCACCATCTTCAGGAGGGGCTGTGACGCACGACATCGAGACGCAGGACGTGATGCTGGGCCAGGCGCCGTCCGCGCCGTCCGCGCCGTCCGCGCCGTCCGCGACGCGGAAGCGGGTGCGCTGGTACCACGTGGTGACGCTCGGGGTGGCCGTGCTCGTGTCGCGCGGCCGCGGTGGGGTTCTCCGTGTCGCAGTCGTCCGACCGCGACGACGCGACCGGCACCCGCGAGACGGCCCAGCACGCGCTGGCGGCTCAGCGCGCCGGCACCCAGCACGCCCGCGACCGTCTGGCCGGCGACCGCGCCGACACCAAGGCCGCGCTCGAGCAGGTCGCCACCCTCACGACGACGTTCCACGCGCTGACCGACCTCTCGAACCAGGAGATCGACGCGATGAACGCCGCCCACCAGATCGGGGTGGCCGACCTCGCCGACATCGACGGCTACAACGCGGAGATCGACCGCGGCAACGTGCTCATCCCTCTGATGGAGGCCAAGGAAGAGGAGATCGGGCGGTTCGTCGACGACCTGCGCCGCGACGTCGAGGCCCAGACCGCCGCGATGCGATGATGCAGGGACGCGCCGATGGAGGGGACGACGTTGGACGACAGCGTCCGGCGCTAGCGATCGAGCAGCTCAGCTCCGGAGGTCGCGGATGACCCGGTCGAACTGCTCCCACGTGAGCTTCACCGGGATCCGGGCGAGGGCCGGGTACCAGTCGATGGATCCCTTGCTGACGCGAAGCTCGCCGAGCTTCTCGTCGTCGCTCCGGATCTCGAACACCACGTCCGCGTGCAGCACGACCTTGGTGGTGGGGATGCTCATCTCGACGTCATGGTTCGGCATCGCCGCATCTTCTCATCCAACGGCGCCGATGGCCTCGGCGTGACCCGGCTCGGCTTCGGGCATCCTGTATCGCCATGGACCAGATCGAGTTCCTCCGCCCCGAAGGTCTCCTGCTCAGCCCGGCGTTCAGCTGGGTGGCGGTCATTCCACCGGGTGCCACCACCATCCACGTCGGCGGCATCGACGCGACCACGGCCGACGGCACGCTCGTGGGCGAGGGCGACATCGGCGCGCAGACCGAGCAGGTGCTCACCAACCTGCGGATCGCGCTCGAGGCCGCCGGCGCGTCGATGCAGGACCTGGTGAGCTGGCAGCTCTTCGTGGTCGACGGCGTCGACCTGACGGAGGGCTACCAGGCGGCGGCAGCGCATCTGCCGAAGGACCGCGAGCCGCCGTTGATCACGGTGGCGATCGTGCCCAAGCTGGGTGTGCCGGGTGCGCTGCTGGAGCTCTCGCCGTTGCGGCGGTCGTGCGCTGAGCGTCAGCGTGCGAACGTGTGTTCCGGTACGGACCGGCGCCGTCGAACCGCGGCGCGCAGCCACTCCGTGAAGGTCTGTCGCTGCTGGCGGCTATACACAAGTGATGACAACCACGCTGCCCACCACGTATCAGGAGATCGACTCGAGCCCGATCGAGATGGAGCAGGCGAAGGAGCAGTGGGCGGTGGTCGCGCGGCCGGAGCTGGAGCGGGTCGCCCGCTCCTACGGTGAGGTCATCCGGTACAGCGAGCTCGCCGAGGCCGTGCAGAGCAGCACCGGGATCCGGACCCGCAAGCTGACACACCACTGGATCGGCGACGTGCTCGGACGCGTCGGCGCCGACTGTCACGCGCGCGGCGAGCCGCTGCTGTCGGCCCTGTGCGTGCAGAAGGACGGCACGATCGGCGACGGGTACGGCGTCGCGCTGGCGGAGATCTACGGCGTCGACGCGCCCGACGACCTCGACCAGCAGTCCGCGGAGGAACGGCTGCGGTGCTACAAGCACTTCGGTGCGACGATGCCGGCCGACGGCGGCCGCGGCAGCTCACGCCCGAAGTGGCGGCTCGGCGTCGCAAGGCGGCGAAGCAGGCGAGGGAAGACGCACCCAAGGCAACGTGCCCGACGTGCAACATCGTCCTGCCGGCGATGGGCCACTGCTACTACTGCGACGGCTGAGCGCGCGCCGTCACGCCGGCGCGAGCCACCGACGCGCGAGCACCGCGACCATCGCGACGGTGACGGCGATGGCGGCCCAGGCGATCCATGGCTCCCACCGCGCCAGGCCCGCGCCGATCACGGCGCCGACGAGGATGGCGGCGACCACGCCCACTCGTCGGAGGAGCGAGGTGCGCTCGCCGTGCTCGCCGGTGAGACCGACCACCACGCCGAAGGTCGCGAGCGTCGCTGCCGCGATCGGGATCTCGGGCACGTGCACGAAGCGGATCGCCGCAGTCTGGAACCCCATCGCGATCGCGAGCAGCGCGATGACGACGTAGCGAGCGTCGCCGTCGACGCCCTGCCACGCCGCGACCGCGGCGCCCGCAGCGATGAACGCGGCTTCGACGAGGAGCACGGCCGCGACGAGGCGGTGCGCGGGGCCGGGCCGTCGGACGAGCCAACCGGCCGCGATCGCCGCCGACGACGAACCCGGCGACGGCGACGAGTCCCGGCCACGGCGAACCCGGCGAGTCGACGAGGTTCGCGCCGGCGAGGATCAGCGACGCGGTGATGTAGGCGGTGAACACGCCGAGGTGCAGCAGGCACGCGGCGTCCATGGCCCCGGTCGCCAGCACCAGGAGCAGCACCACCCGGCTCGAGGCGGCGTCGTCGGGCTTGGGCGTTGCAGGCTCGCGGCTGCCGGGACGGACACGCCCGCTCAGTCTGACGGTCGGCCGCGCGGTCGAGGCGGATTCGTCCACCGTGCCCGAGTCGTCCGATGTCGACGCGCCACCGGTCCGTCCGTCGTCTGGGTAGGAGAAGACGTTGAGGATTTCCGACCCGATCCGGAATGATTCGACGACCATCGAACGTTGGAGATCATTCGATGAGCATCGAACAAGACATCATCCCCGCCGAGACCCCCTTCGAGCAGGAGCTGGACCGCCAGCAGACCGCCGACGAGCGGGAGTACGAGCGCCGCTGGTGGACGCTCGGCGTGCTGTGCATCAGCCTCGTGATGATCGTGATGGCCAACGCCAGCCTCAACGTGGCGTTGCCCACCCTGGCCGAGAGACCTCCACACCGGGGCGAGCGGCCTGCAGTGGATCGTCGACGCCTACTCCCTGGTGTTCGCCGGCCTGCTGCTCACCGCCGGTTCGCTCGGTGACCGCTACGGCCGACGGCTCGCGCTCAACGGCGGGCTGATCGTGTTCGGCGCGGCGTCGTTGTTCGCGGCGCTGTCGAGCTCCTCGGGCGCGGTGATCGGCGCCCGTGCGGTCATGGGCGTGGGTGCCGCGTTCGTGATGCCGGCGACGCTGTCGATCCTGGCCCACGTGTTCCCGCCCAAGGAGCGGCCGCGGGCGATCGCGATCTGGGCCGGCTTCGCCGGTGTCGGCGTGGCCATGGGCGGCGTCGTGAGCGGCGCGCTGCTCGAGCACTTCTGGTGGGGTTCGATCTTCCTGATCAACGTGGTCGTCGTGGTGGTCGCGCTGGTCGCGGGCTTCTTCCTCATCCCGCAGTCGCGCGAGAAGATCCACGCGCCGCTCGACCCGCTCGGCGCGGTGCTGTCGATCGCCGGACTGGCGCGCTGGTGTACGGGATCATCGAGGCGCCCGACAACGGGTGGATGTCGACGCAGACGCTGGTGACGTTCGGCGCCGCGGTCGTGATCCTGGGTGCGTTCGTGGCGTGGGAGCTGAAGGTCGAAGGAGCCGATGCTCGACCTCGGCTACTTCCGCAACCCGCGCTTCACCGCCGCGACCACGGCGATCACGCTCGTGTTCTTCGCCATGTTCGGTTCGTACTTCCTCTTCACCCAGTACCTGCAGTTCGTGCACGGCTACAGCCCGCTGTCGGCCGGGGTGCGGATCCTCCCGTGGGCGCTCGCCTACCTGGTGTCGGCGACGCAGTCCGCGAAGTTGGTGGAGCGCTTCGGTCAACGGCTGGTGGTGTCGTCCGGTCTCACCATCGCCGGCCTCGGCATCGCGCTGCTGGCGATCACGAGCACGGTGACGTCGAGCTACTGGTGGTTCGCGTTGGCGGTCGTGGTGCAGGCTCTCGGCATGGGCATCACCACCGCGCCGTCGACGGGTGCGATCATGCGGTCGCTGCCGCTGCACAAGGCGGGCGTCGGTTCGGCGGTGAACGACACCACCCGTGAGCTCGGCGGCGCGCTCGGTGTCGCGGTGCTGGGCAGCCTGGTGGCGTCGCAGTTCCGCAGCTCGTTCCACGATGCGGTCAGTGGCCTGCCGGCGAAGGCGACGCACTCGCTCGCCGATGCATTGCAGTCGGCCGCGGCGACCGGCGGCACGAAGGGCGCGTCGATCGCGCACGCGGCGCAGTCGTCGTTCGTCGACGCGTTCAACTCCACCTTGTGGGTCGGCGCCATCGTCGTGGTGGTCGCATCCGGCATCGTCGCCTGGTTGCTGCGTCCGACGGCGACCGCGAAGGCGGACGCCATGGTCGAGGCCGAGGAGGCGCAGGCCCACCTCGCCATCGACGGGGTCGTCCAGTGATCGACCACGCGGTCGTGCTCGACGGTCCGGCGGTCGACGAGCTCGACCTGGTCGAGGTGCTCCAAGCGCTCGGCGATCCCGTGCGACTGCAGGTCGTCCGACTGCTCGCCAACGCCGACGGGCCGATCGCATGTCACGAGATGGGGCTGCCGGTCGCCAAGTCGACCGGCAGCCATCACCTCAAGGTGCTGCGTGAGGCCGGCGTGGTGACCGCGGAGGTCGACGGCACCCGGAAGTACCACACCCTGCGACGCGACGACCTCGAAGCGCGGTTCCCGGGACTGCTCGACAGCGTGCTGCACGCCCGACCGGCCTGACGGGCGACGCGGCCCGCTCGAGCGGCGCCTGACCGCAGGCGGATGACGTAGGGTCACCCGGTTCGACCCGCTGCGGTGAGGGGCCCGCCGTGAGTGAGCTCGAAGTGGTCATGCTCGCGGAGGTCGAAGGTCTGCTCGCGCGCTGGCAGCGCGAGTACGCGGGCCGTCCCGACGCGGAGGCCGAGCACCTGTGGCTGCTCGCGCTCGAACGGGAGCAGATCGTGGCGGTCGCGTACCGCGAGGAGTCGGTCGCCGGACGCGTCGACGACCTCGCGGTCAGCGACGAACTGCGAGCCGTGGTGCGCCAGACGCTGGTGTGGATCTGGAAGGACGAGGAGCTCCACGCGGAGTTCCTGCGCGGCATCCTGCTGCAGCGCGGCGGGGTCGCGTCGTCGATGGTGGTGTACGGCCGCCAGCTCCAGGGCGCGCTGTCGGGCTGGGTGACGGCGACCGAGCACCATCGTGATCCGCAGCACGCGCCGTTGCGCACAGGTGCGGCGGGCGTGCTGGTGGCCGTGGCCGGGATGACGGGTCGGATCCCGAAGGTCATGCAACGGGAGCTGCGGTTCCAGACGTTCCGCCGGTACTGCGAGCTCAACGTGGTGCTGGAGATGACGGCCGAGCTCGCGTACCGCCGCCTGGTCGAGCTGGCGGCGAACGACGACGAGCGCGAGATCTTCGCCCGCATCCGCGACGACGAGCAGCGCCACACCGACGCGTTCCGCGTGCTCGCGGCCGCGCTCGACGACGACGGCCGTCTCGTCGACGGCCGGACCGAGGCGGACGTGATCGGCGAGCTCGCCGCGATCTCCGAGTGGTTCCTCCCGGCGCCGATGCGCACCACGGTGGCGAGCGATGCGCGCACGCGGACGTTCGGGTCGGGCGCCACCGTCGCCGTCGGCAGCGGACGCACCGACGACGACAAGCTCGCGGTGTTGGAGGACTGCCTCACCCGCGCCGGACTCGCGGAGCGCGCGGCCGGCGCGCGCCGCGCGGCCATCCGGGTGTCGTTCATGCTCGGCTACGACCGCGCCGACCGGTCCAACGTCAACGACCCGGAACTGGTGGCGGGGGTAGCCGCGTTCCTGCACCGGCACGGCGTCGACGACGTCGCCGTGCTCGAGGCGCCCACCGTCTACGGCAACCTCTTCGCCCACCGTTCGGTGGCCGAGGTGGCGAGCTACTTCGGATTCGTGTCGCCGGAGTACCGCGTGGTCGACATCGGGAGCGACCTGCGTCCGTTCCGCTTCGAGCGAGGGTTGGTGCAGGAGGCGATCAGCGCCACGTGGGTCGACGCCGACGTGCGCATCGTGATGCCCAAGTTGCGGACCGATCCCACCGAGTTCGCGCACCTCTCCCTGTCCACGCTGGAAGGCACGACCGGACCGATCGACGAGACGTTCTACGCCAGCCGGCAGGTCGACTTCCGCACGGCCACGATGATGGTGCTCGACGTCGCGCCGCCCGACTTCGCGGTGGTCGACGCGTGGGCACCGGTCGCCGACGGGCCGTTCGGGGTGATGGGGTGTCGACGCCCGGCCGACGTCCGGCACGTGTACGCGGGAGCCGACGCGCTCGCGGTCGACGAGGCGGTATTGGCCGATCTGGGGATCCGCGATCCGCGCCAGGCGCCGATCGTCCGGCGCACGCACCACTGGTTCGGGCTCCCGGTGCAGGCCCCGACGGTCGACGGCACCCGCCCGCGCCTCGCCGCCGAGCTGCGCGGGGCGCACGCGTCGGCGCCGCTGCGGGCGCTGGGCACGATGTCGTATCCGATCTACGTCTACCTGAGCAATCGGGGGGCGCTGTTCGTGCCCGCGATGGACACGGGCGCGTTCCCCTCGGTCGAAGACGCGGGCGTCGTGACCCGCGCGGTGCGGTGGAGCTCGCAGCGTGCGTTCGGGTTGCGGGCGCCGGCATGATGCGATCGGTCGCCGCGCAGGCGCGCGGCGTGGTCGGTGCGTTCCGGCGTGGGCATGCGGGCGCGCTGGCACTGGCGATCTCCGACAGTCGCGCGCTCGTGCGGTCGCTCTTCCTGGCCTCGGCGGTACGACTCGACGTGCTCGAGTTCCTGTCCGAGCCGCGCGCCCTCGACGAACTGGCAGCGCGGACGGGCGCGACGCGCCGTGATCGTCTCGCGGCGTGGCTCGACGTCGGCGTGGAGTTGCACGAGCTGCGCCGCGACGCCGACGAACGCTACGCCGTTCGGGGACGACGAGCGCGCGCACTCGCCGACGGCGACCCGGTGCTGCTCGCGCACTACCGCTCGATCCTCGACTACCAGGGTGGACCGTACGAGCAGCTCGGCGAGCTGCTGCGCAGCGGACCGACGGAGGGGCGCGACGATCTCGGGCCGCACGCCCGCGTGATCGCCGACGTGTCGCGCGCGGCGGAGTCGTTCGTGACGCCGTACCTCGGCGAGATCGTGAGCACGCGGCGGCCGGGCCGGTTGCTCGACGTGGGGTGCGGCACCGGCGTGTACCTGCGGGCAATGCTCGACGCCGCCCCCGAAGCGTCGGGGGTGGGGATCGATCTCGCGGCCGACGTGATCGAGGATGCCCGCGGCCGCATCGACGGCGCGGGACTCGCGGCGAGGGCCACGCTCTCGGTGGGCGACGTGCGGACGTTCGCGTCGACCGAGGACCGCTACGACCTCGTCACCCTGATCAACAACGTGTACTACTTCCCCCGCGACGAGCGCGTCGCCTTGTACCGGCAGCTGCGGGGATTGCTCACCGACGGCGGCGAGCTGGTGGTGGTGACGATGGTGACGCCGGGCTCGCCCGCCAGCGCGCACCTGCACCTGATGCTGGTGAGCCAGGCCGGGCACGCGTCGCTCCCTCGCGCCGGAGAGCTCGAAGTCGACCTGCGCGCCGCCGGGTTCGACACCGTGACGACGACCCGGCTGGTCCCGACCGAACCGTTCTTGGGCCTACGCGCACCCGTTCTTCCGGCCTGAGCTCGTCCCGGCACATCGCCCCACGGCGCATCCGGCATCCGAGTCCGCGACCTGTTCGCAGCCGGGTCGGCCACCTGTGCTGCGCCCACTGGTGGACCGCACGGAGGAGCCGATTCACGGCGCTGTTACCCGCTCGTGATCAAACCCACGCTAAGTAGTGTTAAAGTCACTCTTGGTGGTTGGGCGAGGCCGCCGAGGAACGAACGTCGTTGGCGGCACCCCACAGCCTGCCGGCCTCGAGCTCTGGGAGGCAGCGAGATGCCCAGCACCGCCTGCAATGGCCGCGCCAAGCGAAACCGCTTGTCGCGCACGATCTTCATCTCCCTGGACACGGTGTGTGCGAACCGCCTGTCCACGCTCGGAGGGACCCGGTGCTCCACCCCGAGCCTCGACCTGTTCGCCGAGAGCTCGGCGACGTTCACCCAGGCGTTCGCCACCGACATCCCCACCCAGCCGTCGCACACCGCGGTGTTCACGGGTCGGTACGGGGCACGCACGGGGATCGTCTCGCACTTCCACGAGCCGGCGCGGCTCGACACGACGGTGCCGTGGCTGCCGAAGATCCTCCAGGATCACGGGTGTCGCACCGGTGCGGTGGACCACCTCTTCGTGATGAAGGAGTGGTTCCAACGCGGCTACCAGGACTACATGGTCCCACCCGGGCGGTCGCGCTCACCCGCGTCACTCATCAACGACCTGGCGTTTCCGTGGTTGTCGGAGCACGGCCGCGACGACTTCTTCCTGTTCCTGCACTATTGGGACGCCCACATCCCGTACGTGCCCGCGGAGCCGTTCCGCACCCGGTACACGTGGCGGTCGTCGCAATGGTCGGATCCCGACCTGCAGGAGCGGCTCGAGCAACGGCCGTCGTACCCGCTGTTCAAGCGGAACCTCTACGACCACCTCGACAAGATGCCGAACCTGGAGTACATCGCCGACCTGCACTACGCGGAGGTCGCGTACCTCGACCACGAGCTGGGTCGGTTGTTCGGGCACCTCGCCGATCTCGACATCCTCGACGACACGACGATCGTGATCTTCGGGGACCACGGCGAGATCATGACCGAGCACGACGCGTGGTTCGACCACGCCGGTCTGTACGACTCGGTGACGCACGTCCCGCTGATCATCCGCTCACCGCACGTGCAGCCGTCCCGGGTCGACAGCCTGGTCGCGCTCATCGACGTGATGCCCACCGTGCTCGAGATCGAGGGCATCGCCGATCCGGCGACGTTCGCCGGCTTCGACGGGCGGTCGTTGCTGCCCCTCACGAAAGGTGAGAAGACCGAGCACCGCAACGCGGTGATGCTCAGCGAGTGCACGTGGCAGGCCAAGCGCGCGGTGCGCACGAAGGAGTGGAAGTACATCCGCTGCCTGCACCCGGGCATCTACCCGCGAGAAGGCGCCGAGCTCTACGACCTGATCAACGATCCCGAGGAGCAGCACAACGTGGCGGCAGAGCGACCCGAGGTAGCGGCGAGGATGGATGCGTTCCTCGACGGCTGGCTCGACGCCCAGCACGCGGGGCGCGCCGATCCGATGCAGGAGGTGCTCGAGTTCGGGTTGCCGGCGGTGATGCGCCTCGAGGGCGTGATCGCGGAGGACCGCGCGGCAGGCAACGGAAACGGCAACGGGACGCGCCGGCCGCGCCCAAGGCGCCGGCCGACGGTGAGGTGCTGGTGCTCGAGCCCAAGTCGCCGGCGGCACCGACGCCACCCAAGAAGCGGACGCGACGACCCGCGCCGGCGACGACGGCGGGGTAGCGGACATGCGCCTGCTCCACCTCGACATCGACACCCTGCGGCCCGATCACCTGGGGTGCTACGGCTACACGCGCGACACCAGCCCCACCATCGACGCCCTCGCGCGCGAGGGCTGGCGGGCGGACGAACTGTACGTGTCCGACTCGCCGTGCCTGCCCTCGCGCTCGGCGCTGCTCACCGGTCGGTTCGGTATCACCAACGGGGTGGTGAACCACGGCGGTGCCCGCGCCGAACCGTTCCCCGAGGGGGCCGGGCGCGGGTTGCAGAGCGAGCTCGCCCGCACGTCGTTCCCGCGGGCGCTGCACGACGCGGGTCTGTGGTGCACGACGATCAGCACGTTCGCCGAGCGGCACGGCGCGTTCCACTGGTACGCGGGGTTCAACGAGGCGCTCAACCTCGGTACCAACGGGCGCGAGCGGGCCGACGAGGTGACCGCGGCGGCGCTCGACTGGTTGCGTCGCAAGGGTCGACGCGACGACTGGTACCTGCACGTGCACTTCTGGGATCCGCACACGCCGTACCGGACCCCCCTCGAGTGGGGGAACCCGTTCGCCGCCGACGGCGCGACGGGGTGGATCGACGACGACGTGATCGCGACCCACCGCGAACTGGCGGGGCCGCACTCGGCCCAGGAGGTCATGGGCTTCGGCCCCGACGACCGCTTCGCCGAATTCCCGCGCCAGCCGCAGGAGATCGCGTCGGCCGCCGACGTGCGCACCATGTTCGACGGCTACGACGTCGCGGTGCGCTACACCGACGCGCACATCGCGCAGCTCCTCGATCGGCTCGACGGGCTCGGCGTGCTCGACGAGACCACCATCGTGGTGTCGAGCGACCACGGCGAGAACCTCGGCGAGCTCGGCATCTACTGCGACCACCAGACCGCGGATCGCATCACGCACCGGGTCCCGGCAATCGTGCGGGGTCCCGGCGTCGTGGCCGGTCGCGTCGACAGCGAGCTCCGCTACCAGCTCGACCTGAGCGCGACGCTGGTGGAGCTGGCGGGCGGCACCGTCCCTGCCGGTTGGGACGGGCGCAGCTTCTGCGGCGAGCTGACCGGGCACGCGCCGGTGGTCGAGCCGCGCGACCACCTCGTGCTCTCGTGCGGGGCCTGGGCCACCCAGCGGGCGGTCCGCTTCGACGACTGGCTCGCCATCCGCACCCACCACGACGCGTTCCACGGCTTCCCCGCCACCATGTTGTTCGACGTCGCGCTCGATCCTCACGAGCAGTTCGACGTGGCCGACGCGTACCCGGAGGTCGTCGGCCGTGCCGCGCAGCTGCTGCTCGACTGGGAGTCGGCGGCGATGGAGCGCTCGCCGTCGGCCGTCGATCCGTTGGCGACTGTCCTGCGTGAAGGCGGTGGCTACTACACGCGCGGGCAGCTCGAGCGGTACCTCGAGCGGTTGATGGCCACCGGGCGCGAGGAGTGGGCGGCGCAGCTCGGCGCCTTGTTGTTGGCACCCGTGGGCGGCGGGACGGCGGTCTCGACCGACTGACGTGCAGGAAGAACATGAACCGTCGTCGTACGTCCCCCCGCGCTTCGGGCGTGTCCTACTGGTCGCGGCCGGCGTGGCCGCGGTCAGCCTGCTCGCGATGCTCCCGGGGCTCGACATGACCACACGGCCGGGGGCCGTGCGCTCGGTGCCGGAGCGCGAGTCGGCGGCAAACCGCGGCGAGCCGACGACCACCATCACGCGAGCGCCCACCATCCCCGCCACCGCAGCTGCGGCGGCGCTGCCGCCGACCGCGTCCGGGTTCAACGTGGGGCCGGCAGCCCAGCCGGCGAGCGCCCCGGTCTCGCCCTTCACCTGGCCCGACGCGCCTTCGCCCGAGCCGCCGCAACCGACGCGGTCGGTGGAGGCACCGACCACGGGCGCGTACCTGGGCGCGTACGTGAACCCGTTCAACCGTGATGGAGGAGGGAGCATCGAGCAGGTCCTCCCCGACCTGCCCGACTTCACCAGCCAGCTCGGGCGCAGCCTCGGGATCGTCTCGGTGTACCAACCGTGGAACGGACTGTGGGTGCGCAACGAGTACCTGGCGCAGGTGGCCGACAGCTACGGCGCCATCCCCATGGTGTCGTGGCACTGCGGCGACAGCGACCAACGGATCGCGGCGGGTGCTGACGACGCGTTGATCTTCGACCTCGCGTACCAGCTGCGCGACTACGGCCGGCCGATGTTCCTGCGCTGGTTCTGGGAGCCGAACCTCCTGAACCACCGGGACTGCCTCGGCGACGGGACCCCGGTCGAGATGGGCGCGACGTATCAGGCCGCGTTCGCGCGGATCGTCGCCATCTTCCGAGCGGCGGGCGCGACGAACGTCGCGTTCGTGTGGTGTGCCGCGACCGCGCAGACGGCGGTACCGATGCAGCACTTCTATCCGGGCGACGACTCGGTCGACTGGATCGGCGCCGACGGCTACGACCGCCACCAATTGGGTGGTGCCGCGTTCGAGGCGCAGTTCCGCCACTGGTACGACCTCTACGCGGGGACGGGCAAGCCACTCATGGTGAACGAGACCGGCGCCACCACCGACCAGGTCGACTTCCTCGCCGGCCTCGGCTCGGTGCTGCCCAACCAGTTCCCCCTGATCAAGGCGCTGGTCTACTTCGACGGGGTCGGCGACGTTGACTGGCGGCTCAACTCGTACGGCGGGGTCGGGATGCCGGCGTTCGCGACGCTCGGCCAGCAGCCCTGGTTCGCGCCGATGCCGGTGGCGCCGTGAGGTTCGACCTGCAGCTGCTCAACGGGTACCGCCCGCTGTTCGTGGTGTTCGACCTGTGGGTGCTGGCGCTGGTCGCGCTGGTGCGGCCGATGGTGCAGAACCACGGAGACGACCAGGGGGACGGGCTCGCGCTCGTGCTGCTGCCCGCGCCCAAGATGCCGCGGCTCGGGCGCACGTTCGCGTTCATCGCCACGTTCCTCGCCCTCGTGGTCGCGTACCACGCGTACCAGGGGCCCTTCGCCCCCGACATCCTCTACGCCAAGGCGTTGCGCGCGGTGGCCAACTGGCTGGTGCTGGCGCCGGCGGAGGTGAACGGCTTCCTCGCCGACTTCACCCTCGGGCTGCGCATGCTGGTGCTGGCGACGATGGTGAGCCTCGTCCTCACGTGCCGGGCCACGCCGCTGCGACGGGTGAGCATGCTGGTGCAGACGTGCTGGTACGTCGCCGCGGTGTTCCTGTTCGACTGCCTCCTGATCGCGTTCTCGGCGGTGTCGGGCCTCGGGGTCGGTCCCGGCACGATCTTCGGCAACTGGTTCGCGATCGGCATCGGGTTCCTCGGCATGGCCCGGTTCCTGTACGCGAACTTCGCGTTGCCGCGACCGACGCTCCTGCCACTCGTGCGCCACTCCCGCGTGCAAGACACCGTGCTGCTGGTGGCGACGACCGTCGTCGGGATGTGCGTGAGCCTCATCACCCTGGCGTGGGCCTACCAGGTGAGCAGCGCCAACCTGCGGGCGTTCCTGATCATCTTCGCCCCGGTGCCGTTCTCGCTGCTGACCTTCGCAGTGCGCAACTCGCTGCTCGGCCTGTTCACCATCGGACGGTCGCGCCGCATGCGGGTCGGCCCGGAGCGGCCGGTCATCGACGTGATCATCCCCGCGTACAACGAGGAGGAGGTGATCGTCGGCACGTTGCAGTCGATCGACGCCGCCGCCGCGTACTACGGCGGTCCGGTCAACGTGATCATGACCGACGACGGCTCCACCGACGAGACCCGGCCGCTGGCCGAGGCGGCCATGGCCGCGTACACCGCCGCCTGCGGCCGGATCATCGACGGGCCACACGGCGGCAAGTCGGCCGCGCTCAACCTGGCGCTGGGCGAGACGACCGCTGACATCGTCATCCGGATCGACGCCGACACCATCATCGACGAGAAGGCGCTGCGGTTCGTGCCCCGGTGGTTCCGCGATCCCGAGGTCGGCCTGGTCGAGGCGCTGATGTGGCCGCGCTGGGAGCGGACGCCCTACCACCGGTTCCGGCTGTTCGAGGAGCTGCGGATCTTCGGCCTCAACCACCGTCTGCTGCAGACGGTCGACGCCATCAATGTGGTGCCGGGCGTGTTCACCGCGTTCCGTCGCCAACCCGCACTCGACCTCGGTGGCTTCACCGTGGGGATGAACGGCGAGGACGGCGACTTCACCATGCGGATGAGCCGCCTGGGCTACACCAGCCGGCTCGACCCCAAGGTCGTGGTCTACGAGGGTGTGCCCGAGTCATTCTTCGAGATGCGCGAGCAGCGGATCCGGTGGAGCCGGGCGACGATCCACAACCAGTCGCGCCACGGCGTCTACCGGGCGGGACGCTCGGCCCCGTCGGTGTGGTTCACGCAGACCAACCAGTACTTCCGGCGAGTGCGTTCGCCCATCTTCTTCGTGCTGCCGCTCTACATCGCGCTGTACGCGGTGTTCCAGGGGGCGTGGCGGGTACCGGTGATCGCCGCCATCGCGGCGACGTTCGTGGGCCAGTCGTTGTTCATGCTGATCTCGTTGGTGCTCGCGGTGGGCTACGGCTTCGGGCGCTACATCGGCTGGGTCCTGCTCTGGCCGTTGTGGCGCTGCTGCCTGACCATGTTCTCGACCGAGTCGCTGCTCAGCCTGCCCGGTCGTCCCCTCACGCCGTTCACCCGCCGGCGCGCCGAGATCCGCGAGGCGGTCGTCCATTGATTCGCGCCGCCACGTCCGCCCCGTCCGCTCCGTCCGCCCCGCGCAGGAGGTCGTCGTCCCGATGAAGCGCACCATCGCCGTCGTGTTGATCGTGGTCGTGGCCGTGGCCGGCGCGGTGTTCGCGATCCGCCAGGTGTTCTTCGACGACCAGGTCGTCGCCACCGGCTACCTGCAACCGCAGGCGGTGTCGAACCTGAACTTCGGCGCGAGCGCACCGGTGACCGAGGTGCTGGTGCACGACGACGAAGTGGTGCACGCGGGGGAGGTGCTCGCGCGCCAGGACACGAGCGGCGCTGGAGGCCCAGCTGGCGGCACACCGGGCCACGTTGGTGGTCGACCAGGTCGCGCTCGCGTACCAGCAGGACCCGACGAGCCCGCCCGAGCTCCAGCAACTGCAGCTCGCCACGAGCGGCGCGCAGTCGCAGGTCGACGCGGCGCGCCAGAAGGCGCTGAGCATGGTCAACGTCGACGACGAGCTCATGGCGAGCGCGGCGAGCGCGGTCGACACCGCCCGGGCCGGCCTCGCGTCCGACCAGGCGCAGGCCGCGAGCATGGCCGAGACGTGCGCGACCGCCACCGCGGCGGCGTCGGCCGCAGGCTCAAGCGCGGCCTCCTCATCGGACCTGTCGGCGACCGCCACCACCGGCGTCCCGATCACGCTGCCTCCGCCGACGTTGCCCGCGACGAACACGCAGCTGATCTCGATGTGCAACGACCTGGCGCGACGGCTCACCACCGGCCAGTCGCAGGTGGCGAACGCCGAGCACGACTACGACGTGGCGAGCGCGCGGCGCACCCTGAACGCGACCACGTCGGGGGCATCGATCGACAGCGCGCAGCAGCAGGTCGCGCTGGCGGTGAGCAAGCAGGCGGTCGGTAGCCAGCCACCGACGCCCGAGGGCCTGGCCATCGCGCAGGCGGCGGTCACGCAGGACACCATCGCGATCGCCCAGCTGGGCAAGGAGATCGACGACGCAGTGCTGGTGGCGCCGCGCGACGGCATCGTGCGACGCATCGGGGGCGAGGTCGGGGAGGTGGCGGGACCGGAGGGCGTGCGGGTCTACGCGTCGCCCAGGCGCTCCCGCAGAAGGGCTCGGGCGGGATCAACCTGTTCCCGCAGGCGCCCACGCAGCAATCGCAGCAGTCGCAGCAGTACGAGGCGCTCATCACGCTGGACAGCGACGAGCTCCAGGTGGTGGCGCAGGTGTCGGAGTCGGAGGTCGACGACCTGCGCCCGGGCCAGGAGGTGACGGTCGCGTTCCCGGCGCTCGACGACGAGACGGTGCAGGGGCGCATCGCTCGCATCGAGCCGGAGGCGGTGAACATCGACGGGAACGTGGCGTTCCTCGTCGACATCGCACTCGACGAGCAGCCTCAGCGCAGCGATGGCGACGGCGCCCCGCGCCTCGTCGGCATCACCGCCAACATCCGGTTCTGACGGAGAGGTCGCCGGCCACTCGTAGTCGGACGCGGCGACCACCACTCCGACGACGGCGATCGTCAGCGTCATCAACGTCCACGTGTGCGCCCGCAGCTCACGGCCCATGTCGTCGAGCTCGATTTCCTCTCGCAGTCCGAACGTGTGTTCGGGCGAGCTCTTCGGGGAGGTGTCGTGTTCGAGCAGCTGCGACGGGCCGTCGATGAGTTGCGAAGTCTGGTCGGTGAGCTCGAGCCGATCGCTTCGACGGTACCGCTGCCCGCCCACTCGTCGAGTTGTGCGACGAGGTCGAACGCCTCGGGGCGGCGGGCAAGGCGTTGGCCACGCGTCAGGTCGTCGCCACCGGCACGTGGAAGCACGACGGCCGCGCACCGCGACGCCGCCTCCTGGCTCGCCGGTACCACCGTCGGCACCGCGACCGCGGGTCGCCGCGCTGCCTGCCACCGAGGCCGCGCTGCGCGCCGGCTCGCTCTCCCTCACCCAGGTTGACGCCATCGCCGACGCCGCCACCGCCGATCCCACTGCCGAGGTCGAGCTCCTCGCAGCGCGCCACGTACGACGGTGTCCGCGGTCTCCGCACCGCGTGTGCCCGGGTGAAGTCCGCCGCCTGCACCGACGAAGCTGCGCAGTCCGAGCACGTCCGCTCGGCGGCGCGCTCGCTGCGCGGGTGGACCGATGACGACGGCGCCGGCCGCATCGACAAGGCGCGGGAATCCGGGCCGTCGAATCACCGCCGGTCGAGGAAGTCGTCACGATCGCCCCGTTCCTCGCCCGTCAATGTTGCCAGGTGGGTGAGACAACCGGATCGACGCCCCGTGGTTCACGTCTCTGGCACTGCACCGCCGATCACCACTGTTGACGTTCGCTGGCGACGACTTCGGGTCGTCGTCGCGAACGCCATAGCCTCGAGGCAATTGGTGAGACACCCCGTCGACATTCCGGCGCGATGACGCCCCCCGGCTCCAACCTCGGCCCCGACCTGGGCCCTGACCTCGACGCGGCGCGCACCCGGGTGGTCGCGCATGGACTCGCCGCCACGGCCTTCGCGCAGCTCACGCCGGTCGTCACCGAGCTGGGCCTCTCGCTCGAGGCGCTCGGACCGGTCAAGCAGCTGCAGAAGCGCTTCTTCTCCGATGCTCCCTGGACAATCGACGACGACGAGGCCCTCGCCGATGCGTTCGGACCGGGGGTCGAGGGCATGACGAGCTTCGAGCTCGAGCCGGGCCTGACGCTGCTCTGGGGGTGGAACGCCGGTCGCTTCCGTCTGCGGGTGGCGAGCGACGAGGCGCCGGTACCGGTGCCGGCCTCGAGTGACGACGCACCGACGGTGGAGCTGGGCGACCTGTTCGACGGCGCGGTGGTCCCCGAGGCGACGCCGAGCCCCCGCACCATCCGCTTCGCTACCCCGCCGCTCCACACCGGACCCAGTCGTACGTACGCCTCGGCCGAGGCGGCGACCGATCCTCGCGTCGCCCGGCTCTTCGCCGCCTTCGACACCGTGACCGATGTTCTCGTCGGCCCCGATTTCGTGGCGGTGACGATCTCGCGATCCGACCGCTGGGAGCAGGTGCTCGGGCCGATGCTGCACCTGATGAACGAGGAATTCGTCGGCGACCACGGAGCATCGTCGGCAGTGGCCCGCCCCGACACACCGTCGCTCCTCCCGGTCGCCTCGGATCGGGGCGCGCGGAGGCGGGGCCGGCACGTCCGCCGCGCCGGCTCGAACGCGCGTGGGCGGAGCTCGGCCCGCTCCGGGGCGACCGCACCGAGGATCTCGACTGGGTGGTGGCTGCGGCGCACGATGACGACGCGGCCCGGCGTCAGGTGGCGGCGGCGCTGCTGGCCGACGCTCCGGCGGACGTCGCCGCCGCGACGTGGTCGCAGCTCCTCGGCGACCCGAGCCGGATGGTCCGGCGCAGCGTGCTCGACGCCGTGGTCGACGCGGGCCGAGAGGCGTTGCGCCCGCTCCTCGAGCAGGCTCTCGACGACACCGATGCGTGGATCCGATGGAAGGCACTGCGGGGCATCGGTGCGCTCGGTGCGGCACCGAGTCGGCGCGCACTCGAGCCCTGCGTCGCCGACCCCGACTTCCGGGTCCGCCTCGAAGCGACCCGCGTGCTCGGCGACGACCCGGCGGGGTGACGGGCCATCAGTTCGACCCGGGCGTCGGCGCACGACGAGCTCAGCTCACGGTGGGAAGGGCCGGTCTCCCGGGTCCGATGGTGACGCGGCGCTGGCACTCGGGTTCGCGAACCGCGCGTCCATCGCGTCGACCAACTGCGACACCGACACTTGGGAGGTCGTGAGGGGGATCATCCGGTAGACGAACGCGCCCGGGAACGACAACGTGTACTGCCGGAGGCTGCCCACCGTCTCGGTCCCGAAGGGGGTGCCGCC
Organism: uncultured Actinomycetes bacterium; assembly: GCA_963756895.1. Taxonomy (GTDB): domain Bacteria; phylum Actinomycetota; class Acidimicrobiia; order IMCC26256; family DASPTH01; genus DASUAS01. Next base: position 27,184 of record CAVWPI010000014.1, on the reverse strand, counting down.
CCAACCGACCACCCAGACGCCCGACCCCACGTGCCGGGCGCTCCCACAGCAGCCCGACGCCGTGATCTGCGCATCGGTCACCGAGTCGACCAGCGTGGCCGTGCGGGCGTCGAGATCGATCGCGTACCGGACGGCCCGGGGTGCCCGCCCGAGGCCGGTGCCATCGTCGTACAGGGTGACGGTGCCGTCGGGCTGGAGCCGGCTGTCGTGCTGTCCCCCGAAGTGGCTCCCGTCGTTGAACACGGGATCGTCGACGGTCAGGCTCTCCGGTCGCGCCGACCCGCCCAGCTTCCAGACGAGGTTGCCGGTCGCCTGGTCGACGTCGTAGATGGCGTCGAGGTGACGGAACGACATGATGAACCCGGACCCGGTCGGTTCGATGGCGTTCCAGTGGTACACGTCGTAGCCGCAGCCGATCGGACCCCCGGCGATGTACACACGTACCACTGTGGATCCATCTCGGTCACGGGGATGTGGTCGGACACGTCCCAGCTCCACACCACTGCGCCGCTGTCCGGATCGACCTCCTGGACGACGTGGTTGCAGATGGACGCGCTCGGGGGTCCGCCGACGGCGGTGAGGTCCACACCGTCCTTGGCCTGGATGGTGACCATCACGAAGTGCCCGTTCGGCAACAACAGCACGTCGTGCTGGTCCGCCGGGCCACCCACCGTCTTCACCGTGCGCACCAGCGTGCCGTCGAGTCGACGTTCCTCGACGCCGCCGTCGATCATCGTGCCGACGTTCCCGTTCGGGAGCAGCGTCGAGAAGACCGTGAACTGGGGATCACCCCACCACAAGGGCACGCCGTGGCGGTCGTAGATCGCGGTGTACATCGGGTAGAACGCCGTGAGCGGCCCGGTCATGAAGAACGGTGTCAACCCGTAGGGAGCCGGCTGGGCGTCGAACTGCGGGAAGTCGGTGGGCAGGCACCGGACGTTGTACGTGGTCGTGTCGGCGCGCGAGGGGTCGGTGTTCACCTCGATGGTGAAGCGCTCGCCCGGACTCTGGTTCACGTACTCGCCGAAGAAGCCGCTCTTCGGATACCTCCCGGCGACCGACACGAGGGTGCCGTTCGGCGTCAGGACCTGCACGGCGACCGGCGTGTTCGGGTCGCAGCGGATCACGTAGTTGGTGATCCCGGTGTCGAACGCGGGGAACAGCGCCGGGTCGGTGGTGACCGCGGTCGGCGTCCCCGGCGGCGGTGAGGGCGGCAAGCACGCGGTGAGGCCGAGCGCGACCAACGCCATGGCCAGGGTCACCAACACGACGCGCCGTGAGCCTCGGCGTCGGCTGGACCCGATTCCGGTGGTGGGGTGGTTCTGCGTAGCGGCCGAGGCTAGCCAATCCCCACGAACGCCTCACGAACCCCCGAAGGGGCACAGATCCGTGTGGTGTGGTGGGCCGGCGTCGCGCCGTCGACGTCCCTACCCGGTGAAGTTCGGAGTGATCACCAACGAGGCCGCCGGTACCGGATCCGGTGTCGGCGACGGCGAACAGGTCGGTCTGGGAACGACGCTGGCTTCGGCAGTGGTGAGACAGCCGTCGATGCCGGTCGCACCAGCCTGGATGGGGGTCGCGCCGGCTTGCACCCCAACCGCATACGGATCCACGCCGAGCTGCGGGTTGCTCAGGTCGAGGAACACGTTCTGGTACCAGACCGCCTGGAGGGCACCCGGCGCAGGGACCGGTGGCGGACCAGTCGTCGTCGTGCACGGCCCGTCCGGTCCGGTGAACGGCCCGACGAATCCGATCACGACGTCGACGCCGGCCGGGATCGTGTCGATCTCATAGCTGCCATCCGAGGCCGTGATCGCGAACCCGACGAGCGAGTCGATCTCGGCACCGCCCGGCTGCAGGGCGTAGACGCATGCACCCGCGACGGGCACCAGGTCGTTCGTCACGACGACACCCGACACGGGCGGCCCGGGCTCCGCGACCTGCGCCGACGCAACGCCGAGCCCGCCGAGCGCGACGACGAGACCGATCACCAGAGCCACAGCTCGTTTCATCGCGGGGACGGTACACCGCCTCCATGCCCAGGGGCGTGACCACGACGCAACGAACGTTCCCGAGGAACGCGCTCCGGCGCGCACGGTTCTCCGCACGGCATCGGTGGGCACACTCTGCTCGTGACCCAGGACATCGTCGAGGTCTTCGCCGACGTGGCGTGCCCGTTCGCGGACGTGGGACTGCGGCGCTTCGTCGCCCGGCGCACCGAGCTCGGGTCGTCGGTGCCGGTGCTGCGCGTGCGCGCCTGGCCGCTGGAACGGGTCAACGGCGAACCCGTCGATCCCGACACCACCGCCGACCACGTCGACGAGCTGCGTCGGCAGGTCACGCCCAATCTGTTCGAGCACTTCTCCCCGACCGCGGTGCCGGCGACGTCCTTCCCCGCCTTCGAACTGGTTGCCCAGGCCTCGCTGACCAGCGAAGCGTTGGGCGAGACCGTGTCGCTCGCGGTTCGCACCGCGCTCTTCGAAGCCGGGCGCGACATCGCCGATCCCACCGTGCTCGCCGAGATTGCCAAAGCCCACGGCGTCGGCGAGCCGGGCGCGGAGGCGCGGGACCTGGTGGTCGCGGACTACGAGGACGGCCAGCGGCGCGGCGTCGAAGGCTCGCCGGAGTTCATCGTCGGTGGGCGCGGCTACTTCTGCCCATCGCTCCGCATCGAAGAGAGCGACGACGGCCTCGACATCACCGTCGACCCCGAGCGGTTCGAAGCGATGCTGGCGAAGTGCTTCGGGCTCTAACTCGCCCGAGTCGCGGCGCTCGACGTCTTCCTGCACGAAGTCGGCGTTGATCGCGATCGCGGCGGCGGACCCGGCGCCCGCGGCGGTGATCACCTGGGCGCGGGGATCGACCGACGTTGCCGGCGGCCCACACACCCGGCGTGCTGGTCCGGCCGGTGGCGTCGACGGCGACGAACCCGGCCTCGTTGGTCGCGCACCCCAGGCCGTCGAGCAGGCCGTCGGCGTTCGGCGGGTTGGTGGTGCGGATGAACACCGCGTCGCGCGCCGACCACCCGACCGTCGGTCAGCTCGACGCCGGTCAGCCGGTCGTCCTCGACCACGAGACGCGCAACGTCACCCTCGACGACCGCGACGGCGCGTGCCTCCAGCTCGCGCGTGCTCCGTCGCGCTCAGCTCGTGCGAGTTGATGAAGAACACCACGTCGTCGGACCACTGGCGGATGAGCAGCGCGTGCTGCACCGAGGCCGGCTGCGTACCGAGCACGCCGAGGGCCTGGTCGCGCACCTCCCAGCCGTGGCAGTACGGGCAGTGCAGCAGATCACGACCCCAGCGTTCCCGGACCCCTTCGATCTCCGGCAGCACGTCGCGCACCCCGGTCGTGACCAGGATGCGTCGCGCCTGCAGTCGACGCGCCGCCGGCGAGGCGCACGACGAAGCCGGGCTCGACGGCGAGCACCTTGTCCTCGATCACCTCGACGCCGTAGCCGCGCACCTCGGCCCGTCCGGCTGCGAGCAGCTCGGCGGGCGGCATCCCGTCGCGGGACAGGAAGCCCTGCATGTGCGCCGCGGGCGCGTTGCGGGGCTCGCCCGCATCGACCACCGCGACCCGCCGGCGGGCACGGCCGAGCACGAGTGCCGCGCTCAGCCCCGCGGCGCCGCCGCCCACCACCACCACGTCGTAGCTCTCTGCGTCCATGTCGATCACCTCCCCACCACCGTGCGCCCGAAACCCGCGTTTGACAACTTCTGTTGCCGTTTCCGGGAATCGGCGCTTGACTGACCTCATGGACGACCCGGCCGCGATCCCCACCGTGCTCGCCGAAGTCGGCCCTCGCCTGCGGCGACTCCGCACGCAGCGCGACGTCACCCTCACCGAGCTCGCGGCCGTCACCGGGATCTCGAAGAGCACGCTGTCACGCCTGGAATCGGGCCAGCGCAAGCCCAGCCTGGAGCTCCTCCTGCCGATCGCCCAGGCGCACCGGGTGCCGCTCGACGAGCTCGTCGGCGCGCCCGAGGTCGGCGATCCCCGGATCCGGCTCAAGCCGAGGGTCCGCAACGGCCGCGTCTTCGTCCCGCTGACCGAGCAACCGTCCGGTCAGCACGCGTGGAAGGTGATCATCCCGCCCGAGCGCGGCGAACCCGAGCTGCGCACCCACCACGGCTACGAGTGGCTCTACGTGCTGGCCGGGAAGCTGCGCCTGATCCTCGCCGACCACGACGTGACCATGGGACCCGGTGAGGTCGCCGAGTTCGACACCGCGACTCCCGCACTGGTTCGGTGCGGCTGACGACCACCCGGTCGAGATCATCAGCCTGCTCGGCAAGCAGGGAGAACGCATCCACGTGCGCGCCGCGCCCCGCCGCACGACCGGCGACGGATGAGCGACGAGTCGGCCGGCACGTCGGCGAGCAACGCGGCGGTCCCGCTGCTGGAGTCCAAGCTCCACGCGCCGCTGCGCCGTCGCGGTGCGATCGACCGACCGCGTCTCACGCAACGCCGGCTCGATCGTGACCCGCCGGCGTTGACGTTGGTGTCGGCGCCGGCCGGGTTCGGCAAGTCGACGCTGTTGGCCGAGTGGTTCGACGGCGAACCGCGCGTCGCGTGGCTCGCGCTCGACGCGCGTGACAACGACCCGGCGCGCTTCTGGGCCTATCTCGTGGCGGCACTGCAGACGGTGGAGCCCGGTGTCGGCACTTCCGCACTGGTGGCCCTGCAGAGCGCTCCGACCGAGGTCGACGTCGCGCTCGCCAACCTCCTGCACGATCTCGCAGCGATCGGCGATGTCCTCGTGCTGGTGGTCGACGACTACCACGTCATCGAGACCACCGAGCTGCACCAGGCGATGCTGTTCCTGCTCGACCACCTGCCGGCGGCGGTTCGGCTCGTGATCGCCAGTCGCGCCGATCCGCCGTGGCCGCTGGGGAGGCTGCGAGCGCGTGGCGAGCTGCTGGAGATCCGCGCCGCCGACCTCCGCTTCACCGACGACGAGGCGATGGCGTACTTCAACGAGTCGATGGGTCTCTCCCTCACCGTCGACGAAGTCGGCGCGCTCGAGCAACGCACGGAGGGGTGGGTGGCGGCGCTCCAGCTCGCGGCGCTGTCGATGCAGGGCCGCGACGACGTCGCGCCGTTCATCGCCAACTTCGCCGGCAACGACCGCTTCGTCCTCGACTACCTCGTCGAGGAGGTCCTGGAACGCCAGCCCGACGCGGTCCGGGAGTTCCTCGCTGCAGACGGCCGTCCTCCATCGTCTGACCGCGTCGCTCTGCGATGCCGTGACCGGCGAGCGGGACGGGGCGGCGACGCTCGAGCGGCTCGACCGGGCGAACCTCTTCCTCGTCCCGCTCGACGACCACCGGGCCTGGTACCGCTACCACCACCTGTTCGCCGACGTGCTCCGGGCGCGCCTCCTGCACGAGCACCCGCGCAGGTCCCGGAGCTCCATCGCCGCGCCAGCGCCTGGTACGAGGAGCACGGCGATCACGCCGAGGCCATCGAGCACGCGCTCGCGGGCGACGACTTCGAACACGCGGCCAGCCTCGTCGAGCTCACCGCGCCCGCGATGCGCCAGACGCGCCAGGAGGCGACGTTCCGGCGCTGGCTCGAAGCCTTCCCCGCGACGGTGTACGAGACGAGACCGGTGCTGGCCATCGCGCTCGTCGGCGCGCGCATGGCGACCGGCGACCCCACCGACGTCGAGTCCCTGCTCGACGACGCGGAAAGGGTGCTGGAGACGGACGACAGGTCCGGGGTGGTGGTCGTCGATCACGACGAGTTCGCCAACCTGCCCGCCCAGATCGCGGTCTACCGCGCCGGACTCGCGCTCCTCGCGGGTGACGTCGAGGCGACCATCGCGCACACCGACCGCGTGCTCTCGCTCGTCGACCCGTCGGACCACTTCCGGCGGGGCGCCGCCATCACCCTGCAAGGTCTGGCGTACTGGACGACAGGTGACCTCGAGGCCGCTCGCGTGCGGTACACCGAATCGGTGGAGCACTTCACGGCCGCGCACCACATCCCGGACCTGCTCGGCGTGAGCCTCGGGCTCGCCGACATCCAGGTCGCGCAGGGTCGGCTGCACGACGCGACGCACACGTTCGAGTCCGCCCTGCGCGAGGCCGAACGGGCCGACGTGGTGCGCGGCACCGCCGACATGCACGTCGGGCTGAGCGAAATCTCCATCGACCGGCACACGCTCGCCGACGCCGCGCACCACCTGCAACGCAGCGCCGAGCTCGGCGACGTCGGCGGTCTGCCGCAGCACGCCTACCGGTGGCGGGTCGCGACCGCGCGCCTGCGGCACGCGGAAGGTGACCTGACCGCCGCGCTCGCGCTGCTCGACGAGGCCGAGCCGGTCTACAACACCGACTTCTCGCCCCCGATCCGACCGATCCCGGCCCTCAAGGCGCGCGTGCGCCTGGCCCTCGGCGACATCGCGTCGGCGCGCCGGTGGGCGGCCGACCGCGGGCTCAGCCCCGCCGATGAGCTCAGCTACCTCCGCGAGTTCGAGCACATCACGCTGGCGCGGATCCTGCTCGCCGATCGCGACCCGGACGCGTTCCTCGACGACGCGCTCATGTTCCTCGACCGTCTCCTCGCGGCGGCGGAAGCAGGACAACGCGAGTCGAGCGCGATCGAGCTCCTCGTGCTCCAGGCGCTCGCCCACCACGCCGAAGGCGACCTCGCGACGGCGTCGGACGCCGTCCAGCAGGCACTCGTCCGCTCGGAACGGGAGAACCTCCTCCAGGTCTTCGTCGCCGAAGGCGAGCCGATGGCCGCGCTCCTGCGTGCTGCAACGCTGTACGACCGCGCCGTCGACCGGGCGCAGGTCGTCCTCGCGGCGATCGCGGGTGGTGCGCGGACCACGCCGACCGCCTCCTCCGCCGCCTCGTCGTCACCCGGGCTGGTCGAGGACCTGACCAGCCGTGAGCTCGACGTCCTGCGCCTGCTGCGGAGCGACCTCGGCGGACCCGACATCGCCCGCGAGCTCATGGTGTCGCTCAACACCATGCGCACCCACACCAAGAACATCTACATGAAGCTCGGCGTGACCAACCGCCGAGAGGCCGTCCGCGCGCCGCGGAGCTCGGCCTCTAGATCACCACCGCAATCACCACACGTGGTGATGTGCGCTCACCACATCCGTTCGTACGGTCGCTTCGTGACCACGGACGACAGCCGCCAGCACTACGAGATCCGGGTCGAGGGCCACCTCGGACCCCACTGGACCGAGTGGTTCGACGGCCTGAGCCTCACCAGCGACGCCGACGGCACGACCGTCATCCGCGGCCGGGTCGTCGACCAGGCCGCGCTGCACGGCCTGCTGCAGAAGCTCCACGATGCCGGCATCCCGCTGGTGTCGCTCGTCCCGGTCCCCGACCCATCCACCACTCACGAAGGGCACTGACATGCAACCGAACCGCACCCGCACCCGCATGACCCCGATGAGGAAGACGGCGCTCGTCGCCGGCGTCCTCTACATCGTCACGTTCCTCACGTCGATCCCGGTCACGTTCGGGCTCTACAACGACATCCTCGACAAGCAGGCGTTCGTCCTCGGCGTCGGCACCAGCGCCGGCGTGCCGTGGGGCGCACTGCTCGAGGTGATCTCCGCGCTCGCCGGCATCGGGACCGCCGTCGCGCTGTACTCGGTGGCCAAGCAGCAGAGCGAGCGGCTCGCACTGGGCTTCGTGACGTCACGGGTGATCGAAGCGGCGATGATCATGGTCGGCGTCGTGAGCCTGCTCGCGGTGTACACGCTGCGGCAGGACGCCTCCGGCATCGCCGGTGCCGACAGCGGCTCGCTGCTCGTGACCAGCACGTCGCTTGTCGCCCTGCACGACTGGACCTTCCTGCTCGGCCCCGGCGTCATGCCCGCCCTCAACGCGCTGTGCATCGGCACCGTGATGTACCGCTCGCGCCTCATCCCCCGCCTCATCCCGACCATCGGCCTCATCGGCGCACCGCTGCTGCTCGCCTCGGCCACCGCGACGCTGTTCGGTGCGTGGGACCAGACCTCGAGCACCGCGGCGCTGTTCGCACTCCCGATCGCAGCGTGGGAGCTCTCGTTCGGCTGCTGGATGATCTTCAAGGGGTTCCGCTCGACCGCGATCACCGCCGACCCGGTGCCGGCACTCGCCGAGCCCGTCGACCACCGCGCCACCGCATCCGTCGGTTGATCGCAACGACACCGTGCTGGAGCCGTCCCCGAGGTCACATCGGGGACGGCTCCGGCGCGACCGACCGCAGCTGGAGCCACGTCAGCGAGGAGCGCGTCTTGCCGACCCGCGCCACGGCGTGATAGCAGCCAACGAGGCCGCGGCCGGGGGGTTCGGATGGAAGTGGAGGAGTTCGCGGGTCGGATCGGCCGGTGGCACCACGACTCGGAGCCGTGGTGGCCCGAACCGGTCCGCGCGCCGCGGGCGCGCCCAACGTGGTGGTCGTCCTCCTCGACGACGTGGGCTTCGCCCAGGTCGGCGCCTACGGGGCGGACATCGACACCCCGACGTTCGACCGGCTGGCGGCGGGTGGGCTCACGTTCACCAACTTCCACACCACCGGGCTGTGCTCGCCGACGCGGGCGTGCGTGCTCACCGGGCGCAACCACCACAGCGTCGGGATGGGCCGGATCATCGACCTGGCGCTCGGGTTCCCCGGGTACGACTCGACGATCTCACCCCGCCACGGGTTCCTCCCCGCGATGCTCACGCCCGAGGGCTGGGCGGCGTACGCGGTCGGGAAGTGGCACCTGACGCCGCGCGACCTGCAGCACCTGGGCGCGCCGCGCACGACGTGGCCACTCGGGCGTGGCTTCGAGCGCTACTACGGCTTCTTCGACGGCGAGAGCCACCAGTTCGCGCCGAACCTGGTGCACGACAACCACCAGGCGCGCCCGTGGGGCGGGTACGACGACGGCTACCACCTGACCGCGGACCTGGTCGACCACGGGATCGAGTACGTCACCGACCTGCGCAACTCCGATCCCGACAAGCCGTTCTTCCTCTACGTGACGCCGGGCGCGTGCCACTCGCCGCACCAGGCGCCGAAGGAGTACGTGGAGCGCTACCGGGGCCGCTTCGACGAGGGGTGGGACGTGTGGCGCGAGCGCTGCGTCGCACGCCAGCGCGAGCTGGGGGTGATCGCCGCCGGCACCGAGCTGTCGCCGCGGCCGGAGTGGGTGCCGGCGTGGGCCGACCTCTCGCCCGACGAGCAGCGGGTGCACGCCCGCTTCATGGAGGCGTTCGCAGGCCTGCTCACCCACACCGACGCGCAGGTCGGGCGCCTGGTCGACTTCCTCGAGCGCACCGGCGACCTCGCCAACACCATCGTGATGGTGCTGTCGGACAACGGCGCGAGCTCGGAGGGTGGAGTCGGCGGATCGCTCAACGACGTGCGGATCTGGAACGGGCTCGGCACGACGTTGGAGGAGGCGCTCGAGCGCATCGACGAGATCGGCGGGCCGGCGATCCACAACAACTACCCGTGGGGGTGGACGGTCGCGGGCAACACGCCGTTCCGCCGGTGGAAGCGCGAGGTGCACGAGGGCGGCGTGGCCGATCCGTTCATCCTGCACTGGCCCGCGCGCGTGCAGGACCCGGGCAGCCTGCGCCGCCAGTACTGCCACGCCATCGACCTGGTGCCCACCGTGCTCGACGCGTGCGGGGTGGAGGCGCCGGCCACGATCGGCGGCGTGGCGCAGTCACCGATCGAAGGCGTGTCGCTGCTGGGGGTCATCGACGACGCCGCGCACGACGAGGTGCGCCGCGTCCAGTACTTCGAGATGCTCGGGTGCCGGGCGCTGTACCGCGACGGGTACAAGGCGGTGACGTACCAGCCGATCCAGGTGGACGACCCGCCGCTCTCCGACGACGGCTGGGAGCTCTACGACGTGCGGGTCGACGCCAGCGAGTGCCACGACCTCGCGGCCGACCAGCCCGCGCTGCTGGCGGAGATGATCGACGAGTGGTGGCGCCAGGCCGAGGCCCACCACGTGCTGCCGGTCGACAACCGGCCGATGAGCTCGTTCACCCTGGCGCGGCCGCGCCACACGCCGGAGCACGCGGTGACGGTGATGCGCCCGAGCCCCGGGATGGTTCCCGAGGTGTGCGCGCCCGACGTGCGCAACCGCACCTTCACCCTGACCGCCACCGTCGACGTCGACGTCGACGACGGGGTGGCGCGGGGCGTCCTCGCCAGCCAGGGGTCGGGGCTCAGCGGCTGGGTGCTGTACGCCGACGGGCAGGACGTCGTGTGGCACCTCAACGTGGCGACGAGCCGCCGCACCACCGTGCGCGGCCTCGCGCCGCTCACGCCCGGGCGTCACGTGATCGAGCTGCGCTACACGAAGACCAGGGAGCTCCAGGGCGAGGCGGTGCTCGTCGTCGACGGCAACGAGGTGGCGCGCAGCGAGGTGAAGTTCACCCACGCCATCCGCGTCTCGATCACCGGCGCGGGCACGCGGATCGGGTACGGCGACCCGTACCCGGTGGCCGACGACCCGGCGGCGGGCGAGCCGTTCACCGCCACGATCGACACGGTCGTGGTCGCGCTCGACGGCACCGCGCACTCGAGCGACGACGACGTGGAGGTCGCGATCGCGGTGCAGTGAGCGCGTGAGCAGTGCGCCGCGCTCACGTCGACGCGTCGACGCGTGGTGTCGTCGAGTCGCACGGTTGACGGCGAGGCCGATCCGTTTCACCATCGGTGGTGGGATTCGCTCGCAGCGTCGGGAGGGCCCATGGCCCGATACCTGATCCAGGCCGCGTACACGTCGGAATCGTGGGCTGCGCTCGTCCGCGATCCCGAGGACCGCTCCGCTCCGGTCCGAGCGATGGTCGAGAAAGCGGGCGGTCGCCTGGACGAGTTCTACCTGTCGTTCGGAGACTTCGACGTGGTGTGCATCGTCGACCTCCCCGACAACACGTCCGCGGCGGCGGTGTCGATCGCGGCGTCAGCTGGTCGGGGTCTCAGGGCGATCGCGACCACTCCCTTGCTCAGCGTGACCGAAGGCATCGGTGCGCTGCAGCTGGCCCAGGCCCTCGGCTACGAAGCACCCGGGGACGACGCGGACATGCAGACACCCATGTACGCGGGGTGAACGACCTCCTTCCCACCGGCGGGTTGTCCCCATGCCGCGGCGGGTTGTCGCGCGCTCGGCCGAGTTCGCGCGTCTCAGGGAGGAGCCCATTCGCTCGCGGGGACGAAGCGCATGCGACCGAGCTCGCCGACGAGGCGCAACCGGTGACGGTGCTTGTGCTCGTGGTGGTGACCACAGAGGCGATCGAGGTTCCACATCGCGGTCGGGCCACCCTCTTCGATGGGAAGGTTGTGGTCGATCTCGAGGTGGCGGGTGACGTGGCAGCCCTCGACGTCGCACTCGTAGCTGCGCTCCTCCACGGCGGTGCGGAGACGGGCCGGGATGGTGCGGCCGGGATGCGACACCGCGCGCACGTCGGTGCCGTCGACGAGGAGGACCTTGAGGAAGCAGTCGTCGAGCATCCGCTGCGCGACCGAGACGGGGACGGGACCGCCGCCCACGATCTCGCACACCTCACCGGGCACGGTCCGGCCCCGGAGCAACGCGGACCAGTCGACGCGCACGACGGTGGTGACCGCGGGCGTCGTAGCGACCGGTCGGTCGCCGTCACCTGAACGCTCAGCGCTCGCCAGCGCGACCAAGGCGTCGAATGCGAGCGCGTCGGAGCACTCGCGGCGCTGGTCGTGGCGGGCCTGCTCGAACAACGCGCGCTCGTACGGCTCGAGCGCGGCCATCACCTTGGCGGTGGCGTCGACCGGACCGCGGATGTCGATGCGGCCGGTGCCGTCGGGATCGGTCCAGGTGCGCAGCGAGCGCGCGGCCCGGATGCGCTCGTACCGCGCAGCTTCGTCGGTGCACGCGGCGGCCTTCACCCGCGCGCACGCGGTGCGGAGGCCGCGCACGCCGTCGTGCGCGGCGCGATCGAGCAGCTCGGCCTCCGCAGTGGGATCAGCGGTGGCGGCGTCGGCGATGGCGTCGACCTGGGTGAGGGAGAGCGACCCGGCGCGCAGTGCGGCCTCGGTGGCGGGAAGCTCGGCGACCCGCGCCGCGGTGTCGACGGTGGCGCGGGCGGCGCCCACGGTGGCGCCGGTGGTGCCGGCGAGCCAGGAGGCGGCGTCGCGGTGCGCGCCGGCGTGCTTCCACGCGCCGGTGGCGACGACCTGACGGGTGGCGAGCGCCTTGCCGGCGGCACCGAGGCGCTCGACCTCGTCGAACAGCTCGACGAGCGTGCGGGCGCCGGGACCGTCGAAGCGGTCGGGCTCGAGCTCGCCGACCAGGCACCGCAAATCGCCGACGGCACGTCGCAGCTGCTCGAACACGGCACCTCCCCAGACGCTCGCAGGACCATCAGGGGAAGTTCTCGTCAGAGCATACCGAACGTACGTTCGGTGTGCAAGAGGGAATCACCAGGGCGAGATCTCGCGGATGCCGGTGGCGGGCAGGGCGGTGTCGAGGGCGGCCTGGACCTTCCGCACGAGGTCGTGGGCGTCGGGGATCGACAGCGACATGAACTCGGCGTCTTCGAGGTGCTCGCCGAAGCCGACCAGCACCACGGCGCGTCCACTCTCCCGCAGGACGGCCTTGGTGGAGTGCACGACCTGCGTGGGCCGGGCCCGCACGTCGACGCGCACACTGCGACCGTCGCTCCCGACCACCGACCACGTGCGACGACGGTCTGCGATGTCGAGCAGGTGATCGCGCTGATCGGCGATCCCGGCGCGCGTGACGGAGTGGAGCAGGGCCGGGTCGCCGATGTCGGCCGGATCGAACCACCGGTGGTCGTCGTCGGCTCCCAGCGCCGCGGCCCGGTGGATCGTGGAGGCACGGCCGGCGCAGTCGCCGACGCCGAACCACGACCACAGCCACGACGACGGGTACCGACCGCCGCGGCCGAAGTCGCCGTTGGCTGCGCCGATCAACCAGACGAGCGACGCCGCGCACCGCGCCGCGTGCCGACGGCGACGGAACGGGCGCGGGTCGTGGCGCGCGACGCGAGCCAGCAGGCGACGGACGGCGGTTCGGTACTCGACGTCGAACAGCTCGTCGCAGCAGCGGTCGCACCGGGCCAGGACCTCGCGCGACGAACTCGGCGTCGCACGGCTCCACCGCGCTCCAGTCGAACGGCTCGTCGGGCAGCGGCAGCACGTCGAGGGTCCAGAGCGCATCGGCGCTGCCCACGGCGCGGACCAGGTGCCCGAAGAGGTCGAGCTGACGCCGGGTGAAGTCGTCGCCGACGGGCTCGGGTGGCGCGCCGTCGAGGCCGGCGATGCGGGTCTCGTGGAAGCGGGCGTCGACGGCGCGAAGGTGACGGATCAGCGAGCCGGTGCGGTGAGCATCACGTGAAGAGTCCATGCCGGCGAGCATGGCGCGACGGTGTGACAGTCATCGACGCCCGGCGCTCCGGATCCCCGGTGTGGTTCAAGTCAGGTCGAGGAGCTGACGTAGCCGAGCGACGTCGAACGTCCCCGGCATGCCCGATCGATCCTCGTACTGGCGGAGCAGCCGGTCGAGCTCGACGCGACCGATCGGATCGGCCGCCGCCTCGCGGGGGTGAGACCACCGAGCATCGGCACCGGCTCGTCGACCCACTGCTGCTCGCGCTCGCGCACGAACTGCTCGAGCACAGCGGCCAGGGCCGGGTCGTCGGGTGCGCGCGGGGACGGCGAGGGAGTGACCCGTCATCGACGTCGGCGAGCAACTCCTCGAGCTCGCGCACGTCGTCGTCCTCCAGCACGGCGTCGGGGAGCAGCGCGGCGACGAGCGTGCGCGCCTCGTCGGCCCGACCGTCGGAGTTGGCGGTCACGCGCATCTCCGGACCGGTGAGCTCGAACGCCAGGATCACGGCGTCGGTCTGGTTCGCGGTGTCGCGCTCGAGGGTGAAGGATCCGGCACCGCCGTCGTGCAGACCACCGGCGACGAGCACGGCGCGGGCGGTGTCGGGATCATCGATCCGGTATCGCAGCTCGTGGAACACCAGCGCCTCGCCGTCGGTGTTCTGCAGCGTCGGTGGCGCGAAGCAGCGCCCGATCAAGTCGGCCACCACGAACGGATCGGGATCGTCGAGCGCGGCGAGCAGCTCGTCGCGCATCGAGTCGGGCACCGGCACGAAGCCCGAGTAGGCGCGCCAGGTGTCGTCGACGGGCAGCGGCCGACCGAGCAGCAGCTCCCCCGAGCGGGTCTCGCGCTCGCTGTGGGTGTTGGTGACGGTGATGTGGTCGCCGGTGCGGAGGTCGCGCAGCGCGACGTGGTCGCGACCGGAGCGCTCGACCTCGAAGACGCTCCGGCGCACCACCGACCACTGCGCGGCGAGCAGCGCTTCGTCGTCGGGCAGGAGCGCGTCGCGCTCGGCGACGAAGTCGTCGAAGACTCCGGCTTCACCGAGGACCACGTCGGCGACGAGAGGGCTCTCGACCATGTCGAGCAGCATGTCGAAGTGGCCGCTCGCCTCGGCGACGATCGTCGCCACCTCGGCGCTGAGCGGGCGGGAGCGGCCGTCGCGCAGGTAGCGGCACGCTTTGTCGTAGAGCCACGGTGCCCGGTCGATCAGCGGCACGCGCTCCCGCCCGAGGTGGCACACCTTGTACTTGCGTCCCGAGCCGCATGGACACAGGTCGTTGCGACCAACGGTCGCTCGCGGTCGAACGGACGCGTACTCCTCCACCTCGAGCAGGAGGGGATCGTCGTCATCGAGATCGAGGGTGCGGAGCAGCGCGCCGGCGCGCGCCGCATCGCCGCGGTCGCTCGCGAAGGACGCCGACGCGCGAGGGCCGCGGGCGGGAAGTCGACACCCGTCGCGACGGCCCGCTCCAACTCGACCTCGGCGGCGAGTGGATCACCGGCGTGGTCGAGCGCACGAGCGAGCAGCCAGCGCACGCCGACCACGTCACCTTCGTTCACGTCATCGTCGTTCACGTCGCCGACGTGATCGAGGACCCAGCGAGCGAACGCCACGAGCGTCTGCGGATCGGTGCCGCGTCCCTGGTGCTCGCCGAAGCACGCGCGGGCGACATCGGGATCGATGAGGAACGCGGCGAGAGCGGCGCTCGGCTCGTCCGTGAGGTCACCACCGTCGAACGCGTACGACGCGCCGAGGACGGCCACGAGCTCGTCGGTCTGGACGTCGTCGAGATCGTGCCGAGACCCGAGGTGCCTTGCTTCCTGCCGGAGGTGCAGCACATCCCAGTCGAAGCCGGGCTGGGCGACCTGGGCGCCGACCCGTTCGAGCGCGGCCGCAGCGAGCAGGTCGTCGACGGGTGGGATCACGTCGGTGACGAAGGCGTCGCGCCCGACGACGAGCGCCTCGACGAGCAGGTCCTCGACGAAGCCCGACACGGGCTCGTCGACCTCGCTCTCGGCGACGACGGCGAAGGCGACGCGCACGGCGGCCATCTGGGCGGGCGTCGCCCTCGGTTCCGACTCGGCTGCGCGCAAGGTGATCCGGCCGTCGGCGATCTCGAACGCGAGGAGCGCGCCCGAGAACGGCTCGAGCCAGCCCGGTGGGCCGACAAGGCCGTCGAGCCCGTCGTCGAGCTCCACCCCATCGAGCGCGCCGCCGGCAGCAAGGGGAATCGGCTCGGCGATGGCCCACCACGCGAGCATGGTGAGGTCGGGCTCGACAGGAAGCTGGTCGTCGGATGGCGGCGGCACAGAGACACGAGTGGTCCAGGTCGTGCCTTCGAGCAGCGACGGCACGTGGACCCACTCACCACCCTCGAGCTCGAGGAAGCGCGAGTCGCCAAGCAGTGCGTCACGCACGCGTTCAGCGGGCTCGGAGCCCAGCGCGAGGTCGCCGCGCCCGAGGGCATCGGCGATCTCGTCGAAGGGCAGTGCATCGACGCCGATCGCGGCCGCGGCCGCGTTGCGGATCGAACGGAAGCTGGCGAGCGACGTCACGGTTACGGCGAGGTGCGCGCTGCGATCAGAGTCGAATCGCCGCGACGATGAGTGCCGTCATGGGGATGACCATGGAAAGCGTTCACCACGTCGAGGAGATCGTGCTCGAAGCGATCGCACCGTTCGTCGAACCGAGCGATCCATGGATCATCGGATTGAGGTGGGTTCAGGCGACAGCACGTCGACCATGCGTCGGTTTCGTTCATGGACGCCCATCTTCCTCCTCCGGCCCAGCCGATCGCAACGGAGATCGGAGCAGCGCGTCGAGCAATGGGCGGCCGACCGCTCGGATCTGATCAGGGTTCCGTCATGGACAACCGTGTCGACGTCGGTCGTGGCTCGGTGAGCTGTTCCGAGGAGGACGACCGGGCTATCGCCAGACGTCGCCATCGATGCTCCACTCGCCCAGGATCTCGCGACCACGGGCACGATCCTGCGCGAGGTCCAAGGCGACCGCGAGCACGGGAGCGGCGGGCCAGCCGTCGATCAGCAGACCCGGTTCGCTGGGATCGGGACTTCACCACCGGCGCCACGGGCGCGACCGCGAGCACGGCCGCGCCCGCGCCGCCGCTCGGCCGCTCCGTACCGGCGCACGGCGATCGACACATCGACCGGACCCGGCACGTAGAGCTCGACCGGGCCGCCTGCAGCGGTGACCACCGGCGCACCGTACGCAGCGGCCGCGGCGGTACCGGTGCGACACCACCGGCTTGCACCGGGATCGGGTTGGTGGTCGTTCGGGATCCGGAGTGGTGGCGAGCCAGGTTCGAGGTGTTCGCCACGCGGCTGCGAGCTCCCAGAACAGCTCCGGAAACACACCGGTGCCGGCGTCGACGAGCCCCGCGTCCGCGAGCCGCTGCACCGTCACCGAGATGGTCGACGGGGCCAGACCCAACGCACTGGTGTGCCGAGTGGGCGACACCCGATCCGCGGGATGAGCGCACAGCCAGTACGCGACCGTGACGCCGCCTCGCCCGGCAACGGGAGGCCGGGACTGCGAGGGAGTCGATGCCGGCGTGGGAGTGACATCGGCGTCGACCCGCACTCCGGGCGCGCGGAGGTGCAGGCGCCCTCGTCGATCGAGCCATGAGCCAACCCGCTTCGTTGAGTACGGCCCGTGCATCGGCGGTGATCCGGTCGGCAACCAGAAACGGCAGTTCGCCAGATCGGGCGTGCTCACGCTCGAGCAGGCCACGGGCTCGCTCGCCGGTGCAGTAGGCGGTGACGGTGATGACGGCTTCGAAGGGCCGGTCATCAACCAGGATCGCCAAGCGGATGCGGTCACCATCGAGGTCGACGGGCTCTCCGTGCTCGATGACGGAGGCGTCGAGCGCCGCCGTGACGGCAGCCAACGCGTCAGCGCGGCGGGCAGCGGGAGGGGTTCTGCTGAGGGTCATTCGACATTCGAGTCTACCCGAACACCGAACGAACGGCTACCTGTCACTCCCCACGCCGACGCCGAAGAGCCGGATCAGTCGCCCCAGCTCTGGAGGTCGTCCGGGTCGTCGGTCGACGCGGAGTCCGGATCGGCGTCGAAGGACACGGGATCGACGTCGTCGAGCTCGGCGCGAAACGCGGCGACCGCGGCGTCGATGGCGTCGTCGTCGAGCAGCTCGGTGTCGTCGGAGGTCTCGTCTTCGCTGGTGAGCTCGAAGACGGAGCCGGCCGCCTCGAGCACCTCGTCGCTGACGTACAGCGGCGCGTCGAGGCGCAGCGCCAGCGCGATGGCGTCCGACGGTCGGGTGTCGAGGCGCTGGTCGCCCCCGGGCCCCGAGACGGTCATCTCGGCCAGGAACGCGCCGTCGCGCAGCTCGGTGACGTCGACCCGGTCGACGCGGGCGTGGAGGAGCTCGACGAGCTCGGCCATGACGTCGTGGGTCAGGGGCCGATCCGCCGTCTCGCCGGCGAGGGCCAACCCGATCGAGGCCGCTTCGGAACCGCCGATGAAGATCGGCACGGTCCGGTGCGGCTCGTCGGTCTCCTGGAGCACCACGAGGGGTGCGCCGGTGCTCGCCTCGAGGGCGATCCCCGTGATCTCGACCAGTCTCATGTCCACTGAGGTCTCCGGACTCTCCACGACCGCGAATGGTCGTGAGCCTGTGGTCAACCGCGCCGGGAGCCGGCGGTATTCCACCGCCGCCCCGGATCGCCCCTGCCTGCCCGTGCGAGGTGGGCCGTAAGTTCAGGCGATGCCCGCACCCAGTGATGCAGCAACCCGACCGGCGTGGGCGGAGCGCGAGCGCGCCGACCTCGTGCAGGTCGCCGACGAACATCTCGTCTCGGTGCTGGCGGCGATGGCGGGCGACACCGCACGCGCCCATCCGGACCAGGCCCGGGCGGTGGAGGCACTGGTCGCCGACCAGGCACGCGTGCTGGTGGTGCAGGCGACCGGGTGGGGGAAGTCGGCGGTGTACTGGGCCGCGACCTCCGCGATCCGCGCCCTGGGCGGCGGCCCGACGTTGGTCGTGTCGCCGCTCCTCGCCCTCATGCGCGACCAGCTCACCGCCGCCGAGCGAGCCGGGTTGCGGGCCGTGACGATCAACTCCACCAACGTCGACGACTGGGACCGCATCCTCGCCGACATCGGCGCGGGCACCGTCGACGTGCTCCTCGTGTCGCCCGAACGTCTCGCCAACCCGGGATTCGCACGCGCACCGTCGGCACGCTGGTCGCGGGCGCGGGTCTGATCGTCATCGACGAAGCGCACTGCATCTCCGACTGGGGCTTCGACTTCCGGCCCGACTACCAGCGACTGTCGAGACTGCTGACCAGTGCTCCGGGCACGCCCGTCCTGGCCACGACCGCGACCGCGAACGCCCGGGTGACGGCCGACGTGGCGACGCAACTCGGTGACGCCACGGTCGTGTTGCGGGGCGGCCTCGCACGCTCGTCGCTCCGGCTGTCGGTGGTCGGCGGCCTCGGGCCCCTCGAGCGGTACGCGTGGGTCGACACCGCGCTGGCCACGCTGCCGGGCTCCGGGATCGTCTACGTGCCGACCGTCGCCGAGACCGAGCGGCTTGCCGGCTACCTGCGACTCGCGCGGCCACACCGTCGCCGCCTACTCGGGCCAGCTCGACCCCGCGGCACGGGAGCAGGTCGAGCAGAAGTTGCGCGACAACGAGCTCAAGGCGGTCGTCGCGACGTCGGCGCTCGGCATGGGCTACGACAAACCCGATCTGGGCTTCTGCGTGCACGTGGGCTCACCCGACTCGCCCGTCGCCTACTACCAGCAGGTCGGCCGGGCGGGGCGCGCCATCGACAGCGCCGACGCCGTGCTGCTCCCGGCCGAGACCGACGAGCGCATCTGGGAGTACTTCGCGACCGCGGCGGTGCCCGACCCGGTCAACGTCGGACCGGTGCTCGACGCGCTCGACGGCGCGGGAGAGCCGATGAGCGTGCCCGCGCTCGAATCGGCCACCGGCCTGCGGCGGGGTCGGCTCGAGTCGATGCTGCGCGTGATCGCGGTCGACGGCGCGGTCGAACGCACGCAAGGAGGATGGATCGCGACCGGCGTGCCCTACGTGTACGACACGGAGAAGTGGGACGGCATCCGTGCCGTGCGCAAGGCCGAGGCCGACATCATGCGCGCGTACGCACGCGGGCGCGGCTGCCTGATGGAGTTCCTGCAGCAGGCGCTCGACGATCCCGATCCGGGACCGTGCGGGCGGTGCTCGGTGTGCACGGGCCAGCTTCCTGCGCCCGGGCACGAGCTCGACCCCGCCACGGTCGAGGCCGTGCGCATGTACTTGCGCGGCGCCGACACCGTGCTCGAGCCGCGCAAGCGCTGGCCTGCCGGTGCCGCCGGCGGACGCAAGGGCACGATCGTCGGCGCGACCACCGGTCGGGCGCTCACCTACGCCGACACGCCCGGATGGCTCAACGCGATCACCGCCCTCAACGGGCCGGACGCACCGCTGCCCGACGACGTGGTCCAGGGCATGGTCGCGGTGCTGACCCGTTGGCGGCAGTCGTGGAACGCGCGGCCGGTCGCGGTCGTCCCCATGCCGTCACGTCGGCACCCGGTGCTGGTGCGCGACCTGGCGGAACGGATCGCCGCGATCGGCAAGCTCGAGCTGGTCGACGCGCTCACCGTCAGCGGACCGCGCCCACCCGACGACGTTCCGTCCGGACCACGGGTCGAAGCGTTGTTCGCATCGCTCGCGGTTGTCCAAGGGTTGCAGTCACTTCCCGACGGACCGGTGCTGCTCGTCGACGACACCTACCGCACGGGATGGACGATGACGGTCGCGGCGGCACTCCTCCGCGAGGCCGGCGCGCTCGAAGTCATGCCTCTGGTGGTGCAGCAGCTGCCGTAGCGGGTTCGCCAGAGTGCTCTGCGGCGAGAGGCGCTACGGGCCGAGCAACGCCAACGGGACCACTGCGAAGCCATCGCGGTCGCGGTAGGCATCGCTCCCCGTGGTGAGGATCACCGCATCGAGGAGATCATCGCCGATCTCGTCACGGAGCCAACGCAGGTGCTTGCCGTCGTCGGGCGAGGGAACCCGGCTCAGCTTCACCTCGATCGCGACGATGCGGTGGTCGGCGCGTTCGACGACGAGATCCACCTCGTGACGTCCGGAGTGCTGTCGAAGATGGAGGACACGCGCCTCCGAGTGCTGCGCGGCGACGCGCACGCACAGGGTCGCCAGCGACTCGAACAATGTTCCGAGGAGCACGCCGTCTCCGCGGACCACCGCTGGTGTCGGCGCGCCTTCGAGCAACGCGTCCGCGTCCGCGCCCACCAGCCGGAGGGCGAGCGCGGGATCGACAAGCTGGTGCTTCGGTGAGATCGTCAGTCGCCCGAGCGGTGACCTCGTCGGCCGCCACCCGGGAACCGGGTCGAGGATCCAGAGGCGCTCGAGCACGTTGCGGTACGCGATCGTCGTCGTCTTGGCGGGCTTCTCGCCCTGGCCGCTCGTCGCCGCATCACGGATGGTCTCCAGCGACGCGGTCGTCGAGGATGCCGCGGCGTAGGCCGTCAACCAACGGCGCAGACCCTCCGGATCGACGAGGCGATGGCCAGCCTCCTCGAAGTCGTGGGTGACGATGCGGTCGATGTAACCGTCGAGCTGGGCACGCAGCGCACGCCCGGACACACTGCGTAGACCTGGGAACCCCGACCGGGAGATCTCGTCCGCGTAGTCGCCGAGGGTGATGGCGGTCGTGCCGGCGACGTCGGGGCGCGCCCCCGACAGGAGCGCGCTGAGGCTCACCGACGGCTCGGCGACGCCGCGTTCCTCCAGCGTCATCGGGCGCATGCGGGTGGTGACGATGCGACCGGCGCCGGAGTGGGTGGGGGTGCCTGCCGGAGTCAAGGAACCAGTGACGAGGAACGACCCCACGGGCGCGCCGTCATCGACCGCTCGGCGCACGAGGTCCCACGACTCAGGCAGGCGCTGCCACTCGTCGATCAAGGTCGGCGCGGGTCCGGCGATGAGCCGGGCGGGCTCCGCCGTTGCGATGGCAAGCTCGGCGGGATCGTCGAGACGGTGCACGGTGGTTGCCCGGCGAAGGGCACTTGCGGTCTTGCCCACGGCCTTGGCGCCTTCGAGAGCCACGGCGGGGAGCGCTCCGAGGAGCTCATCGAGCTCGTCGTCAACGGTGCGACGTCGGTATTCCACTGGGTGACACTACCATTTCGCCAGCTCTGATGCTACGGATTCACCCCTCTCGGGGCTACCAAATCGCCACGTACGGAACTACCACAATGCCAGTCGCGCCCGGCCACCGGCTGAGCGTTGCTCCCGGAAGGTCGCTCGACCGGGGCGACATGACCATGACGGCCGGCTACCACTCCGAGTGGAAGGTGCCCTCCCGGTCGGTGCGCTCGTAGGTGTGGGCGCCGAACAGGTCGCGTTGGGCCTGGATGAGGTTGGCGGGGAGCCACTCGCGGCGGTAGCCGTCGTAGAACGCGAGCGCGGACGAGAACGCGGGGAGCGGGATCGCGCTCGCGCGCGCCGTGGGCGACGATGCGACGCCAGCCGTCCTGCGCGCTCGGCGAGCGCATCGGCGAAGGTGGGGGCGAGCAGCAGGTTCACGAGGTCGGGGTCGTCGGCGTACGACTCGCGGATCCGGTTGAGGAACTGCGCGCGGATGATGCACCCGCCGCGCCAGATCGTGGCGAGCGCACCGAGGTCGAGGTCCCAGTCGTGGTCCTCGCTGGCGCGGTGCAGAATGTCGAACCCCTGCGCGTAGGCGACGATCTTCGACGCGTACAGCGCGGTGCGCACGTCGGCGACGAACGCGTCGCGGTCGTCTGGCTCATCGGACCCATCGGCGTCGGGACCCGGCAGCACACCGGCGGCGACGGCGCGCTCGTCGGCGAGTGACGAGAGCACGCGCGCGAACACCGCTTCGGCGGTGGTCGTCGCCGGCGCGCCGACGTCGAGCGCGGCGGTGACGGTGAGACGTCCGGTGCCCTTCTGCCCGGCGGCGCCGGTGATCACGTCGATCAGCCAGCCGTCGGGTTGATCCAGCCCCTCCCCCGCTTCCGACGGGTCACAGTCGGCCTCGACCAGGCGGCGACGGAAGATGCGGGCGGTGATCTCGATGAGGAAGCTCTCGAGCTCGCCGTCGTTCCATTCGGTGAAGGTGTCGGCGAGCTCGTCGTTGGTGAGGCCGGCGCCGGTGCGGAGGAGGTCGTAGGCCTCGGCGATGAGCTGCATGTCGGCGTACTCGATGCCGTTGTGCACCATCTTCACGAAGTGGCCGGCGCCGCCGTCGCCGATGTAGGTGCAGCACGGCTCGCCGTCGACCTGGGCGGCGATGGTGGTGAGCACGTCGGCGATCTGGTCGTAGGCCTCGCGGGTGCCGCCGGGCATGAGGCTCGGGCCGTTGAGCGCGCCCTCCTCACCGCCGGACACACCACAGCCGAGGTAGCGGATGCCGTCGGCGGCGAGGTCCTCCGACCGACGCTCGGTGTCGCGGAAGTCGCTGTTGCCGCCGTCGATGATCGAGGTCGCCGGGCTCGAGGTGCGCTCGGAGCTGGGAGATCACGTCGTCGACGGGCGGGCCGGCCTGCACCATCACGATCACGTGCGCGGCGCGTCGAGCGCAGCGACGAAGTCGGCGACGTCGGCGAACCCCTCGATGTCGCCCTCGTCGCCGTGCTCGTCGACGAACGCGGTGATCTTCGAGTCGGTGCGGTTGTGCACCGCGATCGGGAAGCCGTGGTGGGCGATGTTGCGGGCCAGGTTCTGCCCCATGACCGCCAAGCCGGTGAGGCCGA
This sequence comes from uncultured Actinomycetes bacterium, assembly GCA_963756895.1. Lineage (GTDB taxonomy): Bacteria > Actinomycetota > Acidimicrobiia > IMCC26256 > DASPTH01 > DASUAS01. The sequence goes on along the minus strand of CAVWPI010000014.1, from coordinate 4,052 downwards.
CGTGGCGTGGTCGGGGGCGTGCATCCACATCTCTCATGCTCGACGCTCCTACCCATTCCGTGCGGATTCCGCTCCAGTGGCGGGCTGATGGTGTCGATTGAGCGAGATCCCAACCTCGAGGAGACCTTGTGAAGCGTCACCGGTGCACGTCGATCGTCGCTGCTGGAGTTCTGTCGGCCGGGGTGCTCCTCGGAATGGTCGGCGCGGCGGGAGCTGCCGTACCGGCCAAGACCACCGCGTGCAAGGCGCTCGGGAAGGCGCAGGTGGAGGCGTACACGAGCCTCACCGCGTCGTCCGACGGCAAGGAGCCCGCGTTCGGCGGTGAGACCGCCTGCAAGTGGCTCCTGAACGACGGCGAGCAGACGGTGCGCGTGTGGGTCGACCAGACCAAGGGCGCGTCGGGCAAGTTCAACGAGAACAAGAACGCGACCACTGACGAAGTCGCGGTCCCGGAGCTCGGGGCCAAGGCCTTCTACAGCGGGTCGGGCAACACCGTGAACTACCTCAAGGGCAAGACCCTGGTGCAGGTGCAGTACCTGGCATCGGAGCGCACTCCGGAGGAGCAGCAGGCCGGCGCCGTCGCGCTCGCGAAGACCACGATGTCGCGCGCCTGATCCCGCGCGCTCACGCGCGTTCGCCGGCGGCGTGGAGCAGCTCGGCGACATGGCGAGGTCGGTGTCGATCACCGCCCGATCGGTGCTCAGCCCGAACGGGGAAGAGGTCGGTGTCGACGTACGCATCGACGTCGCGGCGGACGGCCTCGAGATCCACCGCCGGGAGACTTCTCGCCTGCTCGATCAGCTGCGCAGCGGCGACCGGCTGGCGGAACAACGGGACGAGCTCGGCGACCGGCACTGCTGTTGCCAGGTCGCGATCACGGCGGCACCCACGCACTTGCAGGGATGAAGCGCATCCGCCCGGGTTCGCCGACCAGGCGCAATCGGTGGCGGTGTTTGTGCTCGTGGTGATGTCCGCAGAGGCGATCGAGGTTCCACATCGCGGTTGGGCCACCCTCCTCGATGGGGAGGTTGTGGTCGATCTCGAGGTGGCGGGCGACGTGGCATCCCTCGATGTCGCACTCGGGGTGCAGCTCCTCGATCGCGCTGCGGAGCCGAGCTGGGATCGTGCGCCCCGGATGTGACACCGCGCGCACGTCGGCGCCGTCGACGAGGAGCAGCTTCACGAACGAGTCGTCGAGCAGCCGCTGCGCGACCGACACCGGGATCGGACCACCACCGGCGATCTCGCAGACCTCGCCGGGCAGGGTGTGCCCACGCACCAGCGCGGCGTAGTCGACGCGCACCACCGTGGTGACGGGTCGCGACGTCTCGGTGGTGGAACAGGGCGAACCGGCGAGCGCGACCAGCGCGTCGAACGCGAGCGCGTCGGGCCGCTCGCGACGACCCGCGGCGCGCGCAGCCTCGAACAGCTCATGCTCGAACGGCTCGAGCGCGGCCATCATCTTGGCGGTGGCGTCGACCGGGCCGCGGATGTCGATGCGACCGGTGCCGTCGCCGTCGGCCCAGTGCCGCAGCGACCGCGCCTCACGGATGCGTTCGTACTGCGCATCCTGGTCGACGCAGGCAGCAGCCTTCACCCGCGCGCACGCGTTCCGCAGCCCACGCACGCCGTCGTGCTGCGCACGTTCGAGCAACTCGGCTTCGGCGCCGGGATGGGCCGACGCGGCGTCGGCGATGGCGTCGACCTGGGTGAGCGACAACGCACCCTCGCGCAGGGCCGCTTCGGTGCTCGGCAGTTCCGCGAGTCGGGCAGCGGTGTTGACGGTCGCTCGCGCCGCACCGACCGTGGCACCCGTGGTGTCGGCCAGCCAGGAGGCCGCGTCGCGATGCGCGCCGTCGTGCTTCCACGCACCGGTGGCGACGACCTGGCGGGTGGCGAGCGCCTTGCCCGCCGCGCCGAGGCGCTCGACCTCGTCGAACAGCTCGACCAGGGTGCGCGCGCCCGGACCGTCGAAGCGATCGGGCTCAAGCTCGGCGACGAGGCGCCTGACCTGACCCACTGCAGCCCGCAACTGCTCGAACACGACACCTCCCGAGAACTCGCCGGATCATCGGGGAAGTGTCGTCACATCATATACGAACGTACGTTCGTGCGCAAGAGCCTTCTCATTCGACCACCGAGGCGCTCATCGAGGCCTGATCGACGTCGAGGCCCATGCGGCGGAGGACGTCGGGTGATGCACACTCGGCGATCACCGCTACGTCCGGCGAGAGCTCGTCGACGAAATCGTGGAATTTGCGATGAACGGCCATGTCGGCGTTCCAGACGACCAAGCGCATGCATCGAAGTGTTCGACCAGTCCGAGCTCCCCATTGAGCACGGGCGTTGTCACTCCGCTTCGAAGAGGTCCTCGCCGCGGCGGAGGCGGGTGGCGATGTCGACGACGCGGGAGAGCTCGCGGCGGGTCGGGGTGTGGGCGGCGAGGAAGCGGGCGAGGCCGGCGAGGATCAGCACGCCCTCCTCGGAACCGGCGGGCCACAGGTGGTACTCGGCGACGGCGGCCTCGAACACCTGGTACCAGTGGAACTCGGCGTCTTCGCGCAGCAGCGCGTGGCCGAGCGCGGCGACGAGCTGCGCCGGGATCGCCGCCGCCGCGCAGGTAGCCGGCGGCGACGTTGCCGGCGCGGTCGACGGCGCCCTGGATCTCCCAGCACTCGTCGAGGTCGGCGAGGTCGCCGGACTGCGCGTCGGGCAGGCGCGCGGCGGGCACGTTGAGGAAGCGGTCGAGGTAGACGCGCAGCGCGCCGTGCACGAGGCCGCGCAGCAGCTCGCGCGTCGGCATGCGCATGAGCGCGGCGTGCAGCGCGTGCGCGGCGGTGAAGGCGTGGTGGACGGTGTCCCAGTCGCCGAAGTCGTTCTGCACGTGGAAGCGGGTGATGCGCAGCGCGGCGGCGTAGGCGAGGGCGCGGCCGAGCTGGTCGGGATCGGCGCCGGCGGTGAGCGCGTCGAGCAGGGCGTCGACGACGCGCTCGGGGTCGTCGTCGAGGAGCTGCCAGGCGAGGCCGGACACGTCGGTGAACGCGCCGTGCCGGGTGGCGCCGGCGTCGATGGCGGCGTCGAGGCGGGGCTGGGTGCGCGCGATCAGCTCGGCGAGGTCGTGCGGGTGGCGCCAGGTGCCGGTCTGCTCCGACCAGGTGGCCGACGCGGTGCCGCGCACGAGGGTGGGCAGCACGTCGGCGGCGGCGTGGCGGCCGACGTAGCCGAGCGACTCGAAGGCCTTGTTGGTGAAGTCGATGGTGTGGCCGCCGTCGACGAAGACGTGGTCGGTGACGGCGGCGAACATCATGCGCTCGACGTCGCCGAGGGCACCGGGTCGGGCGAGCGCGGTGGTGAGCACGAGCTCGGCGGCGTCGGCGGAGCGGGTCTCGACGAAGCGCCGGTACCACGACGCGAGCCGGGTCGGCTCGTGCGCACCGCTGCCGTCTTCGGAGAAGTCGTCGAAGGCGCGCATCGGGAAGCGGGGCGGGTGGTTGCGGGTGTCGCGGGCGACGAAGGCGAGGCCGTGCACGAGCGCGAGGGCGCGGTCGTCGGGCGCGAGCGACGGGAGCACGTTGGCCATGGCGACGAGCACGGTGAGGCCGGCGCCCCAGCCGGCGTCGCGGTAGCGGGTGCCGAAGGCGATGCCGCGGCGCACGATCTCGTCGGGGGTGATGCCGGCTTCGAGGAGGCCGAGCACCGACTTGGCGAGCACGAGCGAGAGGCCGAGCTCGAGGCCGTCGTCGAGACGTTGGAAGAGGTGCGCGACGGGATCGTCGCCGCGGCGGGGCTCGACGAGGACGTCGTCGCCGTCGATCGTCACCAGGAAGCCGCGGGCGTCGTCGGCGAAGGGGTCGAGGGTGCAGCCGGTGACGAGGTCGAAGCGGGCGTGGTGCCAGTGGCAGGTGACGAGGCCCGACTCGACGGTGCCCTGGTGGAGCGGGAAGCCCATGTGGGGGCAGCGGTCCTCGATCGCCCAGGCGCGGTCCTCACTCCAGAAGACGACGACCGGCAGGTTGCCGACCTTGGTCAGCAGCCGACCGGTGGACTGGAGT
>CAVWPI010000013.1:0-22111 GCA_963756895.1 uncultured Actinomycetes bacterium | reverse complement strand
CTTCGCCAGCTCGTCTTCGTGCTCGAGGCGCAATGGCTGCTCGAAGCACTTCCACGGGTGACCGGTGAGCCTGGCGTCGGTCCAGGCGATGTCGTCGGGGTCGCGTGATGCCGTAGAAGGCGGCCGCACCGGGCGCAGGGAGCAACACCAGCTCGACGCCGTCGACCACTGCGCCGAGCGGTCGGGTCATGTTGATCATGGGGCCGGCCACGTCGATCAGCGACTGGCCGTTTGGTCGGGTTGGCGGCGTCGAGGTACACGAGGCCGGCGACGTGATCGGCGGCGCGATCGCCGGCGCCGGTGATCACCATGCCGCCGTAGCTGTGTCCGACCACGAGCACGTCGCGGAGGCCCTCGAACGAGAGCACGTTGACGACGTCGGTGATGTGCGTGTCGAGGTCGATGTCGGGATGGAGCAGGTGCGAGCGCTCACCGAGGCCGGTGAGTGTCGGGGTGTAGACCTCGTGGCCGTGGTCGCGCAGACGTCAAGCAACACGCTGGTAGCACCAGCCGCCGTGCCCACCGCCGTGCACCAGGACGAACGTCGCCATGAGCGCCCTCGGCAGGACTCGAACCTGCGCACACGGCTCCGGAGGCCGATGCTCTATCCACTGAGCTACGAGGGCGGGAGTTGGAGAATACCCGGCCGAAAACCTGCGACTCGGGCCGACCTCGTCCCCTCGAGGTGTGTGGCGCACCCAAGAAAGAGGCGTGTGATCAGGTCACGGTGTGCTCAGGTGATCCCGTCGGCGATGAGCCGCCAGAGCTGCTCGCCGTCGGGCCACCGATGATCGGGCTCATCGATGGCGAGCTCGGTCATCGACGACACCGACGACAGGATGAACCCGGCCAGCAAGTCGATCTCGAGGTCGGAGCGGACCGCGTCCTCACCGGCGGCGGCGCGCAACAACTCGTAGGCGAGCACACGCAGAGGCCGGAACGTCTTCCACGACTTCGCCGGCGCGACCGCGGAGAGGTGGATCGCCAGCAATCGGAACGCGTGACCGGTGCCGAGCATCGGCTGACGGCTCGACGTCGCGAGGTCGTGGTAGCCGACGACGAACGCCCGAAGGCGATCGATCGGCTCGTGCTCGGCGTCGACGAGCTCCCGCAGCGCGACGACGCCGCGCTCCAAGGACTCCTCGAGGACAGCCTCGGTCAGCGCCTCCTTGCTCTCGAAGAGCTGATCGAACGCGTCCGCGGAGAGGTGTGCCGCGCACGACCTCCTGCACCGTGAACTCGAGTGTCCCGCGTTCTGCGACGAGGTCGAGCGCGGCGTCGATGAGCAGCGTCGTACGCTCCTCTGCCCGCGCCCGCGCCTTGCCGATGGACAGCGCGACGGCGAGGTCACGCAGCGTTTCCTGCTCGACGTCCGGCTCGTCCTCGAGTCGAGGGTGACCGAGCGTTCCCACCGCTAGGCCACCGCTTCGTGCACGGAATCGGAGAACCCGAAGACGCGGCGAGCGTTCTCGAACACCACGGCCCGGGCGTCGTCATCGGCGACGTCCTTCAGGAGAAGGTCGAGCACCTGGTTCGAGTTCGGGTACGTGCTCTCCGGGTGCGGGAAGTCGTTGCCCCACAGGAGGCACTCGGTGCCGGTCAAGGGGATGTTGTGGATCGCGACGGGGTCGTCCTGGAACGTCGCGTGCACCTGACGGCGGAGATAGTGGCTGGGGAGCTCGGCCAGGATCGGTTTCGTCCACCCGATGTCCCGGTGCGCGAGGTAGTACTCGTCGAGCGTCGACATCGTCCACGCCATCCATCCGGCGTTCACCTCGACCAGCACCACGTGCAGTTCGGGATGCCGCTCGAGGACGCCGCTGCAGCTCAAGAGTCCAGCGGCGCGCGGCGCCATCGACTGGGTGGTGAGCAGGTTGGTCGTAGCAGAACCCCAGCCGCGGTAGAAGATCATGTCGTGGCCGGTGCCCTGGTGCATCACCACCGGCTTGCCGACGTCTTGGAGCACGGCCCAGAGCGGATCCCACTCGGAGGAGTTCCATTCCGGCGATCCCACGAGTGGCACTAGGAGCCCGCCGATCGAGTCCACCGCGCCCATGCGCTGCACCTCGTCGATCGCCATCGCGAGGTCCCACGTCGGGATCATGGCGGCGAGCCGGATCCGCGCGTGTCCACCGAGGCGTTCCAGGGTCCAGTCGTTGTAGACCGTGCAGGCCTGCCGTCCGACCTCGGGGTCCGTCACGTTCCACGCGTAGAGCCCGATCGTGGGGTAGACGATCTCGGCGTTCACGCAGTCGGTGCGCAGCATCTCGAGCCGCGCGCCGTGCGACACCGCGGCGATCCGCCCCTGCTCCTGGATCTCCGCTTCCTCGGCTGACTTGTTGTCCCACCCGACCGGGTTGTCGTCGACGACCAGTGTCCAGCCGCCGTCCTGTTCGGCTCGGATCCGACGCGGCGCGCGATCCCGGAGGTCACTGTCCATCCGCTCGTACCAGAGGTCGTGCGGTTCGTCGATGTGGCTGTCGGCCGAGATCTTCGGCAGCTTCGCGGCATCCATGGTGTCTCCTGGCCGTGGGGCACGGGGCTTGTTTCGTATTCTCAGTATGGCATTCTGAAAACGCGTGTGCTATTCCTGCAACCCGGAACGCAGGCCGTCGACAAGGTGAGACGACAGTGAGGGGCGCGGATCGGGTGGCGATGACCGACGATTTCGTGCTGCGGCGTGCTGACTTCTCGCTCGGCGATGAGCAGGCGGCGCTGCAAGCCGTGGTCCGGACCTTCTTCGAAAAGGAGTGTCCGACCGAGCGGGTGCGCGCGGCCGAGCCGCTCGGGTGGGACGCGGGCCTGTGGGGCCAGATCCAGGAGCTCCGGCCCGCGGCGATGGGCGTCGCCGCAGCGTGCGGCGGAGACGATGCAGGTCTCGTCGAGCTCGCGATCCTCGCCGAGGAGGCGGGTCGCCACGCCGCGCCGGTGCCGGTCATCGAGACGATGGTCGTCGCGCGCCTGCTCGCCGCGGTCGAAGGAGAGGCGGCGAAGGCCGCACTCTCGCGCATCCTCGCGGGTGAGGTCGCGACGATCGCCGTCGCGCGTACAGCGCCGGGTCCGCAGCTCGTGCCTGCGGGCGCCTGCGCACCGATCGTCGTCGGTCTGTGTGACGACGTCCTCATGTTGCTGGTCGACCGCGATCGTCCCCACGCGGTGGAGAACCTGGCGAGCGCGCCGTTGGCGTGGCTCGATCTCGCCGAGGGTGTCGAGCTCCTCGCCGGCGCGCCGGCTCGGGCACGGTTCGCAGTCGCGAAGGACGAGTGGCGCATCCTCACTGCGGCCGCGCTCGTCGGTCTCGGCGACGCGGCCGAACGGCTCGGGGTGCAGTACGCGAAGGACCGCAGCCGCGTTCGGTGCCGCGATCGGTTCCTTCCAGGCGATCGCGCATCCGTTGGTCGACGTCGCGATCGCCATCGAGGGCGCGCGCCGGCTCGTCCACCAGGCCGCGTGGTTCGCCGACCACGAAACGGAAGCACTCGGCGCCCGAGCCTCGATCGCGTTCGTACAGGCAGCCGAAGCTGCGGAACAGGCGGGCACGGTCGCGGTCCACACCCAGGGCGGGTTCGGGTTCACCCTGGAATCGGACGTGCAGCTGTTCTTCCGCCGGGCCAAGGGATGGCCGCTCGTGCTCGGAGACCGGCACGCCGAGTTGCGAAGGATCGGCGCGCACCGAGCCGGCGTCACACCCGAGACGACGCGGTCGTGAACTTCAGCCCGCTGGAGCTCGACGCGGCGACGCTGGCCTTCTGGACCGAGGTCCGGGCCTTCTTCGAGGAGCACGTCACCGAGGAGGTCCACGAACTCGAGCGGCGCACCGGCGGTGGTTTCAACGAGGATCTCCACCTCGCGATGGGGGAGCGGGGCTGGGTTGCGCCCACGTGGCCGCTGAGTGAGGGCGGTGCCGGTCTCGACGCGATCCGCGCTGCCATCGTCGCCCGCGAGATGACGCGATCGGGCGCACCCGCGATCTTGGCCGGCACGACGCTCCTCCCTGCGAGCTCCATCCGCACCCACGGCAACGAGCGGCTCAAGCGCGATGTGCTCCCGGGCATCGCCAACGGCACCATTCGCGTCTGCCTGGGCTACACCGAGCCCGACGCCGGATCCGACCTCGCCGCGGTGCGTACCCGAGCCGTGCGCGACGGCGACGAGTGGGTCCTCAGCGGTCAGAAGATGTTCACGACTGGTGCGCAGTTCTGCCAGTACTCGTTCTGCCTGACGCGCACGAACCCCGACGTCGCCAAGCACAAAGGTCTCACCGTCTTCCTCGTGCCGCTCGATCTCCCCGGCGTCGAGATCCGTGGCATCGGCACGGTCGGCGGTGAACGGACGAACTTCGTGCACTACGACGACGTGCGCGTCCCCGATCACTTCCGTCTGGGTGCAGTCGACGCGGGGTGGACGGTGGTCTCGGAGCCGTTGGCACAAGAGCACGGCATCGGCCGCGACGATGCGATCGCGATCGAGCCACCCGGTTCCTACGTCAACACGACCCGTCGGCTCCTTGCCACGGTGGTGGACGAACTGCGGGACGCGGTCGACGAAGCTGCGCGCCCTCGCCTCGAGGATCCGTCGGTCCTCGAACGCCTTGGCCGCGTGGTCGTCGACATCGAAACGACCCACGTGACGCCCGGACCGATGGGCCGGATCATCTCGGCCGAGACGCTGGTGCGTGACGCGTCGGATCTGCTGGAGCTGGTGGGACCTGAAGGTCTGCTGGCGCACGGCACGGACGGCGCGGTGCAGGATGGATATCCCGAGTACGCGTTCCGGTTCGCGCCGGGGACGCGGATCTACGGCGGGTCCACCGACATCCACCGGAATCTCGTGGCCGAGCACGTGCTCGGTCTCCCGCGGAGTACACCTCGCGTCTGAATCAGGCTGCGGCTGAATCGGGCTGCGGCGCATCTGGCCCCGCCGGCGATCGGCCTGAGCTCATGTGGGGTAGCACGGACACCATGAGCACAGAGGTCCGACGCAACGAGGAACGCGATCGCTACGAGCTCGTGGTCGACGGGGACCTGGCCGGTGTCGCCGACTACGTCGTGAACGGCGACGTGGTGGTCCTCCCGCACACCGAGATCGATCCCGCCCGGCGCGGACACGGACTCGGCGCCGTCCTCGTGCAGGCGGCGCTCGACGACGTGCGGGCGCAGGGCCGCACCGTGGTCCCGACCTGCTGGTACGTCCGCGAGTACATCGACCTCCATCCGGACCAGGCCGACCTGCTCGCCCACTGAGGGTTGGTCTCCACCACCGACGGGCGGTAGAAGGGGATATGAGCGAGATCATCTGGGACGGCGCCGTGGCCCAGGCGGCGGCAATCCGACGGGGCGACGTCACCGCAACGGAGATCCTCGACGAGTACCTCGACCGGATCGAGCGCTACGACCCGCAACTGCGTGCCTACGTCGCGCTCGACGCGGAACGAGCGGCCGCCGACGCCCGGCAGGCCGACGAGCTCGTGCGCGCCGGGGTCGAGGAACTGCCCCCGTTCCTCGGCGTGACGATCTCGCTCAAGGACGTCATCGACGTCGAAGGTGTCGCCACGACCCATTCGTCGAAGGCGCTCGTCGACAACGTGCCCGACGCCGACGGTCCGCTCGCGGCGCGCCTGCGGCGCGCCGGCTTCATCCTGCTGGGCAAGACCAACGTCCCCGAGTTCTGCACGAGCATGACGTCCTCGGACCTGAACGGCATCTGCCGCAACCCGTGGGACCGCGAACGCACGCCTTCCGGTTCGAGCGGGGGCGCGGGCGCCGCGCTCGCAGCCGGACTGTGCGCCGTCGCGCACGGCACCGACGGCGCCGGATCGGTCCGCGGGCCGGCCTCGTTCTGCGGCGTGGTCGGCACCAAGCCGACGCGCGGCCTCGTCACGTTCGGTCCGGAGGCAGGCAACGCCTACTACCGCACCAGCGTCGACGGGGTCCTGAGCCACACGGTGCGCGACGCGGCCGCGTCGCTCGACGCGTTCGCGGGTTGGCACGAGCCGGGTGCGTGGTGGCCCGGAAAGCCGGTGGCGTCGCTCGAGGACTCCGACGACGCGGATCCGGGCCGGTTGCGCATCGCGGTCACGACGTCGTTCCCGTTCGGCGACGTCGACGAAGAGTGCGCGGCGGCGACGCACGCAACCGGCAAGGTGCTGGAACAGCTCGGCCACGAGGTCGTGGAGGCGACGCCGCAGTGGGAGGTGATCCTCGCGGCCTCGCTCGGTCCGATGGACGTGCCCGGGCCGGCGGGACTCGTCGGCCTCGACCAGCTCGACCTGGTCGAGCCGCGCAACCGGCCGTTGGTGGAGCGCGGCGCCGAGGCCACGCTGGTCGAACACGCGCGGTGGGTGGAGCAGTGCCGCGCGGTCACGCGGGAGTTCCTCGAGTTCTGGTCGGACATCGACGTCCTCGTCTCGCCGACGCTCGGCATGGTCGCGCCGTCGGTCGACTGGGCGCCGTGGGACCAGTCGCCCGACGAGCACCTGGCCACGTTCATGACGCTGGCGAACTTCGCACAACCGTTCAACCTCTCCGGCCAACCGGCACTGAGCCTCCCGGTCGCGTGGAGCGCGAGCGGGCTGCCCATCGGCGTGCAGTGCGCCGGACGTCCCTTCGAGGAGGCGACCCTGTTCCGGCTCGCCACCCAACTCGAGACGGCCATGCCCTGGGCGGATCGTCGGCCGCCCGGATTCCCGTGATGCAGGAGCACCAGTGACCGAGGAAGAGACGAGCAACGTCCAGCGGATCCGTGCCCTCGCGGCCGAGCGCGGCGAGGAGGTCGCCTACGTGCACCTGGCGATGGACGGCCGCGAGCTGTCGCTGACCTTCGGCGAGCTGGACGCGCGCTCGAGCCAGCTCGCGGCGGCGCTCGCGGCCCGGGGCGTGGGCCTCGGCGACCGGGTCGCGCTGGGCATCCGGAACTCGCCCGAGTTCGTGTTCGCGGTGCTGGCGACGTGGAAGGTCGGCGGGGTGCCGATCCCGGTGCGGTGGGATGTGCCCGACTGGGAGCTCGATCGCCTGAAGGAGGTGATCGAGCCGTCGATCTACATCGGACCCGACGACCTCGCGTGGATCGCGGCGACCGCCGGCGATCCGGTGCCCGAGCTGCGCGACGTCCTGTCGCCGAACAGCAACGGGATCTGCAGCAGCGGCGCGACGGGCACACCCAAGGTGATCCTCGCCGACAACCCCGCGCTGTTCAACGAGATGATGGGCACACCGATCGCGGCGATGTTCATGCCGGTGTCGCACCCGCAGCGCATCCTGGTGCTCGCGCCGATGTACCACATCAACGCGTTCGCGACGATCAGCGGCATGCTCGCGGGCGACCAGCTCTTCGTGTCGGAGAAGTTCGACGCGGCACGGATTGTCTCCGCCATCGAGCGTCACCGCATCACGACGTTCACCGGGACGCCGACGATGCTGCAGCGGATCGCCGATCTCCCCGGGGTCGACGACCACGATCTCTCGAGCCTCGAGTGGATCATGATCGGCGCGGCGCCGATCCCGCCGTCGTTGGTGCACCGCTGGGACCAGCTCATCGGCGCCGAGAAGATCGTCATGGCCTACGGGTCGACCGAGGCGCTGGGGCTCACCGTCCTGACCGGCGACGAGTGGATGCAGCACCAGGGGAGCGTCGGGCGCGGGTTCATGGGCGCCGAGATCCGGATCCTCGACGACGACGACCACGACCTGCCCGTCGGCGAGATCGGCAACGTCTACGTGCGGTCACCCAATTACAAGGGCGCCACCTACCTGGGGAAGGCGCCGCAGATCCCCATGACCGACGACGGGTTCGGCACCGTCGGCGACATGGGCTACCTCGACGACGACGGCTACCTCTACCTGGTGGACCGCCGGGTCGACCTCATCATCACCGGCGGGGCGAACGTGTTCCCGGCCGAGGTCGAGGCCGCGCTCATCGACCATCCGCAGATCGCCGACGTCGTGGTGGTGGGGCTCAAGGACGAGGAGTGGGGCCGTCGGGTGCACACGATCATCGCGCCGGTTGATCGCGACCACCCGCCGACGTTCGACGAGGTCCGGGCCTACGCCAAGAGCCGCCTCCTCGCGTACAAGGTCCCGAAGTCGGTCGAGATCGTCGACGCGATCCCGCGCAGCGAAGCGATGAAGGTCAACCGCGGGCGCCTCGTCGAAGCCCGCGGTGGCTGACGATCCGGTCGACGTCCGTGTCGGTCACGCGATCGAGCTGATGACGCGTCCGGGGAGCGCGCCCGTGCGCTCCCCGTGTTCCTGGACGACGGTGCCGCCGAGGAGCGTGGTGCGGTAGCCCCCCGTCGGCCGGCGCATGCGCACGCCGCCCTGGGGCAGGTCGTGCACGAACTCGTCGCCGCCGTAGGTGAGCTCGTCGAGCGCGAACACGTTGAGGTCGGCGACGTTGCCGGGCGCGATGACGCCGCGCCGGTGGAAGCCGAACACGTCGGCCTGGCGACCGGTGAGCTGGTAGATGGCGTCCTCGAGCGTGAAGTCGTCACGGTCGCGCACGTGGCGGGTGAGCAGCAGCGTGGTGTCGCCCGACGAGCACATCATCTGCGCGTGCGCGCCGCTGTCGGACGAGCTGATCAGCACGCGCGGGTCCTGCAGGGTGCGCGCGACGCCCTCGACGTCGGCGTTCGCCATGCCGACCGCGACGAGGCCGGGACGGCAGTCGTTCTCGAGCACGAAATCGGCAAGCACGTCGGACGGATGTCCGCCGCGCTCCTCGACCACCTCGGCGATGGTGTGACCGAGCCAACGTTCGTTCTGGGGCCCGACCACCTCGACGATGCGGACGACGTCGAGTCTGCCGATGGGGAACATGGCCATCTTCGTGCGGTCCCACTCGTCCCGCGCGGTGGCGCGCCACTCGGGGCTCTCGAGCAAAGCCTGCTTGTCGTCGCCGCGGGCCGCGACCACCTTGTGCCAACCCTCGGGCATCGACATGAACATCATCGACGAGTCCCAGTTGAGGCGCATGTCCACGGTGCGCGGCGAGAGCTGGGGGTACATCGTCACGCCGTCCTCGGCGAGCTCGCTGGCGAGGTCGACCCACCGCTGCGTGCGGTGCGGCGCCGAGTCGACGTACGTGAAGCCGGTCCACGTGATCGGGATGCCACGTTTCCCGCAGCGTTGGCCGAGGTCGCGCAGCGTGTCCATCGCCGTCGGGCCGAGCAGGTCGGGCACCACCTCGACGACGCCGCGTCCGGTCGCTTCCAGCGCGTCGAACAGCGCGTCGAACTCGGCGCCCTCGGCGATCCGGGACGGTACGGGTCGACCCGACTGGTCGACGTCGAGGAACGACGTGGAGAGACCCCACGCGCCCTCGTCCATCGCGGCGCGCAGCATCGCTGCCATCGCGGCGGTCTCGTCGTCGGTCGCGGCGCGGTCCACGCGTCGGGGCCCATCGCGACCAGCCGGAGCATGCTGTGCCCGACCAAGCCCGCGAGGTTGATGCCGGTGCCCATCTCGTTGACCACGTCGCGGTAGCCCGCGTAGTCGGACCATGTCCACGGCACCGCGTCGTCGAAGAGATGACGCGGGACATCTTCGATGTAGGAGAAGAGGTCGGAGACGTCGCTGCGGGTCGCGTCGGTGACGGGGTAGAGCGAGAGGCTGCAGTTGCCGACCAGCATCGTGGTCACGCCGTGCAGCAGGTCGGGGTCGACGTAGGGATCCCAGAACACCTGCGGGTCGGTGTGGCAGTGCGTGTCGATGAACCCGGGCGTCACCGCCGCGCCGGTCGCGTCGATCACCTTCGCTCCGTCGACGGCGAGGTCGGCGCCGACCGCGACGATCTCGTCAGCACGAACGCGCACGTCGGCACGACGGGCGGGTGCGCCGGTGCCGTCGATGACGTCGCCGCCCCGGATCAGGATCTCGCTGTCGACCATGCCGTCGTCCTCCACCGCTCGTGTGGGGCCGACGATAGGTCGTCGGTGCGGACGAGGGTACGGACGTGGTGGCGGGCTGCTCCGGGCTCAGCGAACGAGGGGCTCGCCGTCGTCGGCGCGCACGACGACGGCGTAGGCGCCGATGCCGAGCAACCGCTGAGGGGCGATCGACTGGCCCGCGACCTCCAGCGACTCGAGCCGGCCGTCGTCGGGATCGAACTCGACGTCGTCGACTGCACCGAGCTCGTCACCACGATCGGTCAGCGTTCGCTTGCCGACCATCTCACCCTCGCCGTCGGCGACACGTTGTTCGAACGGTCCCTCCGTGTCCCGCACTGCGCCCGCGTCCTGCACCATCACCGCGTCGGCACCGAAGGATGCGACGCGCTCCACGGTACGAATCGAGCGGAGCCCTTCGAACCGCTGACGTGGAGCGCCACGATTCGCCGCGGCTCGGATCGATGGCAAACCCGGAGGTGTGCCCCAGCTGCTCGGCGTTGTCGGTCGCCACGACGGGATGCCCGAGGGCCGCACGGAGGCTGGTCATCTCGAGCCACCCTCCTGCTGGTGCTCCTGGTGCAGTTGCGCACGGAAGTCCTCGACCGCGGCGCCGAAACCCGCGAGGTCGTCGCGAATGAACGCGTCGACCTCGTGCGGCACGATCAGCGCGTCGCCCGAGACCGCCATCTGCTCCGGGAGCGGGACGTACCGCGCGTGTCGGGTGTCGTCACCGTCGACTGCGACCTCGTAACCCACTGCCAACGCGCCGGGACCGAGGGCGACGATGACGTCGCTGACCGCGCCGAGTCGGGCGCCATCGTCGGTGAGCACCGCCGCCCCGAGCACGTTGCGCTCCGCCGGAGGATCGACGACCTGAGCGGGGGCATCGTCGGGCGCCACGAGATCGGCGTCCGACGACACCATCACCGCGTCGCGGCCGATGGCGTGCACGGAAGCGACCGGTAACCGTTCGTGGAGCCGACCGCGGAACCACCCGCGCTTGTTCAGGGTGAAGCCGAGGAGTGCGCCCTGGTCGGCGTCGTAGACGACGTCCCGGACCTCGGCGAGGTCGTCGCCCCCGAGCGTGACGACCGGTCGACCGACCAGCTCGGTGGCCCGGATGACCCGATCGGGTGTGTCGCCGCTCACGGTTCGTCCCGGGTCGGTGGCGACGAACGACCGTCAGCGGGCGGCGCCGCGATCACGCCACCCCGGCGTCGAGATCGGATCCAGAGCGCGACGCCCACCACGATGAGCACGAGGAGGACGAGCACTGCGACCCACGTCATGCATGTGTCGTAACCCCGCCGCTCGCGTGGCAAACCACGCGTGGTCCCGCATCACCTCCAACCTCCCTCGAGGGTCTGCGAACTGCGATCGTGTCAGGTGGTGACGCCGACCGCCTCGCCGAAGAGCAGCACGGGCTTGGCGATGCAGGCCTCGGGGATCGAGTTCCAGATGTTCTCCGCCGACTCCTCGGCGGTGAGGAAGTTGCCGGTGCGGACGGCCTCAGCGATGCCGGCGACCCCGGGGTAGGTGTCCTCCGGCAGCGCGGCGTCGCGCCGTGCGGCCGGGGTGTCGACGAAGCCCGGACGGATCGCGCTCACCCACGGGCCCTTGCCGCGGTCCTCGCGCTCGGCCCGCACCGCGCGCACCCACTGCTCCATCGCCGCCTTCGACGCGCCGTAGATCGCGAGCCCGGGATAGGCGATGCGCGCCGACGCCGAGGAGATCTGGACCAGCCCGCAGTCGACGCCGGCATCCACCGCCGGTTGCGCGGCGCGGATGAACATGTCGCCGAGCACGAGCGGTGCGACGGTGTTGGCGATGATCTCGTCCTGGTTGTTCGCCGGGTCGCCCTCGCCCATGTACGCCCGACCACCCCAGAAGTAGAGGGCGTTGTGGATGAACACCGCGCGCTCGCCCTCGAAGGTCGCCAGCCGCCGGGTGACGTGCTCGCCGACCGCGTCCCACGAGTCCATGTCGGTGAGGTCGAACAGCACGGTCTCGTGGTCGGGGTGCTCGCGACGCGACACGCTGATGATCTCGGTGTCGGGCCACGGGCACGACCGCGCCAATGCCTCGCCGATGCCCGACGTCGCCCCGGTGATCCACACGATGTTCGTCGCCATGACGGCAGTCTAAACATCTAGATATTCTGCTCGCCATGGAAGCAGCCACCGACGCGCAGAGCGCGCGGCTCGCGGCGTGGGTCGAGCGCACCGTGGGTGGCACCGTCACCCGCGTCGACCGCATCGCCCGGTGGCGTCCGGCGTGGGATCTCGACGTCGAGGTCGACGGTCGCCTGCTGCCCCTGCACGCGCGCGGTGACCGGGAGCCGCGCATCGCGATGCCCGTCCGCATCGCCGGCGAGGTCGCGGTGCACGACCTGCTCGAGGCACACGGCCTGCCGGTGCCGCACGCCTACGGACTCTGCGACGAGCCGTACGCGCTCGTGATGGATCGCCTCTCGGGGTTGGTCGACCTGGCCGGCGCGACCGACGACGCCGAACGCGACCGGGTGCTCGAGGAGTACCTCGACGTGCTGGCGCGCATCTACGCCATCCCCCTCGACGCCGTGGCCGCCGCCGGCTTTGCGGTCCCGACCGACTCGGCGACCACCGAGCTCTCGTTCCTCCGGCGCATGGAGGACCTGTACGACGTCGGGACGGAAGGGCACCCGGCCGACCCGGTGGAGGTGTTCCTGCGACGCTGGTTGCGCGAGCACGTGCCGCAGGATCGGTTCCCCGACGCGCGCTTCATCACCTACGACTCCTTCCAGTTCATGTTCGACGAGGGCCGCATCACCGGGTTGCTCGACTTCGAGCACGCGCACGTGGGCGATCCGATGATGGACCTCGCCGCCCTCCGCATCCGCGACACGCTCAAGAACCTCGGCGACCTCGCCGAGCTCGCCGACCGCTACGAGGCCGTCACCGGCGTGACGGTCGATCACGACGTCGTCGAGTACCAGACCGTGCTCTACAACGCGTTGTCGGTGGTGTCGGTCGGACCACCGCTGGCCGATCCGGTGCCGGGCACCGACTGGATCTCGTACCTGGCGTGGTACGTCAACGGCGCGCGATGGGCGTTCGAGTCGATCGCCGAGATCCGCGGCTACTCGCTCGACCCCGTCGAGATCCCCGACGCGAGACCGACGCGCCACGCGCCCGCGCTCCGGTACCTGGTGAACGGCATGCGCGCCGCCGCCGGGCGCCACCGCGACGACTACGAGCTGTCCGGCCTCGGGCGCATCGCCAGCCACCTGAAGCGGGTCGACGAGATCGGCGCCCGGTTCGACGCCGACGACCTGGCGGCACTGACCGACCTCCTCGGCTACCGACCCGATCCCGCCGATGCCGACGCCGAGCTGGTCGACTTCATCGGACGGGCCGGTCCCGAACGCGAGGAGGCGCTCGTCCGTCTCCTCGATGCCGCGCGTGCAGCGCGTGCACCTCACGATGGCGTCGCCCAATTCGCTCATGCTCCGCCATCCGGCGTTGCGCAGCCTCCGGCCCGAGCGGGCGACGGCGCGGGGCGACGACGAGAGCTGGCCCACGGGCGCCATCCCGGGGACCCGCTGATCGGCTGCTGAGCGACCGCCCAGCACGCGGCGTCGCGATGTGCAAGGGTTGCCGCCACTTCGTGGTGACAGGACTCAGTGTCGGGGGGTGCCGATGTCCTCGTTCCGGACTCGTTGGTTGGCGGTCGTCGCGGTCGGACTCGCGGTCGGAGCCCTCGCGTCGTCGGGGGTGAGCGCGGCCGCGACCGCCGGTCCCGACCAGGGCGTCACCGACACGGCGATCAAGATCGGGTTCATCGCGTCGAAGACCGGTGCCGCGGCGTCGACGTCGGGGAGCTCCGACATCGGGTGCAAGGCGCGGGTCGGCCGCGAGAACGCGGCCGGTGGTGTGAACGGCCGCAAGCTCGAGGTCGAGTACGTCGACGACGCGTCGTCGGCGGCCAACCTGACCCAGGCGCAGAGCCTGACGCAGAACGAGCACGTGTACCTGGTCATCAACGACTCTGCGTTCGCGTTCCTCTCCTACCGTTGGTTGCTCGACCACGACGTGCCATTGATCGGCGGCGGGTTCGACGGCAACTACTACGGCGTGCCGGGCAACGAGAAGGCGATCTCGGCCTTCGGCAATTCGCCGCCCATCTCGGGCATCCAGACCACGCTCACGCCGAAGATCATGAAGTCGTTGGGCGCGTCGAAGATCGCGGCGATCGGGTACGGCGTGTCGCCGTCGTCGAGCGCGGCAGTGAAGAGCCTGCAGCAGTACGCGATCCCCGACCAAGGCCTCGAGCCCGTCTACACGAACACGTCGGTCGACTTCGGCACCAGCGACGTCGGTCCGCTCGTGCTCGGCATGAAGAACGCGGGCGCAGACGGCGCGTGGTACGCGATGGACCTCAGCACCAACCTCGCGCTCGCGCAGGGCCTGATCCAGAACGGCGTGAAGATGAAGGCGCAGCTGATGGCGACCGGGTACGGCCACGAGCTGCTCGAGCAGCCGGTGGCGAAGACGCTCGGTCCCGACATCATCTTCACGACCGGTTGGGCGCCCGTCGAGCTGAAGACCAAGGCGACCAAGCGCTTCCAGGCGGATCTCGAGCAGTACGCCGACTTCACCGACGTCCCCGACTTCGGGATCTACACCGGCTACATCGACTGCGACCTCGCGATCCTCGGCCTGAAGAAGCAGGGGAAGGATCTCGACCCGACGACCTTCGCCGACTCGCTGCGCTCGATCGGCACGTACAACGCCGGTGGTGGGCTCGGGTGCAGCAACTCGAGCCAGAGCCTCGAGACGTACGGGAAGATCGTGGTGGGGGATGCGGCCGAGGCGAGCGGCCGGCGCATCTGCACGTGGGCGCTCCAGGTGAAGAACGGCAAGTTCGTCGTGCTGGAGCCCAAGGACTCGGACACGACCTACTGGACCGGCGAGCTCATCGAGGAGTCCGTCGACCCGCAGTACATCGCGACGACCACGACTGCCGCGAAGTAGGGCGCCTCGCGCGCCAGAATGCGGGGACGGGGCCGGCGGGACGTCCTGCTGACGGGTGAGGGGGAGCGTGCGCGGGAATTGCAGGGCGTGGATGCGCGCCGCACTGGCCGCTGCGACGATGGGCGCGGCTGTCGTCGCGAGTGGAGCGGGGGCGGCGGCAGGACCACCCAGCTCGGAGTGGCCACATCCCGGCGGCGACCTCGGCAACTCGCGCGCGGCCGTCGGTTCCAGCGTGGACTCGAGCAACGTCGCGGGCCTGACGCGAGCGTGGGAAGTGCCGTCGCCCGGGTCGCTCACCACCGCAGTGGTCGTCGCGGGCGACACGATCTACATGCAGGACAGCCGCTGCATCATCACCGCGATCGACCGCGCGACCGGCGCGGTGCGGTGGCAGTCGGCGTCGGTCGGTTTCACCATCGGGCCGCAGGGAGTGAGCGTCGGCGACGGCGCGGTGTTCGCGACCACCCCGACCGGTGCGATGGCGCTCGAGCAGTCGAACGGGCAGGTGCGCTGGAAGGTGGAGCTCACCGACACCCCGACGGAGGGCGTCGACGCGCAACCGCAGTACGTCGACGGCAAGGTGCTGATCGCGACGGTGCCCGTGAGCGCGCGCGTGCAATACCAGGGTGGAGATCGCGGCGTGCTCTACGCCCTCGACGCGAAGACCGGCGACACCGACTGGTCGTTCGACACGGTCGCGTCCGACGACCTGTGGGGCAATGCGGACGTGAACTCCGGTGGTGGCGCGTGGTACCCGCCCGCGGTCGATCGCACGGCGGGCCTCGTGTACTGGGGCGTCGCCAATCCGGCGCCCTTCCCCGGCACGCCCGAGTTCCCGAACGGGTCGAGCCGTCCCGGGCGCAACCTGTACACCGACTCGACCGTCGCGCTCAGCCTGAAGACGGGGAAACTGCGCTGGTACCGCCAGGCCGTGGCCCACGACATCTTCGACCAGGACTTCGTCCACGCGCTGATCGCGACGACCGGCAGCGGCGACGGCGCCCGCCGCGTCGTCGTCGGCGCCGGCAAGGGCGGCCAGGTGCTGGGCATGGATCCCGCGACCGGCAAGCTCCTCTGGAAGACCTCGGTGGGTGTGCACGAGAACCACGACCTGAGATCGCTGGACGGCCCGACGGAGGTGATGCCGGGGACGTACGGAGGCGTGCTCACGCCACCAGCGACGGCCGACGGCGTGGTCTACGTCGCCACCATCAACGCGCCCGCGACGCTCGAACCCGACACGACCGTGTACTTCGGTGGTTCGATCGACACGCAGGACGGCGAGGTCGTGGCCGTCGATGCCGCCACGGGGAAGCACCGCTGGTCCACGACGGTCCCCGGCGACCCGATGGGTGGCGCGACCGTCGTCAACAATCTCGTCTTGACAGCCACCTTCCAGGGCCAGCTGATCGCGCTCGAGCGCGCCACCGGTCGCATCGTGACCACCATCGACGTGGGCACCGGCGTCGCGGGCTGGCCGGCGGCGGTGGGCGACCTGCTGCTGGTGCCGACCGGCACCGTCGGTCGCGCGGGTTCGTTGATCGCGTATCGTGCCGGCTGATCTCCAGAACCTGTGACCCTCAGGCGCTCCCGCCGAGGTACGCGCTGGTGAGCAGGCTCATGTCGGCTTCGTCGCGTGCACCCGTCCACACGATGTTGCCGAGCTCCATGAACGCGAGCGTGTCCGCGGCACGGAGCGCGTTCTGCGCGTGCTCCTCGACGAGCAGCACCGCACACCCGCGGTCGCGCAGCTCGCGGATCGCGTCCATCACCGCTTCTGCCGCGAGCGGCGCGAGGCCGAGCGTCGGTTCGTCGGCGATCAGCACGACGGGTGGGTCGGCGAGCGCCGGAGCGAGGCTGAGCATCTGCTGCTCGCCGCCGGAGAGCAGTCCGGCCACCTGCTTGCGCCGCTCGGACAGGATCGGGAACCGCTCGTAGGCGTCCTTCCTGAGCTGGTCGTCGCGCAGGAGCACGGTGAGGTTCTCCTCCACGGTCAGACCTGGGAAGATGCCGCGAGCCTCGGGCACGAGCAGGATCCCCGCACGGGCTCGGCGGAACGGCTCCATGTCGGTGATCTCCGTGCCCTCGAGGTACACCGCACCGATCGAGGCCTGGACGATCCCGGCCGCGACCGAGCAGAGCGTCGACTTGCCCGCGCCGTTGGCGCCGAGCAGCGCGGTGATCTCGCCGCGTTCGACGCGGAGATCGACGCCGTGGACCACCTCGGCGTCGCCGTAGCCCGCAACGATGCCTCGCACCGCGAACGCGGCCGCGGCGACGTCCGCATCCGACAGTCGGTCGGCGACCGTCTCGGTGCCCGGACGTTCCCCGCCGGTCGAGTGCGGCACCTCGTGCGCCGGGACCACACCACCGTGCGAGGACGCCTCGGCCTCTGCGATGCGCGCCAGCCGCGCCTTCTCCCGCTTCTTCCGGAGCTTCTGCTGGCCCGCCAGCGAGAGGATGCCGTCAGGCTCCTGCGCGAGCTGGATCGCGCCGAGACCCGAGAGGATCGGGATGAAGTAGATGGACGTGATCAGCGCCTGCACGTCGCCGCCGCTGAGGAACGACCACGACGAGATCCAGTGGAAGACGGCGGTGCCGCCGGCGAACGCGAAACCGGCGAGGAGCGCGCCGCCCGGCCGCCGGATGCCGAAGGTCACGGCCAGCGCCAGCCAGATGAGCCCGGGCAGCACCGACGCGGTGGTGTCGGTGAACGCGAACGAGTACATGCCGAGCAGCGCGCCACCGATGCCGGCGATCGCTGCCGACAGGGCGAACATCAACACCTTCGACCGGTTGACCTTGATGCCCGACGCCTGGGCCGCGACCTCCGTGCTGCGCACCGCGAGCGTGGCGCGACCTGAGGCCGATCGCATCACCGCGTGGATCACGAGAGTCAGCACGCCGAACACGACGAGGAACAGCAGGATCTGCTCCTGCAACATCGTGAAGTCCACCTTGGGGAGGTGCGCGACGTCGCCGGTCCACTCGAGCTTGTGCACGAGGAAGTCGTTCACCCAGTTCAGTCCGGGCACGTCGAGCGACGGTGCGCGAATCGACCACCCGCTCTGTCCGTTGCGGATATCGTCGACCGAGAACGGCACGAGTGCGAAGAAGAACGCTGCCGCCAACGTGCCCAGCGCGAAGTTCACGCCGCCCAACCGGGTCAGCGGCCGCGCGAGCAGCGCGCCGAGCGCAGCCGCGGCCAGCGCCGCGATCACGACCGCCCAGAAGAAGTTGATCTGCCCGTGCGAGACGAAGCCCGGGATGTTCACGCCGAAGTCGTGCGTGAGCGCCCATCCCGCGGCGAAGCCGCCCGCGGTCACGAAGCTCGCCTGCATGAGGCTGACCTGACCGCTGATCCCGGTGACGACGACGAACGACAGGAAGATGATCGCCATCACCAGGCTCTGTGCGATCACGGTCTGGTCGTACGCGTCGGCCCGCAGCCAGTCCCAGCCGAACCAGCCGAGGGAGAACGCGACCAGGACGAATGTCCAGATCGCCCACGGCAGCCGGCGGCGGAGCTTCGACAGGCCCTCGCGGTGGTCGGGCGGCGGGACGTCGTCGGCGACCGATCCTGCGCGCCGCGAGCGGTCGCGACCGATGAACAGCAGCAGCACGATGACGAGGAGGTACGGCACCGACGACCGCAGGCCGCCGAGGTCGCTGAGGAATTTGGGCAGGATGTCGTCGCTGTAGCCCGCGACCAGGTTCTGGATCACGCCGAGGACCAGACCGCCGGCGAACGCGATGGGAATGGATCGAAGTCCACCCATGACCACGGCGGCGAGCGAACCGAGCACGACGAGCGTGAACACGAAGTCCTGGAGCTGGAAGAGCGGTGCGATGAGGACGCCGCCGAGGCCGGCGAGGATCATCGTGAGGATCCACGCCACCGCCGACGTGCGAGCCGCGTTCACGCCCCGGATCTGCGCCAACGACTCGCGGTCGACGACCGCGCGCATCTCGAGCCCGACTCGCGTCCGCCGGATCACGAACCAGAGGAGGATGGCGGCGAGCGCGGCGACGACGAACACGGCGATCTGGTCTGAGTTGAGGACGACGCCACCGATCTTGTACGTCTCGTGCGGCGTCTTGTACACGCCCGGGACATGGAGCCCCTCGTTCACCGCCTCGTTGCCCTCGAACCCGAGGTCGAGCACGTTGTTGCCGAGCGCGATCACGAGCCATTGGATCAACGCGGGCAGCGCGACCAGGAGCCCGATGGTGCCGACGATGCGGGCGTACACCGGCGCGCTCGCGAGCCGTCGCAGCAGGATGCGGTCGAGGAGAAGTCCCAACAGCGGCGCGAAGACGAACACGGCGATGATGAGTGCGGGCACGATGGGCACACCGAGTCCGGTGTTCAGCTGGTAGTACAGGTACGCGGTTGCGAACGCGACGGCGCCATGGGCGAAGTTGAAGATGCCCGACGTCGTGTACGTCAGGACGAGGCCCGACGCCATGATCCCGTAGATCGCGCCGGTGACCAGGCCGGAGAACGCGAGGTTCCAGAACTCCCTCATGCGCTGTCGTCCACCGGGGGGATGGTCTCCGACGGCTGCGGCGCGGAGAGTTCGGTCTCGCCGAGGTACGCGTCGCGGACTGCCTGGTTGCGCTGCACCTCCGAGGGCAGGCCCTGCGCGAGCATGGTGCCGAGGTTGAGGACGATCACCCGGTCGCTCTGTTCCATGACGAAGCCGGCGTTGTGCTCGACGAGCAGGATCGTGCACCTGGTCTCCGCACGGACCGACTGGATCTGCTCGCCGAGCCGCACGATCTCCGTCTCGTCGAGTCCCGACGCAGGTTCGTCGAGGAGAAGGAGCTTCGGGTCGTCGACGATCGCCCGGGCGAGCTCGACCATCCGCGCGACGCCGATCGGCAGCGAGCCCGCCAACTCTCGCCGTACCGCGGTGAGGCCGCAGCGCTCGAGCACCGCGTCAACGCGCTCGCGACGCTCGCGCTCGCGGCGGCGGCGCGTGGGGAAGTACGCGAGATCGGCGATGAACCCGCCGCCCCCGCCCCGCCACTCGAGCGCGGCGAGGACGTTGTCCTCCACCGTGAGCCAGCCGAACGCCTGCACCCGCTGGAACGTACGGCGGAGCCCGCTGCGGGCGCGGGAGGTGCTCGACGTCGAGGTGATGTCGCGACCGGCGAGGAGCACCTGGCCCTCGTTGGGCGGGCGCACGCCGGCGATCACGTCGAAGAGCGTGGTCTTGCCGGCCCCGTTCGGGCCGATGATCCCGAGCACCTCGCCGGTGCTCGCGTCGAACCCCAGTCCGTCGAGCGCCGTGATCCCGCCGAAGCGGACGGTGATGTCCGACAGTCTCAGCATGAGCTCGTCGGTCGGCGCGGACGCCGGCTGACCCTTGACGGACGTGGCAGTCACCGGTGGTTCCCCCCAGTGGTGGCTGGACGGCCTGCACACTAGCGGGACCCCGAATGATGTAGAACTTTCATGTCCAGACGCGCGCACGCGTCCAGCGGACCGACCAGGGGGGAACATGTATCTGTCGAAAAAGAGGCACGGCGTGGGTGCCGTTCTCGTGACCGCCGTTGTCGCGGGGCTCGTCGCCGCGTTGCTCACGCCGGCCGTCGGTGGGGCGTCCACGCCACGTGTCGCCACCGCATCCGGCGGGAAGATCACGATCGCCGGGATGGGGTTCGCGAAGAATTTCGCCGATGCGGGTGTGGGCGCGGCGGCCCGCTTCCAGGCCGCGAACGAGAACAAGGAAGTGAAGGGCTACACCTTCGACTACAAGGAGTTCGTCGACGACAACAACGACCCGAACACCTCGCTGTCGGAGGCGCGGCGGCTGGTCACCCAGGAGGGCGTGCTCGCGATCGTGCCCGCGGTCTCCGTCGTCACGCCGAGCGACTTCCTCACCCAGCAGCAGATCCCGTGGTTCGGCACCGGCTACGACACGAGCTACTGCACAGACGGCAGCAAGGGCTTCGGCATCAGCGCCTACGGCTGCCTGATCCCGACCAGCCCGAAGCGTGTCCCCGGCGTCCAGTGGGAGCTGCTCAAGAAGCAGCTCGCGTCGAAGGGCATCCAGAAGCCGACGCTCGCGCTGCTCGGCACCGACACGACGTCCGGCAAGGAGAGCGTGCAGAGCGGCGCATCAGCCGCTGAAGGTGTCGGCTTCGACGTCGTGTACGCAAAGGGTGCGTTCCCGGGACCGCCCGCGGTCGTCGGCGACTACTCGCCCTACGCACAGGCACTGCTCGAGTCGAACGACGGCAAGGCACCCGACGTGATCTACACGTCGATCGCGCCCACCAGCGCGCTGGGGCTGACCGGGCTGATCAACAGCAACGGGTACACCGGAACGTACTTGTCGCCGTTCTACTCGCCGATCCTGATCCAGGCGCTCAAGGGTGCGTACGTGTTCGTGCAGTTCGCCGGCTTCGAAGCCGACTCGCCCGGCATCAAGACGATGAACGAGCAGATCGAGGCGTTCAAGCCGGGCACGAAGCCGTCGCTGACCCTTGCGGCTGGATACTTCTCCGCCGACATGTTCATCAAGGCCGTGCAAGCGTCGCTGAAGACGTCGAAGACGCTCACCTCCGCCTCGGTGCAGAAGGCAGCGTCGCAGATGACCTACCAGATCAAGGGCACGGTCGGACCGACGTCGTACCCCGCGTCGTTCAAGCAGGGCACGAAGTCGTGCTCCACGCTGTACTTCGACCCCGACGGTACGGCGTTCGACATCGTCCAGCCGTTCACGTGCACCACCAAGACCTATCCGGTTCTGCCGAAGTTCGGTAGCTGATCGAGCACGTCGCGGCACGCGCGACGCCGGGTTCTCCGGCGTGCGCGTGCTCGGTGTCAGCTCCGTTCGCCCTCGAGTCGACGGAGGAACTTCTCCACGTAGGCGATGGTCTCGTCGTGACCGGTCGCCATGCCGAGCGATCCCTGCTCGAGCGCGAGCAGCACCGAGATCCCGGCGATGAGGACGGCCGCGACCACTGGCGGGCACTCGTCGACGGTGATGCCGTGCCGTTCGAGCACGCCGGTGAGCACCTCGACCTGGTGCGCACGGAGGCGCTCGGCGACGGCGGCGATCTCGTCGCGGATCGCGGGCCGGTGGTTGGCGAGGGCGGCGAACTCCATCGTGAGCACGGTGCCGCGTGGGTCGCGGCTCATCTCCCACAGCGCCCAGAGCGGCTGGTGCGACTGCAACGCGCGCTGCTGGAGCACGAGGCCCTG
>CAVWPI010000012.1:0-6772 GCA_963756895.1 uncultured Actinomycetes bacterium | reverse complement strand
ACGGGCAGTTGCCCGCTCCGGCGACGTTGCGGCGTGCGCCGATGGGGCAGATCGGTGTCGTCAATCGTCGTTGGTGACGAGACCGTACCGTCGCCAGAGCGCATTGCCAGCTACGGAAGGACTGCACTTCCACGGCGAGCGGGAGCAGGTAGCGGAATCGGAACGATGTGAGGCCGTGGTCCGAGGTCGCGAGCGGTGCCAGGTCCACCACCCGCTGGTCAGCATTCAGCAAGTCCCAAAGCCGCGTGGCCTCTCCGCTCGATGCAACACCGATGCCAAAAAGTGCTCGAACCACTGCACGCCATCGGTTCGGATCGTTCGCGCACGTTGATGTACGTCTGTTGACCAACCAGAATCGTCAACCGATCCGGTAGGCGCTGAGACTCGATCTCGCGCCATCCGAACAGCTCGCGGTAGAAGTTGAGCAACTCGCTCCGAAAAGTTGTCGGTGAGCGTGCCCTCGGGAACGCTCATCGCGACATGAGTCAACCTGATGGCATCACCGCTTCGACCTCCTGTGAGGCACACAGAATGCCCAGTCCGGCGGTGTTACGCGACGAGGCCCCGGCCGAAGCCGGGGCCCGTCGTGTTGCTCGCCTGTTGCGGAGGACGCTACTCGGGCTCTCGATTTGTGAGCGCCGCAGCCGACCGAAGCCGGGCGCATACGGCGAAGGGAGGGCGTGACGCCCCGTCCTACCCACATGGGCCGCCACGCCCCACCGCTCTGGTCAACGCCGAGGCGCGGCCGCGAGATACGGCGGGTCGTCATGAGCGAGGACACGTCGTCATTCTCAGGTCGCTCGATGAGCAGATCCGCTGGTGGGACGTACTTCCCGTCAACCAAGGGAACACGGCGACACGGAGACCGTCGGTGTGCAAACCCTTGACGCGAGTCCGATTCCCGCCGCCTCCAAGTCTCCGCCTGTGGACAGGTCCCGCGGGACCGCGCCGGTCAGGGCACTCTGGCGGTGCCGCGCCGGTGGAGGGCGTCGACGAGGATGCTCACGAGTCCGACGTTCAGGACGCCGGCCGCGGTGAACGTCACGACGTACGCCGCCGTCACGGGCCAGGTGATCCCGCCGTGATCCGCTCCGGTGATGTTCCACACGTTCCCGACCACGGCGTAGAACGCGGGCATCAGCAGCAGCAGCGACGGCATGCTCAGTGCGAGCGCAAGGTCGAACGCGGGATATGCCATGTGGTTCGGATGGCTCGTCGCGACGATGCCGAGGACGGCGACGCTCGCCACGTACCCCACCTCGAGCACCGAGCGCACCCAGATCGTCTGCATCTTCGTCACGCGCTCACCTCGGCGTTCCGTCGCGAGGCGTCAACGCCGCGACCGCGACGGCAGCGACGAGAAAGCCGATCGCGGTGAGAGCCTCGCTCATCGTGATCACGTCGCTGGTGGTGCCCGACTGCGTCGCCGTGCTCCAACTCACCGGGTCTTGATGTGCGAACAGGCTCAACACCGCGGCGATGACGAACAGTCCGCTGAGCAGTGCGCCACCGCACTGCGCGAGGTGACGAGGGTCGCGCCGCGGCCGGACGATCGCGTCGGCGAGGAACAGCGCCGCGGGCACGACGAGGGGGAAGAAGAGGAACGAGAACGAGAGGAAGCACATCGGCAGGAGCAGCAGCCCGGCGACCACCAGCAGCCAGGGCCGCTGCTGCATGCCGATGAGGGCGAGCACCGCGGGCGCAACGATCACGAGGACGAGCGCGAGCGTTCCCCACTCGCCCGCGACCGAGCGCTCCGGTCCGGACGTACCCGCGGTGCGCACGAGGCCGCCGACGAGCGCCAGGGTCAGGACGATGCCGACGCCGACCACGAGGCGGCCGTGCCCGACCTCGCGGCCGTCGATCCCCGTGCCTCCGTCCATCGCTCGATATCATACGTTCGTATGAACACCACGCGCCAACGCCGGTCGAAGTCCCGCCGCGAGACGGGGACCCGGGAGCGGTTGGTGGAGGCGGCGCGCGGGTGCCTCCGCACCCGGGGGTTGGCCGAGACGTCGTCCCGTGCCATCACCGACCTCGCCGGCGCCAACCTCGCAGCCATCACCTACCACTTCGGTTCCAAGGAGCGGCTGGTCGCCATCGCCCTCGCCTCCGAGCTGGAAGCCTGGACGAGACCGGTGCTCGAGCTCCTCGACGAACCCGGCGACCCCGCGACCCGGCTGCTGGGCGCGGTGCAGCGCGTTGAACGCGACGTTCGAGGAGCAACGCGAGCGCCTGCCCGGGCTGCTCGAGGTGTTCGTCCACGCCGCGCGTGACGCCGACCCCGGCAACCCGGTGACCGCGACCTGGACCGACCTCGGCGCTCGCCTGGCCGCCGTGATCACCGAGCTGCGCGCCGGCGGGGTCGCACCGGTCTGGGTGGTCCCCGACGCGATGGCGGCGCTCATCCTCGCGGTGGCGGCGGGCACCGTCGTGAGCGTGATCGTCGAGCCTGCCGGCGCGAGCCACCGCGACATCGCCGCGCAGTTCGCCAGCCTTCTCCTCGCCGCGGGACCGGGCCAGCAGTAGCGTGCGCGTGTGGGTGACTCGCTGCTGTTCGTGACCCAGGTGGCGCCGTATGCCGACGGCCCCGCGGGCGTGCACGGCGTGCTCGACCAGGCCGCGGTCGCAGTGGCGCAGGTCGGTGAGATGCAGGGCCTCGAGCCGCATCGGATCGACGACGTGCGCATGCTCCCCGACGCGGGCATCCGCAACGCTCGGGCGCTCGCGTTGTTCACCATCGGTGAGACCCCGTGGAGCGCGTCCCAACGGGCGCTCATCCTCGATCGCGTGCGCGCCGGTGCGCTGTCCGTCGTCGCCATCCACTCCGCCACCGACTCGTGCTACGGCTGGGACGACTACGGCGCGCTCGTCGGCGCGCGCTTCGACGGGCATCCGTGGACGCAGACCTTCACCGCCGACGTGCTCGACCTGTCACATCCGTCGTGCGCGCACCTCGGCGAAACGTGGCACTGGCACGACGAGGTGTACCAGTTCCGCGATCTGCGCCCCGACGCACACGTGTTGCTCGCGCGTGCACGACGGTGAGCTCGCGTTCGACGTGCCCGGTGCGCACCCACCGTCGTTCGGCCACCCCCTTGCGTGGTGCTTCACCGAAGGCGAGGGCCGCGTGTTCTCGACCAGCCTCGGTCATTTCCCGAGCGCATGGGAGAGCCCGGTCTACCTGCGCCACCTCGACGGTGGCCTCGCCTGGGCGTTGGGCGCCGACTGAGCTTCCCTCGTCATGCGGGCGCGACGCCGTGCTCGTGCAGCCAGCGGTCGAACGCTTCCACCTTCTGCGTGTCCTCGAAGTCCTCCTGCCGGGTGATCCGACCCCAGCGCGCGACCGCATACAGCACGGCGCGGTTCGCGTAGACCTCGGTCCCGTCGGCACCCGACAGCGCGATCCACGAACACCACTGCGATACGGGTGCGCCAGGGTGGACCGTTCACCAGGATGTCCTCGGATCGGCCCGACAGTCCGGCCGCGACGAACCGGCGCAGGAAGCCCTCGATCGCCGGCTTGCCTCGGTGTTCGCCTCCCCACGTGCTCGCGCCGGGGAACACCAGTACTGCGTCGTCGGCGTACCCGCGCAGCAGCGGCGCGAGATCACCGCGACCGAGCGCCTCGATGTTCCTGCGGATCTGCCGTCGGACGGCCCACTTGTACATCGCACCCTCCGCGGGAGTCGGCGACGTTCACGCTACGACGCGACGCTTCGCGGAGCTCACTCGCCGAGCGACTGCTCGGGGAGGGGGAGATGGGCCGCGATCAGGGTGATGTACGGCTCGACGTCACCGTCGCCCGGCAGTGCCCGTAGCTCCTCGGCGGTGCGCCGGCTGTAGAGAGCCCGCACGGCTTCCCAGGGCTCGACGCGCAGGGTCCACCCCGGATCGTCGTCGTGGCTGCGCCACGCCGACCCGTCGTGCTCCACGACGATGGCGCCCAGGCCCGCATCACGCGCGGGCGTCGCCAGGGATTCCAGCGCGAACGTCACGAGTGCGTCGACCTCGATCGCCGTGTGGTCGGGTCGATCGAGCGTGGCGCGCAGGTCGTGCTCGTGCACGGCCACGTCGCCGAACATCAGCGCACCGGGCCCATGCATCATCGGCTCGATCGTGCCGTCGAGCGCGTGCCACTCGTCGACCAACGACTGGATGTCGGCGTCGTGACGGGCGTCGACGATCGACTGCAACCAGGCACCGACGTCCCCCGAGGGGAAGTTGCCCGCCGCGAGCTCGGCGGGGGTGCCGACGAGGTGCGCGGCGACGTCGTGCGCCGACCACGCCGGGCACACGGGCACGGTCCGCGCGAGCGCATCCGGCGTTGCGTCGAGGAGCAGCGTGCACACGCACGCTCACACGTGCGTTGGTACGGGCCGAAGAGGTCGTCCATGCGCGGAACGTACCGCGTCGACCCGGAAGCCGCTCGCGGCGCCTTCGGTAGGGTGACCCGGTGACCGACATCTCCGTGGCTGCGCCCCGCCCACTGCCTGATCCGCTCGACGACTCCCAGAGCGGTACTCCTGCTCGCCGCCCGGGATCGGCGCGGCGCACGTCGAGCCTCGACATGGTGTGGCCCGACGGCGTCGGCACGTCGCTCCACCTCGTCGGTCGCGGCGCGCGACCTCGTGACGACGCGCGACGGCGAGGCGATCGTCGTCGACGCGGCCGCGATGCACGCGGTCGTCGACAACGAACGGCGGGTCGTCTCGATCGAGGCGACGCCCCCGCGCCCCGGCATCGAGGGCCTGGTCGGTGCGCAGGGCGGCACGTACATGCGCAGCGCGATCGACGAGGCGCTCCCTGGCGAGCGCGAGGCGGCCACCCCGCTGCACCTCATGCTCGACGACATCGCCGGCACCAGCCTCATCGCCGGTTTCGTGTGGACGCGGCACTTGGATCCGGAGGAGTTCGGGCGCGGCGGCAGTCGGCACCGTCCGGGTTCGGTCAGCGCAAGGGCAAGATCATCTGCTCCGGTCTGCGCCCCGGTGGCACCGCGCAACGGGCGTTCTCCGGAGAGGACGATCTGCGCACGCCATCCGCACCGCCGGTCCGCTGGTCACCGACGACGACGCACTGGCCTGGCACGAGTTCCCCGCCGGCCGGCGTGAGCATGCGCCGCCACCGTCGGGTCGACGTCACGCCCGTCGACGGCACCCTCGAGATCGACTCGTTCTTCCGCGACAGCTACTGGGAGTCCGACGGCACCGAGATGGCGTTGCACGAGTACAACGTCGTGGCCACCGTCGACGCCACCGACCTCACCTTGGCCTCGGTGAAGGCCACGCCGCGCGTGTTGCCGTTCCTCGAGTGCCAGTGGGCGCCCGAGCACGTCGTGCTCCTCGTGGGGCGCCCGGTGCAGAGCTTCCGCTCCGACGTGCAGACGACGCTCACCGAGCTGCAGGCGTGCACGCACCTCAACGACATGTTGCGCTGCCTCACCGAGGTCCCCGCGCTCACCGCCACGATCGCCGCCAACACCTGACGCTCGTCCAAAGGTAGCGATTCGTTTCACATCTGGAACAGATCGCTACCTTTTGCGGTGGGCGGCGCGCGCTACATGAACGATGTCGAGCCGTCGAGGCCCAGCGCGGGGTGGTCGCCGGTGATGATCGGCTGGCAGTTGCCCCAGCCCTCGCCGCCGCCGACCGGGTCGGTGACGTGGATGACGGTGTCGCGGATCTGGTGCAGGCGACGGGCCGGCTCGGGTGTCGGAGCAGTCGTCGATGCGCTCGCCGTCGACTGCGAGCTCGCCGCGCCACTCGCCGTGGAGGTGGCCGTCGAACCCGAAGTAGAGCCCGGCGCCGAGGTGGAAGCCGGTGTCGGACACGACCTCGACGCCCAACGGGCGCGTCGAGCCGTCGGACATGGTGACCGTGATGCGTCCGCCGCAGCAGCCGGCGGTTCGACGGGTCGTACGACAGCGTCGGGTGCGATGCTCGACGATCGTCTCGACGCGGCCGTCGGGATGTTCGACGGCGCCGGTGACGCTTCTTCGCGAGCGAACCCGGGTGCCTTCGACGGACAAGTGGAGGAACAGCACGTAGCGCGAGCCGTCGGGTCGCTCCATCAGGACCGGGCTCCAGAGAATTCGAACGACCGCGCCCTCGGAGATCGCGATGCCGCACTGGGTCGGCATGTCGGTGGGCGGCGCGCCCACGCCGTAGCGCACGCCCCAGGAGTGGTCGCGGGTCGACACCCACGTGTCGGGGCGATCTCGGTGCGCTCGCCGTCGACCTCGACCCATCCGATGGCCACGCCCGTCTGGTGGTAGCGCACGAGCTCGGCCGACACCCGGTAGCTGTCACGCGTGTGCGTGCGTTCCTCGACGTGCGGCGGCACCGCGGCTCGAACACCCAGTCGAACGCGAGGGCTGGCAGTCGTTGGCTTCGAGCGCGAAGCGGATGGCGCGCATCGGCTCGAGCACCTCGTAGCGGATCGGTCCGACGACGGTGCGTTCGGGTTCGGGCTGCAGCCGCCGGCTTGCCGCGCACGGTCATCTGCTCGACGCCGCGGGACACGCCGCGCGTACCCGTCGAGCACGTTGCGGTTGGTGTACTTGCCGAGCCCGAAGCCGAGTTGCAGTGCTGCCGTCGCGCGCGGCGGCCATGGCGCACACCTTCTCGGTCCACGACGGGTCGCTGGTGCCGACGGTGGCGAACGTCTCGGTGACCTGGTGCGTGAACGGCTCGTCGGCGGGGACCAGCGGCCCGACGGGGTTGGCCATGGTCACGTCCTTCGAGAAGTCGGTCTTGGAGGAGTCGGGTCT
>CAVWPI010000011.1:0-799209 GCA_963756895.1 uncultured Actinomycetes bacterium | reverse complement strand
GAGCGGGCGAAGACCGAGAGCCCCTTCGGCACCACGATCGCCCACGGCAACCTGACCCTCTCGATGGTCGACGGCTTCCGCGGCCAGCTGATCGCCCCGACCGGCTTCGCCCTCGCCGTCAACTACGGCTGGAACAAGATCCGCTTCCCCGCCCCCGTGCCTTCAGGCTCGAAGATCCGCGCCAAGGCCGAAATCGTCTCGATCGACGAGCGAGGCGGCGGCTGGTGGGAGTTCGTCACCCGCTTCACCGTCGAGGTCGAGGGCTCCGAGAAGCCCTGCTTCGTCGGCGACTCGGTCGTCCGCGTGATGGCGCCTGCCGGCTGACGTAGGTCCGGCTGAGAACCGCCGCCGTGCCTGCCATCCTCGGCGGGTGGCGCAGACAAAAGCTCTCTTCTATCGCGACAGGCGTGGCGCCGAACCGGCTGACCGATTCATTGACGCGCTGCCCGAGAAGCGGGCCGCCAAGATTGACGACTACGTCGAGGAGTATCTGAACGGCAGATCACCTCATGTCCCGCCTCCGGAGCACCCGATCACCTCTCAGATCGAGGGTGAGCTGCGCGAGTTGCGGGTCCGTTTCGCCAACACGCGCTACCGCGTTCTCTACCAGCGCTCTGGCAATCTCATCGTGCTGCTCCACGCATTCGAGAAGGACACCGGGGCGGTGCCGACGGCCGAGAAGGCAACGGCCAGGCGCCGCATGGCCGACTTCAAGCGACGGATGGATGCAGATCCCCGAGTGCCTCCACGGGCGGCTGGTAGGGATGCTCCGCCCAGTAGTCGAAGAAGGGGTTGATGCATTTATCTATTTAGATAAACTATCGCCATGAGCGCAAATGCCAACGGCCATATCGGCCCAAAAGGAAAGTCCACCTCCGAGGCCGCGCAGGGTCGCGCTCGGCGTAGCGAGGAGTACCGCGAGGCCCGGGATGAGTACAGCGCGATTCGCGCGCTGCGCGAGAAGAACTGGATCGCTGCCCACATCCGCGAGCGGCGCTACGAGTTGGATCTGACCCAGAAGGAGGTCGCCGAGCGAGCCGAAACGTCTCACTCCTTCATCTCGAAGGTCGAGGGCGGCGATCACATGCCGACGATCCCGGTGCTCAAGCGCATCCTCGCCGTGCTGGATGAGGAGTTGCTGATCGGCATCGAGCGTCAGGTTCCCGACGAGGAGCCAGAGCGCGAAGTGGCGCCGGTTCCGAAGCTCGCCGCGGCCTGACGGCTGGTCCCGACCAAAGTCGGGGAAGCAGGCAAATACAGTTTGGGAGGGACAGGGATGACAGGTCAGACACTCGCTGTGCGCCGGACAACCGGACTGGCAGGGCTTGGAGTGGCGGTCCTCTTCGGCGTGGGCAACGCGCTGTGGGCGTTTGACCAACCCAACGCCGGCGCCTCAGTGGGAGAGATCGTCGCCTTCTACACGGACACTTCGGCGAGGATCATCGTTGGCGGAAGTATCAGCCTGCTCTCGATCGCGCTCTTCGTCGTCTTCGCGAGCGGTGTCCGGGAAATTCTTCGGGAGCATGAGGGAGACGGTCTGTTCGCCACCGCCGCCTTCGGTGGTGCGATTCTCTTGGTCGCGGCTGGGCTTGGCGCCGAGACCCTCAACATGGTTGGGGCGTGGCGTGCCGACGATGGCCAGCTAACGCCGGAACTGGGGCGGGCGCTGTTCGAGATCTCCTACGTCCTCGGCTACAACGGCGCTGGGGTGGGCATAGGCATCCTGCTGCTGGCGATAGCGGCGGTTGCATGGCGCGCCCGGGTGCTCATGCCCCGCGGGCTTGCGCTCCTCCTGTTCGTCGTCGGATTGGCGTTCATCACTCCACTCTCTCGATTCCTGCTTGGACCGTCGGTTCTGTTGCTGGCCGTGGTGTCTGTGCAGCTCCTCAGGACTTCGGTGCCGAATGAGGCGAGTGGCCAGCAAGGACTTCGATGACGAAGGTGTGGCGGGACCGGCCATCCCCAATCACGTCGGCCAGGGCAGATCGCTCCTCCTCAAATTTGGCAGGCTATTCGGCGTCGTAGGTGACGATCTTGATCGGCTCGGATTTAGGCTCCGTCAGCCGAGGATCCGCCGCACCGCGTCCATGGGAACCATCAGGGTTAGCGGCTTCGCGCTTGCCGGCTTGAACCCGAAGCGCGCATAGAAGGCGGCGGCTCTCTCATCGAGCGCGTGGACGAGGACGGCGCGCATGGCGACCGAGCGAGAGGCGCGCTCGCTGCGTTGGAGGGCGTCGAGGAGGAGGCTGCGACCGAGGCCTGCCCCTGCTCGGAGCGGTCGACGGCAAGGCGGGCGATCAGGCAGATAGGGATCGGGAAGTGCTTGGGCGTTCCGCGCTGCACTTCACCCGTCGCCTCGCCTTGCTCGACCTGTGAGGCAACCAGCGTGTAAAAACCGACCACGTCGGGCTCTCCTTTTCGGCAGACCACGAAGGTTCGGGCGGTGTCTCGGCGCTGGCCCTGTCCCGCAAAGGCGCGCAGCCAGCGGTCCAGCTGATCGCGACCGCACTCGAAGCGATTGACGTTGTGGTGAGGTTCGAGCGGCTCGACCGCTCCGAAGCGAGCGCTCAACCGCCGAGAGCGCTGGGACGCTCGGTCAGGGTGCCCAGACCAGCCTCAAAGGAAGAGGGATCGTCCAGCGCCGCGAGGAAGCGGCCGGCCTCTTCTGGATTGAGTGCAATGCTCGTTTGCTCAGCCAGAACCTGCTCGGCCTCGCGACGCGCCGCCTGCCGGACGAACTCGCTGAGCGTTTGGCCGCGGGTGGCAGCGGCGGCCTGCTCGAGGTCTCGCTCCTCGTCGGTCATCCGGATCTCTATCCGGCGGGTCTTGGCACCTGCCATCGGCTCCATATGGGCAATGTACGGCTTTTGTCCGGACACTGCAAGCTTGACCTCACTTTGACGAGAAGGTCGTCCGCGTGATGGCGCCGCAGGACTGAGCGGCGACCGACGTCAGGCGCTGCTGGGAAGGCGATCGAGCGCGTCGATCGTGTGCGCGCAGGCGTGCGCGGCCTCGACGCCCTTGGTCTCCAGATGCTCGAAGAAGAAGGCGCGGTGGGTTTCGTGCTCGTGGAAGTGATGCGGGGTGAGGACGGCGGAGATCACCGGCACGCCGCTGTCGAGCTGGACCCGCATCAGGCCGTCGATCACCGCCGCGGCGACGAACTCGTGACGGTAGATGCCGCCGTCGACGACGAGGCCGGCGGCGACGATCGCGTCGTAGTTGCCGCTCGCGGCGAGCCGTTGGGCGTGGAGGGGGATCTCGAAGGCCCCGGTCACCTCGAAGCACTCGACCTGCGAGGCCGGAATGCCGAGCTGCTCGCCCTCGGCCAAGAACGCCTTGCGGGTCTGGTCGACGAGATCTTTATGCCAGCAGGACTGAATGAAAGCGACGCGTTTGTTGCTCACTGGCGGGATTCTTGAACGCCCTTCCGACTTGGTGGCGCCATAGGCGGCCTAAAGTCGGAAGGGCGAATCGCGGCCGCTCTACTTCACGGTGAGGGTGCCTTCCATGCCGGCTTCGCGGTGGCCCGGAACGGAGCAGTAGAAGGTGTAGGTGCCCGGCTTGAGGTCTACCTCGACGGAGTCGGAGTCTTCGGAGATCAGGTCGGTGGAGTCGACGCTCTTCGCCGCCGGCGTCTTCGATCGCGACGTCGTGGGGGATCGCCTAGGGGTTGGTGAAGTTGACGGTGACCTCGCCGGCCGCCGCTTCGACGCTTTCCTCTTCGTAGGCGAGTTCGCTGCCTTCTACCGCGGAGATGTCGACCGCGGAGGCGCTGCCGGCGCTGCCGCCTTCGGCTTCGGCGCCGCCTTCGACTTCACCGCCACCGCTCTGGGACTGGGTTTCGGCACTGCTGGAGCTGTCGCTGGAGCCGCCGCAGGCCGTGAGCGCGAGCGAGGCGACCGCGAGTGCGAGGGCGAGAAGGAGGGCCTTCTTCATGACTGGTCCTTTCGGGAAGCGGTGGACGCGCTGGTTGGTTGATACTTCGGCCGCCGCCGGGCGGGTTCAGCTTGCCGGCGAACACGGGCTTCTCGCCGCCGAAGAAGGCGATGACGCCGTTGCGCAGATCCTCGGTCGCCATGCTGTCGGCGATGCCGTGGCGCTCCAGTTGGAGGTGCTCGGTGAGGGAGTTCTCGATGCTGACGCCGACCAGGCGTCTTCGCCATCTTCACGTAGTGGGGGGCCATCGCCGCCAGCTTCTCGGCCTTGCGCTCGCGGGCGCGGCCGATCAGCTCGTCGGGGGCGACGACCTCGCTGACGAGCCCATCTCGCAGCGCGTCGGCGGCGCTCATGTTGGGATCGTCGAGCAGCAGCTCCAGGGCCTTGGCGGGGCCGACGACGCGGGGCAGGAAGTAGGTCATGCCGCCGTCGGGGGAGGCGCCGATGCGGCCGTAGGCGGGGGCGAAGAAGGCGCCGTCGGCGGCGATCCGGATGTCGCAGGCGAGCGCGAGGGAGAAGCCCGCGCCGGCCGCCGGGCCGTTGATCGCGGCGATCACCGGCACCGCGATCCGCCGCAGGTCGACGATCGCCTGTGTGCAGGGCCTCGGCGCCGCGGCGCACGTTCGGCGGAGATGTCGATCTCCGGGTCCTCGATGCCTTTGCGGAACCAGGTGACGTCGCCGCCGGCGCAGAAGGCGGGGCCCGCGCCGGTGATGATCAGGGCGCGGATCGGCGCCCGTCGGCGAGCCAGGCCATCGCACGTCGTCAGCTCGCTCGATCATCTCCGGGCTCATCGCGTTGAAGGCGTCGGGCCGGTTCGAGGGTCAGGGTGCCGAGCGTCGCCGTCGATCTCGATCTGCATCGTGTTCAGCTCCGGTGCGGTGGTCATCTGGCTCCTCCTCGTCTCCCTGTCTGGCCCGGCCTCCGAAAGCCGCGCTGGGTGCGGCAGCCTACCCTTTGAGGAGATGGCCGACGGAACACGGAAACGGGCCGCTGAGCTCGCGCCGAGCGGATCGCCGAGCAGCGCCGCCAGCTGCCCGACCAGCCGGGCGTCTACCTCTTCTACGGCCGCAGGACGACGAGCTGCTCTACGTCGGCAAGGCGCGCTCGATCAAAAAACGGATCGCCTCGCACTTCTCCGGCGGCGAGCCGCGCCTCACCAGCCGCATCGAGCGGATCGACACCCTGGTCACCGCCAACGAGGCCGAGGCGCTGCTCGCCGAGCAGAGCTTCATCAAGCGCCACCGCCCGCGCTTCAACATCCGCCTGCGCGACGACAAGTCCTACCCCTACGTCTGCGTCAGCCTCGACGAGGACTACCCGCGCGTCTACTTCACCCGCGAGAAGCACCGCGCCCACCGCGCCTACTTCGGCCCCTTCTCCAGCGCCAAGCGGCTGCGCGAGACGCTCGACCTGCTCGGCAAACTGTTCCAGTTCCGCACCTGCGAGGGCGCCGAGCCGGGCCGCCGCTCCGGCAGCCCCTGCCTCGACTACTACATCAAGCGCTGCGGGGCGCCCTGCGTCGGCCACGTCTCCCAGGAGGAGTACCGGCGCAACATCGACGCGATCATCGACTTCCTCTCCGGCCGCTACCGCCAGGTGGAAAAGGAGCAGGAAGCGAAAATGGCGGAGGCCGCGGCGGCGGCGAGGAATTCGAGCGCGCGGCGATCTACCGCGACCGGCTGAAAGCGATCCGCTCGCTGTTCGAGCGCCAGCGCGTCGCCGGCGGCACGGTCGGCACCGCCGACCTGATCGGCGTCGCGGTCGAGGGCGCCGACGCCAACGCCCAGGTCTTCCAGGTCCGCGACGGCATCCTCGCCGAGCGCCAGAGCTTCTACCTCGACAACGAAGGCGAACGCGACCTCGCCGAGGTCGACCGAGGAGTTCATCGGCCAGTACTACTCGGCCTCGCCCTCGATGCCGCGGACGATCATCGTCGGCCCCTACCTGCGCGAGCGCACCGCGGTGATCTCGCGAGGCGCTGAGCGAGCGCCGCGGCTCGCCGGTCGAGGTCCGCGCCGCCGAGCGCGGCGACAAACGCCGGCTCCGCGAGCTGGCCGAGCGCAACGCCCAGCTCGCCCTCGACCAGGACCGCCTGCGCCGCGAGCACCGCCGCGCCCGCCGGGTCGAGAGCCTCAGCTCGCTCGCCGAGGCGCTCGACATCGACGAGCTGCCGGTGCGGATCGAGGGCTTCGACATCTCGACGATCGGCGGCGAGCACACGGTCGCCTCGATGGTCGTCTTCGAGGGCGGCGCGCCGAAGAAGTCCGACTACCGCCGCTTCAAAGTGCGCGGCGACCTGCGCGCCGAGGGCAGCGTCGGTCCCGACGACTTCGCCTCGATGGAGGAGGTGCTGACCCGCCGCCTCAACCGCTACCTCGAACAGGCCGACCTCTCCCCGCACGACGGCAAACGCGACGCCAGCTTCTCCTCGCTGCCCTCGCTGATCATGATCGACGGCGGCAAAGGCCAGCTCGCCGCCGGGGATGCGGGCGCTGGAGCCGTTCGCCGACCTCGGCGTGACGATCCTCAGCCTCGCCAAGCGCGAGGAGGAAGTCTTCGTCCCCGGCCGCTCCGAGCCGATCGAGCTGCGCCGCCGACAGTCGGAGGCCTCGAAGCTCCTGCAGCGGGTCCGCGACGAGGCGCACCGGTTCGCGATCGAACACCACCGCGGCCGCCGCGACCGGGCGATGACCGGCTCCGTGCTGGACGAGCTGAAGGGGATCGGCCCGGCCCGCAAGCGCGCCCTGCTGCAGCATTTCGGCTCCCCGGAGCGGCTCCTCGCCGCCACCCGCGAGGAACTCGAGAGCGTGCCCGGCCTGCCTGGCAAAGTAGGGCGCGAGATCCACGAGCAGCTCAACCGAATCGGCTGAGCGAACCGCACATGGCAGGACGGCAGACGCCGCGAGATGAGCTGGTCATCATCACCGGCCACTCCGGGGCGGGCAAGTCGGAAGCGATCGCCGCCTTCGAGGACGGCGGCTACTTCTGCGTCGACAACCTGCCGCCGCGGATGATCGCCGGGCCTCGGCGAGCTCTTCATCCACGAGGGCAGCGGGGTCGAGCGCGCGGCGGTCGTCTCCGACGTGCGCGGCGGCGAGTACTTCGACGACCTGCTGCAGGTGCTCGACGACCTCGAGCGCGACGGCCCGCAGCCGACACGTGCTCTTCCTCGAGGCCGAC
The DNA here is from genome assembly GCA_963756895.1 of uncultured Actinomycetes bacterium. GTDB lineage: Bacteria > Actinomycetota > Acidimicrobiia > IMCC26256 > DASPTH01 > DASUAS01. Next base: position 792,087 of record CAVWPI010000011.1, on the reverse strand, counting down.
GAGGCGACCCTGCTCGACCGCTACAAGGAGACCCGCCGCCGCCACCCGCTGGCGCCGGAAGGGCGGATCGTCGAGGGGATCCGGGCCGAGCGGGAGCTGCTGGCGCCGCTGCGCGAGCGCGCCGACATCGTCATCGACACCACCGACCTGACCGGCGCCGAACTGCGGCGCCGGATCGCCGAGGAGCTGCTCGGCACGGAGAGGACGGGGGCAAGCTGGCGCTGACCCTGCTCACCTTCGGCTTCAAGAACGGGCCGCCGCGCGACGCCGACCTCACCCTCGACGTCCGCTTCCTGCCCAACCCGCACTACGACGACGAGCTGCGGCCGATGACCGGGATGGACGAGGAGGTCCGCGCCTACGTCGAGTCGGGGACCCAGGCGGGCGAGTTCTACGGCCGGCTGCTGCCGCTGCTGCGAGTTCCTCGTCCCCGCCTACGTCGCCGAGGGCAAGAGCCACCTGACGATCGCCGTCGGCTGCACCGGCGGCCGCCACCGCTCGGTCACCGTCGCCGACCGCATCCGCCGCGACCTGGCCGGGCTCGACGACGTCATCGTCAAGGTCAAGCACCGCGACCTACCGGCCTACTGACGCGCTCGTTGGGTTAGGCTGCTATCGCGGCCTTAACCCAACAGGCGCCGGCCGCGGGACGCCGATGGAGTCGATGTCGGTGTTCGCCTGGATGGTGCGCAACGCCGAAAGCGCGATGGTGTTCTTCAAGCTGCCGACCAACCGCGTGGTCGAGCTGGGCAGCCAGGTCGAGATCTGACGAGCGCCGCCGGGCGCTCTCCCGCTGCGTCGGCCGCCCATTCCATCGAGGCACGCAGGCCGCGCGCCTCTACGACTGTTTGTTACTTGCACTCAGAATTGTTAGCGGTATCGTAGAAATGTCGCCGACATTTGATCGAGCGAGCGAACGAGCGGGAGCGGATATGAAGGGGCAGGGTTTCGTGCGGCTGGCGCTTGGGCTTGGCGTCGCCCTGTCGCTGACCGCAGGCGCGCAAGCGACGGTCGCGCCCGACCAGCGCCTGATCACCGTTGATGTCGCCAAGGCCGATCGGCCGCTTGATCGCTTCTACAATTTCTCGGTCGGTTCGGATTATCCCGGCACGCTGATCCGGCCCGATTCCCAGGCGCAGTTGAAGGTGGCGATCGACGAACTGGGTTTCCGCTACATTCGTTTCCACGCCATCTTCCATGATGTGCTGAAGACGGTGAAGGTGGTCGACGGCAAGACGGTCTATGACTGGACCGGGATCGACAAGCTGTACGACGATCTGCTGAGCAAGAACATCCGCCCGTTCGTCGAACTGGGCTTCACGCCCGATGCGCTCAAGACGTCCGATCAGACGATCTTCTACTGGAAGGGCAATAGCTCGCATCCCAAGCCCGACGGCTGGCACGACCTGATCCAGGCCTTCGTCCGCCATCTCGAGGCGCGTTATGGCCCGGCCGAGGTGCGCCGCTGGTATTTCGAGGTGTGGAACGAGCCAAATCTCAGCGGGTTTTGGGAAGGCGCGGATCAAAAGGCGTATTTCCAGCTGTACGATCTTACCGCGAACACCATCAAGTCGATCGATCCCGATCTTCAGGTCGGCGGCCCGGCGACGGCGGGGGCGGCGTGGGTGCCGGAATTCCTCCGCCATGCCGCGGCCAATCATACGCCGGTCGATTTCGTCACCACGCACAGCTACGGGGTCGATGGCGGCTTCCTTGACGAAAACGGCAAGAGCGACACCAAGCTGTCGGCCGATCCCAACGCGATCATCGGCGATGTGAAGAAGGTCAGGGCGCAGATCGCCGCGTCGCCGTTTCCGAGCCTGCCGCTGTATTTCACCGAATGGAGCACCAGTTACACCCCGCGCGACGCGGTGCACGATTCCTATGTCAGCGCGCCCTACATCCTGTCGCGCCTGAAGGCAGTGACGGGCGACGTTCAGGGCATGAGCTACTGGACCTATTCGGATCTGTTCGAGGAACCGGGGCCGCCCACCGCGGCGTTCCAGGGCGGCTTCGGCCTGATCAATCCCGATGGCATCAGGAAGCCGGCGTTCTTCGCCTACAAATATCTGAACGCGCTAAACGGGCGCGTCATCCCGACCGCCGATACGCAGGTGATGGCAACGACCGACGGCGCCGCCACGCAGGTGCTCGTGTGGGACTGGCAGCAGCCGAAACAGACGGTCAGCAACCATCCCTTCTACACCAGGCTCGTCCCATCGACGCCGGCGGCGCCCGCGCAGGTCGCGTTCGAGCATCTGGCGCCCGGCAGCTACCGGCTGCGCGCCTATCGCACTGGCTATCGCCACAATGATGCCTATTCGGCCTATATCGACATGGGCCTGCCGAAGACGCTCGATGCGGCGCAACGGCGCAAGCTGCAGCAACTGACCCGCGACCAGCCGATCGTCGATCGCGTCGTCACGGTCGGCGCGGGCGGCCAATTCCACCTCGATCTGCCGATGCGCAGCAATGACGTCGTCCTCGTCAAGCTGTCTCGCGAATCCTCGGCGCCGACCGCATCTCAGGAGTGACCATGATGACCCTTTCCGCGATCCCCCGTGCCCGCGTCCTGATCGCCGCCTTGCTGGCGACGACGGCGGCAGCGGCGGCGCATGCCGCGCCGATGGCGACGCTCGATCGCTATGGCAGCAAGGTCGCGATCGAGCCCTATGCGCCCAATATCGTGCGCGTCACCATCTCGCTGGAGAAGGAAGAGGCAGACGCCGCGCCGGGCTATGGCGTCATCGCCAAGCCGGACGATGCGGGCTGGACTTACCGCACCGATGCGAGCGGCGACGTGTTCGCCTCCAGCGCGCTGTCGATCACTGTCGATCCGTCGCCGACGCCGCGCCCGCCGTCGCAGATGGAGCGGTATTTCGCACCGTCGCTGCCGCCCGTCGCGCTGACCATCCGCGGCGCCGACGGCAAGGTGCTGCTCGACATGACCGGCTGGGAAATGGCGCCCCATACCGTCAACACCGAAAAGACGTTCCGCGTCGGCGCGAGCTTTTCGACCAGCGCGGACGAGCATTATTACGGGCTCGGCCAGAACCAGCAGGGCATCCTCGACCTCAAGGGCCGCACGATCGACTGCAAGCACAATTACGATGCGCCCGCCGGCGAAACGGTGTGCGTGCCCTTCATGGTCAGTTCCAAGGGCTATGGCATCGTGTGGGACAATCCGTCCGACACCACGGTATCGCCGGGCCTCAACGGCAAAACGCACTTCCAGTCCGAAGTCGGCGAGCGCGTTTCGTTCTTCGTCATCACCGGGCCGAGCGCCGACGCGCTCTATGCCGGCTATGCCAAGCTGACCGGGCCGACGCCGCTGCCGCCCAAGGCCGCGTTCGGGCTGATCCAATCCAAGGCGCGATACGAATCGCAACAGGAACTGATGAGCATCGCCGAGGGCTATCGCCAGCGCGGCCTGCCGCTGGACGTGATGGTGCTCGATTGGTTTTACTGGACGCGGATGGGGCAGCTGGACATCGATCCCACCGCCTTTCCCGATCCGAAGGGCATGAACGCGAAGCTGCATGCGATGGGGATGCACAGCATCATCTCGGTCTGGCCGCGGTTCGAGAAGGAATCGCGCTATTTCGATTTCCTCGCTGCGAAGGGCTGGCTGCTCCATGAAAAGGACGGCGCCCCGGTGGATGGCCTGCCGATCCGATACGATCGGGCGGGCGCGCTGATCGACAGCACCAATCCCGATGCCCGCGCCTGGTATTGGGGCAAGATCCGCGACAATATCGCGTCGCAGGGCTTCGACTGGTTCTGGCTCGACGAGACCGAGCCCGATCTGGTGCCGGACGGGCATTGGTTCTCGATCGGATCGGGCGATCGCTATCACAACGTCTTCCCGCTGCTCCATACCGAAGGCGTGGCGGACGGCTCCGCGCGCGACCGGCCCGATTTCCGCAACATGTTGTTGTGCCGGGCGGCCTATCTCGGCTCGCAGCGCACAGGCTGCCTGTTCTGGTCATCGGATGTGGACGCAAGTTGGGAGGCGCTCAACCGCCAGGTGCCGACCGGGCTCGATTTCACCGCGACCGGCCTTGCCTATTGGGGCAGCGATACCGGCGGCTGGCAATGGCCGAAGCCGAACACGCCCGAACACCCGCCGCTGCTCGATCCCGCCGGCGCCACCGCGATGGCGCCCGACGATCCCGATTACCCGGAACTGTTCACGCGCTGGTTCGAATACAACACGTTCACCCCCACCTTGCGCATCCACGGCCAGCGCCCGGCGACGGCCTTGTGGTCATATGGCACGGCCGCGCTGCCGGTGCTCGAACAGTGGCTGCGGCTGCGCTATTCGCTGATCCCCTATCTCTATGCGATGGGCCACCACACGGCGCAGACGGGTGCGCCGTTCATGCGCGCCCTGTTCATGGATTTCCCGAACGATCCCCAGGTCGCCGATCTGGGCGACGAATATATGTTCGGCCCGGCCTTCCTCGTCGCGCCAGTCACGCAACAGGGGCAAACCAGCCGGCGCGTCTATCTGCCGGCCGGCAGCGATTGGTACGATTGGTGGACGAACAAGCGCGTCGCGGGCGGCCAATGGATCACGGCGGCAGCGCCGATCGAGCAGATCCCGCTTTTCGTCAGGGCAGGATCGATCGTGCCGATCGGCGATCAGGTGCCGAGCACGATGACACACCAGGCGATCAAGGAAATCCGGGTCTATCCCGGCCGCGATGCCGATTTCACGCTCTATGACGACGATGGCGTCAGCCACAAGCCGGGCAAGACGGCGACGCTGCATTGGGATGATGCGGCGCATCGCCTTTCCGCTTCCGGCACGCTGCCGACCGGGCAGGATGTGGGGGCGCTCGTCAAGGTGATGTGACCGCAACGGTGCCGCCACGCGCTGTGGCGGGGCCTCCGGCAAACGCCGTTCGGATCGGCGCGGACGCGACGGCGATCGCGGACAAACAGGGGAATGACGATGAAGCTGATGACAATGATGTTGGCCGGTCTGGTCTTGCCGATGGCGCAACCTGCGCTCGCCGTGCCTGCGCCGGCCGCGCGATCGGCGGATGGCGGCTATCGCAATTTCCAGGTCGCCATCTATGTCACCGTGAACGATACGATCCGGCTCGCCGATCCCGCCGTGTTCGCCGCCGATTTCGCCCGCGCCTCGTCCCAGCTTCATTTCGACCATGTCTATGTCGAGGCGTATCGCGACGGCACTGTTCGCCACCGATGCGCAGCTCGAAGCCGTCAAGAAAGCGTTCGAGGCGAAGGGGATTCGCGTGTCCGGCGGCATCACGCTCGCCAAGGGAGGATCGGGCGGCCAGTTCGGCACGTTCGACTATGAAAACCCGGCCGATCGCGCCGAATGCGTGAAGGCGGTGAAGCTTGCCGCACGGCATTTCGATGACGTGATCCTCGACGATTTCTTCTTCTTCAATTCGAAAAGCGCGGCGGACATTGCCGCCAAGGGCAAGCGCGGCTGGACTCAATACCGGCTCGATACGATGCGGGAGGTGGCCAGGGATCTGGTGCTCGATCCAGCCAGGGCCGCCAACCCGAAGGTTCGGATGATCATCAAATATCCGAACTGGTATCCGCATTTTCAGGGATCAGGCTACGATCTCGAAAAGCAGAGCCAGATGTTCGATGCGATCTACACCGGCACCGAAACCCGTGATCCCGAAATCACCGATCAGCTTCTCCAGCAATATGAAAGCTACGAGATCATCCGCTATTACGATCACATCCGGCCGGGCGAAGAATCTGCGGCGGCTGGATGGATACCTATTCGACGCGGTCGGTCGATCGCTATGCCGAGCAGATCTGGGATACGGCTTTCGCCAAGGCGCCCGAGATCACGATGTTCAACTGGCATCCGATGTCCGAGGCGGCGGGAATCGATGGCGGCACGCGGCCCTGGGCGCACAGCGCGACCAGCTTCGATTGGGACGCGATCGACAAGGATTGGCGCAAGGATCATGGCGGGGCGCCGGGCTGGGGCCGCGCGGCGGGCGCGGCGCTCGGCATTGCCGATCGCGTGGTCGGTGCGCTCGGGCAGCCGATCGGCATCGCAAGCTATCATCCCTATCAATCCTCGGGCGAGGATTTCCTGCACAATTATCTCGGCAATATCGGCCTGCCGATCGAGCTTTATCCCACCTTCCCGGCCGACGCGCAGACGATCCTGCTCGCCGCCGATGCCGCGCATGATCCCGATATCGTCGCGAAGATCGAAACCGCGCTGAAGGCGGGCAAAACCGTGATCGTCACCTCGGGTCTGGTCGAAGCGCTCGGAGATCGCTTCCACGATATCGCCGAATGGACGCCGACGGGCAATGCGGCGCTGATCGAGCATTATTACAATGGCTTCGGCGCGGGCAACGGCACGCTGCTGGACGATACCGATCATGCCGATGCGCCGGTGCTGTTCCCGGAAGTGCGCTTCTACACCAACGATAGCTGGCCGATCATCCGCGGCGTCGCGCGCGCCAAGGGCTTTCCGATCATGCTGATGGATCATTACGGCAAGGGCACGATCATGATGCTCACCGTGCCGGAAAATATGGGCGATCTCTATGCGCTGCCGCAGGCCGCGCTCACCCAGATCAAGCGCTATGCGATGGCCGATTTCCCGGTGCGCATCGATTCACCCGCCAAGGTGGCGTTGTTCGCTTATGACAACGGCAGTTTCGTGGTCGAAAATTATCGTGACACGGATGCGAAGGTGACGATCTCCGTCGCCGGCCGGGCGGCGCGGTTGACCGGCATCGGGACGGATCAGGCGCTGAGCCCGCTGCCTGCCGCGACTGACGATCCCGGTCGCACGCAATTCCAGCTCACGCTGCCGGCGCACAGCTTCCGCGCCTTCAAGCAATGAGGTGATTGCCGGGGCGGGCGGGGCCGATTCAGCGAAGCTGAAAACGAGTTTATTGCGGCCGCTTCACCATCACTGGCTGGCCGTGCCACGTCACCGTCGTGTCGGCTGGCCCGTCGAGATCGAGCGCGCGGCCTGTCGGTGATCCAGCGGATGCGGAAGGTGCGGGCGGGCGGCATACCGGCATAGCCCTTGCCGTCGCCCGCGCCGATCGTCACTGCGCCCGTCTTGTCGTCATAGCTGATCGGAATGCGGCGATAGGCGCCCTGGCGATAGGCTTCGCTGGTGCCGTCGTCCTCGTATAGGCGGTAGCTGCCGTTCGCGCCGGTGTAGATGTCGAATGTGATCGGCGCATCGGGCTTCTCGCCGGTATATTGCTCGGCCGGGCCGATCGGCACGATCGCGCCGGCCTTCACGAACACCGGGATGCGATCGTAGGGCGCATCGACGGTGATGTCGGTGCCGCCGCGGTAACGCTTGCCCGAATAGAAATCGTACCAGCCCCCGGCGGGCAGATACACCTGCCGGCTGCGCGCCCGATAGGTCGTCACCGGCGCAACCAGCAGGCTGCGGCCGAACAGATATTCGTCGTTGATCGACCGCGCCTTCGGATCGTCGGGATAGTCCATCACCAGCCCGCGCATGATCGATCCGTTGTCGAAGAAGGTATTGGCGGCCGCGGTGTAGATATAGGGCATCAGCCGGTAGCGCAGCTCGTCATACCACACCATCGATCTGCGCATCGGCGATCCCGCCGGGGAAATCTCGTAAATCTCGCGATAGGGATATTCGCCGTGGCTGCGGAACAGCGGGCTGAACGCGCCGAACTGGAACCAGCGCAGGTTGAGTTCGCGCCATTCGGCAAGATCGGCCGGCGTCGGGTTCTTCGCTGAATAGCGCTGCTCCATGGTGAAGCCGCCGATGTCGTGCGTCCAGTTGGGCAGGCCCGACATCGACAAATTCACGCCCGCCGAAATCTGTGCGTGGAGATCGTACCAGCGGCTCGCCGTGTCGCCGGACCAGACGGCGGCGGCGTAGCGCTGCATCCCGCCGAAACCGGAGCGCGTCAGGATAAACGGCCGCACGTCGGGCTTGAACCGGCGCCAGCCCTCATACACGCCCTCGGCGTGCATCAGCGGGAAGCTGTTGAAGAACTCGGCGGCCGGCCCCATCGCGGTCGGCCCCATCACCTTTTCGCGATCGGCGATCGACATGTTCGAGTGGAGATCGGGCTCGCTGGCGTCGAGCCACCAGGCATCGACGCCCTTGGTCGCCAGCTTGTCCTCGATCTGTTGCCAATAGAGCGTTCGCGCCGCCGCCGAATAGGGATCGTAATCGGTGTTGGCATAGCCGGGGCCGACCCAATCCTTGTTCCCCATCTGCAAATTGCCGTGATAGGTGAATCCCTTGGCGTCGAGCGCCTTGTAATTCGCGGTGGTCGGATAGAATTTGGGCCACACCGAGATCATGAAATGCGCGTGCATGTCGTGCACCGCATCGATCATCCCCTTGGCATCGGGATAGCGCGCCTTGTCGAAATCGTGGCTGCCCCAGGCATTCTCGGGCCAATAGAACCAGTCCTGCACGATATTATCGAGCGGGATGCCGAGATCGCGATATCGCTTCACCGTATCGACGATCTGCTGCTGGTTGTCGTAGCGCTGGCGCGATTGCCAGAAGCCATACACCCATTTGGGCATGATCGGCGCCTTGCCGGTCAGCTGGCGATAGCCGGCGATCACGTCGTCCATCGTGCGGCCCGGCACGAACCAGTAATTGACCGCCTTGGCGACGTCGCTTGTCATCCAGACCGAATGGCGATCGGCATCGGGCAGGGGATTGTTGTGCAGGAAGGCGATATAGCCTTCATTGGGTTGCCATTCGATGCGGACGTGGACCGATTTGCCCGCCGTCATCGGATATTGGAAGTTGGCGAACCACGGGTTCCAGTTCTGCCGCCATCGGTCGAGCATTTCGTGCCCGTCCATGAAGACCTTGAAATAGCTCGAGCCGTAGAGTTGGAACTTGTGCATCCCGGAGCTTGCTGCGGTGATGTCGCCGGTCCACACCACTTCCTGCGACTGGGTGGCGTTGCCGGCCGTGTTCTGGCCGCCGGTCGCGGCGGTGGTCTTGGCCTTGGCGGCTTCCGGCCAGCGCGCCTTGTCCGCGATGAACTGGTAATCGACGGTCTTTTCCTGACGAGTCACCGCCAGCTTGCCGCCCAGATAATATCGCGCGGTAAAGCCCGGCTGACCGTTCGAACTCACCCGCAGATCATCGCCGACCAACTGGTAAGCACGCGGATTACCAAACCGGGTAATCCCATCATTATCCCACAATAATCCGTAATGGCGCGTCGAAACCAGAAACGGAATCGCGATGTCCATATTGTGTTGGGCAAGCTCAACGTCCTCGCCATTGTAATTCATCTGCGCATTTTGATGCTGGCCAAGCCCGTAAATGCCCTCGTTGGTGCCGCGATTGAATTGTTGGGACGCGGTGACGAAGGGCTGCCCTGCTACCGGGTTGCCGGTGAACCGCGGCGGACCGGCCTGATCGAGCAGCACATTGCCGGCGGCGTTGCGAAAGGTGACATGACCGGTGGCAAGATCGACATCGGCGCTGTCGTGTGCAGTGCGCAGGACGACGTGGCCATCCCTAGCGGCAATGCGATAATCAGGCGCTGCCGGCGGCGTCGGCACCATCAAACTCGCCTCACCGGGCACCTCCGTGTTGGGGCTGGCGACGACATGGATGATGCCATCGCCGTGCGCAGTGAGCCGTATTCGCTTGGCCGGGCCGCTCGCCGGCGTCACCAGGATACCGCCATCGATCCGCTGATAGCTGCCGTTATTCGGAGCAGGCGCCGGCGCGGCGGCGATCGCCGTCGTCGCGAGCAATCCGGCGAGGATCAGTGCTGCACGGCTCATCGATAGCTCCCCATCGTCACCTTGAGCAGATACGGCGTGTCGATGAAGTTGAGGCCGTAATCGGTCAGGTCGCCGTTCCACACGCGGTCCATCACCCATTTGCCGTCGTCGAAGTGGCCTTGTTCGACGCGGACCATCAGCGGGTGCTTTGTGCCGGTGGCCGAAGGATCGATGTGAAGCCGGACATGATCGCCAGCGACAAGGAAGGTATCGGGATCGAGCTGAGCCACCAGGCATCCGCCGATCGGCTGGCTGGCCCAGGGCGGCGCCCCTTCGCGCTTGGCGTCGCTTTCGTCGGGCCCGAATTGCCATTGGCCGAATTTGGCGGTGATCGTCCATCCGCCCATCGTCACCGATTGCGCGGCGCCGTCATCCGGTTTCGAGCAACCCCAGGTGCGATGATGAAGCGCAATGTCCGCCCATTCGCGGTCCATTGGCGCGATCAGCGCATATTTGCTGGCGAAGGCGTTGAGGATTTCATCATCCAGCGGGCCGCCGCCCAGCGGGTAGTTGAAATAGCCCGTCGCATCCATGCCGAATGGGGAGAAGCCGATTGCACCGTGCCCCAGCACCGACCAGAAATAGCGCGCAAACTTCGGCGCGTTGCCCGTTTCGGGGACGAACAACGGGTTATCGGCGCGATCGTAATGATCGAGATAGGCGGCATAATCGGCACTGTTCGCGTCATAGATATCCGGGGCTTCGATATCGATCGCCGGCGCGCCCGCCTTCCAGATATCGAGCACATCCCATTGCGGCCCACCGCTCGACACAGCGTGCGGATCAGGCACGCCGAACGCGCCGGCAAGCGCCGCGTTGACATACATCGGCAACGGCTTGACCGCCTTTCCGGCGGCAGCGATCTGATCGACGTAGCGCGCCGTGTACCAGCTGTTGAACGCACGATCGGCCTGATCGCCGAATACGCTGGCCCAGGTGCCCGGGCGTTTGTGCACCGCCTTGGCGAGCTCAGGCGGGATGGCGGCGTTGAATAGCTTCTGCGCGGCGGGCCCATAGTCGCGGGGATTGCCATAGGCGCCGGTTTCGTTCTCAACCTGCACCATGATGACCGTATTCTGCCGGTCATGCGCCTTTAGATAGGTGATCAGCTCAACGAAGGCGCGCTTGTCCGCCTGAAGCGTCGAATCGTACATTGGCGACAGCACATAGGAATCGCTGCCGTCCGCTTTTTTCATTCGTGGAAAGCGGAGATTGTCCGTCAGGACCCAGGCCGGCGTATAATTGGGATTGGTGTTCTTCCAGGTGCCGAACCACAAGAGCACCAGGCGTTTGTCATGTGCGCGCGCCTGATCGAGCAGAGTTCTGCACCCACGAAAAATCGAACTTGCCCTCCTGGGGCTCGACTTGTTGCCAGGCAACGGGAATCTCCAGCGTATTCGCATGAATGCGATCGAGCACCGGCCACACTTTGGGCAGCGCCCAGGGATAGTTGCTCGAGTTGTTGGCTTGCGCGCCCAGCATGAGGAACGGCGCGCCATCGACGATAAACGCATGACGATCGCCCTGAGTGACGAGGTGCGGCACTTCCGGGGCACGGCTTTGCGCACTGGCGATTTCGGTAAGCGACCCGATCAGTGATAGCGATACCAAATATCGCGCGCCGGACAGCTTTCGCCAACGTAATTGAGCCATGTGCCTCCCTCCTGAATATGTCGGGCTGGCTGGTGATCACGCCCGATTTTGCTTGAGCCTATGGATAGGCGCCTATATCCGCAACAAAAATCAGACAATATTTCGATCGGATCGCGCTTGGCGGTAGCAGGCGCCGCTGCTTGGTAGGGCTAACAAGTTAACTTAGAACGTCATTTTTCTGGCGACGCAGTTTGTGGAGAGGGGTGGAGAAATGCACAAAGGGCTTTCGCGCATTGGATTGCTGGTCGGCGCCAGCGTTTTGGCAATCGGCGCGGCTCCCGCCACGCTGCCGGCCTATCGGCACTTATCGGCACCCCCCGAGCAACGCATCAGCGACCTGCTGTCGCTGATGACGGTCGATGAGAAGATCGATGCGCTGAGCACCGATTCCGGCGTGCCGCGCCTTGGCGTGCCCAACTTCGGCTCGTCCGAAGGCATTCATGGCGTCGTGCAGCGCGGCGGCGGCAAGCGGGACCTTCGCCCGATCCCCACGACGCAATTCCCGCAGCCGCCCGGCATGGGCGCCAGCTGGGATCCGGCGCTGGTGCGCCAGGCTGGCGGCGTCGAGGGATATGAGGCGCGCTACATCACCCAAACGCCAAGCTATGGCCGGCAGATCCTGATGCTCTGGGGCCCGCAGGCCGATCTCGCGCGTGATCCACGCTGGGGGCGCAGCGAAGAGGTCTACGGCGAAGACCCATTCTTCAACGGCACGATGGCGACGGCGTTCGCTCGCGGGATGGAGGGCGACGATCCGAAATACTGGCAGGCCGCGCCGCTCGCTGAAGCATTTCCTCGCCAATTCGAACGAGGACAAGCGCACCTCGTCCAGCTCCAATTTCGATGAGCGATTATTCTGGGAATATTATTCGGTGCCGTTCCGCATGGCGTTTCAGGATGCCGGCGCGCGAGGCGTGATGGCTTCCTACAATGCATGGAACGGCACGCCGATGGCGATCAACCCGGTGCTGCGCAACGTGGTGATCGACCAATGGGGCGTGGATGTGCGTGTCCAGCGACGGCGGCGCGATCAAGCTGCTGGTCACGGCGCACAAGGTGTTCACAACGCAGGAACAGGCGGCCGTCGCTGCGTTGAAGGCAGGGATCAACCAGTATCTCGATACCTATAAGGACGAGTTGCATGCGGCGCTCAAGGACGGCTCGATCACGCAGGCCGATCTCGACGAGGCGCTGCGTCGCAAGTTCCGCATCACGTTGAAGCTGGGCCTGCTCGACCCGCCCGATCAGGTCCCTTATCGCGCATCCATGGTGGCACGCGCCGCTGGGAGGGCGAGAAGCATCAGCGCCGTCTCGAAAGCGATGGCGCTGGAATTGATCGTGCTGCTCAAGAATAGCGGGCGCGCGCTGCCGCTCGCCAACGCAAGACGCTGAAGTCGATCGCCGTTATCGGCCCACTCGCCGATAGCGTGCATTGGGATTGGTATGGCGGCCTCCGCCCTACGCGACCTCCCCCTTGCAGGGCATTCGAGATGCGGCGGGGCCGGGCGTGAAGGTCAGCTTCGCCGCCGACGATACCGGCGGCGCGGCAGAGGCGGCGGCCAAGGCGTCCGATGTGGCGATCGTCGTCGTCGGCAACGATCCGACCTGCGGCCCCAACATGGCCAATGACTGGACCGACGACGGCACAAGCCCTGCGCCGATCCGGGCGACGGCCGCGAAGGGCGCGACCGCGTTACGCTCACGCTGGCGCAGGAATTGCTCGTCAGGAAGGTGATGGCCGCCAACCCGCGCACGGTAATGGTGCTGGTGTCGAGCTTCCCCTACACGATCAACTGGTCGGCAGCGCATCGTGCCGGCGATCCTGTCACATGACCCACGCCTCGCAGGACGAAGGTTGGGCGCTGGCCCAAGTCCTGTTCGGCGACTATAATCCCGCCGGCCATACGGTCGTCACCTGGCCGGCGTCGATGGACCAGCTGCCGCCGATGATGGATTATGACATCCGTCATGGCCGGACCTATATGTATTCCAAGGGCAAAGCCGCTTTATCCCTTTGGCTATGGCCTGAGTTACACGACCTTCCGCTTCAGCCATCTGCGCACCGACGAGCCACGCATCGCCCGAGACGGCGGCATGATCGTCAGCGTCGATGTCACCAATAGCGGCAAGGCGGCCGGTGATGCCGTGCCGCAGCTTTATGTCCAGCATCTCGGCTCACGCGTCGCGCGGCCATCGCTGAACTGGAGGGCTTCAGCGCGGGTCCATCTCGATCCCGGGCGAGACCAAGACGGTGCAGGATTCCGCTGAAGGCGTCGCAACTCGCTTATTGGGATGCAGGGCGCATGCGATGGTGGTCGAGCCCGACCGGGTGCGATTGATGATCGGCGCTTCGTCGGCCGACATCAAGCTGCGACGGACGATCGCCGTCGAGTGATAGCGCCGTCGCCGCGACCGAGCCCGCATCAGCCGGTGGCGGGATCGCCATAGATGATTCCCCGACCGTCTGTGCCGATATAGACTTCGACCGAACTGCTTCGGATCGCCGATGATCACCCGGAAGCGCAATCCCCATTGATGCTGGTCGTCATTGATGCGAGTCCAGGTGCCGCCGCCATCAGTGGAGCGCCATACCGCGGTCAGCCCGTCGCGGTCGGCAATCGCGTAGAGGGCGGGCCATGACGATCCGGGCATCCCTTGCCGAGACCGTAATATCGGATGTCGATGCCATGGGTGGCAAGCGCCCAAATCATCGCCGAAATCGGTCGAGCGATAGAGGGCGCCGTTCAGCAGCAGCCACAGCGCCCCGGCGCGCCCCGGAACCGCCACGAACGGATTCTGTGCTTCGCGCCATGTCACATGAGCACTGGAAAGATCGGCGGGTAAGCCTCGCCCGGCGATGGGATGAAAGTTCGCGCCGCCATCATCGCTCCGCATGACCTGATTTGTCGCGAAATCCAGCGCATAGAAGCGACGCGGATCGACCTTGTCGGCGGTCGGGCGGCTGCCGATCGGCAGACCCAACGCGCGCTGCCAGGTCGCGCCGCGATCACGCGTCAGCATTGGATAGATTGTGCCCGCCAGGAAGGTGCGACCATCGGCGGAAACCACGATCGGCGCGTCTCCCGTTGCGATCGGTGGAGGACCGTCCAACGGCATGGCAGGGCGCATGATGGTCGGTGTCAGCGGCTGCCAACTGCGACCGCCGTCCTGCGACCAGGCGAGCGAGGGGCCGGGCACGATGCGTGTGTGGGTGCTTCCCGATCGAACCATGATTTCGGGCGCTTCGCCCGCATAATCGAGCGTGTTGGTGTTGGTAAGATAGGGGTTCTTGTGAAGCACCGGCGGGGAAACGCTGAGGTCGTCATGCCGGAAGCCGGCAATATCGCCGAAGCCGGAGACGAGCGGCGCGCCGGCGGTGGGGCTGATCAGGGTGATGATTGCGGTCTGCTCGATGCCCTTGGTCCACGGGAACCAGCGCATCATGCCGGGACGATCGAACTGATGGGTCGCATACATCGTCGCGCCGGTCGTATAGACGGCATGGCCCGGATCGAATGGGTCGATCGCGAGCCCCGCGATCCAATGGCCGAAATTGGGCGCGGCTCCATCGAGGTTGAGGAACGGAGACGCGGCAACGTCGCGCGTGCTGTGCCGCCACAATTCATCCCAATGCGCCCCGGCATCGGTCGAGCGCCAGAGGGTATCGACCGGATTGGATCGATCGACCGTTGAAACCGCGATGACTCGCGGATCCTGCGCGGAAACCGCGACGCCCATATAGCCGCCAGGTGGCGCGTCGGCCCGTTTGTCCGGCGTTATGTCGCTCCAGCGATCGCGCGCCGGATCGTAACGCCACACCGCACCCTTGGTGATGCCGTTCGGCCCAATGCCGTTCGAATAGGTGATCGTCAGCACGCCATCGCCACCGACCACGGCCTTGGCCGGCAGCATCATGGCCGAAGGGCCGCCGGTCACCGCGCGCCAGTGCCCGCCCTCGTCCTGCGATGCGAACAGGTGACGGTCGCCCGGATCGGCGCTGGCGACGAAAACGCGGCCGGCGTGTGCCCGATCGAACAGCACGAAGCTGAGGCCGCCATGAGTTCTCGCGCGACGACGGCGGCAAGCCAAGACCGGGCAGAGGAAAGCTGGCAACTTTTCGCCAGTGCAACGCGCTATCGTCGCTGCGCCATAAGCCATCGTGCCGCGAGCCGAAGAACAGCGTCGTTCGATGATTGGGATCGATCGCCAATCGCTCGCCGAGGCCCCGACCATCCTCATTGCCGCCCATTTTGAAGGGGACGGGCGTTATCCGCCAATGCGCGCCGCGATCAGAAGAGCGCATGATAGCGGCCGGCGCGCGTGATCCCATGCCAACCGCGGCATAGACGACATTTGCATCGACCGGATCGGGAGCGATGCTCTCGACGCCCATATAACTGCCGATGGCATTGGCATCCTGAAGCGGAACCCAGCGCGCCTGTGCGGCATCCCATCGATAGGCGCCGCCCATGTCCGAACGGAGATAGGCCAATCCCTTTTCCGCAGTGCTGAACACGATGCCCGGAACGAATCCGCCACCGCCGACCGTGACGCTTTGCCAGTGATACTGAGTTCGATGAGTGCGCTATCGACGGTGCGCTAGACGCGACGATAGCGCTTAGTGCGAGCGCGGTGGCAAGCGGCTGCCGGCCAGTCCCCATAAACCCCTCCACCTGACATGGCTGCGAGCGCGCAGCGGCGATGCGAATGATGCATTCCTGCAACGGATAGAGGCTCAAACGTACGATGAGAGCGATATCATTTGCAATTCGAATCGTATTTGTAGTACTAGCCTTGTTGCCGCTGGTTGAACCCTTGCCACAGACAGGGAATGCGCGGTGATTTCGCATTTGCGAAGTGGGGAGGACGGCTTCGAAATTCATCATCAAACTGACGGCGAGTATTCAGCGCTTCTGTTGTTAGCGCTACCCGAATGCGCGTCTTTTTGTTATTCGGCCGCCCGATTGCGCTTCGCTCGGGGTTGTTTTGCTGCTCTTTTCAGGGATTGTCTTCGATGAATATTGGATCTTGTCGTCCGACCGGGTTGCGCCGCCCCGCATCTTCCATGCTTGCGCTCGGCGTGTCGATCATGGCGCTGAATCTCGGTTTGGCGGCGTCTGCTCATGCCCAGACGGCATCACCCGCCGCTACCGGTGACGACGCACAGCAATCGGGCAACAGCGACGCATCGGCGACGACGGAAATTGTCGTCACCGGCCAGCGTGCCTCGATCGCAACCGCGATCAGCATCAAGCGCCATGCCGACAGATCGTCGACTCGATCAATTCGGACGATATCGGCAAGTTGCCTGACCGCAGCGTTACCGAGACGCTCCAGCGCATTACCGGCGTCACCATCGATCACTTCATCTCCCGTTCCGACCCGGATCACTTTTCGGTCGAGGGGTCGGGCGTCAACGTCCGCGGCCTCACTTTCGTGCGCTCCGAACTCAATGGCCGAGACGCCTTCAGCGCCAATGGCGGCCGCACGCTGAGCTTCGAGGACGTGCCGCCCGAACTGCTCGCCGGCGTCGACGTCTACAAGAACCCGTCGGCCGACCTGATCGAAGGCGGCATCGGCGGCCTCGTCAACCTGCGCACGCGGATGCCCTTCGACTCCAAGGGGCAAGTGTTCAGCCTCTCCTATTCGGGCTCGGTCGGCGATCTGCGCAACCAGCTCGAACCGTCCTTCTCGGGCCTCTACTCGAACCGCTGGCAGACCCCGATCGGCGAAATCGGCGTGCTCGCCGACGTCGCCTTCTCGCGCAGTGCGACCCGCACCGACGGCGTGCAGGTCGAGCCTTATTATCCGCGCACCGATCTCGTTCCGGGCAAGACGGTCTACATCCCCAAGGGAATCGACTGGCGCCAGCTCGACTTCACCCGCCGCCGCTTCGGCGCCTTATGGCGCGGTGCAGTGGAAGCCGGCCGACAATCTCGACGTCTAGGCGACCTTCTTCCAGTCGAACTACAAGTTCCATTGGGACGAGCATGCCATCTTCGCGCAGGACAATGCCTATAACATCGTCCCCGCCGCCGGCACCCAGTTCACCTCGACGATAATGGCGTTTTCCAGAGCGGCACTGAAACCGATCCCAATCCGGCCGATGGCGGCGGCATGCCATTCAGTGACGACGTGCGTAGCGCCGACCAGCACTCCAGCACCACCGACATTGCCGGGTCGTAACTGGCGGCCGACCGAACGCCTGACGCTGAGGCTCGACGTTCAGCATGTTCACGCCACGCTCACGGGGTCTTGATTCCACGGTGGCGACGGGCGTCAACCTTCCCAGCCAGACGTCGATCTCACGGCGGCTGCCCAGCTCTCGGTGGATCAGAACTATCTGAGCAACCCGGCGAACTATTACTGGGCGTTCACGATGGATCGAGCGGCAGCATAATGTTGCCAATGAATGGGCATATCGTGCTGATCTCGATTATGATCTCGACACCGGCGGATTCCTGAAGAGCTGCACTTCGGCGGCCGCTTGACGCAGACACCAACGCCGACAACAAGGCATCCCCCTATAACTGGCAGGCGGTGAGCCAGACATGGCAGGTAGGATCCACCATTCCGCGTCTGGCCTATCTCTCCGAATTCCCGCTGGCGAGCCAGTTGTTCAATTTCGGCAGCAACTTCTACCATGGCGGCGCCGACGTGCCGACGCGGGTCGTGTCTCCCCGTCGACTTCGCAGGCGACGGCTATCCGGACACCTATTACGCGCTGCACGATATCACGACGCAGCTCTGCGAAGAGATCAACCCGGCGTCGTCCTGCCCGACCTTCGCGCTTGTCCGCGTTCGGCGACGCGCAAACCAATATCCAGCGCGAGAAGACCTACGCTCTGTTCGGCTGCTGAAGTTCGGGCTTGACATAATGCGTGTGCCGCTGACCGGCAATATCGGCCTCGTTGGGTCAAGACGGACATGACGGCCGACGGCTTCGTCGTCGAACCACAACCGATCTCCGGCGCACCTGCGGGCGGCCCGGTGTTCAACGGCGCTGAGCCAGCCGATCGTCGCACAGAATAACTATAGTATTTCCTGCCGAGCTCGACCTCCTCTACAAGATCACGCCGATCTGCAGGCGCGCCTGGCTGGCGGCAGGGCGTGGCACGGCCTGATTTCAGTCAGTTGCAGGCCTATACGCCGCTATCCGCATCCTATGACACGACCACGGGGACCTACAATTTCTCGTCAACCGCGTCGGGCAATCCATATCTCAAGCCGACCCTGTCGAACCAGGCGGACGCAGCGCTTGAATGGTATTTCGGGACCGCGAGTTCACTGACGGCACGGTGTTCTACAAGCATCTGGAGAACATTATCCGCAATGTCGAGACGCCTTACGAGTTCAATGGCCAGACCTATAATCTCGTTGCGCCGCAGAATGTTGGCACCGCAAATGTGAAGGGCTTCGAGCTTGGTTATAATCAGGCCTTCACCTTTCTCCCCGGTTTCCTGAGCGGATTCGGCATCAGTTCGAACTTCACCTATGTCGATAGCTCGAACTCACGTCGATACGTCGTCATTGCAGAGCAACAGTGCCGCTTATGTCTCGGCCAACGGGGTCGATACCAACGGCGCAATCTTCGGGCGGTTGCCGCTCGAGGGGCTGTCGAAATACAGCTACAATCTGACGGGCTATTACGAGCGCGGCATCGTATCACTGCGGCTCGCATACAACTGGCGCAGCAAATATCTGTTGGCGACCAACGTCAATGGGACGCAAGGCTCCGATGGTTCGCCGCTGACGCCAGGCGGCGTGATGTGTGGTGACCCCAACCAGCCGGCGGCCACTCAACATTGCGTTGTCTGGGGCCTGCCGACCTGGAACGGCGCCTATGGCGAACTCGACGGCTCGATCTTCTTCAAGTTCAACAACGACAAGATTTCGTTCGGGCTGGAGGCTCAGAACCTCACCAACTCGGTGAACAAGGTGCTGATGCAGCAGTCCATCGGGCTGATGGGCCGGGCCTGGTTCCAGAGCGATCGTCGTTATACCGCGACGGTGCGCGTCACATTCTGATAAGAAGCGAGGCTCGGCGATGGCCGGGCCTCGCTTACAGATGGTGACGAAAGGCGCTGGGCGCGAACGATGAGAGAGGGTGGTGTCCGGCGCATCGTCATCGTCGGCGGGGGGACTGCCGGATGGATGACGGCGCTTGCGCTGGTGCGCATGGCGCGGCCATCCGATTTCACGATCACGCTGGTCGAGTCCGCTGAAATCGGCATTGTGGGCGTCGGCGAGGCGACGCTTCCCACCATTCGCCAATTCAACGATGCTGTGGGCGTCGATGAGCCAGGCGTGCTGCGCAACGCCCACGCAACCTTCAAGCTGGGCATCGAATTTTGCGATTGGCGCCGGCGGGGGCACCGCTTTTTCCACGGTTTCGGCGACTATGGGCCGGATATCGCGGGCATCGCCCCCTTTCATCAGATCACCCGGCTGGGCCGATACGATCAGCTCGACGATTATTCGGTTGCAGCGGTTGCGGCCCGGGCGGGACGGTTCGCTCATCCGGCTGAGCCGGGCGGGGGACTCGCGAGCTCTTATTCCTATGCGTACCACTTCGATGCATCGCGCTATGCGGCCAACCTTGCCCGCATCGCGGTTGCTGCCGGCGTGGGGCATGTCGAGGGGCAAGTCGAGCATGTGGCGATCGGGGCCGGAAGCGGTTTGATCGAGAAGCTCGTGCTGCGCGACGGTCGGACGATCGAAGGCGATCTGTTCATCGATTGCTCGGGCTTTCGAGCGCTTCTGATCGGCGGCGCGATGGGCGTTGGCTTTGAGGATTGGGGTCATTGGCTACCCGCCGATCGCGCTTGGGCGGTGCCCTGTGCCGGGGGCGAAGATATCGCGCCGTTCACCCGAGCGACGGCGACGAGTGGAGGCTGGCGCTGGCGCATTCCGTTGCAACACCGCGTCGGGAACGGCCAGGTGTATTCGAGCGCCTTTCAGGATGACGATGCCGCATTGACCGAGCTGATTGCCGGTCTGGAGGGCGAACCGCTCGCCCAGCCGCGACAGTTGCGGTTCAAGACGGGGCATCGCCGCCAATTCTGGGCCGGCAATTGCGTCGCGATCGGCTTGTCGGGCGGCTTTCTGGAACCGCTTGAATCGACGAGCATCAACCTGATCGAGCGCGGTATCGGCCGGTTGGTCGAGCTGTTCCCCACCGCCGGCCTCGATCCCGCATTGATGCGCGACTATAATCGAACCATGTCCGATGCCTTCTCCAGCATTCGAGACTTTATTATCCTGCATTACCGCTTGAGCGAGCGCGATGAACCATTCTGGCAGGCGATGCGCCGTCAATCGATCCCCGATACTTTGGCGCACCAGATCGAGTTGTTCACTGCCACGGGTGAAATAGCGATCATCGACGATCGCAGCTTCGCCGCTCCGAGCTGGGCGGCGATCCTGTTCGGCATGGGCATTGTTCCGCGATCCTATCATCCCCTGGCGGATCGACAGCCGATCGGCACCGTCGCTGCACATTTCGACCAAGGCAAGCGGATGATCGGCGACCTGGTGAGGCGGATGCCGATGCACCGTGCCTATTTTGACCGCATGGCTGACGCTGGAGACACGCCATGACCGGCCGTCTGGCCGTGATCGGCAGCAACGTCGAGGCATGGTTATTCGCGGCGTTGGCCGCACGACTGCTGCGCGGTCTCTATTCAGTCGATCTGGTGCCGGAAGGAAATGTCGATATCGGCACCGTCTGCCTGACGCCTGACATTGAGCGCGCGCACCGATTGTTGGCGGTGCCGCCCGATGCGCTCGATCGGATGGGGAAGCATTGCTACGGGATCCACCTATCGACCGGAATGGCAGACAGGGACATTCCTTACGGGCGCTATGGCGGCCCGCACGATCATGATTTCCGCGATCAATGGCTGCGCTTGCGACAATCGGGGGAGGCTCTTCCGCTCGGATCATACTCGGCGAATGCTGCGCTCATGGCTGGCGCCACGCTGCGTCCCGATGCCGAACGAACGGTGATCGAGAGTATCGTCGTCGGCTGGGAAGTCGATGCACGAGCCTATCTCGCACTCCTCAAGACCAACTCTTCCCGGAACGGAGTCCGCGAAACTGCGCCGTTGGTTGAGGCGATCCTTGGACAGGATGGGATCGCCGCTCTGTCGCTCGCTGACGGCTCGCATCTGACGGCGGATTTGTTCGTCAATGCCTCGCCGAGCGGCATTGTCGGGAACGTCGCTGGATGGGAAGGAAACGTGCTCGGTGCTGGCAGCGCGGCGCTCGCGCTCGAAGGATTCAAGTCGTTCGGAATAAGCGCGACGGTCTCGGCCGTCGCTCGGCTGGTCAATCTGCTTCCCAGGCCTGCGGAGACGGCAGCTCTGGCTGCCGAATATCGCCGCTTGTTCTGGGCCGAACGCGATCTGATCCACGCCATCGATGCTGCTCTTCTGCGAATGATCGACGGCAAGCACGCCGCTCCACCGCTGCTCGAACAATATGAGGAGATTTTTCGCGCAGCCGGATTGCTTCCCGATGACGGAGCATTCTTTTGGCAAGCGGATCAGTGGTTGGCCTGTTTTGACGCCATCGGTTTGTCGCCGCTCCGTCATAACCCCAATGCGGATCGCACCGATCGACCCGTTGCAGCAAAAGTTCTGTCGCACTGGGCCTCTGCCGTCGAGAAGTCATTCCACCTGCAGGGATGATCGTGCGCTACTCGGCAAAAATCGCCGATCACAGTGCGGTTGGCCTATTCAGGGGCGGCATATGCGGTGGTTGGTGCAACGCTCGTGAATCGCAGGCAGCGGCGATGGCCGGCTGCACGGCAGTCTAGGTCGATCAGATCGAAGGGTGCGGGGGCTAGGATTTAAGCAGCTCCGCGATCGAAATCAGAGCAAAAGGGCATCCACCTCATCAGCTTGTGGGCCGGTCGCAAGCAACGGAACATCGCTGCATTGCCCCCGTTGATAGGGCTCTGAAGCGCGGACGCTGGATGGCCGCGCAGGAGCATGTTCAGCGTAAGGAGGCGATGTCATGGGTTACGAGCGATATCCGCGAAACACCGATCCGCAAGGCGATTATTACGGCCGTTCGACGCCACAGGATTATGGCGACGATTATGGGTCGGGCCGGGAATTCAGCTATTCCAGCGCGCGCAGCTACGAAGCTGCCGGGGAGATCGGCGGCGGGCGGCAGCGCCGCGGCGGCAATGATCGAGGCGAGCGCTATGCCGCCGCCGACGACTACCCCGGCAACCGCGGGACATATGCAGAAGGCCGCAGCGGTCGGCCGTATTATGGCAGCGACGCATCCGATAGCCGTCGCTTTGCCGAGGCGCGGCGCCGCGACATAGCGCCCGAGCGGGGTTATGGCAGGCAGCCGCAGGGTTATGATTATGAGAATCGCGGTTTCATCGATCGTGCCGGAGACGAAGTGCGCTCTTGGTTCGGCGATGACGAGGCGGAACGGCGGCGCGAGATGGATCAGCGTTATGATGAGCGCCATGCCGGCCGCAATTACGGCAGCGACGATCGCGATCAGGATTATCACAGCTGGCGCAAGCAACAGATCGATGCGCTCGATCGCGACTATCACGAATACCGCCAGGAAAATCGACAGAAGTTCCATAACGAGTTCGGCAGCTGGCGGCAGGAGCGCCAGGGGCAGCGCAGTTCGCTGTCGCGCGTGAGCGAACATATGGAGGTCGTCGGATCGGATGGCGAGCATGTCGGCACCGTCGACAAGGTTCGCGGCGATCGGATCATCCTGACCAAGAACGATCCCGATGCCGGCGGGCATCACCATTCGATCCCGTCGCGCTGGATTCAATCGGTTGATGACAAGGTGATGATCCGAAAAACAGCCAACGATGCGCACGCGCATTGGAAGGACGAAGAGCGAAGCCAGGCGTTGTTTTCCGAGGGGCGTGACGATCGCTCCTACGATGTCGGCGCGCGCACCCTTGGCCGCAGTTTTTCCGGCACCTACTGAGCGGTAGGGACAGCGGCTATTTAGATGGCCGCTTTGAAAGAGGGCCTGGGCGCACGCGCTTGGGCCCTTTTCATGTTCGACGGATTGCATTTCGCAACGCGTCTGCCATACCCGATCCACGAAAAACACCAGATAGGAGAGCAGCCGTGGGGCATGCCTGGACGCTGAAATCACGCCCGCAAGGGATGCCGACCGACGCGAATTTCGAACTCGTCTCGATCGATACGCCAAGCCTCGGCGATGGCCAGGTTCGCATCGCCAATCGCTGGCTGTCGGTCGATCCCTACATGCGCGGCCGGATGAACGACGTGAAAAGCTATGTTCCACCGTTTCAGATCGGCGCGCCGATGGAAGGTGGCGCGATCGGCGAAGTCGTCGAAAGCAAGGCCGATGGCCTGAAAGCCGGCGACATGGTGCAACATATGATGGGCTGGCGCGACGAAGCGGTCGTCGATGGCGCGCATGTGCAAAAGCTGCCCGATCTCGGTGTGCCGGCGCAGGCGTTTCTTGGGCAGCTCGGCATGCCGGGCATGACAGGCTATTTCGGCCTGTTGGATGTCGCCAGCGCCAAGCCCGGCGATGTCGTGTTCGTGTCGGCAGCAGCCGGTGCGGTGGGATCGACGGTGGTTCAGATCGCCAAGGCCAAGGGCATGACGGTGATCGGGTCCGCCGGCGGCGCGGATAAATGCGCGTGGGTCAAATCGCTCGGCGCCGACGCGGTGATCGATTACAAGGATGGCGCAGCGCCGCTGGTCAAGAAACTGATGGAAGCCGCTCCGCGCGGGATCGACGTCTATTTCGACAATGTCGGCAGCGATCATCTCGATGCGGCGCTTGCTGTCGCCAACGCGCATGCGCGGTTCGCGATCTGCGGCATGATCGACATCTACAACGATGGGAAGCCCACCGAATTGCGCTATCTCGCCCGGCTGATCGGGATGCGCGTGCGGATGCAGGGCTTCATCGTCACCGATTTCATGAACCGCGCCGCCGAATTCTATCAGGATATGGGCGGATTGGTGAAGGCAGGCCAGCTCAAGCGCGAAGAGACGGTGCATGACGGGCTGGAGGCGATGCCGGCCGCGTTCATGGGGCTGTTTTCCGGCGGCAATACCGGCAAGATGCTGGTTCGTTTGTGACCTAGCCGGCGAACGGCCGGGCCCCAATTATCGACAGGGCGTTGTTGCCGTAGCGCCCGCAGTGCCTTTCCGCCAACTGGGCCCCGGCCTTCGCCGGGGAACAGTGGGCGGATCAGATGTCGATGCTTCCCGAGAAGGTGTCGCACTGGCTGGGATCGGCGGTCGTGATGCCGCGCCTCAGCCACGCCATGCGCTCGGCCGAGGTGCCGTGGGTGAAGCTGTCCGGCACCACGCGGCCCTGCGTTTCCTTCTGCAGCGTATCGTCGCCGATCGCCTGCGCCGCGGTCAGCCCTTCCTCGAGATCGCCGGGATCCATCCGATCGCGGTTGAGGCCCGCCCAGACGCCTGCGTAGCAATCGGCTTGCAGCTCCAGGCGAACCGATAACGCATTGGCTTGCGCCGGGCTCGATTGCCGCATTTCGCGCTGAACCTGATCCGACGTGCCGAGCAATTCCTGGATGTGATGGCCGAATTCGTGCGCGATCACATAATCCTGCGCGAAATCGCCCTTGGCGCCGTATTTGTTCGCAAGCTCATCGAAGAAGCTGGTGTCGAGATAGATGCTCTGATCGCTTGGGCAGTAGAAGGGGCCCATCGCCGCTTGAGCTGCGCCGCAGCCGGATTTGCCGTTCTGATCGTAGAATTGCAGCGTCGGTTGAGCGAAGGTCTTGCCTGATTGCTGGAACACCGCGGCCCAGGTCTTGTCGGCTGAGCTGAACGCGTTGCACGCCGCCCTCTTGTCGGGATTGGTGGTGCAGATTTGCGTGGCGTTGCCGCCGGCCGGGCGCCTGGGCCACCTGCCCACTTGGTGAGGAGCCGCCGCTGATCAGGCCGAGCGGATTGCCGCCGAGGAAGAAGGCGATTGCGAGCAATACGACCACGCCGCCGCAGCCGAACCGGCTGAACACCATCGGCAGCAGGCCGAGCAGCATCCCGCCACCGCCGCCGCCACCGAATCCGCCGCCGCGATTGCCTTGATCGCCGACCTTGATGTTGGGATCGAAATCGTCGAGCCGCATGCGCGTGTCATCCTGTTGATGGCTGTCACAGGAATGCGCCGAGCGAGGTTCGGTTGCAAGCAGGCTTGATCCTGTTGCGGTGCAGCGCCATCTGGGCGTCGATGGCGGATGTCGATACCCCGCGCGAGTCGCGAACCGAAGCAAAGCCGCGACGCCACGCATCCGCGCTGCCGCTGCCCGATCAGGTCGCGCTGGTGCTTCAGGGCGGCGGGGCGCTGGGCAGCTATCAGGCGGGCGTGATCGATGGCCTTGCCGACAGCGCGATCGAGGTGGATTGGGTCGCGGGGATTTCGATCGGCGCGGTCAATGCGGCGATCTTCGCAGGCAATCCGCCGGAACGCCGGGTGGAACGGCTGCGGCAGTTCTGGGATCGGGTGACGAGTTCGCTGCCGAGCTTCCCGATTTTCCCCAACGATCATCTCCGCGAGTGGCTGCACGAATGGTCGGCGGGATTCGTGCTGGCGTCCGGCGTGCCGGGGTTCTTTTCGCCGCGCCCCGTATCGCCGATGTTCGCGGCGCCGGGAACGCCCGAGGCGTTGAGCTTCTACGATTCGCGCGCCGCTGATCGCGACGCTCGACGAGCTGATCGATTGGGAGCTGCTGAACGATGGTCCGGTGCGCCTGTCGGTGGGCGCCGTCGATGTGGACAGCGGCAACTTCCGCTATTTCGATACGACGCGCGAACGGCTCGATGCGCGGCACATCATGGCTTCGGGCGCGCTGCCGCCGGGGCTGCCGCCTGTCGAAATCGACGGCCGCTTGTGGTGGGACGGCGGGCTGGTTTCGAACACCCCGCTCAGCCATGTGCTGGATCACCAGAGCCGCGAGTTGCTGGTGTTTCAGGTCGATCTGTTTTCCGCAGCGACCGAGCCGCCGCAAACGATCATGGACGTGATGGCGCGAGAAAAGGAAATCCGCTTCTCCAGCCGCACCGCGCCAGGTGACCGATCAGTTGATGAAGCTGCGCAAGGAACGCGAAGCGATCCGCAAGGTGATCGCGAAGCTGCCGCCTGAGTTGCTCGACGATGCCGACGTCAAAGCGCTTGCCGCGCGCGCCGCTGAACAGCCCGTCAGCCTCGTGCATCTGATCTACCGCGCCAATGCCTGGGAAGGCGGCAGCCGCGATTTCGAATTTTCCGCGCGCACGATGCGCGAGCATTGGGCGGCCGGGCACGAAGCCGTCAGCGAGACGATGGCCAATGCCCGGCTGGTCGCTCGAGAACATTCTGGACGGCAAGACCGCCGCCTTCGACCTCACTCCAGCCAATAGGAGACCGCGCTCATGTTCCTCAAAGGCAAAACCGCCGTGGTCACCGGCTCGACCTCGGGGATCGGGCTTGCCTATGCCAAGGCGTTCGCCGCCGAGGGCGCGCATGTGGTGATCAACGGCTTCGGCGATGCCGCCGAGATCGAAAAGGAGCGTGCCGCGCTGGAGGCGACCAGCGGCAAGGCGCTCTACGATGCGGCGGACATGACCAAGCCCGAGGAAATCGCGGCGATGGTGCGTCGCTGCCATGACGAGTTGGGCGGGCCCGACATCATCGTCGCCAACGCCGGCATCCAGCACGTTGCGAAGATCGAGGATTTTCCGGCCGACAAGTTCGAGGCGATCGTCCGCATCAACCTCACCTCGGCCTGGTATCTGATGCAGGCGGCGGTGCCGTTGATGAAGGCGAAGAAATGGGGCCGGATCATCTCCACCGCCTCGGCGCATTCGCTCGTCGCCAGCCCGAACAAGTCGGCCTATGTGATGGCCAAGCATGGCATCGCCGGGCTGACCAAGACGATCGCGCTTGAAACGGCGACCGACGGCATCACCGTGAATTGCATATCGCCGGGCTATGTCTGGACGCCGCTTGTCGAACAGCAGATCCCCGATACGATGGCATCGCGCGGGATGACGCGCGAGCAGGTGATGAACGATGTGCTGCTTGCCGCGCAGCCGACAAAGGAATTCGTCACGCCGGAGCAGGTCGCGGCGATGGCGGTGTTCCTGTGCCGCGATGAAGCGGCATCGATCACCGGCGCCAATCTTTCGATGGATGGCGGCTGGACGGCGGCCTGAGCGCGCTTGTCCCTTGGGTTGTGGCGTGGTTAGCTCAAGCATGATGATACGCAACGGATGGATCGCGCTGGCGCTGATCGGCGCGCTTGGCGGCTGCGCTGCCACCAAGGGGCCGCTGGCGACCGAGGTATCGGCGGCGAATCCGACCTGGCGCGAGATTGCCACCGACGACGATCAGGCGCGGCTGCGCGGTTGGCGCGACGCATGGATGACGGCGAGCGATGCGGTGCGCAAAGCAGGCGCTGGCGCGCCGCTCGATCAGGATACGGCGTTGTTCGATCCGGATCGTGCGCTTGCCGATCCGCTGCCGCCGGCGGGCGATTATCGGTGTCGGTGGATCAAGCTGGGATCGGCGGCGCCCACGGTGGCGGCCTATACCAGCTATCCGGCGGTGCGGTGCAGCGTGAAAACCGTCGGCAAGCTGCTGCGGCTGACGCGTGCTTGAGGGCGCCCAGCGGCCGCGGGGCCTGATCTTCGACGACGAGGCCGCACGCGGCGTATTCCTTGGCACGTTGATGCTCGGCGACGAGACGCGGCCGCTCGATTACGGGCGCGACGCGAAACGCGACATGGCGGGATATGTCGAGCGGATCGGCGACAAGCGTTGGCGCCTGGTGCTGCCACAACCGCATTTCGAATCGCTGTTCGACATCATTGAAGTCACTCCCGCCGCCTGATCGGCACCACCGCGGCATTTTCCGCCTTTTCGGGGCGAATGTAGATCGACGACAGGCTGGGCAGGGCATCGCGCAGCTTATCCTCGATTTCCTCGATCAGCGTTTCGGCGTCGCCCATCGTCACATCGTCCTTGAAATCGACGCTGATCGCCGCGAACACCTCCGCCGGGCCGGTATGGATGGTGCGGACGTGGTTGACCGACGAGACCGCGGGGTGGCCATCGATCAGATCGTGAACCTTGGCGATCACCTCCTCGTCGGCGCGTTCGCCGATCAGCAGCCCCTTCGATTCGCGGGCGAGCAGCACGGCAACCCCCGCGAGGATCAGCCCGATGCCGATCGACGCGAAGCCATCGATCCGCGGATCGCCCCAGTAATGGCTGGCCCATACGCCGGCCGCCGCGACCACCAGGCCGGCAAGGGCCGCGGAATCCTCGAACAGGACGATGAAATTGGGTGGGTCCTTGGAATGGCGCACCGCCTGCCACCAGCCCATCTGACCCTTGCCGCGCATGAATTCGCGCACCGCCAGCGTCCACGACGTGCCCTCCAGCGCGGCGGACACCGCAAGCACGATATAGTTGATCGTCGGATTCGTCAGCGCTTCCGGCTCGACGATGTGGCGATAGCCTTCGTAGATCGACAAGCCCGCGCCGATCGCGAAGATCAGGATCGCGACGACGAAGCTCCAGAAATACAGTTCGCGCCCGTAACCGAACGGGTGCTGGTGATCGGGCGGCCGTTTCGCCCGGTGCTTGCCGTAGAGGAGCAACACCTGGTTGCCGCTGTCCACCACCGAATGGAACGCCTCGCTGAGCATCGAGGACGAACCGGAAATGCTCGCCGCGATGAACTTGGCGACCGCAATGCCGAGGTTGGCGGCGAGCGCTGCGAAGATGAAGAGGTTCGATTCGCCCTGATGCTTCCCCTGCGCCATGCCTTCTCCGTAGCTGGAGATGGCAGAGCGCGGGAAGGGGGCTGTTGTTCCGATTGCCGTCTCGGCAAGAGAATGTTATAACAATTGTATGAACAAGCCATTCACCCCGCCGCATGAATTGAAGGTCATCAAGGTCGGCAATTCGCTCGGCGTAATTCTGCCCAAGCAGATGTTGGCGAATCTCGGCGTCGCCGTTGGCGATACGCTGAGCGTTGTTGATACGCCTGACGGTTTCGAGCTTCGCGCGAAGGACGATGGCTTTGCCGAGCAGATGGCGGCGGCGCGCGAGGTGATGGCGCGACGACGCAAGGCACTTCGCGAACTCGCAAAATAGACGTTGGCGCAGCACTGGATCTGGATCGACCTTGCGGTCGCGCTCGCCGCGCATGACGAGCAGCTTGCCGAACATGGCGGCGCGCGAGGCGTGCGCGACCGGAACATGCTGGAAAGCGCAATGGCGCGCCCGCTCAATCTCGTCGCTTATGGCGACCCCGACGCGGCCGAGCTGGCGGCGAGCTATGCTTTCGGGATCGCGCGCAATCATCCGTTCGTCGATGGCAACAAGCGAACAGCGGCAGTCGTCAGCGAAACTTTCCTGGTGCTCAACGGCTATGCGCTTGCCTGCGACGATGTCGAGTTGGTCACCGCTTTTTTGGCGTTGGCGGCGGGTGAGCTGAGCGTCGAGGCGCTTGCCGACTGGTTCCGATCGCATCTCGTCTCCCGCGATTGACGGCGGAAACGCCCGCCGGGTATCCCCGACGGGCGTCCTTCCTCCCCAGGAAGCGTTGCTCAGCCGAGGCGGCCGAGGCGGTGATAGAGGTTGCTGAACTTGGCCGAGCGGGGATCGTCGGCGATCTTCTTGCACGTAATCGGCGACGGCTTCCTTGATCAACGCGAAATCCTCGGTCGAGAAGACGGCGCGGCTGCGCTGCGGTTCGTTGGTCATCGTTGCTTCTCCTTCAAGCGGCTTGCTTGGTGAACTGGGCGGCCTCGGTCGATTCGCCGAGCGCGGTGGTCGAGCTCGCGCCGCCGGCGACGCGTCTGGGCGACGCGGTCGAAATAGCCGGTGCCGACCTCGCGCTGGTGGCGCGTGGCGGTGTAGCCGTTCGCTTCGCTGGCGAACTCGGCCTGCTGCAGCTCCGAATAGGCCGCCATGCCGCGAGTCCCTGTAGCCGCGCGCCAGCTCGAACATGCCGTGGTTGAGGCTGTGGAAGCCGGCCAGCGTGACGAACTGGAACTTGTAGCCCATCGCGCCGAGCTCGCGCTGGAACTTGGCGATGGTCGTCCTTGTCGAGATTGGCCTCCCAGTTGAAGCTGGGCGAGCAGTTGTAGGCGAGCATCTTGCCCGGATGCTGCCTTCTTGATCGCCTCGGCGAAGCGGCGCGCATCGTCCAGGTTGGGCTTGCGAGGTTTCCCACCACAGCAGATCGGCATGTTCGGCAAAGGCGAGCCCGCGCTTGATGCAATGATCGACGCCGGTGCCGTCCTTCAGGCGGAAGAAGCCCTCGGGCGTGCGCTCGCCGGTCGAGGAATTCGTGGTCGCGCTCGTCGACGTCGCGAGGTGATCAGCTTGGCGCTTTCGGCGTCGGTGCGGGCGCACGATCATCGTCGGCACGCCGCAGACGTCGGCGGCGAGCCGCGCGCGCGTCGAGATTGCGGACATGCGCCTGGGTCGGGATCAGCACCTTGCCGCCCAGATGGCCGCACTTCTTCTCGCTGGCGAGCTGGTCCTCGAAATGGACGCCCGCGGCGCCGGCCTCGATATAGGCCTTCATGATCTCGAAGCAGTTGAGCGGGCCGCCGAAGCCGGCCTCGGCATCGGCGACGATCGGCGCGAACCAGTCGCGCGTGGCGCCGCCTTCCGATATGCTCGATCTGGTCGGCGCGCTGCAGCGTGCGGTTGATCCGGCGGCACAGCTCCGGCCCGGCATTGGCCGGATAGAGCGACTGGTCGGGATACATCGCGCCGGCGGTGTTGGCGTCGGCCGCGACCTGCCAGCCCGACAGATAGATCGCCTTCAGCCCGGCGCGGACCATCTGCATCGCCTGGTTGCCGCGACATCGCGCCGAGCGCGTGGACGTAATCCTCGCTGTGCAGCAGCTCCCACAGCTTGATTGCGCGCCGCGGCGCGCCAGCGTGTGCTCGATCGGCGACCGAGCCGCGCAGCGCCGCCACGTCGGCCGGCCGCATAAGGGCGGCTGATGCCGTCGAAACGGCCGGTCGGAGCGGGGACGAGATCTTCGAACGTCATGTGTGGTTCCTTTACAGTCGCGGCTTTTTGACCGCCTTCGCCACATTAAGTCTGAGAAAGTTGAGGCGCTGCGCGACTCTTGTCCGAGTTGATGTCAGGGTCGGAAGTTGTTGTCAGGCTCGCACTTCGTCCGTTGTGCTGTTGTAAACAATTGGACATGTTCGATTTCTGGGCAGCGTTGATTGACATGAGACCATATCGGAAACAAGGCGTGTAGGCAATGGCCGATCGCAAGCTTTTCGCCGGACATGCGCGTGCGCCGGCTGCGGCGGCAGGCCGGGGCTGACGCAGGCGGCGATGGCCGAGGCGCTGGAGATTTCGCCGAGCTATCTCAACCTTGTCGAGCGCAACCAGCGGCCGCTGTCGGCGACGGTGCTGCTGCGGCTGGCCGAGCGGTTCGATTTCGATCCGCGCGCGCTTTCGGCGCGACGAGCCGGGCGGCGGCGCGGAGGCGATGCGGCGGCGGCTGGCCGATCCGCTGTTCGCCGATCTGGAGATCGACCGCGCCGAGCTCGAGGAATGGCTTGCCGGCGCGCCGGGCGGGGCGGAGGCGTTCGCGCGCGCCTTGATCGGATCGGACCGGGCGCGGCGCCGCTGACGGCGCTCGCGCGACGCGGTGGACGCGGTGCGCGCGCGAGATCGAGCGGTGGCGCAATCATTTCGCCGATCTCGATGCCGCCGCCGAGGCGCTGGCCGACGAGCTGCGGCTCGGCGCCGGCGACCTCTACGGCGCGATCGCCGAGCGGCTGCGCGTCAAGCATCAGCTCGGCATCCGCATCCTGCCCGCCGAGGTGATGCCCGATCTGCTCAGGCGGCTCGATCTGCATGCGCGGCAACTGCAGCTGTCGGAAATGCTCGATCCGGCATCGCGCACGCTTCGCCGCGGCCTATCAGCTGGCGCAGATCGAGGCGCGTGCCGAGATCGAGGCGCTGGTCGCGCGGCGCCGGCTTCGAGCGATCGTGCCGCCGAGCGGCTCTATCGGCGGCATCTGACGAGCTATTTCGCGGCGGCGCGTGATGATGCCCTATGCGCGGTTCCTGCGGGCGTGCGAGGCGACGGGCTATGACATCGAGCTGCTGCAGCGCCGCTTCGGCGCGGGATTCGAACAGGTCGCGCACCGGCTGACGACGCTGCAGCCGCGTCGGCGCGCGGGGCTTGCCGTTCTTCATGATCCGCATCGATCGCGCCGGGCAGGTATCGAAACGCTATGCCGGGGCAAGCGGCGCGGCGCTGGTCGAGGCCGGCGGACGCTGCCCGTTGTGGCGGCTGCACCATGCGTTCGACCGGCCGGGCGAGCCTGACCGTGCAATTGGTGGAGCTCGAAGACGGCCGCGCGCTGGCTGACGCTCGCGCGCACGGTGACGCCGCAAGGGCGACGCGCACGGCGGCGTGCGAGGCGATGTTCTCGATCGGGCTGGGGGTGGCAGCAGCGCTGGCCCCGCCGCTGGCGGTGGCGCGCGGCATCGATCTGGCCGGCGAGGCGACGCCGATCGGCCTGGGCTGCCGCGCCTGCACCCGCGCCCGATTGCCCGCAACGATCGGCGCCGCCGGCGGCGCGCGCGCTTGCTGATCAACGACCGCGAACGCGGCGTATCCCCGTTCACCTTTGCGGGGGATTGAGCGGTGACGTTCCAACGGCTGTCGGGTGAGTGCTGCTGTCGTGCCCGTCAGCAATCGTTTGGCGGCCATTGCTCGCGGCGCGCCCTGACAATAAGGTGTCGCCATGATCGAGGCCGCATATCGCTGGCGTGAACGAGGCGCGGCCGTGGCGAGCACGCGGGACGGCAAGGCGGCGCTGGCGCTGGCGCTCGTCGGGATCGTGCTGTGGCTGTTCAGCCGGTTTCGGCCGTCGCTGATGCCGTTCTGGTTGCCGTGGGATTTTTCGGCGCTGTGGTATGCGGCGTTCGCCTTTACCGGCTTCTGTTATGTTCGCGGGCTGCGGACGGCGCCGACGACACGGTGGCGCACCGTGCTGTTCGTCGTCGGTATGCTGGCGATCTGGACGGTGATCCAGACGCGCTACGAATATCTCGCGCTGCACATGTTCTTCTACAATCGCATCCAGCACATGATGATGCACCATCTGGGGCCGTTCCTGATCGCGCTTGCCTGGCCGTGGCCGACGATCGTCGCGGGGATGCCGGCGACGGCGCGGCGGCTGGTCGAGGCTCGCTGGGTGCGCGGCGCGATCCGCTTTGCGCGGCAACCCGAAGTGGCGTGCATCGCCTTCATCGGCTTGCTGATGCTGTGGCTGATTCCCTCGGTTCATTTCGTCGCGATGCTCGATCCGGTGCTGTATCAGGTGATGAACTGGTCGATGGTGATCGACGGGCTGCTGTTCTGGAGCCTGGTGCTCGATCCGCGCGAGCCCGATGAGGCGGGGATCGGCTATGTCGGCCGCGCGATCGTCGGCGTGGTGGTGATGTTCCCGCAGATCGCGATCGGCGCGACGCTGTGTTTCGTGGGGCGCGATCTCTATCCCTTCTACGGCTGGTGCGGGCGGCTTTATGCCGGCATTTCGCCGATCAGCGACCAGCGGATCGGCGGCGTGGTGGTGTGGGAATCGCCATCGATGATGAGCGTCGCCGCGCTGATCCTCGTGCTCAACGCCAAGCGCCGCCATGACGAGCGGCTAAGCGCCGGGACGAAAGCGCCCGGTGCGATCGCCAGCGCCGCCTGGACGGGGCGGTAACGCAATTTCGGGTTGATCCTGGGGTTCCCCTTCGCAACGAATTGACAGTAAGAGGGGCTGTAACCGTTTCCACGAGGATTCCCGATGACCCTGCCGATCTCGCGCCGTTCGCTGCTCCAGACGGGAGGCGCGCTTGCCGGCTTCGCGCTCGCGCCGCGCATCGCCTTTGCCCAAAGCGACCGGATCGAGAGCCTGATCGCCCGGATGACGCTGGCGGAAAAGGCCGGGCAGCTATCGTGTTTCGGCGATGCGATCCGGCCGCCGCGAATCCCGTTCAACCCCAATGCGGTGAGCAGCAATGCCGCAGCGCAGCTTGCCGATATCAAGGCGGGCAAGATCGGCATGCTGTTCAACGGCGTCGGCGTATCGGGCGCGCGGCAGGCGCAGAAAGCAGCGATCGAGGGAAGCCGGCTGAAGATACCGCTGGTGTTCGCCGGCGACGTGATCCACGGTCTGGCGACGGTCTTCCCGATCCCGATCGCCGAAGCCGGCGCGTTCGATCCCGACCTTGCCGAGCGCACCGCGCGCGCCGCCGCGCTGGAGGCGACGGCGGTTGGCATGCACTGGACCTTCGCGCCGATGGTCGATGTCGCCCGCGACGAGCGCTGGGGGCGTGTCGCCGAAGGATCGGGCGAGGACACCTATCTGGGGCAGCAACTGGCGATCGCGCGCGTCCGCGGCTTTCAGGGAACCGATCCCACCGATCCAACGCGCGTGGCGGCCTGCCCGAAGCATTTCGCCGCCTATGGCGCGGTCGAGGGGGGCATGGAATATAACACCGTCGATGTGTCGATGGAGACGCTGCGCGAAATCCATTTCCCGCCGTTCCAGGCCGCGTTCGACGCGGGCGCGCTGACCACCATGTCCGCCTTCAACGATCTGAACGGCGTGCCGGCGAGCGGCAATCACTGGCTGCTGACCGATTTGCTGCGCGACGAATGGCATTTCCGCGGCCTGGTGGTCTCCGATTACACCGCCGACGAGGAACTGATCGCGCACGGCTATGCCGCCGATGGGCGCGATGCGGCGAAGAAGGCGTTCACCGCCGGCGTCGATATGTCGATGCAGAGCGGGCTTTATAACAAATGGCTGCCCGATCTGGTCGAAAAGGGCGAGGTGCCGGTGGCGTTGGTCGATGCATCGGTGCGGCGGGTGCTGACGCTCAAGGAGCAGCTCGGGCTGTTCGACAATCCGTATCGATCGATGGACTACAAGGCGGAAAAGACGCAGGTCGCGATGCCGGCGACGCGGCGGCTGTCGCGCGAAGCGGGCGCGCGATCGATCGTGCTGCTGAAGAATGAAGGCGCGCTGCTGCCGCTCGGCAAGGCGCCGGGCCGGATCGCGCTGATTGGCCCGTTCGGCGACGACAAGGCCAATCTGGCCGGCCCCTGGGCGTTCATGAACGACGAATCGATCGGCGTGGACATCGCCTCGGGCATTCGCGCCAAGTTGAGTGATCCCAAGGCGCTGACCGTCGTCAAGGGATCGGACGTCGAGGCGCCGATCGCCGGCGGCATCGATGCGGCCGTGGCGGCGGCGCAGGCGGCTGACCTGGTGATCCTGGCGATCGGCGAGGATCAGGGCATGTCGGGCGAAGATCAATCGCGCGTGGCGATCGTCGTGCCGCCGGCGCAGCAGGCGCTCGCCGATGCGGTGGCGGCGACGGGCAAGCCGGTGGTCGTGCTGCTGAAGCATGGCCGCGCGCTGGCGCTGGAAGGCGCGGTGAAGGCGGCGCCGGCGATCCTGGCCTGCTGGTTCCTCGGCAGCGAAACGGGCAACGCCGTTGCGGACGTGCTGTTCGGCGACGTCGATCCTTCGGCGAAACTGTCGGCAAGCTTCCCGAACTTTTCCGGGCAGGAACCCTATTTCTACGATCACCGGCCGACCGGGCGGCCAGCGCCCGATGAAGGCGATCAGGCCTATAAGGCGCGGTATCGCGAGACCAAGAACGAGGCGATGTATCCGTTCGGCCACGGGCTCAGCTACACGCAGTTCACACTGTCCGACCTCAAGGTTGATGCGGCGCTGGCGTGGGACGGCAGCCTCACGGCTTCCGCGCTTGTCACCAACACGGGCAAGCGCGCGGGGACGGAAGTGGCGCAGCTCTACATCCACGATGTGGTCGCCAGCCGGACGCGGCCGGTGCGCGAACTCAAGGGCTTCGAGCGCGTGACGCTGGCGCCGGGGGAATCGAGGCGCGTGACGTTCACGCTGAAGCGGCAGGACCTGCAATTCTGGGGCGACAAGGGCTGGACGGTGGAGCCCGGCCAGTTCGACGTGTGGATCGCCGCATCCTCGGTTGGCGGGCTGGCGGGGCGTTTCGAGCTGACCGCGGCCTGATCCCTCTTGCCGATCGGGCGCGGAGCCGCGAAAGCTGCGCCGAGCCAATCAAGGGGAAAGCGCGCATGTCGATCCTGTCCGACCGCTGGATTCGCGAGCAGGCGCTCAGACCAACGGCATGATCGAGCCGTTCGTCGAGGCCAGCGGCGCGACGGCTGCATCAGCTACGGCCTGTCCTCCTACGGCTATGACGCGCGCGTCGCCGACGAGTTCAAGATCTTCACCAATGTCGACAGCGCGATCGTCGATCCCAAGGATTTCGCGGCGAACAGCTTCGTCGATCGCAAGACCGATGTGCTGCATCATCCCGCCCAACAGCTTCGCGCTGGCGCGGACGGTCGAATATTTCCGCGTGCCGCGCGACGTGCTGGTGATCTGCCTCGGCAAATCGACCTATGCGCGCTGCGGCATCATCGTCAACGTGACCCCGCTCGAGCCCGGCTGGGAAGGGCATGTCACGCTGGAATTTTCCAACACCACGCCGCTGCCGGCCAAGATCTACGCCAATGAAGGCGCGTGCCAGTTCCTGTTCCTCAAGGGCAACGAGCCGTGCGAGACGAGCTATGCCGACCGCGCCGGCAAATATATGGGCCAGCGCGGCGTGACGCTGCCGCGGCTCTAGCCGCGATCGGGCGATCCGGCGCTCAGCGCGAGCCGAGCGTGCGCTCGCACGGAGCCGCTCAGCGTGCGTCGCCAGTCGCGCACGCGATGCCGTCGCGCATGGGCGCTGCACGCTCCACGCCATCGACTCGCGTCGGGCGCGGCATCCGCGATAGAGCGCGCGCGCCTCGGCGACGCCCGGTGTGGCATAGACCGCCGCCAGATTGAGCAGCA
Organism: uncultured Actinomycetes bacterium; assembly: GCA_963756895.1. Lineage (GTDB taxonomy): Bacteria > Actinomycetota > Acidimicrobiia > IMCC26256 > DASPTH01 > DASUAS01. The sequence continues at coordinate 754,713 of CAVWPI010000011.1, read as the reverse complement.
GTTCAGGATCTCCGGGAAGACGCGCCGCTCGCGACGAGCACGCGCTCCGCCCCGGCATAGTCGCCCCTGGCGATCTGCACATAGCCATTGTGATCGTCGGAAGCGCGTTGCCCGCGCAAGCGATACCGAAAGCCGGCGACCGCGGCAACGTGGATAACGCATCCTGTCTCCTATCCTGACACTTCGGTTTCACTTTTATGACATCACTGTCATCGAACGTTGTGAAATGGCGCAAGCGGGACCGGCGCGAGCAAAAAAAGGGCGGCCCCAAGGACCGCCTTTGCCTTCGATTCGCCGAGCGAAGATCAGAAATCGTTGCGATATTGCTCGTTGCCGATGAAGCCCAGCTTGTGACTTCGAGCGCTTGATGATCGCCAGCACCTCATCGACCTTCGTCATAGCGCGCCTGCGGATCGGGCTGGAAGTGCAGCTCGGGCTCGGGTGTCATCGCTAGCGTCTGCGTCGAGATACTGGCGCAGCGTCACGTCGATCGACCGGCGTGCCGTTCCAGGAGATCGTGCCCGGCCGGATCGATCGATGACCTTGTTCTTCTCCGGATCGACCGGTCGGCTGACTGGTTCGGCTGTTGCTGCGGCAGATCGACCTTCACCGCGTGGGTCTGGATCGGGATGGTGATGATGAACATGATGAGGAGCACGAGCATGACGTCGATCAGCGGCGTCGTGTTCATTTCCATCATCGGTTCGCCGTCGTCGCGGCCACCGCTCATTGCCATGTGTAATTACTCCTGAAGTCGTGGCCGGTCACAGCGCGCTGACGATGCCGCCGGGAGCGCGGCTGCGGAAATGAAGCCGACCTTGGCGAAGCCCGCCCTCTGCATCGTGTAGATCGCGCCGCCGATGCACTCGATACGGCGTGTTGACGTCGCCGCGGATATGCACTTCGGGCAGATCGTCGGCGGTGATGTTCGACGCCGCCCAGCCGCTCGATCTCCGCCTTCAGCTTGTCGACCGCCCGGTCGAGCAGTTCCTCGTGCGTCGACCGGGGTCAGGCCCCAATAGACCTGCGCAGGCTGCCGTCTGGCTCCGTCGTGACCGACAGCGAGACATTCTCCGGCTTGGTCGTCGTCGGCTCGTAACGCACGTCCGGCAGCTTCAGCTTGACCGTCTGGATCACGACCGGAACGGCGATCAGGAAGATGATCAGGAGCACCAGCATGACGTCCACCAGCGGCGTCGTGTTGATGTCCGACATCGGGGTTTCGTCGGCAGTCCGCCGCCAACGCTCATCGCCATTGAGCGCTATCCTATCCTCTGCATTCTCGTGCCGCCGGACCAGCCGGCGGCGATGGCGGCGGGGCCGCGCCGAGCGCGGCCCCGGTCTGCCGTTACGTGCGCGTCGGCACGCCGCCGGTCTGGCCGGCGGTCGTCGTCGCGCGGCTTGGCCGCAGCGGGCGCCTTGCGGGCCGCTGCACGTCGGGCGCACGCGCGCCGTTCGAAGCGAGATAGCCGAGCACGTCGTTCGAGAACGCGCTGAGGTCTTCGGCGATCGACTTGTTGCGACGCTGCAGCCAGTTGTAGGCGAGCACGGCGGGAACGGCGACGACGAGACCGAGCGCGGTCATGATCAGCGCCTCACCGACCGGGCCGGCGACCGTGTCGATCGACGCCTGACCGGCCGCACCGATCTTGATGAGCGCGCGGTAGATGCCGATAACCGTACCGAACAGACCGATGAACGGCGCGGTCGCACCGACGGTCGCGAGGAAGGCGAGACCGCCGCTGAGCTGCGAGTTGATCGCCGCTTCCGAGCGCGCGAGCGAGCCGTGCAGCCAGTCATGCGCCTCGACCGGATCGGTCAGCTTGCCGTGCTGCTCCTGCGCGGGCAGGCCGTCGTCGACGAGCTGGCTGTAGGCCGAGTTCTTCTCGAGCTTGGCCGCGCCTTCGCGCAGGCTGTTCGAGCTCCAGAAGCTCGCGCGGACGCGCTTGCCCTGGTTGATGACCTTCTGCTGCTCGAACAGCTTGGTGAACAGGATGTAGAGCGAGAAGAACAGCATCAGCACCAGGATGGTGAACACCGGTCTGCGAGATGAGGCCGCCCTGCTGCAGCGCGTGCATCAGGCCGTAAGGGTTTTCGGCCCGCGGCGTCGGCGGCTGCGGCGGCCAGCGGCAAGAATGGTGGTGAACATGCTAGGTATTTCCTTCTAAACTAATAGCTGAAATCGAGCCAGAGCTGGCCGGATGCAGTCGCGCCGGACCATGCTCATTCAGTCGACGGCAGCACCCAGCGGACCGGCAAGGTGTACGTCGATACGATCGGATTGCCGCTCTGCATCCTTCGCCGGCGTGATAACGCACCCGGCTGCGTGCAATGCGGCACGTCGTGTCGTCGAGATCGCTGTTGCCGCTCGACGACGTGACGGTGCAGTCCGTCACCCGGCCATCGGTGCCGACCGTCAGCTTGGCGACGACGCGACCCTTGCGCCTCGGCGCGAATGCGCCGCAGGCGGATAGTCGTCGGACCGAAGAACTGGCCGGGATTGCCCTTCAGACCCGCAGCCTTGCGACACGCGCGGCGGCGGCGCGGCGGCGCCGGCGGCGCCGGCGACCGGGGTCAGGCTGATCGCCGGCGGCGGCGTCGTGCACCGTCTGGATCGCGACCGGCGGCGACGGCACCTGCACGATCGGCGGCGGCGACACCACCGGCGGCGGCGGCATCGGCTGATCGGGCGGCGGCGGGGGCGGCGGTTCGTCCGGCGGCGGCGGCGGCGGTGGCGGCGCGACGTCGAACGTGTTCAGTCTTCTTCGCCACCTTCTTGACGTATTGATACGCCAGGCCGGTAACGAAGGCATAACCGAGCGCCGCGAGAACGACAGCGACGATAACGATCGCCACCACGCGGTTGCCGCTTTGATTCCTGTCAGCGTAAGCCATTCAGAAACAATCACTCCTCAATCCTCGCACGATCGAAGCCGGCGAGTTAACCATCAACACGGGCAAGCGAGACGTCGCTTGCCGCTAGGGCTAGCGCAACCGTCGGCAGAGCGCGAGTCTCTAACGTCACGAAAACAACGACGCAAACGCCTGTCTCACGCAACAAACGTACAATCGCGCCTTGGCAGAATTATTTCTGTATAATTTCGATACCATCGCGTAACGCTGAGACCATGATGTACGTTCCGAAAACGCCGCTCGCCGGCCTCCTTTTGGCCATTTCCGTTACCGCTTCGCCGGCCCTTTCGCAGCAATATCCGCCCGACGGTTGCCCGCCGATTCGGATGGGCCGCGCTATGCCGATTTGGCGCCTCTGGTGCTGGCGGCGCCGCTGATCGTCGATGCGACGATCCGAAGCATAGTTGCGATCAACGGACCGGAAGCAGCAGGCGTCCAGCCCGGTTTTATACGACTTTATGCCGAAGCGGACGTGAATGCGCTCGTCCGCGGGGCCACCGGCGTGCCGCCGCGGGTCGGATATCTGGTCGATCTGCCGGCCGATTCGCGGGGCAAGCGCGCCGCGTCTCAAGAAGGTTCGCGTGCTGCTGTTCGCGCGGCCGGTCGCCGGGCGGCCCAACCAGCTGCAGCTGGTCGCCAAGGATGCGCAGCGCCATTGGTCGCCCGCTGCGGATCAGCTGACGCGCAAGATCGCGCAGGAAGCGGTGGCGCCCAATGCGCCGCCGGTGATCAGCGGCGTGGGCAATGCCTTTCACGTTCCCGGGTCGCTGCCCGGAGAGGGCGAGACCGCAGATTTTCCTATCGACCGAAGACGGACGGCCGGTGTCGCTGGACATCCTGCGGCGGCCCGGCGAGCAGACGCGCTGGTCGGTGGCGCTCAGCGACGTGACCGATGCCGCCGCGCATGCGCCCGCGCGCGATACGTTGCTGTGGTATCGGCTGGCGTGCGGGTTGCCGCCGCAAATGCCCGATTCGAGCCTGGCCGCATCGGACCCTTCGGACGCAGCCAAGGCGCGCGAGGACTATCAGTTCGTGCTTACCTCGCTCGGGCCATGCGATCGCCGACCGTCCTATTGAGGGCATTCGAGCGAGTGGCGGCGATAAAAAGCCCCTGTGCGACTTGTGGCACAGGGGCTTTTTGATGGCGTCCGATCAGGCGGAGGCGAGGTTCCGCAGCACATATTGCAGGATGCCGCCGTTCAGATAATATTCCAGCTCGTTGACGGTATCGATCCGGCAGCGCGTCTGGAATGTCTCGCTTGAGCCGTCGGCGCGGGTCAGCGTTACCGTAACGTCCTGGCGCGGGCGGATTTCCGCGACATTGTGGATCGTGAAGCGCTCGCTGCCGTCGAGCTTGAGGCTCTGCCGCGTCACGCCTTCGGCGAACTGTAGCGGCAGCACGCCCATGCCGACGAGGTTCGAGCGGTGGATGCGTTCGAACGATTCGGTGATGACGGCGCGGACGCCGAGGAGGACGGTGCCCTTGGCGGCCCAGTCGCGCGAGGAGCCGGTGCCGTATTCCTTGCCGGCGATCACCACCAGCGGCGTGCCTTCGGCCTTGTAGCGCATCGCGGCGTCGTAGATCGGCATCACTTCGCCGTCGTACTTGGTCATGCCGCCTTCGATGCCGGGGACCATTTCGTTCTTGATGCGGATATTCGCGAAAGTGCCGCGCATCATCACTTCGTGGTTGCCGCGGCGGGAGCCGTAGCTGTTGAAGTCTGCGCGGTTAACCTGATGATTTTGCAGATAAATTCCGGCAGGGCTGTCCGCCTTGATGGAACCCGCCGGGGAGATGTGATCGGTGGTGATCGAATCGCCCAGGATCGCGAGCGGGCGCGCCTCGATGATGTCGGCGACGGGGGCCGGCGTCATCTCCATGCCGTCGAAATAGGGCGGATTGGCGACGTAGGTGGAGCCGGCGCGCCACTGATAGGTTTCCGACCCCTCGACTCGATCTCGCGCCATTTGGCGTCGCCGGCATAGACGTTGCCGTAGCGCGAGCGGAACATTTCGTCGTCGATGTTGGCATCCATGAGGTCGCGGACCTCCTGGTTGGTGGGCCAGATGTCCTTGAGGAACACGTCCGCGCCGTCCTGATCCTGGCCGATCGGCGTGGCTTCCATGTCGGTGGTGACGGTGCCCTTGAGCGCATAGGCGACGACCAGCGGCGGGCGAGGCGAGGAAGTTGGCGCGCACATCGGGCGACACGCGGCCTTCGAAGTTGCGATTGCCCGACAGGACCGAGGCGGCGACGATGTTATTATCGTTGATCGCCTTCGAGATCGGGGCGGCGAGCGGCCCCGAATTGCCGATGCAGGTGGTGCAGCCATAGCCGACGAGGTTGAAGCCCAAGGCGTTCAGATCATCGGTCAGCCCGGCCTTGTCGAGATAATCGGTGACGACCTGTGATCCGGGCGCGAGCGAGGTCTTGACCCACGGCTTGGGCACCAGCCCCTTGGCGCGCGCCTTGCGGGCGACGAGGCCGGCGGCGATCAGCACCGCGGGGTTCGAGGTGTTGGTGCAGCTAGGTGATCGCGGCGATGACGACGTCTCCGTCGCCGATGTCGTGGCTCTTGCCCTCGACGGCGACGCGCGCCGGGCGCTGCTTGTCATAGACCTTCGACAGGTCGCCGTTGAACACCTCATCGACCTTGTTGAGGGTGATGCGGTCCTGCGGGCGCTTGGGGCCGGCGAGCGAGGCGTGGACCTGGCTCATGTCCAGTTCGAGCGTGTCGGTGAACACCGGGTCCTGATCGCCGGTGTGCCACATGCCCTGCGCCTTGCAATAGGCCTCGACCAGCGCGAGCGTCTCGTCGTCACGGCCGGTGAGGCGCATGTAATCGATCGTCTTGCCGTCGACGGGGAAGAAGCCGCAGGTGGCGCCATATTCGGGGGCCATGTTGGCGATCGTCGCGCGATCGGCGAGGGTGAGGCTGTCGAGGCCGGGGCCGTAGAATTCGACGAAGCGGCCGACGACGCCCTTGGCGCGCAGCATCTGCGTGACGGTGAGGACGAGATCGGTGGCGGTGATGCCTTCGTTGAGGCTGCCGATCAGCTTGAACCCGACGACCTCGGGGATCAGCATCGAGACCGGCTGGCCGAGCATCGCCGCCTCCGCCTCGATCCCGCCGACGCCCCAGCCGAGCACGCCGAGGCCGTTGATCATCGTGGTGTGGCTATCGGTGCCGACGAGCGTATCGGGATAGGCGACCTCCGCCCCGTCGGGACCGGCCGAATGCCACACGGCCTGGCCGATATATTCGAGATTGACCTGATGGCAGATGCCGGTGCCCGGCGGCACCACCTGGAAATTGTCGAGCGCCTTCGAGCCCCATTTGAGGAACTCGTAGCGCTCCATGTTGCGCTGATATTCGAACGCGACGTTATCCTCGAACGCCTGGGGCGTGCCGAATTCGTCGACCATCACCGAGTGATCGATGACGAGGTGGACGGGCACCTGCGGGTTGATCTTCTCCGCCTCGCCGCCGAGCTTCTTGATCGCATCGCGCATTGCCGCCAAATCGACGACGCAGGGGACGCCGGTGAAATCCTGCATCAGCACGCGCGCGGGGCGATACTGGATCTCGCGGTCGCTGCGGCGCTCCTTCTGCCAATCGACGATCGCCTGGACGTCTTCGGGGGTGACCGTCTTGCCGTCTTCGAAGCGCAGCATGTTTTCGAGCAGCACCTTCATCGAGAAGGGCAGCCGCGAGACGTCACCGAATTTGGCCGCCGCCTTGGCGAGCGAATAATAGCTGTAGCTCTTGCCGCCGGCCTGGAGGGTATCCCGGGTGCCGAGCGTGTCGTTGCCGATCGCGGTCATGTGCGTGCCTTTCCGTATCTGCCGTGCCGACGCGCGCGGGGAGGCAGCAGGATGCTGCGCGGGCGCGTCGGCGGGTCTCAGGCGATGCGCCAGAGTCGCGGCGGGCCTTAGCAAGGGGGCGGGGTTGGGGAAGGGGTTGGGGGTGGTGCGGTCGCACCGGAATGATGACGACTGCTATGCGCCCTATTCTCGGCCGTTCGACTGTTCGTGATCTTCTCCCGAAAGCTGCCGTCAGTTCAGACTAGCGCCGCTGGCGGCTTCGCGCCCTCCGGGTTTTCGTCGTTGGAATTCTTCGGGGGTTGCTCGGGAACGGCCATCGAAGGAAGCTGCGCCACCTGATTGCAGTGCTTACGATCCCGAAATTCTCTTTGTAGTCCAGAAACGCAGTTAGCCCTTAAGTGGCTTACGTGAACGCTGCTCCTTCTGATCCTTAGGCATGTAGATTACTTCTCGGTTCTGCGGCAACTCATTAGCCGGGATCGAGGATGGGAGCACAACTCCCCTAAACCGTCTGGGACCTTTGGCCTCAGCATGTGCTTTTCGTACAAAGCCCACCGCCGAACCAGTGGTGTATCCCCGCGGGCGGAGCTTGAACCTCAGAAAGCTCGGCCAGGTCGAAGGTGCCGCGTTGTACATCGAGACGCTGGTGATCCGGGGGGCCGTGCTTTCCGCATCGGCTTCTGTGACGGTGCGAAACCTCTCGAACTCGCCGTCATCGCCATCAAGAATACCCAGTTCGATGAAAGCCCAATTGTCTCGTCGCTTTCCGGCACAGCGTTGCGCTAACCGCTCGACGTATCCTCGGTCCGCCCAGTCTGTGAAGTAGAGTGTATGGGAGCCCGTGAGTTGGGCCTGAAGCTCGTTAAGCCGGTCAACATCCCGTTCGTTCCGGACCTGGGGCGCCGATGCCGTTCCCGAAAGGATGGAACACTTCATGGTCGTAACCCATGAAGGCGAGGCGCGATGTTAACGGCAGAAAGATTGCGGCCCCCGACTGAAAGAGGCCCGAGGTGCAGTCCTGGTAGCGCTGCGTGTAAAGGCGGTTGGTCACGCAAGCCGGATTGTCCGAGGTTATGAAGGGCACCTTCGTGCGGTTGATGAGGAATACCGGTCGCAGATCGTGGAGCACGTTCCCGGCCTTCGCCGCGATGTAGATTTGCTGCTGCATCTCCCGCTGATCTCTCGTCTGATTGGCTTTTGAGCTTGCTCATGGACTTCCCGGAGCGGTTTGCCGCCGATCACGGTGTTGCGAAAAGCTTCAAACACTTCCTTCCGCTGTGCTAGCTGGTGTGGCGTTCGAAGGTACTGAAGGACAAAGAAGTCGAACATTGCGCCGATATCAGATTCCGATTATTTCGCGCTGTTGCAGGCGGCCCATAGCTTGGCCGTACCGCCCTTCGAAATATTGGATGAAATCTTCGAAAACGGATTTGTTGCCATAGAAGTAGTTTGGGAGCACTGTCCTCTTGATGGACGCGCCCTCAACGCACCGCTTAGTCTCCAAGGCATAAGATTTATCACGGCTGATCATCGTTTCCGAAGGGCCGAAGGTACGCCTTAGGTACAAAGTGCTGGTTCTTGTTGCTTGCCATTGGTACCGAAGTAATGCGACCCCGGCCAAGCGCGGCACGCTTCTCGGGATGGAATTTTGCGCCAGCATGGCCTTAATCTCGGCGAGCGTGCGCCGCTACTTCGTACGGTTCACCTGCGTAGAACGGCAGCTAAGCTCGCCGGCTCCACGCAAGCCGACAGTCGACTACCGGCCCAGTTCCCGCCGTCAATCGAAGCGACAACAGGCTAGCACATTTACTCTTGCAAAAATGTTCCAAATAGGTTATATCTCTCATTGGGTATTGGCAGTGGGCACATCACATGGCCAAGTCGGTGAAGATCGGCTTCATCTCGTCGGAGAGCGGCGCGGCGGCGTCGAACTTCGTCGGTGCCGACAAGGCCTGCCAGGCCCGCATCGACGCCGAGAACAAGAAGGGCGGCGTCAACGGCCGCAAGATCGACCTGATCGCGATCGACGACAAGTCGGGCGCAGGCAACAACACCGCCGCCAAGGACCTGGTGCAGAACCAGAACGTGTTCGCGGTGGTCAACGACTCGCCGTTCGCGTTCCTCACCTGGCGGTACCTGGTCGACCAGAAGGTCCCGATGATCGGGGGCGGCTTCGACGGCTCCTACTACTACGACCCGGGCAACGAGTACATGATCTCGAGCCTCGGTGACGGCACCCCGATCCCGGGGATCACCAGCGACACCGCAGTGCGGGTGATGAAGAAGCTCGGGGCCACGAAGGTCGCCGCCATCGGCTACGGCGCGTCGCCGTCGTCGAGCGAGACGGCCAAGGCGGTCGAGACCTTCGGGGCGGACGCCGTGGGCCTCAAGGGCGTGTACCTCAACAACGCCCTCGAGTTCGGCAGCACCGACGTCGGACCGATCGTGCTCGGCATCAAGAACTCGGGCGCCGACGGCGTGTACCTGCCGCTCGACTCCAACACGAACTTCTCGATCATCCAGTCGCTGCAGCAGAACGGCGTGGAGACGAAGGCGAACGTGCTGGCCACGGGCTACAGCCAGGACCTGCTCGACCAGCCGATCGCCGAAGACGATCACGCCGAACGACGTGATGCAGTCGAGCTACAAGCCGATCGAGCTCGGCGGGCCGGCGATCAAGACCTTCGTGAACAACCTCAAGAAGGGCGGCATCACCGGCGTCCCGAACTACGGGGTCTACACCGGGTACATCACCTGCGACATGGCCATCATCGGCCCTCCAGAACGCAGGCAAGAACCCGACCCGCCAGAGCTTCGTCGACGGGATCCGCAAGGCGAACGGTGGGAAATACGACTCCGCCGGTCTGACCTGCAACCCGATCGACCTGAGCTACGAGCACTTCGGGAAGATCAGTGACCTCGACAGCTGCCTGTACTACGTGCAGGTGAAGGACGGGAAGTTCGTCGTCTACAACAACGGCAAGCCCATCCGGGGCAAGACCGTCGGTGACCCCGACATCATCGCCAAGTACTCGGACAGCGGTTCGTCCTCGTCGGCGGCGACGACCACCACGGCGGCGCCCGCCAGCTGAGGCTGAGCAACGCACGAGCGACACGACGAGGGGGAGCCGGTTCGCCGGCTCCCCCTCTCGCGTACTGCGTCGTGCGTCCGCGGTGGATCAGTTGCCGGGCGGACCCTTCGGCACGTCGCGGAACGGCATGTTCTTGTCGTGGGTGATCTCCCGCGGCATCCTCAGCACCTTCTCCGAGATGTTGTTGCGCGCCATCTCGGTGGTGCCGCCGCCGATCCCCGACGACTGGCGCTCGAGGAAGTTGAAGCCCTTCTCGCCCCACGGTTCGTCGGGCAGCGACGCGGCCGCGTTGGGCCCGGCGAGTTCGAGTGAGATCGTGCTCTGGCGCTGGAACGCCACGGCCGAGATCAGCCGGGCGATGGCGGCGCTGTTGTCGGGCATCTGGCCGGTACGCATGCCGACGGTGATGCGGGCCGACAGCGCGCTGCGGGCCAACCCGAGCATGTGGGCCTCGCCGACGAGCTGCTGCGCGCCCGGGTCGTCGGTCCGCCCGGTGCCACGCACCAGGTCGACGTACGGGTCGCGGCTCTCGATCAGTCCTGCGTGCAGCGACCCGGTGACGAACGGCGACCCACCGCCCATCGCGTTCTTCTCGTGGAACATCCAACGCGTGCCGACGGTCCAGCCCTGGTCGACCTCACCGACGCGGTCGGAGTCGGGCACGCGCACGTCGGTCATGAACTCCTGGCAGAACTCCTTCGAGCCGTTGATCATCTCGATCCGGTGCAGCTCGATGCCCTCCTGGTGGATCGGGATGATGAGCACGCTGAGGCCGCGGTGCTTGGGCACGTCCCAGTTGGTGCGCAGCAGGCACAGGCCGTAGTCGGAGAACCACGCTCCGGTGGTCCACACCTTCGATCCGTTCACCACCCACTCGTCGCCGTCGCGCACCGCGGTGGTGAGCGCGGCGGCGACGTCGGAGCCGCCGCTCGGCTCGGAGAGGAACTGCATCCAGATCTCCTCGCCCTTGAGCATCGGGGGGATGTACTTCAGCTTCTGCTCCTCGGTCCCGAACTCGAGCAGCACGGCCATGCACGGCACGAACGTCGGGACCTGGATCAGGAACGGGATCTCGTAGCCGACGCGACTCCTCGTTGAGCGCGCGCTGGTGGTCGGGCGTGAGCCCGAGACCCCCGTACTCCGGAGGGACGCACACGCCGGCGAAGCCGCCGTCGAAGAGCAGACGCTGCAGGTCGCGCTGGCGCTGGATGTCGGCGAGCTCCTCCTCGTCGCTCTCCGCTGGCGCGGAGCAGACGGCGCATGCCGTCGGAACGGGGGAAGTTCTCCTTGAGCCAGTCCCGCGCCCGAAGGCGGAACTCCTCGACCGACTCGATGTCGGTACCGGCGGTGGTGGTCGTGGTCATGTCGATGCCTCTCGCGAGGTTCAGGCGGCGTCGCGCGATGCGCAGGGCGCCCGATGCGGCGGTGGTGGTCGGCGGTCGTGCCGTAGGTGAGACGGTCGACGGTGATGCGGCGGAGGAAGAGGTGGAGGTCGTGCTCGTACGTCACGCCGATGCCGCCGTGCATCTGCACGCAGTCCTGGATCAGCTCGGCGAGGTACTTGCCGGCGTACGCCTTCGCCGCGCTCGACCGCGATCGCGGCGTCGGGATCGTCGCGCGACACGTGACGGGCCGCGCTGTCGGCGAGCGCGTGGCTGGCCTCGAGCCACATCTTCATGTCGGCGAAGCGGTGCTTGATCTCCTGGTACGAAGCCAGCGGGCGACCGAACGAGTAGCGGCTGAACGCCCAGTCGAGGTTGATGTCGAAGACCGAGTCGGCCGCACCTGACATCTCGGCCGACTGGATCACCGCCGGCGATCTGGACCTGCGCCTCGACCTCGGCGGCGGCGTCACCCGGCGCGCCGACCAGCGTGCCGGCCGCGACCTTGACCCCGTCGAACTGGACGCGGGCGTAGCGACGGACGATGTCGACGCTGCGCAGCGGGGTGATCGTGAGGCCTTCGGCGTCGGCCGGCACCAGGAACTGCGTGAGGCCGGCGTCGGTGATGGCGGTGACGAGGAGGTGGTCGGCCTGGGCGCCCGCCTCGACCGGCGACTTCACGCCGGTGAGGACGTAGCCGTCACCGTCGGCCTCGGCCCGCAGCGCGACCGCGCCGAGGGTGTCGTGCGGCGGCAGCTCGGTGTCGGCCCAGGTGGCGATCAGCTCGCCCGCGATCAAGGCGGGGAGGACCTCCGACTGCTGCTGCTCGCTGCCCGAGTGGACCAGCGCGGTGGCGACGACGTTGCACGGGATCAGCGGGCCGGGCGCGACGTGCGCGCCGAACGCGTGCGCCACCAGCGCGAGGTCGGACGGCCCGTTGCCGCTCACGCTTCCGCCCCCGAGCTCCTCGGGCACGAGCATCGACATCCAGCCCAGCTCGGCGCCCTGGCGCCAGAAGTCGGGCTCGAAGCCGGCCTCGTTCGCCCGCAGCTCACGGACCTTGGGAATGCGGGCACTCGCTGCCGAGGAACTTCCGCGTGGTGTCGCGGAAGAACTCCTGGTCGTCGGTCAGCACGAGCTCCATGGCGTCCTCTTCTGGTCCGGGGCGGCGATCGGTGGCCGGCCAGCCATCCTGGCCAGTTCTTGGTCTCCGCGCAATTTCAGCGGACGGCGGGCTCCGGACACCAACCGGGCGCGCGTGCGGGGGCGTTAGGTTTCCCTCCGTGGGGGTGGTGTCGCGCGATCAGGACCAGACGGTGGCGCAGCTGCAGCGCTGGCTGGGCGAGGTCGCGGGCCTGCAGGGTGTCACCGTCGACCACCTCGAGATCCCCGGCAGCACGGGGTTCTCGAACGAGACCATCCTCTTCGACGCCACCTGGGAGGGACGACGGCGCACCCGGCCGTCCACCACCTCGTCGCCCGCATCGCGCCGCAGGCGCACACCGTGTTCCTCGAGGCCAACTTCGAGACCCAGTTCCGGGTGATGCAGGCGCTGGCCGAGCACACCGACGTCCCGGTGCCGGAGATGCTCTGGTTCGAGGGCGACCCGTCGTGGTTCGGCAGCCCGTTCTGGATCATGCGCCGGGTCGACGGCATCGCTCCGTCCGACGCTCCCCACTACTCCGTCGACGGCTGGTTGCGCGACGCGGACCCCGAGGAGCAGTCGACGGTGTGGTGGAACGGCATCGCCGCCCTCGCGGCGGTGCACAACCTCGACTGGCGTGCGCTCGGGCTCGAGCGGCTCGACGACCGCGAGCGCGGTGAACCCGCGTTGGAGCAGCAGCTCACCTACTACGCGGAGTCGCTCGACTGGGCCGAGCGGGCCGAGCAGGGCCGGCCGCACGAGGGTGCCCGCGCGGCGCTGGCGTGGCTGCAGCGCCAACCGGCCCGGGTCGGATCCGGAGGAGGTCACCATCACCTGGGGCGACTCGCGGTTGGCCAACCAGATGTTCCGCGACGGCGAGGTGGTCGCGGTGCTCGACTGGGAGATGGTGGCGCTGGGCGACCCGCGCATCGACCTCGGCTGGTGGTTGTTCTGCGACGAGGTGCTCACCCGCAGCGCGGGCCAGGAGCGGCTGCCGGGGTTCCCGTCGCAGCGAGGAGACGGTGGCGCGGTGGGAGTCGCTCACCGGTCGCAGCGGTGCCGACCTCCACTGGTTCCTCGTGTTCGCGGCGCTGCGCTTCACCGTGGTGATGCTGCGCCTCGGCACCCTGCTCCACGACATGGGCATCATCCCGGAGCCGTTCGGCTACGACAACGACATCTCCCGCGCCCTCGACGAGTTGATGGAGCGCGTGAGCGAACCGCCCGCCCACCCGAACATCTCAAGGTTCGCGTGCGTATCTGACGCTCGAGCTTTGAGATGCTCGGCAGGTGGACTCGTAGCCGTCCGTCAGGGTGTGATCGCGACGCGGGCCACGGGCTCGGCCGCGGTCTGACGCTGGTACAGCGCACGCTCGAGCGAGTGCAGCAACACGTTGCGGATCTCGCGCGGGTCGATGAGCTCGTCGAAGCCGAAGCCCTGCGCCGAGCGGTACGACGCCTCGAGCTCCATCTTCTTGAGCAGCTCCGCCTCGTCGAGGTCGGAGCCGCGTGACCGGCTCATCGCCGCCGCGCCCATCGCGCCCATCGTGGCGCCCGGGAACGCGAACACGGCCGACTGGTTGTCGAAGCCGATCATGCCCATCACCATCGAGCCGAAGCCGTACGCCTTGCGCATCGTCACCTCGAACTTCGGCGACGTCGCCATCGTCTGGGCCGCGAACATGCGGGCGCCCGCACGCAGGATGCCGCGCTTCTCCGACGCGGTGCCGGGGAGCACGCCGGGGTTGTCGGCGAGGAAGACCAACGGCAGGTGGAACGAGTCGGCGACGGTGATGAAGTGCGAGGCCTTGTCGGCACCGTCGACGTCGATGGAGCCGGCGAACACCTGCGGCTGGTTGGCGATGACCGCCACCGGATGGCCGCCGAGGTGCGCGAGCGCGGTGACCACCGACTTCCCGAAGTCGGGCTGCACCTCGAACCACGACGACTGGTCGACGACGACGTCGATCACGTTGCGCACGTCGTAGACGCGCTTGCCGTCGCGCGGCACGATGTCGAGGATCTCCTCGACGAGCCGCGGCGCGGTGTCGGCGTGCGTGTAGTCGGGCGGGTACGACCACGCCGACGACGGGAAGTAGCTGAGGTAGAGGCGCACCAGTTCGAGCGCGGCGGCGTCGTCGGGCGCGACGTTCTGGATCAGGCCACTGGGGATGGCGACGCCGGGGCCGCCGAGCTCCTCCTTGGTGACCTTCTCCCCCATCGACTCCGCGACGACCGGCGGACCCGCGGTGAAGATCGCCGCGTGCGCGCTCATCACCGTGAAGTCGGACATGGGTGCGACGAGGGCGCCGTGGCCGGCCGACGAACCCAGCACCGCGGTGATGAGCGGCACGTGCCCCGAGCAGCGCGACTGCGAGAGCAGGTCGGTGGGTGCGCGTCCGTACGCCTTGCCGTCGGCGCGGAAGCCTGCGCCGTCGAGCATCATCACCAGCGGCACGCGGTCGCGCAGGGCAAGTTCCGCGGCGCGGTACCGCTTCGAGTTCGCGGTGTGGCTGATGGTGCCCGCCATCACGGTGAAGTCCTCGGCCGCGACGATCACCGGGCGACCGCTGACCTTGCCCGACCCGAGCACGATGGCCTCAGCCGGCGCCTCGTCGCCGCCGGTGAGCGTGCCGAGCTCCATGAACGAGCCGGGATCGACGAGCGCGTCGATGCGGGCGCGCGCGTCGAGCTTGCCCTGGCCGTGGTGCTTGGCCAGCCGTTCCTCGCCCCCCATCGCGCGACCGGCGGCGCGGCGCTGCTCCAGGTCGGCGAGCGATGCTTCCCAGTCGTCGCGCATCCTCACGGTCGATTCCGTTCCGGCGACCCCGAGCCGTCCGGGCCCGCCTCCACTTCATCCCCTTCAGGCATCTTCTCGCACTCCGTCTCGTGCTCCCGTGAGCTCTGCGGCCAGTTCGAGCTCATCGGGCCGGTCGGCCCCCACGATCACACCGGTCACGCCGGGCGGCACGATGCCGCCCGCGTCCCACTGCGTGCGGATGCTCGCCGGCGTGCCCACCAGCGTGCCCTGCAGCAGCGCCTCGTCGGGCATCGCTGCGATCGCCTCCTCGCGTCGACCGGCGAGGAACAGCTCCTGGATGCGCGCGGCGTCGTCGGCGAAGCCGCGCTTCGCCATCGACTCCACGTGGTAGTTGTGCGACTGGCTGCCCATCCCGCCGACGTACGTGGCGCGGTACGGGCGGATGCTGTCGAGCCAGCCCTTGACGTCGTCGGTGATCTTCACGGTGAGGCCGTTGAACACGTCGAAGTCGGCCTGGCCCCCGTCGGCGCGACGGGCGAAGCCCTGCCCCAGCGCGGCGGCGACGTCGGGATCGTCGGTGCCACGAGGCGGCAGGCCCATCGGCAGCCACCCGTCGCAGAGCTCCGCGCACAACGCGGTGTTCTTCGGTCCGACCGACGCCAGCCAGATCGGGATGTCGGACGGCGCGTGCAGGATCGACTTCAGCGGCTTGCCCTGCCCCAGCGCGCCCGGTCCCGTGAACGGCAGCGAGATCTCGGGTCCGTCGTGGGTGACGGGACCCTCGCGGCGCAGCACGTCCCTGAGGATCTCGACGTAGTCGCGCAGGCGGGCGTTGGGCTTTCCCCACGGCTGGCCGTACCAGCCCTCGACGATCTGCGGGCCGGAGAGCCCGATGCCGATGATCATGCGGCCACCGCCGGCGATCGCGTCGATGGTCATCGCCTGCATGCCGAGCATCGCCGGCGGGCGACCGGCGAGTTGCACGACCGCGGTGCCGAGCTTGATGCGCTCGGTGCGCGCCGCGATCGCGGCGAGCGGGGTGAGCGCGTCGGCGCCGTAGGCCTCCGCCGTCCACACCGAGTGGAAGCCGAGCTCCTCGGCGCGTTGCACGAGGTCGTACGGCACCTGCACCGTCGGGGAGCGGTACAGCTCCAGTCGCAGTCCGAGCTTCAGCACGCAGGCGACGCTAGACGAAAAGGTCAGACACCTTCCCCCCTGCGCCCCGGTCGGCGCGCCCCCACGCCCGGTACGATGGCGGCAGCGACCAGTGCCGGGCACCCGAGTGGGCCCGAGCCGAAACGAGGACCGAGTGGCTGCACCACGCGACCCGCGACAGGGGCCGCACCATCCCACGACGGGCACGCCCACGCGCCGACCGGCGTCGGTGCGCCGCACCACTTCCATCACCTCGATCCGACCCGACGGGCTCCAGGGTCTGCTGCGCCAGCACGGGCTCGGGCGCGATGTCGTCACCGCCGCCGACGGCGCCCCCACGGTCGTCGCCGAGACCGAGACGCAGCTGGTCGTCGACTACACGCAGGGCATGCTCGTCCGCGAGCTCGCGGTGACCCCGGACGTGCCCGATGCCGCGGCGTTCGTCGGCGCGCGCGCCGGCGGCGGGTTCCGCAAGGTGCTCGACCTGCAGAGCGGCGCGGCGCGGGGGTCACTCCCCTATCTGCTGCTCGACGACGTCCCCGGCGCGACGCTGGTGTCGGGCATGGCGATGTCGATCGCCGCCGACGAGGGCGCCGTCGACCTCGACTCGTGGCGCGATCGCATCAACAAGACGGAGATCCGGCTCCAACAGGCCGACATCTGCGCGGGTTGGCAGACCGGCGGCACGCTGCTCGCCAACCTCGAGGACGGCCGGCCGCCGGTGCTGCTCGGTCCCGACGCGCCCGACCTCCGCGATGACGACGATCCGTGGGGATGGGTCGCGTTCGACCCACTTCCCGCGTACTCGACCCGACGCATCCGCCGTCTCGACGTGTGGCGCGACACCAGCGGTGACGGGCTCGTCCACGCCGACGTGTTCTTCCGCGACTCGTGCACCGACGGCGACGCGGGCGAGACGGTGGTGCACGAGTACACCGTCGACACCACGGTCGATCCCGACACCATGGTGATCACCTCGTGCACCGCCGACGCGCGCGTGCTGCCGTGGGTCGAGTGCCCGCAGGCGATCGGGAGCACCGACCGCCTGATCGGCTGGAGGATCGACGACCTGCGTCCGGAGGCTCGCACCAAGCTCGTCGGCCCGAGCACCTGCACCCACCTCAACGACGTCCTCCGCGGCCTCGAGGACGTCCACTGGCTCACCGACCTGCTCGCCCAGTAGCCAGGTTGCGTCACTCAGCGGCGTTCTACGCCGTCAGGTGACGCAACCTCGCGAGAGGGCCGGGTCAGTTGAGCTTGGCGATGACCTCGTCGCCGAAGCGGGCGATGCCGTCGAGGGCTTCGCGCGACGACATGAAGGGGCGCACGAGCACACGGTGGACGTTGGCGTCGCGGTAGCGGTCGACGTCGGCGAGGGTCTCGATGCTGCCGCCGACGGTGAGGGTGGTGGTGCCGTCGCGACCGGCCGCCGCCCGCTGTTCGTTGATCTCCGCCAGCGCGCCCGGCAGTTGCTCGAGCGAGTGGTTCATCGGCAACCACCCGTCGCCGACCAGGGCGGCGCGACGCTTCGCCGCCGCGCCGTCTCCCCCGATGAGGAGGCTGGGCTGCGGTTGCTGCACCGGTTTGGGGTTGAACATGACGGGCGCGAAGTCGAAGAACTCGCCGTGGTGCTCCACCACGTCGTCCGTCCAGAGTCGCCGGCAGATGTCGATGGTCTCGTCGACGCGGCGGCCGCGGGTGTGGAAGTCGAGGCCGGTGGCCTCCCACTCCTCCTCCAACCAGCTGGCGCCGATGCCGAACTCCACGCGACCGCCCGAGATCACGTCGAGCGTGGTGATGGCGCGCGCGGTCACGAACGGGTGGCGCAGGCCGATGTTGTAGACGTTGGTGCCGAGGCGCACGTTCTTCGTGGTCGCCGCGATCGCAGCCAACGCCATGAGCGCGTCGAACGCGGGCGTGTTCGACGGGATCGGCGGATGCGAGTCGCCCGCGTGCGGGCTGCCCTTCATCTCCACCGGGAACACCAGGTGCTCCGGCAACCACACCGACTCGAACCCTGCGTCCTCGGCGGCCTGCGCCGCCGTCGTCCAGAACTTCGTGTTGACCCCTGCGAGCATCACACCGATCTTCATGCCGCGAGACGGTACGGGTATTGTCGCCACTCTTCCAGTCGAGACTGCTGGTCCACTTCGGGGGTTGAGATGAGCATCGAGCGGTTCTCGTTGGACGGCAAGGTCGCGGTGATCACCGGCGGCGCCGGCGGCTGCGGCGCCGAGTACGGCCGCGGGCTCGCCGCCGCGGGCGCCGCGGTCGTGCTCGCGGATCTCGACGGCGAGCGCGCCGAGGCACACGCGCAGGAGCTGCGCGCCCAGGGCCGCCAGGCGGTCGGGGTGCGCGTCGACATCACCGATCCCGACGCCGCCGAGGCGATGGTGCAGCGGACGCGGGACGAGTTCGGCGGCGTCGACATCCTGATCAACAACGCGGCGCTGATGAAGGAGATCCCGATGGGGTCTCTGCTGACGCTCCCGCTCGACTGGTGGGACCGCGTGATGGAGGTCAACGTCAAGGGCGCGCTGGTGTGCACCCGCGCCGCGGTGCCGTCGATGCTCGAGCGCGGTGGCGGACGCATCATCAACCAGGTGTCCGGCGGCGCGTTCACGCCGGGCGGGATCTACAGCATCAGCAAGCTCGCGCTCGTGAGCATCACCGCCGTCGCTCGCCAACGAGCTGGGGCCCCGGGGCATCAACGTGAACGCGATCGCGCCCGGGTTCGTGGCGACGAGGCCGGCTACGAGTCGCTTGGCCAAGGACAGCCCCATCCGCGCCGCGATCCTCGCCGCGGTCCCGGGCAAGAAGGAAGGTCCGCCCGACGACCTCGTCGGCACCGTGCTCCTGCTGGCGTCGAGCGCCGGCGACTGGATCAACGGGCAGACGATCAGCGTCGACGGCGGCTGGATCATGAGGGTCTGAACCGATGAGCGACGCGATCCCGCAGCATCCACCGACCTACTGGGGACTGGTCGAGCACCGCGCGGCCGAGAGCCCCGACCGCCCGTTGCTCACCGACGAGCACGGGCGCGTGCTCACCTGTGCCGAGTACCGCGACGAGGCGGAACGGGTCGCCGCCGGCCTCCACGACCTCGGTGTGCGCGCCGGCACCGTCGTCAGCTGGCAACTCCCCACGACCATCGACAGCCTCGTGCTGCTCGCCGCGCTCACGCGCGTCGGTGCGATCCAGAACCCGATCGTGCCGATCATGCGCGAGCGCGAGGTGCGCTACATCACCCACGAGGCGAAGACCGAGTTCTTCCTCGTCCGACCCGAGTGGCGCGGCTTCGCGTACGGCGCGCTGGCGGAGGAGATCGCGGGCGAGATCGGGTGCACCGTGCTCGCGAGCGACACGCTGCCCACCGGCGATCCGTCGGTGCTGCCGCCGCCGCCCGAGCCCGAGCGGGTCCGGCGCTGGCTGTACCACACGTCCGGATCCACGTCCGACCCCAAGGGCGCGTGGCACTCCGACACGTCGGTCATCGCGAGCATGTACGCGTTCGTCACCCGGATCCTGCCGACCCCCGACGACGTCTATCCGATCTGCTTCCCCGTGACCCACATCGGCGGCGCGGCCATGCTCGGCGCCGCGCTGCACGTGGGCTACCTCCTGCCGCTGGTCGAGGCGTTCGACGCCGAGCGCACCCCGCTCTTCATGGCCGAGCAGGGCGCCGACGCTGCTCGGCACCGCGCTGCCGATGTTCCAGGCCTACCTCGCCGCGCAACGCGCAGCACGGCGACGAACGGCTCTTCCCACGGCTGCGCGCCTGCGTCGGTGGCGGCGCACCCAAGACCGCCGGGATCGACGACGTGATCCGCGCGGAGCTCGGCGGCCTCGGCGTCGTGAGCAGCTGGGGTCTCACCGAGTTCCCCACCGCGACCAGCGCCAGCGTCGAGGACACGCCGGAGCAGATCGAGAAGACCGAGGGCCGACCGTCGCCCGGCGTCGAGCTGCGGGTCGTGGCCGCCGACGGCAGCGAGTGCGCACCCGGCGAGGAGGGTGAGCTCCGCCTCCGCGGCCCGCACCTCTTCCTGGGCTACGCCAACCCCGAGCTCGACGCCGACGCGCTCGACGAGCAGGGCTACTTCCGCACCGGCGACCTCGGCATCGTCGCCGACACCGGCCACGTGACCATCACCGGCCGGCTGAAGGACATCATCATCCGCAACGCCGAGAACATCTCCGCCAGCGAGGTCGAGGAGGTCCTGCAGCGCCACCCGGCGATCGCCGACGTCGCGGTGATCGGCCTCCCCGACCCGCGCACCGGCGAGCGCGCGTGCGCGGTGGTCACCCTGGTCGACGGCGTGACGTCGCTCACGCTGGTCGAGGTCGCCGAGCACTGCCGCGAGCTCGGCCTGGCGAAGCAGAAGGTGCCCGAGCAGCTCGAGATCGTCGACGAGATCCCCCGCAACGCCATGGCCAAGATCCAGAAGCCCGTCCTCAAGCAAGCGCTTCGGCCCGGCCTGACCCATCCACCACGAACATGCGTCAACAGAGCGGAAATAGTCCGCAGACCGTTGACGCAGTCGTTCGCTACTGCGGTGACGTCGATGAGGACCTTGCCGGTGGCGGTGCGCTCGAGCATGGAGCGGAGGGCGACGGCGGTGTCGGCGAGGGGGTAGACCGCGGAGACGTGGGGGTGGATCTTCCCGCCCACGAACAGCTCCTTGAGCTCGCGCTGGTCGCGCGCCACGAGATCGGGCACGGCCTCGACGATGCTGCGCATCTCCATGCCGCGCACGATCACGCCCTTGAGCAGGATGAGGTTGAGCGGGATGCGCGGGATCTCGCCCGGCGGCGAAGCCGACCACCACGAACCGACTCCCCCACTTCGTCGCCCGCAGCGCCTGCTCGGAGTACGGACCGCCGACGGGGTCGACGACCACACCCGCGCCGCCGCCGGTGAGCTCCTTGGCGCGCACCTTGAGGTCTTCCTTCGTGTAGTCGATGCCGGCGACCGCGCCGTACTTCGCGCACAGCTCGAGCTTCTCGGGCGACGACGCCGCCGCGATCACCTGGCCACCCATGAGCGTCGCCAGCTCGACCGAGGCCAGCCCCACGCCCCCCGCCGCGCCGAGCACGAGCACGGTCTCCCCCGGTTGCAGATCGGCGATCGTGCGCAGCGTGTGCATCGCGGTGGTGTGCGCCACGCTGAACGCGGCCGCGTCGCGCAGGTCGACCGAGTCGGGTATCACGTGCACGCTCGCCGCGTGCACGACGATCTGCTCGCGCGTACGCGCCCACGAAGCTGGCGCCGTAGACGTGGTCGCCGACCGCGACGCCCCCCGGACCGCTGGCGACCCCGTCACCGACCGCCGGCGATCGACGCCGGAGAACTCGCTCCCGGGCACGAACGGCGCCGGCACCTGCACCTGGTACTCGTTGTTGACGATGAGCACGTCGGGGAAGTTGACCGCCGCGTACGCGATGTCGACGAGCACCTCGCCCGGTCCCGGCACCAGGTCGGGCAGCTCCTGCACGACGACCGACCTCGGGCGGTCCGTGCTCGGGCACGTAGGCGGCGCGCACCGCTAGCGGCTCTCGGTGACGGCGTAGTCGCTCGACTCGGCGAGGTCGGCCGCGCCCTGCATGAGGTCGAGCACGATCGGACCGAACGCCTCGCAGCTTCTCGTCGTCGCCCCGGCGCTGGTAGCCCTGCTCGAGCACGACCGCGAGCTTCCACTTGGCCAGGACGATGTAGTAGTCGATGTCGTCGACCTGACGGCCCGAGACCGATCGCGTAGTGCTGCGACCACCTCGTCGCGCGACGGCATGCCGTACATGTTGGCGTAGCCCGCGGTCTCGGCCTCGACGGCCATCGTGTCGGCGGGCCAGCTCTGCACGACCCAGCCGAGGTCGAGCTTCGGGTCGCCGACGGTGCCCATCTCCCAGTCGATGAGCGCGGCGAGCTTCGCCGGCGCGCCCTCCTTGAACATCACGTTGGCGAACTGGTAGTCGCCGTGCATGAGCCCGGGGACGAAGTCGATCGGCTTGTGCGCGCGCAGCCACGCCGACGCCTCGTCGAAGCCGGGCAGCTCGCGACCCTTGATGCGCTCGAGGAACGCGGTCCACCGGTCGACCTGGCGCTCGTGGAACCCGTCGGGCCGGCCGAGGTCCTGCAGCCCCTTGGCCTGCCAGTCGACGTTGCCGAGCAGCGCGATGCCCTCGACCAGCTGGTACGCGAGGCCCTTGCGGGCGTCGAGGTCGGTGTCGAAGGGCGCCGGCCACCCGTCGGTGTTCATCGGCGACCAGCCGTCGACCCAGCCCATCAGGTAGAAGGTGCGGCCCAGCACCGACGGGTCCTCGCACACGCCGATCGCCGCGGTGTGCGGCACCTCGGTGCCGTCGAGCGCCTCGATGATGCGCCACTCGCGGATGATGCCCTTGTCGCGGTCGACCGGCGCCGCCGCCGGCGGGATGCGGATCACGCCGTGGAAGTCGCCGCGGCGCAGCTCGTAGATCTCGTTCTGCGAGCCGCCGGAGACGAACGAGTGCTCGAGCGGCTCGCCCTTGCCGTCGAAGCCCTGGTCGTCCATCCATGCTGCGAGCCGGTCGAAGTCGATCACAGGTTCCCCACCTCGTGGTCCAGGTACTCGGCGTACTTCGCCTTGGCCGCGGCGAGCTTCTTGGGCAGATGCTCGGTCGGCCAGAGATCATCGGTCGCCTTGTACTCGCGGAGCAACTGCCGCGCCACGGTCACCTTGTGCACCTCGGTCGGACCGTCGGCCAGACCCATCGACGCCGCGCCCATGACCAGACCTGCGAACGGCATCTCGTTGCTGACGCCGAGCGCGCCGTGCACCTGCATCGCCCGCCACGCGATGTCGTGCAGCACCGTCGGCATGACCACCTTGGCGGTGGCGATGTCCTTGCGCACGCGCTTGTAGTCGTTGTACTCGTCGATCTCCCACGCGGTGTAGAGCACGAACAGCCGGAACTGCTTGAGCTGCGCGTACGAGTCGGCGATGAAGCCCTGCACGAACTGCTTGTCGCCGAGGATCGAGCCCTGGGTCTGAGCGGGACAGCGCCCGCTCGCACATCATGTCGATCGCCTTCTGCGCCAGGCCGATGGTGCGCATGGCGTGGTGGATGCGACCACCACCGAGCCGGGTCTGCGCGATCGCGAACGCCTGGCCCTCGCCGCCGAGCAACGCGTCGGCCGGGACGCGCACGTCGTCGTAGTGGATCAGCGCGTGCATGCCCTCGCCCAGCGGCTCACCGGCCAGGCCGATGTTGCGCTCGATCTTCACGCCCGGCGTGTCGGTCGGCACCAGGAACATCGACATGCCCTGGTACGCGCTCACGTCGGGATCGGTGACGACCATGACGATCAGGAACGACGCGGTGCGCGCGTTCGACGAGAAGAACTTCCACCCGTTGATCACCCACTCGTCGCCGTCCTTGACCGCGCGGGTCGTGAACATGGTGGGGTCGGCGCCCGCGTGCGGCTCGGTCATCGAGTAGCAGGAGAAGCACTCACCGTCGAGCAACGGCTGCAGGTACTCGCTCCTTCTGCTCGGGCGTGCCGTAGTGGGCGATGATCTCGGCGTTGCCGGTGTCGGGCGCCTGGCACCCGAACACGATCGACGCCCACTGCGACCGGCCGAGGATCTCGTTGAGCAGCGCGAGCTTCAGCTGGCCGAAGCCCTGGCCGCCGAGCTCGGGCCCGAGGTGGGTGGCCCAGAGGCCGCGCTTGCGCACCTCGTCCTTCAGCGGGTCGATGATCGCCCGCCGGGTGTCGTCGAGCGGGTGGAACTGCAGGTCGGGGAAGAGCAGGTCGAGCGGCTCGACCTCCTCCCGCACGAACGTGTCGACCCAGTCGAGCTGGGCCTGGTACTCGGGATCGGTGCGGAAATCCCACGCCATCTTGAATGCTCCTCCTCCGTCGAGGAACCCAGAATAGGATTCTTGACGTGCAGAACACAATTCCAGCCCCGAGTCGAGGCCGCCCAGGAAGCGCTGGCCCGCCGGGAGGCCGCCTACGCCGAGGAGGTGCGCCGCCTGCTCGACGCCGGCCTCGACGTCATGCGCCGCTGCGGCACCGACCTCCGCCCCCGGGTCGCCGACATCGTGGCCGCCGCCGGGCTCTCGAACGACGCCTTCTACCGGCACTTCCGCTCGAAGGACGCGCTCGTCGCGGCGCTGGTCGACGACGGCGCGCTCCGCCTCCGCAGCTACCTCGACCACCAGATGGCGAAGGCCCCCTCCCCCGAGGCGAAGGTGCGCACGCTGGGTCGAGGGCGTGATGTCGCAGGCCGAAGGCGAGGTCGCGGCCACCACGCTCGCGGTGATCTGGAACGGCGACAGCGTCAACGGCGGTTCGGCGCCGGGACGGCAGGCGGCCAACGCCGCGCCCGGCGGTCTGCTCGCGGAGCCGTTCGCCGCGCTCGGCAGCGCGCGTCCCGATCTCGACGCCGCGCTCGTCGCGCACGCGGTGTTCGGTCGGCTCGCCGAGCTGCTCTGGCAGGGCGCGCACGCCGATCGCGCCGAGGTCGACCACCTCGTCGACTTCTGCCTCGCCGCGGTCAGTCGTCCGCGCTGAGCTCCTGCAGCACCGCTTCGGTGTCGCGCCCGGCGGCGCGCATGTGCGCACGCGTGCGCGGCGAGACGCCGTCCCACTGCGAGTAGTCGCGCATGACCTTCACCTCGCCGAGGTCGTCGTCGTCGACCACGAGCCAGCACCCGGCGTCGACCAGCGCGTCACTCGTGTACACCTCGTCGCGGCCGAGCACCGCGATCGCAGGAACGCCAGCGGCGCGGCATGCGTCGACGACCGTGGCGACGGTTCTCCGCCACCGTCGTCGCCTCGGATCGTCGACCACGCGGCGCGTTGCTCGTCGGTGGTGGCCGCGACCGCGAGCCAACCGTCGGCCGCTTCCACGAAGCAGTGGTCGGGTTCGTCGCCGACGTAGTCGATGTATCCGAGCACGGGATCCGGGAGGTCGGGCGCGCGTGGTGTACTCGCCACCCTGGAACGCCGACCGACGTGCGGCTCAGCGCGACGTCGACGTCCTGACCCTCGCCGAGGTGCGTGCGCGCGTACAGGCCGGCGACGGTGCCGAACGCGGCGAGCGTGCCGGTGCCGATGTCGTGCAGCGACATCGGCTGGATCACCGGGTGGTCGGCGCCGCCCTGCGCCACCATGATCCCGCTCCGCGCCTGGAGCAACGGGTCGAAGCCCGGGGTGTCGGCGAGCGGACCCTTCCCCCATCCCTCGATGTGGGAGTGCACGAGCCCCGGGTTGCCCGCGCGCAGGCCGTCGAGGTCGAGGCCCAGCTCGCCTGCCACCTGGCGCGACATGTTCTCGACCAGCGCGTCGGCGCGGTGCACGAGCGCAGTGAACGCTTCGCGACCGGTCTCGTCCTTGAGGTCGAGGCAGACCTGGTCCTTGTCGCGGTTCAGCGCCGAGTACGACGCGGCTGCGACGGCGCGGAACTCCTCGCCCCCCGGTGGGTCGACCTTCACCACGCGCGCGCCGAGGTCCTGGAGCACGAGGCAGCCGAAGGGCCCGGCGAGGTACTTGGTGGCGTCGACCACGAGCATCCCGTCGAGCGGGAGCACGTCCTCCTCGTCCCCGTCGCTCGCTCCCGCTCGCTCCGTCCCCGCGGGCGAGGGCAGGGAGGCCTCGAGTGAACCCGGGGTGCGCGAGAGCACCGCGGGCAGCCCGGGCCCGACGGTGCCCGCCGGACCGGGCACCGGGAGCAGCAGGTCGTTGGCGGCGACGGTCTCGCTCGCCGCCCACTCGGCGCGGGTCTGCACCGGCGCGTAGGGCACACCCATCTCGTCGAAGCGCGCCGCCCACTGGTCGGAGTCCATCTCCGCCATCCGCGCCGCGAACCGCACGTTGGCGATCGCCTGCACCGGCGGGGTGACGAACTTGGCGAACTCACCGTCGACCTCGGGGATCAACATGATGTCCATCAGGTCGACGGCTTCGAGCAGCTTGAAGAAGAACGACGGCGTCGAGCGCGCACACGAACAGCCACACGCCGTCGCGGCAGCGGTACATGCGGAACTGCGGCGACGCGCCAGTGCCGGCCTTGTCGGCGCCGAACGGTCGGAAGATCCCGGGGAAGTCGATGCGGATCGACGTGTTCATCGCGTTGACCGCGTGGAGGCCTGACACGGTGCACGCGCGTGCGGTGCCGCGGGTCGCTCGTTCGACCAGCGCGGCCGCGCTCGCGCACGCGCCGAGCGCGCCCTGCTCGTAGGTGATGATCGGCACCACCGACGCCACCGGGTGGTCGCTCGTGGCCCCCGGTTGCTGGGCGGCGAGACCGGTCCACGCCCACAGGAGGAGCTCGTCGTGCGGCAGATCGGCGGTCTCGCCGCTCGGCGAGTGTGGGGGCATCCAGACGTGGATCAACGCCGGGTTGTCGCGGCGGAGCTGCTCCTCGGTGAGACCGGCGGCCTCGAGCTCGCTCGCGGGCAGGTCGACGACCACCACGTCGGCGGTCGCGGCGAGCTCTTCGACCAACCCGTCGCGCGCCGGTACCACGCGCTTGGTGCGGTTGGCGTAGCGCCAGAGCGCCGAGTCGTGGGCCTCCCGCTCGACGCGCGTCACCTCGGCGCCGTACTCCCCGAGGTGCATGGCCGCGAGCGCGCCCGGCGGTGCCACCGCCAGGTCGAGCACGCGGATGTTCGCGAACGCGCTGGTCACGCGAGAAAGCTCAGGAGTTTCCGCCGTCAGAGAATTCCCGATGGTGTGCTCGAGCATGTTGGCGATCTTCTTGCGCGCTTCCTCGCGCTTCGCCGGCAGCCACTCCGACGGCCAGAGACCGTCGACGGGCTTGTAGCCCTTGAGCACTTCCTTCGCCGCGGTGACCTTGTGCACCTCGCTCGGCCCGTCGACCGACGCCATGATCGGGATGCCCGCCCACATGCTGCCGAACGGCATCTCGTTCGACACACCGAGCGCGCCGTGGAGATGCATCGCCTTGAACACGATGCTCTCCTGCACCTTCGGGGTGAGGAACTTGATGGTGGCGATGTTCTTCCGCACCCGCTTGTAGTCGTGGTAACGGTCGATCTCCCAGGCGGTGTAGAGCACGAGGAGCCGGAACTGGATCAGGTCGGCGTAGGCGTCGGCGATGTCGGACTGCACCATCTGCTTGTCGGCGAGGATCGAGCCCTGCGTCTCGCGCGACAGCGCCCGCTCGCACATCATGTCGAGCGCCTTCTGGCACACCCCGACGGTGCGCATGGCGTGGTGGACGCGTCCACCACCGAGGCGGGTCTGCGCGACCGCGAATGCCTGACCTTCACCACCGAGCAGCGCGTCCGCCGGCACGCGGCAGTCGTTGTAGTGGATGAGCGCGTGCATGCCCTCGTCGGGTCCTTCGCCCATGAGACCGACGTGGCGCACGACGTCGACACCCGGCGTGTCCGACGGAACCAGGAACATCGACATGCCCTGGTACGCGCTGACGTCGGGGTCGGTGACCGCCATCACGATGATGAACCGCGCCGTGCACGCGTTCGACGAGAAGAACTTGTAGCCGTTGATGACCCACTCGTCGCCGTCCTTGACCGCGCGCGTGGTGAACATCTTCGGGTCGGCACCCGCCTGCGGCTCGGTCATGGAGTAGCACGAGAAGCACTCGCCGTTGAGCAGCGGCTGGAGGTACTTCTCCTTCTGCGCCTCGGTGCCGTAGTGGGCGATGATCTCGGCGTTGCCGGTGTCGGGTGCGGCGGTGCCGAACACGATCGGTGCCCAGCTCGACGTGCCGAGGATCTCGTTGATCAGCGCGAGCTTGAGCTGGCCGAAGCCCTTGCCGCCGAGCTCGGGGCCCAGGTGTGCACCCCAGAGACCCTCGGCCCGCACCTCGTCCTGCATCGGCCGCACGAGCGGGCCGGTCTCGTCGTCGAGCGGGTGGAACGAGCGGTGCGGGAAGATCAGGTCGAGCGGCTCGACCTTCTCGCGCACGAACTGGCGGATCCACTCCAGCTTGGTCTCGAACTCGGGCTCGGTCTCGAAGTCCCACGCCATCTGGTTGCTCCTCTTCTCGTCCTCGACTGCTCGTTGCTCGACTACCGGCCCACGAACCGTGGGGCCCGCTTCTCCGCGAAGGCAGTGGCACCCTCGCGTGCGTCCTCGCTGCTGAACACCGCGCCGATCTCGCTCGGGCGGGGCCAGCCGGCGTCGCCGCCCTGCAGTGTCGTGCGCCGCACCAAACGCTTCACCGTGCGGACCGCGAGCGGTCCGTTGGCCGCGATCATCTCCGCCAGCGCCAGCGCCTCGTCGATCTCGCGACCGGCGGGGACGACGCGGTTCACCAAGCCGAGCTCGAGCGCGCGTGCAGCATCGAACGTCTCACCGGTGAGCGTGATCTCCAGCGCGACCGTCAAGGGGATCCGAGTTGCCAGCAATGTGCCGCCGCCGCCGGGCATCAGCCCGCGCTTGACCTCGGCCAGACCGAACTTCACGTGCTCGGCTGCGACCACCAGGTCGCACGCCATCATGATCTCGAAGCCACCGCCGACGGTCGCGCCGTTGAGTGCGGCGACCAGCGGCTTCGGGTACTCCCACGACACGATCTGGTGACGCTCGGGCACGACCGCGTCGTCCTCCTCGCCCGTCCGTTCTGCGACGGCGCTGCCACCGCCACCGCCAGCCGCGAACTCGGCCAGGTCCATGCCCGCGCAGAACGCCTTGTCGCCGGCGCCGGTGAGGACGATGGCGTTCACCGCGTCGTCGGTCTCGAGCTCGGCGAAGGTCTCGGCGAGCGCAGTCAGCAGCTCCTTGTTGAGCGCGTTGCGCTTCTCCGGCCGGTTGAGCGTGAGGAGCTCGACGCCGCCCCGACGCTCTCGCAACAGGACGTCCGTCATGCTTCGACCGTGGCTTCCACCGTGTCGCGCTGCGACGGCTTGAGCTTGGTGCCGCGCCAGTCGGGGACGTCCTCGCCGAGCTTGGCCACCGCCATGCCGTCGTCGTGCACGATCGCCCAGTCCGCGTGGTTCAGCTCGTGCATGGTGAAGCAGGCGTTGAGCGAGTTGTAGAAGCCCTGGTTGTCCTGCGTCTGGTTCACCGACTCCTTGATGAGGAGCGCGGCCATGGTGGGGATCTGTGCGATGCGACGCGCGAACTCGAGCGTGCGCTCGCCCAGCTCGTCCTGCGGGAAGATCTTGCTCACCATGCCGAGGCGGTAGGCCTCCTCGGCGTCCATCGAGTCGCCGGTGAGCATCAGCTCCTTCGTCTTGCGGGCGCCGAACTCCCACGGGTGCGCGAAGTACTCGACGCCGCACATGCCGAGGCGGGTGCCCACGACGTCGGCGAAGATCGTGCCCTCGGCCGCCACGATGAGGTCGCACGCCCACATCAGCATCAGCCCCGCGGCGTACACGCCGCCGTGCACCTGGGCGACGGTGATCTTGCGCAGGTTCCGCCACCGCAGGGTGTTCTGGAAGAAGTAGTGCCACTCCTGCAGGTAGAGGCTCTCGGCGCCTTCGCGGGTGCCGCCGTTGGTGACCGCGGACGGGTGCGGGTTGTCGCCTCGCAGCTCCTCCCACATCTCCTTGCTGCCGGTGTCGTGGCCCGACGAGAACATCGGTCCGTTGCCGCCGAAGATCACGACCCGCACGGTGTCGTCGGCCTCGGCCCGCAGGAAGGCCTCGTTGAGCTCCACCAGCATCGACCGGTGCTGCGCGTTCCGCATGTCGGGCCGGTCGAGCATGATCCGGGCGATCGTGCCGTCGTCGAGCGTCTCGTACGTGATGTGCTGGTATTCGGACTCGGGCATCACACAACCTCCGGACGGAACGGGCACCCGACGCTACACACGGTGCCGGTGACGGCACCACCGCCGCCGGGGCACCCCGGCGGGTAGGTTTCGCGGGTGCCCGGCTACGAGACGCTGAAGGTCGAGCAGCGTGGTCCGGTGGGGTGGCTGGTGAACAACCGGCCCGACCAGCTCAACGCCATGAGCAGCCGGATGCGCGACGAGCTCGCCGATGCGTGGCTCGAGCTCGACGCCGATCCTGCGGTGCGGGTCATCGTCCACACCGGCGAGGGCCGGGCCTTCCAGACCGGGGTGGACCTGCAGGAGCTGTCGGGCGACGGCGTGGGCGTCGAGCGGTACCGCGACTCGGTCGTGGAGTGGGATCTGCACTTCACCGCGTGGCACCAGCACGTGCAGAAGCCGGTGATCACGGCGGTGAACGGCATCTACGCGGGCGGCGGTCTCCACTTCGTGGCCGACGCCGACATCGTGATCGCGGCGAGCGACGCTCAGTTCGTCGACCCGCACGTGTCGGTCGGGCAGGTGACGGCACTCGAGGCCATCGGCCTCGCCCGCAAGGTGCCGTTCGAAGCGGTGATGCGGATGGCGCTGCTCGGGCGCCACGAGCGGATGTCGGCGACCGCGCGTACGAGCTGGGCATGGTCTCGCAGGTCGTCGACCCGCCCGAGCGGCTGCGCGAAGTCGCGCAGGAGCTGGCCGAGAAGATCGCCCGCAACTCCCCCGCCGCCATCCGCGCCACCAAGCGCGCGCTCGAAGGGGCGCTCGAGCGCGGTCTCACCGAGGGCTGTCGCGCCGGCGCCCGGGAGCTGGTCTCGATGTGGGGACACCCCGACCAGACCGAGGGCCCCTTGGCATTCGCGGAGAAGGCGCGAGCCCCGCTGGGCCGGCCTCGACTGATCGACGCATCGCGGGGTGAGTGACCTCAGGAGGCCGGAGGCCCCTTGGGGACGTCGCGGAAGGGCATGTTCTTGTCGTGCGAGATCTCGCGCGGCATCTTCAGGACCTTCTCGGCGATGTTGTTGCGGGCCATCTCCGTGGTCCCGCCACCGATCGCCGCCACCTGCCGTTCCAGGTAGTTGAAGCCCTCTTCGGCCCACGGATCGTCGGGGCTGGAGGCGGCGCCCTGCGCACCCGCCAGGTCCAGCGCGATGGTGGTCGTCCGCACCTGTACCACGCCGCCGATCAGTCGGCCGAGCGCCGCGCTGGTCTCGGGGAACACTCCGGCACGCATCCCCACGGTGACCCGATCGGCGAGCGCGCTGCGGGCGGCCGCGAGCGTGTGCGCCTCGCCGACGAGCTCCCGCGTCCGGTCGTCGTCGGCCCGCCCGGTTGCGAGCGCCAGCTCCGCGATCGGATCGCCGGCGTCGGCAGGCGCGCCGGCGTGGAACGTCCCCGTGACGTAGGGCGAGTCGCCGCCCATCGCGTTCTTCTCGTGGAACATCCACCGGGTGCCGACCGTCCAGCCCTGGTCGACCTCACCGACGCCGTCGGAGTCGGGCACCCGCACGTCGGTCAGGAACTCCTGGCAGAACTCGCGCGAGCCGTTGACCATCTCGATCCGGTGCAGCTCGATCCCCTCGTGGTGGATCGGAAGGATGAACACGCTCAACCCGCGATGCTTGGGCACGTCCCAATTGGTGCGCAACAGGCAGAGGCCGTAGTCGGAGAACCACGCACCCGTGGTCCACACCTTCGAACCGTTGATCACCCACTCGTCGCCGTCGCGGACGGCCGTCGTGAGCGCACCGGCGACGTCGGACCCGCCGCTCGGCTCGGAGAGGAACTGCATCCAGATCTCCTCGCCCTTCAGGATGGCGGGGATGTGCCGCTGCTTCTGCTCGTCGGTGCCGAACTCCAGCAGCACCGCCGCGCAGGGCGTCATGGTCGGGATCTGGATGACGTCGGGCATCGTGTAGCCGGCGCTCTCGTCGTTGAAGGCGCGTTGGTGCTCGAGCGTCAGTCCGAGCCCGCCGTACTCCACGGGAAAGCAGATGCCGGCGAAGCCGGCGTCGAACAGCTGCCGCTGCAACGCGCGCTCGCGCTGCACCTCAGCGAGCTCATCCTCTTCGCTCGCGCCCGCGCGTAGGACGACCTTGCGTCCGGTCTGGCGCGGGACGTTCTCCTCGAGGAACGCCCGCGCCCGCGCGCGGAACGACTCGACGCTCTCCTGGTCGCTCACCGCACCTTCCAATCGGGATCGCGCTTCTCCAGGAACGCCTTTGCGCCCTCCTGTGCGTCCTCGGTGACCGCCACCTTCATGCGGTAGTTCTCGCCGAGGAGCTCCGCCTCGTAGGTGGACAGCGACAGCGACTTGCGGATCGCCAAGCGGGTGCCGCGCACCGCGAGCGGCGCGTTCCGGTTCACGATCTCGGCGATCTCCCACGCGCGGTCCATCAGCGCGTCGGGCGCGACCAGCTCGCTGACCAACCCGAGGTCGAAGGCGCGCTGCGCAGACAGGCGCTCGTGCTTGCCCATCAGCGCCAACCGCATCGTGATGTTGAGCGGAAGCACACGGGCGAGGCGCAGCGCTTCGCGCGCCGACACGACGCCGATGCTCACGTGGGGGTCGAAGAAGGTGGCGTCGTCCGACGCGATGACGATGTCGGCGGTGGTGACGAGATCGAGGCCCGCGCCCGCGCAGATCCCGTTCACCGCACAGATCAGCGGCTTGGCCATCTCCAGGTACGGCAGCGTCGCCTCCTGGGCGCGTCCCATTGCCGCACCGAGCCGAGCAGCGGTTCGCCCTGGTTGTCGATGCCGCTCGTGTAGTTCCCCTTCTCCGCCACCCCGGCCTTGTTGACGTCGGCCCCTGCGCAGAGGGCGCGCCCGGTGCCGGTGAGGATGATCGTCCAGACGTCGGGATCGTCCTCGAGCTCCCGCGCTGCCGCGTTCACCTCGTCGATCATCTGGTCGTTGATCGCGTTGAGCACCTCGGGGCGGTTGAGTCGGATGCAGGCGGCTCGACCGCGCCGCTCGACGACGATCGTCTCGTAGTTCACGCGCCGGCTCCCCGCGTCGTCGCGAACTCGGCCTCGGCGTCGGCCTCCACGACGGTGCCGGCGAAGAACGACGGGTTCATCCCTCGGTAGAGCTGCACGACGTTGGAGAAGGTGAACTCACGGAAGTCGTCGTCGGTGATGTGGCCGTCCTCGACCAACTCGTACGCCTCTTCCAGCACCTCGGTGGCGTCGATCACGTCGAAGTGCGCGATGTCGGAACCGAGCAGCGGCTTCAACCGGAGTCCCATCTTGTCGTTGAAGGCGATCGACGTCATCGGGTCGTCCGCTTCGCACCCGAAGTAGAAGTTCGACGCGAACAGTCGGCGGATGTCGTCGGGCCCCTCGATGTGGACGCGCGCGAAGTCGTCGCTGTCGAGGTCGCGCGTCGTGAGCTCCTCCTGCGACGTGTCGGACTCCAACGCGTCGAGGTTCTGGGCGAGGATGTCGTCGATCTTGCCGGCGTAGCGCGGGTTGCCCGCGGTGTACTGCTCGAAGAGCCGCCGGAACTCGGCGGCGTCGAGGTTCGTCGGCTTGAGGTGCTCGTCCATGAACGTGCGGTTCCGCTTCTCCCAGTGACCGAAGAGGTCACCGTAGAGGTTGCACGCCCAGCCGACCCCGCCTTCGAGGAAGCCGAAGTTCAGCGTGGGGAACCGCTCGGTCACGCCGCCCAGGAAGAGGCTGCGGGCGAACGTGTGGTGGCTCTGCGCGAAGTGGCCGAGGTGGTTGCCGACGAAGTTCGACGAGAGGCTCCGGTCGGGCCACCCCATCGAGCCGCTGTGGCTGGTGACCGGGATGCCGAGGTCGACGAATCTCTGCCACACGGGGTCGTAGTCGTAGGGACTGTCGACGCCCAACGCGTCGATGTACACGCGACGCTTGGCGGGGTCGGGCTGCCACTCGGCGTCGGCCTCGATGGTGCGCGGGATCGTGCCCCCCGTGACCAGCACCTTCAGCCCGAGCCCGTGGGCGTGGTCCATCTGCTCGATCGCCTCGGTCGGCTCGGCGAGGCTGAGCACGCCGACCGGCACCATGCGGTCGAGGTAGGGCGAGAACAGGTCGGCGACCATCGTGTTGTAGGCGCGGATGGCGACGTTGCTCAGCTCGGGGTCGGCGATGTCGCGGCCCAGCGTGAGACCCACGCTGGGGAAGACGATGGCGAGGTCGATGCCCCAGTCGTCGAGGCTGTCGTAGAAGAGGCCCGGGAGCGCGGTGGCGGCGCGGTCGCGCACGTTGATCGGGACGCCCCAGTACGACGGGCGGCGGAGCCGGCGCTGCCGTCGCTCCTCGATCGTGAGCTCGTACCACCCGTGGAAGCGGTGCCCGTAGCGCGTGCGGAACTTGTCGACATCGGCGGGGCTGCCGACCTCGGCGATGTAGTCGAAGTAGATCGGGAAGAGCTCGACCCAGTGGCCATCGGCGTCGATCACCGGGTGGTCGAGCTGGGCGCGCACCTTCGCGCTCTTGGTCGTCACGACGGCAACTCCTCGGGCCGCACGCCGAAGCATGCATCGAATCGGTCTGCGTAGGCGGGCCAGGCCTCGGGGTTCAGCGAGGCGCGGCGGCACCTTGCCGGCGAAGATCGTGATCCACTGCTCTGCGGTCGCGATCGCGATGTCGCGCGTCGCCTCGACCGTGATCCCTGCGGTGTGCGGACTGGCCACGACGTTGTCGAGCGCGAGCAGCGGGTGCGACGGGTCGGGCGGCTCGTCGTGGAAGACGTCGATGCCGGCGCCGGCGATCGTGCCGTCGACGAGCGCGTCGTACAGCGCAGCCTCGTCGTGCACCGGACCGCGCGCGGTGGTGATGAAGAACGCGGTCGGCTTCATCAGCGCGAACTGCTCGCGGCCCGATGAGTCCCTCGGTCTCGGGCGTGAGCGGGCAGTTCAGGTGCACGAAGTCGGAGCGCTCCAGCAGCTCGTCGAGCTCGACCTTCTCGGCGCCTCGCGCGCCGCGCCTCCTCCGCGGTGAGGTACGGGTCGTAGGCGAGGACGGTCATGGCGAACGGCGCGCACAGCTCGATGAGCCGGCCGCCGATCTGGCCGACGCCGACGATGCCGAGGGTCTTGCCCAGCAGCTCCGAGCTGCGGAGCGCGGTGCGGTCCTGCACCCGCTCCCGCCGGATAGCGCGGTCGGCGACGACGATCTTCTTGGCCAGGGCGAGCATGAACCCGAGCGCGTGCTCCGCCACCGCCTCGCGTCCCGGCCCCGAGTTGTTGCACACGATCACGCCGGCTGCCGTGCACGCCTCGACGTCGACGATGTCGTACCCGGCGCCGGCCGAGCAGACCGCGAGCAGGTCGGGGCACCGAGCCAGGAGGTCGGGCCCGCAGATCCACTGCTCGGCGACGCCCGGGTTCCGCGCCAGCTCGGTCCGGATGAGCGACTGGTAGCCGTGTGCGGCCTCGAGACCGGCCCAGTTCGTGGCTACGTCACCGGTGATCTCGAGGCGCGTCACGTCGACGTCGGTGTCCGCGAGGAGCTCCCCCGCGACCGGATCGGTCCATTGATCGAAGTAGACGAGCCGGGGACGCATCGGAGCAGACAAACGAGGTCAGTCCAGCTTCGGCTTGACCTGCGTGGCCTTGAACAGGTTCGCCAGGTCTTCGTCGACGTTGCTGTAGTCGTTGATCGCGATCCGACCGTCCCGCCCGGGAACGGGGTCGTAGCCGAGTCGGCCGCCCTCGTTCTCCATGTGGAAGAACTCGCGGCCGAGCGGCAGGCGGCGATCCTCGTCGGGCACCTCGTTCCACGCGCGCAAGACGAGCCGTCGCTGCGTGGGGTCGTTGCCGTCGACGAAGTCGGAGCGCGAGTGGCACATCGCGTAGTTGTTGGCCATCGACGCGTCGCCGGGCTGCATGCGCAGCTCCACCTGTTGCTGCACGAGCACCCGCCGGAGGATCTCGAGCGCTTCGTCCTCCTCGGGGGTGAGCTCGCGGCCGAGGGCGTGCAGCGCCGGCACGATGCTGCTGTAGGTGAAGTTGATCGAGATGCGGCCGTCGACGTTGGCGAAGATCGGGACGTCGTAGGGCGTGACGTTGGGCTGGTGGTCGGGCTGCTCGCTGCGGCGGTGCTGCGGGAAGCCGCGGTAGAGGATCGGCAGGATGTCGGGCCGGGTGGCGAGGATCGTGTCGTGCGCGGCGGGACCGCTCGAGAACTGGCTCTCACCACCGAACTCGGCCTGCTGCACCCAGAGCAGGGAGAACAGGTCGCCGGAGTCGTTGTGCATCGCGAGCTCGGCCGCCGACTTCGTGCCCCGCGCCGACTGAACGCCACCGGGAAGCACCTCCTGCTGCACCCGCACCATCCGGTGCCCGAACGAGTTGTTCGACAGGAGCTCGCCGAAGTGCGACAACCAGATCCAGAAGATCCGCTCGTTGTCGTCGATGGTGTGCTCGGCGACCGGGAACCCGCGCACCACGACGAGCCCGCGGCCGCGTACCAGCTCCTCGTAGACCTCGCGGGCGGGACCGTCGACGTCGGGATGGCCGACTTGCTCGCGACCGATGTCGTCGCGCGGCAGGTCCCGGACCCGCACGAGGATCTCATCGAGTCCGGCGACGGTCGCCGGGGTGAGCGGGTACACGAAGTCGTCGTCTCCGGCGAGGTCGGCACCGGTCCACGCCATGGGATCGTGCACCGGTTCGGTCAGGATGGGCGTGTTCATGCGTCCTTCTTCTCGACCGGGATCTCGCGGAGTCGGCGCACCTGCGCGCCGGCGGCCTCGGCCATGAAGCCGACGTCGGTCCCCGCGCTGACGAACCGCAGACCGAGCGCCACGAGCTCGGTCAGGAGCTCCTGGTCGCGGATGCCGGCGATGCCGAAGATGACGTCGTGCTCTCGGCACGCCTGCGCGACGGACCGCGCCGCGTCGAGGAACGCGGGATCGCGAAAGTCGCCCAGGATGCCCATCTCCGCGGTGAGGTCGTGGGGTCCCAGCATCACCATGTCGACACCGGGCACCGCCGCGATGTCTCCGGCGCGCGAGACCGCGTCGGGGGTCTCGAGCATGACGGCCACGACGGTCTGTGCGTCGAACGCATCGAGCAGCTCGCGCTGGGGCGTCGCCCGGTATGCGTTCGACGGGTTCGGACCCGCCACCGACCGGTGCCCGCGCGGCGGGAAGCGGCACGCGTCGGCGATCGCCTCGGCCTCGACGCGCGAGTCCACGTGCGGCACGATCACCCCCATCGCGCCGACGTCGAGCGCACGGGTGAGGTGGTGGTGGTCGTGCGACGGCACCCGGACCAGTGGTGTGATCCCCGCCGCGATCGCGCCGGTGCAGAGCAACGCGGTGGTCTCGAAGGACGTGGCCGTGTGCTCGAGATCGACGTAGACCGCGTCGAACCCGTTCGCGGCGGCGATCATGGGGATGTCGGCGGTGCGCGCCTGCGCGAGCGCGAGGCACACGACCAGCTCTCCGGCATCGATCCGATCACGCAGCGATGGCATCGGCCCGGTCATGGTCGCAATCATGGTCGTTCAGCGGGAGCCAGTCACTCGCCGCCGCCGGCGGGCACCTTGATGCCCCGGAGCGCGTACTTGAAGATCTCGGCATCGCGCTCGGAGGCCGGGCGGCCCACCGGTGTGTCGAGCGTGACGTCGGGCGACTCGGCCCGGAGCGCAGCCACGGTGCACTGCTCCTTGGGCCGCGTGGCGAACGGGTCGAACGAGTAGTGGCGCATGGCGTTCTCGTGGGTGATCTTCGCCACCTGTACCTCGGTCAGCGGATCCATGACCTTGGCGACCACCTCGGGCGCGTTCGGCCAGTCGCAGTCGGAGTGCGGGTAGTCGGACTCCCAGCACACGTTGTCGAGGTTGAAGCGGTCGATGAGCTCGATGCCGACGTCCTCGCTGATGAAGCAGCACAGCATGTGGTCGTGGAAGATGTCGGTCGGGGTTGCCGTCGTTCGGGAACGTGTGCATCGTCCAACCCGAGTGCCGCTTCTGCACGTGCTCGGCGCGCGGCGAGGAAGTACGGGATCCAGCCGATGTCGCCCTCGGTGAGCGAGAACTTCAGGTCAGGGAACCGCTCCCAGAACTTGGCCCAGATCAGCTCACCGAAGGTGGCCAGCACCGAGGCGGCGCCGAGCGCCATGGTCACGCTGGGGGGCGCGTCGGTCGACACCTGCGCGCCGCGAGAGGAGGACCCCACGTGCGTGCAGAGCACCGTCTCGGTGTCGCACGCGGCGGTGAAGACCGGGTCCCAGAAGTCGGTGTGGATCGACGGCATGTTCAGCGCCTCGGGGTTCTCCGAGAACGTCACCGCGTGCACGCCCTTGGCGGAGAGCCGGTGGATCTCACCCGCGGCGAGCTCGGCGTCCCACATGGGGAGGATCCCGCAGGGGATGAAGCGATCGGGATACGACCCGCACCACTCGTCGACGTGCCAGTCGTTGTACGCCTGGATCATCACCATGTTGACGTCGTTGTCGGGACCCTGGTTCAGCACCTGACCCGCGAATCCCGTCCAGTTCGGGAAGTTGAGGCCCGCGAGCTGCCCGCCGCGTTCATGTCGCGCACACGCTCGTGCACGTCGAAGCAGCCCGGGCGCATCTCGTCGTAGCGCGACGCGTCGAGGTTGAAGTACTCGCGGGGCTTGCCGGCCGCGGCGTTGAGGCCGATGTTGCGCCCACGCAGGTTGCCGTACCACCACTGCTCGACGCCGTCGTCCTCCTCGACGACGCGCGGCGCCTGGTCGCGGTACTTGTCGGGCACGTGGCCCTCGAACATGTCGCGCGGCTCGCAGATGTGGTCGTCGACGCTGACGAGGATGAGTTCGTCGGGGTTGATCATCGGGTCCTTCCTACAGGTCGATCACGGTGCGGACGCCGACGCCGGCGGCGAGATCGGCGAAGCCGTCGTTGATCTCGTCGAGCGGCCGGCGTGCGGTGATGAGCGATTCGAGGTCGAGCTGACCGGCGCGCCACAGGGCGAGGAACGCCGGGATGTCGCGGAGCGAGTTGGTGCTCCCCATGAAGCAACCGAGGAGCTTCTTCTCCTGCATGCCCCAGAGCAGGACGTTGGGGATCGTGAGCGACTCCTCGAACGACGGCGCCCCGACGAACACGGTGGATCCACCGGCCCGAGTGGCTTCGATCGCAACTCCCTGCAGGGCGGCGACGCCGGCCGCTTCGAACGCGTAGTCGACGCCGATCCCGCCGGTCAGGTGCTGGACCGTGGACACGACGTCGTCGGCGCCGGGATCGATCACGTCGGTGGCGCCGAGGTGCTGAGCCAGCTTGCGCCGGTCGTCGATCGGGTCGCTCGCCACGATGCGCGCCGCGCCTGCGACTCGCGCGCCCTGCACGACCGACAGTCCGATGCCACCGAGACCGAGGACGAGCACCGTCGATCCGGGCTCGACGTGCGCGGTGTTCATCGCCGCACCCGCGCCGGTCTGCACCGCGCAGCCGATGACGCACGCGACGTCGAGCGGCACGTCGGGCGGGATCTTCACCGCGCCGGTCTCGCTGACCAGCGCGTACTCGGCGAATCCGCCCACGCCCATCCCGCGATAGACCACCTCGCCGTCGCGCGACAGGCCGGTGGTGCCGTCGAGGAATGCCGACGAGAAGGTCTGGCCCTTGTTCACGCACTGCGAGAACTGCGAGCGCGTGCACCAGTAGCACTTGCCGCACGATGCGATGGGGGTCAGCACAACTTGATCGCCGACTTCGAGCAGCTCCACACCGTCGCCGACCGCGTCGACGATCCCGGCGGCCTCGTGCCCCAGGATCTGGGGGGTCATGCCCATGCCGCCCGCGAGCACGGTGTAGTCGGAGTGGCAGATGCCGCAGTGGTGCACCCGCACCCGGACCTGGCCGGGTGCCGGATCGGCGACCTTGACCTCGCCGATCTCGAGCGTGTCGGAACCGTTGAAGATCGCGGCGCGCATCGTCCCCCTGTCTTCGCTGCGGAAAGCACGTTCTTGCCGGTCGGGAAGGAGCCTACCGCCCGGTTGCGACGGTGACCAACG
This sequence comes from uncultured Actinomycetes bacterium, assembly GCA_963756895.1. Taxonomy (GTDB): domain Bacteria; phylum Actinomycetota; class Acidimicrobiia; order IMCC26256; family DASPTH01; genus DASUAS01. The sequence continues at coordinate 714,713 of CAVWPI010000011.1, read as the reverse complement.
GCTCGCAGCGGCGTGCGCAGTCCCGCCACGCGTACGCTGCCCCGCCATGAGCAACGTGATGGACGGCATCCGCATCCTCGAGGTCGCCGAGCACACCTTCGTGCCCGCCGCGTCGGCCATCCTCTCCGACTGGGGCGCCGAGGTGATCAAGATCGAGCACGTCACCCGCGGCGACGCCGCCCGTGGGCTGGGCTCGACCGGCATCGCCGGGTTCAGCGGCAAGGTCGCCGTGCTGATGGAGCACGCCAACCGGGGCAAGAAGAGCTTGGGCCTCGATCTCACCAAGGACGAGGGCCGCGAGATCCTGTACAAGCTCGCGGGCATCTCCGACGTGTTCCTCACCAACAAGATGGCCGGGGTCCGGTCACGCCTCCAGATCGATGTCGATGACATCAAGGCCCACAACCCGAACATCGTCTATGTGCGCGGCACGGGCTACGGCAACCGCGGTCCCGACACCGACGCCGGCGGCTACGACTCATTGGGCTTCTGGGCCCGCTCGGGCGTCGCCCACTCGGTGACGCCTGCCGACCTGCCCCAACCGATCAACCAGCCGGGCCCCGCGTTCGGTGACTCGATCGGTGCGATGACCATTGCCGGCGGCATCTCGGCCGCGCTCCTCCACCGCGAGCGCACGGGTGAGGCGAAGGTCGTCGACATCTCGCTGCTGTCGACCGCGATGTGGGCGATGGGCGGCACGATTGCGGTGTCGCAGGACATGGACATGGCCTGGCAGGCGCCGCCCGCCGGCCAGCCGGCCGCGCCGTTCAACCCGATCATCGGCTACTTCGGCACCTCTGATGGCCGTTTCATCATGTTCTCGATGCTGCAGGGCTTCCACTACTGGCCCGAGGTGTGCGAGCGGCTCGGCGTCCCCGAGCTCGTCGCCGACCCGCGCTTCGACTCCCACGAGAAGCTGATGGAGAACGCGGCAGTCGGCGCCGACCTGATCCGGGCCGAGGTCAAGAAGTACACGCTGCCCGAGATCAAGGAGAAGCTCAACGGGATGCGCGGACAGTGGGCGGTGGTGCAGGACACCATCGAGATCGGCGAGGACCCCCAGGTGGTCGCCAACGGCTACCTCCAGGAGCTCGAGTACGACGGCTACCCCTACAAGCTGGTGGAGACACCGGTGCAGTTCGACGAGACGCCGTCGAAGCCCGGGAAGTCACCCGACTTCAACGAGCACGGCGACGAGATCCTCACCGAGATGCTCGGCCTCGACTGGGATACCGTCATCGACCTCAAGGTCAAGGGCGTCGTCGCGTAGCGCTCGTCAGCGGCGGAAGACCACCGGCATCGTCTTGATCCCCGGCGTCATGTGCTGGCGGACGCGAGTGGTGTCGCCGACGAGCTCGTAGTTGGGGAAGCGGGCGAGCAGCTCCGTGAGCACGATGCGCGCCTCCCGGCGCGCCAGGCTGGCGCCGAGGCAGAAGTGCTCGGCGAAGCCGAACGCGATCTGCGGCGGGTCGGCGTCGCGCCGGACGTCGAGCTGGTCGCCGCGCTCCCAGGCGTCCTCGTCGCGATTGGCCGACGCGTAGAGGAGGCACAGGAAGTCGCCCCGCTTGATCTTCTGCCCCCGGAGCTCGACGTCGGCGAGCGCGGTGCGGCACATGTGCGTGACGGGCGTGACGTAACGGAGGAACTCCTCCACCGCGCCGGGCATCAGCTCCGGTGACTCCGCCAGGATCGCCCGCTGGTCGGGGTGCTCGGCCAGCGCCTTGCCGGCGCCGGCGAGGAGACCACGAGTGGTCTCGTTGCCGGCGATCAGCAGGATCTGGGCCATCGAGAGCTGCTCTTCGAGCTCGAGCGGCTTCCCCTCCCACTCGGCCTGGGTGAGCAGGGTGAGGAGGTCGTCGCGGGGGTTGGCGACCCGGTCCTCGAGCTGCTCGGTGAAGTACTCGCGGAACTCGATGATGTCGGCGATCTTCGAGTTCATGTCGTCTTCGTCGTAGGACTGCGGCAGCTTGTCCTCCGACATCTCGATGAACGAGTCGGACCACCGACGGAACGTGGCGAGGTCGGTGAGCGGCACGCCGAGCATCAGCGCGATCATGATCATCGGCAGCGGCGCGGCGACGGTGTCGACGAAGTCGACCTCGACGTCGACGGGGATGGCGTCGAAGAGCTCGACCGCGATCCGTTGCACCTCGGACTCGATCTCGTTGATCGCCTTCGGCGTGAACGCGTGGCTCGCGATCTTGCGCAGGAACCGGTGTCGCGCACCGTCGGCCATCACCAGGTTGTCGACGTACAGCGGACCCATGCCGGCGACGCGCCGCAGCTCGGCCTGACGAGGCATGCCGGTGTCGTCGCGGATCTCCTGCCCGTCGTCCTCGACCATCCCGCCGGCGACGTAGATGTGGTAGCGGTTCGAGAAGAGCTCGGGCTGCTTGGAGATCCAGCGGATGTCCTCGTACTTCGAGATCGCCCACACCTCGTCGCGCGGCGACCAGTAGACGGGCGCCTCGTGCCGCAGGCGCGTGTACACGTCGTGCGGGATACGACATGAACCACGCCGACTCCATGAGCCGGACCTGGTCGTCGAGGTCTGCCGTCACGTGCGCTCCCTGATGTCGGTCGACGGCGTGAGAGCGCCGACTCCGTCTGCGGAGAAGCATGTTACGGTCGCCCGTCGGACACGACCACACATCACCGAGAGGGACGCGACATGAGCGACGCGCACGCACGGGTGGTGGTCTGGGCGACGGGGTGGATCGGACAGGTCGCGCTCCGGTCGATCGCCCGCCGACCCGACCTCGAGCTCGTGGGCGTGTGGGTCCACAGCCCCGACAAGGTGGGCAAGGACGCCGGTGAGCTGGCGGGCATCGAACCGGTCGGTGTGGCGGCCACGAACGACGCCGACGCGCTCCTCGGCTTGCGGCCCGACTGCGTCATCTACGCCGCGCACCGGCCGGAGCGCGACGCGGCTGCGATCCCCGACTACGTGCGCATCCTCGAGGCGGGCGTCAACATCGTGTCGGTGTCGACGCCGGGTCTCGTCTACCCACCGAACTACGACGCCGGCTTCGTCGCGCAGCTCGGCGCGGCCGCCGAGCGCGGCGGCGTGTCGATCTACTCCTCGGGCATCGAGCCCGGGTTCGCGGCGGATCACCTGCCGCTGCTGCTCAGCACGCAGTCCGACCGGATCACGTCGATCCACTCCACCGAGCTCTTCCTGTACGCGGACTACCCGGTCACGTTCGACATGTTCGACGTGATGGGGTTCGGCATGCCGATGGACTACGAGCCGCTGTTGGCCACGCCCGGCGGTCCGACATCAGCGTGGGGCCCGTCGATCCACATGATCGGCGACGCGCTGGGCGTGGAGGTCGAAGAGTTCCGCGAGGTCTACGAGCGCGTGCCCACCGAGCGGAGGCTCGAGGTCGCGTCCGGCGTGATCGAGGCCGGCACCTGCGGCGCGATGATGATCCAGACCATCGGCGTGGTGCACGGCCGCGACGCGATCGTGATCGAGCACGTGAACCGCATGGCACCCGATCTCGGACCCCAGTGGCAGACCGCGCACCGCGACGGCGTCTACCGGGTCGAGATCAAGGGCGATCCCGACATCACGTGCGAGATGGCCCTCGGTGACGGGTCGGCCACCACCGCCGCGGGGATGACGTCGACCGCGATGCGCGTCGTGAACGCGGTGCACGCAGTCGTGGCCGCGCCGCCCGGCCTCGTCAGCTCGCTCGACCTGCCGTTGACCGTCCCCCAGAACGCGGTCGACTGACGCCTCGCGCTCAGACCCCCAAGGGGCGGTCGCCGATGATCTGCTGTTCGACGAGCGACTCGTAGGTCGTCTCGTCGACGCCGAGGTCGTCGACCAGGATCTCGTGGTTGTGCTGACCGAGTGTCGGTGCGGGCGTGCGCAGCCAGCGGTCGACCGACGCGAACCGGAACGGCCACGTCGGCGTCGCCTGGTGCCCGACCACCGGGTGGTCGATGTCCTCGTAGAAGCCCCGGGCCTGGAGCTGCGGGTGCTCGACCATCAGGCGCGGATCGCGCCCGCGCGCGGCGGGCACGCCGTGAGCGATCAGCAGCTCCGCGGCCTCGACCGACGTCCTGCGTCGCGGCCCACTCGCCCAGGTGCGCGTCGAGCTCGTCGTGGCGGGCGCGCCGGCCGGCGTAGGTCGCGAGGTCGGGCGCGGTCGCCCACGCGGGACGTCCGAGCACGTCGACCAGCGCCTCCCACTGCTCGTCGGTCGCGACCGAGATGGCGAGCCACGTCTCGTCTTCGCGTCCGCGGTAGAGCCCTTGCGGCGCGACGTTCGGGCTGCGGTTCCCGTCGCGTTCGAGCAGGTTGCCGTAGGCGGTCTTCTCCAGCACCAGCTCGCAGGCGGCGTTGAGCGCGCCTTCGACCATCGTCACCTCGAGCAGGCTGCCGCGCCCGGTCGCTTCGCGCTCGGCGAGACCGACGATGCAGCGCGAAGGCGGCGTGCATCCCTGCGTTCGGGTCGCTCGGGCCCTGCTGGATCCGCGGCTGGTCGTCGACGTGGCCGGTGATCCACGCCATGCCGGTGACCTGTTCCATCGTCTGCGCGAAGCCGACGTTGTCGCGCCACGGTCCCGACAGGCCGAACGCGGGCATGCGCACGAGGAGGCAGCGCGGGTTGATCGCCTGGATCTGCTCCCAGTCGAGCCCGAAGTTGCCGAGCACCCGCGGCGAGAAGTTCTCGAGCACCGCGTCGCTCTCGCCGATCAGGCGGCGCAGCATCGCCAGCCCGTCGTCGGTGCCGAGGTCGAGGGTGAGGTCGCGCTTGTTCGTGTTGGAGCACAGGTAGTGCGCGCTGCGCTCCCACCACGCGCCGTCCATGCCCGTGCCCGCGCCGGTGGCGCGCATGCCGTCGATGCGGCTGATCGACTCGACGTGGATCACGTCGGCGCCGAGCGCGGCGAGCGCGCCGGCGGCGATCGGACCGGCCCACCACGCGGTGAGGTCGAGCACCCGCACCCCGGCCAGCGGCAGCTCGTCGGGACCGATCGACGTCGCTGGCGGCGCCGCGTGTGCGGTTCGATCGCGCCGGTGTGCTCGCCGAGGCGCGGCGCCGGGCGCGGCAGCGGCGGGTCCTCGTCGTCCATGCGCCACGGGCGACGCGGCATCTTGAACGTCTTCGTGGCGTCGTCGACGAACACGTTGCGGGCGACGAAGTGGTCGCACTCGAGGATGTTCTCGCCGCTGTGCACCGGCGCGACGGGGATGCGCAGCTCGCTGGCCAGGCGCACGATCTCGGCGGTCGTGTGGTGCGGCGTCCACGCGTGGACGATGTCGTTCCACTCGTCCCAGCCCTTCTGGCGGTCCATCTGGTTGCTCCACGGATCGCCGTCGATGAGATCGGGGCGGTCGATGAGCAGGAGGAAGCTGTGGAACTGCTGGCGGCTGTTGGTGCAGAAGCCGACGTAGCCGTCGAGCGTCGGCTCGACCGACGGCGTCTCGATCGTGCGCCGCGCGCCGACGATCGGCGGGCTGCCGACGAGCGCGCGCATGTAGTCGGCGTAGCTGCTCGCGGCGATGGTCATCACCTCCGCGATCGAGAAGTCGATGTGGTCGCCGCGTCCGGTCGCGCTGCGCGCGCCGAGCGGCCGCGGCGACCGCCATGGCCGAGAACGTGCCCGCCAACCACTCGCTGGTGCGGCCGCCGGCCTGGAACGGCACGCTGCGGACCGACCCGCGCCCGACGAGCCCACCCGACTCCGCCTGCACGATGAACTCGGTGGTCGGACGCTCGGCGTACGGCCCGGTGCGGCCGTAGGGCGTGATCGAGCACACGACGAGTCCGGGGTGCGCGTCGAGCCACGACTGCACGTCGAACTCGGACGGGAGGAAGCTGTCGATGACGACGTCGGCCCCGGCGACGAGCGCCTCGACCTCGGCGTCGCCCGGCCGACCGACGACCGAGCGCATGCCGTGGTGCAGGAACTGGAAGAGCGCGCCACCGACGTCGGGGTCGACGGTCGCACCGCCGGCCGACCACGCGCGCCACGGGTCACCGCCCGGCGGCTCGACCTTCACGACGTCGGCGCCGGCGTCGGCGAGCAGCCGACTGCAGTACCCGCCCGGGATCCCCGTGCTGAGATCGACGACGCGCAGCGCCGCCAGCCCCTGCTGCACGATCAGGCTCCAGCGACGGGCCGGAAGTACGGCAGCGTGAAGCCGCCTTCCATCTCGTGGAACTCGACCTCGACCCGCATGCCGATCTCCACCGCGTCGTGCTCGCACCCGACGAGGTTGGAGAGGATCTGCCAGCCCTCGGCCATGTCGACGATGATCGCGACGTACGGCACCTCGAACGACGGCATCTGCGGACGCCACACCGTGGTCCAGCTGTAGATCTCGCCGGTGCCCGCGCTCTTCTCCCAGGTGAGGTCCTGCGACGTGCAGTTGCTGCACAGGTACGCGGGCGTGTGCGTCGCGTGCCCGCAGTCGCCGCACCGCTGGAACAGCAGCTCGCCGCGTGCGCACCCGTCCCAGTAGGGCTGCGTGAGGGTTCCCGGGTGCGGGACGGGCACCTTGCCCGTCTGCGGCTGCAAGATCGTCATGGCCGGTCGACTCCCAGCAACATCACGTCGGTGAACAACGCTCCCGAACCTCCGTTGGAACACATCGCGACCTCGGCGCCGTCGATCTGCGTGCTCGCACACGTGCCGCGCAGCTGCTCGACCCCGCGGATGACGCGCTGCAGCATCTGGCACGACGCGCCGGCGTGGCTGTACGACATCACCCCGCCGTCGGTGGTGACGGGGTACTGCCCGCCGGGCTCGATGGTGCCTCCCATCACGAAGTCGCCCCCTTCGCCCTCGTCGCAGAAGCCGAACGCCTCGAACTGGCGGATGATCTCGAACGAGAAGGGATCGTAGAACTCGCACACGTCGACGTCGGTGGGACCCAGACCCGACGTGCGGAACGCGTCCTCCGCGGCGCGCCGCCCGACCGTGCCGTTCACGAGGTCGGCGCGCTGGTTGCCGCCCAGCTCCCACGTCGGCGGGTTCTTGTACGAGGGTCCGCCGCTGTCGCCGTTCCCCCCGAGCACGAACACGGACGCGCCGGGCGCGTCGGCGGCGAGGTCGGCCCGGGTCAGCACGAGACCGCATCCACCTTCCGACGCGGTGGCGCAGTCGAGGAGGTGGAACGGGTCGGCGACCATGCGGCTGTCGAGGATGTCCTGCGGTGTGAACGGCCCGCGGCCGTGGTAGATCGCCTCCGGGTTCACGTGCCCGTTGTTGCGGATCACCGCGGCGACCGTCGCCAGCGCGTCGGGCTTCGTGCCGTACATGTGCATGTGGCGACGCGCCACGAGCGCGAACTCCGCCGCGGTGAACATGCCGAACGGCGCAACGAACTCGCTGCTCGGGCGCGTCCACGGCGCGGTCGACGCCCGGTCGATGTAGACCCCTGCAGCGCCGCCGATCACGAGCACCGTCGTGGCCATGCCCGACGCGATCGCCGTCGCCGCCTGCAGGACCGCCGGGATCCCCTGCCACGAGGACGACGTCCACGCCGGAGCCAGGCGGGCCTGGTACACGAAGTCGTTGGCGAACTGGCCGACGACGCCGTCGACGTCGCGGACCGACAGCCCCGCGTCGGCGAGGGCACCGAGCGCGCCCTTGAACGAGATCGACATCGAGTCCTCGCCCTCGAGCACGCGTGCCTGCTCGGTGTTGAAGATCCCGGTGATCGCGACGTCGTGGTAGGGATGCCCGGTCATCGGCGAGAACCTACCTTCCGCTTCCGGAGACGGCGCAATCCGCGGCGCGCACGCAGGTGCGGTACCAGGGGCGTCAGGGGTACGTTCCGCGGATGAAGTTCTCGATGATCTTCGAGGCCCAGGTGGAGTACGGCACGCCCGACGTGGAGCGCCAGGCGATCCGCAACTGCGTCGAGCAGGCGGTGCTTCGCGGAGGAGGTCGGCTTCGACGGCGTCTGGGCGGTCGAGCACCACTCGCTCATCGAGTACTCGCACATGAGCGCACCGGAGATCTTCCTCACCGCAGTGGCGGCGAAGACGTCACGCATCCGCGTGGGTCACGCGGCGGTGTGCATGCCGTTCGGGTACAACCACCCGGTGCGGGTCGCCGAGCGCGCCGCGATGCTCGACATCATCTCCGACGGCCGGCTGAACCTCGGCGCCGCGCGCGGCGGCACCGCGCAGGAGCTGTCGCTGTGCGGCGTCGATCCCGAGCTCACGACGCCCCAGGTCGAGGAGGCGCTCAGGTTCATCGGGCACTGCTGGCGCGAGGACACCATCCAGTGGGACTCCGAGCTGCTGACGATCCAGCACCCGCCCGGCCGCCCGCCGCACACGGTGGTGCCGCGGCCGGTGCAGCTCCCCCACCCGCCGCTGTTCCTCGCGTGCACGAACCCGGAGACCGTGCGGCGCGCCGCGCAGTACGGCGTCGGGCCGATGGTGCTCGGCTTCGGTGGCCCCGAGGTGATCGGCGACATGCGCCGCATGTTCGACGAGGAGCGCGCCGCGCGCGATCCCGACGCGGTCGTGTCGCCCGGGATGATCAACGACGAGTTCGTCGCCCTGTGCCCGACGTTCCTCATGGACGACCGCGACGAGGCGTTCCGCAAGGGCTGCCGCGCGCTGCGCTTCTTCGCCGAGGCGATCTCGCACTGGTCGGCGCCCAACGGCGTCGCACCGACACGCGACACCGCCGACGTCGACAACGCCGGCGTACATGGCCGAGTACCTCCGCAAGGCACGCGACGCGATCGCCCGCGGCGACGCGCCGCCGACCGCGGCGTCGCCGCTGTACAACACCGACCACGCGCTCGGCGACGCCGACACCGCCATCGCCTACGTCGAGCGGCTGCGCGCCGCCGGCGTCGACAACGTGATGTGCCTCATCCAGATGGGCACGCTCACGCAGGACGAGATGCTGGAGTCGATCCGCATCTTCGGCGAGCAGGTGATCCCGCACTTCCGCGCGCTCGACGCCATCGACGCCGCGGCCGAGGAGCTGGCTCAGCGCTCCTGAGCGAGCTCGATCCTGCAGCACGCGCTTGTCGATCTTGAGCATCGACGTCATCGGCAGCTCGGCGACCACCTCGAGCCGGTCGGGTGCCTTGTAGTCGGCCAGCTGCTCGCGCACGAACGCGCGCAGCTCGTCCAGCGTGGGCGGATCGGCGGGATCGACCGGCTCGACGAACGCGACGCCGATCTCGCCGATGGTCGGCGCCGGCGTGCCCACGATCGCCACCCGCGACACCTTCGGGTGGTCGGCCACGACGCGCTCCACCTCGAGCGGATGGATGTTGAAGCCACCGCGGATGTACATCTCGCTGGTGCGGCCCTTGAGCTCGAGGTTGCCGTCGGCACGCAGCGCCCCGAGGTCGCTGGTGGTGATCCAGCCGTCGGGTGACAGCGTGTCGGCGGTGCGCTCGGGGTCGTTCCAGTACGCCGCGCATGCTGCACGGCGAGCGCAGCGTGACCACACCCACCTCGCCCTGCGGCACGGGATCGCCGGCCGCGTCGCGGAGCACGAGCTCGATCCCCTCCTGCGGGCGGCCGACCGTGTGCAGCAGCACCTCGGGCGGGTCGTCGACGCGCGTGCCGGTGATCGACGACGACTCGGTGCACGCGTACCGCACCACGATCGGGCACCCGAGACGCGTGCGCATCTTCTCGGCCAGCTCGGGCGTGACCGGCGCCGAGCCGGTGGACGCGAGGCGCAGCGACGAGAGGTCGGCGTCGGCGAGCTGCGGCAGGTCGACGAGCTTGCTCCACTGCGTCGGCACGCCCTGGCCGACGGTGACGCGCTCGCGCACCATCGCGTCGAGCATCGCCTCCACCGTCCACGGCGTGCCGGTGAGCACCGAGTTGATGACGAACTCGACCTGGTCCCAGAGCTTGTTCATGTAGCCCGCGTGCGGGAACGGCACCGGCATGAGTCGCACGTCGTGGTACGCGCTGAGGATGTTGCTGAGCCGGGCCGACGCCTCCAGCGCGCGGTGGTCGAACCACGCACCCTTGGGCAGACCGGTGGTGCCGCTGGTCCAGACGATGCACACCGGGTCGCCGGGGTCGCGACGAGGACGGTCGGTGAGCTCGGTGCCGGCCGCCCACGCCTCGGCGACCTCGGTGCGGGGCATCAGCACCTTCGGGGTCGGCGCGTCGCGCGGAACCGCGAACGTGTCGCCCTCGTGCAGCAGCGCGACCGGTTCGCACCGATGCAGGATCGCGGCGATCTCGGCCGGTCCGAGCCGGGTGTTGATGCCGGTCGCGACCGCACCGAGACGCGTGCACGCGGCGTAGGCGACCGCGTAGTCGATGCACGACGACAGCCAGAACGCGACGACATCGCCGGGAGCGACGCCACGCGTCCGCAGCTCCGCCGCGAGCGAGTCGGCACCCGTCGAGCCATTCGCCGTAGGTGAGGCGCTGCTCACCGTCGACGTACGCGAGCGTGTCGGGCTCCCGCGTGCCGATCTCCTCGAACAGGTCGCCGAGCGTGGTGCTCGCGATCGCGGGAGGCGCGACCGGCTCAGGCGTGTCGGCGCTCACGAGAGGACGGCCGCCCAACCGTCGGGATCGACGCCCTCGGTGGTGACCGTGCGCTTGGTGATCAGCCACTCGCCGTCGACCACGCCGAACTCGTCGAGGTAGCGGCCCCAGTGGTCGAGACCGAACGACGACAAGCACCTGGTAGTAGGTGCGCACCCGCGCGACGAGTCTCGGACTCGAACTCGATCTGGGGGTTGCTGGTGAAGTGGCGGATCGACGGCCGCTTCCCGGGCGGGAGGTACCGGCCGGTCCGAACCGGCGGCGCGGGCTGAGCCGAGTCGGCCTTGTCCTGCTTCACCCCGGTGAGGAACGCGAGCACCGCATCACGACCGTGCAGCACCTCGGATTCCGCAGCCTGGAACTCGACGTCGGGCGCCAGCACCATGACCATGTCGGCCATGCGCCCGGCGTCGCCGTTGCTGTTCCATCGTGCGATCCGATCGCGGATGCTCTCGCGCGCCACCAGCTCCCACAGCTCCATGAGCGCGCACCCTAGCGGCGCGTCCGCGTGGCCCGAAAGGAGCGGCGTCTGGTCAGCCCGGCGCGCGGATGCCGCCCAGGCAGAACGCCCAGACGTCGGCGGGCGACTCGCTGCCGGTGTGCAGGATCGTCGTGTGCACCGCAGCGTTGCCGGTGTGCAGGAGGATCTCGGCGAGCCGCCGGCTCCCGATGTCGTCACGCACCTGCCCCGCCGCGATCCCGCGCTCGACCGCCTCGAGCAGGACCTCGAGCTGGGGCTCCAACGCGTGGGCGAGGTCGCCCGGACGAGTGGCCGACAGGGTCAGGTTGTAGACCGAGAGCGCGCGCACCACCTCGGGCTCAGCTTTCCGGTCCAGAGGCTGGTGAGGAACACCTCGATCTGCTCGATCGGGTCGTCGTGCTTCGCCATCCGTCCGCGCTGCCACTCCGCTGCGCTGGCGACGCACTCCTCGAACAGCGCGAGGAGCAGGTCGTCCTTGCTGGCGAAGGTCTGGTAGAAGCTGCGCAACGAGAGCTTCGACCGGTCGACGACGTCCTGCACCGTGAAGGCGAAGCCACCGGTCTCCTCGAGCAGCTCCATGGCGGCGCGCACGAACCCGTTGCTCTTGGTGAGCGCCCGGCGCTTCGCCTCGATGAGCGAGCGGTCGAGTGCCCGCTGCTGCCAGCCGCTCAGGCCGGCGTCGTCGTCGACGGGCGCCGCCTTCGTCGCGCCGCGCCTTGGCTGCCGTCTTCGTCGCCGTCTTCTTCGCCACGGTGCCGCCACCTCTCCCTGGGGCGCCAGGGTCGTTCTCGTCAGACGGAACGACACTGTAGTGACGGCGGGATCGGTGCACAGGCGTGGCGGAAATCCGAACTCGGGCACCGGATGCGTAGTCTCCGCGCCATGGAACCTCTCTCCTTCGACGGACAGGTCGCGATCGTCACCGGTGCCGGTGGCGGCCTCGGACGCAGCCATGCGCTCGAGCTCGCACGTCGCGGCGCGCTCGTCGTGGTCAACGACCTCGGCGGCGCCGTCGACGGCACCGGCAGCTCTGCCACCGCGGCCGAGCAGGTCGTCGCCGAGATCCGCGCCGCCGGCGGTGACGCGGTGGCCAACGGCGACTCGGTCGCCACCCCCGAGGGCGGCGAGGCGATCGTGCAGTGCGCGGTCGACAACTACGGACGGATCGACGTCGTGGTGAACAACGCCGGCATCCTCCGCGACGCCGCGTTCAAGAACGTCACCCCCGAGTTGCTCGACCCGGTCATCGACGTGCACCTCAAGGGCGCGTTCAACGTGCTGCGGCACGCGTGGCCGCGACTGCGCGAGCAGAACTACGGACGGATCGTCAACACCACCTCGGGTTCGGGGATGTTCGGCAACTTCGGGCAGTCGAACTACGGCGCCGCGAAGGCGGGGCTCATGGGCCTCACGCGCGTGCTCTCGATCGAGGGAGAGCGCAACAACGTGCGCGTCAACGCGATCGCGCCGATCGCGCACACGCGCATGACGTCGGAGCAGATCGACCCGAGATGGTCCCGGAGCTCATCTCGCCGCTGGTCGCGTACCTCTGCCACTCGTCGTGCGAGATCACCGGTCAGGCGTACTCGGTCGGCGGCGGGCACGTGTCGCGCCTGTTCCTCGGCATGACCACCGGCATCACCGAACCGGACCTGTCGGCGGAGATGATCGCCGAGCGCATCGGCGAGATCGAGGACACCGACGAGTTCGTCATCCGCTGGTAAGCGATCAGCGGAGACGCGACGCGAGGGTGCGGGGTCGACCCTCGCCTCGCTCTTCGAGCTGGTTGCGCTGCACCTTGCCCGACGCGGTCTCGGGCAGGGGCTCGTCCCACACGACGAGCTCCTCGGGGATCTTCCACTTGGCGAGCCCAGCCGCGACCAGGCCGTCGACCATCGCGTCGAACTCGAGCGTTGCGCCGTCGCGCAGCCGCACGGCCATCGCGAGGCGTTCGCCCGTCCCCGCATCGTCGACGCCGTAGCCCGCGCACTGCGCGACGCCCGGCAGCGCGGCCACGGCACCGTCGACCTCGCTGATCGGGATGTTCAGACCGTTGCGGATCACGATGTCCTTGATGCGGCCGACGATCTTCAGGCGGCCGTCGCGCAGCTCGGCGAGGTCGCCGGTGCGGAACCAGTCGCCGTCGAACGCGCTCGCGTCGTCCTCCCGGTCGACGTAGCCGAGGAACAGGTGCGGCCCGCCGAGGCAGCACTCGGCGGGATCGGCCTTCGACCCGATGCGCACCTCGACGGCGCCGAGCGGTGCACCGTCGTCGCCGAGACGCACCGCTTCCGACTCTCGCCGTGCGCTCGCAGTCGAGACCGGAGCTTCGGACGAGCCGTAGGCGCGGAGCACGACGATCCCGAACTCGTGCTCGGCGCGGGCGAGGATGCGCGGATCGAGCATCGATCCGCCGAGGAACACCGACGTGATCGGCACGTCGGTGACGCCACGCGCCTCGGCCTGGTCCAGCACGCGGTCGAGCAGGAGATCGGGTCCGCCGAAGAAGGTCGCGCCCGTCGCCACGAGGAAGTCGAACGTGCCGACGTCGTCGAAGCGCGATTCGACGGTGACCTGCGCCCCGAGCCACGGCGCCACGGTGGTGGCCTGCAGCATCCCGGTGACCGACGCCAGCGGGCTGATCATGAAGATGTTGTCCGCCGCGGTGAGCTCGGGCGGACCGACGAAATTGCGGGTCGCCGCGAGCATGGTGTTGAGCGAGTGGACCACGCCCTTCGGCCGTGACGTCGTGCCGGACGTGAAGATCACGACCGACGGTTCGTCGGGATCGTGCGCCGAGCGCGCCCGAGGTGGCACCGGATCGGCGCGCGCCGACTCGGCGTCGCCGATGGCCTCGGCGCGGAGCCAGCGGGTACCCGTACCTTCGTCGGCAGCCGGGAGGAGCGATTCGGGCGCGAGCACGAGCGACGGTTCGGTGGCGGCGACGATGTCGCGCACCTGGGCGTCGCCGGCGCTGACCGGCGCGACCATCACCAGCGCACCGAGGCGCACCACTGCGTGGATCGCCACCACCGAGACGACGTCGTTCGCGGTCAGCACGAACACCGCGTCGTCGGCGGTGACGCGCTCCCGTCGCAACGCCGCGACTCCCCCGTCGACGGCGGCGTCGAGCTCGGCGTAGGTGAGCACGCGGCCGCGTTCGGCGACCGCCACCCGTTGCGGGTCGCGGTCGGCGGCGGCGCGCACGAGGTCGATCGGGTCGGTGCGCCACTTGCCGGCGCCGCGGAAGCGCTCCGCGCGCGCCGACACGCGGGCAGCGGTGTGGCCGACGAGATCCTGGCGGCTCTTCACGGCGAGCTGTCCCTTCCCTTCGGACGATGACGCGAGAGCGCCAGACGCGAATCCGGAGAGCCATGTTACGGTCCGCGCATGAACGCGATCCCGCCGTACCCCGCCACCGTGTGGACGCTCGTCGAGCAGGGCGCCGACCAGTGGGCCGACCACGTGCTCCTCGCCGACGACCACGGTCGCTCGCTCACCGGACGCGAGCTTCGCGACGCCGCCGAAGGTGTCGCCGCCGAGCTGGCGACGCGCGGCATCGCGGCCGGCACCATCGTCTCCTGGCAGCTGCCGACGACCCTCGAGACGATGGTCGTGATGGTGGCGCTGGCGCGCCTCGGCGCGATCCAGAACCCGCTCATCCCCATCCTGCGCGAGCGTGAGGTCGGCTTCATCACGAACCAGGTCGGCACCCAGGTGTTCATCACCACGGAGCACTGGCGCGGCTTCGCACACGGCGAGCTCGCGCGCACGCTCGCGGCGGAGCAGGGCTTCGACGTGATCCTCACCGACCTCGACACCGATCCGTCGTCGATCGGCAACGGGCTCCGACTTGCGCAGGCGGATCCGTCGACGCTCCCGCCGCCCGAGACGGACGGGTCGATCCTGCGGTGGATCTACACGTCGTCGGGCACGACCGCCGACCCCAAGGGCGTCCGCCACACCGACCGGACGGTGATGCACGGGGCCACCGGACCCATCGCGGGGCTCGGTTCGACCCGCGACGACGTCAACGCGGTCGCCGTCCCCGTGTCGCACATCGGCGGGATGCTGATGCTCACCGCGTCGCTGATGACCGGCATGCGGCTCGTCCTCTTCGACACGTTCGATCCGGCGACGTCGCCGGAACGCATGGCCGCCCACGGCGTGACCGTGCTCGGCAGCGCGGTGCCGTTCTTCCTCGCCTACTTCGACGCCCAGCGCCGTCACGGAGACAACCCGCTCTTCCCGCAGCTGCGGACGCTCACGGGAGGTGGCGCGTCCACGCCACCCGAGATCAGCCGCATGGCGCGCGAGATCCTGGGCGTGCGCGGCATCGCCAACTCGTGGGGACTCACCGAGTTCCCGGTCGCCACGTACGGGCCGCCGGATGCGCCGCTCGACATCCTCGACACCACCACCGGACCCGCGCTACCGGGGGTCGAGGTGCGCACGGTCACCGACGACGAGCGCGTGTGCGCACCGGGCGAGGAAGGCGAGCTGCGCCTGCGCGGACCGCAGTGCTTCCTCGGCTACGTCGACGCCTCGCTCGACGCGGCCGCGTTCGACGCCGACGGGTGGTTCCGCACTGGCGACCTCGGGATCATCGACGCCGACGGCAACGTGACCATCACCGGGCGGATCAAGGACATCATCATCCGCAACGCCGAGAACATCTCCGCGCTCGAGATCGAGGACGCGCTCTACAGCCATCCTGCGGTCATCGACGTCGCGGTCGTTGCGGCACCAGATCCGCGCACCGGCGAGCGCGCGTGCGCGTTCGTGGTGCCGGCGCCTGGCGTGGACCGGCCGACGCTCCAGGCGCTCGCCGAGCACTGTCGCAACCTCGGACTCGCGGTGCAGAAGTGCCCCGAGCAGCTCGAGCTGGTCGACGTGCTGCCGCGCAACTCCTACGGCAAGGTGCTGAAGCAGGAGCTGCGCAAGCGCGTGGCTTGAGTCACGCTCGCATCACCGTACGAGCGCGGGCAGGCGCGCGAACTCCTCGTCGATGAGGTCGGCGAGCTCGCTCGAAGGAGGAGCGTCGAGCCAGCGTCGCAGCGCGCGCTGGTACAGCGCGAGGGCGACGGTCGCGAGCGTCGTGCTCGCGTCGTCGACGCCGGACGTGCCGCGACGACGCGCGATCGCTTCGCTCACGGTGAGCGCGTGCTCGACCAGGTGCTCCTGCTCACGGCCGAGCAGCACCGGTGACGAGTCGACCGCAGCGCGATAGGTCTCGATGCGCGCCCGCAGCTCGCCGAATCCCGCGGCCTGCTCGACGAAGGTCGTGTGCAACGCGTCGTAGTCGCCCAGTCCGACCGGCTGCTCCAGGTACGCGGCGGCGAACGAGCGCATGAACCAGTGGTCGCGGTGGAAGACCACCGACTCCTTCGTGGGGAAGTACCGGAAGAAGGTGCGCGGCGACACCCCGGCCCGCTCGGCCACGCGGTCGGCGTGGCTGGCGTCGAAGCCGTCGCGGGCGAAGAGCTCCAGCGCGGCGTCGATCAGGGCCTCCCGCACCCGGGCGGCGCTGACCGCCCGAGGGGTCGGCGCAGCGGTGGTCTGCACCATATGCCGATGCTACCGTTCCTGACAGTCGACTGTCACAAGATCCGGGGGCACCAATGGGTACGAAGCTCGACTACGCCGTCTGGGACGCCGACAACCACATGTACGAGGCGGTCGACTCGTACACCCGCCACCTGCCGAAGCGCTTCGAGGGGCGATCCGGTTCGTCGACGTGAACGGGCGCGAGAAGCTCGAGATCCTCGGCAAGGTCAGCGAGACGATCCCGAACCCCACCTACGTCGTGATCCCGACGCCGGGCGCGTGGACCGAGTACTTCCGCGGCAACAACCCGGAGGGGAAGAGCCTGCGCGACCTCGCCGCTCCGATCCGCTGCCCCGACGAGTTCCGCCGTCCCGACCTGAGGCTCGCGTTGATGGACGAGCAGGGCATCGACGGGTGCGTGCTGTTCCCGACGACCGCCGGTCTGCTCGAGGAGCACATGAAGGCCGACCTCGAGCTCACCCACGCGGTCGTGCACGCGTACAACCAGTGGCTGCTCGAGGACTGGACCTTCGACTACGAAGGCCGCATCATCCCGACGCCGGTGGTCACGCTGCCCGACATCGGCAAGGCCGTCGAGGAGCTCGAGTGGTGCCTCGACCGAGGCGCCAAGACCGTGCTCATCCGACCCGCGCCCGTCCCGCAGCCCGACGGTTCCTCGATGTCACCCGCGCTCCCCCACTTCGACCCCTTCTGGGAGCTGTGCGAGAGCTCCGGCATCTCGGTGATGATGCACAACGCCGACTCCGGCTACGACCGCTACGCGGCCGATTGGGAACCGGGCCGCGACGAGTTCCAGGGCTTCAACCAGACGGTGTTCCGCTCGTTCCTCTACGAGGAGAGCCGCCACATCTTCGACACCCTCGCCGCGTTCGTCGGTCACGGCGTCTTCGAGCGGTTCCCGCAGCTGCGGGTGGGCGTCGTCGAGAATGGCGGCGCCTGGGTGCCGCGCCTGCTCGACTGCTTCGACCGCGTGTACAAGAAGATGCCGGGCCGCTTCGACGAGCACCCCAGCGACACGCTACGGCGCCACGTGTGGATCAACCCGTTCCACGAGGACGACATGAGCTATCTCGTCGATGCGCTGGGCGCCGAGCGCGTGCTGTTCGGCTCCGACTTCCCGCATCCCGAGGGCCTCGGCGACCCGCTCGAGTTCGTCGACGAGCTCGCCGGACTCCCCGAACCGGTTGTCGAGCGCGTCATGGGCGCCAACCTGCAGGACCTGCTCAGCCTGGGCACCGCCGGCCACTGACCCCCCAGACTCAACATGCGTCGAACATGCGGTTGTGTGCCGCGGGTTCGACGCAGGAACGGAGAAGAGGGTCAGGAGCGGGGGATCTCGCTCCAGGGCTTCTTCAGCCACTGATCTGGTTCGCGCGGCAAGCCGAGGACGCGCTCGCCGAGCACGTTCTTGTTGATCTCAGTGGTGCCACCCTCGATGGTGTTGGCGCGACTGCGCAGCATGCCGCTCACCTCGAACGGCAACGACTCGTAGTACGCCGTCGCTGTCCTCGGGCACGGCGCCGTCGACGTCCCACCCGAGCGCGTCGAGGCCGAGCAGGTCGACCGCGGCCAACTGCACCCGCTGGTTCAGCCCCGCTTGGTGCACCTTGCCGATCGAGGCCGCGGGGCCCGGGGTCTGACCGGCCGCGAGGTTGGAGGCGACTCGCTGGTTCGTCCACGCGCGGATGCGCTCCTCGCTCCAGAGGGCGGCGAGACGCTGGCGAACGTGCGGGTCGTCGGCGATGCCGCGGGCGCGAGCGAGGTCGATCAGGCGGGTGACGCCGGAACCACCGACCCGACCGCTCCCACCCGAGCCAGCACCGGCGACCATCTGACGCTCGCTCGACAGCGTGGCGTTGGCGACCCGCCAACCGTCGTTCACGTCGCCGAGGCGTTGGAACTCGGGCACGCGCGCCTGGTCGAGGAACACCTCGTTGAACTCGACCTCACCACTGATGTGCCGCAGCGGCCGCACGTCGACGCCGGGCTGGTGCATGTCGATCAGGAAGTAGGTGATGCCCTTGTTCTTCGCCAGGCTCGGGTCGGTGCGCGCGAGCAGGATGGCGAAGTCGGCGTCGGAACCCCAGGTGGTCCACACCTTCTGCCCGTGGACGATCCACTCGTCGCCGTCGAGCACCGCGCGCGTCGCCAGCGATGCGAGGTCGGAGCCGGCGCCGGGTTCGCTGAAGAGCTGGCACCACTTCTCCTCGTTGCGCAGGATCGGCCCGAGGAAGCGCCGCTTCTGCTCCTCGGTGCCGTGTGCGAACAGCGCCGCCGCGGTGTTGTTGAGCCCGAGCGGGTTGAGCGCGCGCAGGTTGAACGGCGCGAGCACCGCACGCATCGCGCTCGCGGTCTCGGGGGTGACCCCGAGGCCGCCGTACTCGGGCGCCCAGGTCGGCATGACCAGGCCCGACGCGCCGAACACCGGATACCAGGCCTCGTACTCGGCCCGACCGCGCACCTCCCGGATGGCGGCGTTGCCACCGCGGGCCGCCGCCTCGCGCCATGCCACCGGGACGTGCTCCTCCACCCACTGCTCGGTGAGGCTCACGCAGCGTTCGACCGGCGTGGTCGCATCGACGGGCAGGCGTTGGTCGTCCATCGACCCCAAACGTAGGTGGCTTCGTCCCGAGCCGTCGTGCCGGAAGGGTCGATACACTCCCCCGCAACTGAGGGCGGCGCTCGGTGAGAACGCCATTCTTGCACAGGAGACGCGCGAGGCCGATGGGACGATCACTACGAGGGGAGGCGGCGATCGTCGGCGTGGCCGACGCCGCGTCACCGACCGGTGAGCTCGACACCCGGGGCCGGGTGCTCGAAGCGGCGATGATCCGCGAGGCACTCGACGACGCCGGCCTCACGCTCGCCGACGTCGACGGCATCTGCTGCTCGGGCATCGCCACCGGCATCGCCGAGTACCTCGACGTCCGTCCGAAGTTCGTCGACGGCACCTTCGTCGGCGGCTCGGGGTTCGAGCTGCATGTCGAGCACGCGGCCGCCGCCATCGCGGCCGGCCTGTGCGAGGTCGTCGTCGGTGTCTACGCGTCGACGCCCAGACTCGATCGTCGCCTCGGCGCCTCGCCGGCGTCGTTCGGACCGATGGGCCCGGACGTCGCCGCCGAGTGGGAGGCGCCGTACGGATCCATGGTGCCGATGACGTCGTACGCGCTCGCAGCCGACCGGCACATGACGCAGTTCGGCACCACCGCCGAGCAGCTGGCGCAGATCGCGGTCGACACCCGACGGTGGGCCGCCATGAACCCGCGTGCGCGGTACCAGGATCCGATCACGGTCGACGACGTCCTCGCGTCGCCGGTCGTGGCGTCGCCGCTGCACCAGCTCGACTGCTGCCTGCGAACCGACGGTGCCGGTGCCTACGTGCTCACGTCGGCCGAGCGCGCGCGGGACCTCCGACAGCCGCCCGTGTACGTGCTCGGCGCCGCCACCGCGACCGACCACTGGGTCATCTCGCAGATGCCCGATCTCACGGTGACGCCGGGAGCGCGCTCCGGCCCGGCCGCCTTCGCGCACGCCGGCGTCACGACCGCCGACGTCGACGTGCTCGAGGCCTACGACTCGTTCACCATCACCGCGCTGCTCCACCTCGAGGACCTCGGCTTCTGCGGCAAGGGCGAAGGCGGCGCGTTCGTGGAGGACGGCAAGCTCGGGCCGGGCGGGTCGCTGCCGACGAACACGAACGGCGGAGGCCTCTCGTACACGCACCCCGGTCAGTACGGCATCTTCCTGCTCGTCGAGGCGGCGCGGCAGTTGCGTGCGGACGCCGGCGAACGTCAGGTCGAGGGGGCCGAGATCGCGGTCGCCCACGGATGTGGCGGGGTGCTGTCGGCGACGGCGACCGTCGTGCTCGGGACGGAGGCGACCCTGTGACCGCGCGTCAGGAACCTCGCGCGTCCGACGAAGCGCAACCGTTCTGGGACGCGACGCGGGAGGAGCGCTTCGTCCTGCCGTGGTGCACGGAGTGCGACCGGGCCATCTGGTACCCGCGCACGACCTGCCCCACGTGCTTCGGCAGCGCGGTCGAGTGGCGCGACGACGCCGGCGGAGGCACCGTGTACGCGGCGAGCGTGCACTCGAGGCCGGGGCCCGGGCGCGACGCCGACGACGGTCCCTACGTGGTGGTGCTGGTCGATCTCGACGCTGGAGTGCGCATGATGAGCAACGTGGTGGGGTGCCGACCCGAGGAGGTGGCGGCGGGAATGCGCGTCGCGATCGCGTGGGAGCCACTGTTCGACGGCCGCCAGCTGCCGGTGTTCAAGCTCACCGACCGGGCTGTCTGAACGATGGCGTTCCCCGACTTCACCCCGACCGTGCCCGAGCTGGTGAAGCACGCGGCAGACCGGTTCGGCGACCGCACCTACCTCGTCGCCAACGGCGAGCGACTGACGTACCGCGACGTCGACGCCAGGTCCGCCGCGCTGGCCAAGGGGTTGCTGGCCGAGGGCGTCGGCAAGGGCTCGCGCGTGGCCATCCTGATCCCGAACAGCTCAGACTTCCTCGTCGCCGTGCTCGGCGTGGCGCGGGTCGGCGCAGTGTTCGCACCGGTGAACACGTTCTCGCAGACGCGCGAGCTCGGCTGGCTTCTGCGCCACGCCGACGTGACGCACCTGCTCGCGCACCCGTCCTTCCTGAACAACGACTACCTGGAACGGCTCGAAGCCGCGCTGCCGGGGCTCGCGGGCCAGCGCGCCGACCAGCGGCTGTTCGTCCCCGATGCACCGTTCCTCCGCGCCATCCACGTGTGGGGTCCGTCCGACCGCTCCTGGTCACGCGGCGACGAAGCCGACATCGTCGCCGCCGGCGAGCGCGCCTGCATCGACGACGAGTTCCTCGCGCGCGTCGAGGAGTGCGTCGTGCCCGCCGACCCGGTGGTGATCATCTACAGCTCGGGCAGCACCGCCGATCCGAAGGGCGCGATCCACTCGCAGGGCGCCGTCGTGCGCCACTCGTGCAACGTGCTGGTGGGCTACCCGATCGAGCGCGACGACGTGATGTTCTCGTCGATGCCGGGCTTCTGGGTCGGCGGCCTCATCACCGGCTACTTCCAGGTGCTGCACGTGGGGGCCACGCTCGTCACCCAGAGCTCGTTCGACGCGGGCGCGGCACTCGACCTCATCGAGCAGGAGCGGGCCACGATCGTCACCGGCTGGCCGCAGCAGGGAAAGACCCTGCGGGAGCACCCGTCGTACACCGAGGAGCGCGTCGCCACCGTGGTGCGCACCAGCATGGCCGACCTCGTACCGCCCGAGCACCGACCGCCGGAAGTGAGCTCCACATCACTGGGCATGACCGAGATGTGCAGCGTCCACACGTCGTGGGACCAGTACGACCCGCTCCCCGAATCTCGCCGGGGCGCGTTCGGGAAGACGCTCCCGGGGATCTCGCACAAGGTGGTCGATCCCGACACCCTCGACGAGGTGGCGCTCGGCGTCGACGGCGAGCTCTGGGCCCGGGGCTACTCGCTCATGTTGGGACTGCACCGACGCGAGCGCGAAGACGTGTTCGAGCCCGACGGCTGGTACCGCACCGGCGACGCCGGGCACTTCGACGCTGACGGCTGGTTCTACTTCACCGGTCGTCTCGGCGAGATGATCAAGACCCCCGGCGGCGCCAACGTGGCGCCGGCCGAGGTCGAGGCCGCGCTCATGGCGTATCCCGAGATCCTCGAGGCGTACGTCACCGGCATCCCCGCCGACGGCGGCGGCCAGCTGGTGGTCGGCGCCGTGGTGCCGCGCGGCGACGCCGAGCTCGACGGCGACGAGCTGCCGCGCGCGCCTGAAGCAGGACCTGTCCGCGTACAAGGTGCCGAAGCACCTCTGGGTGTGCGCAAAGGCGGACCTCCCGTTCCTCCCGTCGGGCAAGATCAAGAAGCAGGACCTCGCCGAGCAGCTCGCGGCCCGCTTCGGGAGTGGCTGACCACGCCGACGTCCTGATCGTCGGCGCCGGCGCGTCGGGCGGCGTCGCCGCGCTCCGGCTCGCGCGCGCGGGGATGCGGGTGGTGTGCCTCGAACAGGGCGAGTGGCAGGACCCGGCGCGCTATCCCGGGAGCCGGACCCGACTGGGAGCTGCAGGCCGCGCAAGCAGTGGTCGTCGTCACCGAACGTGCGCGGCGGAGTCGGCCGACTACCCGATCGACTTCGAGCGACTCCGACATGGAGCTCGGCAACTTCAACGGCGTCGGTGGTGGCACCGTGCTCTACAGCGCGGTGTGGCCCCGGCTCCTGCCGTCGGACTTCCGCACCGCGCACCGAGCACGGCGTCGGCGACGACTGGCCGCTCTCGTACGACGGAGCTGCAGCCGCACTACGAGGAGACCGACCGGCAGTTCGGTGTCTCCGGACTCGGCGGCAACCCGGCGTACCCGCCCGGCGCTGATCCACCGCTGCCGCCGCTGCCGATCGGGCACGCCGGGCTCGCGCTGGCGCGGGCGCACGCTCGTCTCGGCTGGCACTGGTGGCCGGAGTACAACGCGATCCTCTCCGCCGACCACGACGGGCGCCACGCGTGCGTGCAACGGGGGTCGTGCGGTTCGGGGTGCAACGAGGGCGCCAAGGGGTCCACCGACGTCACCCACTGGCCGCGCGCGCATCGCGCGCCGGCGCGCGCCTCGTCACCGGCGCCCGCGTGCGCGCGATCGAGGTCGACGGACGGGCGCGCGCGCGGCGCCACCTGGCTCGATGCGCGACGGGCGCGAGCACTTCCAGGCCGCCGACGTCGTGCTGTGCGCGGCGAACGGCATGGGCACCGCGCGCCTGCTGCTGCTGTCGGCGCACGCGGGCGCACCCGACGGACTCGGCAACTCATCGGGCTGGTCGGGCGGCGGCTGATGGTGCATCCCGGGGTGATGGTCGACGGCTACTTCGACGACGACCTGCGAGAGCTACCGCGGCCACTTCGGCGGGCAGATCCAGTCGCTCGAGTTCGGCGGCACCGATCCCGAGCCGCGGGTTCGTGGGCGGGACGAAGTGGAGCCTCGCGCCCACCGGTGGACCGTTCGCGGCCGCGTTCGGCCTCCGCGGCCGTCCGGTGCTCGGCGCCGACCACCACGCGCGACCACGCGGTCGCGCTTCGGTCGGGGCGCGCGGTGGGTCGTGCTCTGCGAGGACCTGCCCGACCTCGACAACCGCGTCGAGCTCTCGGCCTCGCTGGTCGACAGCTCGGGCATCCCCGCGCCCGAGGTGCACTACCGCTTCAGCGACGACGCGCGCCGCGCCATCGCCGTGGAGCATCGAGCGCGCCACGCGCGTCCCTCGTCGAGGCCGGTGCGCACACCGTCGACTCGCGTCGCGATGCGCACGAACAGCCACCTGCTCGGCACCGCCCGCATGGGCGACGACCGCGAGTCGTCGGTGGTCGATCCGTGGGGCGTCGCGCACGACGTGCGGCAACCTCGCGATCATCGACGGGAGCGTCTTCGTCACCGTCGGCTGCCGCCAACCCGACGAGCACGATCTGCGCGCTCGCGCTTCGCGCCGTCGAGCACCTGCTGGCACAACGGCCGACGTGCCGGTTCCGGAACCGGCCCGCTCGTTCGCACTGTCCGAACCCGCCGCAGCGACCGCTCGTCCGGATCCGGCCCCGGCGCCGTCTGCTCGCGGTCACCGCGAGCGAACGTGAGCGCCTGCGCGACCTCGCCGACGCGCTCGTCCCCGCCGACCAGCGCATGCCCGCGGCCAGTGACGTCGGCGTGCAGACGACCTGCTCGACGCGGTGCTGCGCGCCCGGCCCGACCTCGCCGACGACCTCCGTCGCGCGCTCGCCGCGAGATCGGCGATCCGCAGGCGACGATCGACGACCTCCGTCGCACCGACCCGCCCTCGTACCGCGCGCTGGTGCTCCTCGTCCTCGCCGCGTACTACCGGTCGCCCGACGTCCAGGCGCGCTCGGCTACCCGGGTCCGGTGGCGACGCCGGTCGGCCGGTTCGAGTTCCCGAGTACCTCGACGAGGGTCTGCTCGACCACCTCCTCGCCGAGGAGACGACGTGAACGACAGCACGCGCTACCCCGACGATCACCGAGGCCGGGCCCGTGCACGACCAGCGCGAGATCGACGCCGTCGTCCGCGTGCTGCAGCACTCCGGTCGCCTCGCCATCGGCCCCGAGGTCGCCGAGTTCGAACGCCGCGGCGCCGAGCTGCTGGCCAAGCAGCACGCGGTCATGGTGAACAGCGGCACGTCGGCCCTGTGGCTCGCCGTCGACCTGCTGGGCTGCGAGCCCGGCGACGAGGTCATCACGTCGCCGCTGACCTTCTCGAGCGACATCGCGCCGCTCGTGCGCAACGGCATCGTGCCCGCGTTCGTCGACGTCGACGCCGAGACGCTGCAGATCGACGTCACGAAGATCGAGGAGATGATCGGCCCGCGCACCAAGGCGATCCTCACGCCCGAACCTCGTCGGCAACTGCCCCGACTGGGACGCCATCCGCGCCATCGCCGACCGCCACGGGCTCCTCGTCGTCGAGGACAGCTGCGACGTCCTCGACTCGTACCTGCGCGGCACGCGCACCGGCACGCGCTCCGACATCTCGGTGACGAGCTTCGCCCGCGGCCACTCGATCACCGCCGCGAGCAACGGCGGCATGATCGCGGTCGACGACCCCGAGTGGTTCGACCAGACGCTCGTGCGACGTCGCTGGGGCCGGCACTCGGAGCGATACCTCTTCGGCAGCAAACAGGGTGACGACGACCGCTTCGGCACTCTGGCCGACGGCACGCCGTACGACCTGGTGTTCCTCTTCGAGGACACGGGCTACAACTTCGAGCCGTCGGAGATCGGCGCGGCGTACGGCAACGTGCAGATGGACCGCCTCGCCGAGTTCAACCAGCGGCGTCAGCAGACCTTCGCCCGCCTCGACGAGGTGCTCGCGCAGCACGAGGACCGCGTCGTGCGCGTGCGCACCACGCCCGAGGTCGACACGACCTGGATGCGGTTCCCGTTCCTGCTCCGCGACGGCATCGACCGCACCGCGATGCAGGAGTTCCTCCTCGAGCGCGGCATCCCGTCGCGCATGGTCTGGACCGGCAACATCCTCCGCCAGCCCGGCTTCGCCGGCATCGCGCACCGCGCGCCCGCCGGCGGCCTGCCCGAGGCCGACCGGGTGATGGACCGCGGGCCTCACGCTGCCGTCGCACCAGGGCCTGAGCAGCGACGCCGTCGGCCACATCGCCGAGTCACTGGCCGTCTTCCTGCGCGATCCCGGGTGACACAGTAAGATCCTGCTCGCTGAGCGAGAGCGCCGTTTCCGCCGTTGGAGGACCCATGGCCGACTACATGTACGTCGACGCCGACAACCACTACTACGAGGCCGAGGACGCGTTCATCCGCCACGGCGACCAGGACGTGAAGCGCTACGTCCGCTGGGTCACCGAGGGCAAGCGCCGGTACATGGTGTTCGGCTCGACGATGATCGGCCTCGCCAACACCAGCGTGCCCAACCCCACGTTCAACCCGATCGCGACGCCCGGAGCGTTCCACGCGCGCCTCAAGGAGCTGCAGGAGCGCAGCCACGGGGTCACGGGCATCCCGCTCAACGACATGCAGAAGGCGTACGGCCAGCTCGAGCAGCTGCCCGACGGGTACCGGGTGAACCACGCCCGCATGGACATGCTCGACGAGCAGAACGTCGAGCGGTGCATCCTCTTCCCCACGCTCGGCGACTGCGTCGAGGGCCTCATGCACGACAACGTGCCGATGGCCTACAAGGTCTTCCACGCGTTCAACCTCTGGCTCGAGGAGGACTGGGGCTACGCGTACAAGGACCGGCTCTACGCGCCGCCGTACATCCCGATGCTCGACCCCGACCTCGCCGCCGACGAGCTCGAGTTCCTGTTGAACAAGGGCATCAAGGTGGTGTCGATCCGACCCGGGCCCGCCAACGGCCGCTCGCCCGCCGACCCGTCCTGGGACCGCTTCTGGTCGCTCCTGAACGAGAGCAAGGTGCTCGCGGCGTACCACGGCTACGGCGGCGCCACGAGGTACAGCGAGTCCTTCGACCAGATGTGGGGACAGTCCCTCACCGACCCCGGCTACAACGCGTCGCTGTCGGCCGCGTTCAACTCCGACCGCGGCATCCTCGAGCTCACGGTCGCCCTCGTGCTCGGTAACCTGTTCGGCCGCTTCCCGAACGTGAAGATCGCCAGCATCGAGCTTGGTTGCGCGTGGACGCAGTATGCGCTGCACATGGTCGACCACGCGGGCTCGTTGCTCGAGCGCCGCATCGAGGCGTTCGGCCAGACGATGCAGGACCTCCCGTCCGATGTGTTCAAGGAGCACATCTACATCTCGCCGTTCCCCGAGGAAGACGTCGTCGGCCTCACCGAGATGATCGGCGTCGACCGCGTGCTCATGGGCTCCGACTGGCCGCACCCCGAGGGCAACATCATGCCGGGCGACTTCGCCGACAGCATCCAGAAGCTGCCCGAGGCCGACATCAAGAAGATCATGCGCGACAACCTCCTGGAGCTCCTCGCCCGACCGAGCTGAGGGTTGCTCGTGCGCAGGGTGTTGCGCTACCAGGCGTCGACGGAGACGACGTCCTCGACCGATCGGCGATCGAGCGGACCGTGATGCCCCGCGGGCCAGCCGGCGGTCACGGTGGCCGCGATGTGCCAGTGCTCGGGCATGCCGAGCGCGGCACGCAGTTCGGGCTCCACCATCCGGTGCCACAGCGCGGTCGCGGCGCCGAGCCCCTGGGCGCGCGCCGAGAGCAGGAAGTTCTGCATCGCCGGGTAGATCGACGCACCCTGTTCCAGGTCGCTGGCTCCCCGCTGGGGCTCCACGCAGAAGAGGACGCACACCGGAACCGTCGCACCGTTGGTCATGTAGTCGTACATCGTCCGCAGGGTGCGCGACCGGGGGGACGTGTCGTCGGCGTCGGGCACGTCGATCCCGTAGAACCCCTTCATGATCTCCCAGCTCTGTCGACCGCCATCGGCGATGATCGAGCGCAGTTCGGCCGACTCGAGGACGACGAACCGCCACGGTTGCTGGTTGCCCCCCGACGGGGCCCAGGTGGCCGCTTCGAGGCACCGCATGACGACCTCGTCGTCCACGGGAGCGTCGGCGTACCGGCGGATCGCCCGAGCCGTGCTCATGACCGTCCAGATGTCCGAAGCGGAGTCGGGAGCCATCGAACGAGACTACCGGTGAGGAGAACGTGATCCTCTCGTTCCGGAGAGCAGGTTCACCGGACGTTCGGCGAGGACGTCGTGGCGCGGGGGTCGGCGGTTGAGCATGGAGCTGCGCGACCTCCGGGGTCCGCTCGGCATCGAGGTGCGCGGCATCGACCTGCACCGACCGCTTCTCGCCGGCGACGTCGAGCGGCTCCTGGAGGCGTTCGATCGGCGGCACCTCCTGCTGTTCCGCGGGCAGGACGTGTCGGGCGAGGAGCAGGTCCGGCTCTGCCGGCACTTCGGACCCATCTCCCCCGAGAGTCCGGACGGCTACGGGTTCGTCTCCAACGTGCATCCGAACGGGATCCTGCGCGAGGGCGCGATCCGGTTCCACTCCGACCTGGCGTTCACTCCCGATCCGGTGCACGCGATCTCGCTGCACGCGCAGGAGGTCCCCGAGACCGGAGCGCCGACCCTGTTCGCAGACGCGGCGGGCGTCCTCGATCGCGTGTCTCCGTCGCTGCGCGCGCGCCTCGAACAGCACTCGATCGTGAACCTGTACGACTTCACCCTGCCGACCGACCGTCGCATGCGCGAACGCGACGTCGCCCCGGGCTCACCGATCGTCGAGCGACCGATGGTCGCACCCCATCCACGGATAAACGTACCGGTGGTCAACGCGAACGCGCTCCAGACCGACAGGGTGGTGGGCCTCGCCGACGACGCGAGCGAGGCGCTCCTCGCCGAGCTGTTCGAGGTGCTCTACGGCCCCGAGAACGTCCTCGTCCTGGACTGGACGGTCGGCGACCTCGTGATCTGGGACAACCTCGCGATCCAGCACGAGCGCCCCGACTTCCCCGCCCTCGAACCACGCACGATGCAGCGCGTCTGCATCCACGACAAGGCGCTCGTCGACCTCGTTCCCAACGTCGGCGAGCTGCTCGGGCGCTGACGCGAGCGAACACGACTCGTCACCGTTCGGTGAAGGCGTCGCCCACCTGGCGACGCGGCGCGGATCTCTCCGAACCGCGCCTCGAACACCTCTTCGGTACCACCGTGGCTGACGACCCAGAACCTGTCGGCGCGGACCCGGGGTGAGCACTACATTCACGTTTTCCGAGAACCCTACTTCCAGCGACGGGAGCCGCATGAAGTTCTCGCTGATCTTCGAGGCGCAACTCAGCAATCCGACCCCGGAGCGCGAGCACCGCGTGCTGCAGGAATGCGTCGAGCAGTCGGTGTACGCCGAGGCGGTCGGCTTCGATCGCGTGTGGGCAGTCGAGCACCACTCGCTCAAGTACTACGCACACATGAGCGCGCCCGAGATCTTCCTCACGTGGGTCGCAGCGAAGACGAGCCGGATCCGGATTGGGCACGGCGTGGTGTGCATGCCGTTCGGCTACAACCACCCGATCCGCGTCGGCGAGCGGGTGGCGATGCTCGATGCCCTCTCGGGCGGCCGGCTCGACGTGGGCGGCGGACGCGGTGCCTCGCTGCAGGAGATGTCGCTCGTGGGGGTCGACCCCGACGACACCTACCCGCAGCTCTACGAGACGCTCTGCATGCTCGGCCACATGTGGGACCACGACGAGTTCGAGTGGCACGGCCTGCTCGACATCGAGCCGCATCCCATCCTCCCCCGTCCGGCGCAGCGACCGCACCCTCCCCTCTCCATGGCGTGCACCAAGCACGACACGGTGAAGCTCGCGGGCGAGTGGGGCGTCGGCTCACTCGTGCTCGGGTTCGCGGGACCCGACGAGGTCGCGGTGAACCGCAAGATCTACGACGACACCATCGCCACCCGCACCGGCGAGAAGTTCGTCTCCAGCGTGACCAACGACTGGTTCTCCGCGCTCTGCCCCACCATCGTGCTCGACGATCGCGTCGACGCGCAGCGGGTCGGCTTCCGCGGTCAGCGCTTCTTCGCCGAATCCATCGCGCACTGGTACGGCCGGGGACCACTGCCCCAGGAGGCCGAACTGGAGGATGCCGACAACGCCGGCGCGCTGGCGCAGGCCGAGGAGGCGTTCGTGGCGTACCTCCACGAGGCGGAGATCCCGATCGGCCCGGAGATGACGCAGAACTACAAGCTCGACCAGGCCTACGGCGACGCCAACGATGCGATCGAGTACACGCAACGACTCGTCGACGCCGGTGCCGACGAGATCATGTGCCTGATGCAGATGGGGACTGTCCCGCACGAGGCGTGCATGGAGACGATCCGCCAGTGGGGCGAGACCGTGATCCCGTACTTCCGGAAGCAGGAGGGCTGACGCGGTGGCAGAACCGACGATCACCGACGAGGGTGTGGCCCGGTTGCGGGCTCGGGTGGGGGTGGCGGAGCCGTGGACGCGTGCGTCCGCACTATCTGCGGCCGAACACGGATGCGTTCCGGATCGTGGCGGAGAGCTACGGCGACGACAACCCGTTGTGGGTTGATCCCGACTACGCGGCTGCGAGCGTGTGGGGTGGTCCGTTGGCGCCTCCTCCGCTGGTGGGAGGCGACAGCCTGATCGGCGAGGACGAGGTCACCGCGGTCCCCGACGACCAGCGCGACCTGATGAAGGGTGATCCGTTGCGGGGGGTGCACGCGTTCTACTCCGCGTCGGCGCGGGAGTGGTGGGCGCCGTTGCGGCCCGACCGTCGGGTGTGGCGACGCAATGCGATGGTGGCGGTGCTCGACAAGTCGTCGGAGTTCGCGGGGCGGGCGGTGCACGAGTGGTCGGCGAACGTGTTCCGCGACGACGACGGCACGGTGTTGTCGGGGCAGTACCGGTTGATGATCCGCACCGAGCGCAAGAAGGCGAGAGAGAAGAAGAAGTACGACGCCATCGAACCCGCGCATTGGACCGAGGAGCAGATCGCGGAGCTCGACGCCGAGTACGCCGTCGTACACGCCGGCGGGGCACCGAGCCGCGGTTCTGGGAAGACGTCGACGAGGGTGACCCGGTGGGCCCGATGGTGAAGGGCCCGATGCTGGTCACCGACATGGTGTGTTGGCACGTCGGCATGGGCATGGGCCTCTACGACGTCAAGCCGCTCGGACTCGGGGTCGCGAACCGGCGCCGGATCCCGCGGTTCTTCCATCGTGACGACCAGGGCGTTCCCGACGTGATGCAACGGGTGCACTGGGATCCCGCGTGGGCCCGCAACGCCGGGAACCCGACTACGTACGACTACGGCCGCATGCGCGAGACCTGGCTGATCCACCTCTGCACCGACTGGATGGGAGACGACGCCTGGCTCTGGAAGCTCGAGTGCTCGTTCCGCGGGTTCAACTACGTCGGTGACGTCCACCACCTCACCGGCACCGTCACCCGCAAGTACCTCGCCGACGGCGACCGCCCCGCGGTCGACCTCCAGCTGCAGGCGACCAACCAGCGCGGGACCGTCACCACGCCCGGCACCGCCACCATCCTCCTCCCGTCACGCGACCCCGGGGCCGTCCGGCTGCCCGACCCGCCCGGCACCGACCTCGAGTCCTCGCTGGTCGCGATCAGCGACGCGTTCAGCGCCCGATGATGCCGCTGTACATCGTGGTCGCGCTCGACGACGAGGAGCATTCCGTCGCACGGAGGAGCGCGTTGCGGCCCCAGCACCTGGAGTACGTGCTTGCCGACGACCGCTCCATCCAATTCGTCGGCCCCATGCGCCGGGAGGACGACGACAGCATCTGTGGATCGATCTACGTGTTCGAGGCGCCGAGCGCGGCGCATGTCCAGCGATGGCTCGACGACGAGCCGTATCACCTCGGCGGCGTGTACCGCGAAGTCCTGATCCGACCCTTCGAGGTGCGCAAGAACCAGCTCCCGCACCGAGCCCTACCGAACATGCCGAACGTCGATCCGACGTGAACGGGTCACTCGAGGGCGAGGACCGCGCTCCGCTTGCACGTCGTCCGCGTCAGAGGTTCCAGACCCGCTTGGCGTTCCACGACGTGATCAGCGCGCGCTCGCGCTCCGGGAGCGCGGCGACGCACTCGGCGGCGACGGTCCGCGAGTTGGGAAAGCTCGAGACCGGGTGCGGGTAGTCGCTCGACCACATGATGTTCTCGACCCCGATCCGGTTGCGGAACGGCTCGAACGAGAGTGCTTCCGCCTCGTCGATGAACGTGATGAACACGTTCTTGTGGAAGTAGTGGCTCGGGAGCTCCTTCAGATCGGGGAGCTCGTAGTCCTGGCGCAGCACCATGTCGTCGACCAGGTTGAGCCACCACGCGATCCAACCGACGCCCGGCTCGACGAACACGAGCTTGAGGTCGGGGAAGCGCTCGAGCACCCCGCCCATGATCCACATCCCGAGCGCCTCACCGGTGCTCAGCATCGCCATCGGCACCATGATGGCGCTGCCCGGAGTCGGGTCGCGCTGCACGAGGTCGTCGAGGCCCGTGTTCAGCCCGATGTGGCAGCAGATCGGCAGGCCGGTCTCCTGGATGAGCGCGAGCAACGGGTCGTAGCGCTCGTGGTAGTAGTCCGGAAGGCCGAGCTCGGGCGGGAACACCGGTAGCTGCAGCGACTTCGCGCCGAGGCTCGCGACCCGCTTCACCTCGGCGATCGCGCCGTCGATGTCCTGGATCGGGATCTGGTACGACACCACCAGGCGCGCCGGATCCGGCGACGCGAAGTCGCGCAGTACCTCGTTGAACGCGATCGTCGTGTCGTGCTGGCTCTCCTCGAGGTCGCCCCAGTAGCGGAAGAAGCTCAGCTCGCTGTAGATGACTTCCGTCTGCACGCCGTCGAGGTCCATGTCGACGAGGCGCGCCGCGCCGTCGTGGTACCCGGGACGCGCGTTGTTCTTGAACCGCTTCGGGTTCGGGCCCTCCTTGCGCTGGCGCTTGGTCGCCCACGCCTGGTTCGCCGCCCCGGCCCCACCCATCATGCGCTGCATGAACCCTTCGACCGCGCGGTCGTACTCGTCGTGGTACTTCGTCGCGAGGTGGGCCTTGATCGCGTCGTGCCCGACCTGCACGTGCGAGTCCGACGAGATGAGCTCGGTAGCGGTCACTGCACGTCCCCCTGCGCCGTTTGCCTGGCTCGCGACAAGCTAGTTCGCTGTCACCGGAAACCCAATTCTCACACCGTCGGCCCAGCGAAGGCCGTGAGGTACGGGCGCACCAGGCGGCCCGGGTCGATCTCGTCGGGCTGCCATCCGTCCACGAGGGTGCGCCCGTCGAGGGTTCGAACCGGTCGCCGGTGGTCGACCACGAACGAGAGGCTCGACGCGACCCGACCCGTGAGCTCGCGGGTCGCCACTGCACAGCGCCAGCGCGGCTTCCGCCATCGTCTCCATCGGTTCCGACCAGTCGTCGCGCACGCCGGCCACCGTCTTGGCGTTCTCGGTGGCGACGGCGCCCTCGGGCGCCAGCGTGTTCACCGCGATGCCGTCGTCGTGCAGCTCCATCGCCGCGCCGGTGGTGAAGCGGTCGAGCATCGCCTTCGTGCTCCCGTACAAGCACTGCGCGCCGACCATCGGGATCGCCCGATAGGGCGGACCAACCTTGGGTGCCGCGCCCTGCGACGAGATGTTGAGCACCCAGCCGCGTCCGAGCTCGCGCATGCCCGGGAGCGCGGCGAGCATGAGGTCCCACGCCGCCCAGACGTTCACCTCGACCTGCTCGCGGAACGCCGCCGCGTGCATGCCCTCGAAGCGCAGCTCGAAGTGACGCGCAGCCGCGGCGTTGTTCACGAGGATCTCGACCGGCGCGTCGAACTCGTCGCGCGCGGCTTGCACGATCGCGGCGCGATCGCCCTCGACATCGGAGAGGTCGGCGACGATCGCTGTTGCCCGGCCGCCGGCGGCGCGGATGCCGTCGACGGTCTCCTCCAGCGATCCCTCGTAGTCGCCGTCACCGGCGCGGTGCGTGCGCGCGGTGACGGCGACCGCACCACCGATGTTTCCCCCTACTCCCTGCGACGTGTCGCAGCTCGGTTCGGCGAGCGGACCGCCGAGTCGACGACGTCCTGCACGGTGAACTGCAGGCCGCCGGACTCCTGCAGCAGCTTCATCGCCGCGCGAAGGAACCACTGCTCTTCTTCAGCGCTCGGCGCGGCGCGGTCACGGGGTGTTCGACTCGCCATCGCACGCCCTTCTCGCACCTCGCGGCACCCGCTCTCGTGGTTCGATCAGCACGCTACCGAGCTGCGAGAACCCTGTGCCATGCTGCGCAGGATGACGCCCCGAGCAGCGACCGACCCGGTCACGGCCGTGGTGGCCGGTGTCGCCGGCCTCGGCCCCGCGCTGGTCGAGACGATGGACAACCGCGGGGACCCATCCGTGGTGTCGGTCCCGGCCGCGGACGACCCGGCTGCGGTGATCAGGGCACTCGAGGCCGTCGCCGACATCGCATCGGTCGTCCACGTCTGCGGCGACGACACGCTCGCGAGTGGTCCACTCGCGTCGACCGACGCCGCCGCGTGGGATGCCGGGTGCGAACGAGTGGTGTGGCGAGCGCTGACCACGCTCCAGGCTGCACACGCGGTGCTGTCGCGGAGCGACGGCGGACGCATCGTGATGATCACGGCCACCGCGGGTGTGAGCGGCGCCGCAGGCGCGGTGCCGCTGATCGCCGCGGTCGAAGGCGTCCGGGCGCTGGCGAAGTCGGCGGCGCGGCAGTGGGGTGCGGTCGGCATCTCGGTGAACTGCGTCTCCGTGCCCCTCGAGCTGCTCGCGCCGGCGCACGCCGGCCTCACCACCTTCCTTCCTCCCGCGGCCCTCGCACGCCCCGATCCGATCGACGACGTGGCCGGGGCGGTCGAGTTCCTCTGCGGAGCGGGCGCGGCGGGGATCAGCGGCGCGACCCTGCTGGTCGACGGGGGTGCGGTGATGGCCCCGTGAGCGGGTCGCTCGACGGCCGCACGGTCGTGGTGACCGGTGGTGCGGCGGGCGTCGGTCGTGGCATCGCGCTCGCGTGCGCGGCCGCGGGTGGGCACGTCGTCGTCGCCTCGCGGCGCGACAACGGACTCGAGCTGGTCGAGACGATCGAGGCGCGCGGCCACGCCGCGAGCTGGGCGCAGTGCGACGTCACCGACCTGGCGTCGGTCGCGCGCACCATACGCGGCGCCGTCGCGCGCACCGGCGCGGTCCACGCGGTCGTGCACAACGCCACGAGCAACCAGTCCAGCCAGCCCCACCGACTCGAAGACGTCGATCAAGCGCGGTTCGACGACCACGTCTCCGTGTCGCTGCGTGGGGCATACCACTGCGCGATCGCATCGCTCGACGCCCTCCGCGCTTCCGGCGGCACGCTGCTCGTCATGACGTCACCCGCCGGCATCGAGGGCAGCGCCACCCTGCCGCTCTACGCCACGGTGAAGGGTGCTCTCCGAGGCTTCGCCAAGAGCTTGGCGCGCGAGTGGGCACCCGAGGGCGTGACCGTGAACGTCGTGTCACCGCTGGCGTTCTCGCCGGCGATGGAGCACGCCATCGCGGCCGACCCCGCGATGGAGGAGCGGCTGAGCCGACGGGTGCCACTGGGCCGGGTCGGCGACCCCGAGACCGACGTCGGCGTCGCGGTCGCGTTCCTGGTGGGTCCAGACGCGCGGTTCGTCACCGGCCAGACCCTCGGCATCGACGGCGGCCACTTCATGAGCATCTGACCTCCGCGACCCGCCAGGCCGCACCTCACTGGACATTCGATATCCGCTGTAGTGGAATGGCGTTCTCGGGACTTGCCAAGGGGGAAATCGTGAGGAAGCACCGGTGCGTGGTGGGAGTCGTCGCGCTCGTGACCGCCACATTCGTGCTCGGCACCGCGTTCACGGCGTCGGCGCAGTCGGACAAGCCAACCGCCAGCGAGGTGGGGGTCACGGCGACCGAGATCCGCATCGGGGTGGTCGCCGACAACGACAATCCCTTCGTCCCGGGCATCTTCAAGGGCGCCGCCGACGCGGTGCAGGGCGCGGCGAAGTACATCAACGCGAACGGCGGCATCGCCGGCCGGAAGCTCGTCGTCGACGTCTACGACTCCAAGCTCAACGCCAACGAGACGCGCAACGCGTTCATCGAGGCGTGCGAGAAGGACTTCGCGCTCGTCGGCACCACCGCACTGTTCGTCACGCAGATCGACGACATCGTCAACTGCAAGGACAGCAAGGGCCAGGCCACTGGCATCCCCGACATCGGCGGCCTGATCACGAGCCTGACCGAGGCGTGTTCGCCCGGCACGTTCTCGCCCAACGCCCCGCAGGTGCAGTGCGACACGGTCGGGCAGGACCCGGTGATCTACCAAGGCACCATGGGAGCGTTCAAGTACGTCCAGGACCACACGAAGGGCGGCGCGCACGGAGCGCTCCTCACGTCGAACGACACGCCCGACGCGCGCCGATCCGGCGAGGCGAACATGCTCTTGGTGAAGAAGGCGGGCGTGAAGCCCGACGCCGAGGTTTCGCTGTCGAGTCGCGACCCTCAGAGTGCGTTCACGCCCGTCGTCCAGGAGATGAAGGCCAAGGGCTCGAACTTCTCCTACCTCACGATGTCGTTGAACAGCGCGATCCAGCTCCGCCAGGAGGCGGCGTTGCAAGGCATCGCGTCCGACGACGTGACGTGGCTCTGCCCGACGACCTGCTATGACCACCAAGGCATGGCCGACGCCGGTTCCACCATGAACGGCGAGACCATCTACATGACCTTCCTGCCGTTCGAAGAGGTCAAGAACAACACGATGCTGGCGAACTACGTGAAGTACACGGGCAAGGACAAGGTCGACAGCTTCGGCGTGTCGGGGTGGGCGGCAGCGATCCTGTTCCAGCAGTCGCTCGAGCAGGCTGTGAAGGACAACGGGGTCAACGTCACGCGGGCGCGACCTGTACTCGGCCCTCGAGGGCACGGGTCGGTTCAACGCCGGCGGCATGGTGAGCGGTGCCGACATCGGGACGAAGACCGGCAGCCCGTGCTATCTGCTGCTCGAGTACAACGACGGCAAGTACACGCGGATCCATCCCACCAAGAAGGGGACGTTCGACTGCACGAAGTCCGACTACACGACGGTCGAGGCGACGGCGGCTGGATGACCGTTCCTCGCTCGGACCACGACCTGATCACCGACGTGCTCGTCCGGTACGCCACGGGGATCGACACCAGGAACTGGCCGCTGTTCCGGACCTGCTTCACCGATGACGTGCATGCCGACTACGGCCCCGGAGTGGGCATGTGGGTGGTCCCCCTGGTCGCGCCGCGGTCGGGTCAGATCAAGATCGGCACGCTCGAGTAGCCGCGCACCGTGCTGGTGTGCAGCCTGACCGCTCGAGCGTGGTCGACGTCCCACTCCGGGAAGCAGCGCAGCGTCTCCTCGAGCGCGATGCGAGATTCGAGTCGCGCCAGCGCGGCACCCAGGCAGAAGTGGACGCCATAGCCGAACGACAGGTGCGTGCTGAACTCCCGACGCACGTCGAAGCGGTCGGCGTCGGGGAACTCGCGGTCGTCACGACCTGCGGAACCGGTGAGCAGCAGCACCTTCGAGCCAGCGGGCAACTCGGTGCCGTGCAGTTCGACGGGCCGGGTGACGAAGCGCGCCTGTACCGGCGAGGGCGCCTCGAACCGGAGCAGCTCTTCGACGGCGTTCGGGATCAGCGACGCGTCTCGCGCGAGCTCGGCGCGCTGGTCCGGGTGGGCGGCGAGGGTGACGGCCGCCCACCCGAGCAGCCGCGCCACGGTCTCGGTGCCCGCGCTCACGAGCATCACGGAGAAGAGGGCGGCCTCCGAGGTGCTCAGACGGCGCACGGAGCCGTCGTCGAGCCGGAGCTCGGCCGCGTTGAGCGCACTCAACATGTCATCGGTGGGATGGTCCCGGCGCTGCTCCAGCAGCCCGGCGAAGTAGACGTTGAGATCGGCCGTGGCCTGGAGCGCGGTGGCGTTCATCGTCCCGACACCGGGCTCGATCGTGAACATGGTGTCGATCAGGAGGCGCACGTCGTCCTGTTCGGCAATCGGCACGCCGAACAGCGACGAGATCACGAGCGACGGCAGTCGGGCGGCGAAGTCCTGCACGTAGTCGAACCCGCCGGCACCCACCTGGCGGTCGAGGAAGTCTCGACAGAGCTCGCGGATCCGCTCCTCGAGCTCGTTCACCCGGCGCGGGTGAACGCGCGCGACACCAGCGACCGCAACCGCGTGTGGTCCGGCGGATCGAGGAAGATCAGCGGCGCGTCGGGGTAAGGATCGGCGGTCATCAGTTCCAACACGGTGCCGTGCGCGGAGCTGAAGGTCGCGGGATCACGCGACGCGACGTCGACGTCGGCGAAGCGACTGAGCGCGAAGAACCCGTAGCGGTCGTTGCGGTACACCGGCGCCTCGTCGCGCATGCGGCGCCACGTGTCGTACGGCGCGGTGTCGATCGCCGTGTCGAACGGATCCCAGTACAGCTCGTCGGGCAGGGTGGAGGTCACCTGGTCACCCGGAGAACCACGAGCCGGCGTCGTTGATGAGGATCTGGCCCGTCATCTTCGAGCTGTCGTCGGAGGCGAGGAACACCACCACACCGGTCATGTCCTCGGGTTCGAGCGTCGAGTGCAGCGCCGTCGACGCGGTGATGGTGTCGACGATCTCCTGCGGGACGACCGCCTTGGTGGCGGGCGACATGGTGACGCCGGGCGCAACCGCGTTGACCCGGATGTTCTTGACGCCGAGCAGCTGCGCCATGAACCGCGTCTGGTAGATCACCATCCACTTCGTCACGCCGTAGCCCGGAGGCGTGAGCACCGGCGGCGGCGAATCGGCAGTCGGCATGAACTGCGCCGGCATCGGGAGCGGGAACGCCGCGGTCGACGAGATGTTGACGATCGACCCGCTCCCCTGCTCCCAGAGGTACGGAATGACGCCGTTCGAAGCGTTCAGGATGCCCATGTAGTTCACGGCCAGGAACTCGTCCCAGGTCGCGATCAGCTGGTCGAACATCAACGCCGCGTTGTTGACGAGGCAGTCGACCCGGCCGAGCTCGTCGACCACCTGCTTCGCCATCGCCGCCATCTCCTCGGGCGATGTGACGTCGGCCTTGATCGCCAGCGACCGGCGGCCGAGCGCGGCGATGTCGTCCTGCACCGGTTGCGCCTGGTCGATGCGCTTGAGGTCGACGATGGCGACGTCGGCCCCCTCCGCCGCCACCGCCCGCGCGTACGCGGCGCCGATGCCCTGCGCCGCGCCGGTGACGATGCAGACCTTGCCTGCGAGACGATCCCCCACGTCGTGCACCCCCATCACGGAAACCGGCTTCCCGGTTTCCGAAAGTATCAGTACGGGCCCGGGCGGCGCTACGGACGACCGAGGATCAGCCCGCTGTTGAGCGAGCTCACCAGCACGTGCTCGACGTCGGCGACCTGGTTGACCGCGGTCCCCCGGACCTGCCGGACGCCTTCCTGGATGCTGTTGATGCCGTGGATGTACGCCTCGCCGAGCAGCCCACCGTGGGTGTTCGTCGGGAGCGCGCCGTCGATGTCGAGGTTGCCCTCCTTGACGAAGTCGAGCGGCTTCGCCCGGACCGCAGAACCCGTACGCCTCGAGCACGTAGAACACCAGTGGGCTGAAGTTCTCGTAGATCTCGCGCGACGTCGATGTCGGCGGGGACGCAGCCCGGAGCGCTCGAACAGCAGCCGCGCGCACGCGGCTGCCTCGGGATACGATCGCGAGATCGTCGTGGTAGTAGTTCGCGGTGATGCTCGCGAACCGGTGGTGCGCATCGGCCGCGGCGACGATCTCCACCGGTCGGTCGACGTCGGTGGCCCGATCGGCGCGCGTCACGCACGATGGCGACACCGCCGTCGCTCTCCTGGCAGCAGTCGAAGAGGCGCAGCACGGGTTCGACGATCCACCGCGACGCCTGGTGGTCCTCGAGCGTGATCGGCCGCTCGTAGAACCACGCCTTGGGGTTGGTGGCGGCGTAACGACGCGCCGACACCGTGTAGCGGCCGAAGTCCTCGTTGGTCGCGCCGTACGTCGTGCATGTAGCGACGGAACCAGAGCGCGTACATCTTCGCCGGCGTGTCGATGCCGAAGGTGAAGTACCAGTCGAGCGGCGCAGCGCTCATCGGCCGTGCGTGCGGCTGCCCGAACCGGAACTGCGACCGCTCGTTGAACGCGCGGTACACGAGCACCGTGTTCGCCATGCCCGACGTCGATCGCGGCGACCGCGTGCTGGACGGTCGCGCACGCGCCGACGCCGCCGCCGGGGGTGCGCGACCACCAGGTGATCTCGTCGACGCCGAGGTTGCGCATCAGCTCGAGCTCGTCGTTGCCGTCGACGGTGAACGTGACCATGCCGTCGATGTCGCTCGGCGCGAGTCCGGCGTCGAGGATCGCGGCGCGGCACGCCTCGGCCGCGAGCTGCATCGTGCTGCGGCCGGAGTCCTTCGAGAACTCGGTGGCGCCGATGCCGGCGACGATCGCGCCGGTCATGCCGAGATCCGGAAGCACGGCATCGCCGTCCCGCCGACGTCGTGGAAGTCGACCTGCACCGGCCGGTCCTCGTACGGCCCGGCGTCGGGTGGATCGACGAGGTTGGCGACGAGGCGCGTGCCCTCCTCCAGCTGCACGAGCACCACGATGCGCGGCTCGTCGTCGGGACGGTTGGGGTGCAGCGAGTGATCCACGACACGACGTGCCCCCGACCGCTCGCCTCGGCGGCATCGCTCGACAGCGAACCGCAGTTGCCGCACATCGGTGCCGGGCGGGTGCCGCAGGGTGCCGCAGTCGGTGCACCGCTGGACGAGGAGCCTGCCCTCGGCGGCGCCGTCCCAGAAGAAGGCATCGTCGACCGACGCCCGGCGTGTCTCGCTCATCGCGTCACTCTGTCACGCGAGACGGCGCCGGCTCCGTGCTGGATAGGGTGCGCTCCGTCTCACGAGAACCTGATTTCCGACGGCCCGGGGGGACGACGTGCATCGAGTGATCCTGTGGGGCCCGGGACAGATGGGGATCGGGGCGCTCCGGGCGCTGATCCAGCACCCCGGGCTCGAGCTCGCCGGTCTCGTGGTGCACAGCGAGGCGAAGGAGGGCCGGGACGCCGGCGACCTCTGCGGGCTGCCGCCGACGGGGATCATCGCCACGCGCGACATCGACGCCGCGCTGGCGGTCGACGCCGACGCGGTGGCGTACTACGCGAGCGGCGACTACCGGTACCGCGAGGCCGCCGACGACATCGCCCGGTGCCTCCACGCCGGCAAGAACGTGGTGACCACCTCGCTGGTGCCGTTCTGCCATCCACCGGCCGCCGAGCCCGACGTGCGCGACCTGTTGGAGCGCGCGTGCCGTGAGGGTGGCACCACGCTGTTCAACAGCGGGGTCGAGCCGGGCTGGATCAACGACATGGTGCCGTTCGTGTTCAGCGCGACGTGCTCGCGCATCGACAAGATCACGATGCAGGAGATCCTCGACTACGCGCCGATTCGCGCAGCCCGACATCATGTACGACTTCATGGGCTTCGCCCATCCCCCCGACTACATGACGCCGCTCCAGGAACCCGGTCGGCTCAACAGCCTGTGGTCGCCCGTCGTCTGGGGCCTCGCCGATGCGCACGGGCTCCGGCTCGACCGCGTCGAGGACACGCTCGAGAAGTGGATCGCGCCGGAGTCGTACGAGACCGCCTCGGGGCCGCTCCCGGCCGGGACGGTCGGCGGAATGTGGTTCCGGCTCGTCGGCATCAAGGACGGCGAGGAGCGCATCGTGCTCGAGCACATCACCCGCATGGGTGAGCACTCGGCACCGGATTGGCCGCGTCATCCGTCACCGATGGGCGGCTACCGCGTGATCCTCGAGGGGATGCCCACGTACACCGTCGACATCGAGATGCACGGACGCGGCAGCAACATCCGCGGGCTGAGCTTCGCCACGTTCATGCGCCCGCTCAACGCCGTCCCTGCGGTGGTCGCGGCGGCGCCCGGCATCGTCTCGTCGCACGACCTGCCGCTGGTCGCCGGCGTGATGACCGGCGCCGAGTGGACCGGGCTCATCCAGTGAGCAGCGTGACCGACGACCTCGACGGCACGAGTCGTCGTCGTCACCGGCGCGAGCAAGGGCGTCGGTCGTGGCATCGCGCGCGTATCTGGCGGAGCGAGGCGCCCGGCTCGTCGTGTCGGCACGCGGGCAGGAAGGGCTCGATGCGTTGTCGGCCGAGCTCACCGAGCTCGGTGCGCCGCACGTCGCGCGCAGCGGCCGACGCGGCCGACCGCGACGCCACCTTCGAGCTCGTGCGGGCGGGCGTCGACGCGTTCGGCACGGTCGACGGCGTCGTCGCCAACGCGGTGACGTCGACCGATCCGGTCGGGGTCGAGGACCTGCGCGACGACGACCTCGACGTCCCGTTCGCGGCCGGCGTGAAGGGAACGGTCTGGCTCATGCAGGCGGCGTTTCCGGTCATGCGCGAGCAGGGTCGCGGTCGGATCGTGACCTTCGGCTCCAACGCCGCGCTGGCGGGCGTCGCCACCTACGCCGCGTACTCGGCGACCAAGGAGGCCATCCGCGGCGTCACGCGCACCGCGGCCACGGAGTGGGGCCGCTTCGGCATCACCGTCAACTGCGTGTGCCCGGTCTCCGTGCGACACCACACCCCGGGGCTCGACGACCCGGAGACGCTGGCGAAGTTCGAGCGGAGCTTCCGGCACCAGCCGCTGCCGCGCGACGGGCGACTGGAGGAGGACATCGCGCCGATCGTCGGGTTCCTGCTCTCCGACGCGAGCGCGTTCATGACCGGCCAGACGCTGATGGCCGACGGCGG
The DNA here is from genome assembly GCA_963756895.1 of uncultured Actinomycetes bacterium. Lineage (GTDB taxonomy): Bacteria > Actinomycetota > Acidimicrobiia > IMCC26256 > DASPTH01 > DASUAS01. The sequence goes on along the minus strand of CAVWPI010000011.1, from coordinate 672,319 downwards.
CCGCATCATGCTTCGCTGACCACGAGCGCGACGGCGGGAATCACCTTCACACGGGAAAGGCGGCAACGGACGCGATGCTCGAGGACAAGACGGTGGTGATCACAGGAGTCGGGCCCGGACTGGGCCACGCGCTCGGCAGCCGGCGTGCTCCGCGACGGAGGGTCGCGTCGCGCTGGGAGCCCGCGACGGCGAGAAGCTCGCCGGCCTCGCGTCCGAGCTCGATCCGAGCGGCGAACGCGTCGCGCACCAGCCGACCGACGTGACCGACGCCGAACAGTGCGAGGCGTTGGTCGCCCTCGCCGTCTCGCGCTTCGGGACCGTCGACGGCGTGGTCCAGGTGGCCGCGCAGGAGGTCATCGGCGGCATCACCCGCACCAGCGACGACGACTGGCAAGCCGTTCTCACGACCAACGTGCTCGGGACGATGCACGTGCTCGGTGCCGCAGCCGACGCGATGGGCGAGCGGGGCGGCTCGTTCGTGATCATCGGCTCGCAGACGTTCCGCACGTCGTCGGGCGCCGCCCAGCAGACGGCGTACGCGGCGTCGAAAGGCGCGCTGCACTCGGCGATGTTCCACGCCGCGTGGGAGCTCGGACCGACGAAGATCCGCGTGAACATGATCGTGCCGTCGTGGATGTGGGGTCCCGCGGTCCAGGCGTTCGTGCGGGCGCAGGCCGAGCGCCGCGGTGTCGACGAGGACGTGGTGACCGCACCCATCAAGGCGGCGATGCCACTGGGCCAGATCCCCACGGTCGAGGACGTCGCCGACGCCGCCATCTTCCTGTGCTCCGACCGGGCGCGGACGATCACCGGGCAGACGCTCTTCGTCAACGCCGGCAACTTCATGACATGACGCGCACCGTGCTCGTCACCGGAGCGACGCGCGGCGTGGGCCGCGGCATCGCCGACGCGTTCGCCCGTCGCGGCGATCGCCTCGTGCTCGTCGCGCGAAGCACCGATGCGTCGCCGAACAAGGTCGGACTCCCGGGGACGCTCGAGTCGGTGGCGAGCGAGCTCCGTGATCTCGGCAGCGCCGACGTGCGGACGATCACGGCCGACCTCGTGCAGACCAGCGAGGCCGAGCGCGTCGTGCACGAGGTTCGCGAGTCGTGGGGCACGCCCGACGTGCTCGTCAACAACGCGGCGGCGACGTTCATCGGCCAGTTCCTCGACATCCCGGTCTCACGCTGGAAGACGGCGCTCGGGCTCAACCTGCTCGCACCGGTGGCCTTGATCCACGGCTTCCTCCCCGACATGCTGCGAGCGCGACGCGGGACGCATCGTCAACATCACGTCGGCCGCGGCGCGCACGCGCGACCTCCCGTCGAAGGACGTCCCCCAGCTCTCGTACGCGGCGAGCAAGGCCGCGCTCGACGCCTTCTCGTACGGGCTGATGCACGACCTCGAGTCGACGGCCATCGCGCTCGACCTCGTCGCACCGGTCGTGCTCACCGAGTCGGTGGAGTACCACCTCACCGGGCCGCGCTTCGACGACCTCAAGCGCCGCATGGCGCCCATGGACGCGTTCGGGGAAGCGGTCGCACGCATCGCCGACCAGCCTCCGGAGTTCCGCGGGCACTATCTGGAGAACCACGACCTCGAGGCCCTCGGGTTCCTCGGGACATCCTGACGACGAAGAGGACCCACGTGTTCACCATGCGCTTCGACATGCGGTCGCCGAGCACGGGCGCGCCGACGCCCGACCTCTACGGCGCCGCGCTCGACATGGCCGAATGGGCGGAGACGCGCGGGTGCGTGAGTGTGATCATCTGCGAGCACCACACGTCGAGCGACGGCTACCTACCCACCCCGATCGTGCTCGCGACCGCGATCGCCGCCGCGCACCACGACGTTGCCGATCATGATCGCCGTCGTCCTGTTGCCGTTGTACGACCCGGTGCGCCTGGCCGAGGAGATGACGGTGCTCGACAACCTCAGCCGGGGTCGGGTGTCGTACGTCGCCGCCATCGGCTACCGGCCGGTCGAGTACGAGATGTACGGCGTCGACTTCCACCGGCGCGGCCGCATCGGCGAGGAGAAGCTCGAGCTGCTGCTCCGGGCCAAGACGGGCGAGCCGTTCGAGCACGACGGCCGCCGCATCCACGTCACCCCTCCTCCGATGACGCCGGGCGGCCCTGCCCTGCTCTGGGGTGGTGGCAGCGCGGCAGCAGCGAAGCGCGCCGGCCGCTTCGGTCTCGGGTTCGTCGCCCAGGGCGGCGGCGCCGAGCTCGAGCAGGTGTACGCCGATGCCGCGCGCGCCGCAGGACACGAGCCCGGGATGTGCCTCGTCCCGTCGGTCGACACGCCCACGGTCGTGTTCGTGGCCGACGACGTCGACCGCGGTGGGACGAGCTCGGGCCGTACCTCATGAACGACGTGCGCGGGTACGCGGAGTGGAACGTCGGTGACACGACCACCGCCAGCCTCTCGTTCGTCGATTCCGCCGAGGCCCTGCGCGCCGAGAACCGCAGCCACCGCATCCTCACCGTCGACGAGGCGATCGATTTCGTGCGCGCCGGGATGCCCCTCGGCCTCCATCCCCTCATCGGGGGTGTTCCCCCCGAGGTGGCGTGGCCCTATCTCCGGACGGTGGCCGAGCAGGTCGTGCCGGCGCTGTCGTGAGTGGGGCTCGACTTCTCCGAAGGACGTGTTATGACGATCCGAGTGGTGCACTGCGGGACCGGTTTGACCGGGCGGGAAGCGCTGCGGGCGATCATCGAGGATCCGGCGTTGGAGCTCGTCGGTCAGTACGTGAGCAGTCCCGAGAAGATCGGCGAGGACGCCGGTGAGCTCTGCGGGCTCCCACCGACCGGCGTGCTCGCGACCGGAGACCTCGACGAGGTCGTCGCCCTCGGTGCCGACTGCCTCTGCTATGCGGGCGACGCGGTCGGTCGTGAACACGACGCGGTCGAGGAGATGGCGAAGTTCCTCCGCGCCGGCACGAACGTGGTGACGTTCGCGATCGTCGAGATCTGCCACCCACCCGCAAGTCCACTCGAGCTGCGCTCGATCATCGACTCCGCGTGCGCCGAGGGCGGCACGTCGCTGTACGCGTCGGGAGCGGAACCCGGTGCGATGAGCATGAACGTGCCCGCGGCGCTGCTCTCCATGGCCGGCGAGATGACCGGCTACCGGGAGCAGCAGTTCGCCATCGGGCTGGCCACGTCGTATCCGCTCGAACACGTGCTGCGCGATTCCATGGGGTTCGGCAAGCCCGAGGGCTTCGCGCCGCCCCGGATCGTCGACGGCACCGTCGAGACGCGCTGGACGTCCGACGTCGTCTTCATCGCCGACCTGCTGGGCACCACGCTCGACGACATCCGCCTCGAGTGGGAGACGGCGACGACTCCCGACGATCTCGTCACCGAGAACGTCGGAACGTACGAGGCGGGAACGATCTGCCGCGTACTGGTGGCAGCTGTTCGGCGTGGTCGGCGACCGGCGCGTGGTCACCATCGAGTACATCGCCTCGATCACGGACGACGCGTTCATGCCGGCGCATTGGCCGCGACTCCCCGAGGGCGTGTCGGGCGCGATCGCCCTCATCGTCGAGGGGCGACCGTCGTACCGCGCGCTGCTCATGTCGGACCCGATCCCCGACGAACGGACGCACTCCAGCATCGTGATGACCGCGCTCGCGACCACCAACGCCATCCCCGCCGTCGTCGCCGCACCTCCTGGACACCTCTCCCCGATCGATCTCCCGTACTACGTGACCCGACCGCGCGTTCCAGAACGGCTGACCGTGAGCCCGACGACCGCGCGAGCCACAGTGCAGGTGGGCGACCAGGAGATGGAGGTGCGCGAGCTCCCGCTCCCCGACGAGCTCCCGCCCGGGTACGCGCTGCTCCGCGTCGAGGCCACCGGCATCTGTGGGACCGACGTGAGCCAGTTCGACGGCGCCATCCGGCGCATCATGGGCTACGAGTACCCGAACATCCTCGGCCACGAGGCCGTCGGCCACATCGCCGCCATCACGCCCGAGGCCACCGCGCGCTGGAACCTCGACGTCGGAGCGCGCGTCGCGGTCGAGCCGTCGGCCACGTGCGGTCACTGCGTGTTCTGTCGCGAGCACCAGACGACGCTGTGCACCGAGCGGTTCATCTACGGCTTCGAGTCGACGACACGCTCGCCGGGACTTGTGGGGCGCGTACGCCGAGTACATGGTCCTGCACCCCGATTCCCGATTGTTCTCCATCCCGGAGGCGATGCCCATCGAGGACGCGTGTCTGTTCAACGCGTTCGCCGGCGGCTTCGAATGGGGAGCCGTCGTCCCGGAGACGCAGGCCGGCGACGACGTCGTCATCATCGGACCCGGCCTGCGCGCCATGGCGTCGGTCATGGCCGCGAAGGAGGCGGGGGCGCGCAACATCGTCGTCGTCGGCCGTGCGCGCAATCCGTTGAAGATCGAGATCGCCGAGCAGTTCGGCGCCACGCACTTCCTCAAGCTCGGTACCGACGACGTCGAGGCGCGGGTCAAGGAGATCACCGGCGGGCTCGGCGCCCACCGGGTGATCGACTACGTGCCGCACGTGACGGAGACCTTCGACCTCGCGCTGGCCGTCGCCCGGCCCGGCGGCACCCTCGTGCCGGTCGGGTTCAAGGGTCACGAGTTCCCGTTCTCCGTCGATCGGCTGTGCGAGCGGAAGCTCACGATCAAGGGCGTGACCGGGCCCTCGCAGGAGGGCTACGACCGCGGCATCGCCGCACTGCTCTCGGGCCGGTATCCGCTCGACCTGCTGCACACGCATCGCTTCACGTTCGACCAGGCCGAGGAGGCGATCCTCACCCTCGGCGGGCGGATCGACGGCGAAGATCCGATCTGCATCACCGTGACCGCCTGAGGCCGACGCACTCGAGAGGGAGCACCATGACGTCCGCACCCACCCATCGCATCGCCCACTACGGCACGGGAGACACCGGGAGCCAGGCACTCCGCGGGATCATCGCCCGCCCCGAGTTCGAGCTCGTTGCGCACCTCGTGCACTCACCTGAGAAGGTCGGGCGCGACTCCGGGGAGATCGTCGGCGTCGCACCCGTCGGGGTGCGCGCCACCGATTCGCTCGACGAGTTCCTCTCGATCGACGCCGACTGCGTCGGGTACTTCGCGACCGACATGGGTCGTGACCACGACGTGGTGATCGACGAGATGTGCCGCATGCTCGAGTCGGGTCGCAACGTCGTGACGTCGACGATGCCGGTGCTCGTCTACACGCCCGCAGCACCACCCGACGTGCTCCGGCGCCTCGAAGCCGCATGCACGGCGGGTGGAACGTCCTTCTTCTGCACCGGCATCGCGCCCGGGTTCACGGGCGACGCGTTCGTCCTCACCGCGGCGAGCCTGTGTGCACGCGTCACGTCGGTCGCCGTGTACGAGCGCATCTTCATGGGGAGCTACACCGATCCGCTGAGCTTCCAGTTCCTGGGGTTCGGACGACCGCCGGAGGAGCTCGTCGACGACGCCCGGCCGACGAAGGCGTCCGACGCGTTCTCCTCGACCTTCACGATGCTGACCGACGGGCTCGGCTGCCGGTTCGACGAGGTGTGGAACCACCGCGAGTACGCGGTGGCGGATGCCGATCACGTGGTTGCCGCGGGGCCGATCCCGAAGGGCACCGTTGCGAGCGTGCGCCTGTGCTCGACCGGGGTCGCCGACGGGGAGACCCGTGTGAGCACCGCCATCATCTACTCGATGATCGACAACGTGGTCGACGACTGGGCACCCGCGGTGCCACCCGGCGCACCGGACCTCGCGCGCTTCACGCAGGTGACCATCCAGGGCGAGCCGCACGTCGACGTGACCTTGACGCTGTCGGGCAGCGACCAACCGGGCGTCGACGCCACCGCGGCGCGCGTCGTCAACTCGATCGCCGCCACCTGCGAAGCCGCGTCCGGTGTGCGCAGCCCGCTCGACCTGCCGCTCTCGCCGGAACCGGATGTTCACCGCCTGACGGATCGAGGCGCGCCGGGAGCTCAGCCCGTGGCGGGCTCGACGACGATCCGGAGCGACTTCTGACCCTGCAGCATGCCGAGCGGGAGCGAGTCGTAGTGCTCGTCGACGATGCGGTACGACGCGATCCGCTTCGTGAACTCACGCATCAGCGTCCGCACCTCGAGCCGGGCCAGCGTCGCGCCGGGGAGACGATCTACAACGCCGAGGGCTGGTTGCACGACGCCACGCCTGCGCAACAGCGCACTGCGTGGGAAGGAGCGGTCGACGAGCTCGTCCGCATCAACCGGACGCCACCCGACCTCGTGCGCTTCCTCCCCGGGGGGACGTCCGGGTTCCCCGAGTTGCTCGACGAGATCAGCGCCGAGTACGCGTGGGCGTGCGACGGGGTTGCGCACCCGATCGTCGACCGGTTGTGGGAGTGGCTCGAGGCGAACGTCCCTCCCGCGCCACCCACGGACTGTCCTGGGGTGACGCGCGCCTCGGCAACACGATGTTCGACGACGACTTCCAGTTGGTCGTCGTGATGGACTGGGAGCTGACCTCGCTCGGCACGCCCGTCATGGACCTGGGCTGGTGGCTCTTCTTCGACGTCGTGCACAGCGAGACGGTCCCCCGGCTCCCGGGCCTCGGCAGCCGTCAGGAGACCATCGACCGGTGGGAGCAGGGCACGGGTCTCAGCGCCGACGGTGTCGAGTGCTACGAGATCCTCGCGGCGGTGCGCCTCACCACGCTGGTGATCCGGGCGATGAACCTCCAGGGGTTCCCGAGCGTCGACTGGATCCCGTTCACGAGGCTGGCGTACGACCGACTCGGGTGGAGCGAACCCACCGGCGCTGCTCCTGTTTGACAACCGCGCCCGCGTCGGGTGATCCTCCCGCGCCATGGCCATCGAACAGTTCCCCATCGAGGCCGGGCACGTGTTGATGTTCGCCCGCGCCATCGGAGATCCCAACCCGATCTATGCCGACGCCGACGTCGCGGCGGCGTCCGAGGTGGGCGTGATCCCCGCCCCGCCCACGTTCGTCACCGCGAGCCGCGCAGTTCGACCCCGACTACCCGCTGCGTCCGAAGGCCGGCCAGCCTTGGTTCGGCTCCGGCCGCGAGGCCACTGGCGCGAAGCCGACGGTGCCGTCGGGTGGGAAGAGCGAGGACGGCGGTGGCGGCGGGACGTCGCTGCACGCCGAGCAGCACTACGAGTACCACCGCCCGCTGGTGGTGGGCGACGTGCTGCACGCACGGGGCAGCAAGGGCGAGACGTGGGAGAAGCAAGGACGCTCGGGGACGCTGAAGTTCACCGAGCTCATCACCGAGTACCTCGACCAGAACGACGAGGTCGTGATCACCGCGCGCACGGTCGCGGTGCTGACGGAGGGCCCGAAGTGAGCGTCAGCGCAGGACGCCTGAAGGTGGGCGACTCGAAGGAGCTGCAGCTCGTCGACGACCTCAGCCGCACGCAGATCGTGATGTACGCGGGCGCATCGGGCGACTACAACCCGCTGCACAGCGACGAGAAGTTCGCCCGCGAGGTCGCCGGCTACCCCGGCATCTTCGCCCACGGCATGCTGACCATGGGCATGACCGGCCGCGTCGTCACGGACTGGTTCGACGTCGGGCGCGTGACCAAGTACGGCGTGCGCTTCGTGCGCCAGGTGTGGCCGGGCGCCACGCTCACCGCGACCGCGATCGTCGACGCCATCCGCGAGGAAGACGGCGAGCAGTTCGCCGACGTGGCGATCACCACCGTCGACGCGGAGGGCACCACCGTCCTCACCGGCACCGCCACCGCCCGCCTCGACCCCTAGCCCCACCTTTTGGCGTCCCTGGACGGCGTATGTCGCCGTCCAGCGGCGCCGAAACGCCAAAGAGTCGCGAGGAGGTCCCGTCGTGCACGATCTCGTGATCCGGGGTGGGACGATCGTGGACGGGCTCGGCCACGAGCCCGTCACCGGCGACGTCGCCGTCACCGACGGCCGCATCACCGAGGTCGGGAAGGTCGACGGGCCCGCGCGCGAGACGGTCGATGCCGACGGGCTGCTCGTCACGCCCGGCTTCGTCGACGTGCACACGCACTACGACGGGCAGGCGACGTGGGACTCGCAGCTCGGGCCGTCGTGCTGGCACGGCGTCACCACCGTCGTCGTCGGCAACTGCGGCGTCGGCTTCGCGCCGGTGCACCCCGGCGGCGAGCAGGAGCTGGTCGAGCTCATGGAGGGCGTCGAGGACATCCCCGGCACCGCGCTGTGGGAGGGCATCGACTGGCGCTGGGAGTCGTTCCCCGAGTACCTCGACGCGCTGGCGGAGCGACCGCGCATGATGGACGTGGGCACGCACGTGCCCCACGCGGCGGTGCGCGCGTACGTGATGAGCGAGCGCGCCGGAAGCGGTGTGGCGACGCCCGACGACCTCGCGGCGATGGTCGGGATCGCGCGCGCGGGCATGGACGCGGGCGCGCTCGGCATCTCCACGTCGCGCATCCTCGCCCACCACACCAGCCGCGGCGACGAGGTGCCGGGCACGTTCGCCGACGAGGACGAGCTGCGCGGCGCTCGCCGGCGTGCTGCGGGAGCGCGGCAGCGGCGTGTTCGAGGTCGTGCCGCGCGGCATGGACGGCGAAGTGAGCGAGGCCGCGCACGCCGAGCTCGAGCTGCTCGGACGCCTCGCCGCGCACGCGGGGACGCGGCTGACCTATTCGTTGGTGCAGACGCACACCGAGCTCGACCGGTGGCGGCTGCTGCTCGACCGCTCGGGCGAGCTCCGGGCGCAGGGCGTGCCGATCTACCCCCAGGTCGCCAACCGCGCCACCGGCATCCTGTTCGGGCTCCAGAGCAAAAACAACGTGTTCTGCACCCGCCCGAGCTACCGCGAGCTCGCGGCGCTGCCGCTCGCCGACCGCCTCGCGCGCATGCGCGATCCCGAGGTGCGGGCCCGCATCCTCGCCGAGCCCAACGGCGAGTGGGACCACCCGTTGGCGTCGTTCGTGTACGAGACGTTCTCGAACATGCTGCCGGTGCGCCAGCCCATGGACTGGGAACCGACCCCCGACGACACCATGGCCGCCATCGCCGAACGCGAGGGCCGTCCCGCGCAGGAGGTCGTCTACGACTTCCTGACCGAGAGCGACGGCCGCAACCTGGTGATGTTCCCGTTCACCAACTACTTCCACTTCTCGCTCGACGACGTGCACGACATGCTCGAGCACCCGGCGTCGGTGTGGGGCCTCGGCGACGGGGGCGCGCACTGCGGCGCCGCGGTCGACGCCAGCGGTCCGACGCTCATGCTCACGCACTGGGTGCGCGACCGCGTGCGCGGTCCGCGCATCGACCTGCCCACCGCGGTGCGTTGGATGACGTCGGACACCGCCGACCTCTACGGCCTGCGCGACCGCGGCCGGCTCGTGCCTGGTCACCGCGCCGACCTCAACGTCATCGACGGCGAGGCTCTGCAGCTGGGCCAGCCCGAGATGGTGTTCGACCTCCCGGCCGGTGGGCGCCGTCTGATGCAGCGAGCATCCGGTTACGTCGCCACCGTCGTCGCCGGCGAGATCACCCTTCGCGACGACGAACCGACCGGCGCCCTCCCCGGCCGCCTGATCCGCGGCGAGCAACCGACACCCGCCTGAACGGCGGGGCGGAAGGAATCCTCAAGGCCCTGCTCGAAGCAGGCCATGCTCACCATCTCTCTCCTACGCCGGCACTCGATCAGCACACCGAAGAGGTGCTGCCGGCCCGGACGCACGTGGGACGACATCGCGAGTCTGCAGTCGGACTCCGTGTTCCCCTGAGTCGTGGAAGGCGTCGAAGTGACGCAGCCCACGACTAGGCGTGGAACACCACCGGCATGGTCTTGATGCCGGGCGTCATGTGTGCGCGGACTCGCGTCGGCTCGCCGACGAGCTCGTACTCCGGATACCGCTTCAGGAGCTCGCCGAGGACCAACCGGATCTCGCGCCGGGCGAGCGCCGCGCCCATGCAGAAGTGCTCGGCGAAGCCGAACGCGAGATGGCCGGGGTCGGGTGCGCGGGTGACGTCGAGCTCATCGGCGCGTTCCCAGACGTCCTCGTCGCGGTTGGCAGCCGGGTACACCATGATGATGAAGTCGCCGCGCGCGATCTTCTGACCTCGCAGCTCCGTGTCGTCGAGCGCGGTGCGACACATGTGCGTGACCGGTGACTGGTACCGGAGGAACTCCTCGACCGCGTTGGGGAGCAGGCTCGGGTCGCTCGCCAGGACGCGACGCTGATCGGGGTGTTCGTACAAGGCCTGCGTCGCGTTGGCGAGGAGCCCGCGCGTCGTCTCGTTCCCTGCGACCAGGAGCACGAACGCCATCGAGAGCTGACTCTCCAGGCCGAGTGGTTCACCGTCGTCGTCGGCGTGCGCCACCGCAGTGAGGAGATCGTCTCTCGGGTTCTTGGCCCGATCCTGGAGCTCGGCGGTGAAGTACTCGCCGAACTCCATGATCGCGGAGAAGTACTCGTTGGTCTCGGCCGTCGTCCCGAACCTCGTTCTGGTCGTTGAGCTCGATGAAGGCATCGGACCACCGACGGAAGTCGTCGAGGAGGTCCGTGGACACGCCGAGCATCTCGGCGATCACGCGCATCGGCACCGGTGCCGCCACGGCTTCGATGAAGTCCATCTCCACGCCGGGCTCGATGCGATCGATCTGCGCGACGGCGAGGTCGGCCACGTGCTGCTCGAGACGGGTGATCGCCTTCGGCGTGAACGCCGCGCTCGCCACCTTGCGCAGGAAGGTGTGCCGAGGGGGATCGACGGACGTGAGGATGTCGGGGCGGAGCTCGTTCATCGCGCCCCGGAGCGTCGCCGGACGCGGCATCGGGTGACCCGTGATCGGATCGTCGACGACAGGCTCACCGTCGTCGGGCGTGCCGCACTGCGCTGCGATCTGCCCGAAGCGGTTCGAGAAGAGGTGCGGCGCCTTCGAGACGAAGCGGATGTCCTCGTACCGGGTGAGGGCCCACGCCTGGTCGCGCTCCGACCAGTAGACCGGCGCTTCGGCGCGCATGCGCGCGTACAGGTCGTACGGATAGTCCATGTAGAACTCGACGTCGGCGAGCGAGACCAGCTCGCTCAGTGGCGGCGCCCCAGGGCTGCTCACGGGTGCTCCTGACGGAAGAGGGTTCACGCTCGGCGGAAACACCATATCCACATCGGCCGCGCGCAGCGCGGCGCCGTCCGTCAGCCGAAGACGATGTTCTTGCGGCGGACGAACTCCTCGATGCCGGCGCGGCCGCCCTCGCGGCCGAACCCGCTCTGCTTCACGCCACCGAACGGCGCGCCCGGCGACATGCCGGGGAAGCCGTTGACGATCACGGTGCCCACGTCGAGCGCCCGGGCGAGTCGCTGCCCGCGCGAGCCGTCGCGCGTGTGCACGTAGGCGGACAAGCCGAACGCGCTGTCGTTGGCCTTGGCCACGACCTCGTCCTCGTCGCGGAAGCGCAGCACCGAGAGGACCGGACCGAAGATCTCCTCGCGGGCGAGCGAGCTGTCGTGGTCGACGTCGCCGAACACGGTGGGTGCGATGAAGTAGCCGTCGGCGAGATCACCGTCGAGGCGCTGCCCACCGGTGAGCAGCTTCCCGGACCCTTCGTCGACCGCCCGGGCGATCACGCCCGAGGATGCGTTCGCATGCGGCCGCGTTCACGACCGGACCCATGAGCACCGACGGGTCGAACGGGTCGCCCACGTTCACCGCCTCGATCTGGGCCACGACGCGCGCCACGACCTCGTCGTACACGTCGTCGTGCACGTAGAGGCGCGTCGGCAATGCGCAACCCTGCCCGCTGAGCAGCACCGCGCCGAGCATCGCCGCCATCGACGTGGCGACGTCGAGGTCGGCGTCGGGGAACACGATGTTGGCGCTCTTGCCTCCGAGCTCGAACGTCAGCGGGGTGAGCGTCTCCGCCGCCGCCGCCATCACCAGTCGAGCAGTCGCGCACCCGCCGGTGAACGACACCTTGTCGACGCCGGGATGGCGCACCAACGCGTCGCCCGCCGCGGCACCGCCGACGACGACGTTGAGCGCGCCCGGCGGAAGCCCGGCCTCGAGCGCGAGCTCGGCGAAGCGCAGCGCGCCGAACGGCGCGAGCTCGGGTGGCTTCACCACCACCGTGTTGCCGGCGGCCAGCGCGGGGACCGCCTTCTGGCCCATGCCCATCATCGGGCCGTTCCACGGGACGATGGCGCCGATCACGCCGTAGGGCTCGGGGAGCACCACGTCGAGCACGTCGCCGGCGACCGGGCACGACCTCGCCGTCGAGCTTGTCGATCCATCCCGCGTAGTAGCGGGTCCACGCCGCGGTGTACTCGCCGGAGCGCATGCCGCTCGACCGGCGTGCCGTTGTCGAGCGCGTTGATCGCGCACGCCTCGTCGTCGTGGGCTTCGAGCAGGTCGGCGAGGCGGTACAGGATCGCCATCCGCTCGGCCATCGGCACCGCTCGCCACGTCGCCGCGAGCTTCGCGTGCCACCGCGACCGCGTCGTCGACCTCGCCGCACCACCGAGCGGCACCTCGGCCTGCAGCACACCCGGTCGCCGGGTTGTGGTGCGCGTACGTGCCGCCCGACGCGCCGGTGCTGTGGCCGTCGCCGATGAGGTGGCCGCGCGCGGCCAGCGTCCTGGACCTTCGCGGTCGCCTCGGTCGCGTTCACTTGCTGCGTCGCCGTGCCCGCGGGTCGGAGATCATCGGCGGCGAGTAGCCCGCGTCGGCCCAGGTGAAGTTCGTGCCCGGGGGCACGATCTCGTCGATGCGGTCGAGCACGTCGTCGTCGAGGTCGACGTCGGCGGCACCGAGCTGCGTGGTGAGCTGCTCCATCGTGCGGGGCCCGATGATCGCCGACGTGACCGCCGGGTTGCGCAGCACCCACGCCACCGCGAGGTGCACGAGCGGGATCCCGGCGTCGTCGGCCAGTTTGCCGAGCGCGTCGGCCGCCTCGAGCTTCTGCTGGTTGCCGGGTTCGTCGAGGTCGTAGCGGGCGGGCACGCGGTTGGCGCGGTGCGTGGTGAACGGTTCGCCGCCGACGCGTCCACTTGCCCGACAACCAGCCCCCGGCGAGCGGGCTCCACGGGATCACCGCCATGTCGTGGCGCAGGCAGGTGGGGAGCACGTCGGCCTCGATGCCGCGCACGAGGATCGAGTACGGCGGCTGCTCGCACACGAAGCGCTCGCGCTGACGGCGCTCGGCGACCCACTGCCCCTCGACGATCGCCGACGCCGGCCACGTGGAGCTGCCGAGGTAGCGCACCTTGCCCTGGTGCACGAGGTCGGTCAGCGCGCCGAGCGTCTCGTCGATGTCGACGTTCGGGTCGGGCCGGTGCACCTGGTAGAGGTCGAGGTGGTCGGTGCCCAGCCGGCGCAGGCTGTCCTCGCACTCCCGCATGATCCAGCGGCGCGAGCCGCCCATCATGTTGCGATCGGCGCCCATCGGCGCGAAGAACTTCGTCGCCAGCACGATGTCGTCGCGCCGCCCGACGATCGCCTTGGCGACGATCTCCTCCGACTCCCCGGCCGAGTACACGTCGGCGGTGTCGATGAAGTTGATGCCGGCGTCGAGGGCGGCGTGGATGACCGCGATCGACTCGTCGTGGTCGGGGTTGCCCCACTGACCGAACATCATCGCCCCGAGGCAGAGGCGGCTCACCTGCACGCCCGGTCCGCCCGAACGCCCGGTACCTCATCGTTGCCTCCTCGGAGTGCCCTCGCGTCGCACCCGGTCCTCGCGCGTCCGACGTTACAGAACGCACGGGACCGGGCGGACGGGAGCCGTCCCCGGGGGGCGGAGGCGGTCTGACTACCCGATCTTGTCGCTGACCGGACGGGCGCCGGTGCTCTTGGCGAACGCGTCGGGCACCGGGTACTCACCGAGCAGGAAGTGCAGGATCGCCGCGTGCTGGAGCTCCACCGGCTGGATGGTGGCCGCGGTCTTGATGCCGGCCGGGTTCTTCACCACGTCGATGGCGGCGATGTAGGTGGCGGCGGCGACGTTCTCGAGGTCGAGCGCGAGCTTGGCCAGCCCGGGCACGTCCTTGACCGCGGCGAACGTCTTGTCGACCGACTTCTTGACCGTCAGGTCCACGCCGCTCACCGCCTTCTTGCCTGCGCCGGTGAGCACGCGCGTTCCACGCGGCGGCGTGGTCCTTGTGCTGGCTCTGCGCGGTCTGGGCGAACGTCACCACCGCGGGCGGGACCTCACCGAGACTGCCCTTGGTCGCGGCGTCGATGCCGGCCTGGTAGGTGCCGACGGCCAGGTTCTCGAGCGACGCCGCGAGCGCGACGACGGCGAGGTCGCCGCTGAGCTTCTGCGCCGACGTGGCCGAGGGAACGGCCATGCCCCGTGCGGGTCGCGGCAGCCGCGATGCCGCTGCCCATCCCGCTACCGACGAGTGCGACCCCGCCGATCACCGCGCCGCCACCGAGCAGGAACGCCCGGCGACTCGACGGGGTCGACACGAGCCGGGTGATCCCGGTGCGGATGTCGTCGTCGGACTCGCTCCACTCGGCGAGGCTGTCCCGCATCGAGGGCAGCGACTCGTGGTGCACGTCGTCGAGGTCGTGCGTCATGGCGACGAGCTCGCCCTCGCTGATCGCGATCTGCTGCTTGCGGTTGCGACGCCTCACTGCACTGCTCCTTCGTTCGCGGGACGGGCATCCGTCGTCGGGTAGAACGCGTTCGGGAAGCCGACGCTCCCGGCCGCGGCGGGGAGCTTGGCGGCATCGGGCGGCAGCGCGATCAGGTCGGCAGCACCCCCGGCGAGGAGTGCCTTCACCGCGTTGAGGATCGCGACGTGCTGCGCCTCGACGCCCATGATGCTGGCCGAGACCGAGCGGGCGTTCTTGTTGGAGTACGTGCCCGTGTTGGCGACGTACGTCTGCGCGGCGCCGTCTTCGAGCTCGATGGCCAGGTCGACGACCTCGCGCGGGCCCGGTGAGCGACGGCTTGGCGTTGTCACCACGCCGAGCAGCACCGGGTCGGGCTGGTCCTGGGCCTTGCCCCCCAACGGGTCGCGGCGGCGTTGAACGCCTCGGCGTGCTGCTCGTGCTGCGCCTTGGTCATCTCCACGAACGCCTTCACGACGCCGTTCGCGCTGGCGCCGCCGATGAAGTCGAGGGTGAGCGCGGTGTCGTAGGTGGCGACCGCGAGGTTCTCGATCGACGCCGCCGTCTGCAGCATCTGCACGTCCATCGTCTTGTCGGCGAACGCCGGCGACGCGAGCAGCGCCACCATCGCGGTACCGAGTCCGGCCGCCGCGAGCACGCCCGACTTCGGCAGTCCGCCGAGGAGGGTCGAGCGTCGCGTCATCGGGTCGACGTCGTGCCGGCTGTCATCGTGCAGGGGCTCGTCGTGCGCGAGGTCGACGTACTCGTCGAGCGCGACGTCGCGTCGTCGTCATCGCGTCGGTGTGCAGGTCGTGCGACTGCTCGAGCAGTTCGCGCAACCTCGTGTCGTCGAGTGCCATGGGTCTCTCCTCCGAGTTGGCGGGGAACTCGCGAGGTGTTCGACGTGACGCGCGACGCGGATGGAAAGCGCGAACGGAATGACGCGTCGGCACTCGCGCGCGTCAGTTGACGTCGCCGACGGCGTCGGGCGCGTTGCGGCTCGCCGGCACGCCCCCCGCGACCTCGGTGGTGATCGCGAGACTCGTGGTCGGTGCCGCGGCCTTGAACGCGATCGTGCCCGGGTCACGACCGAGCACGCCGAGCGAGATCGTGCCCGGTGCGGGTGATGCCCCAGAGCTGGTAGGTGTGACCGGCCGGCGCGGGCGGCAGCTCGGACGTCAGGTAGCCGGTGCCGTCGGTCGCGACGACCGCGGTCGCGAGCGTGTTGCCGCCCGGGTCGGCGAGCGTGACGTGGCGCGACCCGGGGGCCGTCGCCGCGGTGGCCGCCAGCGCAGCCGTGTCGGCGGCCGCGCCACCGCCGCCGTCGCCCCGTTCCGCGAGCCAGAGCCCACCGAACGCGAGGGCGACGACCGCGGCGGCCGCAGCCAGCCACCGCCACCGCCGTTCCGGATGGGTCCGCTCAGGTGCCGGCGCGCTGCGGGGGGTCAGCACGGTCGGCGGCACGATCCGCTGCGGGGGCGGCGTGGTGGCGATGATCGACTCGAGGCGCTCCCACACGCCGTCCGGCGGCGGCCCACCGGTGTGCGCGAGCATCGACGCGGTGATCTGCAGGTCGGCGACCGCGTCGCGCTCCTCCGGGTGCGACGTCGACGTACGCCTCGATGGCGGCGCGCTCGTCGTCGTCGACCGCGTCCAGCGCGTACGCGGGCAGCAGCTCCGCAATCTCCTCGGGAGTCAGTTCACGATCCATGACCCGTCGATTCCCCTGTCGACGAGCTGTGCGCGCAGTCGCGTCAGCCCGGTGCGTATCCGGCTCTTGATGGTGCCTTCCGGTTGGTCGAGGATGCGCGCCACCTCGCGGTAGGTGTGGCCGCCGAAGTACGCGAGCTCGATGGCCCGCCGCTCGGCCTCGGACAGTGTGCTGAGCGCCTCGCGCACCTGCTCGGCGATCTCCAGGTCGTGCGCCTCGAGGTCGAGGTCGTAGTCGGCGACGAGCTCGGCGCGTGCCGAGCGCTCCTCGCGCTCCTTGCGGCGCGTGTCGGATCGGATGCGGTCGACGCAGCGCGCGTGGGCGTCCATGAGGAGGAACGAGCGCAGCGATCCGCGGGCCTGGTCGAAGCGCTCGGGATGCTCCCAGAGCCGGAGGAAGATCTCCTGCACCATCTCCTCGGCCAGCGCACGCTCCCAGAGCAGGCGCTGGGCGAGCCCGAACACCGCGCCCGGCGTGGCGGCGGTACGCCTCGGCGAAGGCGTCGCCGTTGTAGCGGGCGATGGCGATGACGAGCCCGACGTCCTCGGTGCCCGCGTAAGGAGATTCGGCCGCCACGAAGTCTGTTCGTCTCTGATCGGGGTCCGGGATGAGAGAAATCCGGATGGTCGGTCGATCCGTACCCCACATCGGGTCATCCGCGATCTCGCGGGCGGCGAACAACCCCGGAATCGACCCGAGGAGGGCCCCGATGGCGACCGACCGGCTGGGCCGGCTTCCCACGATCGTCCTCGCGCTGCTGGTCCCACTGGTGGCCTTGGTCACGGTGCTCGTCACCCTCAACGTGACGGACGACTCGAGCAGCTCGGCATCGAGCAGCACCGGCGCGGCGAAGGGCCGTTCGGGCACCGCGATCTCGATCAAGAACTTCCAGTTCTCGCCGGATCCGTTCACCGTGAAGGCCGGTGCGACCGTCACCGTCACCAATGACGACGGGACCGTGCACACGCTCACCGCCGACAAGGGCGGGTTCGACACTGGCGACCTCGACGGCGGTGCCAAGGGCACCATCACCATCGATGCACCCGGCAAGCACACGTACCACTGCGCGATCCACAACTACATGACCGGCACCATCGAGGCGACGTGACCACCACCGGCGCCAACCTCGCACGCTCACACGACGCTGCGCTTTCGGGCGGCATCGTCACCGCCGCGGTGATCGGCGCCACTGCGCTCCTCGTGAGCGGGTGGGTGCACTTCTACCTCTACTTCCGCGGGCGGCTACCGCGGCATCGCCATCGATTCCGTGCTCGGCCTCAACATCAGCCGGTCGTTCGCGTTGAACGCGATCGCTGCGGTGGTCATCGCCGAGGCCGTGATCCTGGGGCTGCGCTACCGCGCCCTGCTGTTGCCGGCGGCGGCACTCGGCGTCGGCTTCGCGGTCGCCACCCTGGTCGCCTACTTCCTGTCGCGCACCCGGGGTCTCCTCGGCTTCAAGGAGACCGCCACCACCACGGAGGCGGTGATCGGCATCGTCTCGGAGGCGGTGGTCCTGCTGACCCTCGTGCCGGTGGCAATCACGGAACTGCGAGCGCGGCGACATCGAGCACGCTGAACACGTAGGCCACGATCTCCTCGAGCGAGAGCTCGGCCCCGCGTCCCAGCGCCACCAGGTACTCGTCCTCCCCGAGCGCAGCGCGCGACTCCTCCAGGGCGTCGGCGACGCCGAGGTCCGCCACCAGTCCGCCGGTGACCGAACGGGGCATCCCCGACGCCACACCCGCCAGCAGACCTCCCGCGAGGACCGCGGCGGCTTCGTCACGCCCCATGGCGTGGAGCACCGCGACCGAGCACTCCAGCGCGCTCGACAACATCGGGCGGTCGCCGCGCTCGTGGCCGTGCTTGACCGCCTCACGGGCGTCGCGGCGTGCGCCGGCAAAGTCACCGACCTCGGCGCGCAGCACCGACCGACGGGCGAGCGCGAACCCGAGCAGTCCGCCGCTCGTGCCTCGGCGCCCGACCTCGATGCTCTCGTCGAGTGCACGCGCCGCGGCGTCGGAATCATCGTGCGCGAGCGCGACCGCGCACGCGCGAACTGCGCGCTCGCCGTCGCGGTCGGGTTCTTCGACCGGCGCGCGGCTTCGAGCGAACGCTCCGCATCGGCGCGTGCCGCGTCCGCGATCGCCCATGAGGTTGTGGAAGTTCGCGGCCGCCGAGTACAGGAAGGAAAGTCCACGCGGGGAGTCGCCTGCCGCGGTGAGCGCGGCCTCCGCCTCCTCGATGGTGCGGATGGACGCGGCGAAGTCGCCGGTCATGCTGTGACCTGCGGCGATGGCGATGTACGCCCACACTGCCGCCGGGCAGTCCGCCGGCACGCCGTCACGGAGCGCCGCCTCGGTCAGCTCGCGCACGGCGTCGACATCGTTGCGGCCCTGGGCACTGAACGCCGCGGCGGCGAGGACCGCGGTGCGCACCGCCGGTGGCGCCAGCTCGACGCGCGGCGCCAGGTGCTCGGCCCACGCGCCGATGCCCAGTCCCCGATCATTCACGGCCTCGAACGCGAGCGCGGCGACGATGCGCAACGCGCGCCGCACGTCGTCGTCCTCACCGAGCATGAGGGAGCGGATGAACGCGGCGCGCAGGTTGGCCAGCTCGAGGTGCACGCGCGTGCGCCAGGCCACTTCGTCCGGGCCTGCGAGTCCCGCGTCGGCGGCTTCGGCGAAGCGCGTGTAGTGGTCGGCGTGACGGCGGAACATCTCGTTCAGGTTCCCCGACCGGTCGAGCAGCTCCCGTGCGAACGTCCGTAGCGTCTCGAGCATCTGGTAGCGGGTGTTCCCGCTCGCGTCGTCGGCGGTCAGCATCGACTTCGCCACGAGACCCGCGCCGGCGTCGAGGACGTCCCACACCTCGAGCCCTTCGAACGCCGCCACCGCGGCCGCCGCGTCGCCGTCGAAGCTGCGCGGGAAGACGGCGAGGCGCTCGAACAGGGTGCGTTCGCGTGGCTCCAGGAGCTCGTAGGACCATTCGATGGCGCCCCGCAGGGTCTGGTGGCGTTCCGCCGCGCCGCGTCGGCCGCCCGTGAGCAGCTGGAAGCGCTGGTCGAGGCGGGCCGCGATGTCGACGGGTGTCATGATCGTCACGCGCGCGGCCGCCAGCTCCACCGCCAGCGGGATGCCGTCGAGCCGGCGACAGATCTCGGCGATCGCCTCGGCGTTGCTCTCGTCGAGCACGAAGCCGGGCTGCACCGCGCGGGCCCGCTCCGCGAACAGCTGCACCGCCTCACTTGCCATGACCGACTCGACGTCGGCGGACTGCGCCGGAAGCTCGAGTGCGTGCAGTGGCCACACCTGTTCCCCCGCGACACCGAGCGCCTCACGACTGGTGGCGAGGATCCGCACGCCCGGGCAGTCGCGCAACAACCCCTCGGCGAGGTGACCGACCGCGGCCACGAGGTGCTCGCAGTTGTCGAGCACCAGCACGAGCTCGCGCATGCGCAGTGCGTCGATCACGCTGTCGGCGAGCGTGGTGGCGGGCCGGGCGAGCACGCCGAGCGTCGCAGCCACCACCTGGCCGAGCTCCTCTTCATCCTGCGCGGCGGCGAGCTCACACAACCACGCACCGTCGGGGAACCGCGCCGCGATGTCGAGCGCGACCTGGATCGCGATGCGGCTCTTCCCCACCCCACCGACTCCGGTCACGGTCACCAGCCGCGACGCGAGCAGCGCGTCGGCGATCGCCTCACGCTCGACCGCGCGGCCCACGAACGACGTCAGCTGGCCGGGCAGGTTGCCGGGCACCGCGTCGAGTGCCCGCAACGGCGGGAACTCGCGCACGATGCCCGGGGCCACCACCTGGAAGATGCGCTCGGGTCGCGCGAGGTCGGGGAGTCGGTGCTCGCCGAGGTCGACGAGCGCGAGCTCGTCGGGGAGTGCGTCGCGCAGGATCTCCTCGGTGGCGTGCGACACGACGACCTGCCCGCCGTGCGCGGAGCTCATGACGCGCGCGGCGCGGTTGGTGGCGGGGCCGTAGTAGTCGCCGTCACGCGCCACCGCGTCGCCGGTGTGCAAGCCCATGCGCACCCGCAGCCCGCCGGGCACCGCCCAGGCCTCGGCGCCGAGGCTGCGCTGGGCCGCGAGGGCGGCATCGAGCGCGGCCCGGGTCGTGGTGAACACGCCGTGGAGGCCGTCGCCCGTCGTCTTGACGACCACGCCCCCGGCGTCCTCCACCGCCCGGCGCAGGAGGGCGTCGTGGCGTTCGAGCGCGGGGACCATGGCGGCCCGGTGCTGTTCCCAGAGCCGGGTGGACCCCTCGAGATCGGTGAACAGGAACGTCACCGTTCCCGACGGCAGCTCCGGCACGTTGCCCCCTCGGCCTCCGGACCCCGGCATGATCGCACGCTCGGGGCCCGTCCGGCGCCGAATCCGGTGCCCGAGGTCCTGGCGACACCCCCTAACCTTCAGGTCATGCAGGAAGGACCCACGGCGGCAGCCGCGCGCGAGCGCGTGCAGCCCGAACTCGTCGACACCGCAGCCGAGCAGGCGGCCGAGACCGCGGGCGAAGCCTCCGCCGAGACGCTCACCGAGGAGGCGGGCGAGCAGATCTCGAGTCCCACGAAGCTCATCCGCATCGCCTCGATGGTCCGCACCATGCTCGACGAGGTGCGCCGCGCCCCGCTCGACGATGCCGGCCGCAAGCGGTTGAAGGAGATCCACGAGCGCTCGCTCGAGGAGCTCGAGAGCGTCCTGTCGCCCGATCTCCAGCAGGAGCTCAGCGAAGTCGTGCTCCCCCTCACCAGCGACGACCCGACGGAGTCGGAGCTGCGCCTCGCGCAAGCGCAGGTGGTGGGCTGGCTCGAGGGGCTGTTCCACGGCATCCAGGCCACGCTCTTCACCCAGCAGGCGGCCGCGCAGGGTCAGCTCGAGCAGATGCGTCGTCGCGCAATCGACCAGGGCCCCTCGGCCGCCACTGGTCCGAGCGGTTACCTGTGAGCCCGGGCCCCGGCGGCGCCGCGGCCGAGCCGACCGAGGGCAAGCTGTTCCCCGTGCAGCAGTGGGCCCCCGACAGCTGGCGCGCACTCCCGGCCGAGCAGCAGCCCGACTGGCCCGACGCCGCCGCCCTCGACGACGCGCTCGCGACCCTGCGTGAGGTGCCGCCGCTCGTCTTCGCCGGTGAGGCGCGCAACCTCACCGAGGCGCTCGCCGCGGTCACCGAGCAGCGCGGCTTCGTGTTGCAGGCCGGCGACTGTGCCGAGTCGTTCGACGCGTTCTCGGCCAATGCCATCCGCGACAAGTTGAAGGTCATCCTGCAGATGGCCGTCGTACTCACCTACGGCAGCGGCGTTCCCACGGTGAAGATCGGGCGCATCGCCGGGCAGTTCGCCAAGCCGCGCTCAGCTCCCACCGAGACGCGCGACGGCGTCGAGCTGCCGTCGTTCCGGGGCGACATGGTCAACGACTTCGCCTTCGAGGCCGCGGCCCGCCGGCCCGATCCCCGACGGCTCGTGCAGGCGTACCACCAGGCCGCGTCCACGCTCAACCTGCTGCGCGCGTTCGCCAAGGGCGGCTTCGCCGACCTGTCGCGCGTGCACGCGTGGAACCTCGAGTACGTCGACGCCAGCCCGGAGGGCCGTCGTTACGACGCGCTGGCCGCCGAGATCGATCGCGCACTCCGTTTCATGGCCGCGTGCGGGATCGACCTCAACGCCGAGCACCAGCTGCACGAGGTCGACTTCTACACGTCGCACGAGGCACTGCTCCTCGGCTACGAGGAGGCGCTCACCCGGCGTGACAGCCTCACCGACCGCTGGTACGACTGCTCGGCGCACCTGGTGTGGGTCGGCGAGCGCACCCGGCAGCTCGGCGGCGCGCACCTCGAGTTCCTGAGCGGCATCGGCAACCCGGTGGGCGTGAAGCTCGGCCCCAAGGCCACCCCCGAAGAGGTCATCGGCATCTGCGACCGGCTCGATCCGGCGCGCACGCCCGGGCGCCTCGTGCTCGTGAGCCGCATGGGCGCCGACGCCATCGGCGACGCGCTCCCGCCGCTCCTGCGCGCGGTCAAGCTCAGCGGCCACCCGGTCGTGTGGATGTGCGACCCGATGCACGGCAACACCTTCCAGCACGCGAGCGGCTACAAGACCCGCGACTTCGACGACGTGATGCGCGAGCTCCACGGGTTCTTCGCCGCGTGCGACATCGCCGACGTCTGGCCGGGTGGGGTGCACGTGGAGCTCACCGGCGAGAACGTGACCGAATGCCTGGGGGGCAGCCACGAGGTGCTGGGCGACCACCTGGAGCAGCGCTACGAGACGAGTTGCGATCCCCGGCTCAACGCCCGGCAGTCGCTCGACCTCGCGTTCCAGGTCGCCGGGCTCCTGCGTCGCTGATCGACGGCACGCCCTTGTCCGACGGGCATGGCGGACGCGCGAGCATGGGGACGCAGTGGGGCCGTGCTCGGAGAGCGGGACGGCGCAACGAAGTCGACCATTGAAGGAAGTGCCGTGGTGAGCCGTTTCGACGATCTCGGTCCGAACTCCGGCCTGGCCGATGAGCTCTACGAGCGCTACCTCGAGAACCCCGCTGCGGTCGACACCCACTGGCGGGAGTACTTCGACCGCCAGCCCGCGCCCACCAACGGCGGAGCCTCCGCTGCTCCCGCTGCTCCCGCTGCTCCCGCTGCTCCCGCCGCGCCCTCCGCAGCTCCGGCGACACCCGCGCCCGCGCCCCCTGCGGCCGCGGCGCCGCGACCGGGGCCACTGGTGCTCGACGGCGACGAGCCCGAACCGCTCCGTGGCGCGGCCGCCCGCACGGTCGAGAACATGGAAGCGAGCCTCGCGGTCCCGACCGCCACGTCGGTGCGCGTCGTCCCCGCGAAGCTGCTCGAGGTCAACCGGCAGATCCTGAACAACCAACTCGCGCGCACCGGTGCGGGCAAGGTGAGCTTCACGCATCTCATCGCGTACGCGGTGCTCCGTGCGCTCGACGACTTCCCGGGCCTGAACTCGGCGTACGCGACCGAAGGCGGCAAGCCCGTCGTCGTCCGCCACCAGCACGTCAACCTCGGCCTCGCGGTCGACGTGCAGAAGCGCGACGGCACGCACTCACTGCTCGTGCCGAACGTGAAGGAAGCCGACACCCTCGACTTCGCGGGCTTCTGGCGGGCGTACGAAGACCTGATCGTGAAGGTCCGCGGCAACAAGATCTCGCCCGACGACTTCGCGGGCACGACCGCGTCGATCACGAACCCGGGGATGATCGGTACCGTCCACTCGGTGCCGCGGCTCATGCCGGGGCAGGGGTTCATCGTCGGCGTCGGCAGCATCGGCTATCCGGCTGAGTTTCAGGGCGCCGATCCCGCCGCGCTCGCGCAGCTCGCGGTGAGCAAGGTCACCACCCTCACCAACACGTACGACCATCGCATCATCACCGGCGCCGAGAGCGGCGAGTTCCTGCGGCGCATCCACGAGCTCCTGCTCGGCGAGGACGAGTTCTACGACGCCGTGTTCGCCAGCCTCGCGGTTCCCTACGAACCAGCGCGCTGGCTCGAGGACCGCAGCGGCTTCGCCGACCCCGCGGCTCAGGACGAGAAGGTCGTGCAGGTGCACGCGCTGATCAACATGTACCGCGTCCGCGGGCACCTGATCGCCAACCTCGACCCGCTCGGCCGTCGCGCGCCCGACACGCACCCCGAGCTCGACATCACCCACCACGATCTCTCGATCTGGGACCTCGACCGCGAGTTCCCCATCGGCAACCTGGGTGCCGGCCGGTTGCCGCGCAAAGTGATGCCGCTGCGCGACATTCTCGGTGTGCTGCGCGACGCGTACGCCCGCACGGTCGGCGTCGAGTACATGCACATCCAGGAGCACGACCAGAAGGAGTGGCTCCAGGAGCAGGTGGAGGTGCCGTACCCGCTCGTCACCGCGTCGGAGAAGCACCGCGTCCTCGAGCGTCTGAACGCGGCCGAGGCCTTCGAGCGCTTCCTCCACACCAAGTACCTCGGGCAGAAGCGCTTCAGCCTCGAGGGCGCGGAGACCCTCGTACCGATGCTCGACGCGCTGTGCACGTACGCCGCCGAGTCGGGGATGGCCGAGGTCGTGCTCGGCATGGCCCACCGCGGCCGGCTCAACGTCCTGGCCAACGTGATCGGCAAGTCGTACTCGCAGATCTTCCGCGAGTTCGAGGGCGAGCTCGATCCCGCGAGCACGCAGGGTTCGGGCGACGTGAAGTACCACCTCGGCGCGGTCGGCAAGCACCAGTCGCCTGCTGGCCGCGAGGTGCGGCTCACCCTCGCGGCCAACCCCAGTCACCTCGAGGCGGTCGGCCCCATCGTCGAGGGCATGGCGCGCGCGATCGGCGACGCGGCCGCCGACGGCCCGCGTCGCACCGTCCTGCCCGTGCTGCTGCACGGCGACGCCGCGTTCGCGGGCCAGGGCGTGGTGGCCGAGACGTTCAACCTCTCCGAGGTGCCCGGCTACGAGGTGGGCGGCACCATCCACGTGGTCGTGAACAACCAGCTCGGGTTCACCACCGCGCCCGAGCTCGGGCGTTCGAGCGTGTACCCGACCGACGTCGCCAAGATGGTCCAGGCGCCGATCTTCCACGTGAACGGTGACGACCCCGAGGCCGCGGTGCGCGTGATGCGGCTCGCGTTCGAGTTCCGCAACCGGTTCAAGAAGGATGTCGTCGTCGACCTGTTCTGCTACCGGCGGTACGGTCACAACGAGGCCGACGAGCCGGCGTTCACGCAACCGCGCATGTACGAGCTGATCGACGGGCACCTCCCGGTGCGCGCGCTCTACACGCAGCAACTGGTGCAGCGGGGCGACATCACCGCCGACGACGAGCAGGCGGTCGAGTACGACTTCAAGGTCCGGCTCGACCGCGCGTTCGAGGAGACGCACGCCAGCCGGGTCGCCGACGACGACGCCGACCTCTCCGACGGCGCTCTGTCGGGCGACGACGAAGACCTGCCGCCGGTCGACGATCCCGTCGCCACTGCGGTGCCGGAGGCCATGCTCACCCGCGTCGCCGAGGGGCTCACCCACTGGCCCGAGGGGTTCGAGGTCAACCCGAAGCTCGAACGCCAGCTCGCGTCCCGTGGCGCGATGCTCGAGCGCGACGAGATCGACTGGGCGATGGCCGAGGCGCTCGCGTTCGGATCGCTGGTGCTCGAGGGAACGCCGGTGCGCCTCGCCGGGCAGGACACGCGTCGCGGCACCTTCAGCCAGCGTCACGGCGTGCTCGTCGACCAGGCCAGCGAGTCGGAGTACATCCCACTCGCG
This sequence comes from uncultured Actinomycetes bacterium, assembly GCA_963756895.1. Lineage (GTDB taxonomy): Bacteria > Actinomycetota > Acidimicrobiia > IMCC26256 > DASPTH01 > DASUAS01. The sequence goes on along the minus strand of CAVWPI010000011.1, from coordinate 646,804 downwards.
CACCTCGCCGACGACCAGGCGCCGTTCATGCTCTACGACACGGTCCTGTCGGAGTACGCGGCACTCGGGTTCGAGTACGGCTACTCGATCAACTCCGACGCACTCGTGTGCTGGGAGGCGCAGTTCGGCGACTTCGCCAACGTCGCCCAGGTGATCATCGACCAGTTCATCTCCACCGCGGCCGACAAGTGGGGCCAGCGCAGCAGCCTCGCCATGCTCCTCCCCCACGGGCTCGAGGGTCAGGGGCCGGAGCACTCGAGCGCGCGCATCGAGCGCTACCTCACGCTGTCCGCCGAGGGGAACCTCCGCGTCGTGTACCCCACCACCGCGGCGCAGTACTTCCACGTGCTGCGGCGCCAGGCGGTGTCTGCCCGCCACGTGCCGTTGGTGTGCTTCACGCCGAAGCGCTACCTCCGCATGCCGTCGACGCGTTCACCGCTCGCCGCATTCACCGACGGTGCGTTCTCCCCCGTGCTCGACGACCGCGCCGCGCCCGACACCGTCAACCGCGTGATCCTGTGCACGGGCAAGATCGCGCACGAGCTCATGGACGAACGCGACGCTCGCGGCGTGTCCGCCGCGGTCGTGCGGGTCGAAGAGCTCTACCCGTGGCCGGAGGCCCAGCTCTTCTCCGTGCTCGACCGGTACCCCGACGCCAAGCAGGTGTGGTGGGTGCAGGAGGAGCCGGCGAACATGGGCGCCTGGAACTACATCCACATCCGGCTTCACCGGGTGCTACGCGATCGGGCCAAGCTCAAGCACGTGGCCCGCGCACCCAGCGCCAGCCCCGCGAGCGGGAGCTCCAAGGTCCACGACGCCGAGCAGCAGCGCCTCCTCGCCGCCGCCTTCGCCAAGCTGTAGCCCCGCGAGCCCGAGGTTGCGTCACTCAAGGTCGTTCTACGCCTCCAGGTGACGCAACCTCGATCAGCGCTTCGGGCGCGCGTCGAAGAAGTCGAGCATCAAGGCGGTCGCACTGATCGACGGGGTCGTGGATCCGAGGCGGGTCGCCCGCACCGGGACCGAACCGGGCCAGGTGTGGCCGCCGCCGACGATGCGGTACAGCTCGACGGTGCCGTTGGCCGGGCAGTCGGGCCAGACCAGGTGCTGCACGTCGGCGGCAACCCAGGTGGGCGTCGGGGGCGTTCCGCACCCGTCGAACGCAGCCCACGCCGCCGCAGCATCGTCGACCGGCAGGGCCTGCGCGCGCCGGGGGTGCGGCCGGCCGCGGCGCCGGCGAAGTAGTCGCCGCCCTGGTAGGGCACGATCGGATCGGCGGTGCCGTGGAACGCGAGCACGCTCACGCGGGGCGCACCTGCGTCGCACGCCTTGGTGGCGTTGATCCCCGACACCGGCGCGATGGCAGCGAACCGACCCGGCAGTGCACACGCGAGGACGGTCGAGAACATGGCGCCGTTCGAGATCCCGGTCGAGAACAAGCGCTTCGGGTCGATGCAGAGCGTTGCGCCCGTCGCACGGAGCATCGCCTGCACGAACGCCACGTCGGGGTTGGCGTTCGCCGACGCGACGAGTGACCACCGGCGCAGCACGTCGCCCTGACCGTTCGGCGTGATCACGACGTACCTGCGCGCGCCGCCCTGCTCGGCGAGTTGCGTGTACCCCGCTTGCTCCTGCATGTCCGAGCCCAACCCGTGGAAGTCGAACAGGAGCGGCGCCGGCTCCGCGTCGGAGTAGCCCTCGGGCACCGCGAGGAGGTACTCGCGGTCGGTGCCGTCGACCGTCACGTGACGGGTGGTGACTCCCGGGGACGCGGGCCGTCCGCAGCCCTTGGACCCGCGTGGCGCGGCGTCCGCGCCGCGGCCCGGGAGCACCGTGACGGTGGCGGCCACGAGGGCCAGCACCAGCGGGATCGGACGGATGCGCACGGTGCACAGCATGGAACGGAAAGGTCAGGAGAACGTGTCGGCCACGTGACGACCCGATGGTGGCTCGTCGGTAACCTACGGCCGAACAGGGGGGGACACGAGCATGAGCACGCGCACCGACAGCAGCCCGCCGCTCCACGATCCGCGGACCTACGCGCACGGTTTCCCGTACGAGGTGTTCCGAGACCTGCGCGACCACGATCCGGTCTCACACCAGGACCACCCGTTCTGGAAGGACGGCTACTGGGCCGTGACGCGCCACGCCGACGTGCAGCGCGTCTCGCGCGACTGGAACGGCTTCCACAACGCGCCCAACCCGTTCCTGCCCGGCGACGGCGAGCTCGTCGACGAATCGGGCTCCTCGTTGCTGATGATCAGCCTCGACCCGCCGGAACACACCAAGCTGCGCAAGCTGATCTCGTCCGGGTTCACGCCCCGGCGCATCAACGACCTGGCCGCGCAGGTGAAGGCGCGCGTCGACTCGGTGATCGACTCGGTGGCCGAGCGCGGCGAATGCGACCTCGTGCGCGACGTCGCGCTGTGGCTACCGCTGCACGCGATCGCCGACCTCGTGGGCGTCCCCGAGGAAGACCGCAAGCAGGTCTTCGAGTGGACCGAGCTCACCTTCGGCTTCGACGCCGACACCACCGCCGAGGAGCGCGGCGACGCGGCGCAGGCCATGTACGCCTACGCCGACGCGATGTGCGCCGAACGCGCCGACAACCCGCGCGACGACCTCATGTCGGTCCTCCTCCACGCCGAGATCGAGGGTGACCGGCTCGACCAGATGCAGCTGGCCGTGTTCTTCATGCTGCTCCAGAACGCCGGCTCCGAGACCACCCGCAACCTCATCACCACCGGCATGCTCACGTTGCTCGAGCGCCCCGACGACCTGGCGCGGCTGCAGGGCGATCTCGCGATCCTGCCCGTCGCCATCGAGGAGCTGCTGCGCCTCGCCACGCCGGTGATGTCGTTCACGCGGATGGCCGCCAAGGACACCGAGATCGGAGGGCAGGCCGTCGCCGCGGGCGACCGGGTGCTGATGGTCTACGCCTCGGCCAACCGCGACGAGCGTGCCTTCGACGACCCCGACGGCCTGCACCTCACCCGGGACCCCAACGATCACGTGGCGTTCGGTGCCGGAGGGCCGCACTTCTGCCTCGGCGCGCACCTCGCTCGGCTCGAGAGCAAGCTCATGTTCGAGGCGATCCTCACCCGCTTCGAGGGCCTGGAGATGGCGGCCGATCCCGCATCGCTCCCCCGCGTCAACTCCAACCTGATCGACGGTCTCGCGGAGATGCCCGTGCGCTGGACCGGCGTGAACTGACGGGCGTCAACCGATCCCGGCGCGCTCGGCCACCCCCCGGACGTACGCCGCCTGGCCTGCGTGCGCGATGTCGTCGTCGATCACACTCACGAGGCGCACGCCGAGCGACACGGGCGGATCCCATCGCTCGTCCACGATGCGGTCGAGGTCTGTCGCGCGCAACCCGGTGACGTAGGGGATCGTCACCGCGTGCACGGCGTCGAAGTAGCCACGCAACAGCTCGCCGTCCACGTCGACCTGCCCGACATCGTCGCTGGTATGGCCGTAGCCATGGGCCGCCGGTGGGAAGGGCAGGCCGAACCGCTCGTACCAGCCGTCGGCGGTCCAGCGCTGCTCCACCCCGGCGACATCGGCGACGTGGTCGTCCTGGATGCGGGTGAGGTGCCAGACCAACCACGCGATCGAGTTGGCGTCGGCATCGGGTCGGTAGGTCAGCAGCGCCCGCGACGCCCCGTCGACCACGCCATGGGTCGATTCCCGCACGCGCCCGAACGCGTCGACGAGCACCTGACTGATGTCCATCTGGATCCACTTCCCTCCGGTCGACCACTCGACACATCCCCGCGTCTCCACACCGTCGACCGCGGCCGGCCGCGCTGCTTTTCGCGTCAGCGGCGCACCGGGTACGTGAGGTGGAGGGCGCGCCGTCCCTGCACCACGACGGGGTCCTCGAGCAGCAGGTGCCCGTGCTCGAGCGTCGAGAAGTAGGGAATCCCCTCGCCGAACAGCACGGGTGCGAGACTGATGCACACCTCGTCGACCAGGCCGAGGTCGAGTGCCTGCTGGATCAGGTTGGCGCTGGCGATGGTGACGTCCTTGTCGCCCGCCATCTCGCGTGCCTTGGCGATCCCGGCCTCGATGCCGTCGACGAACGTGGCCTTGGGCCACCGCTCGGCGGCGTCCTCCGGTGCGTCGTGGGTCACGACCACGATCGCGGCACCGGCGGGATGGACGTCGCCCCAGCCGTCGGTGATGTCGAACAGGCGCCGGCCGGCGACGAGCACGCTCACGTTCTCGGTCAGATCTCGCAACACGGTGGCGCTCGCCTCGTCGACGTTGAATTTCACGTCGTCGTTCGCGCTCGGCACGGACACGTCGCCGGCGTCGTACCACTCGAAGAGCTCACCGACCTGGTCGTCAGGAGCGGCGATGTAGCCGTCAAGGGACATCGTCATGTGCGTGCGGACCTTGCCCATGGTGAGCCTCCTCGTACGTCTTCGCCGTCAACACCGTCGTTCTCCCTGTACGACTCTCCGGCGCGCGGGAACTCATCGCGGCGTACCGAGTTGCCTACACGGCTAGGAGCACGCACGAATGGGAAGAACCATCGCGAGGTCCCCCGAGGAGGCTGAGAAGATGGTCCTGAGCAACTACCGGATGAACCCGTCGATCGCAGTCTCCGAGATGCCCCGCGCCGAGGAGTTCTACGAGGGGCAGCTCGGTCTCGTGGCCACGGGGACCGGGGCCGACGGCAGCAAGTTGTACGCGACCGGGGGCGACTCGTCGCTGCACGTCTACCCGTCGCCGGACCACGCCGGCCGGTCGACCGCAACCCTCGTGACCTGGTACGTCGACGACGTCGAGGGCGTCGTCGACATGCTGACGGCGAACGGCGTGGTCTTCGAGCACTACGAGGGCGTGCTCGAGAGCGGCTTCGACTACGGGACCGACGAGACGGGCATCTCGCCCCGCGCCGGTGGCGGCAGGATCGCCTGGTTCAAGGATCCGGACGGCAACACGTTCGCCGTCGAGGGCGACCGCTAGCGCGCTACCGAGACGGGCAGTCCTCACCGAGGGGGATGTGGACGGTCGTCCGGCGGGCACCGGAGCTGACGACGAGCGGTACGCACACGGGACGATCGACCCAGTAGCCACCCGCGTAGGCCAGCCACTTCCCCCTTGCGTACCGGCACCCGTCGATCGTGACTTGCTCGCTCGGCTGCGCCGGGCTTCCCCAGCCGATGGCGAGTCGTCCTCGCCAGGCGTCCGCGACGGTCAAGGCGAGTGTGCTCCCGGCCCTGATCGCAAGACCTTGCTTGAACCAATGGCGTTCGCCGCCGGCGACGTCGTCGGTGGTGCCGCTTCCGAGCGTGTGACGAGGCAGCCACACCGTGTCGAGCACCTTCGTCCAGCCCGAGTACGGCGGCCCGCTGGTGTCGATCACCTGATTGCATGGCAGTGGTGTGGTCGGAGCCACGGTGTCGGCCCTCGCGGCCGTCGGGACGCCGATCACGAGCACGACCACGACGAACGACGCCACGCGAGCGATCCTCATGAACGTACGACGCTCCCCACTCGCCGGATGTTGCCTAAGGCGCCGAGCAGACACCGGCAGCGGGCTCCCCCTACGACAGGCACCGATCGTGCCTGCTCATTCCGCTCGATCGAACCGTGATCCCGGGCTCGTGTCGTCGAGGACGAGCCCCATGACGAGCGCGTCCCAGAGCTCGCCGGTCGTGCGCCGGTAGTGACGGCGCAGCCGCCCTTCGGCGACGAAGCCGAAGCGCTCGTAGAGACCGAGCGCTCGTTCGTTGTGCGGCCAGACCTGCAGCGTGACCTTGTGAGCGTGGTGCGCTCTCGCCCAGTCCACGATCGCGTCGAGGAGCGCACTTCCGACGCCGCGTCCCCGGTGCTCCTCGGCGACCTGCATGCCGAGGTCAGCTCTCCCAGCGTGCAGATGCCGCGTTGGCTTCACCGACGAGCCGCCCGTGGTCCTCGGCCACGAATCGGACCGCGGACCGATCGTCGAGATCGGCGCTCCATCGATCGATGCTGGTGGCCCGATCCAGTCGAACCTGCGCGCCGAGCCACGTGTCCTCGCGGACAACCGCGTCCACGAGCTCGAACAGCCCGTCGAGATCGTCGGCCGTCGCTCGTCGTACCGGCCATGTCCGCCGCTGCACCACGAGCGAGATCATGCTCGATCCGGAGCTCCCGACACGGCGAATTGCTCCTAGCCCGGTTCCACCATGGCTGCGTGCTTCGGCGTGTACAGACCGATGTCACCGTCGCCGGGGAGACGGATCTTCGTGACCGATCCCCAGCGCGCTTCTTCGACGGGCGAACAGTGCACGCCCTTCGCTTCGAGGGCCTGCATCTCGGCGCGAAGGTCGTCGCACATGAAGTGCAGCTCGGCCCCGGCGGCGTCCGCGGGGTGCACCGCAGCCTCCGCGGGCGGGAGACCGAAGATGAGCCACCCACCTCCGGCGTCGACGTGCTCGAAGCCGAGCACATCGGCGAGGAAGGCGCGATCCGCGTCGGGGTCGGTGCTGAACATGATGACGTGGGAGCCGTAGATCATCCACGCATGTTGCCCCACGCGTGATCGGCACGCGCCACCCCGGCAGCGATCGGGGTTACGGTCGCGGCCTGATGGAGGTCACCGCGCCGACGACGCAACGGCGATTGACCTTGACGTCGTGGCGCGACCCGTTGTCGTGGTGGCTCGGGGTCGCGGCGTTCAACGTGCTCACCGCGCTCGTGCACGGCGTCACCACCGCGACCGACGCGGCGCGCTGGTGGGCCAGCCCCGATGCGCTGGTACCCGAGCGCACGGCCCGGTGGTTCCTCGACGGCGGCAGCGGGATGATCTTCCCCGGCTGGCAGGCCACCGACCGGGGCCCGCTCCAACCGCTCCTCCTGCTCTGGGGCGGTCGCTGGTCGACACATCCCGTACCCGCCTACTTCACCGGCGTCGTCGTGAACTCGCTCTGGGTCGTCGGTCTCTGGTGGTTCCTGCGTGCGGTCGGCGTCGACGACCGTCGGATCCGGTGGACGGTGATCCTGACCGCGCTCACCGGGTCGATCTGGTTGAACACCGTGTACCCGTGGCCCAAGCTCTTGGCCGGCGCGTTGGCGCTCGGCTGCGCGGCTGCAGTCCTCGAGAAGCGTCCCGTCCTCGCCGGCGTGCTCGGCGGGTTGGCGCTGCTGGCGCACGGTGCCGCACTCTTCGCACTCATCGGTCTCGTCCCCTGGGTGGTCACCCGCCTCGGCAAACGCGGCCTCCTGGCCCTTCTCGTGTGCGGTGCCGTCTACGCGCCCTGGACGGTCTTCGTGCAAGCCGTCGACCCACCGGGCGATCGGCTCGTGAAGTGGCACTTCGCCGGCACGGACATCGACACGCCCGACAACCGGTCGTCGGTCGAAGCCATCCTCTCGGAGTACCGGCACGCCGGCATCGGGATCGTCGAGAACAAGGTCGACAACGTGCGGACCATCTTCGGGGATCCGACCATCTGGGACCTGCCGTGGCAAGGCGGCACCCCCAAGTGGACCGACGACGGCATCATCGGCACGATCCGTGCGGCACAGCTGAGCAGAATCGTGTTCGCGCCCGGCGTGCTCCTCCTCGGGCTCTTGTTCGGCTGGCGCCGCGTGCCCCGCACCGTCTGGCTGATGCTGGCGGCGTGGCTCGTGGCGTTCGTGCTCGTCGAGTGGGGCGGCAACTACTCGTCGGCGGCGTGGTTACAGACCGCGCCGATGTGTCTCGTGATCGGTTGGGTCGCGGTGTGCGCGCTCGCGTCGCCGCGGTGGATGTTGCCGGTGCAGGCGGCGGTGTTCGTCGGGCTCTGGTTGCTGGCTCCGTCCGTGATCTGATCCGGAACGTTCTCCGACCGGCCACCCCGAGTTCACCTGCGCGCCCGGTCGACGACCGATGACTTCCGTATCGTCGGATCGTCAGCGGAACCCCGAGAGGACCGAACGCAGCCCCGCGCGAGGCCACTCGGGGATCCGCTGCAGGACGCACCGTGGTGGTGACGGTTGCCAGGAGGTGTTCGGCCCGTGCGAGAAGGCAGTGCGACACCGACGTTGGACCCGAAGGTGCTCGAGGCAGCGTGAGCGCGACCTGACCCGCGGCGTGCTCTCGTTGATCTGCCGCACGACCGGCCGACGTCGCACGCCGGACGAGTGCCGTCATCTCGAGGCACTCGTCGGCGAGATCCGCGACGTGCGCCACGCCCGTCGGGAAGCATCACGCGCCTGCTGAGCGCGGTACCGTGCGGCCCGTGGCCGACCGTGACGACATCAGCGCACTCGTCTACCGCTACGCCGAGCTGCTCGACCGTGGCGATCTCGACGGCGTCACCGACATGTTCGCCGGCGCCACCTGGCGATCGGCCGCGACCGGCGCCGTGCTGCGCACCCGCGAGGAGGTGCGCGCCGTCTACGAACGCATCGTCCTCTACGACGGTGTCCCTCGTACCCGCCACCTCATGGACAACCTGATCGTCGACGTCGTCGACGGTGCCGACGACGCATCGGGTCGCTGCTACTACACGGTGCTCCAGGGCGGTGAACCCGGAACGCCGATCGTGCCGATCCTCTCCGGCCGCTACGTCGACCGCTACCGACGCGGCCCGGACGGCTGGCGGTTCGCCGACCGCGAGTTCCACATCGATCTCACCGGCGACCTCTCTCGTCATTTCCGGAGCTGACGCGCAACCTTTTCGGGCCGCCGGACATCTCTGATCTCGTGGCCCGCGAGATGGCAGGGACGAACGATTCCGGCTCGGAGACGACCCGCGCCGCCTTCGACGCGTTCTACCGCGAACAGTGGTCCGCCATGGTGCGGCTCGCCTGGCTCATGACCGGGTCGCGAGAGCTCGCCGAGGACCTCGTACAAGACGCGTTCGTGCACGTCGGCGCACGCTGGTCGACGGTGCAGACCCCGCATGCGTACCTGCGGGTCGCGGTCGTCAATGCGGTGCGTGCTGACGTACGTCGGGGCGCGCGCCGACGTGCCGTGCCACACGAGCCGGTGACCCCGGTTCTTCCACCCGATCTCGACGAGACCTGGCAGGTGCTCGCGCGCCTCGCGCCGCGGCAACGGCAGGCGCTCGTGCTCCGCTTCTACGCCGACCTGCCGTTCGACCAGATCGCCGACACGTTGCACTGCCGACTCGGCACCGCCAAGTCGCTCGTCCACCGCGGATTGGCACGCCTGAAGGAGCTGATGGACCCGTGAACCGACAGCTCGATCCCACGACCGACCGCCTCCAGCGGACGCTGCGGTCGGTCGCCGACCAGATGGTCGACGCGCCACCCCCCTTCGTCGTCCTGCCGGTCGCCCCGACGCCGCCACCGCGCCGACGGCGCACCGTGCTCGTCGCGGCGGGGTGCATCGTCGTGCTCGCGGTCGGCGCGGTCACGTTCGCGCTGACGCGAGCCGCCGACGACACGCACACGCCCGTGATCGAGCAACCGTCGGTGCCGACGACCGCGGCGCCGACGTCGCCGCCGACGCCCCCGAGCCTCCAGCATCTCGTTCCCGGCCCGGAGGGAACCATCACCCGGCTCGGCCTGGAGGGTGACGCCGCGCTCCCGCAGCCGCTGGAGTACCAGCTCGGATACGCGGGCACGGTCGACGGACACGCCGCGCAGCTGCTGATCACCACCGACGACTTCAGCCGCACCGACTTCCCGTCGTTCACGCTCGAGAACCACGGCTGCAACGCGGACGGGACCCAGACGCCACAGCGCTCCGGCACGATCGTCCCGATCGGCGCGCACCAGGCCTGCCTGATCACGAACATCCAGAGCGCGATCCACCTCGGTTGGATCGACGACGACGGCGTGTCGGTGCTGATCCAGGGATCAGGACTCTCGGTCGAACAGATGGAGGCGATCGGCGCCGATGTCGAACGCGCGCCCCGGGATCCCTTGGCCCTGCGCCTGCGCACCGCGCCACCAGGCGGGTTGTCGCTCGTCGGTGAGGGCGAACGACCCCTCACCGACTCGACGTTCCTCCAGTTCGACCAGGGAGGATGCAGCTACGTCGTGATGACCCGGCTCGCGGCACCCGTGCCGTTCGGCTTCAGCCCGTACTCGGCGCCCACGACGGTCCGCGGCGCGCCCGGCCAGATCATCGGGGTCGGGACCATCACCTGGTCGAGCGACGGCTCCACGACGACGATGGGTCTCAACGCGCCGGACGTCAGGAGCGTGGTGGGCCAATGCGACACCGCCGCCGCGGCCGAGACGCTCGTCGAAGTCGATGATGTCGCGTGGCAGGACCTCCTCACGAGCCTCGGCGACCGCGTCCAGCGCACCGGCGGTACGTGACGTCAGGTGCCGAAGACCGAGATCAGCAGCGGGTTGAAGATGTCGGCGCGTTCCCACTGGAGGAAGTGGCCGGCGCCCGGGATGAGCAGCGGGCCGATCCGGTCGGTGAACGCGCGCTCGCAGAACGGGACGAAGTCGTCGGCGACCACGTGGTCGTCGGTGCCGTACAGCAGGAGCGTCGGGACGTCGACGGTGCCGGCGAGCAACGGTGGCTCACTCATCGGTCGGCCGTGCCCGAGCTGGTACGCCGACCACCCGGCGCGCAGGCGCGCCTCGTCGGCGAAGGGCTCGGTCATGAACTCGACGTCGGCACGCCCGAAGGTGCCGGGCGACGCCCACAGCCGGCTCGTGTACATGCTCGCGATCCACTGCCGGCGCGCCGCGTCGTTCGGGAGCATCGCCGCGAGCTCGTCCGGACGCGCGCCCTGGAGCTCGCGGTAGTCACCGGTGGGACCATCGCTCAGCGCGCTCAACGACCCGTAGTCGAGGCCCGCGGCCGCGTACTCCTCGATCGCCGCCGGCGGCACGGTGTTGAAGAAGCACAGGCGTTCGACGAACTCGCCGAAGCGGTGCACGAGATCGACGCCGACCACGCCGCCGATGTCGCCACCCGCGACCAGGCACCGCTCGTGACCGAGCACGTCGTGCGACCAGCGCGTGCACGTCGCGGGAGTACAGCGCGAGGTCGTACTGGTCACCGGACGACAGATCGCTGTCGCCGTAGCCGCGCAGGTCGGGGGCGATCACCTCGAATCCGGCCTCGGCGAGCGGCGCGATGTTGCGCCACCAGATGCGCTTCGTCTCCGGGTACCCGTGCAGCAGGAGCAACGGCGTGCCGCCCTCGCCCTCACGCACGTAACCGAGTGCGAGGTCGTCGCGCACCACCGAGCGGTGGACGGTGAACGCGTCGGGCGGCGGGGTTTCCGGTTGCGGCGGTCGGAACCGCGGGTCGTAGCTCAGCTCACGCCATCTCGACGTCGCGGCGCAGCCGCGTGAGGACGAGAGTCTTGATCTTCCACTCGCCGGCGACCAGCTCGTAGGTCTCGGTGTAGTGACCCCACCCGACCATGCTCTTCATCCCGAGCGGCGAACCCTCGGGCATCTGGAGGAAGTCCTGCATCGCCCAGATCCCGCGCGCCGTGGTGGGCGAGGTGATCTCGATCTCGGGCATGTGCCCGTGGTGCGCGGTGACCACGGGACCCACCGAACCCTCCACGAACCGTCGGATCTCCGGCGCGCCGGTGACCACCTCGATGTTGGGTGCCTCCTGGGTGGTGTCCAACGTCGCGTCGGCCGCGAACACCGCCTGGAACCCGTCCCAGTCCTTGGTGTCCATGCACCGGAAGTACCGGGCCTTGAGCTTCTTGATGTGCTCGATCGCGTCGAGCTCGTCGTGCGTCGCCATCATGGCCTCCAGGGTCGGGGCCAGTCGTCGGCCCGGAATTGCGCGTCCATGCCGCCGTCGCAGAAGAGGATCGATCCGCAGAAGAACCGGGCGTCGGGACCGAGCAGGTACTGCAACAGCGCGGCGATCTCCTCGGGGCGTCCGTTGCGCCCCAGCGGGGACGCGAACGCGTCGATGAGGGGTCCGACCGTCGGATGGTCGCGACCCTCCTGTAGCAGCGGCGTCTCGATCGCGCCCGGCGCGACCGCGTTGAGCGTGATGCCGGCACCCGCCCAGTCGGGAGTCGGCGCCTGGCGCCGCACCCACCAGCTGAGGGCCGTCTTGGTCACCGGATAGGTGCTGAGCGATTCGCCGTCGCCCGCGAGCGCTGCGCGTCGCCTCCTCGTCGCCCTCGAGGCAGCTGGCGATGAGCTCCTCGTCGAGGCCGGGCTGGCAGGTGGTGGAGTTGGAGCTGATCGCGACCGCCGCAGCATCGGTCCCGTTGGCGAGCAACGGCCGGAGTCCCGCCAACAGCTCGACGGTGCCGAAGTAGTTGACCGAGATCAACAACGACGCGGGCCGCTCGGGCAACCCCGCGAGTCCGGCCAGCGTGACCAGACCGTCGAGCGCACCGTCGGAGAGCTCGGTGACCCGCTCGATCGCCTGCGCCCGCCCCGCCCACGTACCGAGGTCGGCCTCGACGTCGGCGTCCCTGAGGTCGATGCCGATGACCCGGTCGCCCGCGGCGATGAGACGTCCGCTCAGTGCCGCGCCCATGCCCGACGCCGATCCGGTGATCGCGATCGTTCTCATGCCTTCATCGGCTCCCGTCGATCTTCTGGGGCAACGCGCTGGCCCGGATCTCGTCGCGCGAAGCCGTAGTCGAACGGCACGATCACGCGGAACGGCGCGTCGAGCAGGACCTCGGTGTCGTCACCGTACGGCGCCGCGGCGCACGCGGCACGCGTCACCCGGACCGGGTCGCCCTCGAGCAGGTAGAGGTCGAGGTCGAGCGACGAGTCGGTGATCGAACGGTGGCCGAGCACCGCGTGCACACCGTCGACGGCGACCGCAGCAGGCGCCACGGCGTCGCGCGCGCGTTGTCGCCGCCGCGGCGCAGCACAGCGCGGACGGAGGTGTGCTGCACGTGCGGCACGTCGACGGGATCGGCCTTCAGCGCGGGATCGGCAACACCCCACGACAGCGTCATCGCGTCGCCGGCGCGCACGATCTTCTTCTCCGGCGCGAACATGCGGTCGGCGTCCTCGAGCTTGTCACGGTACGTCGTCATGTCGGCCAACACCTGCGCGGGGTCACCCGACAGCGTGTAGATGGTGACGTGTACGCCCGCGACCGTCGGCGAAGCCCTCCAACCCGTTGGCCGGCTCGCGGGCGTCGTGCAGCGCGGGCGGCGCGACGTAGCGCTTGCCCGACATGATCCCCGGCAGCGCGATGTTCGGCGGCAGGTGCTCGAGGTCGTACCAGCGGTTCCAGTCCTCGACCGCATCGGCGTCGCAGTCGACCGACGCGAAGATGATCCCGGAGACGTCCACGTCCTCAGGCGGGGCGGAGCTCGACCAGGCGCACCAGCGGGATCTGCCGGTCGGTGCGGCTCTGGTAGTCGTCGTACCACGGACGGTCGGCGTTGAGCGCGGCCCAGGTCTCGGCGTAGTCGCCGCCGTCGAGCACCTGCGCGTCGGCCCAGAAGACACCGCCCTGCACGCGGATCTTCACCTCGGGATTGGCGTCGCGGTCGCTGAGGTTCAGGTACCACGACGGGTGGTCGGGCGCCCCCGAGAACGACGCCACCACGATCCGTTGGCCGTCGTGGTCGACCCAGTACGGCAGCGCGACCTTGTGCTCGTTGCCGCTCTTGCGGCCGATGGTGTGGAGGACGACGTGGTGCATGCCGGCGATGCACCAGACCTCCTCGGCGTCGGACGACTCCATGTACTGCACGTGACCGCGGCTGATGCCCGGGATCTCCTCCCGGGGCGGCTCGTCGAACGCTTCTGCGGCTTGCGATCTCGGGCTGCTCGGGCATGGCCGAAACCTACACCGATCGCACTCCCCGGCTCCCGGGCCCGGCCCCATTCCGGCTCCGGTTCCGGCCTGGATCCGTTGGCCACCCGACCCGCGTCCTAGTAACTACTATGCTCCCGCCCGATGGCCCCGCTCGACACGGTCCGGCACATGCTCGCGTGCTTCTCCGCCGGCGACCCGCAGGGCCAGCTCGACCACTGCGCCGACGACGTGGTCTACGAGGCGCCGTACTACGCGCTCGAGCGCCACGGGAAGGTCGAGCTGGCCGCGATGCTCACCGCGGTGCAGGAACGCTTCGACGAGGTGTCGTACGTGGTCGTGGACGACTTCCCCACCGTCGATCCCGACCTCGTCATCGTCGAGGTACGGGGCGACAACCGCGTGCGCGGCGGCGATGCATCGCTACCGGAACCACTACATCATGTTCCTGTACTTCCGCGATGATCTCGTGGTCCGCTGGCGGGAGTTCTCCAATCCCGACGTCTACCGAACGGCGGTACCGGCCCCCTCACGCGAGCACCCCGATCGACACGTGCTCGGAGGTAACGCCATGACGGGTGTGCTCGACGGGCGTCGTCGTGCTCGACCTCACCACCGGGATCGCCGGCCCGGTGCCGGCATGTTGCTCGCCGACCACGGCGCGCAGGTCACGAAGGTCGAGCCGCCGGGCGGAGACCCGACGCGCGCCTTCAGCGGCGCGCAGGTGTGGCACCGCGGGAAGCGCAGCGCGGTCCTCGACCTCGACGACGCGGCCGACCGCGACGTCTCGCTCGCGCTCGCGGCGCACGCCGACGTGCTCGTCGAGAACTACGCGCCGGGCATCGCCGCGCGCTCGGCATCGACCACGACACGCTGCTCGCGGCAACCCGCGCCTCGTGTACTGCTCGATCACCGCATACGGCGACGACGGCGCGCACGCCGACCGGCCCGGGTCGACGCGCTGGTCGCCGCCCGCACCGGCCACCAGTGGGAGAGCCGCGGCGTTCCCGGCGGCACGCTCGCGCGCCTGGCGGGGTCGCGCCCGCGTTCCCCGACCTCGTGGTGCCCGACGACTGCTGGGTGGCCGCGCCCCGGCCCGGTCCGCTCTACTCGGGCGTGCCGTGGGTGAGCATGGCGTCGGGCTACCTCGCCACGCTGGCGATCAGCGCCGCGCTGCGCGTGCGCGAGCAGACCGGTCGCGGGCAGCGCGTGTCGACGTCGCTGTTCCAGGGCGTGCTCGCGACCACGCTGTCGGCGTGGCAACGCGTCGAGCACGTCGACACGCCGAACTTCCAGAGCTGGATCAGCGACCCGCGCGCGCCCAAGGGCGTGTTCCGCTGCGCCGACGGCCGGTGGATCCACCAGTGGGTCCCGCTCCCCGACTTCGTCATCAGCGCGGCCGAGGGCGACCGCCCGCAGCGCACGGAGAAGACGACCCGGCCCGCGCGACGCGACCACGCGCATCGGCATGGACGTCAACGAGATGCTCCTGCTGCACCACTACCAGCCGCTGATGGCGGCGGCGGTCGCCAAGTTCCCGGCGGAACCGTGGGTCGAGCTCGGCGCCGAGGTCGGCGTGCCGCTGCAGCCGCTGCGGTCTCCGGAGGAGGCGCTGCACGACCCCGCGTTCCTGGCCGACGGCTGCGTCATCGAGGTCGACGACCCCGAGCTCGGCGCCGTCCGTCAGGTCGGGCGCGTGTACGACCTGCACGCGTGCCCCACCGACGCGCCCACCGCGCCGCCGGCCGTCGGCGCGCACACCGACGCCGTGCGCGCCGAAGCCGACGCGCTCGCCGGCGTGCCACGCCGGCGCCCGCACGCACCACGCCGCGCCCGCGTCGCCGCTCGCCGGAGTCCGCGTGCTCGACCTCGGACTCGCGGTCGCCGGACCGTGGGGCACGATGATGCTCGCCGACCTCGGCGCCGACGTCATCAAGGTCAACCCGCTGCACGACTTCTACTGGATGAGCACGCACATCGCGATGGCGTGCAACCGCGGCAAGCGCAGCATCGCGATGAACCTCAAGGATCCCGAGGCGATGGCGATCCTGCACGAGCTGGTCGCCACGCGCCGACGTCGTGCAGCACAACATGCGCTACGACGCGGCGGTGCGCCTCGGGGTCGACTACGAGAGCCTGCAGGCGATCAAGCCCGACCTCGTCTACTGCCACACGCGCGGCTTCGAGCACGGCGAGCGCGGAGGGGCTGCCCGGCAACGACCAGACCGGTGCCGCGCTCGCCGGACCCGACTGGCTCGACGGCGGCCTCGACCACGACGGCATCCCATTCTGGCCGGTGGTGTCGCTGGGCGACACCGGCAACGGCTTCCTCTCCGCCATCGGCATCGTGCAGGCGCTCTACCACCGTGACCGCACCGGCGAAGGCCAGTTCGTCGACACGTCGATCATGTACGCGCAGCTGCTCAACGCGTCGATCGCGTGGAGCCTGGCCGACGGCAGCCGGCACGGCGACCGTCCGAGCCTCGACGCGCATGCAGCTCGGTTACCACGCCACGCAGCGCCTCTACGAGACCGCCGAGGGCTGGCTGTGCGTCGCCGCAACCACCGACGAGGAGCGCGGCGCGCTGGCGTCGGTCCTCGGTGTCGACAAGGTCGGCGACGGCACCGCGTTCGGCGCGCTGGAGCCGGTCTTCCGCACCCGCAGCGCGGCGCAGTGGTTCGCGAGCCTCGACGCCGCCGGGGTGCCCAGCGAGGTGTCGAGCCCCGACTTCGTCCTCGGCCTCTTCGACGATCCCGAGATGATCGACAAGGGATGGGTCACGAAGTACCGCCACCCGATCGTGGGTGACATGGAGCAGTTCGGACTGCTCTTCGACTTCGCCGAGACCCCCGGCGTCGTGCAGGGACCGCCGCTCGTGCCCGGTCAGGACACGCGCGCCATCCTGCACGAGCTCGGCTACGACGACACCCGCATCGACGAGCTCGTCGAGGCCAAGGCGATCCTCGACTGGAGGCCGTGACGTGCCGTCGGTCATCCCGCCGTCGCCCTCGCTCGACGACCAGTTCTTCTGGGACGCGATCGCCGAGGACCGGCTCGTGTTCCAGCGCTGTTCCGCCTGCGGCGTCGTGCGCCACCCACCGGCGCCGATGTGCGGCGAGTGCCACTCGGTCGAGTGGGACACGCAGGAGTCGACCGGGCACGGCCACGTCTACACGTGGATCGTGTCCCACCACCCCACCAAGCCCGACGCCGAGCCGCGGGTCGTGGTGCTGGTGGAGCTCGACGAGGGCATCCGCTTCGTGGCCAACCTGCTCGGCGTCGACGCGTCGTCGGTGCAGAACGGCATGGAGGTCAGTGTGAGCATCGAGGACGTCGACGGCGTCGTCCTCCCCCAGTTCCGACCTTCGGTCGCCGGGGGCGCGTGATGGCGCTCTCCCGCGAGACGGCCGTCGTCGGCATCGGACAGACCGAGTTCTCCAAGCACTCGGGCCGCAGCGAGCTCCAGCTCGCGGGCGAGGCCGTCGCGTCGGCGATCGCCGACGCCGGGCTCACGCCGGCCGACATCGACGGCGCGGTGACCTTCGCCATGGACGTCAACGACGAGCTCGCGGTGATGCGGTGCGCGGGCATCCCGTCGCTCCGGTTCACCGCCCGCACCCGCGGCGGTGGCGGCGGCGCGTGCGCCACCGTGCAGCTGGCATCCGCCGCGGTGGCGTCGGGCGCCGCCGACGCGGTCGTCGTGTACCGCGCCTTCAACGAGCGTTCGGGACGTCGCTTCGGTCAGCCGATCTCCGAGAACAACAAGTCGCGCGTCGTGCCCCCGGGCTGGAACTGGTACCTGCCGTTCGGCCTCGACACGCCGGCCAAGGTGTACTCGCTCTGGTACCAGCGCTACATGCACCGCTACGACGTCACCAACGTGGACTTCGGCCTGTACCCGGTGGTGGCACGCAAGCACGCGGCGACGAACCCCAACGCGTTCTACTACCAGCAGCCGCTCACGCTCGAGGAGCACCAGGAGTCGCGGTGGATCGTCGAACCGATCCTGCGCAAGCTCGACTGCTGTCAGGAGAGCGACGGCGGGGTCGCGCTCGTCGTCACCAGCGTGGATCGCGCGCGCGACCTGCCGCAGCGACCAGTGCGCGTCGACGCCGCCAGCCAGGGTCACCTGCGCGACGGCGACGAGATGTTCGGGTACTACCGCGGGGACCTCTCCGGCTACGAGGAGGGTGCGTTCCTCGGTCGGCAGCTCTACGAGGCGACCGGGCTCACGCCCGACGACATCGACGTGGCGATGATCTACGAGAACTTCACGCCCATCGTCTTCATCCAACTCGAGGCGTTCGGCTTCTGCGGCCCGGGCGAGGCCACCGACTTCATCGCCGGCGGCAACATCGAGGTCGGCGGCACGATCCCGGTGAACCCCAACGGTGGCCTCCTGGGCGAGGCATACATCCACGGGATGAACAACATCCTCGAAGGCGTTCGCCAGGTGCGGGGCACCGCCGCCAACCAGGTCGACGGCGCGGAGCACGTGCTCGTGTCGGCGGGGCGGAGCGGTCTGGTCCTCGCCCCCTGACCGGCCTAACGTCGCACCCCATGACGTACCGCGACGCGATCTACATCTCGACTGATTCGCACGTGACCGAGCCGATCGAGATCTACGGCGAGCGGGTCGACGCTGCGTTCCGGGGTCGGGTGCCGCGCATCGAGACGGTGGGTGAGTGGCGCACGCTGCTGATCGAGGGACTCGGTCCGCGCAAGTTGATGCCGGCGTCGGAGCGCGAGGTCGCGGTGGTCGGCGACTTCGATGCCGAGGACCGCTTCCGCGACCAGCTGCGCGATGGCGTGTCCGCCGAGGTGATCTTCCCGACGTTCGCGCTGCAGGCCTGTTACGCTGTCCGACGACGCCGAGTTCCAGCGGCAGTTGTGCCGGGCGTACAACAGCTGGGCGATCGAGGTGTTCGACGACCACCGGTTGTTGCCGGTGGGGATGGTGTCGATGCTCGACATCGACGGCGCCATCGACGACGCCAAGGTCGTCGCCGACCAGGGTTCCGTGCGCTGTTCCTGCCCGCGCAGGTGCCGTCGCGCATGTACAACGACGGTGCGTACGACCCGTTCTGGGCCGTCGCCCAGGACCTCGGTCTGCCGTTGACGTTCCACTCCGGTACCGGCCACGAACCGCGAGTGGTGCGCGGGCCCGGCGGCGCCGTCATCAACTACCTCATGGGCGCGCAGCTCGACGGACCGATGGTCATCCTCACCCTCGCCGCGGGTGGTGCGCTCGACCGGTTCCCCGGGCTGCAGATCGTGACGGTCGAGACGGGGGCGTCGTGGTTGGCGTGGATCATGACCCAGGCCGACGCCATCTACGCCGACCACAGCATGTACGCCAAACCGAAGCTCTCACTCACCCGAGCGAGCTCATCCGTCGGCAGTGCTCGGCGACGTTCATGTACGACCCGGTCGCGATCAACAACCGCGAGACCACCGGGATCGAGACGCTGATGTGGGGCAACGACTACCCGCACCCCGAAGGCACCTGGCCCGAATCGCAGACCGTGAACGAGGACCAGTTCGACGGCGTCAGCCGGGCCGACCTCGACGCCATCGTCAGCGGCAACGCCGCCCGCGTGTTCGGCTTCGACCTCGACCAACTCGCGCAGCTCCAACCCGTCCCCGCCTGAGCGTCGAACACATGCCGCGCACGTGGGCCCGGCCCTGGTTCGGGGCCACGTTCATCCTCGTCGTCGTCGAGCTGATCATCACCTGCATCAACGCCGCCGACAACACGGGCGGTCATTTCCACAGCGCCGGCGCGCGCGTGTTCAACGTGTTCTGGTACTTCACGATCCAGTCGAACGTGATCGTGGGCATCACGTGCCTGCTGTTGGCGATCAACCCACGCCGCACGTCGACGGTCTTCGCGGTGTTCCGCCTCATCGGGCTCGTCGCGATCACCGTCACCTTCGTCGTGTTCCACATCGCCCTGAGCCATCTCCTCGACCTCGACACATGGGAACAGATCGCGAATCAGCTCCAACACACCGTCGTCCCGATCGTCGCGGTGGCGGGCTGGCTGCTCTTCGGCCCGCGGGGCCTCACGTCGTCGCGGATCGCCCGCTGGACGATCCTCTTCCCGGTCGTCTACATGGTGGCCACAGCCATACGAGGCCCGCTCGTGCGCGACTGGTACCCGTACCCCTTCGCCGACGTCGCCGCCCACGGCTACGTTCGGGTGATCCTCAACGGGATCCTCATCACACTCTTCTTCTGGGCGGTGGCCGCCGGCGCGACGTGGGTCGACCGGCGCCTGCCGGAGCGATGACTGCGATCACGCGCGCCGCGACCGCAGGCGCGCTCGGAACGCTGGCGGTGCTCCACGCGGCCTGGGGTCGGGGCGCCACGTTCCCATTTCACGATCGTGACGGATTGAACGACGCGGTGATCGGGCGCCGGACGACCCCGTCCCCAGCTGCGTGCTTCGCGGTCGCGGGTGCGCTGATCGCCGCCACCGCGCTGGTCGCCGACGTCCCCCATCTCCCGCGCGGACTTCAGCGGCTCGGCGTCACCGGCGTGGCGACGGTGCTCGCGACGCGCGCCGCGCTCGGGTTTGCCGGTCGCACCGACCTGGCGTCGCCCGGCAGTTCGTCGACCCGCTTCCGCCGCCTCGACCGGCGCGTCTACTCACCGCTGTGCGTCGCGCTCGCCGCGGGCGCGATGAGCTCGCGCCGGGTGTGACCGTGGACGCGCTCGGATGGCCCACCACCGCTGACGACGTCACGCCCGAGTGGCTCACCGCCGCCCTTGCCGAACGCCACCCCGGAACCGAGGTCGACTCGGTCGAGGTGGTGGAACGGAACGAGGTGACGAATGCGCACGCGCGCCTGCGCGTGACCTACGCACGCACCGGCGACGCCCTCGATGTCGCGCCCGACGCGATGTTCTGCAAGCTGCCGCCGAACGACGACCGGCGACAGCAGATCATCGCCACCGGCATGGGCCACCGGGAAGCGCGCTTCTACGCCCAGCTCGCCCCGTCGGTCGCGATGCGGGTACCCGCCGCCCACGTCGCCCGCACCGACGACGACGGCCACTTCGCACTCCTCCTCGAGGACCTCGTGACCACCGGCTGCGACGTCTCCGACGGCACCTGGGGGATCCCGGTCGACTCGGCTGCCGGCGCGATCGAAGACCTCGCGGCGTTGCACGTCCGGTTCGACGATCCGGCGCGCCGCGCCGCCGAGGCACCCTGGGTGCACGTGAGCCGGCCGACCAGTGACTACGCCGCCGGGATGTTGCGGGAGGGCATCGACCACCACCGCGACCGGCTGACCGACTCCTTCGTCGACATCGCCGAGATCTACATCGCCCACCACGACGAGCTGCAGCGGCTCTGGCACGAGGGGCCACACACGGTGATCCACGGCGACACCCACATCGGCAACCTCTTCCTCGACGAGGGACGGGTCGGCTTCCTCGACTGGGGCATCATCAACGTCAACACGCCGATGCGGGACATCAGCTACCTGTTGACGATGGCGATGTCGATCGACGACCGTCGGGCGCACGAGCGCGACCTGCTGCGCTTCTACCTCGAGCTGCGGCGCGCGGCCGGCGTCACCGAGATCACGTTCGACGAGGCCTGGCGCGCCCATCGCATCCACGCCGCGTACAACGTCACCGCGTCCTGCCAGGTGGTGCGCTTCCCCACGGACATCTCGGAGGCACGACGGGTGTTCGCCGATCACTTCCTCGAACGAGCGCAGGCCTCGCTCGACGACCTCGAGGCGCGCGCGCTGCCTTGCGCGAGGCCGCCGGGCTCTGACGTCGCAGTCCCGCGCGCAGCCCGACGCGTTGGGCGTCGAAGGCCGCCGGTCGTGCGCCCGATGGGCGACGTGAGGATGCGCGACTCGGCGGCCGCGGCGCAGTACGTTCCGGGCTTGATCGAGCAAGGTGCTACGGAAGCGGGACCGGCAGCGGGAGCCGGAGCGAGCGCGGATCTCGAGCCGGGGACACGAGCGCCGACCGACACGGCGGCGAGCTCGATCGCGACCGCACGCTCGCGCTTCTTGCTGTGGGTCGCTTGCTGTGTCGTCGCCGTCGGCGTGCTGATCACGGTCGTCGACGAAGTGCGCTCGCCGACGACCGCGCAGAACATGCACGTCGTCCAGGCGCAAGCGTTCCTCGACGGACGGCTGGAGATCCCCAAGGATCTCGCCGATGTCGCCGTGTACCGCGGCGAGGGGTTCTCCCCGTTCCCACCGGGTCCGGTGCTGGTCGTGCTCCCGTTCGTCGCCGTGCTGGGCGAGCGGGTCGAGATCGCGATCCTGGTCGGCCTCGCGTTGTGGTTGCTCAGTGCGTGGTTCGTCCGGCGAATCTGCCTCAGCGTCGGCGTCAGCGGCGCGAGCGCAAACCTCTTGGCCGCCGGGGCGGTGCTCGGCACTGGCGCGTGGATGGCCGCGACGTCGAGCTCCGGCGTCTGGTATCTGTCGCTGATCGTCGCGTTCACTGCCCTGCTCGGCGCGCTGGACCAGGCGCTGCGCGGGCGCGCCCTGGCCGCCGGCGCCCTGTTGGGGCTCGCGTTCCTCTCGCGCCAGCTCACCATCTGCGCGGCACCTCTGCTCGTCGTCTTGCTCGCGACGAGACCACGCGAACGTTCGTTCCCGTGGCGCGCGCTGCTACTCGTCGCGATTCCCCTGGTGCTCGCAGTGGTCGTGTACTGCGTCTACAACGACGCACGATTCTCCGGACCTTTGGACACCGGGTACGACTACATACGGGAGTCCGACCTCTTCCTCTCGAAACGGGTCGAGCACCACGGGCTGTTCAGCCTCGCCTACGTGCCGTTCAACTTCACGTACCTCTTCGTCCAGGGCTTCCACGTGCAGTACGAAGGCGTCGAACACCTCAAGACTGCGGCGAGCGATCCCTTCGGCACATCGCTGACGTTCGCGAGTCCGTTCCTGTTCTATGCGGTGCTTGCACGGCCGCGCCGCCTCGTGCTGTGGGTCGCGGCCGCCGGACTGGCGGTGTGCGTCGTCGCACAACTCGCGTACTACAACAACGGCTGGTACCAGATCAACGTGCAACGGTTCTCGCTGGACTTCATCCCGGTCCTCGTGCTTCTGCTCGCCTACGCGATGCAGCGAGCACGGTCGCGCCTCTGGATCGCGGCGATCGGATACGCAGTGGCGCTCAACTTCGTCGCGCTGGTCGTGTACGACCGGCTCGGATGGCTCGACCGGCTCGTCGGCGCGACCTGACCGGCATCTCCGGCTCGCCGTCGCAGCCAACGACGAGCCGCGCTATTGCGAGTCCCTCACGACGCGGGCCAGGGCGTGCACGAGCACAGCGCGCTGCTCATCGAACTCGGCAGAGGTGGAGTGCTCGACCGGCATGGCGTCGAGCAGCTCCTGGTCGAGCGCGAGGCCGCGCACGACGTTGTAGAGGAAGCGGGCGGTGTCGCGCACCTGCGCGTCGGACGGCTCGGACCCGAGCACGGCGCGTCCGAGCGCGGGAAGGCGTTCGCCCACCCGGTCGTGTGACGTCTCGAGCGCAACACGGGTGGATTCGGCGGTGGTCGGGTCATGGCTGAGGTTGAGCACGATCTGCATGTACGCGAGGAACTCCGGTCGCCGGTAGTACGACCACAGGGCGTCGACGAAGCACCCGAGCCGCGCCTCGACCGTGTCGCCGGTGATCACCGCGTCGGTGAGCGCGTGGTCGAGCTCGTCGAGCGCTCGCTCGTGCACCGCGAGCAACAGCGCCTCGCGGGTGCCGAAGTGGTACTGGATGACACCCCAGGTGACCCCGGCGCGCTTGGCGATCTTGTTGGAGCTGGCGCGGTAGAAGCCCTCGTCGAGGATGCAGGCGATGGCGGCGTCGACGACACGGGCGCGCGTCGAGTCGTCGCTCACGACCTCCGCCGAGCCGCGGCCGCTCCGGCAGCGCCGAACGCAGCCGGATCGACCCGCTGGGTCGCGGCGTGCTCGGTCTCGAGCCGCAACGCCTGTTCGAGCGGGAGGCCGTCGCCACGACGGTAGAGGTCGAGGACGTGCCCCACGGCGGCGGTCGGGGCGATGTCGTCGACCAGTGCCCGGGTGAAGGGCAGGAGCTCGTCGTGGGCCACGACGTGGTTGACCAATCCGAGGCGCAGCGCCTCGGCGGCGTCGACGAAGTTGCCGGTGATCGACAGCTCGGCCGCCTTGCGGACGCCGACCGACTGCGGGAGCAACGCGGTGAGGCCCCACGCCGCGACCACGCCGAGGCGGGCATGGGTGTCGGCGAAGCGGGCCCGCTCCGACGCCACGATGAACGTGCAGCTCAGCGCGAGCTCCAGCGCGCCGGTGACGCAAGCGCCGTTGATCGCGCAGACGACCGGCGTGGTCACGGCCCGGAGCGTCGCGCCCGGGTTCGTCTCACGGTTCGACGGCGATGCCGTCCCTGAACCCGCGGCGACCTCCTTGAAGTCGACACCTGCGCTGAACACCGGGTCCACCGCAGTGACGATGACTGCGCGCGTCGCGTCGTCGCCGTCGGCCTCTTCGATCAGCGCGCAGAACTCCGCGCGCATCGCGGCCGTGAGCGCGTTCTTGACCTCGGGCCGGTTGATCGTGATCGTGCGGACACCGTCGGCGTCGTCGACGAGCAGCAACCCGTCAGCCATGGGTCGACTACTTGGTGATGCCGAAGCGCTCCAACCCGAACGCGGTGATCGTGTTGCCCCGGAGGAGCTTGTAGCGCTCCTCTTCGTTCAGGCCGGCCTGGGTGCAGATGTCCTCGACGACCTTCTTCGAGTGCGGGAACGTGGAGTCGGCGTGCGGGTAGTCGGTCTCGAAGCAGATCTGGTCCATGCCGATGACGTCGCGGTTGGCGAGGCCGACCTCGTCGTCGAAGATGCACCCGTAGATGCGCGAGACGTAGCTCGACGGCGGCTGCGGCAACGACGTGCCGAAGCTGTTGTCGGACCGTTCGGCCGCGAGCTTGTCGGCGCGCTCCATCACGTAGGGCATCCACCCGACCTGACCCTCGGAGTACGCGATCTTCAGCGTCGGGAACCGCTCGAGCGTGCCCGAGAAGATGTAGTCGCACATCGAACCCATGGCGTTCGAGAACGTGAGGGTGGAGCTCACGATGAACGGCGCGTCCGGTGACGTGCTCGGCATCTTCGAGCTCGAACCGATGTGCATGCAGATCGTGGTCTCGGTGTCCTGGCAGGCCTGGAAGAACGGCTCCCAGTGGTGGTCCTTGTCGTGGATCGACGGTAGGCCGAGCGGGAACGGGTTCTCGGGGAAGGTCACCGCGAAGCTGCCCCGGTCGGCGGATCGGCGCACCTCGGCCGCGGCCAGCTCGACGTCCCACAGCGGGACCATGGTGAGCGGGATCAGCCGACCCTTGCCATCACCGGCGCACCAGTCGTCGATCATCCAGTCGTTGTACGCCTGCACGCACAGGAGCGCGAGCTCCTTGTCGTCGCGCTCGAGGAACGTCTGGCCACAGAACCGCGGCAGCGTGTTCGGGAAGCAGATCGACGCGTCCATGTGGTTGGCGTCCATGTCGGCCAGCCGCTCGGACTGGATCCAGCAGCCGGGCCGGATCTCGTCGAAGGTCGTGGGGGTGACGTCGAGCTCGGAGAAGCCGACCGCGGCGGACAACTTCGGGAAGGGGTAGATCAGGTCGTCGTAGAGCCACCAGTCGCACGGCTCGCCGCCGTCGACGCCCTTCTCGTAGGAGAACACGCCCCCCTCGAAGTGGAACTTCGCCGAGTCACGCTCGACCCGGGGGGCGCGATCCTTGAACTTGGCGGGGATGCGCTCGGTCCAGAGGTCCGGCGGCTCGACCACGTGGTCGTCGACCGAGATGATCCGCGGTGTGTCCATGACGGCAACTCCTTCGTCGGTCCCCAGTATCGCGGCTCGGGCCGGACCGGGCGCAGCTGACGACGTTACTTGACCCAGGCAAGCAGTCCACCGGCTGACGGACGGGTCCCAGCGGCCGTGTCGGATGTGTGCGATCGTGAAGCACGGTCGCCGCGAGACGGAGGGGGCATGACGGCATCGGACACCCGCGCCGCCATCCTGGATGCGGCCGAGCGGCTCTTCGCCGAACGCGGCCTGAACGGCGTCTCGCTCATCGAGGTGAGTCGAGCTGCGAACCAGCAGAACCGTTCGGCGATCCAGTACCACTTCGGCTCTCGACAGGCGCTGGTGGACGCGATCGCGACCCGCCACCTCGCGGACGCGAACGAGCGACGGGCCGAGCTCCTGCACACCCTCGACCTCACCGGGAGGGGCCGCGACTTCCGCTCGCTGGTCGAAGCGCTCGTCGTTCCGACGTTCCTCCAGCTGGAGGCGCTGCGCTCGTACCACTTCCGCTTCCTCCTGCAATGGAGCTTCGGTACCGTCTCGGCCCAGGCGTTCACCGGTCCCCTCGGGCAGCCGGACGCATCCGCGCTCGCGCTCGTCCTGTCACGGATCGACGACGAGCTCGGTGACGTCGACCCGGCGGTGCGCCAGTTCCGCTACCGGAACGCGCTCTTCACCGTCGTGAGAACGCTGGCGGAGTACGAGACGATCCTGGCCGACGGTGGCGACTTCGACGACCGCCTCGCCATCACCACCCTCGTCGACGCCGTCGCCGGCATGATGGCGGCACCCGACCACACGGGTCTGCTCGCTCGTTAATCAGCATGAGCTTTTTCGAGTGATGACTTAAGAAGGTCGTTCCACACGCCGACCAGTCTCCAGACGTCCGGATCAACCGGGCGCGGAGCCGCCGAAGGGGTCGGAATGGGAAGATCTGGACAATCAGCGCGGGAACTGGGGCGTCAGCAGGCGCGTGCGCAGCGGCGGCGCCGCCGGCGGCGGGCCGGGGCCTTCGTGGCGACGCTGTTGGTGGCGCTCGGGGCCGCGGCTGCGTTCGCGGCCTGGACCGTGGGCGGCGGAGGCTCGGGAACCGCCACCGCGACCTCGGCGCAGAACCTCACGACGAGTGTGGCGACGACGAGTGCCTCGCTGTACCCGGGCATCACGGGGGCGAACCTGGCGCTCACGGTGAACAACCCCAACCCGTTCGCCGTGACCATCACCTCGGTCAACGCCAACGGCGCCGCGGTGCCGGACGCCGCGCATGCCAGCGCGTGTGTGGTGACCGGCGTGTCGTTCGCGACGACCGCCACCAGCAAGGTCGTGGCCGCGAACGGATCCTCGTCGTTCACCATCGCCGGTGTGTCGATGACCAATGCTTCCGACACCGGGTGCCAGGGCGCGACGTTCACCGTGCCGGTGACGTTCACCGCGACCAGCTGACACGGCCCGAGCAGGCAGACGACTCGTCATGGGGCGCGGACAGAGACAGATGCTGTTCGCGCTCCTGGCGAGCGTCGTCCTGACCGTCGCTGCATGCGGCGCCGCGCACGCATCGTGGTCCCGGCCCAGCACCGGATCCGGAGTGGCGACGGCCACCTCGGTCGGCCTTGCCAAGACTCCCGTCGCGACCGCGATGTCCTGGTCGACCACCTCCGTGAGCTGGGCCGCGCCCATCGCTCCGTCGCCGACCCAGTACGTCGTGCGGCGCATTGCGCCGACGACAGCAACGGTCTGCACGGTCGGCGGCAGCACGTTCGGGTGCACCGACTCCGGACTCAGCGCCTCGACCACGTACACGTACACGGTCGAAGCTCGCCTCGGAGCCTGGTCCTCGGGGGCGACCGGCGGGTTCACCGCGACCACCCCGACGCCGACCTTCAAGGTGGTTCCCGCGGCGGGTACCCGGACTGCCGGCGGTGCGTTCGCCGTCGTCCTCAACGCCACCACCAACGGCACCACCACGGACACGTCGTACACCGGAGCCCACGCGGTGTCGTTCTCCGGGCCGGGCACCAGCCCGTCCGGGAGCGCACCCGTCTACCCCGGCAGCGTCACGTTCTCGGCCGGCGTGGCCACCGCCTCGGTGACGCTCGTCGACGCCGAGACCACGACCATGACCGTGACCGACGGCATCCGCACCGGATCGGCGCCGCTCACCGTCGCACCGGGCGCCTCCGAGCGGCTCGGGTTCAGCTCGTCGACGCCGTCCTGCGCCAGCGGAGCGGTGACGGTCGCCGCGCTGGGCACCTTCACGTCGAAGGTCACCGTGCTCGACCACTACGCCAATCCCGTCCCCCAGGGTGCGGCGATCTCCGTGACCCTGACGAGGAGCCCCGCCCTCGGGTCGTGGTCCCCGACGTCGGTGTCGATCCCCGCCGGGGCTTCGCAGAGCACCTCGTCATCTGCATACCGGGCGCCGCTGCTCTTCTTGTTCAACGTGACCGTCACCGCGTCGAGAGCGGGGCTGACGGCGGCCACGTGCACGGTCCAGCCCTGACACCCGCACCGACTGTCGCGGCGGTCGTCTTCGGTAGCGTGACCGGCATGGAGACCGCAGCCATCCAACAGTTCCAGACCCACGGCCAGGACATCCCCTGGCTGCTCGAGCACTGGGCCGAGCAGAAGCCCGACCACGATGCCCTCGTGTGGGCGCCACGCGACGGTGAGGGCCGGCGCTGGACCTACGCGGAGCTGCTGCTCGACGTGCGCCGGCTCGCGGCCGGGCTCGTGGCGCGCGGCATCGCCAAGGGCGACAAGGTGCTCCTGCACTCGGAGAACTGCCCCGAGATGGTGCTGTCGTTCCTCGCCTGTGCCGCCCTCGGCGCGGTCGCGGTGACCACGAACACCAAGTCGGTCGGCGCCGAGGTCACCTACTTCGCCGAGCACACGGGCGCGGTCGCCGCCATCACCCAACCGCAGTACGCGGCGATGGTCGCCGCCGCCGCGCCCGCCCTGAAGTGGATCGCGGTCACCGACGACAACAGCGGCGAGCCCGCGTCGGCCGCGGACTCTGCGCACGGCTTCGACGCGTTCGACACGCTCGTCGCCGACGCCGCCGAGTTCACGGCCCGCGCGCCCGAACCGATGCTCCCGTTCGGGATCATGTTCACGTCGGGCACCACCAGCCGTCCGAAGGCCGTCGTGCACACGCACGCCAACGCGATCTGGGCCAGCCGCACCGGGCCCCGCAACATCGACCTCACCACCGACGGCATCTACCTGATCTACCTGCCGTTCTTCCACGTGAACGCGCAGAGCTGGAGCATGTTCTCCGCGTTCGGCGTCGGCGCGACGGTGGTGTTGATGCCGAAGTGGTCGCAGAGCCGCTTCTGGCCGATGGTCGTCGAGCACGGCGTCACGCACATCTCGCTCATGCCGTTCGTGATGGGTGCGCTCGCGACGCCCGACCGTCCGCAGGAGCACACGCTGCGCGTCGGGGTGTTCGGGCTGATCATGCCCGACCTCGACGCCATGTTCGGGATCGACGTGTACGCCGCGTACGGCATGACCGAGACCGTCACCCACTGCGTCACCGGGAAGCCGTCGGAGAAGCTGCCGACGCGCTCGATGGGACACGTGACGCCGGGGTACGAGATCGCCGTCGTCGACAAGGACACCGGTGCGCTCTGCGCCGACGGCGAGATCGGCGAGCTCTGGATGCGAGGCACCCGCGGGATCCAGCTCTTCCTCGAGTACTACGACAACGACGAGGCCAACGCCAAGGCCTTCGAGGACGGGTGGTTCAAGACCGGCGACATGGTGAAGATGGGCGACGGCGGCAACGTCTTCTACCAGGAGCGCGACAAGGACCTGCTCAAGGTCGGCGGCGAGAACGTGTCGGCCAAGGAGGTCGAGGACCTCGTCGTCGCCCACCCCGCCGTGCAGTCAGTCGCCGTCGTCGGCAAGCAGCACGAGTTCCTGAGTGAGGTCGCGGTGGCGTTCGTGATCCCCGCGGCCGGTGACCACGACCGCGACGTCGTCGCCGGCGAGATCATCCAGACGTGCACCGACAACCTCGCGTCGTTCAAGGTGCCGCGCGCGGGTCTACTTCGTCGAGGAGTTCCCCACCGGCACCCTCGACAAGATCCTCAAGAACAAGCTCCGCGAGATGGCCGACGACCAACCCCCCGTCGACTGACCCCAAGATCGCGAGGTTGCGTCACTCAACGTCGTTCTACGACGACAGGTGACGCAACCTTGGGAGTGAGGGGTTACGCGACGACGCCGGATTCCCGGAGCGTCGCGATGTCGTCGGCGCGGCCGAGCTCGGTGAGGATCTCGTCGGTGTGCTCGCCCAGGCCCGGGGAGTGGTTGGTGAGCTCGGCCGGCGTCCCGCGGAAGCGCGTGGGGTGGCGCGGCATGCGCGTCTTCCCGACGATGTGGTGGTCGTCTTCCACGAAGAGGCCGATGGCCACGGCGTGCTCGTCGCGCGGTCAGCTGGTCGGGACTCAAGATCATCGCGAACGGCACCCGCTGCGCTTCGAACCGCTTCGTGGCCTCGGCCTGCGTGAAGTTCGCCGCGTTGGCGTAGACCAAGTCCATGATCGGCTCCATGACGTCGCGGTTCTCACGCCGCTGGGTCATGGTCGCGACGCGTGGGTCGTCCCATCCTTCGACGTCGAGGGCCTTGCACATGCCCTGGAAGTCGGCGTCGGAGGTGGGCGTGACGATCCCCCACCCGTCCTCGAAGCGCATCGGCTGGAAGCCGGCGACGAAGGACGAGTTCTGCGATCCGTCCGTCTCGAGCAGCACCTCGTTGCCGGCGGAGTCGGCCCACAGGAACGACACGACCGCGTCGGCCATCGAGAGCTCGACGTGCTGGCCGCCGTCGCCACTCGCCCGCGCGAACAGCGCCGCAGTGATCGCCTGTGAGGCGTAGAGCGCCGTGACCTTGTCGGCTGCGGTCTGGCGGAGGAACACGGGCACGCCGCCGTTGGTCGGGTCGGCCTGGTTGACGGCGAAGCCGCCGTAGGCCTGGATCACCGTGTCGTAGGCGCTGCGGTCCCGGTAGGGACCCTCGGACCCGAACCCGGTCAGCGACGCGTAGACGATGTCGGAATTCAGCGTGCGCACCGCTTCGTACCCGAGCCCGAGCTTCTCCATCACGCCGGGTCGGTAGTTCTCCACGATGACGTCCGCCTCGGCGGCCAGCTGCAACGCGATCCCGACACCCTCCGGCTGGTGGAGGTCGAGCGCGATCGACCGCTTCCCTCGGTTGCAGGTGAAGTAGAGCGCGCTCATGCCGTTGACGGCCACGCCCACCCACCGACCCAGGTCGCCGATGCCGGGCCGCTCGACCTTCACCACGTCGGCACCCTGGTCGGCCATGAGCGCGGCCGCGTAGGGGCCGGTCAGCGCGATCGAGAAGTCGAGGACGCGGATGCCGCGGAGCGGCCCACTTCGTTGGTCGCTCATGGACTCAACCGAGGGCGCCGGCATCACGGAGCGACGCGACCTTGGCGTCGTCGTAGCCCAGCACGTCGCGCAGCACCTGCTCGTTGTGCTCCCCCACCTCGGGCGCCTTGGTCGGCACCGGCAGCGTCTCGCCCTCGACGTGCAGCGGGAACAGCAGCATGTCGGCGCCCGCGTCTTCGTACGTCGTCCACTCGAAGCGGTCCTGGAACTGCGGGTCGTGACGGACGGTCTGCGCGGTGTTGGCCGGCGCGATCGTCGTGTTGTGCTCGTCGGCGAAGTCGATCCACTCCTGCGAGGTGCGGGTGCGGAAGATGTCGCGCAGCTCGGTCTGCAGTTCCTTGTTGCCGCGGGCATGGTCGGCGATGGTCTTGCCCGGCCACTTCTCGAACAGGTCCATGCGGTCGACGCCTTCGCAGAAGTTCTTCCAGAACGACTGCTCCGACGCCATGAACAGGATGTGGCCGTCGGACGACTCGTAGTACTGGTAGCGCACGCCCTCCCACATGCCCCCGAGACCCGCCGGACGCCGTTCCCAGTCGTCGCTCGGGTTCCCGGTGACGACGTCGTCGGGATAGTCGTCGTAGCCCTTCCACGTCTCGATGCGGTACCAGTCGAAGTACGCCGAGCTGTCGGACTGCGCGATCTCCATGTTCGCCCCCACGCCGGTCTTCTCCGCGGCGGAGGAGCGCGGCGAGGATCCCGATGGCGCCGAACGCGGGGCCCGCGGTGATGCCGATGTTCGCCTGGTCGGGGATGTGGGTGAAGCCCTCGTCGTCGAGCACGGGCTGGATGGTCCCCGACCACGCGTCGTACGCGATGCCGTGGCTCGGCAGGTTCTGGTACGGGCCCGTGGCGCCGTACCCGGAGATCGTGCACATCACGATCTTCGGGTTGAGCTCCTTCAGCCGGTCGTAGCCGAGGCCCATCTTGGCCAGGAACCCCGGACGCATCGCCTCCACCACGACGTCGGCGCCGCGCACGAGATCCTCGAACACCGCGATCGCCTCGGGGGTCTTGAGGTTGAGCACCAGCGACTGCTTGCCCCGGTTCACGTGGAGGTGCAACAACGACGTGCCGTCGACGAGCGGCCAGGTCATCTTGCGTCCGTAGTCACCCGCGGGCGGTTCGACCTTCACCACCTCCGCGCCGAGGTCGACGAGGTGCGACGTGATGGCGGCGGGCCCGAGCAGCGAGCACTCGATCACCCGCACGCCCGCGAGCATCGCGGGCGGGTTGTTCACGTCGCTCATGCCGGCCACACCACCGACTGCATCTCGGTGTACGCGTGGAGGCCGAAGTCGCCGCCGTCGCGACCGATCCCGCTCATCTTGAAGCCGCCGAAGGGCGTCTCCATGTTGCGTTGCGCGGTGTTGATGCCGACGTTGCCCGAGCGCAACCGGCCCGCGAGCCGGAACCCGCGCTCGGCGTCGTCCGTCATGACGTAGTCGTAGAGGCCGAAATCGGTGCTGTTGGCGATGGCGACCGCTTCGTCGTCGTCGTCGAAGGGCAGCACGACCACGACCGGACCGAAGATCTCCTCGCGCACCGGCTTCATCTCGGGCTTGCACCCCGCGAGCAGGGTTGGCGCCACGTAGTACCCGCGCTCCATGTGCCCGGGACGACGGCCGTCGACCACGACGTCGGCACCCTCGTCGCTGCCGGCGGCGACGTAGCTCTCGATGCGGTCGCGCTGGGCGGCCGAGATGACGGGCCCGACGATGGTGTCCTCGTCGAGCGGATCGCCGACCTTCAGCGCGCCGGCCGCGCCGGCGAGGCGCTCGACCAACTCGTCGTACTTGCTCCGGTGCACGATCGCCCGGGTGGGCGCGGTGCAGATCTGACCGCTGTGGAAGCCCCACACGCTGGCGATGGCGGTGACCGCGCTGGTGACGTCGGCGTCGTCGAGCACGAGCGCGGCGCCCTTGCCCCCGAGCTCGAGCAGCATGCGCTTCATGGTCGGCGCGCCGGCCTCGTAGATCTTGGCGCCGATCGCGGTGGAACCGGTGAACGACACCATGTCGATGTCACGGCTCGTGCTCAACGCGGCGGCGGGATCGGGTGCCACCGACGTCACGAGGTTGACGACACCCGGCGGGAAGCCGACCTCGCGGAGCACCTCGGCCAGCACGATGATGGCGAGCGGGTCCTGGGGCGCCGGCTTCATCACCACGGTGCACCCGACCGCGAGCGCCGGCGCGATCTTGCCGACCATGTTGGTGAGCGGGAAGTTGTAGGGGGAGATGCACGCCACCGCGCCGACAGGCTGGCGGTTGACGAAGGCGCCCATGAGCCCACCGGGAGCGAGCGGCGTGGCCTGCACGGGCTGGGGCGGCATCGGGATGCCGATGCTCTTGACTGCGTCGCGTGCGTACCGGTGGAAGCGCTCGAGCGCGACCGGGACCTGCATCCGTGACCCCACGGTGGCGGTGGCACCGGTCTCCGAGATGATGAGCGGGACGAGGTCGGGTCCGAGCTGCTCGAGGCGCGCCGCCGCCGCCTTCAGGAGCTCGGCGCGCTCCGCCGCCGGTGTGGCCGACCACGCCGGGAACGCCTCCTGCGCGGCCCGGGCGGCCTCCTCGGCCTGCGCGACCGACGCTTCGGGCGCCTCGGCCACGACCTCCTCGGTCGCGGGGTTCACGATCGGCGCGGTGCCGGCCTCTCCGGCGACGAGCTCGCCCCCGATCAGGAGCTTCCACTCGTGCTGCTGCCAGTCGGCCATCGCTGTCCCCCTCGTGGTGTCGGCCCGGGTGGGTCCGGGAGCGCCAAGGCTACAATCTGACGCTCCGTCAGACTTTTTCGCCAGCTCGTGCGGCCGGACCTTCGGGACCGGAGATCGGGGGACCCAGTGCTCGACGAGATCATCAAGGGCGCGACCGTGGTCGACGGCACCGGGGCACCGGGTGTGGTCACCGACGTGGGCATCGACGACGGCCGCATCGTCGTGGTGGGGGACGTCGGTGACGACGCCACCGTCGTCACCGACGGCGACGGCCTGGTGCTCGCACCCGGGTTCGTCGACCCGCACACGCACTACGACGCGCAGCTCATGTGGGACCCCACCGCGAGCCCGTCGAGCATGCACGGCGTCACCACCGTCGTCGGCGGCAACTGCGGCTTCTCGCTCGCGCCCCTGCAGGACGGCGACGCCGACTATCTGCGCCGGATGATGGCCCGGGTCGAGGGGATGCCGCTCCCCGCGCTCGAGCATGGCGTCGACTGGAAGTGGGAGACCTTCGGCGAGTTCCTCGACAAGTTCGAGGGCTCGATCGCGGTGAACGCCGGCTTCCTCGCCGGTCACTGCGCGATCCGTCGCTACGTGATGGGCACCGACGCCGTCGGCAGCGAAGCCACCCCGGAGCAGATCGCCGAGATGCGCGCCGAGCTCGGCCGCGCGCTCGACCAGGGTGCGCTCGGCTTCTCGTTCACCCAGTCGTCGTCGCACAGCGACGGCGACGGCCAGCCGGTTGCCAGCCGCTGGGCCACGCCCGAAGAGCTCATCGCCATGAGCGAGGAGACCGGCGAGCACCCGGGCACCACGCTCGAGGGCATCGTGCAGGGCTGTCTCGACCAATTCTCCGACGAGGAGATCGAGCTGCTCTCGCAGGTGAGCGCGGCGGCCAACCGCCCGCTCAACTGGAACGTGCTCACCGTCGACGCGCGCGAGCCCGAGCGCGTGCCGCGCCAGCTGTCGGCCGGCGACCGCGCCACCGAGCTCGGTGGCCGCCTGGTCGCGCTCACCATGCCCGTGCAGGTCCCGATGAACATGAGCTTCCTCAACTTCTGCGGCATCTGGCTCATCCCCGGCTGGAGCGACATCCTCAGCGCTCCGGTGCCCGAGCGGATCGAGCGGCTGCGCGACCCCGAGATCCGGCTCAAGATGCTCGAGCTGTCGCAGTCGCCCGCGGCAGGCGTGTTCCGCCGGCTCGCCGACTTCGGCGACTACCGGCTCGGCGACGTGTACGCCCCCGAGAACCAGACGCTGCGCGGCCGGATGGTGCGCGAGATCGCCGAGGAGCGCGAGCAGTCGAACTTCGGCACGCTGCTCGACATCGTCATCGCCGACGAGCTCCGCACGGTGCTGTGGCCGATCCCGCAGGACGACGACGGCAGCTCGTGGGATCTGCGCCGCGAGGTGTGGAACGACCCGCGCGCGATGATCGGCGGGTCCGACGCCGGCGCGCACCTCGACCGCATGTGCGGCGCGCCCTACACGACGCGCTTCCTCGCCGACTGCCTCCGTGGGCGTCAGCTGATCTCGCTGGAGCGCGCGGTGCAGCTCATCACCAGCGCACCGGCGTCGTTGTTCGGGCTGCGCGACCCGCGGCGTGCTCCGCGAGGGCGCGATCGCCGACCTCGTGTTGTTCGATCCGGAGACCATCGGATCCGACGACGCGATGCTGGTCGCCGACCTTCCCGGCGACTCGGCGCGGCTCACCGCCGGATCGCAGGGCATCAGGCGCGTGCTGGTCGGCGGCGTCGCGGTGGTCGAGGACGGTCAGGCGACCGGCGCGACGCCGGGAGTGGTGCTGCGCTCCGGGCGCGACACCGCCACCGTCACCGCCCGCTGAGCCCGGCTTCGTACCGGACGCGCATCATGCTCTCCGGACGTGCCGCCGAGACCAACGACCGCCGCGTCCGTCCCGACGGCATCATCCCCGGCCCGCGCCTGCGCCAGGCACTGACGCCACCGGTGGCGTCCCTTCCGGGGCCTGACCTACGTTCCCGCCATGGACTCCTCGCTCATCCTGCTCGACGACCCGGCGCCGATGGTGCGCCGCATCACGCTCAACCGGCCGGAGAAGCGCAACGCGCTGAACGCGACGCTCCGCCGCGAGATCCTCACCGCCACCCGGGAGGCGGACCGCGACGACAGTGTGCGCGTCACCGTCATCCGTGGCGCGGGCAAGTGCTTCTCGGCGGGCTACGACCTCTCCGGTGATCCGACCGCGCAGGGGGAGCCGCTCGACTACAACGCCGAGGGTGAGGGCTCGTACATGCGAGGCGTCACCAACGGCTGGATGAGCATCTGGGACCTGGCCAAGCCGGTCATCGCCCAGGTGCACGGCTACTGCCTCGCCGGCGGCAGTGAGCTCGCGACCGGCTGCGACCTCGTGTACGTCGCCGAGGACGCGAAGATCGGCTACCCCGCGGTCCGTTTCGGGACACCCGACATGCAATACCACGCGTGGCTGTTCGGGATGCGCGCCGGCATGGAGTCGATGCTGACGGGCGACTCGTTCTCGGGCGTCGAGGCCGCGCAGCTCGGCTGGGCCAACCGCGCGTACCCGGAGGCCGACCTCGAGGAGCACGTGCTCGCCATCGCGTCGCGGATCGCCCAGATCCCGAGCGACCTGGCGCAGATCAACAAGCGCACCGTGCACCGGGCCATGGAGGTCATGGGGCTGCGCTCGTCGATCCGGGCCGGCACCGAGCTGAGCGCCCTCGCCACCCACACCGAGTCGATGAAGAAGTTCGTGTCCGGCATCCAATCGGGCGGATTGCGCAGCGCGCTCACCGAACGCGACACGCCCTTCGGCGACTACCGCACCTCCGAGCCGCGCGACGACGCCTGACGGTCACGACCCTCTAGCGTTGCCCGCGTGAACGGCCGGGGGGTCAGGGTTCTGCTGGTCGCGTGCATCGCCACGGCCGCGCTCGTCGTCGCGTTTCCGACTGGCGCCGGCGCGGAGAGCGACACCGCCAACCCGTTCGCGCCCGAGGACGCGTTCTGCACGAAGTCGGGACCGTCGCCCACCGGCGCCCCGATCAAAGTCGTGCAGATCCGTTCGCAGCTCGAGAAGTACGAGCCGCTCGGATATTCGCTGCCGGTCGGGAACGTCAACGACATGTTCCAGGTCTTCACCGACCAGATCAACGTGTGCGGCGGGATCCGCGGCCGCAAGGTCGTGCTGCAGAACGAGGAGTACGACCCCACCAACCCCGCGAGCCGCGATGCGGCGTGCATCGCTGCAACCGAGGACGACAAGGCGTTCGTCGTCGTGAACGCGAACACGTTGACGGGTACCGGCCCGTACTGCGTGGCGGGCGACCACAAGACACCGCTCGTCTACGTGGGCGGCGCGACCGATGCGCAGTACCGCGGTGTCGAACGGCCGCCTGGCGTCGTACGGTCCGTCGGCCAACGGTCTGGTACGTCTCCTCGCCGCCGACCTGCTGCAGAGCGGCGCGGTGAAGGGCAAGAAGGTCGCGATCGCGTCGACCGACCTGCCTGATCAGGTCGACGTGGTGCAGCAGTCGCTCGTCGGTCCGCTCAAGAAGGCCGGCGTCAAGGTCGTCGCCTACGACGTGATGCCGTGCCAGGGCAACATCGTGTGCACCCAGCCGATCCCGCAGTCGGTCATGAAGATCGCCGCGTCGAAGCCCGACGTGGTCATCCCGGTGCTGACCCCGACGACCCTGCCGGTCTTCCTGAACGAGATGGAGAAGGCGGGCCTGAAGGCACCCATCTACGAGACGTCCTACAACGTGCTCGGCACCGATCTCGTGCAGAGCAAGGTGCTGCAAGTCGGTGGACCCGATCTCGCCGAGTACTACGACGGCGCGACCCTCGTGACGGCGACGGTCGCCGGCGACTGGCGACTTCCGGGGTTCGCTCCCCCGCCCATCGGCACGATGTGCAACGACACCTACGCCGAGCACACCAAGACCGGCGACACGTTCGAGGCGAACACCGAGGGCTACACCAAGTGGGGCATGGTCGGGTTGGCGTGCACGAACATGCGCATGGTGGCGCGCGCCATGTACGACGCAGGCCCCAAGCTCACGCAGCAGTCGTTCGTGAACGTGTTGCGCAAGCTGCCGCCGGACACCATCGGCGGCATCGGCGGCGCGCCCGTCGTCGTCTTCATCGACGACAAGACCACCCCATCGACGGCGTTCGAGAGCCAGGCCACCTATCCGTGCAAGCTCCCGGCGCCGCCCGAGGAGACCATCTGCCTCATCCCCGAGAGCACCAAGGGGCGGGCGGTCAAGCCGTAGCGATCAGACGACACCGAAGCCCTCGAGCAGCAGCGCGACGCCGAAGAGCACGAACATCACGCTGGCGAAGATGGTGATGGCACGCTCCGGCAACCGCGTGCCGAGAAGGCGCCCGACGACGATGGCGAGTGCGTCGGCGACGACCATCCCGACCGTCGACCCGAGCCACACCCACCACGGATTGTGGGTCGACGCGAGCGTGATGGTGGCGAGCATCGTCTTGTCGCCCAGCTCGGCGAGGAAGAACGCGCCGCTCGCCGCGGCCACCGCGGACCGGTTCGACCGACGCTCGACCTTCGCCGCCTCGTCGTCGGTGAGCGAGTCGCCGCGGATCGTCCACGCCGCGAACCCGAGGAACGCGAGGCCGGCCGCGATGTTGATCACCTCGGTCGGGAGGCTCACCGCCAGCACCGCGCCGAGGAGCACCGACACCGCGTGCACCGAGGCAGTGGCGATCGTGATGCCGATCAGGATCGGGATCGCGCGGTAGCGGGTCGCGAACGTGAGCGCCATCAACTGGCTCTTGTCGCCCATCTCCGCGACGAAGATCACGGCGAAGCTCACCAGGATGGCGTTCACGGGGACTCCTCCTGCCCGGAGGAGGAAGCCACGACCTCGACCGGGCAACCGACGGACGGTTACCGGTCGAAGGTCTCGTTCGCCCCGGAAGCCCGGAACCCGCACGACCGGGGCTCATCACCCAGTGTGTCGATCGTGCGGCGGAGAACTACTCCCCTTCGCCGTGTCCCAGGATAGTGGAGGCCGCGGCCAGACGGCCCTTGCCGTCGGACCAGAGCGCGTGGGCGTTGCTCCGGGCGCCGGGCAACGTCGCCGACCCCACCGTCCACGTGGTGAACTCTGCGCCGTCGAGGCGATCGTGGTACTTCGCCATGATCGTCCGGTGCGGCTGTTCACCGACGAAACGGCCGATGGCCTCGTCGCCGGTCCACGCGGAGAGCGTCCAGAACGTCTTGCGCGCCGGTTGGGCCACGAGCGACACCCCGATCGCACCCGGCGAAGCGAGGACCTGGCGACGGATCGCCAGCGCCGCACGGAGGAAGCCGGGTACGTCACGCACACGGTCGAGCTGGAGGCGGGACGCGAGCACGACGACTTCCTCGCCGCGCTCGTCGTCGACGCTCCCGTCGCTGATGGTCCAGGGAATTGTGAGCATGTGATCTCCTTTCGCTTCAGGCGGCCTGCAGGTGCACGCCGTGACCGGTGCGTGCGCGACGGGCGCGCAGCCCGTGCACGACCACCGACACCGACGCCGTGAGGAACACCAGCTCCATCGCGATGCGCACCGGGAGCAGGTCGCTCACCGAGTCGGACAGGTGCGCGTTGGCGGCGTGGATGTTCGCCGGGAACATCGCCAGCATCAGCAGCGTGAGTCCGGCCGCACTCACCATCGCGGTCCGGGCTCGGGCGAGTCCGAGCACGCCGACGAGCTCCAGCACGCCGGTGATCGTCACGAGCGTGCCCGGTGCCGGCAGTGCCGGAGGCACCATGCGGATCAGCTCGTCACGCATGCCGACGAAGTGCGCCACGCCGGTCATGAGGAACATCGCCACCAGCCCGAACCGGACCGGTACGACCCACGGCCGCAACGCCTCGACCCCCAGCACGCCGACGACGGCCAGGACGAGCGTGACTCCCACCAGGGCGATGAATGGCTCCATGGTGGACCTCCTCTCTCTTCTCTCACGTCTCGCAAAAACGGAACTTGACAGTGTCAGGATCGCACACCGAGTTGAACTTGTCAATGGTCAGATAGCGGCTACGGTGGCCCCGTGGCTCCGGACTCGTAC
The DNA here is from genome assembly GCA_963756895.1 of uncultured Actinomycetes bacterium. Lineage (GTDB taxonomy): Bacteria > Actinomycetota > Acidimicrobiia > IMCC26256 > DASPTH01 > DASUAS01. The sequence goes on along the minus strand of CAVWPI010000011.1, from coordinate 607,069 downwards.
CACCACGGCGCGCTGCGTGAAGCGCTCGTCCGGGCCGCGCTGGAGTCCATCGAGGAGCGCGGCCCGGCGGCGTTGAGCCTCCGCGACGTCGCCCGTCGGGTGGGCGTCTCGCACGCGGCATCGGCCCACCACTTCGGCGACAAGGCGGGCTTGCTCACCGAGATCGCGATCGAGGGTCAGCAGTTGCTCGCCGATGCCATGGCGCGCGCCTACGACGAGACCGGCACGTTCCTCGAGATGGGTGTCGCGTACGTGCGCGTGGCGGTCGAGCACCGCGCACACTTCGAAGTGGTGTACCGACCCGACCTGTACCGCGCCGACGACCCCCGGATGGTCGAGGTGCAACGCCGCACCGGCGAGATCTTCCAGGCCGGCCTCGCCACGCTCACGCCCGAACAGGCGGGCCCGGACCTCGCGCTGGCGGGCCTCGCGGCATGGTCGATCGTGCACGGGTTCGCCATGCTCTGGCTCAACGGACTCGTGCAACCCGACATCGGCGACGACCCCGAAGCGCTCGCACGGGGAATCGCATCGCTGCTCTACCGCGACGAACGGACCTTGCTGATGACCTCGTCGCCGTGGCGCTTGAGGTTGTCGATCTTCTCCTGCAGCGACTCGGGGTCGGTCTCGAGGCCGTACGGGTTGAAACGACCGAAGCCGCCCGCGGTGTGCGTGACGCCGAGGTCCTCGAGCTGCTTGATGCCGTCGGCAGTGAACGACTCCGGGGTCGTGGCGTAGATGTCGAACCGCTCGTTCGCGCGCCCGTACTCCGTGCGCAGGTCGTTCATGCGGTCGATCATCGGGATCAGGTCGTCGAGCATCCCGCCCGCGCCCATCCAGCCGTCGCCGAGGCGCGCCGCACGTCGCAGTTGCACGTCGTTGTGCCCGCCGATGAGCACCGGGATCGGCTCGCTCGGCACCGGCTCCATCTTGATCGCCGGGAAGTCGTAGAACTCGCCGTGGTGCTCGTAGTAGTCACCCGCGGCAAGGCCGCGGACGATCTCGATGCACTCGTCGAAGCGTCGACCCCTCCCCTCCCACGGGAGCTGGACGATCTCGTAGTCGTCCGGCCACGGGCTCGTGCCGACGCCCAGCACGAACCGGTTGCCGCTGAGCACGGCGAGCGACGTCGCCTCCTTGGCGTAGAGGACCGGGTGGCGGATCGGCATCTTGAGCACGAAGGTGTGGAACTCGATCGTGCTCGTGACCGCGGCCATCGCCGAGATCGCGACGATCGGCTCGATGAACGGCTTGTTCTCGAGGAACTCGCGTGTGCCGTCGAAGTTGTAGGGGTACGTCGACGACGACTCCTGCGGGTACGCGATCGAGTCCGGCACCGCGACGGTGTCGAACCCCGCCTCTTCCGCCACCTGCGCCAGCGGCACGTAGAACGAGGCGTCGCACATCGAGATGTTGGCGATGAACTTCATGCCCATGCTCCTTTGGCGTCACCTGTGCGCCGTAGTGGCGCGCTACTGACGCCAAAACGTGGGGTGGAGAGCTACTTGATCGCCATGGGGACGACGGGGGCGCCGGTCCCGCCGGTCACCGGCTCGGGGGTGGCTGCGAGCAGGAACGTGGCGCGGCCATCGGCGGCACAGTCGGCGGCCAGGGCCTCGAGGTTCCAGTTCTGGCCCTGCATCATCCCCATCTCGACCAGGTGCAGCGCGTGCACCGGGAGGGGCACCGAACGCTCGAACTCGACGCACTCGAACGTGGGGTTGTCGGTGGCGACGGCGGCGACGTCGTGATCGTGGAACCAGTCGACGCTCTGCAACGACGGGCCCGCGTTGGTCGACGCGTACCCCTCGCGGTCCCCGGCGAGGAACAACGACATCGCGCCGGTGCGCAGGAGCACCACGTCACCAGGCTCCACCGTCACGCCCGCGGCCTCGCACGCGGAGTCGAGCATCGCGCCGGTGAAGGGGGTGCCCGCAGGGATCACGTCGACACCCTGGAGTCGGGCGACGTCGAGGAGCACGCCACGGGTCACGATCGACGTGGCCAGCCCGATCCCGCACTTCCCCGCGCCCGCCTCGGTGATGGCGTCGGCGGGGTGGCCGTTCCAGAGGTTGCCGCCGTAGCTCGAGTGCGACAGCGCGTCCCAGTGGGTGCACGCCTGGAGCGCGAGGTCCATCTGGTCGTCGGAGAAGCGCGTGCCGTCGGGATCGCCGATGGTCACCTCGTTGATCTGGAACACCTTGTGGATCGGGTTGTAGCGACCGGGGATGAACCCGATCTGCGGCCCGTTGTCGTCGAGCGGGATCGAGAGGTTGAAGGTCTTCCCGGTCTGCGCGGACGCGACGCCCCGCTGCACGGCCGCGGCGTCGATCAGGTTGAGCGTGCCCAGCTCGTCGTCATCGCCCCAACGCCCCCAGTTGCGGACGCGCGCGGCGAGCTGCACGAAGTCGTCGTCGAGCGGCATGTCAGCGATCCAGCGGCAGGCGCAGCATGCGGATCGCATTGCCCCGCGCCAGCTTGTAGACGGTCTCGTCGTCGAGGTGTTCCACCTGCTCCTCGAAGAGCTTCTTCGTGTGCGGCCAGGTGGAGTCGGTGTGCGGGTAGTCGGTCTCGAACGTGACGTTGTCGACGCCGACCCGGTGCAGGTTCTCGAGCCCGGTGCGATCACGGAAGAAGCAGCCGAAGATGTGGTCGTAGTAGTAGGTGGACGGCGGCTCGGGCACGATGTCGCGCACGCCGGCCCACGCGCGGTGCTCGAGCCACACGTCGTCGGCGCGCTCGAGCACGTACGGGATCCAGCCGATCTGCCCCTCGCTGTACGCGAGCTTGATCGACGGGTGCCGCACCAGCACACCGGAGAACAGGAAGTCGCTCATCGACGACATCGCGTTGCCGAAGCTGAGCGTCGCCGCCACCGCGGGCGGCGCGTCGGCCGACGTGAACGGCATCTGCGACGACGAACCGATGTGCATGCAGATCAGCGTCTCGGTCTCGGCGCACGCCTCGAAGAACGGTTCCCAGTAGCCGGAGTGGAGCGTGGGAAGTCCGAGCTTGGCCGGGATCTCCGAGAACGCGACCGCGTGCACGCCGCGCGCCGCGTTGTGCCGGATCTCCGCCGCGGCGAGCTCGACGTCCCACAGCGGCACGATGCAGAGCGGGATCAAGCGTCCACCCGAGTCACCGCACCACTCCTCCACCATCCAGTCGTTGTACGCACGCACACATGCCTGCGCGAGTTCCTTGTCCTTCGCCTCCGCGAACGTCTGGCCGCAGAAGCGCGGGAAGGTCGGGAAGCACAGCGACGCCTCGACGTGGTCGATGTCCATGTCACCGAGCCGCGCCACCGGGTCGTAGCAACCCGGCCGCATCTCGTCGTAGGTGATGGGCGACAGCGTCATCTCGTCGCGCGGGAACCCGACCGAGGCGACGTGGCGCTTGTGCGGCGCGACGAGCTCCTCGTAGAACCAGGTGTCGGACTTCGGCTGGGTGTCGTCCCACTCGATCTCGTACGTGGTGCCGCCCTTGTACTCCATCTTGCCGATGCCCCTGCGCTCGACGCGAGGCGAGCGCGGGTCGTCGGCCCACTTCTTGGGCAGCCACTTCTGGAACAGGTGGGGCGGTTCGACGACGTGGTCGTCGACGCTGACGAAGCGGGGGATGTCGCGTGCCATGCGAACCTCGTTTCCTGGGTGTCTCAGCTCGGGTGACCGGTGACGGTCTCGTAGAGGATGGCGGCGAGGGTCGCGGCCATCGCCTCCTTGGTGACGCCGCGGCGACGGAACACCGAGCGGTACGTGAGCAGCCGTTCGAGCATCGCCATCGCCGCGGACGCGGCGGCGTAGGAGTTCAGCTCCTTGGACACCCGCCCCGACGTCTGCGCCACCTCGATCTTGGCGGTGAGCTCGGGGATGATCGCGCCGTAGCCGCGTCGACGCGCCGCCCAGAAGCGCTCGTCGCCTTCTTCGGCCCGGAGATCACGGACCCGCAGGATCACGCGGTGCTGGTCCCAGTACTCCATGAACGCGGCGACGAACAGCTGCACGTGCACCACGCCGTCCTCGTCGTTCCACGGTGTGAGGATGTAGGGCTCCAGCTTCTCGATGTCGTCGGTGGCCTCGTCGGCGAGGACGAGGATCGCCTCCTCGACGTCGGGGAAGTACTGGTAGAAGGTTGCGGGCGAGGTGCCGACCTCTCGGGTGATGTCGACCACGCGCACACCGAGCGCGCCCCGCTCCTCGAGCAGCTTGGCGGTGGCGTCGAGCAGACGTCGCCGTGTGCGGTGGGCTCGCGCACCGATGACCCGTCCGTCGGATGCCAGTGCGGGCTCGGTCGCTGACTCGGTCACTGTGAGTCGACGCTAGCTGAGTTGGCGGGAATCTGACGACCTGTCAGGTCCCGTGGACGGCTTCCGGCTCGGGCGCGTCGGCGACCAGCCCACGCAGCACCGCGCCCACCTCCGCGGGCGCGAGGCGACGCCCTTCGTCGACCGACGGACCCCGGTGCCAGCCGTTCATCACGCACACGTCGCCGCCCGCCATCTCGAACGCGCGGCCGGTGACGTCGCAGTCACCGCTCCCCAGCCACACCACGAACGGCGAGACGTTCGCCGGATCCATGGCGTCGAAGCCGGTCTCCGGCTTCTTCATCATCTCCGGCATCCCCTGTTCGGTCATGCGGCTGCGCGCCGAGGGGGCGATGGTGTTCGCGAGCACGCCGTAGCGCCCGAGCTCGGCCGCGGCGTTGATGGTGAACGCGGCGATACCGGCCTTCGCGGCCACGTAGTTCGACTGCGCGATCGAACCGCGCAGACCGGCGCCCGACGACGTGGTCACGATCCGCGCGCGTCGCGCTGGTTCCCCGCCTTGTTCTCGTCACGCCAGTACCCGATCGCGTGGCGCACCGGGCAGAACACGCCGCGCAGGTGCACCCGGATGACCGCGTCCCACTCCTCCACCGACATGTTGACCAGCATCCGGTCGCGCACGATGCCGGCGTTGCACACCACGGTGTCGAGACCACCGAAGGTATCGATCGCCTGGGCGACGAGACGGCCGGCGCCGTCCCAGTCGCTGACGTCGTCGCCGTTGACCACGGCCTCGCCCCCGGCCGCGATGATCTCGTTCACGACCTCCTGGCCGGGCGACTCGTCGGTGGGGTCACCGGTGAGCGACGCCCCGAGGTCGTTCACCACGACCTTGGCGCCCTCGCCCGCGAACGCCAGCGAGTGGGCGCGGCCGAGACCTCGTCCGCCGCCGGTCACGATGACGACACGTCCGTCGCAGATCCCCATGTGGTCGGCCCCCGTTCCGAAACGTCAGAGCATGGCGGCGACGGCCTCGGCGTGCTCGTCGCTGTTTCCGAAGTGGGTGTCGAGCACGGTGGCGCGCTTCCAGAAGCGCTGCGCGTCGACCTCCCACGTGAACCCGATCCCGCCGTGCACCTGGATGCTCGACTTGCCGTTGGCGATGGCGGCGTCGCCGGCAAGGATCTTCGCGGCCGCGGCAGCGCGCGACCGGATCGTCGTCGCTGCGACCGTCGAGCGCGACTGCGGCCGCATACACGGCCGCGCGCGCGACTTCGGCGCGCACGAGCATGTCGGCGCACAGGTGCTTGATCGCCTGGAACGACCCGATCACCTTGCCGAACTGCTCGCGTTCCTTGGCGTACGCGGTGGCGAGCTCGGTGGCTCGGAGCGCGAGGCCGAGCTGCAGCGCGCTGGTGAGCACGATGCCGACGAGGCGGGCGCGCTCGGCCGCAGCCGCGTCGGCGAGCAGCTCGCCCGCGGGCACGTCGCCCGCGACGATCGCCAGCGGCGTGAGCGCGTCGACCGGACGCTCGACCGGCGTGGTCGTGATCGCGGCGGGGTCGAGGCGGCGCACACCGCCGTCGGCGAGCGTGAACAGCGCGTCGAGATCGCCTGGGTGCTCGAGCACCGACACCGGGGTGCCCGCCTCGAAGCGACCGACGATCGTCTCGCCGGTGGCCGCGCCGTCGATCCAGGGCGCAGCCAGGAACGTGGCCACGAGGGGGCCGGGGACGAGCGCGCGGCCGAGCTCCTCGAACACCAGCGCGGCCTCGGAGGCACCGAGCTCCAACCCGCCGTCGGCTTCGGGCAGGGTGATCGAGAAGACACCGGTCTCGCCCAGCTCGCGCCAGCGATCGCGGTCGAGGTGCCCGGCCGCCTCGATGGCGCGGACGTCGTCGAGGGAGAAGCGTCCGTCGAGAACGGCGCGCACGCCCTCCTGCAGCGCGACCTGGTCGTCGGTCAGCTCGAAGTCCATCAGCGGTCGCTCAACGATCCTTGGGCAGACCGAGCACGCGCTCGCCCACGATGTTGCGGTTCACCTGCGACGTCCCCGCGGCGATGGTCATCGAGATGGCGTAGAAGCGCGCGTGGACGTGGCGCCCGGTCGGCAGTTCGCTCACGTCGTCGAGCGAGAGCGACGCGCGGTCGAGCAGGCGCATGGTCACGTCGCCGAGGTGCTGGCGGAGGTCGGACCACGCGATCTTGAACACGTTGCCGCCCACGCCGACGAGTCCCGTGCGTTGCGCCTGCGAGATGTTGCGCTTCGTGAGCGCCCACAGCGCGTCGAACTCGGCCGCGATGCGACCGATCTCGCGGCGGAGCCCGGCGTCCTCCCAGCGGGTGGCGCCGTTGCTGGTGATCGTCTTGGCCAGCGTTGCGAGATCGCGCACGAGCTCCATCGACTCGAGCACGTCGGACACGAACGCAGTACCGCGCTCGAAGCTGAGCGTCACCATCGTGACGCGCCAGCCGTCGTTCTCGTCGCCGACCCGATTGACGACCGGGACGCGCACGTCGTCGAAGAACACCTCGCAGAACTCGGCGGTTCCCTCCATGGTCTCGAGTGGACGGATGTCGATGCCCGGCGTGTCCATGGGCACGATCAACCAGGTGATGCCCTTGTGCTTGGGGACCTCGGTGTCGGTGCGCACGAGCATCTCGCAGTAGTCGGCCATGTGGCCGTAGCTGGTCCAGATCTTCTGGCCGTTGATGACGTAGTCGTCACCGTCGCGGACGGCGCGGCAGCGGAGGCTGGCGAGGTCGGAGCCGGCGTTGGGCTCGGAGAACCCCTGACACCACACGTGCTCGCCCTTGAGGATGCCGGGCAGGTGGAATGCCTTCTGCTCGTCGGACGCCTCGGCGATGAGCGTGGGGCCCGCGTGCAGGAGGCCGACGAAGTTCATGCCCACGTACGGGGCGCGAGCGCGCTCGGTCTCCTCGATGAAGATGAGGTGCTCGGCAGGCGTCGCGCCGCGGCCGCCGAATTCCCTGGGCCAGTTGATCCCCGCGTATCCGGCGTCGTAGAGCATGCGCTGCCAACCGGTGTCCCAGGCGCGCCGGGCGTCCCAGTCCTCCCGGTGCGGCTCCGGCCCGAGGTCCGGGAGGACGTCGCCGAGCCAGGCGCGGAGGTCGGTGCGGAACTGCTGCTCGGCGGCCGTGTAACGGAGGTCCATCGGCCCGGGAGCGTATCTGACGCGCCGTCAGGAGCCCTCAGCCGCGGAGAGCTCCGCACGGCGCGCGGTTCAGCTTCCGCCTTCGTACTTGAACGAGACGCTCAACTTGGCCCGGAACGTCCTCGCGCCGCTGTCGTCCAGCGCTACATCGAGTTGCTTCACCTCGGCGACGCGGAGGTCGCGGAACGACGCGGAAGCCTGGTCGAGCGCCGCGGCCGCCGCACGCTCCCAGGAGTCGGTGCTGGTGCCCACGAGCTCGATCACCTTGTAGACGCTGTCCGCCATGAGCCTCTCCTCTGATCGGCGCCTGCGTCCCTGCGCGCGAGGCGCGTCCCGATGGTGGTCGCGAAACGATCGCCGGTCAAGGGAGAGGGGTAGAAAGAGCCCATGCACTACGTCAAGCTCGGTCGGACCGGAATCGACGTGTCCCGGGTGTGCCTCGGGTGCATGACCTACGCGGACGCCTCGCGTGGACGCCATCCCTGGGCATTGGACGAGGCGTCGTCGCGCCCGTTCTACGCGCAGGCGGTCGATGCGGGGATCAACTTCTTCGACACCGCCAACGTGTACTCGGCCGGGACGAGCGAGGAGTTCCTGGGCCGCGCGCTGCGCGACCTCGGCGTGAACCGCGACGAGGTGGTCATCGCCACCAAGGTCAACGGACGGATGCGCGAGGGTCCCAACAGCGTCGGACTGTCGCGCAAGGCGATCCTGGCGGAGGTCGACCACAGCCTGCGCCGACTCGGCACCGACTTCATCGACCTCTACCAGATCCACCGACTGGATCGCAGCACGCCCATGGAGGAGGTCCTCGAAGCACTCGACGACGTCGTGCGTGCGGGCAAGGTCCGTTACCTCGGTGCGTCGTCGATGTGGGCATGGGAGTTCGCGAAGATGCTGCACCTCGCCGACACGCACGGGTGGACCCGCTTCGTGAGCATGCAGAACTACTACAACCTCGCGTACCGCGAAGAGGAGCGCGAGATGCTCCCGCTGTGCCGAGATGAGGGCATCGGCGTGATCCCGTGGAGCCCGCTCGCACGCGGTCGCCTGGCGCGTCCGTGGGACGCGACGACGGAGCGCTCGGAGCACGACACGTTCGCGGCCAGCCTGTACACCGAGGCGGCCGACCGCGCGGTCGTCGAGGGGGTCGTCGAGGTCGCGGCCGAGCGGGGCGTGCCGATGGCCCAGGTGGCGACCGCATGGATGCTGTCGAAGCCGGGCGTCACCGCGCCGATCATCGGCGCCACCAAGCCTCACCACATCCCGGACGCGGTCGCCGCGGTCGAGCTCACCCTCTCCGACGAGGAGATCGCGCGGCTCGAGGCGCCGTACGCCCCGCATCCCGTCGCCGGGTTCTGAACCGCCTCAGCCCGACGACTCAATCGTCCGGCGGCCGGCGAGGAGGGCGAAGCCCCGCCACTTCCAGATGCAGTCGACCTGCTCCAGGCCAGCGGCACACATCCAGGTGAGCTGGGTCTCGACGTCGACGAGCCGGTCTTCGGGGTCGTCGGCTTCGCGCCCGATGGCGCGCCGGAACTCGACGTGCAGCTCCGGCGTCGGGGACGCGACCACTTCGAGGTTGGCGTACACACCCCCCGGGCGGAGCTGCGCCGCGATCTCCTGCAGCAGCTCCACCTTGCGCACGTCGGCGAGGTGGTGGATCGCGAACCCGCTCACCACGACGTCGAACGCGCCGAGCGCCGTGACCGGGGCAGCGAGGTCGTGGTCCAGCACTTCGACGCGCGGCTCGTCCCGGAACCGCTCCCGGGCGAGGCTGAGCATCGCCGGCGACGAGTCGACCGCGACCCCGGCCAGCACGCCCGGTCGAGCGTCGAGCACCAACGCGGTGAGGCGACCGTCGCCACACCCGAGATCGAGGATCCGCTCCGGCGCCGCGGGCAGGAGCTCGACCAGCGCCGCTTCGCCCGCCAGCCGCGGCGCGAGCCGGCCCACTCGACCCACGTACTCCTCGACCTTCGCCGGGTCGCTCCACGTCACCGCGACAGCTTGACCCTCGAGGTGTCCCGGCGGCGAGCCGGCGGCGACGGGCGCCCCATCGTCAGCCGGCGCGCGCGGCCAGGATCGCGGCCGACCAGCCCGCTACGGCCGCGATCAGGAGCGACGCAGCGAACAGGACGCCCACCCCGCCGATCCGGGCGTGGTCGGCCTCGCGCAACACGTCGCGGACGGGCGGCAGCAGCACCACGACCATGATCGCCACCAGCGCGACCACCACCGTCCACGCGGTCGAACGCACGAGCGGGCGGTGCAGGAAGGCGCCGATGGCGACACCAAGGAGCACACCGCTCGCGAGCAGACCCAGGGTGCCGGCGACGATCGTCGGCGCCGACGCACCGCTGCGCGACCCGCTCGCGATACCGAGCACGGACACGACGCCGACGGCCACCACCATCACGAGCAGCGCAGCCGAGTGACGCCGCGACCGCGAGCCGACCGGGTCCGCCGACGGCGGCGGCACAGAGATCCCGGTGCGGGTCGTCGTCGACGTTGCCGATCGCGCTGGTGCACCACACCGACACGACCAGCATCGCGAAGAAGAGGTTCGCCGCGTTGTCGAGGGCACTGCCGGGATTGGCGACCACCAGCACGACCCACGTCGCGAGCAGCACGGCCGGCGGGATCCACCGTCCCGAACGCGCGTGCAGCGCGAGCGCGAACCTCACCCGTCGTCACCGGCAACCGGCCGGAACCCGAGTCGCCGAGCCGCGTCGAGCAGCTCCGCTTCGGCGGCGCGTGGACCCCGCAGCGTGCGGTGCACGACATCGCGCTCCGCGGCCTCGACGACGCGTCCGTCGCCGACCACCAGCGTCCGATCGGTGTGCTCGACCACGTCGTCGTCCTGCGCGGCGACCACGACCGTCGTGCCGCGGTCCCGAGCTCGGGTCAGGAGCGCCTCCAGCCCGGTCCGCCCCGCGTGATCGAGCCCGACGTGCACCTCGTCGATCGCGAGGAGCGGCGCGGTGGCGGTGAACGCGTCGGCGAGCAGCACCTTGCGCAGGTTCCCGAACGAGAGCTCGCGACAGCTCGCGTGGGCGTCGCCGTCGAAGCCGAGGCGCGTGAGCGCGGAGACCGGATCGTCGACCCGGTCAGGCCGCACGCCCCGGAGCCAACCGCTGACCGGCATCGACGGCGGCGCGAGCGCGGGCGGGACGTAGGCACACGATCGCGGGCCGATCCGGGCCCCACGCGTCGGTCGCAGCGCACCCGCGAGCAGGCGCAGGAGCGTCGTCTTGCCGGCGCCGTTGGCGCCGCGCACGCACACGTACTCGCCGGCGCGGAGGTCGAGCGAGACGTCGCGCAGCACCTCGGTGCGTCCGAACCGCACCTCGGCGGCGTGCAGGCGGACGCGCTCGCTCGCGAGATCGCTCACGGGGGGCGCGGACACGGCGACGAGGGTAGGTTCCCGGCCATGACCGAGAGCACCCCCGACGGCACCCTCCGCCTCGAGCGCACCATCCGGGTCCCGCCGACCGTCAGTCCCCACGCCCAGGCGGTGATCGCGGCCGGGTCGGCGATGGTCGTGGATCGGCTCGACCACCCGCAGGCCAGCCCGCCGCTCGATGACGCCGAGGCGTGGAAGGCCCACATCGCGTTCATGGACGAGGCGATCGTCACCGGGTTCGCGGCGAGCGCGCTCGACATCCCCGCCACCGTCGAGGTGCGCGAGATCGCCGGCGTACACGTCAACGTGATCACACCCGAGGACGTGAGCGTGGCCGGTGACGCCGACGACGACGCGGTGATCCAGCTCGACATCCACGGTGGTGCTCTCGTCGCCGGCGGCGGCCGCGCCTGCCAGTTGATGAACACGAGCACCGCGGCCCGTGCGGGGCTGCTCACGTGGGGCGTCGACTACCGGATGCCACCCGACCACCCGTACCCCGCGCCGCTCGACGACTGCGTCGCCGTGTACCGCGTGCTGCTCGAGGTGCGTGCGCCCGAGAAGATCGTCGTGGGCGGCGGATCGGCCGGCGGCAACCTCGTCACCGCGATGCTGCTGCGCGCCGCGTGACGAGGGCCTGCCGATGCCCGCCGCGTTGGTGCTCTTCACACCGGAGATCGACCTCACGGAATCGGGTGATTCCTTCGACACCAACGCGGGCGTCGACTACGTGCTCGTCCAACGGCTCACCGACTCGATCGCGTTGTACGCCGGCGACCACGACCTGACCGACCCGTACCTCTCACCGATCTTCGGCGACGTCACTGGCTTCCCGCCGACCTTCGTGCAGGCGGGGACGCGCGATCTCTTCCTGTCCAACTCGGTGCGCATCCACCGCAAGCTGCGCGACGCCGGCGTCGACGCCGAGCTCCACGTGTGGGAGGCGATGCCCCACGGCGGTTTCTTCGGGGCACCCGAAGACACCGAGATGGGCGTCGAGCTCCGCCGGTTCCTCGCCAAGCACGTCTGAGACGGCATGGCCACCGAAGCGCAACGCGCCGCTGCAGCCGCGCGGCTGCGCACGCTCAGCCACTCGTTCGTCGCCCACGATGCCGACGACGACCTGCTCACGCACGTCGCCGACGTCGCCGCCGAGCTCACCGACCGGATCGACGCCACCGCGGCGCGCGATCGCCTGGCCCTCATGCGAGACGTCCCGGTCGGATCGGCCATGGGCGGTCTGGGGTTCGACGACCGCGCCGTCGGCGGTGCGTCGAACCCGACGAGCGTCGATCTCGAGGCCCGCTACGAGGGCGACGACGTGGTCGCCGACGTCGTGCTGCGCCGCGCGTTCGAAGGCGCGCCCGGTCGCGCCCACGGGGGCATGGTCGCCGCCGCCTTCGACGACATCACCGGGTACGTGATCGCGGCGGTGCAGGAACCCGCGTTCACCGGCGAGCTGACCGTCCGGTACCTCGCCCCCGTTCCCGTGGACGAGCCACTGGAGATGCGGGCCCGGCTCGACGGGCGCGAACGGCGCAAGCTCTTCATCAGCGCCGAGGCGCGGGCCGCCGGCGTGGTCATCGCGACCTGCCGGGCCACCTACATCACGGTCGACCCGAGCGTCTTCGCGAACGCTCCCGACCCCCGCTGACCGGACCCGACCATCCGCATCGCCATCGGCGCCGAACCCCTTGCATTCGCAGGCTGCGACTCGAAGCGGCCTCGCCCATGCGCAAGGAGACCCCTATGAACTTCGGTGCACCCGAGCTCCTGATCGTGCTGGCCGTCGTCCTCCTGCTCTTCGGGTCCACCCGGCTTCCCGCGCTCGCCCGTTCCGTCGGTCAGGCCAAGCGCGAGTTCGAGCGCGGTGAGCACGAGTCGCCGACCGAGAACGCGTGACGCGCAGACGATGGGCGGCGCTCGCCGCCGTCGCACTGTCATCGACGACCCTCGTGCTCACCGGATGCGGCGGCAACGGCTCGGCTGACCCGCCTCCGACCACGCGCACGGAGGATTCACAGCCGAGCGCACCCCAGGACACGTCGTCGAACCCGAACCCGCAACCCTCCCCGCAGAGCGGCAACGTCCCCTGACCCGCGCTCAGTCGGGAGTCGGAGACGCGGGACCCGGTGCGGAGTTCAATTGCGCCACCTCGTCGCCGAGCCGCGCCACCGCCGCCCGGAGGCCGGCGAGCTCCTCGGCCACCGCGTCGGGCGATCGGAGGTCGCCCGACGTCGGCGACGACGGAGCACCGGCCGGGCGACTGCCCGCCCCGAAGAAGCTCGCCAGGGAACCGGCGAGGAGCCCGAGCACCCCGATGCCCGCGACCATGATCATGACGCCGTCGACCCGGCCGGTCGTCGTCTGGGGGACGATGTCGCCGTACCCGACGGTCGTGAGGGTCACGACCGCCCACCAGAGCGCGTCACCGAACGTCTCGAACCCCGGGTTGGTGGCGTGCTCGGCGTGGTACCCCACCTCCGCACCGATGAAGACGACGCCGATGGCGACGAGCGACACGTATCCGAGGCGCTCGAACAGCCGACGCGCGCCCCGCGTGGCCATCACGAGCCGGGCCACCCGCGCCAACCGGATGAGGATCACGAACTTGCCGGTCCCGGTGCCGACGACGATGAACCAGGGCGCGGTGAGGACGACCACCACGAGGTCGAAACGCCCGATCCACGTCCCGAGGTAGTGCACGAGCCGGCGTTCGTGGACCACGAGGTCGACGAGGAACACCACCCACGCGGCGATGAAGAATTCGCCGGCGACCCACCGGTGGGCACCGCCGGGGAGGAGGAACAGCGGGAGGACCGCGGCCAGGACCAGCGGCACCGCGATGCGCCGGTCGAAGTGCGCGAGGGCTGCGGCGTCGGCCGGTGTGCGCGGCTGACCCTTTCGGCCCGTCGTCGGCGTGTCGGTCACGCCTCGATCATGGCGTCCCGGCGCCCCGCACTCGCGGACCGCGAGCGGTGTCAGCCGGCGAACAGCTTGCCGGTGGCGCGTTCGACGGTCTCGGGGATCTTGAAGACCCGCAGCGCGTTCTCGCGGAGGAACTTGGGCCACACGTGGTCGCGGAACGGAACCTTGGGCATGTCCTCGAACTGGCGCTCGAGCGTGAGCCCGGCGGGGAAGTAACCACAGAACATGATCTTGTCGGCACCACGCGTGTTGGCGAAGTCGATGATCGCCTTCGGGTAGTGCTTCGGGGCGAACGCGCTCGTCATGTAGTGCAGGCCCGGCCACTTGAGCATGAGCTTCACCGCCAGCTCTTGCCACGGCTCCGCCCCGTGCATCATCACGATGGTCAGGTCGGGGAAGTCGTAACAGACCTGGTCGAGCCGGAAGACCTCCTGCGGCCAGCTCGGCATGCGCGGGCCGACGATGCCCGCGTTGATGCACAGGGGGATGTCGAGCTCGACGCACTTGGCGTAGACGGGATACATGAGCGGGCTGTCGATCCCGACCTGCGGCACGCATCCCGACGGGAAGACCATCGAGTTGACCACGTCGTGTTCGGCCTTCGCCTCCTCCATCTGACGGAGCGCGCCCATGATGTCGTTCGGGTTCACCGACATCCCGATGACGAACCGGTCCGGGTACCTCCGCTGCGCTTCGAGTCCGTTGGGTGAGAGACCCACCCGCGCGATGGCGATGTTGAACGCGTCCATCTTCTCGAGCACCCACTCGACGACGTCGGTCCCCTCGTCCACCACGTCGGGTACACCCTTGAAGATGTACTGGACGGGGAACTCCATCTCCTGCTGGCTCTGCGCGTCCTTGAGGTTGGCGCGGAAGAAGTCGTAGGCGTGCATCTTCTGCTCGACCGACGTGTACGGGAACCCGATTCCCAGGTCGACGATTCCGATGTCGGTGGGCATGATCATGTCGGTGCTCCTGTCGGCGTGCGGATCAGGTTGCGCAGATCAGATGGAGCGAGCCCACACCACGAAGCGCTCCCAGAGCAACTCCCGGTCGGGCGCGATGTTGTGATTGTGCCCGGTGCCCGGCAGCACGAAGAGCGTGAAGTCGTTGCTGCCCGCGAAGCATGCCGGGATGGCGCGTGGGTCGCCGGCGATGTCGTGCTCACCGAGCGCGAGGAACACCGGCACGTCGACCGCGGCCATCTCGGCGTCGACGCTGCCGGGGATCATCGACGTGAGCCCGACGACCCCGAGCAGCCGGGTCTTCACCGACCCCAACGCCTCCAGCGCCTCGGGCGGCACCTCCATGCCGCCGAGGAGGAACGGCGAGGTGGTCGTGGACCCACCGCCGGGCAGGGGGTCACCGAACCGCTGCCGGGTGAGCTCGACGATGCCGCCCGCCTGGTCGCGCTCCTGCTGGGTCAGCGCGAACTGCTCGTGACCACCACGACCGAAGCCGAAGAGACCGAGCCCGTCGTAGGTGCGGTGGCGGGCCTGCTGCACGACGGTGAGCAACGCGCCGGCGGAGTGCCCGACGCCGATGCGGACCGCATCGGGCCAGGCCGCCAGGACCTGGTCGAAGCCGTACGCGTTGACGTCGGCGACGACGTCGGGGGTCAGGGTGTAGCCGTCGTCGGGGACGTCGCTCTCCCCCACCCCGGGCGGGTCGAGCGTGACCACCACGAAGCCCCGGTCGACCAGGTGCCGGACCATGCTGAAGTTGCCGACCGCCGGCGGCGCCTGGATGTCGAAGTAGCCGCGTGACATCCCTCCGCCGGGCACGCAGCAGCACACGACCGGTCGGGGACCGACCCGCTCCGGCAGATGGACGTCGACCGCCAGCGACCGCACCCCAGCGGGTGCGACGTCGCCGACGGCCAGGCGCCGGGTCTCCGGCCGCTCAGGCAGGTTCGAAGCCCTGCGGCAGGACGATGGTCTTCGACTCGAGGTACTCGGCGAGGCCCTCGGGTCCGAGCTCGCGCCCGAGGCCGGAGTCCTTGAAGCCGCCGAACGGCGAGGAGAAGTCCATGCCCATGCCGTTGACGCCGTACGTGCCGGTGCGCACGCGACGGGCGACGTCGACCCCGGCCTGCGGGTCGCCGGTCCAGACCGAGCCCGAGAGGCCGTAGTCGGAGTCGTTGGCGATGCGGACCGCGTCGTCGACGTCGTCGTACGGGATGACCGACAGGACGGGTCCGAAGATCTCCTCCTGCGCGATCGTCATGGTGTTGCTGACGTCGGCGAAGATCGTGGGCTCGACGTACCAGCCCTTGTCGAAGCCCGCCGGGCGGCCACCACCGGTGACGACCCGAGCACCCTCGTCGCGGCCCTTGGCGATGTAGCCCTCGACCCGGTCGCGGTGGCGCGACGCGAACATCGGGCCCACCTCGGTCGCCGGGTCGAGCGGGTCGCCGACCTTCATCGCGGCCGCGGCGGTGGCCACCGCGTCGACGATGTCGTCGTAGCGGGACCGCGAGGCCAGGATGCGGGTCTGCGCCACGCAGGCCTCACCGTTGTTCATGATCGCGTTGGGCATGAGGCCCGCCACCGTCGACTCGATGTCGGCGTCGTCGAGGATGATCGCCGCCGACTTGCCGCCGAGCTCGAGGGTGCAGCGCTTGAGCTGCTCACCGCAGATGGCGCCGATCTTGCGGCCGGCGACCCCGGAACCGGTGAACGAGATCTTGTCGGTGTCGGGATGGCGCACGAGGTACTCACTCACCTCGCGGTCGGCCTGCACGATGTTGAGCACGCCGGCGGGGAGCCCCGCCTCCTGCACGATCTCGGCGAGGAGGTACGCGTCGAGCGGGGTCTCGGGCGACGGCTTCAGCACGACCGTGGAGCCCGAGGCGAGGGCCGGGCCGAGCTTCAGCGACGTGACGAAGAGCGGCACGTTCCACGGCACGATCGCCCCGACGACACCCACCGGCTCGCGGCGCACGAGGGTCGGGCCGAGGATGCCGGGCCGGCGCTCCTCGAACGCGTACTCCCGGGCGAGGCCCGCGTAGTAGTCGAGCACCATGGTGGCGGCGAAGACCTGCCCCATGGTCGCCCAGGTGATGGGCGAGCCCATCTCCTCGGAGATGGTGCGGGCCATCTCCTCGTAGCGGGCCTGGATGCCGGCCGAGATGGCGGCGATCACGTCGGCGCGCTCGGACGGGCTCATCTGCGGCCAGGGGCCGTGGTCGAAGGCCTCGCGGGCGGCGGCGACGGCGCGGTCGACGTCGGCGGTGGTGGCCTCGGGGACCTTGGCGATGACCTCTTCGGTGTGCGGCGAGATCACCGCGAGCTGGTCGGAGCCCGCCGGGTCGACCCAGTCACCGCCGATGAAGAACTTGTCCTGGTTCACCTTTTCTCCTCCGCTCGGGTCGATTCCGCTTCGGCGTCCCGGCCTCCGGCCACGCCTCCGCTGCATCTCCTGCGATCGCGTCCTGGAACCGTAGCCCTCAGGTCCTGAATTTCGGGAAGGTCGCCCACCGTCACCGTTCCTTCGGTGCCGACCGGCTCGGTCCCGTCCGTCAGCCGTTCCAGCGTGTCGCGGTCGTGCACCGCGGCCGCTACTCGTTCGCCGTGCTCGCCGGTGCAGATCACCGCACCGGACTCCGGGGCACCCTCGCGGTCGAACATCACCGTGCACGTGAGCACGGTGGCGGATCCCGCGTAGTCCTCGACGACGGGGACGGGCTCGGTCACCGGGGGGCGGGGCACCCCGACGTCGTGACGAGGAGGTGGGTACGCGCCGTCGGCGCGCGGGTGGTCGGCGAGCACGAGCGCATGGTGCTTGGTGTTGAACATGCCGACGCCGTGCACGAAGCCGGTGCCGCCGTCGGCGCGGATGCGGTCGACCATCGCGGCCAACGAGTGCGTGAGGTAGTTGCTGCCGGGACCGCCGAAGAACGACAGCCCGCCGGTGACGGAGATCTGGTCGTTCACAACCCGTCCGAGAGCGCGGCGGGTGAGCTTGGGCATGGCCGGGAAGCAGCTGTAGAGCTCGACCGCGCCGTAGTCGTCGGCGGTGGTGCCGGTGACCTCCTGGACGTCGCGCACGGCGACGTCGAGCGCGGGCACGTGGTGGTACGCGGCGCGGGCGCGCGGATCGGTGGGCTCGTCGGCGCCGGCGCCCCCGAGGGGGTGCACCCAGCGGTCCTCGGGGATCCCGACCGCGCGCGCCGTCTCGGCGTCGATCACCAGCAGCGCGGCGCCCTGGTTCACGAACGGGTTGGCGGTGAGCGACTTCGGATACGGGAACGAGATCATGCGGTTGTCGGGCCGCACGGACGCGACGTCGCTCGCGGTGCGCACCTCGCGTGACCAGGCGTAGGGGTTGGCGGCCGCGACCGCCGACAGCCCGGCCCAGAGCACCGCTGACTCCGCGTGCGCGTCGGCGAGGCGCACGCCTTCGTGCGCGCGCAACGCGTGCTCGTAGAGCGGGAAGCAGTGCATCGCCCGGCCGATGCCGACGGCGGCGGCGCGCTGCAACACGGGTGGCATCGTCGGGATGGTGGAGCGAGCGCCCCGGGGGGTCCAGGGGAGCTCGACGCCGGCGCCACGGGCTCGGGTGGCCGCGCGCGTGCCTTCGGCCCCGGCGAGCAGGACCACCCTCGCGTCCCCGACTGCGATGCGGGCCGCCGCCGCGTCGAGGGCACGGATGGGGGTCTCGCCGCCGACCGCGAGCTCGCGGGCGCGGACACGGGTGGCGTCGAGGCCGAGCCGTTCGACCACGAGGCCGGCGAGGTCGTCGTAGGGCCACGCGCCGATCGGCATCAGCTCGATGCCGTCGACCCGGTCGAGCAGCCGAGCACCGGCATCGGCCTCGGCGGCGCGGGTCGCGGCGAGCAGCAGCTCGAGCGGCTCGGCCGGCGCGAGGTCGTCGTCGTCGCGGTGCGTGACCTGGCCGACGCCGACGACGACCGGGACCTTCGGGCTCAAGACGCCTCGATGCGGCGTCCGCTTGCGCTCACGCCGTTGCGCCGCCGTCGAGCACGACGATGGCCCCGGACATGTACGCGGCGTCGGCCGACGCGACGAACGCGAACGTCGCCGCGATCTCGTCGGGAGTAGCGGCCCGCACCGGTTGGCCACGCCCGAACTCGCTGAGATCGATGTCCTCCCGGGTGAAGAAGTCGGTGAACCCCGCGCTGAGATCCGTCGCCACCATCCCCGGGGCGATGCCGTTGACCCGCACGCCCCGGTGCCGGTACTCGGCCGCCAACGCCTTGGTGAGCATGAGGACGCCACCCTTCGAGGCCGCGTACGCCGCGTTCCACGGGTTGCCCACGATGCCGGAGACCGACGTGGTGTTGACGATCACGCCGCCGCCGCCCTCGAGCATGTGCGGCAGCGAGTACCGGCAGACCAGGAAGGTGCCCCGCAGGTTCACCGCGATGATGTGGTCGAACACGGCGGGCTCGAGGGTCTCGGTCCGATAGAACTGGCCGATGCCGGCGACGTTGCACACCACGGTGAGCCCGCCGAGCTCGGAGAAGGCGAGGTCGACCGCCCGGGCGACGGCGCCGGCGTCGGTGACGTTGCACTCGTAGTCCCAGGCGTGACCACCGGCGGCCACGATCTCCGCTGCGGTGGCGTCGTGTCCCTTCACGTCGAGGCACGCGACCCGTGCACCCTCCGACGCGAGGCGAAGCGCCGTCGCCCGACCGATGCCCGACCCCGAGCCGGTGACGATCGCCCGCGTCTCCTCGTGCCTGCCCTCGCCGCGGATGTGTTCCACGTTCAGACCCGCTCCCGCAGTTCGTACTTGAGCACCTTGCCGCTCGCGTTGACCGGCAGCGCGTCGAGCACGACCACCCGGCGCGGCACCTTGTAGTTGGCCATGCGCGGCGAGCACCATGCGAGCAGCTCGTCGGCGTCGACCGTCGACCCTGCACGCGGCACGACGAACGCCACCCCCACCTCGCCCATGCGGGTGTCGGGTGCGCTGACCACCGCGACCTGCGCGACGTCGGGGTGGGCGAGGATCGCGTTCTCGACCTCGGCCGGATACACGTTGAACCCGCCGACGATGAACATGTCCTTCTTGCGGTCGGTGATCTGGAGGTACCCGCGGTCGTCCATCACCCCGATGTCGCCGGTGTGGAGCCAACCGTCGGCATCGATCGCTTCGCGCGTCGCCGCCTCGTCCTCGAAGTAGCCCACCATCACGTTGAACCCTCGGCACACGATCTCGCCCGCCTCGCCGCGCGCCACCTCGCGCCCGTCGTCGTCGACGATCCGCACCTCGAGCCCGTCGATGGCACGACCGGACGTGTGCGAGATGGTCTCGGGGTCGTCGTCGGCGCGACAGATCGACACCGTGCCGCAGGACTCGGTGAGCCCGTACGCGGTGACGATGGTCCGGAAGGTGAGCTCGTCCCGCATGCGCCGGATCATCTCCACCGGGACCGCCGCCGCCCCCGTGACCGCGAGGCGGAGGGACGAGAGGTCGAACGCGTCGCGGTCGGGGTGGTCGAGGATCGACAGGTAGAGCGTCGGTGGACCGGGCAGCATCGTGATGCGCTCGGCGGCGACGTGCGCGAGCACGGCGGGAACGTCGAACACCGGCTCCGGCACGATGGTCGCACCCTGGATGAAGCAGGCGATGATCCCGGCCTTGTACCCGAACGTGTGGAAGAACGGGTTCACCACGAGGTAGCGGTCACCACGCTCGAGACCGACGGTGTTCGCCCAGGCGTCGAAAGTACGCAACGTCTGCGCGTGCGTGGTCATCGCGCCCTTGGGCTTCCCGGTGGTGCCCGAGGTGAAGATGATGTCGGCGACGTCGTCGGGCCCGATGGCGTCGGCGCGCGCTCGCAGGTCGTCGATCGACACCTCGGACGCGTGGCGCACGAACTCGGCGAAGGTGGCAGTGCCCTCGGGGGCGTCGCCCTGCAGGACCACGATGTGCTCGAGCGCCTCGGGTGCACCCGCGTCGCGCAGCATGGCGACGTAGTCGGTGTCGAGGAACCCGTTGACGGTGCACAGGAACCGCGCGCCACTCCGTTCGAGCGCGTACGCCGCCTCGACGCCCTTGAAGCGGGTGTTGAGCGGGACCAGGACGCCGCCGGCACCGATCGCGCCCAACGCTGCGAACACCCACTCGGCGATGTTCGGCGCCCACATGCCCACGCGGTCGCCGGGCTGGAGTCCCGCGGCCATGAACGCGCGCGCGGCGTCGTCGATGCGTGCCGCGAGCTGCGGGAAGGTCAGGCGGAGATCGCCGTCGACGAGGCCCTCGACATCCGGGAAGCGAGTGGCGCTCGCGTGCACCAGGGCGGGGATGGTGCGGAACTCGAGATCGGCGCGGGTCACAGCACGACCTCGGCCACCCGGCGGCGGTGGAGCGTGGCGTCGCCCCACGCGCGCTGGAGCGCCCACGCCTTCTTCATCCAGAGCTGCAGGTCGGCTTCCCACGTGTACCCGATCGCGCCGTGCACCTGCATCGCGCTGCGACTCGTGCGGTAGGCGGCGTCGCTGGCGAACGCCTTGGCCATCGAGACGTCGCGGGCGCGGGTCGGCTCGCCCTCGGCGACGGACCACGCGGCGCGGTAGACGGCCGGCTTGGCGAACTCGACCTTCAGCAGCGCGTCGGCGAGGAGGTGCTTCACGGCCTGGTTCACGCCGATCGGTCGTCCGTACTGCTCGCGCTGGCGCGCGTACTCGGCGGCGACGTCGATCATGCGCTCGCTCAACCCCACCAGGTACGCGGCCGCCGCGAGCGCACCCCGGTCGAACGCCAGCGCCTCGTCGTAGTCGAAGGCCTCGACCGGGCCGTCGACGGTGAAGAGCCGCCGGCCACCGTCGATCGCGTCGACCGCGGTGATCGTGGCGTCGGCGGTCCGGACCACACCACCAGGGACCAGCACCAACGACGCGACGTGGGCGTGCGGCACGTAGGGCGAGCCGTCGAGCGCGGCCGTCCCGACCGTCGCGGCGTCGCCCAGCGCGGGCGCGACCACCGCCGCGGACTCGAAGATCGGGCCTGGGACCGCAGCGCGACCCAGCTCCTCGAGCAGGAGCACGAGATCGATCTCGGTGCCGCCGAGACCACCGGCGCGCTCCGGGACGAGCATGCCGAACACGCCCATCTCCGCGAGGTGGTTCCAGAGCGCGACGTCGTGGCCGGCGCCGTCGTCCCACGCGGCGCGCACGTGCGCGGGTGTGCACTCCTTGGCGAGGAGGTCGCGCAGCCCCTCGGCGAAGAGCCTCTGGTCATCGGTGAACGCGAAGCGCATCAGGCGCCTCGGGGGAGCTGGAGGACGCGGTCGGCGATGATGTTGCGCTGGATCTCGTTGGTGCCCGCGTAGATCGGGCCCGACAGCGAGAACAGGAACCCGTCGACCCAGCGCTCGAACCCACCGTCCATGCGCTCCGCTTCGGGCCCGGCGATGTCGAGCGCGAGCTCGTGGATGCGCACGTCCATCTCGCTCCAGAAGATCTTGTTGAGGCTGGCCTCGGCGCCGATCGTGTGGCCCTCGATCATCTGGGTGACGGTCATGTAGGTGTGCAGCTTGTAGCCCTCGGCCTGCATCCACACGTCGACGACCGCGTCGCGCAACGCGGAGTCGGACGGATCGGCGTGCTCGTTCCAGAGCGCGACCAGACGGTCGGCGGCGGCACTGAAGCGGGCCGGGCTGCGCAGGCTCACCCCGCGCTCGAAGCCCGCGGTGGCCATCGCCACCCGCCACCCCTGGTTCACGTCGCCCAGCGTGTTCTCGACCGGCACGTGGACGTCGTCGAAGAAGATCTCGGCGAAGCCGGTGTCGCCGTCGAGCTGCGCGATCGGACGCACCGTGACACCGGGCGAGTCGAGCGGGACGAGCACGAAGGTGAGACCGCGGTGGCGTTCCGCCTCCGGATCGGTGCGGAAGATGCCGAAGCACCAGTCGGCCCAGACGGCGCGTGACGCCCAGATCTTCTGCCCGTTGAGCACCCACTCGCTGCCGTCGTCGCTGAGCACGCCCGTGGCGCGGATGGCGGCGAGGTCGGAGCCGGCGTTGGGCTCACTCCACGCCTGCGCCCACACGATCTCGCTCGATGCCATCGTCGGCAGGAAGCGCGCCTTCTGCTTGTCGGTGCCCACCTCCATGATCGTGGGCCCGAGGAGGAAGATGCCGTTCTGGTTCACCCGCCCGGGCGCGCCGGCCCTGTAGTACTCCTCCTCGAAGACGAGCCAGTGGAGGTAGTCGGCGCCGCGGCCGCCGTACTCCTCCGGCCACGACACCGCCGACCAGCGACCGTCCCAGAGCTTGCGCTCCCACTCACGGTGCTGTGCGAAGCCCTCCTCGGTGTCGAAGCTCGGAAGCGGAGCTTCGGGGACGTTCGCCTCCAGCCACGTCCGCGCTTCGGCCCGGAAGGCGTCCTCCTCGGCCGTGTACCTCAGGTCCATGGACGGGGACCGTACCCCTCTGCCCCGACCATCTCAGAGTTCGCGTACGCAGGTGGGGGTCAACTTTGAGATGCTCGACTCAGCCGGCGCGGTTGGCGCTGGGTGCCTTCACCGGGGCGTCCTCGCGGATGGCGCGGAGGCGCTCGAGCGCGGCGCGCTCGGCGTCGGTGCCGCGCGGTGGGAGGCGGAACCCGGTGTACAGGACGCGCCGCTCCCGCTCGACCGGCGGGACCGACTGGTGCAGCGTGCACGACAGGTGCACGGTGATGTCACCCATCCGCGTCGGCAGCGGGACCGTCGGGAGGTCGGAGCGGTTCTGGTCGTGCAGCGACGGCCACATCAGCGCGCGGTGGGAACCCGCGACCACGCGCAACTGCCCCGACACCGCGTCGGCGCCGCTCACCGAGATGCCGACGGTCATGCTGCAGCAGTCGTAGCTGTGCCGGCCGAGCGCGCAGTCCTTGTGCCAGGGCAGGTCGGAGATGCCCTCCACCACGTCGAACGGCTTGAACAGCGCCTCGATGCGGTTGTCGCGCATGCCGCCGTAGACGTGATCGTCGCCGGTGAGTCCCGCGAGACGCTGGAGCCGGTCGTCGCCGGTCAGGCGTTCGACCGCGGGCGACACCTGGTCGAAGTACTGCATGCGCACCAGCAGGTCGTCGCCGGCGCGGTTGCGCGCCCACCACGAGCGACCGTCGCCGCGCGAGTACGTGGGCGCGGCTGCGTCCATGTCGCGCGACACCGCGGCCATCTCGCTCTCGTCGAACACGCCCTGGATGTGCAGATAGCCCGCGCGCTGCAGGAAGTCGCCCATCTCGTCGAGCGACGCGTCGGCGGCGAAGCCGCGGTCGAGCGCGAGCGGCGCGCCGTCGGCATCGATCAGGTCGAGCGCGCCTCGTGTGTGCGGCGCGCGGTCGTCGAGCGCGCCGCGCAGCATGAGCCACCAGTCGAGTAGCGCGTCGAAGCGCCCGACGGGTTGGTCGAGCGAACCGTTCGTCTGCATGCCGACCACCGTCACCTGGTCGTCGACCAGGTCCTGGAGCTGCGCGCGGTTCGTGCGCAGCACCGTGGGGGCGTCGTCGTCACGACCCGCGACGACCCGCACGACGCCGTCGTCGACCGCGAGCGTCCACGCGTCACCGTCGACGTCGATGACGAGCGGCTGCAGCTCGAACTCGGCGACCGCAGGCGCGAGCAGATCCCGCCCGCTCGAACGCCGCCGGCAGCACCTCCTCGAAGCACGCGACCGGATCGACCGCGTCGACCTCACCGTCCACACGAGTGCGAATGTCGACCGACATGCGGTCCTCCCCCAGGATCGTCAGCAGTGGTACGAGCGATGTGGCGTCAGAGCACGGCAAGCAGGGGATCGGAGAACGCCGGGCACTTCTGCGAACCCTCGGGGAAGTCGGCCGGCGACAGCGGACGCGCCACCTCCCCGACGAGCGGCCCGATCCCCGCCGCCCGCGCTCGCAGCCCCTCGAGGTCGAAGCCGTAGAGGGCGGCGGCGTTCCCGCCCAGCATCATCTGCACCTCGACCGGGTCGACGCCCGCGAAGCTCAGGCGGATCGCCTCTCGCGAGAACGGGTGGCTCGACTCCTTGTGCGGGTAGTCGCTCCCCCACATGATCCGGTCGACACCGACCTGCTCGCGGATCGGCACCTCCGACGGGCGGATGAAGCTCGCCCCGATGTGGCACTGCCGCGCCCAGTACTCGCTCGGCTTCAGCGACATCTTCTCGACGACGGGCAGTCCCCACTCGCGTTCCTGCGAGCCGACCGCGTTGAGCATGCGGTCGAAGAAGTAGTCGAGCTGACCGAGGAAGTCGGGCACCCACGCGGTGCCCTGCTCGGTGAACACGAACTGCAGGTCCGGGTGACGTTCCAGCGCGCCGCCGACGACGAGATTCGTGAGCACGTTGTGCGACCACCACGTGACCTCGAGCAGGAACATCACGATGTCTTCCTGCTCCATGCCGCGCGGCGGTCCCGCGCTGCCTCCGTGGTGGTTCACGGGCATGCCGAGCTCTTCGCACACCGTCCAGATCGGGTCGTAGTGCAGGCTGTGCAGCGGCAGCAGTCCGACACCGGGAGGCGCGCCGGGCAGGAGGATCCCGCCGGTCAACCCGTTGGCGTGCGCCCAGCGGATCTCCTCGACGGTCCGCTCGACGTCGTGCAGCAGGATCTGCGCGACACCCGCGCGACGGCCGGGCGTGCGCGCGCAGAAGTCGGCGAGCCAGCGGTTGTGCGCCTGGAGCCCGGCCCACCGGAGCTCGAGGTCGTGGGCGTCGGCGGGGGGTACCTGGGTGACCAGGGCACCACCCGGGAAGAACGGCGGGATGGTGTTGGGGAAGAGCACCTCGGCCACGATGCCGTCGGCCTCGAGGTCCCGCACGCGCCGGTCAGAATCCCAGTTGCGCCGGCCCAGGTCGCCGAGCAGATCGGGGAAGAGGATCTGGTACCCGTCGACCCAGGCGTCGAACTCGTCGTGGTACTGCGACGCGAGGAAGTCGCGGTACTCGTGGATCTCACCACCGCCGTGGCAGTCGGCGGAGATGACGACGTAGCTGTCGTCGGCGTTCAGTACGTCGGCACCCATGCGTGTCCCCCGGGTCGACGGTTGATGAGCCCACATTAGAAGGTCTGACTCAGAAGCCGGGCGGCGCCGTGTACCCGCCGAGCACGTCGGCGACCAACTGGGCCGCCCGGACCGCCCGGCGGTCGTGGAGGGAGGGCGCCACGATCTGCATCCCGACCGGGAGCCCGGCGGCGGTGCGGCCGATGGGGACCACGGCCGACGGCAGTCCGACGATGCCGATCAGGCCGAGCCAGTCGATGGTGCTGACCAGCGCCCGCGACTGCCCGTCGACCTCGATGGTGCGCCCGAACATGTCGGGGTCGTGGTCGTGGGGGAACGCCGGCACCGTGACCACCGGGAGCAGGAGCAGGTCGTGGCCGGTGAACCACTCGGTCCACGTGCGGCGCAGCGCGGCCCGGTCCTCCTCGGCGCGGAGCCACGCGAGGTGCGAACCCGACGACGCGTCGGCCTGCTCGTCGGGGAGGCTCGGCGCCATCGCGGGCACGATCATGCGCACGAACAGCTCGCGTTGCTGCGCGAACTCGACCGGCGGTCGGTCGTCGTCGACGCGCCCACCCGCGTCGGCGATGCGATCGGCGGTGGCGCGCAGCATCCCGGCGTACTCCGATTCGACGGGGGACGCGGGGTCGTCGAGCCAGGTACCGATGCGGAAGTCGGCCAGGGTGTGCGCGTCGCTCCCGGGGAGGTCGAGCTTCCAGCCAGCGGCGCGCTCCGGCTCAGGTCCCGCGAGGACACCGAGCAGCAGGTCGAGGTCGTCAGCGCTGCGCACGATCGGGCCGAACACGTTGATGTCGACGTCGGTGGTGCCACCGCCGACATGTGACAGGTATCCGCGCTGCGGGATCACACCGAAGCTCGGCTTGAGGCTGAACACGCCGCAGCAGTGCGCGGGGATGCGCACCGAGCCGCCGATGTCGGTGCCGAGCTCGAAGCTGGTGAAGCCCGCCGCGACCGCGGCCGCCGCACCACCGGACGAACCCCCGACGGTGCGATCGAGGTCCCACGGATTGCTGGTGACGCCGAAGATGTCGTTGTAGGTCTGGAAGTCGGCCGACCAGCGCGGCAGGTTGGTCTTGCCGAACACGATTGCGCCCGCGTCCCTGAGGCGCGTGACCGCGGGTGCGTCGGCGGTGGGGACATGATCGGTGAGCTCGCGCGCGCCGCCGGTGGAGCGAATGCCTTCGGTCTCGATCGCGTCCTTGATGGTGACCGAAAGTCCGTGCAGGGGGCCGACCGCGTCACCTCGCGCGAGCGCGGCATCGGCCGCGTCGGCTGCGGTGCGGGCACGCTCGGCGTCGAGGGTGACGACCGAGTTGATCGGACCGTCCAGCCGATCGACCCGGTCGAGGTAGAGGTCGAGCAGCTCGCGGCTCGAGAATTCCTTGTCGTGGATGCCGGCGGCGAGCTCGGACGCGGACCGGGTGGCGATGCTGTCGTCGACCATGCAGTGGATCGTATGCAGCCCCGTCGGCACGCGACACCGACGCCGAAGCGGGCGGTTGCGGGACCGCGGCGTAATGTGACGATGTGTCAGAAACCGTGACCCGCGTACCCGCGATCGAGGGTTGGTTCACTACCGACGACGGCGCACCGCACCTCATCGGCGGCAAGTGCACCGTGTGCAGCACCGTGGTGTTCCCGCCCCGTGAAGGCGCGTGCCCCAATCCCGACTGCGACTCCGACTTGCTCACACCCACCCCGCTCTCGCGACGTGGGCGCGTGTGGTCGTACACCGAGAACCATTACGCGCCGCCGCCGCCGTACGTGGCCGCCGAACCGTTCGTGCCGTACGCGCTCGCCGCGGTCGAGCTCGCCGACGAGGGCATCGTCGTGCTCGGCCAGGTGGCGAAGGGCGTGCGGGCCTCGGAGCTGAAGGTGGGCATGGAGATGCAGCTCGAGCTCGACACGCTGCACCGCGACGACGAGCACGAGTACCTGGTGTACGTGTGGGCACCGGCGGCACCAGAGGGTTCCTCGTGAGCGCAGAACGCGACGTCGCCATCCTCGGCGTCGGCATGCACCCGTGGGGCAAGTGGGGTCGCGACTTCACCGAGTACGGCATGGTCGCCGCCCGGGCCGCGCTCGACGACGCCGGCCTCGCGTGGCGCGACGTCCAGTACGTCGCCGGTGCCGACACCATCCGCAACGGCTACCCCGGCTTCATCGCCGGCGCCACGTTCGCGCAGAAGCTCGGGTGGACGGGCGTGCGCGTGTCGTCGAGCTACGCCGCGTGCGCGTCTGGCGCGCAGGCTCTGCACCAGGCACGCGCGCAGATCCTCGCCGGGTACTGCGACGTCGCCCTGGTGATCGGCGCCGACACCACGCCCAAGGGTTTCTTCGCGCCCGTCGGTGGTGAACGGAAGACCGACCCCGACTGGCTCCGCTTCCATCTGCTCGGCGCCACCAACCCGGTGTACTTCGCGCTCTACGCGCGCCGACGCATGGACGTGTACGGCGCGACGAGCGACGACTTCGCCCGCGTGAAGGTGAAGAACTCGAAGCACGGGTTCGACAACCCGAACGCGCGGTTCCGCAAGGAGAACACCGTCGACGACGTCGTCAACAGCCCGATCGTCGCCGATCCGCTCCGTCTGCTCGACATCTGCGCGACTTCCGACGGCGCCGCGGCGATCATCGTGTCGAGCATGGACTTCGCGCGCAGCCGGCTCGGCGCGGTCGACGGCGTGCCGCGGGTGAAGGCGGTGTCCACCGTGACCCCGCGCTACCCGCAGACGGTGCTCGAGCTCCCCGACTTCGCCACCGACTCGAGCGCGGTCGTCCCCCCGCCCGACCGCACGTTCAAGGACTCGATCGCGGGTGCCGCCTATGAGGAGGCGGGCATCGGACCCGACGACCTTTCGCTGGCCGAGGTGTACGACCTGTCGACCGCACTCGAGCTCGACTGGTACGAGAACATCGGCCTCTGCGCCGAAGGCGAGGCGGAGGCGCTGCTGCGCTCGGGTGCCACCGAGCTCGGCGGGCGGATCCCGGTGAACCCGAGCGGCGGTCTGGCCTGCTTCGGCGAAGCCATCCCGGCGCAGGCGATCGCCCAGGTGTGCGAGGTCACCTGGCAGCTGCGGGGCCAGGCCGGCTCTCGCCAGGTCGAGGGCGCGCGGGTGGGAATCACGGCCAACCAGGGATTGTTCGGTCATGGGTCGTCCGTGATCGTCAGCAACTAGACGACATCCAGACATCCAGACATCCAGACAGCCAGAGGAGACGCACCATGGCCGAGGCCTACATCGTCGAAGCGGTCCGCAGTCCGGTCGGGCGGCGCAACGGCGGGCTGTCGCAGGTCCACCCGGCTGACCTCGGCGCCCACTCGATCAGGGCGCTGATCGAGCGCACCGGTGTCGACCCGGGCGCGGTCGAGGACGTCGTGTTCGGCAACGTCGACAGCATCGGCCCACAGGCCGGTGACATCGCCCGCACCTGCTGGCTGGTCACCGGCTACCCCGAGTCGGTGCCCGGCACCACCGTCGACCGCCAGTGCGGCTCCGCGCAGCAGGCGATCCACTTCGCCGCGCAGGGCGTCATGTCGGGGACGCAGGACCTCGTCGTCGCGGGCGGCGTGCAGAACATGAGCCAGATCCCGATCATGTCGGCGATGCTCGCGGGGGTGCCGTTCGGCCACGAGACTCCGTTCTCCGCGTCACCGGGCTGGCAAGCGCGCTACGGCGACCAGGAGGTGTCGCAGTTCCACGGCGCGGAGATGATCGCCGAGAAGTGGGACATCTCCCGCGAAGACATGGAGGCGTTCGCAGTCGACTCGCACCAGCGGGCGCTGCGGGCGCGTGCGGAGGGGCGCTTCGACAACGAGATCGTCCCGCTCGGCGAGTGCACCTTCGACGAAGGTCCGCGCGAGCCCAACTGGGAGAAGATCCGCTCGCTGCCGACGCTGGTGGAAGGTGGACGTCTCACCGCCGCGGTGTCGAGCCAGATCAGCGACGGTTCGGCTGCGCTGCTCATCGCGAGCGAGCAGGCGCTGAAGGACCACGGGCTGAAGCCCCGGGCGCGCATCCACCATCTCAGCGTTCGCGGCGACGACCCGGTGATGATGCTCAGCGCGCCGATCCCGGCCACCGAGTACGCGTTCCAGAAGACCGGACTCGGTGTCGACGACATCGACCTCGTCGAGATCAACGAGGCGTTCGCGTCGGTCGTGCTCGCGTGGCAGAAGGAAACCGGCTTCGACCTGGCCAAGGTCAACGTCAACGGCGGTGCCATCGCGCTCGGTCACCCGCTCGGCGCCACCGGCGGCCGGCTCATGACCACGTTGCTCAACGAGCTCGAGCGCACCGGCGGCCGCTACGGCATGCAGACCATGTGCGAGGGCGGCGGCCAGGCCAACGTCACCATCATCGAGCGCCTCTCCTGACCCATCCGACTATTCGTCGAGGAGGTCGCCGGTGAGGGCGGCTTCAGCGGCGAGGGCGCGCTCGGCGCGCTGACGACGCAGGATCGCGCCGAGCGCCACGAGCACGACGACGCCCCCCGCGATCTGCGCCGGTTCGAGCTCCTGGTCGTAGATGATCCACGCGCCGGCGATGGACACGACCGGATTGGCGAGCGTCATCATCGACGTGACGGTCACGTCGACGTAGTGGTGCGCCCACGTCATCAGTCCATGGCCGACCATGCCCGGGAACAGGATGAGGCCGCACAACAACAGCCAGTCGGCGCCCTGGATGGCGCCGAGGTCGTGCGACGAGACGAGCGCCCACGGCAGGACCACCACGCACGCGCCGATGAACACCGCGGCCAGGAACGACCACGCGTGGACGTCGGTATCGCGCGCCCGCTTGCCCAGCAGGAAGTACGCGGTGAACACGAGCAGGTTGAGGACGGCGAACAGGTTGCCCTCGAGCGACGCGCCGTCGGAGCTCGCGCCGGCGACGACCACCACCACACCGGCCAGGGCCAGCCCCGCGTAGGCCAGTTCGACAGCCGACCGCCGCTCACCGAACATGCGCGTCGCCAGGAACAGGATGAGCACCGGCTGCAGCGCCGGGAGGAGCGTCGCGTTCACGATCGACGTCTCCTGGAACGACGCGAAGCCGAAGATGAAGCTCAACGCGAAGCACACACCGGCGGGGAACGCGACCACCACCAGGCGCAGCGTGATGCGACCACCGACCAGGTACGCGAACGCGACCGCGACCACCGTCCCGATCAGCACCCGCCAGAACACGATTGTGTTGAACGACGCGTCGATGCCCTTGACGAAGAGCGGGCCGAATCCCCATGCGAACACTGCCAGCGCGACCGCGAACAGCGGGAGGCCTGCGCGGCGGTGCTGCACGGTCATCCCGGGACGCTAACCGCGTACGACATCTGACTGCCCGTCAGATTCGCGGCTACGTTCTCGCCATGATCGAGATCCCTGCGGGTACGCGCGTCTACGGCATCCAGCTCCCCATCCAGTCGAAGAGCAAGACGTTCGTCGCCGACTGGGAGCTGTCGGCCACGCCGGCCGACCTGGCGCACGTGACGCGCACCGCCGACGAGCACGGCTACTTCTACGTCGCGGTGTGCGACCACATCGCGATCCCCGAGTCGCTCGGCTCGACCATGGGCACTTACTGGCAGGACTGCATCACCACGCTCTCGTGGCTGGGCGCGCAGACCGAACGCACCGCGCTGCTCTCGCACGCGTACGTGCTCCCCTATCGTCACCCGCTCGTCGCGGCCAAGGAGTTCGCGACCCTCGACTACCTCACGGGTGGGCGCGCCATCGTCGGCATCGGCGCCGGTCACGTCGAGGCGGAGTTCGAGGTGCTGGGCGTCGACCACGCCCGACGCGGCAAGCTCGTCGAGGAGAAGCTGCCGCTGCTCATCGAGGCGCTCGAGCACGAGTGGGTGAACGGGCTCGGCGCGACGCCCCGTCCGGTGCAGAGCCCACGCCCACCCGTGTGGATCGCGGGTTCGAGCCCGGCGGCCATCCGGCGCGCGGCGACGTACGGCGACGGCTGGCTGCCGCAAGGGCCGTCGAGCGCGGAGATGGTGGCCAAGCTGCAGTCCATGCGCGCCGAGCACGGCCGCACCGATCGGCCCATGATGATCGGCGACATCACGCCGTTCCTCTACGTGGGGACGCCGAGCTGGGACGTCGGTGAGGGCACCCTGAGCGGGGCGCCGGGCGACATCGCCGAGCAGATCCTGGCCGACACCGCCGACGGCGTGAACCAGCTCCAGGTGCGCTTCCGGTCGCGCAGCGTCGACGAGCAGTGCGACCAGATGGCCGCGTTCGCCACCGAGGTGGCGCCGATCCTCACGAATATCTGAGGCTGGAACCGGGCGTACACCGCGTTTCGACGGGGGCTGATGCCCCGGTGGCTCCGGGCATGAGTGACACTGTCCACATCAAGTTTTCAGGCGCGCCCGACGATCCTGCGGTAGTGAACCTGCGAACGGGGTGGACGCCTCGGATCCTCGGGGCGGTACTGGCCCTGTTCGTGGGCTGGTTCGTCGTCTCCCACGCTGACGACTTCCTCCCCGCATTCGGCAAGGTGGTGTCGCTCGGGCCCGCCGCGCTGCCGATCGGGCTCACGCTGGTGCTCCTGGGCGTGCTGAACCGGGGTTTCCAGGCGCGCGCCTCGTTCCAGCTCGTGGACCTCGACGCTCCGTTCGCCCCGATGGTGAAGCTCGAGCGCGATGTCGTACGCCACGAACAAGGTGGTGAAGTCGGCGGGCGCCGCCGGGCTCGTGCCGTACCTGTCCCACGCCGACCGCGTCGGCAACAGCCGAGCGCGCACGACAGCCGCCTACCTCTCGGGCAAGGTCGCCGAGACCATCTCGCTCTGCATCATCATCGCCGCGGCCGTGGCTGCAGGCGCCGCCACGGGCGGGCTGCACGGTGCCGCGTTGTACGGCACGCTCGGCGCCGCCGGATACGCGCTCGTCGTCGGCTCCGCGCTGATCCTGGTCGCGAGTCGCCGGTCGCTCGTCGTCACGATCGCCACGCGGGTCCGCCATGTGCGCGCCCGCGTGCGACACCGCTTCGGGCGTCCGGTGCGCGACGTCGAAGGGTGCGCCGGCCACGAGCTCGCCTGCGCGATGGCGCGCCTGCGCGCCGACTGGCGCGCATCGACCTGGCTGCTCGGCACCGCCGTCCTCGGCAAGTTGCTCGGCTGCGCCGGTCTGTACATGGTGCTCACCGGGCTCGGGATCCATCTCGCCCTGCCGACGATCCTCCTCGTCTACACGCTCACGATCATGGCCGCGCTCGTCGGGCCGCTTCCCGGCGGCATCGGCGTGGCCGACGCATCGCTCGGGGCGCTGCTGGTCGCCAACGGCGTGCCCGCGACCGCCGCCGCCGGCGCCGTCATCGCGTTCCGACTGCTCGATCTCTGGATCCCGTTGCTCGTGGGCGCGGTGGCCGGCGCGCACCAGTGGCACGTCCGCGAGCCTGCGCTCACTCCGCTGGTTCCGCTTGCAATCCCGGTGGTGGGCTCGCCGGTGGTGGCGGCAGCGGTCTCCGACTGACCTCGCGGGTCGCGGCTGCGCAGCCACACCATCAGCAGCGCGAGCACCACGAGTGTGCTCAGGGCGAGGTGCGCGATCGCCCACCAGTGGTACGTCGACGCCGAGACCTCGCGGCCCCGCACGATGATGAACTTGATGCTGTCGTCGAAGGTCGTCTTCACGCCGCGGACGTCCGAACCGACCGTCACCGCCCAGAGTGCGATCTGGTCCCACGGCAGCAGCCGTCCGACGACGTACGCGGCGCCGGTGGTGACGAGGACACCCACCGCGGCGACGATCCCGGCCGCGCCGATGCGGGCGCGGCGCACGATCGCGATCACGACCAGCGCGACCGCGACGACCAGCAGCGCGATTCCCGCGACCTGGTGCACCGTCCGGACCCACTGGTCGCGGTTGGGTACGTAGTTCCACCACAACCACGCGCCCGACGCGACGAGGACCGCCAGCAGGAGAGCTGCCGACGCGACCCCGATGCGCGTCGCGCGCGTCAACCGACGGGCGTGTCGGCGATGAGCGCGCCCAGGTGCATCAGCGTGGGCGTCTCGGAGCCCAGGTCGAGCTCGAGCTGCTTCGCCAGGAGGAAGTAGCGGTACAGCGGGTAGTCGCGGTCGACACCCACCCCCCCATGGAGGTGGTGCGCGGCGAGGAGCACGTCCTGGCCGCCCTGCGCGGCCCAGTACTTCGCGGCGTCGACCTGCGCCGCCGCCGGGACGCCGGCGTCGAGTCGCCACGCGGCCTGCCACGCGGTGAGCTTGATCGCTTCCTTGTTGATGTAGGTGTCGGCGGTCCGCTGGCTCACCGCCTGGAACGTGGCGATCGCCCGTCCGAACTGCTCGCGCTCCTTGACGTAGGTCGCGGTGAGGTCGAGCGCGGCGTTCGCAGCACCCGACATCGTGACCGTCATCGCGGTCTGCGCCCGTTCGAGCAACCAGGTGAGTCCCTCGGGACCGGCGAGCTTGGTGGCCTCGGCGTCGCTGAGCACCAGCCGGGCAGTGGGCGCGCCGAGCATCGTGTCCTCACGCTGGACCGTCACGCCCGACGTCGACGGGTCGACGAGATACAACCCGTCATTCGCCGACACGATGATCCGCTCGGCCCACATCCCCGCGGGGACGCACACCTTCTCGCCCGTGAGCTTGCCGCCGGTGGCCGAGGTGGACGGCGCGTACACGTCGCCCACGGCCTCGGTGAGCGCAGCGGTCACGATGCGGGTACCGGCCGCGACGCCTTCGAGCGCGTCGGTGGCACCGAACTCGGCCAAGGCGGGTGCGGCGAGGCCCATGACCGCGAGCGCGGGGATCGGTGCCGCGGTGCGACCGACCTCTTCGAGGACGATGCACGTCTCGAGGAAGCCGAGCCCGCCGCCGCCCGCCGACTCGGGGAGGGAGATGCCGACGATGCCGGCCTCGGCGAGCGCGGCCCAGAGGTCGCGGTCGAAGCCGTCGCTCTCGGCGACCACCTGCTTCGTGCGTTCGAGCGTCGTGGCGTCGGACAGGATCTTGGCCGCGAGCTCGCGGAGATCCTGCTGGTCGGAGGAGAAGGAGAAGTCCATCAGCGGTCAGCCCTCGGGAAGCCCAGCGTGAACTGGGAGATCAGGTCGCGTTGCATCTCGTTGACCCCACCACCGAAGGTGAGGATGATCGCCCCGCGCGTGCCCTGCTGGATGCGCGACTTGAGCACCGCACCGGGGGCGTCGGGCTCGAGGTACGACACCGGCCCGAGGATCTCCATGAGGAGCTGGTAGCCCTCCATGTTGAGCTGGCTGCCGTAGACCTTGAGCGCGGAGCAGTGGCCGATGTCGAGGACGCCCTGCGTCGCCTCCCACGCCACCTGCCAGTTCATGAGCCGCACGACCTCGACCTTGGCCTGCAGCTTCGCCAGGTTGAGCTGCACCCACGGCTGGTCGATCACGCGTCGCCCGTCCGGGAGCTTGGTCTCCTGCGCGTACTGCGTCACCTCGGTGAGCGCGCGGTCCATCACGCCACTCGCGAACAGCGTGACGCGCTCGTGGTTGAGCTGGTTGGTGATGAGCTTCCACCCGTGGTTCGGGCCACCGACCACGTTCGCCGCCGGCACGACGACGTCTTCGAAGAACACCGCGTTGATGTCGTGGGTGCCGAGGAGGTTGAGCGGCGACAACGTGATCCCCGGCGTGTCCATGGGCACGAGGATCATCGAGATGCCCTTGTGCTTCGCCGCGTCGGGGTCGGTGCGCACCGCCAGCCAGCAGTAGTCGGCGTCGCTCGACAACGACGTCCACATCTTCTGGCCGTTGATCACGTACGACTCGCCGTCGCGCACCGCGCGCGTCTTGAGCGACGCGAGGTCGGTGCCCGCGCCGGGTTCCGAGTAGCCGATGCAGAAGTGGATGTCGCCCGAGAGGATGCGGGGCAGGTAGTCGGCCTTCTGCTCGTCGGTGCCGAACGCCATGATCGTCGGGCCGACGCTGTTCAGCGTGAGCATCGGCACCGGGGCACCGGCGCGCATCGACTCGTCGAAGAAGATGAACTGCTCGATCGCCGAGCGACCCTGGCCGCCGTACTCCTTGGGCCAACCGATGCCGGCCCAGCCGTCGGCGCACATCTGCTTCCAGATGCGGCGAGGGGCCTCGCCGACCGCGTGCGACTCGTGGAGCTCGGCCACGGTGGCCGGATCCAGCAACTTCTCGTAGTAGGTGCGCAGCTCCTGCTGCATCCCCAACTGCTCGGGCGTGTATCCGATCTCCATGAGGACTCCGGTATTTCTTGGCCAGGAAGCGTTTCTGACGGACCTTCAGATTGTGGTCTACTACACGCGATGGCCACCATTCCTCTCGCACCATTGACCGGCAAGCGCATCCTCGTCACCGGGATCACCGGCATGGTCGCCGGCCCGATGGGGGCGCAACTCGCCGCCGCCGGCAACACCGTCTACGGCGCGGCGCGCTTCGCCGATCCCACCCAGCGCGAGGCGCACGAGGCCAACGGCATCAGCACCATCCGCGTCGACCTCGAGCACGCCGAGCTCGACGAGGTACCCGACGGCCTCGACTACGTCCTCCACTTCGCGGTCGCCAAGACCAACGACTTCGGGCGCGACCTCGCGATCAACGCCGACGGCGCCGCGCACCTCATGGAGAAGGTGCAGGGCGTCGACGGGTTCTTCCACTGCAGCTCGGGTGGCGTGTACCAGGAGCACGAGCACGACCACCTGAAGGAAGACGCTGCGCTCGGCGACAGCCACCGGGCCGCGGGCATGGAGAGCTACTCCATCTCGAAGATCGCAGCCGAGACCATGGTGCAGTACACCGCCAAGCGCCTCGGCATCCCCACCGTCATCGCGCGGCTCAGCGTGCCGTACGGCGACACCTTCGGCTGGCCGTTCTTCCACGTGATGATGCTCGAGCACGGCATGGCGATCCCCGTGCACACCGACGCACCGTCGCAGTACAACCCGCTCAACCTCGACGACATCGTGGCGTCGCTCCCCTACCTGCTGGCGTCGGCGTCGACGCCCGCGAACGTCGTGAACTGGGGCGGCGACGAGGTCGCGAGCGTCGAGGAGTGGTGCGGCCTCATCGGTGAGCTCATCGACAAGCCGGTGAACTTCGAGTTCACCGACGCCAGCGTGCCACCGCTGATCCTCGACGTCGGCAAGCTCAACGACCTCGGGTTCCACTCCTCGGTGACCTGGCGCGACGGCATCACCCGCCTCGTCCGCACCTCCCGCCCCGACCTCGTCGCGTCCTGACCCACGCTTTTGGCGCACGGTCGAGCGGGAGTCAGCCGAAGGTGGCGCCGCCGTCGACGTGGATGGTCTGGCCGGTGATCCACGACGCTTCGTCCGACGCCAGGAACACGCAGGCGAAGCCGACGTCCTCGGGTGTCCCGGTGCGGCCGGTGGGGATCTGCTTCGCGAGGGCGTCGACCGGACCCGAGTTCTCCGGCTGCATCAGGCCGAGCGCGAGCGAGTTCGCGGTGACCCCGTCGCGCGCGTTCTCCATCGCGAGGTGGCGCATGAACGCGATCGCACCACCCTTTCCGGCCGCGTAGGGCGACACGCCGATGCGCAGGCCGGTGATGCCGGCGCCCGACGAGATCGTGATCACCCGTCCGAAGCCGCGCTCGCACATGCCGTTGATGACCGCGCGTGAGCAGTGCAGGACACCGAACAGGTTGACGTTGATGGCACCCATCCAGCCCGACGGTTCGCTGTCGCGGAACTGGGTGAGGCCCATGCCCTCGGCACCGCCGTTGCCGGCGTTGTTCACGAGGATGTCGACCGTGCCGATCGCGTCGAACGCGGCGCTGACCGCGCCGTAGTCGGTGACGTCGAACGGGGCCGTCGCTGCGCTGCCGCCGGCTGCCGTGATCTGAGCCACCGTGTCCCGCGCGCGCTCCTCGACGATGTCGTTGACGTGCACCGTCGCACCCTGCGCGGCCAGCAGCCTCGCGATGCCGGCACCGACGTTCTGTCCCGCCCCGGTCACGA
The DNA here is from genome assembly GCA_963756895.1 of uncultured Actinomycetes bacterium. Lineage (GTDB taxonomy): Bacteria > Actinomycetota > Acidimicrobiia > IMCC26256 > DASPTH01 > DASUAS01. Next base: position 569,358 of record CAVWPI010000011.1, on the reverse strand, counting down.
CCGCGGTCTTGCCACTGAGATCGAACATGACGCGGAACGTACCCCAACCGCCACGGCGACGTGTCGGGAGGGACAGGTGGAACCCACTCCGAGGCGAGATCGCGGTCACCACGCGGTTCGAGCATCGCTACGGGGACGGGCTCGTGTGGACCGACCACGTCTCCCGCAACGGGGAAGCCGTGGTCGACCCGCTGGTCTAGCGCCCGAGGATCGAGATGAAGCTCACCATCTCACCCGGGTAGCCCCCGAGGTTGTGGGTGAGCGCGAGGTCGCGGTCGCCGCCGGGCTTCGCCACCTCGATCTGGCGCTCGGGCGGCGCTTCACCCCGGAGCTGCAGCCACGCCTCGAACATCATGCGCAGGCCCGACGCGCCGACCGGATGGCCGAACGACTTGAGCCCGCCGTCGGGGTTCACCGGCAGATCACCGTCGAGGTCGTACACACCGTCGAGCTCGTCGCGCCACGCGGCACCCCGCTCGGAGAACCCGAGGTCCTCCATGAGCACCAGCTCGGTGATGGTGAAGCAGTCGTGCACCTCGGCCAACGCCAGCTCGCGACGCGGGTCGGTGATTCCGGCCTGTGCGTACACGTCGGCGGCGGTCGCGGCGATCTCGGGAAAGTTGGTGTACTCGTACGCCGGGTCGGTCACGCCGCTGCCGTTGCCGGCGATGAACGAGAGCGCCTTCACGAAGATCGGCGTGTCGGTGTACTCGTACGCGTCTTCGGCCCGTACGACGATCGCGGCGGCAGAGCCGTCGGCCACACCCGCGCAGTCGAACACTCCGAGGTCGCCAGCAAGTTTCGGCGAGTTGCAGATGGTCTCCATCGACACCTCGCGGCGGAACTGCGCGCGCGGATTGCGGGCGCCGTTGAAGTGGTTCTTCCACGCGACGTGCGCCATCGCCTCGCGCATCTTGTCGGCGTCGACGCCGTACTTCGCCGCGTACGCGGGCGCCACCATCGAGAACATCGCCGCCGCAGTGAGCGTGCGGCCCGTACCGTCGTTCGGAGGCGGGACCGCGTTGAGGCCCTGGAACCCACCGTCCTTGGTCTTCTCCACTCCGAGGGCCATGGCGACGTCGTAGGCGCCCGACGCCACCGCGTAGGCGGCCTGTCGGAGCGCCTCGGAACCGGTGGCGCAGAAATTCTCGACGCGCGTCACCGGCTTGTCGACGAGCTGCAAGGGACGGGCGAGCGTGATGCCGCTCATGCCGCCCTCCGCGGTGCCGAGCCAATAGGCGTCGACGGCGTCCTTGTCGATGCCCGCAGACGCGTACGCGGCGTTCGCCGCTTCGACCTCCAGATCGTCGAGGCCCTTGTCCCAGTGCTCGACGAAGTTGGTGCAACCCATCCCGACGATCGCGACGCGGTCCTTGATGCCGTGACTACCCATCGCGCACCAGCCTTCCCTTCCAGAAGTAGTTGACGATGCCGTCGGCCGCGTACAACCGCCGGAACGTCATCTCTATTCGCTGGCCGATCTCGATCTCGTCGGCGTCGGCGTCGGTGAGCTCGACGGGCAGGCGACCGCCGCCGTCGAAGTCGACGACCGCGAACACGACCGGCGGGCTCGGCGAGTACACCATGCGGTCGACGGTGAACGTGACGATCGTGCCCTGCACGTCGGCGAGCGGTAACGGATCCATGTCATCGGTGTGCGCGCCGCCGCGCGACACGCGCGCCGGCGGCAGGTGCACCACGCCGGTGTCGCGCTCCTTCGAGCCGACGAAGCCGAACTTCCAGTCCTCGCTGCGCGCCGCGGCGGTGGCCGACACCCGCTGCGGTTCGGGGCGACGGGGTGGCTCGACCGGCAGCATGCCCTTCCACGCGAGGAACTTGCCGTACGGCAACGCCGCGCCGGCACCGACCTGGGCCCCGACCGGCCGCGTCGGCCGGTACGACGTCGAGCGCGTCGGTGGTGCGGAACAGCAGGACGTCGGCGCCGTCGGCGAGCACCACCAGGGCGACGACCTGGCCGGGCTCGGCCTGCTCGAGCAGGGCGGCCAGCAGCAGTCCGGGCTGGGCCGCTGCCGGGTTCCCGACCACCTGCGAGAGATCGTCGATCACGTGGACGCCGTCGAGCTTCCCACCCACCGAGCGCGCCACCCGCTGGGCGGGGGCGACGACAGCCGCTGCCGCGACATCACTGGCGGTGAGGCCGGCCGAGGCCAACGCCGCGTTCCAGGCCTGCACGCCGAGCGGCACGTAGGTGATCTCACTGAACTTCTCGTCCCAGACCCGGGTGCGCTGCTCGCCCGGTGCCCGCCAGCGCTCGACGAATTCGTCGGTGACGCTCGCCGAACCGACGAGCTCGGCGACGACCGGCCCGGCGGCGTCGGAGCCGACCACGAACGCGGTGGCGGCGTCGCCGCCCGCCGCTTCCTCTCCGCTGCCGGGGAGCCCGGTGCGCACGTCGCCGGCGACGACGAGGGTCGGATCGGCCGCGCCCGTGAGTGCGAGCAGGAGCGCGCCCACCGACGAGCGGACCGACGCGCCGAAGTCGAACGCGGGCACCGTGTCGGGCAACCGCAGCGCGGCGTGGACGGCAGTGGCGTTGGTGCGGTCGGCGTAGGCGGGGAAGGTGGTGGCGAAGAGGAGCTGTGCCGGGACGAGGTCGCGGCCGCGCAGGGCCAAGCGCGCCGCCTCGACTGCCATCGTGGTGGGGTCCTCGTCGAAGGACGCGACCGTGCGGGTCCCCTTGCCGCCCCCCTGGCCGACGAACGGGGCGATCTGCGTGCGATCCAGCCGCCGGTAGGGCAGGTAGACCGACCAGGACAGGATGCCGCGCATGCCGCGAGGGTACCTGGTGCGCCAGCGGTTCTGACGGGGCGTCAGATCGGTTCGGATACCCTGCTCGCGCTCGGCGACGAAGGGGTGACGGTGAAGCTCGGAGACGTGGCGAACGAGGAAGCGGCGAAGTACGGGAAGCCGCTCGAAGGCGTGCGCATCCTCGCGCTCGAGCAGATGCAGGCGCTGCCGTACGCGACGCAGCTGCTGGCGCGCCTCGGTGCCGACGTGGTGAAGATCGAGGCTCCCACGGGCGAGTCGGGGCGGGGATCGCAGCCGGGCATGGTCGACCCCGAGGGTCGCTTCATCGGCGCCACCTTCCTGCGCAACAACCTGTCGAAGAAGAGCATCACCGTCGACCTGAAGAAGGACGCCGGCCGCGAGCTCGTGCTCGCGCTGGCACCCCACTTCGACGTGTTCGCCGAGAACTTCAAGGCCGGCGCGCTCGAACGCATGGGACTCGGCTACGAGGCGGTGGTGGCCGCGCACCCGACCGTCATCTACGCGTCGTTGTCTGGTTTCGGCGCCAGCGGTTCGCCGTACACCGACTGGCCGGCGTACGCGTCGATCGCGGAATCGATGTCGGGCATCTACGACTACGTGCTCGTCGGTGACGAGACCCCGCGCCCGAACCCGGTCGGCGCGCTCGGTGACATCTCCTCGGGCCTCTTCGCGACTGTCGGTATCCTCTCCGCGCTGCTGCATCGCGACCGCACCGGCGAAGGGCAGCACGTCGACATCGCGATGTACGACGCCACCGTTGCCATGACCGACATCGTCACCAACTTCGCGTCCATGGGGAAGTACCGCCTCAACGAACCGAGGAACGCGATCCTCGACCCGTTCCGCGCGTCGGACGGGTGGTTCGTGATGCAGCTCGTGCGGGAGCACCAGCTCGAGCGCATCTCGCAATTGGTGGACCACCCCGAATGGCCGACCGACCCCCGCCTCGCCACGCGCGAAGGGTGGGCCGCGCACCTCGAGGACATGCTCCGGCCCGCGATCGAGGCGTGGGCATCGCACATGACCAAGCTCGAAGCGGTCGAGAAGCTCTCCGCCGCCGGGATCGCCGCGGCGCCGGTGCAGACCGCGCAGGAGGTCCTCGTCGACCCGCACCTCGAGCAGCGCAACATGCTGGTCGAGATGGAGCGCTCCGACGGCGTCGAGGCGCCCGTGGTCATCCCCGGCAACCCGGTCAAGCTGTCCAAGATGGCCGAGGGCCCCGAGTCGCGGGTGCCGTGGCTCGGCGAGCACACCCGCTCGGTACTGCACGACGAACTCGGTCTCGACGACGCGTCCATCGACCAGCTCGTGAGCGACGGCGTCGTCACCGACTGAGGCAGCGTCGGGCACGCACCGCTAACCTGACGGGTCGTCAGATTTTCCGAGGGGGCCCGGTGGACTTCGACTTCTCGCCCGATCAGCTCGCATTCCGCGATCAGGTCGAGGCGTTCCTGGACGCCAACGACGACCCGATCGTGTTCGACGTCACCCGGGAGAACATGGCCCAGGTGGCCGACATCCCCGAGCGGCGGGCGCTGATGGCCAAGGTCGCCGAGCAGGGTTGGCTCGGGATCACCTGGCCCAAGGAGTGGGGCGGCCAGGAGGGTGACGGCGTCTACGAGTACCTGCTGAACGAGGCCCTGGCTCGCCGGGGCGGCCCGCAGATCGGCAAGGGCATCGGGATCATCGGCAAGACGATCCTGCGCCACGGCAGCGAGAAGATGCAGAAGGAATTCCTGCCCAAGATCCTCAAGAACGAGATCGACTTCGCGGTGGGCTACAGCGAGCCCGACGCGGGCTCCGACGCGGCGTCGATGAAGCTCAAGGCCACTCGCGACGGCGACGGCTGGCGCCTCAACGGCCAGAAGACCTGGACCACCTCCGCGCACTTCGCCGAGTGGTACTGGGTGGGCGCCCGCACCGATCCCGACGTCGCCAAGCACTTCGGCATCACGCTGTTCCTGGTGCCCCTGGACGACCCCGGGATCACCATCAACCCCATCTGGACGATGGGCGACGAGCGCACCAACGACGTGTTCCTCGACAACGTGTTCGTCCACGACGACTACGTCGTCGGCGAGGTGAACAAGGGGTTCCAGTACATCTCGGAGGCCCTCGACCTCGAGCGCTTCACCATGTTCACCTACTCCCCCATCAAGCAGCGCCTCGACCTGCTCTGCGACTACGTCGCCACCGAGGAGATCGACGGCGAGCCGATGCGCGACGACCCGGTGGTGCGCAAGCAGATCGCGCGACTCGCCACCGACGCCGAGGTCGCGCGCGTGCTCGGGCTGCGCTTCGTCGCCAAGTCGATGAAGGGTGGCGCGGCGCCGACGTCGGAGGCATCGGAGTACAAGCTCTTCGCGACCGAGCTGTCGAAGCGGTTGGCGAACGCATCGATGGACCTCGGCGGTCCGGGCTCGCAGCTGCGGGTGAAGACCGAGGAAGCGCCCATGAAGGGCCGCGCCGAGTCGACGTACCGCTACACCGTCATCGACACCGTCGGCGGCGGCGGCTCCGAGATCCAGAAGAACATCATCTCGCGCCGCAAGCTCGGCCTCCCGAAGAACTTCTGAGCGCGGTCGACCAGGCATGAAAGAGATGCTCGAGGGCATCACGGTGCTCGACCTCGCCAGCGTGGGCCCCGCCGCGCGCGCGTCGCGCTGGCTGGCCGACTACGGAGCGACCGTGGTGAAGGTGGGCCCGGTGCCCAGGGACACCGGCGTGCAGATCACGCCTCCGTTCTACGCGTACAGCGCGCACCGACGGATGCAGCGCGCCCTCGTCGACATGAAGGCCCCGGACGGACGCGAGGCGTTCCTGCGCCTGGTCGAGCAGGCCGACGTGCTCATCGAGAGCTTCCGACCCGGCGTGGTCGACCGCCTCGGCATCGGGTGGGACACCACCTCGGCGCGGAACCCGGGCCTCGTGTACTGCTCCACCAGTGGGTTCGGGCAGACCGGCCCCCGCTCGCAATGGGCCGGCCACGACCTCAACTACCTCGGGGTGGGCGGGTTCCTGCACTGCACCGGGCGCGGGGCCGACGGCCAACCCCCGGTGCCCGGCCTCACGCTCGCCGACAGCGCGGGCGGCGGGATGCACGCGGTGATGGCGATCCTCGCCGCACTCGTACGACGCGCGACAACGGGTGAGGGCGCGTTCCTCGACGTCTCGATCGCCGACGGTGTGCTCGGACTCATGGCCCTCGCGGTCGACGAGTACCTGGCCACGGGTGACGAGCCCGCGCCGCGCCACGGCCTGCTCACCGGCCGCTACGCGTGTTACGACACGTACCCGACGCGCGACGGACGCTGGCTCACCGTCGCTGCCATCGAGCCGCGGTTCTGGGCGAACCTGTGCGAGCGCGTCGGCCTGCCGCAGTGGGCTGCGCACCAGGAGGACGACGCGGTGCAGGATCAGATCCGCGCCGAGCTCCGCGCGGTGTTCCTGACCCGCGACCTCGACGACTGGATCGCCGAGCTGAGTCCCGCCGACACCTGCGTGGCACCCGTCCTCACCGTGCCCGAGGTCGTCACCGACGAGCAGTTCGTCGCGCGTGACGACTACGCCGACGCGCGCGATGCCGGCGCCGGCGATTTCCAGCAGGTCGGCCCGGTGTTCGCGGGCATGACCCGACCGACCGACCCCTACGAGGCGCGCGACATGACCGTGACCGACACCGACACGTTGCTACGCGCCGCCGGGCTCCCCGACGACGAGCTCGCGAAGCTGCACGAGATCGGGGCCATCGCGTGAGCGCGGCGAATCAGGTGCGGGAATCCGACCCGAACCTCCCCGACGACGTGCAGGCGCTGATCGGCACGCTGCAGTACGAAGAGGTCGGCGAGTTCCCGGTGGAACGCGGCTACTTCTGGACCAGCGCGGCATCGGTCGAGAACGCCAACCCGCTCTTCTGGGACGAGACCGTCGCCGACGACATCACCGATGGTCCGGTCGCGCCGCTCATGCTGCTGTCGGCGTGGTTCCGTCCCCATCACTGGGCGCCCGGCCGCACGATCGAGAAGCTCCCGTTGCAGATCCACTTCGACCTCAAGGCGCGCTTCGAGCTGCCCGAGGCGATCATGACCGAGAACACCACCATCTTCCACGAGCCGGTCCGGCCCGGTGACCTGATCACGAGCGCGCAGCGTCTCGTCGCGGTGACGGAGGAGCAGACCCGCCGGCTCGGCGCCGGTCGCTTCTGGGTGATCGACGTGGAGTACCGCAACCAGCGCGGCGAGCTCTGCGGCGTCGAGCGGTGGGAAGGCTTCGGCTACCGGAGAGCGGACTCGGCGGAGAAGGCGGACTCGGCGGAGAAGTCGGACTCGGCGGAGGGGTCGGCATGATCTCGCTCGACCAGGTGCACGCCGGCGACGCGCTCCCGGCGTTGTCGTACGACGTCACGTCGACGACGGTCGTGCTCGGCGCGCTCGCCGCGCGCGACTGGCGACCGATGCACCACGACTACCACTTCGCCGTCGACCGCCAGGGCGTGCGGGACATCTTCCTGAATTCCCCCAACCAGGGTTCCTGGCTGGAGCGCTTCGTCACCGACTGGACCGGGCCGAAGGGCCGCCTCGGCCGGCTGCGCTTCAAGATGCGGAAGCCGATCTTCCCCGGCGACACGATGGTGCTCGAGGGCACCGTGCGCGACGTGAGCGTCGACGATGCCGGGTGCGGTTGGGTGGAGCTCGACCTCACCATCCGCGTCGGCGACACCACCTGCACCGAATCCGAAGCGAGGGTCGCGGTGCCGGCCTCGCCCGACGACAACCCGTGGCAGCGCCGCGGCGACGACTGGAGACCCTGATGGATCTCGACTTCTCACCCGAGCAGGACATGCTGCGCGACGCGGTCGCAGGTGTGTGTGCGCGCCACTGCGCGCTCGACGTCGTCAGGGCGATGGAGGACGACCCGGTCGGCTACCCGGAGCCGTTCTGGACGCAGCTCGGCGAGCTCGGGCTCCTCGGCATGCAGCTGCCCGAGCGGTACGGCGGCAGCGAGCTGTCGATGCTCGACGGCGTGGTCGTCTACCAGGAGCTGGGGCGCGCGCTGGCACCGTCGCCGCACTTCGTGAGCTCGGTGATGAGTGCGGGCGTGATCCTCGCCGCCGGCTCCGACGGGCAGAAGGACGAGTGGCTGACCCGCATCAGTGCCGGCGAGGCGATCGTCACCCCGGCGTGGCTCGAGCCGCACGGCGGGTTCGGCCCCGACGGCGTGCAGGTGACCGCGACGGCCGACGGTGACGGCTGGAGGCTCGACGGCGCCAAGCGGCACGTGGCGTTCGCACGCGCAGCCGATCGACTGCTCGTACTGGCGCGCACCGACGCAGGTCCGACGTTCTTCCTGGTCGACCCGAACGCCACCGGCGTCGCCCTCACGCAGCTGATGTCGATCTCGTCCGATACGCAGTACCGCGTCGACTTCGAGCGCGTTCGCGTCGAAGCCGACGCAGTGGTCGGTACCGCGGGTGACGCATGGGGCACGTGGGATGCGGTCATGCACGACGGCATCGTCCTGCTCGCAGCGCAGGCGGTCGGCGGGGCCCAGTACGCGCACGCGGTGACCACGCAGTACGCCAAGGACCGCTTCCAGTTCGACAAGCCGCTGGGAGCGTTCCAGTCGCTCGCTCACTACCTGTCCGACGGCATCACCGCGGTCGACGGCGCCGAGACGCTGGTGTGGGAGGCCGCGTGGGCCCACGGCGAGGGACACGACGTCAGCACGCTCGCGCCCATGGCGAAGCTGTTCGCGTGCCAGACCTTCCGCGACGTCACCGCCACCGCGCAGCAGATCTTCGGTGGAGTCGGGTTCACGCTGGAGTACGACATCCAGCTCTACTTCCGACGCGCCAAGCAGCTCCAGATCTCGTGGTGGAACGACCGCTACCTCGAGGAGCTCGTCGCGGCCCAGGTGCTCGACGCTCGCGAGGTCGCCAGCACCTGAGCCGCTCTCCCTCTCCGGCTACAACTCGTCGCAGTTGTACGCCGCGAGGAGGCTCCGCGAATCCTCGTCGCTGATGGCGAGGAAACGTCCGATGAGCACGTCCGGTCGCGGGTCTTGCCACGACACATCCGAGTCCCAGATGCGCGAACGCTTCGCGGCGCGGCCGCAGTGCATGTACACCTGCACCACGTCGACGACGATGGCGAGCTTCGGCACCCGGTCCCTCGCAGCCATCGCCTCGAGTAGGTCGGGTGGGCCGTCGACGATCCGCGCGCGACCGTTGACGCGGAGCGTCTCCGGGCATCCAGGGACGAGGAAGAGCAGGCCGATCCCGGGGTTGTCGAGCACGTTGAGGAGCGTGTCGGCGATCCGGTTCCCGGGTCGCTCGGGAATGACGAGCGTCGTCGGGTCGAGCACCTTGACGAAACCCGGCTCGTCGCCGCGCGGGCTGGCGTCGGTTCGGCCATCGCGGTCGGCGGTCGCGACGCAGACGTACGGAGACGCGACGACGAAGCGCATGGAGTCCTCGTCGAGCTGCGGTTTCACCTTCGCGGTCGTCATGTCGGCCAGGAGGCCGACGCTCTGACGGAGCCGCGCCTCGGACTGCACCTGCCACCGCGCCGTCGCCGACTCCTCTGCGAGCGATGCCATGCCTGCCTCCGTCCGAGCTTCGGTTCGACGCCTTCGTGCCGTGTGCTCATCGTGCCTCACGGCGGCGAGCCGTGATGGCGGGGAACCGCCACGGTCGCGCAGAAGAGTGCCCGTGTCGCCCTGATCGCGCGACGGCCGGTCTCCCGTCGTCGGATCGTGACGACACGTCGTGGTGGGATCAGGGTGGGATCAGGGTGGGATCAGATGGCCTTCCAGGGAAGTTCGAGCGGCTCCGACGAGCGGCGACCGAGCACAAGGTTGCGCACGAGTTCCTCCAGTCCTTCCGGAAGGACGGCCTCACGCGACCCCTCGAGCGCTTCGGGCGGCCACCAGCGCCACGACTCGTGGAGCTCACGTTCCAGAGCAGTCCAGCCGTCATCCGTCGGATCGAACCGCGGGACACGCAACCCGAAGAACCAGTCCTCCGAGTACAGCGGCACGCCTCGGAACTCCCATTCGCCGCGACACACCGCGACCGGCGCCCCCAGATCGCTCGGCGCGACCACCAGGCCCGTCTCCTCGTTGAGCTCCCGTGCTGCGGCTCCGGCAAGATCCTCACCTGCTTCGACGCCACCCCCGGGGTGATCCAGACCGGCGGCTTCGTGTCGAGCACGTCGACGATCCGGAACAACAGAACGCTTCCCGCGTCGTCCACCAGAACGACGCGCGCTGAGGGTCGGTCGACGCGCGCGGTCATGGAATCGTGGGACTCGTGCCGGACCGAGGAACGTCGAACAACGCGAGCGCCGAGGCCGTGATGCGCTTCACCTCGTCCGGCGTGGCCGAGCGTGCGTGACCGGAGACCCACGGGGTGCCCGGTCGACGGCACACGGTGAGCTCGCGGCCGTTGTCGATGACGCCTTCGAAGTGCACCACGGTGACCGTGCCCGGCAACTGACGGCTGTCGTGCACCTCGTGCGCCACCTGGCGATAGCGATCCCCAGCGCACAACCGGGTCGCGCTGCCGACCAACCGAACGCGTCGGCTCGCCGGTCGTGCTCGTTTCCGGGTGCGTACCGCTCGCGCACGTATTCCGGGCCGCTCGGATCCTCGACGTAGCGCGTGTTGATGATCTCTCCGACGATGACCGTCGACGTGAAATCGACGGGATGGTCATGGAGCGGCGGATCGCCGATGGCGCCGTCGGGGTCCCAGACGTGGAGGCGGTACTCGCGCTGATCGTCGAGCCACATCGCCAGGACGCCGGTGTCCTGGACGCGCCAGGGGTGGTCCGCGGCGCGCGCCAGGATGTTCCTCACCAGCGTCTGCTCGAGCGTTCGACCCATCTCGCGACCTCTCTCCTCGGTCAACCGAGCGAGCATAGAGGCCGAGACGAACGTACGTTCCCAGTGCGCTCGCCGCGAGGTGGCAGGTTCAGGCGATGAGCAGGCGAGCGCCGAGCTCTGTGCGTCGATCACGGCTCCCGCGTGCTCGACGCGGTCTCCAGCGCCGCTGCCGTGGTCGCGGTAAGCAGCGAGTCCGCGAGGCCGGCGATGCCCGCGGCGTCGGCGATTCCCTTTTCGTTGAGCGCCCAGGTCCTGCGCTCGGCCAGTCTGCTGTGCGACGCCTCGATGACTCCTCGCGAGCTGTTCGCGATCGCGGTCAGGACATCGCCTCGCTCCGCCAACGCCGCACGCGCGTATCCCAGACTCGCCCCCGCGTCCGTCAACCATCGGCTCGTGGCACTCTCGGCCAGGGAGTCCGGGTACTCGGGCCGCGGAAGGTCACCGGTGATCACGACGTTGACTGCCAGCTCGCCCATGACCGTGTACGTGGGAATGCCGGCCACGTAGAACAGGAGGAGCTCCTTCCGGAAGCGTCCCGCCTCAGCTTCTCCACACCAGAACCGGACGTCGTCGAGATCGCGGTAGTGCACGTCCGCTCGCCGCCCGTCGACGTCGAGCCATGCACCCCCGTTCATCACACCGCCGCCCCAGCCACCGATGTCGGAGACCTCGCCCTCCCATCGCATCCCCCGCAGCGCATCCGGATCGAACGATCCCTCGTAGTAGATCGCGAAGTCCCAGTCACTTTCGGGGCGGTGAGTGCCGTGCGCTCGGGAACCACCGAGCGCGACCGCGACGACGTTCGGCAGTGTCGCCAGCTCCGCGGCAAACCAGGAAGTGAACTCTTGGTCGTCCATCCGACAGCGTGCTACATGCAATGCGGGAGGACGGCACATATCACCCGCCGCCCGCCCGGTCAGAAATCGGCGCGGACGCCACACCTACTGCTGGGACGACCGCGGGGCCGACCGACTCGACGGTCGCGGCGCGCTCGGGTCGTTCTGCCTTGTCCCCCTGCGCGAAACGTGCCACGCTGCGTTCCGCACGTACTCCCGTGAGAGGCGGCACTGTTGACCGAGACGGATGAGCGGCCAGCATCGCCGGAAGCTGATGGATCCTGGATCGCCGCGATCTTCGTCGGCCTCGTACTCGTGGCCGCGATCTTGTTCACCCTGTACTTCTTGCTCTGGGACGGCGGCGGAACCACCTCGTAGCGATCCGTGCAGTGCTCAGCCGACGGGCTCGTAGGTCCAGCCGTCGAGCAAGCCGAGGTCGGAGCACAGCTTCGGGGCGAAGATCCACTTGCCGAGGAACCGGTCGGCCCCGGGGTCGGTGGCGAGCCAGGCCACGACCTTCCCCGTCGCCTCGGCCGGCTCGCTCCCGTACCCGGCCGAGTACTCGTCGTCGGTCTTGATCGCCTTGCGGGCTTCGGTGACCACGTTGCCGGGGTCGACGTTGAACGCCTTGATCCCCGCGCTCAGGTACTCGGCGTTGATGCCGCCAGCGACCCGCGCGAACGCCGCCTTCGACCCCGAGTAGAGGATGCCCCAGCCACCCTCCCCGGGCGGCGCCTGGGGGTCGAGCCGGGCCGAGCCGGACACCATGTCGATGATCGTGCCCCGTCCGCGCTCGAGCATGTGCGGCAGCACCGCCTGGATCAGCAGCACCTGGTGCACGAAGTTGCCCGTGAACATGTCGAGCATCGCCTCGGGCGTGAGATCCGCGACGCGGTCGAGCGTGCCGACGCCTTTGTAGATCGCATTGTTGAAGAGCACATCGATCCGGCCCCACTCCCTCGAGCACGGTCGCGGGGAGCGCGAGGACCGCGTCGCGATCGAGCAGGTCCATCGGCACGATCAGGGCGCGCCGGCCCCGCTCCTCGATCTCCGCGGCAGTGCGCTCGAGGCTGCCCGGCACCACGACGCCGCTGCGATCCTGGCGCACCGAGGTCGCGTCCGACGCGCCGTCGCCCTCCTTGACGGTGCGCGCGCTCACGACGACGTCGAACCCGGCTTCGGCCAGCGCGAGCGCACCCGCACGTCCGATCCCGCGGCTCGCACCGGTCACGACGGCGACGGGCGTGTCAGTCATGGCTGTCCCCCTCAGGGTGGTGCTGGGTTCCGTCACCTTCCTCCCGCGAGGCGGCACGTGGCGAATCGAGACGAGAGTGGTGCCAGCACCACCCGGGCGCCGGGGCGCCACCATCGCCGCCGGCCGACGGATCTGCTTGGCTCTCCCTGTGCGGTGGCAGGCAACGGTGACCCGCGGAGAGCTCGCGGCGGCCCGGATGTGCTCGTCGGCGCACCGTCGGCGGCACCGGCGCAGCCTCGTCGCGGCGACGCTGATCGTCGCGTTCAGTGGCGCGGTCTTCCTGGCGACGGTCGCCGGTGCCCGCCGGAGCGATTCGGCGTTCGAGCGCATGAAGGCCGAGACCCGGCCGCGCAGCTCCGGGTCTTCGGGCCCGCGATCGACGACGCCACGCTCGACGTCGCTCCGAGCCTTGCCCGGCGTCGTCGGCGGTGGGCCGCGCCCGGCAACTCGTCGCCAATGTCAACGGGCAGTTCCAGTCGTTCGGTGCCGTCGCCGACGATCGCCTGGGCCGGACCATCGAGGTGCCGCGGCTGCTCGAGGGACGGCGACCGCGACGCCGACCGGGTCGATGAGGTGGCGGTCCCCGAGACGCTCGCGACGCGCCATGCACCTCGGCATCGGCGACCACCTCGTCGTCTCCGGATACTCGCCGGCGCAGGTCGCCGAACTCATGAACAGCGGCGGCCAGCCGCCGACCCCCGACGGACCGAAGTCCGGCTCCGCGTCGTCGGCATCACGAGGATCCCGAGCGACCTGTCGATCGAGGGCGACGCGGGAGGGCTCCTCCTCGCGACGCCGGCGTTCCTCGACCGCTACGGCGACGAGATCGGGACCTTCGCCCCGGTGGTGCTCTTCGTCCGGCTGTCCGACGCCGATGACGCACCGCGAGTCGTCGAGTTCCTCCGTCGGCAGGCCGGATCGGAGAGCGTGGCATCGGGTGAGTTCCAGGTCCAGCCGTCGTCCGAATTCGAAGGCGGCGTCGAGCAGTCGATCGACGTGCTCACGACCGGATTGATCGTGTTCGCGGTCGTCGCCGGATTCGCGGGGCTGGTCGTCGCCGCGATCGTGCTCCGCCGCGTCGCCGACGGGTTCGGTCGCGACGTCCCGCTCCTCCAGTCCCTCGGCCTGTCCCGGCGGATGCGCGTCGTCACGGTCGGGCTCGCGGCGCTGCCGGTTGCGTTGGTCGGCGCGGCGCTGGCCGTCGTGGGCGCGTTCGCGCTCGTCACCGCTGATGCCCCTGGGCACCGCGCGCCGTGCCGAACCTCACCCCGGTCTCGATTTCGACGGCGTCGTGCTGATGGGCGGCTTCGTCGCGATCGTCGTGGTCATCACCTCGGCCTCGGCGTGTGGGTGGCACACCGCGTCGTTGCGCTGAGCGCGGCGGAGCCGACGAACCGGCGTCGCACCGTCCGAGCTCGCACGGCGAGCGATGGCGTCGGGGCTGCCGCCATCGGCGACGGTCGGGATCGCGATGACGCTCGAGCCCGGCGGGAGAGAACGCAGCGCATTCGTGCGCACCGGCGGCGTCGCTGCGGTCGTCGCCGTGCTCGGTGTCGTCGCGGCCGTGGTGTTCGCGACGAGCCTCGACGCGCTGCCGGGCGACGCCCGTGCGTTCGGCACCAACTGGGATGCCGAAGCCGGCATCGGCGAGCAGGCCTTGCAACGGGACGCGGGGCCGTGCTCCGGGCTGACCGACCGCGATCGTCGACGATCCCGCGGTTGCCGGCGTCTCCGAGGTGTGCACGGGAACCGCCGAGGTGAACGGGCACGGCATCACCGTCTTCGGATTTGCCCGGATCGACGGCGCCGTCGGCCCGACCGTGCTCGACGGCCGCACGCCGCGCGCGCGTGACGAGGTCGCGCTCGGCACCGACACGCTCGACGAGATCGATCGGTCGATCGGCGACATGGTCCGCATCGCGTCGCCGGTGGGCACCCACAGCGTACCGAGTCGTCGGACGTGTCGTCCTCCCCGGGCTCTCGGGCACGAGCGACAACCAGGCCATCGCGGAGGGCGCGACGCTCACCGGTCCCGCGTTCGCCCGGATCAGTCGAGAGGACTCGTCGACACCCGTCGTCGCGATCCGATGGCGCGCCGATGCCGACGTTCGAGCCGCCCGTCGGCGCCTGTCGAGCCTGCCCGAGGGAGTGCGGCTCTTCCCGGCCCGCGGTGCGCCACTCGAGGTCGACCGGTTGGAGCAGGTCGACGCGCTGCCCTGGCTGCTCGGCGCCCTGCTGGCGATCATCGGCTGTCTCGGACTCGGCTACGCGCTCGCGAGCGCGGTGCCGGTCCGAGCGCACGACTTCGCGACGCTCAAGACCATCGGCTTCCGCCGCCGTCAGGTCATGTCCGCAGTCGCGGTGCAGGCCACGTTGCTCGCCGGGCTCGGAGTACTGATCGGCGTGCCGCTCGGCGTGCTCCTCGGCCGGCTCGTCTGGCAACGGGTCGCCGACCAGGCCGGCATGGCGGCCGAGACGACGGTTTCCGTTCTCGCCGTACTCGGCATTGCCGTCGCGGCCGTCGTCGTGGCCAACGTGGTGGCGGCGATTCCCGCGCGACGCGTGGCGCGGTTGCGGCCCGCCGTCGTGCTCAGGAGCGACTGACGAGGTCCCGACCTCGCGGATCAGGGAGGGCGCCGGCTTGACAGCCGCGCTCGTCGTCCTGACGATGGGTGCGATGTGCCCGGTTCGTCTGGTGATCTCGTGATTCTCGACGCAGTCCGCGCTGACATCACCGAGCAATCGGTCGACGCGGTCGTCAACGCGGCGAACTCGTCGCTCTTGGGCGGTGGAGGGGTTGACGGTGCGATTCATCGCGCAGCCGGCGCGGAGCTCGTTGACGCCTGTCGCTTGTTGGGCGGATGCGCGACGGGCGACGCGAAGGTGACACCGGGCTTCAGGTTGCCGGCGCAGTGGATCATCCACACCGTCGGCCCCGTGTGGCGCGGAGGCACCGAGGGTGAGCCCGACCTGCTTGCGTCGTGCTATCGGCGCTCACTCGAGTGCGCGACCGAAGTGGGTGCTCGAAGCATCGCCTTTCCTGCGATCTCGACCGGCATCTACGGCTATCCCATGCGCGCCGCGGCGAGCGTCGCGGTCGAGACCATTCGCTCGTTCGAGGGACCGATCGACCTGGTGCGACTCGTCGCCTTCGATGCCGCCACCCTGACTGCATACGAGACACTCCTGTCCTGAGGGCGCATCAGCGGTTTCTGCGAGTGTGGAAGGCTCCGCCTCGTGCGGATCGGTGCCGACTTCGAGGACCTCGTCGCGGTTGCGGACGCCGCGTCTGTCGCTGGCTGGGGGTTCTCCTGGCTCGACGGGCGGGCGTTCGAGCAGCGGCCGTCCTGGGGCTACTCCCGGCTCCTCGTCTCGCGCGTGCAGCACTCCCGATCCCTGCTCGATGTGCAGACAGGCGGGGCGGAGGTTCTCGTCGAAGCCTTGGATCGTGCGTCGCGGCGACCGTCGACCGTCGCGGCGACGGAATCGTGGGCACCCAACGTGGCCATCGCGAGGTGGAACCTGGCGGCGCGTGGAGGCTCCGTCGCGCAGGTCGCTGACCGGCAAGCGCTGCCGTTCCGGAATGCGGCGTTCGATCTCATCGCTTCACGACACCCGGTTCGAACTCGATGGGACGAGATCGCTCGGACGCTCGCTCGTGGTGGCCGCTACTTCGCGCAACACGTCGGTGCGGGATCCAACCGAGAGTTGACAGACTTCCTGATGGGCCCGCAGCCCGTTTCCGACGTACGGAGCTCGGCGCGAGCCGTCTCCGACGCGAGCGCACATGGCCTCGACGTCCTCGACCTGCGCGAGGAGTCTCTGCGGGTCGAGTTCTACGACGTGGGCGCCGTCGTGTACTTCCTGCGGAAGGTGATCTGGACGGTTCCGGACTTCACGGTCGACCGATACCGCGACCGTCTCGCACGTCTGCACGAGCAGATCGCTTCCGAGGGCTCCTTCGTGTCGACCGCGCAACGGTTCTTGATCGAGCTCCGCAAGCCCTGACCGCTTCAAACGCGGGTCAGAGCTTGGAGTGATCCCAGGTGGCGACGCGGGTGTGGTGCACCTTGATGCCGACGCGCTTGTTCAACATCATCTCGACGGCCGGGAGCATGTCGTCGGTGTAGGGACCCACATGACGTGAGAACACCGACTTGCCCATCTCGAGCATTCGGTCACGATCGTCGAAGATCTCGGCGGTGCCGATGATCTGCACACCCTTGAGCTCGTTGTAGTCGTCGCCGGTCTCGACCATGCACGTGATGTTCGGGTTGCGCCGCAGGTTCGCCACCTTCTGCGACTTCGCCTTGGTCTCGAACGCGATCTCACCTTCGAGGAAGCCGTACCACATCGCCACGAGGTGGATGGTGCCGTCAGCGTTGATCGACGCCAACGACATCGTGTGCTTGCCGCGGAGGAACTCGGCGATCTCCTCGTCGGTCATGCGGATCTTGTCGCGCTGCTTGACGCCCTTGCCCATCTGCGCGGCGGCGCCGCCCGCTTCCGTCGCGGCCACTACGGGATCCACCGAGAGATCGACTCGATCACGCAGGCCGGCTTCTCGCTGCCCTCGATCTCGATGGTGATGAGCACCTTGGTCTGGACGCCACCGCCCTTGACGTCGGTGACCTCCATCATCTCGGCGCCGGCGCGGATGCGCTTGCCCACGAGCACCGGCGCGATGAAGCGCACCTTGTCGACGCCGTAGTTGACCGCCAGCGCGAACCCCTCGTACCGCGCGATCTGCGGCAGGAAGAAGCTCGCCAGCGAGAGCGTGAGGTAGCCGTGCGCGATGGTGCCGCCGAAGGGACCCGACTTCGCGCGCTCGACGTCGATGTGGATCCACTGGTAGTCGCCCGTCGCCTCGGCGAACGTGTTGACGCGCTCCTGCGTGATCTCCAGCCAGTCGCTGTAGCCGAGGTGTTCGCCCACCGCGGCCTTCACGCTGTCGACGCCGTTGAACACCCTCGGCTCAGGCATTGCTTCCCTCCACGTCTTCGAGGATCTTGCTGGCCTCGGCCACGATCCGATCGATCAGTTCCTTGCAGGTTGGCAGGTCGTCGATCACGCCGACGACCTGGCCGCTCGGGAGCACGCCCGACTCCACCTTGCCGTCGACCAACGCGGCCTTGGTGAGCATGGGCGCGTTGGCCGCCATCATCGTCTGCGTCCAGGTGAGGCCGAGCGACTTGCGCATCGCCAGCCCCTCCTTCGCCATCGCCGGCAGCGAGATGCCCGACAACCTGTGGAAGCGCCACGCGTTCGCGGTGGCACGTGGAAGCGCCCACACCTTGCCCCGGCCCGACTCCACCTCTTCCACGAGCTCGGTGTCGAGCATGCGGTGCGGCACACCGTCGATCTGCTTGGTGACGACGGTGTCGGTGACCGCGCGAGCCAGGTAGTAGTCCTTCACCGACTGCGGCACCGCGCTGTCGGCGCTGAGCAGGAAGCGCGTGCCCATCGCGATGGCGTCCGCGCCGTAGGCAAGCGCGGCGACGAGGCCGCGACCGTCGAAGAACCCGCCGGCGGCGATGACCGGGACCCGGCCCTGCACCGCGTCGACCACCTGGGGCAACAGGATGGTGGTGGGCACCGAGCCGGTGTGACCGCCCCCCTCGCCGCCCTGCACGAGCACTGCGTCGACGCCCCACTCGAGCACCTTCTCGGCGTGGCGCTTGGCGCCGATCGACGGTACGACGAGCACACCGCCGTCGTGCAGTTGGCCGATCAGCGCCTCCTTCGGCGCCTGGGCGAAGCTTGCCACCTTCACCTGCTCGTCGATCAGCAGCGTGATGCGATCGCCGATGTCGGCGGCGTCGGCGCGCAGGTTCACGCCGAACGGGTTCGACGTGCGCGCCTTCACCTGCGCGATCGCGTCGCGCAGCTGGCCGAAGTCCATGGTGGCGCTGGCGATGAGGCCCAGGCCGCCCGCGGCCGCCGTCGCGGCGGTGAGGCCGGCGCCCGACACCCAGCCCATGCCCGTCTGCACGATCGGGTACTCGACACCGACCAGTTCGCAGAAGCGGGTGTGCAGTCGAGGGTGCACGGTCGTCAGCCCGGGACTTCCTGGTTGCGCATGCCCTTGGGATCGAGGCGCGCAATCACCTCGGTCTCTTCCGGCGTCGGTGGCCGCGTCTCCTCCACGGTGTCGGCGAGCGCGAGCTCGAAACCGGTCGCCGTGACGACGTCGTCGACCGTGACGCCCGGGTGGACGCTCAGGAGTCGCATGCGGTGGTCGAGACCGCCGAAGTCGAGCACCGCGAGGTTCGTGACCACGCGCCGCAGCTCGTGGTGCTCCTCCACCCACTCGCCGAGCTCGGCGGCGCGGTCGTAGCCGATGCCCGACACGACATCGATGCTCTCGACGAACACCCGCGGCGAGTGCGCGGGGATCCAGTAGCTGGTGATGTTCTGCACTGTGTTGCCGGGTGCACCACGCATGCCGAGCAGCTGCACCTTCGGCTGCGCAGGATCTCCGATGAAGGCGAAGTTCTGGTTGCCGAACGCGTCGAGCTGCGACGCACCCATCATCACGTGACGACGACCCGACCACACGACGTCGAACATGGTGCGGTACGGGTTCCACGCCTCGATGGTCTTGTCGGGAGCGTCGACGCCGATGGGGATGCCGTTGCTCACGAGCAGCGCCTCGCCGTCGGTCATCACCAGGTCGGGTTCGAACACGTCGCGCGCGAGCCGACCGCCGATCGCAGGGATGGTGCCGATGGGGTTGGCCATGATCTCGCCGTCGCCGCGGAAGCACTCGGCGACTCCGATGGTGCAGTAGTCGGCGCGGGTCACGTCGCTCACAGTCCGACCACCTTCCGGTACTCGGCGTGGTCGCCGCAGTCGAGGTACTTCAGCTTCCACGCCGCCCACTCATCGGGGCCCTTGGCGCTGGCGGCGTACTCCTTCTGGAACGCTTCGTCGCGGCCGTAGTCGGGGACGCACTCGGTGAAGTGCGCGCCCTTCGATGCCTCGACGACCCCGTGGGTCATGAGCCGGCTGATGAGCTGCGTCTGCACCGGGCCGTTGCTCGCCAGCTCCTCGGTCGGCACGACCTGCTCGACGCTCATGAAGCACCTCGGCGCGGCCAGCGCGACGAGGTTGTCCATGTACGGATCGACGTTGAGGTACTGCCCGTTGCCGCGCGCGTCGCCGCGGTGCATGTGGATGATGGCCGCGTCGAGGTTCAACGCCGGCGCGGCGATGAGCTCCTCACCGTCGTCATAGGGCGACGTCACCGTCTTGATCTCGGGTTGACGGTCGACGACGAAGGTGCCGAGGCCGACGCGTGTCGGGATGAACGGCACCCGCCACGCGGCCGCCTGCAACCCGAGGAGGAACATGCCCTCGTCGAGCTCGAGTGTCTGCACCGAACCCGACTGCCGCGCGTTGCGGAAGTGCGGTTCGAGCGCAATGGAGTCGAGCGAGCAGAACGGGTAGATCGCCTTCTTCACCTTGCCCGTCGCGCAGAGCAGGCCGAGGTCGGGACCCGCGTAGCTGGCGACGGTGAGATCCGACAGGTCGGAGTTGGCGATGGCGCGCATGATGCTCATCGGCTTGCGCCGCGATCCCCATCCTCCGATCCCGATGGTCATGCCGTCGCGCAGTTCCGCGACGACGTCCTCTTCGGTCATGCGCTTGTCGGTCACGCTGCTCCTACTACTTGCCTCTTGCGAAGCGACGACTACTTGGACGTGTCGGCGTCGCGCTTGTCGACGAACGCGTCGCGCAGCTCGTCGGAGACGCCGGAGAGGTTGAGCTCGAACGTGAACCCCTGTTCGAACCGGTAGGAGCGCTTCACGTCCCACAGGTCGATGCCGTTGAGGCTCTCCTTGGCCGCGCGCATCACCGTCGGCGACTTCGCCGCGATGTCCGCGGCAACCGCGAGCGCGGCGTCGCGCAGTTGGTCTCGAGGGACGACCTGCAGCACCGAACCGAAGGCGTGCAGCTCGGCGGCGGTGGCGGTGGCGCCGGTGTACACCATCGCCCGCATCTTGTGCTGGGGCACCAGCCGGGCCAGGTGCGTGGCCGCGCCCAGGGCGCCCCGATCGACCTCGGGGAGGCCGAAGAAGGCGTCGTCGCTCGCCACCACGATGTCGGCGTTGCCGGCCAGGCCGATCCCACCGCCCACGCAGAAGCCGTTCACCGCCGCGATCAACGGGACCGGGCAATCGTAGACCGCGGCGAAGGCGGCGAAGCACCCCTTGTTGGCGCCGATGAGGGCGGCGAAGCCCTCGGTGTTCTGCATCTCCTTGATGTCGACGCCGGCGTTGAAGCCCTTGCCCTCACTGCGCAGCACGACCACGCGGGTCTCGGGGTCCTTGCCCGCAGCGGTGACGGTGTCGGCGAGCTCGAACCAGCCCGCGACCGTCAACGCGTTGACCGGCGGGACGTCGACGACGACCTCGGCGATGCCCCGTTCGTCGCGCTCACACGTGATCCCCACGGCCCGGGAGCCTACCGGCGACCTGACGAAGGGTCAGATTCCGAGGGAAGTGCGGCCCACTACGGTGACCGTCGACGGAGACGAGGCGAGTCTGTGTGCTTCTCGGCCGAAGCGGACTTCGTGAGCGGAGCCGTCATCGGCGCGATCGGGATCGCGACGCTCGCGCAGG
This sequence comes from uncultured Actinomycetes bacterium, assembly GCA_963756895.1. GTDB lineage: Bacteria > Actinomycetota > Acidimicrobiia > IMCC26256 > DASPTH01 > DASUAS01. Next base: position 547,970 of record CAVWPI010000011.1, on the reverse strand, counting down.
TCGACCGGCCGCGTGAGCTCCCCCTGGCGGTGCTGCCGCTCGCGTTCGCGCTCCACCAGATCGCCGAGGGCTTCGTCTGGCGCGACCTCGACACGGGCGCGAGCCGTTCGACCGGGGTCGCGGTCCATCTCTACGTGGCCTTCGCCTGGGTCGTGCTCCCAGTCCTCGCGCCCCTTGCGATCATGATCCTCGAGCCGCCCGGTCGGCGTCGGCGCCTCATCAGTGGCTTCGTCGTGATCGGAGCGATGGCCGGCGCGTACCTCGCGGCGGCGATCGTGCGCGGCGACGTGTCGGCCCACGCGGTCGAGCACACGATCCAGTACGGCGGTGCCGGCCGCTACGCCAGTCTCGCGACCGTGCTCTACGTCGTCGCGACCTGCGGGGCCCCATTGCTCTCGGGCTTCCGCGCGATCGTGTGGTTCGGAATCGCCAATGTCGTCGCAGTCGCGACCTTCGCCGTCATCCAGGCGGAAGGACTGACGTCGCTGTGGTGCACGTGGGCCGCGGTCGTGAGCGTGTTCATCTACCTGCAGTTCGTGTTCTGGCGCCGCAGCGACGACACCATCGACCGCGGCACAGGTGCGGCGGCCATCACCCCCAGCGCATAGTGGCTGGCCTCAGGGTGCGGTTGCGGGCGCAGGCGGCCGCTCGGGCGGGGGCTCGGGCGACGGCTTGGGCGCGGCGGGCGATGGCGATGCGGGAGCCACTCGCCCCGCCCGCCAGGCCGCCTGGGTCAGCGCGCCCAACCCGTAGATGCACACCAGGAACCACGCGATGACTCCGATGCCCGGGAGCAGCGCGACGGCGCGCAGGATCCCGAAGCCGGCGAAGAACGCGCCGATGCGCGCACCGGTGCTCGTGCCCTTGACCATGAGGCGGCCGAGGATGAGCGAGCTCGCGACGTATCCGAGGGGCGCGAGGACGTTGAGGGCCGAGAGCATCCCGAGACCGAACGGGATGCCGACGATGGTGACGAGCACCAGGACCGCGAGGATCGGTCCGACGATGCCGACCAGCGCGCCCCAGCCGACCGTGGGCCAGAACCTCCGTCCGGCCGCCGCCGAGGCATCTGCTGCGCGGGGAACAGGAGGACGAACAGGAGCCCGAGCAGCGCGACCGACAGCGTGACCGCGATCCAGAGGTAGACGAGGAACACGAACAGGATCCCGCTGTACAGGTTCTGGATGTTGAGCTTCTTGACGTCCCCGGTCACCGTGCCCGGTGCGACGTCCGGCTCCCTCCGCGATTTGACGTCGCCGTCCACGCGGGCGCCGTCGCGAGTCGTGATGCGACCGTCGAGTGCGATGACGTCGTCGCCGACGTTGCCCGTGATCAGCACGTCGCCGTGCGCGACGAGGACGCCACCGGTGACGCGCCCGCGAATGACGACCTGACCGTCAGCGACGAAGACGTTGCCGTCGACGGTGCCGTCGACCGTGACCGACCCGTCGAAGGACACGACGGAACCGTCGACCACCTCGTCGGACGTGACCACGACTGCGCCGCTGACGCTGATGCGTCGATCGCCGCGGGCAGATCCATCTCGTCCTGCGTGGGCTGGTGCGGCAAAGACCGCGAACACGACTGCGACGAGCGCGCAGGCACCAAGCGATCTCCGTACCATCGGGCCCTCCCGCGTTGAGATCGGAAGCCTCCCACCTCCCACCCTGCGGCGCAACGGCACCCGTCGGGTCGCCCGCGGGTCACCCCGGGTGGAACGGCAGCTCCACCGGCCCGCCGTCACGCGGCGCGTCCTCGGCGTTCGAGAGGTCGCGGTCGAAGACCCGTTGCACCGAGTTGCCCGCGACGTCTTCGAGCACCGGGTCGACCACCAGCCGGTACGGCACATCCAGCCACGGAGACGCGGGCGTGAACGCCCACGAGCGCTCGTGGTGTCCGACGGTGGTCCAACCACCGACCCGGCCGGCCGCGCTGACCACGTGGAGACAACGTGCCACGAGGCCGTGATCGAGCGGGCGGTCGAAGTCGACCGTCAGCGGTTCCGTCGTCCCCGTCGTTCCCGGTGTGAGCGACCAGGACGTCGGCGTGACGCGACGGCGCTCGTCCCCCACCACCTCCCAGGTTCGCGTCGCACCGGTGCGGAGGGGCCGACCGGATGCGTCGGGAAACTCCGCGTCGACGACCAGCGTCACCGATGTGTGCTCCCGCAGGGGATACCCGATCGTCCGATGGGTCGCGAGGCCGCGCTTGATGCGCGCGGGGTCGAGCAACACGGTGAGCCGCCGCCGATCGCGATCCCACAACTCGTACTCGCTCGCCAGCAAGGCACCGACGAGCGGCGCGCCCTCGGCGTCGATCAACCGGACGTGTGCCGCCCCCGCCTGTCGCATCGGCGCCGAGAATTCCACGTAGCAACGCAGCAGGTTGCGTGGAACCGTGACGGACGAGGGGCGGATCGCGACGACGTCCGTCGTCGGTGGTGACACTGAACGCTCTGCGAAGGTCGCGGTGCCGACCACGGCGCCGTCGACCTCCACCTCGTACTCCGTGGCGGCGAGGAACGGGAACCGGGGTAGGAAGCAGACGTCGTCGCCGTCAGCGACGAGACGACCCGCGGTCGCGGGCCTCGACTGCACACCGCGTGACGAAGGGCGGACGGCGACGACCGTCGCCGTCGCCCCGCCACGGATGCGCAAGCACACGGAGTCCTCACAGGTCGACCACGACACGTGGGTCACGACGACCTCCGGCAGTCGCTACAGCGATGCCGTCTTCAGCGAGCGCAGGTGCCTGCCGCCGGCGTCGTCGACCTGGAGCGCAAGGACGTGGGTGCCGCCGAGGTTCTCGAGCTTGACGATGCCCTGGAGGTCCTCGACCTCGCGGGGCACGCCGATCGGCTCCTTCGGCTCGGTGAGTGCAGGCTGGTTGTCGATGTCGCGGGTCGCGATCTTGATCAACCCGTGCGAGCTGTTGGCCACCAGCACGTGCTCTTCGCCACCGATGATGCACGACACCATGTCGAGCGGCTGGTTCATCGCGCCGAGCTCGGCGACCGTGCGACCGACGACCTTCGTCTGGGGTTCGACGTCGTCGAGCGAGAAGTGCACGACGGGCGTGCACGTGTAGCTCGCGAGGACGCTGCGTCCGCCCTCGTAGGGCACGAAGGTGCGGATCGGTGCAGCGGTCTCCCATTGCCCGTGCGACACGTGGAAGATCTCGAGGTTGTTGGTGGCGACGTCGCTCCCGAACGGAAACGGGATACGACGCAGTTTCGACGCGAACTCCTCGTTCGACAGCCCGGCCACCAGCAACGCGCCCTCGACGTAGGCGAGGTCGGTGACGGTCGCCATGCGGATCGGGCGCTTGAGGATGCGGATGGTGCGGTCACCGAACGTGAGCTCCTCGCCGCTGCCGTCGGTGGGGAGCGTGACGTCGCTGCGTTCATCGGCATCGTCGGGGGCGTCGTCGAGCGTCACCGACGCCGTGGCGACGTCGGTGAGGTCGACGTCGCTCACCGAGCCGTCGAGGTGATCGATGCGTACGAGCACCGCGCCGCGTCGTTGCCGTGGCCGCGCTGCACCGACAGGTACACGTTGTGGGTCGCCGGGTGAACGGCGAGGTCATTGATCGCCACGTCGCCCACCGCGGCCCCGAGGTAGGAAGCCACATGTTCGTCGACGTGTTCGAGATCGAACGGCTGCGCGCCTGACGCGTCGCCCACGTCGCCGACCTCGATCGCGTGGACGGTGGCGGTCGCGTTGTCGGCGACGAAGAGCACTCCGGTCGGACCGAACGCGATCGGCCCCGACGAGCGGAGTGCCACGGTCCCGCGCTGCAAACCCAGGTTGCTCACGACGACCCTCCTTCCGCACCGGTCGATCCGGCGCGACGCAATCCTACGAACATCGGCGGGAGGCGACACCTTCGCGACCGGGCTTCGGCGCGACCGGACCTAGGCTCGACCCGTTCGGTGGACTGCTCTCGGAGAAGGAGCGAGCGATGGCGAAGCTGGCCGAAGGCGTTCGCATCGTCGATGCCGACGCGCACATGACCGAGCGGCACGACCTGTTCACCTCGCGAGCGCCGAAGGGCTTCGAGGACAAGGTGCCGCACGTCGAGAAGATCGACGGGACGGATATGTGGGTCCTCGACGGCCACACGTTCGGCAAGGCCGGCTCCGGTGGCACCATCGACCTCGAGGGCAACAAGCATCCGTGGACCGACTCGCAGGGCGGATCGTGGGGCATCGACGACGTCCACCGCTCGGCGTGGGATCCCGCGGCGCGCCTCGAGATCATGGACGAGTTCGACATCGACTTCCAGGTGATCTACCCCAACTCGATCGGTCTGGGTGGACAGAACCTCGTGAACACGGTGCGGGACCACGAGCTCGTGCTGCTGTGCGTCCAGTTGTACAACGACGCGTTGGCCGAGACGCAGGAGGCGTCGAACAACCGCCTCGTCCCCATGCCGATCATGCCGGCGTGGAGCATCGAGGAGTGCGTGCGCGAGGCGAAGCGCTGCGCGGCGATGGGATACCGCGGTGTGAACATGACCTCGGACCCGCAGGACTCGGGATCACCCGACCTCGGCAGCCCCGAGTGGGATCCCTTCTGGGACGTCTGCGAAGAGCTCCGACTTCCGGTGCACTTCCACATCGGCGCCAGCCAGACGTCGCTCAATTACTTCGGCACCACGTACTGGCCGAGCCAGGACGAGTACGTCAAACCCGCCATCGGTGGCGCGTCCCTGTTCCAGAACAACTCGCGGGTCCTCCTCAACAGCGCGTACTCGGGGATGTTCGACCGTCACCCGGATCTGAAGATGGTGTCCGTCGAGAGCGGCGTGGGCTGGATCCCCTTCATGCTCGAGGCGATGGACTACGAGCTCGAGGAGAACGCGCCGAGTACGCGAAGAAGCTGAAGAAGCTGCCGTCGGAGTACTTCCGCGACAACTGGTACGCCACGCTCTGGTTCGAGAAGGGCCGCGGCGGCCTGCAGCACCTCATCGACTCCGTCGGCGAGGACAACATCATGTTCGAGACCGACTGGCCTCACCCCACGTGCCTGTACCCGAGTCCCCTCGCGGCGGTGGAGGAGAAGATCGCCGCGCTGCGTCCCGAGACGCAGCGCAAGGTGATGGGCGACACCGCCATCGAGCTCTACCGCCTCGCCGACTGAGCAACCGATGCCCAGGACCGACGTCGACGGAGTGTCGATCGCCTACGAGATCGTGGGCGAGGGGCGGCCGTGGGTGCTGACGCCAGGAGGTCGCTACAGCAAAGACTATTCCGGCGTCCGCGAGCTCGCCGTCGCGTTGGCGGAACGCGGCAACCGCGTCCTCGTCTGGGACCGCCCGAACTGCGGCGAGTCCGACGTGTGCTTCCGGGGCGACTCGGAGTCGGAGATGCAGGCCGATGTCCTCGCCGGGCTGCTCCGGAAGCTCGACCTGACGCCGGCGGTGATCATCGGCGGGTCGGGCGGCGCGCGTGTCTCGCTCCTGGCCGCGAACCGGCATCGTGATGTCGCCCGCGCGGTCGCCGTCTGGTGGATCAGTGGCGGCGTGTACGGCCTGCTGTCGCTGGCCTCCTACTACTGCGCGCCCGCGGTGCCGGCGGTGTGGAACGACGGCCTGGAAGCGGTGATGGCCATTCCGAGCTTCGAAGAGACGTTCACCCGGCATCCGCCGAATCGCGACCTCCTGCTGGCCCAGGATCCGAAGGAGTTCGTCGCCACGATGGAGCGATGGATGGAGGCCTACTGCAGCTGCGGCGGTGAGCTCGTCCCGGGCCTGCCCGACGACGAAGCGCGCGCGCTCGCGATCCCCGCGCTCGTGTTCCGGAGCGGCGCGTCCGATCCCAACCATCCTCGCGAGACGTCCGAGCAGGTGGCCGAGCTGCTGCCGAACGCGCAGCTGGTCGAACCGCCGTGGCCCGACACCGAGTGGATCGACCGCGCCGCCGGTCGTTGGCAGGGGTTCGAACGCTGGCCGCTCCTGGCACCGCAGCTCGCGGAGTGGGCGAGTTCGACGCTCGGCTGACCGCGCGGGTCAGAGCGCGGAGACGTCGAGGTAGGGCGGGGGTTCGCCGCCTCCGTGAACGGCGAGGTTGGCGCCGCTCACGTACGCGCGCGAGGGGCGAGGCGAGGAACACGCAGGCGTCGCCGATGTCCGACGGGTTGGCGATGCGACCGAGCGGCACGGTCGAGCCGACCTTGGCGATGCCCTCGTCGTCGCCGTAGAACAGGTGCGACTGCTCGGTGCGCACCATCCCGGCCATCACGTGGTTCACCCGCACCTTGGGCGCCCACTCCACCGCGGTGGTCTGGGTGAAGTTGACCAGCCCCGCCTTGGCCGCGCCGTACGCCGCGGTCTGGGGCGTGGGTCGCTGGCCGCTGACGCTGCCGATGTTGACGATCGAGCCGCCGGTGTCCTGTTGCTGCATCCAGTGGTTCGCACGCTGTGAGCAGAAGATCGCCGCGAACAGGTTGAGGGCGATGATGCGCTCGGTGAAGCGGGGCGTGGCGGTGGTGGAGTCGGCCGGGGGTGCGCCACCGGCGTTGTTCACCAGCACGTCGACTCGGCCGAGGCGCTCCACCACCTGGTCGACCATCGCCCACGCGGCCTCGCCGTCGCGCAGGTCGACACCGAACCACGACCAACCCTCGGGCAGCGCATCGTCGGGCTCGCGACGCGAGCAGACCGCGACGCCGGCACCGGCGTCGGCCAGCCGCTGCGCGATCCCTCGTCCGACGCCCTTGGTGCCCCCGGTGACCAGTACCACCTGACCGGAGAGGTCGATGGTGATCGCCATCAGCGGCCCTGGGCGGTCGCTGCGCCCACCTGCGCCTCGCGCTGGCGCGTGGTCGAGCACACCGGGTCCTGGTCGAACTCGGGCAGCACGTACTTGCCGAACGTCTCCACCGACTCGATCGCGGCGTCGAACGGCGTGTCGTCGGACAGCACCCCGAACGACACCTGGTCGGCGCCGATCTCCTCGTACACGCGCATGGTGTTGATCGCCTCCTCCGGCGTCCCCACCGCGACCGCACGCGCTTCGATGGCCCGGTTCACGTACTCGAGCGGGACCGGCGGCTTCAGCGTCGGCACCTTGTCGATGCCGGCGGTCTGCGGGAACGAGTCGAGGTACTTCGCGACCAGCGACGTGTGGTAGTCGCTCTGCGTGTTGCGGAACACCTCGCGGGCGCGGTCGCCGTCCTCCATGCACATCATCGCGGTCGTGACCATGACGTTGTTGTTCACGTACCCGCCGACGGGATCGGCGTCCTCGATCGTCGTCTTGTAGATGTCGATCAGCGGCTTCAGCGCCTCGGCGCCGGCGAAGCTGAAGCACAGCACGCCGATGCCCATGCGGGCGGCCTTCTCGAACGTGCCCGGCGAGCCCGCCGCCACCCAGATCGGCGGGTGCGGCAGCGTCACCGGCTTCGGCAGCACCTGGCGGCGCGGCAGCGAGAAGAACTGGCCGTCGTAGGGCCCGTACTCGTCGGGACCCATCATCTTGACGATCTCGGGGAGCGCCTCGTCGTACATGTCGCGGGTCGTGTCCATCGAGTCGATGCCGAAGCCGAGGACCTCCACCGACGACGACCCGCGCCCGGTGCCGAACTCGAAGCGTCCCGGCGCGAGCTGGTCGAGCATCGCCACCTTCTCGGCCACGCGCGCCGGATGGCACACAGGCGGCGTGATGTTGATGATTCCGGAGCCGATGTGGATGCGATCGGTGATCGCGAGCGCGTACGCCATCCACGCCTCGTTCGCCGACAGGTGCGAGTACTCGTCGAGGAAGTGGTGCTCGGTCACCCAGACGTACTTGAAGCCCGAGCGATCGGCCGCCTGGACGACATCGAGCTCGGCCCGGAGCACGTCCTGCTCGGTCTCTCCCGCCTCGCGACGGTGGTTCGGGTGGTACATGCCGACGAAGACACCGAACTCCACGGGTTGCTCCTCTTCAGAGTGCTTGCCTACGGATGCTGGCTCGAGACCGACACGACCTCGCCGGTCATGTAGCCCGAGTAGTCGGACGCCAGGAACACGATCACGTTCGCGACCTCCCACGGCTCCGCATGGCGACCGAACGCCTCGCGAGAAGCGAGCTCGGCGAGGAGCTCGTCGGTGGTCACCTTGGCCAGGTTGGCGTGCATGGCGATGCTCGGCGCGACCGCGTTGACGCGAACGCCACGCCGGCCGGCCTCGATCGCCGCGCAGCGCGTGAGCGCCATCACGCCGGCCTTGGCCGCGGCGTAGTGCGCCTGCTCGGCCTGCGCGCGCCAGCCGATCACCGACGCGTTGTTGACGATCACCCCGTGCCCGTTCGCGTACATGTGGTTGAGCGCGGCGCGGGTGCAGCGGAAGGTGCCGTTGAGCGTGACGTCGAGCACGACGTTCCACTGCTCGTCGGTCATCTCGTGCAGCTCGGCGCTGCCACCGAGGCCGGCGTTGTTCACCAGCACGTCGATGGCGCCGAGCTCGGAGCTGGCCGCCGCGAACAGCGATTGCACCGACTCCTCGTCGGTGACGTCGCACGGGATGCCGGGCACGCCGAGCCGCTCGGCCGTCTCGCCCAGACGCCGCTCGTGCTTGTCGGAGACGACGACGCGCGCGCCCTCCTCGACGCACCGCTGCGCCACCGCCGAGCCGATGCCGGTCCCCGCCGCGGCGGTGACCAGGACGGTCTTGCCCTCGAGCAGCCCGTGCGCGGGGACGTACTCCGGCGTGGTCACTTCCCCGGGAACACCTTCATGTAGACCTTCTCCTCGACCCGCTCCTTGATGCGCCAGCCGTCGGCGGTGCGCGCGAGCTTGTCGACGTACCAGAGCCCGCACACCATGAGGTCGGGGTTCTCCGCGTCGCCCATGGTCATCGGGTTGTGGCACTGGGTCTTGGCGGTGGCGGAATCGGGAGAGTCGGTGCCGTCGAACGCGATGGTCGTCCCCGACACCATGTGCTGCAGCGTGGTGAACATCGGCATCGCCTCGGTGAGGAACGCCTTGGTCTCCGCCAGGTTGCCGACGCTCCCGCCGAACACCGAGTAGTCGATGTGCGCGTCGGGCGTGAACACGTCGTCGAGCGCATCCCAGTTGCGCGAGTCGATGGCGTAGCTGTAGCGCACCATCAGATCCTGGATCTCCAGACGGTCGGAGATCTCCTCCATCGACATCGGCATCGCGGACCTCCCCCTTGTCCGTCGCTCAGAACGGCGACGGCGACTTCGACAGCACGGCCATGGCGAAGTATTGCGCCATCGCGCCGTAGGCGTGGCCGAGCGCGACCTCTGCGCCCTCGACCTGGTGTTCGCCGGCCTTGCCCTGCACCTGCAGCGCAGCCTCGACGAAGCGGATCATGCCGGATGCACCGATCGGGTTGCTCGAGAGCACGCCGCCCGACGGGTTCACCGGGAACGACCCGGTGATCTCGGTGGCACCGCTGTCGGTCATCTTCCAGCCCTCGCCGAGATCGGCGAGGTCGTGGCCCTCGAGCCACATCGGCTCGTACCACGAGAACGGCACGTAGAGCTCGGCGACGTCGATCTGTTCGCGCGGGTTGGTGATGCCTGCGTCCTTGTAGAGCGCGGCGCTGCAGTCGACACCGGCCTGCGGCCGCACGGTGTCGCGACCTGGGAACTGGCCGAGCTCCGACCGCATCGACGTGGCGAGCACCCACGCCGCCGACGAGTGCGTCTTCGCGGTCTCGTGGTCGGCGACGACCATCGCGCACGCACCGTCGGACGACGGGCACGACTCGAGGAAGTGGATCGGGTCCCACAGCATCATCGAGTCCCGCACCTTCTCGATGGTGATGTCGGGAAGCTTGAGGTGCGCGTACGGGTTCTTCACCGCGTTGAGACGGTCCTTGACCGCGACCTGCCAGCCGATGTGCTCGGGCGCGCCCGAGCGGCTGATGTAGGCGCGCACCCACGGCGCGAAGATCCCGCCCGCGCCCATGCTGCCGCTCTTGCCGCCGCCGAGGCCCCACTGCGCGTTGCCTTCGGCCTGCTTCTCCCACGCCACCGCGAGGACGCGCTTGAACCGACCGCCCTTGACCGCGTCGGTGGCGACGTTGGCGGTGGAACACCCGACGCTGCCGGCGGTGTGCACGCGCAGCATGGGCTTGCCGTTGGCGCCGAGTGCGTCGGCGAGGAACAGCTCGGGCTGCATCACGCCTTCGAAGATGTCGGGCGCCTTGCCCATCACGAGCGCGTCGATGTCACCCCAGTCGAGACCGGCGTCGTCGAGCGCGCGGCTCGCGGCCTCGCGCACGAGGCCGGGGATGGAGACGTCGGTACGGGCCTTCGAGTACTTGGTCTGGCCGATGCCGATGACGCCGGGAGGCTGGCCGAGCTCATGCCCGGGATCCTTCCACGATGCAGACGAGGTTCTGTTGGAGCGCCTGGCCCGCCGGTCGCATGCGCGAGCACACGGTCGCGGCCTCTGCTCGGTGACCTGGCGGGCGGCCTCGATCACACGCACGAGGCCGGTGACCATCACCGGGTTGGCGGCGAGCGCACCGCCCGACGGGTTGACCTCCACCGCATCGTCGAGACCGAGCGCGTTGCGCACGATCACCTCCTGCGGCGAGAACGGCGCGGTCACCTCGGCGACCTGCACCGGAGCCCGACCCGACGCCGGCACCTTCCGCGGCGAGGCGGATCGACGGCGAGTCCGTCAGGTCGCGCATGCCGGGCTGGTGGATGTCGATGCGATGGTCGATGCCGGTGATCCACGCCGGGCGCTCGACCAGGGACGCGGCCTTGTCGCCCGCGGCGAGCACGACCGCCGCCGCGCCGTCGGACACCGGCGGGAGGTCGTGGCGGCGGAGCGGCTCACGCACGTACGGCTCGGCCAGCAGTGCATCGACGTCGAACTTCCCGCTCACCTGCGCGTACTCGTTGCCGACCGCGTTGGCCCGGTTGCGGGCCACGATCTCGGCGAAGTCGCGCTCGGTGGCGACACCGGCGTCGAGCAGCGCGCGCGCCTGCAGCGCGGCCAGCGACCACGGATCGAGACCGAGCGGCGCGAGGTGGTACGGGTCGAGCTGCAGCGGATACACCTGCTCCGGCTTGCCCGGGCGACGAACGTCCGTGGCTGTACACGAGCACGACGTCGACGGCACCCTCCTGCAGCCGGGTGTACCCCTCGTACATCGCCCACGCGCCGTCCATCTCGACGTGCGACTCGTCGATCGGCGGCCACGCGCCGATGGCCTCGATCGTCTGCACGAACGCGAACGCCTGACCGGCGAGGTAGTCGCAGCTCCCCGACACGGTGAACCCCACGTCGTGACGGTCGATGCCCGCCATGCCGAGTGCCTGCTGGGTGACGTCGAGCACCATCTGGGTCTCGGTGATCTGGGTGCTGCGCACCGCGGGCACCTGCCCGTACCCGACGATCGCCACGTCGACCATCAGAAGCCCTTTCCTGCGAGCGGCTCACGTCGGCGTCGGGGTCGCCGGTGGGCATCCAACCTTCGATGCCGCCGTTGGTGCTGCTCCAGCCACCGGCGGCCAGCTCGTCCATGTTGCGGTCCGACTCGGGGAGCCAGACCGCGGCGACCCGCATCCCGACGCGCACGTCGCTCACCGGGGTGTCGAGCACCTCCTGGAGCTGGAGCATCCCGCCGGGCCCGTCGAGTGCGATCGACACGCGGGCGAACGGCTCCGTCTCCTCCTGACCCGGGTACTGCGACCGGCGTGACGACGGTGAAGTTCACGATCGTGCCGGTGTCGCCGAGCACGACGTCGTCGTCGGTGCTGAGCTTGATCACGTCGATCGGGCAGAAGTCACGCGGCGGGACGTAGACGAGTCCGCACTCGCCGGTGCACTGCTGACCGATGATCTTCCCGTCGACCAGCGCTTCCGCGTAGCGGGTGAGCGCGGGCGGCGCCGGCGCCTCGTAGTGCAGCGCCACCGGGAACGGCATGATGCGCGGCCCTTCCTTGGCCGCGGCGTCGGGGCTCACTCGACCACCTCGAAGCACTCGACGTCGGTCACGTAGCCGGTGCGCTCGTCGCGCCAGCGGGGGCGTCACCCGCACGCCGGTGCTGATGGCGTCGCGGGGGCCGTCGACCACGTGCACCATCGCGGTGTCGGCACCGTCGAGCTGGATCAGCGCGAACGCGAACGGCCGGTCGAGCGGGTGGTTGGGGTTGGGCGTGTCGACCCACGTCCACGAGGTGACGACGCCTTCGGGCCCCACCTCCACCAGCTCCGGTTCCACCGACGCGCCGGTCGCGGGGTCGTACTCGAGCGGCGGCGAGAGGGTGCGGTCGCCGGCGCGCGAGGCGAGCAGGCGACCCTCCTCGAGACCGTCGAGGTAGGCGCCGATCACCGGTCCGACGCTGCGCGTGTAGGGGAACTCCAGGTCGATCTTCACGATCGGGGCGGGCATCGCGTCTCCTGAGTTACTTGACCAGGGCAAGGAACCTATCCGGAATCCGGACGGCGACTCACGTCGTGGACGACCCGTTCGAGGTAGTCGGCCAACGTGCGCAGCTCGGCGGCCTTCCACCCCTCGAAGGCCTCGACCACGATGTCGTCGGTCGCCCGGCGGTAGGCCGTGTAGGCCCTGGCTCCCTTGGCGCTGAGGGTGACGATGCTGGCGCGACCGTCGGTGGGATCCGACGCCCGTTTGACGTAGCCGCCCTCGCACAGGCGGGCGATCTCCCGACTCACCAGTGGCGCCTCGAGGTCGGTGAGGTCGGACAGCCGCGAGAGGCGCACCGGTCCCGAGGCGTGCAGCGCCGAGATCAGGTTGATCGCCGGACGGGAGAGGTGCACGCCGGAACGCTCCGCCCGGTTGCGTGCCGCCTCACGACCGGCACCGATGCGCGCGATCCGCACGATCGCCTTCTCCACGCGTTGCAGGTCGTCCAGCCGGGCCACGGCCCGAGACGGTATCAGTGAGATGTCAGACGGTTAGCCGTTGGGCGTGACCACGGCGCGGCTGCGGAGGTCGTTCTGGCGGAAGCGGTCGTACGCGAGCGGCGTGTCCTCGAAGTCGAACAGCTCCACCTCGATGCGCAGCTCGCCGGCCTCGGCGAGCGCGATCACCTCGTGGAGGTCGGCGATCGACGCGGCCATCGGGATGAACAGGTCGCACTCGAGCGGAAGGACGCCCCACGACACCTTGGCCGTGCCACCGCCGGCACCGACGATCGCGATCGTGCCCGAGGTTTGCCGCGCACGCGAGCGCCATCGCCATCGTCGTGTCGTCACCCACGAAGTCGAACACCGCGGTGGCGCCCGTGCCGCCGGTGAGCTCGCGCACCTGGAGCGCGGTGGTGCCGTCGGACATGAGGGTGTCGTGGGCGCCGAGCTCGCGGGCCAGGTCGAGGCGCTGCTGCACGACGTCGACCGCGATCACGCGCGCGCCGCTGAGGCGGCGGAGGTACTGCACCGCGTACGAGCCGAGGCCGCCCGGCGCCGATCACCACCGCGGTCGAACCGGGCACGAGCTTCGGGCAGCGCGCGCTTGACCGCGTGGTACGACGTCGCCCCGGCGTCGGTGAGCGGCCCGACTCGTCGCGGGTCGAGCGTGCGCAGGGGCACGAGCTCGCGCCGCGGCACGAGGAGGTACTTCGCGAGGCCGCCGTCCTCGCCGTAGCCGCGGCCGCTGGCGCCGCGCGGGCAGTAGTTGTCGTGGCCGCGCAGGCAGAACTCGCACCGACCGCACGAGTGGATGCCCGCCACCGCGACGGGTTGGCCGGGCTCCAGATCGTCGACCCCGTCGCCGAGCTGCTCGACCCAGCCCGCGCTCTCGTGACCGAGGGTGAACGGGAGCGACCAGGGAATGATCCCGGGCGGCGTGTCGAGGAAGAGGAAGTCGCTGTGGCAGAGGCCGACGCCCGCGACCTTGATCGAGCACCTCGTCGCGGCCCGGCACCGGGACGTCGACCTCGCGGAACTCGGGCGGCTCGCCCCACGCCGACGAGCTGGTACGCGGTCATGGTCTTCGCGGTGCTGGTGCTCATGCGGGCGGCCATCCTGGGAGAAGTTGACGCCGCTTGCACAGCGGCTGGGAGTAGACGAGCGTGCCGGCGAGCTCGAGCGCGTCGTCGGACGAGCACAGCCACGCGATCGCGGCGCCGGTGACCTCGGGCGGCGCGCCCGGAACCGTTCGGCGAACTGGTCGTCGCTCGGCTTGTCGTTGGTGGTGAAGCCGGGATCCACGTTGAAGGCGACGATCCCTGAAGAGGCGAACTCCACGTGGAGCTGGCCGGCGACGCGGAGGAACGCGGCCTTCGACGCGCCGTAGCCGAGACCCCAGCCACCCTCGCCCGCGGGCGCGGGCGGGTCCATGGAGGCGGTGGCCGACGCCATGTTGACGACTCGCCCGCCACCGCGTTCGAGCATCCCCGGCACCACCAACTGCGATGAGGTGCAGCTGGTTCACGTAGTTGCCGACGACGAGCTTGGTGGCGGCGTCGAGGTCGAGCTCGAGCACGCGGTCCATGCGCCCGGCGCCCTGGTAGATCGCGTTGTTGACCAGCGCGTCGATGCGACCCCATTGCCGATCACGGTGTCGACCATGGCGTCGATCGAGGGACGGTCGAGCAGGTCCATCGCCACCGAGAGGGCGTTCTGCCCACGCTGCCTCGATGGCGGCGGCCGTGCTCTCGAGGCTGCCCTCGATCACGCGGGTCTCCTGGTCTTCGCGCACGGAGCCGGGCGCCATGCGGCCGTCGCCCTCGTGCACGGTGCGCGCGGCAATGGCGACGTCGTAGCCTACGTCGGCGAGCGCGAGCGCGGTGGCCCGCCCGATGCCCCGGCTCGCGCCGGTCACGAGAGCGATGGGAGCGGCCATGAGCGCGGAATCTAGCGGTGCTGCAGCCCTGGTACTCGTGGACGATCCCGCACCGCGGGTCCGGCGACTCACCCTCAACCGGCCCGAGAAGCGCAACGCGATCAGCAACGCCCTGCGGACCGAGCTGTACGACGCCCTGCACGCGGCCGACCGCGATCCCGAGGTCGGGGTCACGGTGGTGCGCGGCGCGGGCCCGTGCTTCTCGTCCGGGTACGACCTGAAGTCCAGCCTGTCGGAAGGTCAGCCCTTCTACACGCCGCCGGGCGACGGGTCGTGGTCCCGGCACGTCGCCGACGGCTGGTCACGCATCTGGGACCTGGCCAAGCCGGTCGTCGCGCAGGTGCACGGGTACGCGATGGCGGGCGGCACCGAGCTCATGGCCGCCTGCGACCTCGTGTACATCGCCGAGGACGCGCAGCTCAGCTACCCGGTGGTGCGAGTGGTGAGCCCGCCCGACTTCCAATACCACGTCTGGCTGGTGGGGATGCGTCCGGCGATGGAGCTCATGCTCACCGGCGACGCCATCGACGGGCTCGAAGCCGTCCGCATCGGCATGGCCAACCGCGCGTTCCCGGCGGCCGACCTCGAGCGCGAGACCTTGGCGATGGCGGCGAGGGTCGCGGCGATCCCGAGCGACCTGCTGCAGATCAACAAGCGCACCGTGCACCGGGCGATGGAGTTCAAGGGTGTGCGCACGGCCACGCGCGCGGGTTCGGAACTGCAGGGACTCGCGAGCAACCTGGAGACGTCGAAGCAGTTCTTCGGCGGCGACCTGTCGGCCGCGGTCAAGCAAGCAGCCCAGAAGGACTCGAGCGGGAACGCAGGTACTTCCTGAACGCGACCGGCGTGTAGTTCTCGTGCTGCTCGCCCCAGGCCTCGGCGCCGTCGATGTCCCAGCGCACGAGGTGGTTCCAACCGACCAGGTTCTCGTTGCAGAAGTTCACGAACCTGCTGACGGTCTCGCCCTCGGCGTGGAACTCGCGGCCGAGCTCGTCGGTGCCCTCGACCAGCACGCGCGGTCGCGGTGTCGGTGACCGGATCGCGCTCGAGGATGGCGCGGCGGCCCTTCGTGACGCGTGACACCTCGCCGTCGCGCAGGTGGAACCCCATGATCACCGGGAAGTCCTCGGTGACGTTGGCGGTGATGGTGAGGAACGACACGGTGTCGGACGTGGCGTGGCTGTACGGCATCTGCGTCGCCTTCCACTCCCCCGCGGACATGAGGTGCGGACCGAAGGGGTTGCGCGATCCCCACGAGCGGTCGCGCGCGCCGTACGAGTCGACTTCGATGGTCTCGCCGTCGAGCACGAGCGTGCCGGTGAAGCGCCCGAGCTGGTCGAGATGCCCACCATCGGGGCCCGACGTCTTGGTGTGCAGGGGATCCATGATCGCGGTGAACGTCAGGTCGAACGACACGTCGTCGGCATCGGGGTCGCGGTAGCGCAGGTCGTAGACCCGCTGCGGTTCGCGCGTGGTGTAGCCGAGTCCGTTGGGCAGGTCGAAGTCGGCCAGCTGGTCGGGCACGGGGAGGTGCCAGATCTGCTTGTAGTAGCGGCAGTCGAACGGCGAGTCACCGCGATCGTCCCAGAGGAAGACGGCCGCGGAGCACGTGCCCTGGTTGGTGCGGAAGAACGGATAGGTCCACCCCGCGAGCTTGCGCTCCGGCACCGAGAACGCAAACCACGCGGTCTCGCTCCAGAACGGGTCGTCGTTCGTCGGCGGATGGAACTCGTCGTCGGGATGGCTCACGTCAACTCAACTCTCCAGGCAACATGCGTCAAAGTTGCGCACATATGCAGTCACTTTTGACGCAGGAACGGCGGGGGGGGGGTGGGGGCCAGCGGTCGTCAGCGGGCGCCGCGGAGAAGCCGGCCGGGGCGGGCGCCGGTGTCGACGCCGTGGCGACGGGTGATCTCGCCGCTCACCATGGTGGCGACGTAGCCGTCGGCCTCCTGGAGGAGCCGCGCTCCACCGGCCGGGAGGTCACGCGCCACCCGCGGCATCCGCAGGGTGAGCCCGTCGAAGTCGATGACGTTGACGTCGGCCTTCATGCCCGGTGCCACGACACCGCGGTCGCCCAACCCGTAGAGCGCCGCGGTGTCGGAGGTCTGCTTCTTCACCAGGTACTCGAGCGGAAGGGTGTCACCGCGCACGCGGTCGCGCGCCCAATGCGTGAGCATGAACGTCGGGATCGACGCGTCGCAGATGAGTCCGCAGTGCGCGCCGCCGTCGGACAGGCCCGACACGCCTCCGGGGTGCAGCAGCATCTCGCGGATGGCGTCGTGGTTGCGCTCGGCGTAATTGAAGAACGGGAGCATGAGCAGGTGCTGCGCACCGTGCTCGAGCATCACGTCGTAGAGCATCTCGATCGGCGCGACACCGGCCGCCTCGGCCATGGCCGCGACCGTGCGCTCGGGCGTGGGTTCGTAGACCGGCGGATCACCGAGTGCGTACAAGCGGTCGAGCGATCCCTGCACGAGTTGGAAGAAGCCGTCGAACAGCACGGTGGGATCGGGCGCGACGTCGTTCTCGCCCAGGATCTGTGCGCGCACCGCGGGCTTCGCCAGTTCGGCCAGGAGCTCGTCGGGACCGAGGCGCGCCGAGAGCGCGCGATACGTGGGGCGGCCGCTGAACCCGTGCCGGGTCGGGAAGCCGAGCAGCATGCCGAACGGACGCGCCGCGATCTGGGGCACCACCTGCGCGCCCGAGTCGTACGCCGCGCAGGGACTCGTCCATCAGGCCGCGCCACGCGTCGGGCGCGGCGTCGATCTGCAGCAGCGTGAAGGAAACCGGCAGGTCGAGCTCGTCGGAGAGCTTGACCATCCAACCCATCTCCTGCTCGGGCGCGAGCAGGTCCTCACCCGACGCGCCCAGCGGCGCAAGCTCGAACACCGCGCGTCCGCCGCGCTGCATCGCGCGCCCGAGTGCGAACAGCTCGTCCTCGGCCGCGAACGTGCCGGGTACCGGACGGCCGTCCATGGCCCGGTGGCCGAGCGTCGCGCGACGTCGAGAAGCCGAGCGCGCCCGCCTCGACCGCTTCCTGCACGATCGCCGCCATGGCCGCGATCTCGTCGGGCGTGGCGGGCTCGTTGGCCGCGCCGCGCTCCCCCATCGCGTACGCGCGCACGGCGCCGTGTGACACCTGCACCCCGACGTCGATGCCGAACCGGCGACCGTCGAGCGCTTCGAGGTACTCGGGGAAGCTCTCCCAGCTCCAGTCGATGCCCTCGGTGAGCGCGGTGCCCGGGATGTCCTCCACGCCCTCCATCAGCTTGATGAGCCACTCCTCGTCGCCCGGCCGCACCGGCGCGAACCCGACGCCGCAGTTGCCGGCGACGACGGTGGTGACGCCGTGGCCCGACGACGGCTCGAGCAGCGGGTCCCAGGTGGCCTGGCCGTCGTAGTGCGTGTGGATGTCGACGAAGCCGGGCGTGATCAGCAACCCGGTGGCGTCGACGGTCTCGGCGGCGTCGCCGTCGAGCGACGACTGCGACACCTCGACGACCACACCGTCCTTGACCGCGACGTCGCCGACGAAGCGCGGCGCGCCGGTGCCGTCGACGACGGTGCCGTTGGTGATCTTGACGTCGTACATGACGTCTCCTGTGGTCTCAGCCGAGGACGAGCTCGACCTCGGCGCGGTTGACGCCGTTCACGAATGCGTTGGGCAGGAAGTCGACGCTGCCGGGCACGACCCGGATGTCGCGCACCCGGCGCACGAACTCGTCGAAGAACATCTTGATCTCGAGGCGCGCCGAGCGCGGCGCCCAGGCAGAAGTGGGTGCCGAACCCGAACGCGATGTGGTGGTTCGGGTTGCGGGTCACGTCGTAGCCCTCGGGGTCGGCGAAGTGCTCGGGATCGCGGTTGGCCGACGGGTACATGAGGACGACCTGCTGGCCCTGCTCGATCGTCTGGCCGCCGATCTCGTAGTCGCGCGTCGCCACCCGACACATGTTGAGCACCGGCGTGACCCAGCGGATGAACTCCTCGGTGGCGACGGTCATGTCGGCGCCGTCGCGCAGCAGCTGGTACTGGTCGGGACGCGCCGCCAACTCGAGGATCGTGCGCGCGATCACCGTGCGTGTCGTCTCGGCGCCACCGTCGAGGAGGAGCAGGCAGTCGCTGATCACCGGGTCGAGCCCGATCGCCTCACCGTCGATCTCGGCCGTGGTCCAGACCGTCATGATGTCGTCGGCCGGGCAGCGCTGCTTCTCCTCGTAGAGCTCCGCACATGCACCCGCGAACTCGAACGCGGCCATGATCACGTCGTCGGTCGCGTAACGCGGACCGCCGCCGCCCACGATCGTGCGGGCCGACCACTCCATGAGCTTCGGCCACATCTCGTGCGGATAGCCCAGGAGCAGCCCGATCATCTGCGCGGGCAGCGGACCGGCCAGATCTTCGATGAGCTCGACGCGGTCCTTGGTGGCGGCGGCATCGAGCAACCCGGTGATCGTCGCCTGGATGTGGTCCTCCCACGCCAGCACGGTGCGGGGCGTGAAGCCACGGTTCACCAGCTTGCGGCGCTTCGTGTGCAGCGGATCGTCGAGACCGATGATCGACGGGTCCGACGGCAGGTTGGGGCGGTAGCCGCCCTTCTCGCGGTCGGAGCTGATGAAGACGTCCTTCGCCTTCTCGATCTCGACGATGTCGTCGTAGCGGGCGATCCCCCACAGCTCGTTCTGGGCGTCCCAGTAGACGGGTGCGTGGTCACGCATCCATGCGTACGTGGGGTACGGATCGCCGGCGTAGAGCTCGCCGTCGAGGAGGTCGATCACCCGATCGCTGGTCGCGGCCATGTGCGCGAACGCTACCCCGTCGTCCAGGGGCCCACGCCGTCCAGCGTCATCACGGTGACGCCGCGATCGGCGATCAGATCGAGGCTCACGAACACCTGACCGGTGGTCTCGGTGTCGCAGTCGCACAGGTAGACCGCGGCCTCGACCATCTCCTCCATCGATTCCTTCTGGTCGTCGCGGATCACGTGCCCGGCGAGCACCTCGGCGCCCTCGCTCATCACCGCCGCGCGTGGCTCGACGGTGTTGACGCGGACGCCACGGCCCCAGAGCTCCTGCGCGAGTGCGTTCGTCTCGCGGTTGAGCGCCGCCTTCGACGAGCCGTACATGCCCGTGGTCGCGGCGAGGCCGTCCTGTTTGAACGGAGGGCCCTGGGTGAGCTTGCCGGTCGCACTCGAGACGTTGACGATCCACCCCTCGCCGCGCTCGAGCATCGCCGGCACCGCCGCCTGCGCGAGATCGAGCGGCGCGTGCACGTTCACCTCGTACGTGATGCGACGGCGCTTCAACGGCATCTCCGACGCTTGCGCGTACATCGCCGCGGCCGCGTTGTTGACGAGGACGTCGATCGATCCGCCGAGCTCGTCCGCCGCCGCGGGCACGATGCGAGCGCGGTCGTCGCCGTCGGCGAGGTCGGCCGCGATCACGGACACCGGGTTGCCGTACTCCCGCAACCGAGCCGCAGTCTCGTTGAGGCTCCCCGGGAGCGTCGGGTGTGCGTCGACGGTGCGCGGCGACGAGCGCCACCGCGGCCCCCTCCGCCGCGAGACGCTCGGCGATGCCGGCACCGATGCCGCGGCTGGCGCCGGTGACGATCGCACGCCGGCCGGTGAACCGCCCGCTCATCGCGACACCGCCTCGACGCCGGCCGGCGCGTGGCCGTGCTCGTTCAGGAAGCGACCGGCGGTGACGCACAGGTACTCGATGTCGTCGTCGTCGAGACCGTGGTTCAGCGGCAGGATCAGCCCCTGCTCCATCACCCGGTCGGCGTTCGGCAGCCCGCCGTCGGGGACGCGGTGCGGCACCGTCGCGAACGCGGGCTGCCGGGTGACGTTGCCCGTCCACACCATGCGCGTGTCCACCCCGTTGCCCTCCATGTGCTCCTGGAATTCGGCCCGGCGGATGCCGGACTCCGGCCGGACGAGCACCGGGAACATGTGCCACCCGGTCTCGAGCTCCGCGGTCTGGCGCGGCAGCACGAACACGTCGGGGTAGGTGCCGAAGAACGCCGAGAGGAGATCGAAGTTGCGCTGACGCCGGGCGAGGTTCAGCGGCAACTTGCGCAGCTGCACCACGCCGAACGCGGCGCTGATCTCGCTCGGCTCGAAGTTCCAACCCACCTCGTCGAAGATGAACAGGTTGTCGTACTCGATGCCGTCGACCTCGGTGAAGAAGCGCTTATCACCCTTCTTCGAGCCGTAGAACTGCGTCTCCGATCGGCGGCCCCACCGGCGCAGCAGCACGCAGCGGTCGATGAGGTCGTCGTCGTCGAGCAGCACCATCCCCCCGGTCGCAGCCGCGGTGATCACGTGTGCGAGGGCGAAGCTGGTGACGCTGATGTCGGAGCGCGTGCCGGTCGGCGTGCCGCGGAGCTTGGCGCCGAGCGCGTCGCACGAGTCCTCGATCACCTGCAGCCCGTGCGCATCGGCGATGGCGCGGATGCGGTCCCAGTCGGGGCAGTTGCCGATGAGGTTCGGCACGAGGATCGCCTTGGTCCGGGAGGAGATCATCGCCTCGATGCCGTCGACGTCGACGTTGAACGTGTCGGGCTCGACGTCGACGAACGCGGGCACGATCCCCGCTCGCACCAGCGGCGCAACGTCGGTGGAGAACGTGACCGCCGACGTGACGACCTCGTCTCCGGGTTCGCAACCCAGGAGCTCCACGGCCAGGTACAGCGCCGACGAACCGGAGTTCACCATGATCCCGCGGCGCTTGCCGAAGTACTCGGCGACGCCCTGCTCGAACGCCTTCACGTTCTTGCTGATGCGGAGCGCGCTCGGCCCGCCGCGCAGCACCTCGACGACGGCTTCGATCTCCTCCTCGTCGTGGACGCTGCCCGAGTACTCGATCCGGCGTTGGTCGGGCCTCACGACTCGTACGGCTTCGCGTCGAGGTTGAACACGCGGATGGCGTTGTCGCGCAGGAACTTCGGCCACACGTGGTCGCGGAACGGCACGTTGGGCATCTCGGTGAAGATGCGCTCGAGGCTCAGGCCCATCGGGTAGTAGCCCGCGTACATCACCTTGTCGGCACCGCGCGTGTTCGCGTACTTGATGATCGCCTCGGGGTAGTGCTTCGGGGCGAACGCGCTCGGCATGTAGTAGAGGTTCGGCCACTTGAGCATGAGCTTCACCGCGAGCTCCTCCCACGGCTCGGCACCGTGGCGCATCACGATGCGCAGCTCGGGGAAGTCGTAGCAGACCTGGTCGAAGAGCATCACGTCCTGGCACTTCGAGGGGAACCGCGGCCCCGCGATGCCGGCGTTCGAGATGATCGGGATGTCGAGGTCGATGCACTCCTGGTAGATCGGGTAGTAGCGACGGTCGTCGACCGGAACCTGCGGGTTGCAGCCGGCGGGGAACGTCGTGAGCGCCTTGAGGTCGTGCTCGGCCTTGTACTCACGGATCTTGCGCACCGTGCCCGTGATGTCGTTGGGGTCGATCTCGAGGCTGGTGATGAAGCGACCGGGGTAGCGCTCCTGCGCCTGCTTCGTCAGCGGGCCCGCACCGACCAACCCCATGTCGACGCCCCACTTGTCCATCTCGGCGATGGTCACGTGGACGCCGTCATCGCCTTCGTCGAGCTTGTTGGGCACGTCCTTGAACATGTAGCCCGCAGGGAACTCCTTGGTGGACTCGTCGTCACCGCGTGTGGTCTCGCGCAGGTAGTCGTACGTCTTCGATGCGTTCGACTTCGGGAAGCTGATCATCAGATCGATGGCGCCGATGTCGCCGGGCATGGTCATGCAGAGCTCCTGACACGGGTTGACGGACTGTCGGGATGTCGGAATCGGATGTCGCGGAAGTCGTCCACGAGTCGCGTGAGGAGCTCGCCGAGCGCGTGACGGTCGACCTCGGACCAACGCCCGAGGGTGTCGCGGAGGTGCGCTTCGAGCACCTCGGCGATGCGGGCGCGCGCGTCCCGGCCGGTGGGCGTGATCGAGACGGTGACGACGCGGCCGTCGGTGGCATCGGGTGCACGCTCGACGTAGCCGAGCTCCTCGAGCCGGCGGACCTGGCGCCCGGTCGACGCCGCGTCCATCCCCGTCGCCCGGGCGAGGTCGCCGAGGGTCGCCGGCCCGTGCTCGTCGATGCGCCGGAGCAGCGCGTAGGCCGGGCGGGAGAGGTCGATGCCGGCGGCGGCGCTCAGGCCTGCGTGCCCGTTGCGGCTCGCCCGCAGGCGGTCGAGCTGCTCGAGTCCCCGCTGGATCGCGGCCACGTCGTCCACGGCGTGGACCCTAACTTGTTTGCTTGAGTCCAGCAACTAGCCCCTCCGGACCCGAGGTTGCGTCATCTGACGGCGTTAAACGCCGCTGAGTGACGCAACCTTTGAGGGGAAGGGTCAGAGGTCGAAGGTCTGGCCGACCATCTGCTCGCTGAGGGTCCAGAGGCGCTCGGCCGACTCGGGGTCGCGGGCCCAGGGCGCGTGCTGGTCGGTGATCTCGGCGTCGGCGAGGTAGGTGCCGCCCCGGCCGTCGAGCTCGGAGGCGGTCGCGGCCCACACGCTCGTCGCTGCACCCTGCTCCACGGTCTTGTACGCGGGCATCCCACCCGACGGCGACGCCTTGGCGCGGTCCATCAGCGCCTGGAAGTCGTCCTTGGTCATGTAACGACCGAGCTCGGTGCTGATCATCCCCGGGTGCACCGCGTACGCGTGCACGCCGCGTTCGCCGAGCCGACGGTCGAGCTCGACCGAGAACAGGATGTTGGCGGTCTTCGACTGCCCGTACGCGGAGAACTTGTCGTAGTCACGGCGCTCGAAGTTGACGTCGTCCCAGACGATGTCGGAGCCCATGTGCCCACCGGAGCTCAGGTTGACGACGCGCGACGGCGGATCGGCGAGCAGCTGCGGGACGAGCAGGCACGTGAGCAGGAAGTGCCCGACGTGGTTGGTGCCGAACTGCATCTCGAAGCCGTCGGCGGTCTGTTCGAACGGGGTGTACATGACGCCCGCGTTGTTGATGAGCAGGTGCAACCGGTCATGTCCGCTTGCGTACCAGTCGGCGAACGCGCGCACGCTGTCGAGCGAGGTGAGGTCGAGCAGGCCCTGCTCGAGCTGCGCGTTCGGCTCGCGCTCGAGGATCGTCGACGCGGCGGCGTCGATGCGCGACGAATCGCGGCCCGCGAGCACGACCTGCGCGCCCACCGACGCCAAGGCACGCGCGGTCTCCAGGCCGAGCCCGGTCGACGCGCCGGTGACGACGGCGATCTTGCCGCCGAGGTCGACGCCCTGCAGCACCTCGTCGGTCGTGGTCTCGAAGCTCACGCCGGTTCCCCTTCCTCGCCGGGCCAGTTCTCCGGCCAGTCGTCGGTCACGCTCCCCTGCCACTGCGGTGCCCGGCGCTCCAGGAACGCCATCACACCCTCCTTGGCGTCGGGGCTGCCCATCAGGTGGTGGTGCAGCACCGTCTCGAGGTGGTTGATCTCGTCGCGTTCGAGATCGAAGCTCGCCCACAGGACCCGCTTGCTGAACGCCACCGACATCGGCGCGGTGGTGGCGGCGATCTCGCGCGCGTACTCCCACGCAGCCGGGAGCACCTCGTCGGCCGCGAGCACGCGATTGGCGACGCCGAGGCGTTGCATCTCGTGACCGTCGAAGGTCTTGCCGGTGAGCAGGATCTCGGCCGCGTTGGCCATCCCGACGATGCGCGGCAGCGACCAGTGCACGAACGCGTCGCCCATCACGCCCCGTTGCGTCTGCACCACGCCGTACTTGGCGTCGGCGGCCATGAACCGGAGGTCGCACTGGATCGCCAGCGTCATGCCCACGCCGATCGCGTGGCCGTTGATCGCGCCGATCACCGGCTTGCGCACGTCCCACGGCGGGAACCGCAGACCGGCGGCGTTGAACGTGGTGGTGTCGACCTTGCCGAACGTGTCACCGCCGCGCGCGAGGTCGGCGCCGGAGCAGAAGGCCGGCGGCGTGCCCGTGACCACGACCGCGCGGATGCCGTCGTCCTCGTCGCAACGACGGAACGCGTCGTCGAGCTCAGGGCCCATGCCCGCACCGAAGGCGTTGCGCACTTCGGGCCGGTCGAGTGTCACCGTGGCGACCCGCTCGCGCACGTCGAACAGCAACGTCTCGTAGGTGGATGCGTGACTCACGTCGTCTCCTTGGGCACGTCGTAGCGCTCGGTGTAGCGGGCGAAGCGCTCGTCGAGGGGACCGCGCTCGACGCCCACCTCGGCCAGCGAGTACGTGTGCGTGCCGTACTTGTGCTGTGGGTTGGCGGCGTGGAACTGCCGGAAGTACGCCTCCTTCTCCGGGTTCCACTCGATCCCGAAGCGCTCGTAGATCGTGCCCACCACCGCCACCGGATCGCGCACGATGTCGGCGTACGCCACGTCGAGGAACGCGTCCTCCCCGATGCGATCACGCGCGTCCATCGCCCGGTCGAGGAGCGCGGAGAGCGTGGCGGGCCAGTGCGAGACGATGTAGTCGGTGTGGTCGACGTCGGTGAAGGTGCCGGTGAGGCACCGCAGCAAGCTGAACAACGATGCCGCGATCTTCACCGGGTCGCGGTGCGTGACGACGAGCCGGGCGTCGGGATAGGTCGTGAACAGCTCGTCGAGCAACAAGCCGTACTGCGGCGACTTCAGCTGCCAGCGGCCCGGGCACTGGGACTGCAGGACCTGGAGCGCCTGCCGGTGGTAGTTCGTCGCACCCTCCCACGTCGACGGGAGCAACCATTCGTCGTACGTCGGCAGGTTGAACACGGTCGAGTAGATGAGGCTCTGGAAGTGCTGCGCGTGGAGCACCGTGCACTCCATCGCGTCGTCGGGTTCGTCGTGGTGGATCGCCTTGAACTCGGGATTGAGCAGCTCGGTCGGGCTCGTGGCGTTGCGGGCGGCTTCGAACCGCGGGTCGGTCTGGTACGTCGCGGTGGTCGGCGGCGGGATCGAGTCGGTCGCCTCCCACGCCAGCAGCGAACGGTTGTCGGGATCCGCCGCGAGCAGGTGGCTGAGCGCGGTCGTGCCGCTGCGGGGCATGCCCACGAGGATGAGCGGCGCCTCCACCTTCGTGGCCGCGAGCTCGGGGTGGGTGCGGTGCCAGTCGAGGATCCGCAACCGGTTGGCCAGGTTCATCCGGATCTGGCCCTCGAACGCCAGCATCCCGATCTCGGTGAGGTCCGCTTCCTGCATCCCCGATGCCCACAGCGGTTCGAGCCCGTCGCGGAAGGTCGGATCGCCGTAGTCGTCCAACCCGACCTGGGTGGCGACGTCCTCGAGCAGCCCGTCGACGTCCATGCTGCTCAGAGCCCGAGCGCGTCGCACGTGCGTGCGAGCTCGTCGGGGTCGGACGTGGTGGGCACAAGGAAGAACTCGTCGGCGCCGGCGTCACGTGCGTTGTCGACCGCTCGTCGCAGCGCGTCGGGCGTGAAGCACGTGACCGCGCCGGCCGCCCAGTCGCCGACGCCCTCGCCCATGATCTTCATGTAGGTGTGCGCGTACGCGCGCAAGCGAGCTTCGGCGTCGTCGCCGATGGCGTACCAGATGCTCGACGAGAGGTGCGGCGCCTCGGTGCGCCCGGCGTCCTCCCACGCAGCGCGGATCTGCGTGAACGCCGCCGCCATCGCATCGCGATCGCCGTCCATGGTCCACGCCCCGTCGACGCCGTCGGCCCAGTGCGCGGCCCGCGCGATCGCCTTCGGCCCCATGACGCCGGCGATGATCGGTACGGGGTCCTGCACCGGTCGCGGTCCGACCGGATCCGCACCGTCGAACGGCGGCTCGCCTGCCCAGATCCGTCGCATGCGCGCGACCTGCTCGTCCATGCGCTGCCACCGACGCTCGAACGACCCGCCGATGGCGCGGTAGTCGTGCTCGCGCCCACCCACCCCGACGCCGACGGTCAGGCGGCCTTCGGACAGCACGTCGATCGACGCCAGCTGCTTCGCGACCGCAACCTCGTCGTGCGCGGGGAGGATCACGATCGTCGTGTAGAGCCGCACGCGCTCGGTGAGCGCGGCGACCGCGCTGAGGTCGACGGTCCAGTCGTGACTGGTGTACGTGATCCGTTCGGGCACCGCGAGGCCGGCCCAGGGACCGTCGTCGACCTCGCGACACCACGCGAGCGTCTCGGCGCGCGAGTGCGGGAGCATCGTGGGCAGGGTCATGGAGAGGTCCATCGGCGAGGAGGGTACGCTCCCGCGCAGTTCGGTGTCAGAGACTGGCACTGTCAGAGACGGGTGCTGTCATGAAGCTGGGTGTGGTGTTCGGGTACTGGGGGGCCGGGCCACGGCCGGGCTTCGTCGAGGAGGCGCAGGCCGCGGAGCGCCTCGGCTACGACTCGGTGTGGGTGGCGGAGTCGTGGGGCAACGACGCGTTCACCTACGCCGCGTACGTCGCCGCCAACACGTCGACGATCAAGATCGGCACCGGCATCGTGCAGATGGCGGCGCGCACCCCCACCGCGACGACGATGGCCGCGGTCACCCTTGACCACCTGTCGAACGGCCGCCTCATCCTCGGCCTGGGCGTGTCGGGCCCGCAGGTGGTCGAAGGCTGGTACGGCCAACCCTCGAACCGGCCGCTCGCTCGGACGCCGCGAGTACGTCGACGTCATCCGGCGCGCGCTGCGACGCGAGGGCCCGCTCGAGAACGACGGCGAGTTCTACCCGCTCCCGTACCGCGGTGAGGGCAGCCAGGGACTCGGCAAGCCGCTCAAGATCATGACCCACCCGCTGCGCGCCGACATCCCGATCTTCCTCGGCGCCGAGGGCCCGAAGAACGTCACCCAGACCGCAGAGATCGCCGACGGCTGGCTGCCCCTCTACTACTCGCCGTTCCGCCAGGACGTCTACGCCGACCAGATCAAGGACGCCAAGCCCGGCTTCGAGATCAACGCCATGGCCAACGTCACCGTCACCGACGACGTCGCCGCCGCGTTGCTGCCGGTGAAGGGCATGCTCGGCTTCTACATCGGTGGGATGGGCGCCAAGGGCCAGAACTTCCACACCAAGCTCATGCAGCGGATGGGCTTCGAGGAGGAAGCGCTCAAGATCCAGGATCTCTTCTTCGCGGGCAAGCGCGACGAGGCGATCATGTCGGTGCCCGACGACTTCGCCGACGAGATCTCGATCGTCGGTCCGCCCTCGCGCATCAAGGAGCGACTCGTGGCGTGGCGCGACAGCCCCGTCACCACGTTGATGGTCGCGGGCCGCGATCCCGAGCAGCTCGAGGTCGTGCGCGACCTGGTGCTGGGGTAGTGCACCCGTTCCACGACGTCGCCATCGTCGGCGTCTTCAACACCGAGCAGGGGCGCGTGCTGGAAGGGCACGACTCACGGAGCATCACGTTCGCGGCCGGCATGGGCGCGCTCGCCGATGCCGGGCTCGGTGCGCGCGACATCGACGGCGTGGTGGGCCAGAGCGGGTCCGACCTCATCTACCAGGCTCGCAACGGTCCGGTGTGGCGCTCCTACTCGGGCATGGGCATTCCCGCGGTCCTCGAAGTGGCGAGCGCGATCGCGACGGGGCTCGCGTCGACCGTCCTGATCAGCGCCGGCTCGGCAGGCGTGTACACCGACCGGGCGTCGACCGCGCCGTGGACCCGCCCGTCGAACGAGTTCGTCGCCCCCTTCGGCATGTTCACCGCGGCGGAGTTCGCGCTGATCGCCCGGCGGCACATGCACCGGTTCGGCACGCCGCCCGAAGCGCTCGCCACCGTCTCCGCCACCATCCGCAACAACGGGCACGTGAACCCCGAGGCCTGCTACTTCGGCCGCGGACCGTTCAGCGTGCAGGACATCCTCGACAGCCGCATGGTCGCCGACCCGTTCCACCTCCTCGACTGCTCGATGACGGCCGAGGGTGGCTGCGCGCTCGTGCTCGCGCGCGCCGACATCGCCCGCGACCTTGCGCAGGATCCGATCTGGGTGCTCGGCGGCAACACCGACCACTTCGGTCCGTCGTACCAGCACCCGCCGGCGTGGGACATGGGCGGCAACGTCCGCGCCGATCTGGTCGACGGGACGGTCGGGCGCCGGGCGATCGAGACCGCGTGGTCGATGTCGGGGCTCGGACCCGACGACGTCGACGTGTGCGAGCTGTACGACCCCTTCTCGTTCGAGATCATCCGCCAGTTCGAGGCCTTCGGGTTCTGCGCCGAGGGTGAGGGCGGCGACTACGTGATGAGCGGTGTGATCGAGCCCGGCGGCAGGCACCCCATCACCACCGACGGCGGCCTCATGTCGTTCAGCCACGGCGGCGCGACGGTGCAACTGCTGCAGCGGGTCATCCGCGGGGTGCAGCAGCTGCGCGGCGGGTGCCCCACCATGCAGGTGGACGACGCCGAGGTCGCGCTGTGCAGTGGTGGCGGCGCGGGTGCGCTGTTCACCGACGTGCTGTTGCTGGGAAGGGAGCAGCCATGAGTGGAGTGGCCGCAAGCCGGCCTCCTTCATCGAGGATGGCCCGGTTCGTAACGGAGCGGAGGCCGAGCGCCCCGCTGCGCAGCAGCGAAAGCGGGAAGAGATGAGCAATGTTCCGGATGCGATTGCGATCACCAACCTGTTGTACCGCTACGCCGAGCTGATCGACGCCGGCGACTACGAGGGCATCGGCGAGCACCTCGCCCACGCGGTGATCACCGCCGCCGCCTCCGACCACGAGACGCGCGGGGCCGACGCCGTCGCCGCGATGTACCACCACACGACGCGCAAGTACGACGACGGCACGCCACTCACCAAGCACGTGATCACCAACCCCATCGTCGACGTCGCCGACGACGGGCTCACCGGCACGTGCCGCTCGTACTACACGGTGTTCCAGAAGGCGGGCGACGAGCCGCTGCGGCCGATCATCAACGGCCACTACCGCGACGAGTTCGAGAAGGTCGACGGCGAGTGGCGCTTCAGTCGGCGCCACATGGGCGTCGACCACATCGGCGACGTCTCACTCCATCTCCTGATCGACCTGGGTTGATCGACCTGGTCAGCTCTCGCGGAGTGGGGCGAGGCGCTCGCGCATCTCGGCGAGGAACCCGTTCGGGTCCGCGGCCTTGGTCGCCGACATGTCGGCGTCGCGTGCAGTCGCGTACGACACGAAGTGGTCGTTCACGTCGTCGCGCTCGACCGACGCGACGATCGCGGCCGCGACCTCCTCGGCGGTCGCGGCACCCGGCCCGGGCGGCAACGGCGGGTCGTTGCCGTCCCTCGGCGTGCTGAACTCGGTGGCGGTGGTCCCGGGCACCACCAGGTGCGCACGGACGCCGGTGCCGGGGAGCTCGACGTAGAGGGCCTCGGTGAACAGCTCGAGCGCCGCTTTCGAGGCCGAGTAGGCGCCGACGCCGAACGCCACCAGGTGCACGCCCATCGACGACACGTTCACGATGTCACCGCCACCGCGCTCGATCATTCCCGGCAGGATCGCGAGCGTGAGGCGCACGGGCGAGAAGTAGTTCATCGCCATGACGCTCTCGACGTCGTCGGCGGACATCGTCGTGGTGCGGCGTCGCTTCGGCACGCCGGCGTTGTTGACGAGCACGTCGACGCGGCCGAGCTCCTCCTGGACCTGCGCGGCGAACGCGTCGATGGCGTCGAGGTCGGCGAGGTCGACGGCCCAGGCACGCGACTCGTGCGAGTGGGCCCGGCACCGGCCGAGCACCTCGGCGAGGCGATCTTCGCGACGGGCACAGATGCCGACGGTCGCGCCGCGCTCGGCGAACGCGAGCGCGGTGGCGGCGCCGATCCCCGACGACGCGCCGGTGACGAGGACGTTCACGCGTACCTCGACTCGTAGGCGGCGCGCAGCCCGTCCTTCCACCCGACGCTGCAGGGGCCGGCGACGGCCTGCCTCGCGGTGGGATCGGCGATCGACCCGCGCAACGTGCCCGGCGTCTCCACCACGTCGACCGGTACGTCGTGGCCGGTGAGCTCGCCGAAGAAGGCGCACCACTCCTGGACGCTCACGGCCTCGTCGCCACCCCAGTTCACGATCCGCGCGGGCACGGTCGCGGCGTCGAGCAGGGCGGCGGTCTGGCGGTTGATGTCGTCCTCGTGGATCGGCATGTAGGGACAGGGGTCCCAGCGGGTGGTGACGCGCTCTCCCGCGACCGCGGCGTCGAGGTGGTACACGGGCAAGCCGCCATTGGGGCCGTACGAAGCGTTCATGCGGGCGATCGTCACCGGTAGCTCGTAGAGGCGCGCGCACGTGCGGGCCACGGCCTCCTGCGCGATCTTCGACATGGAGTACGGCGGCGAGATCGACGAGTTGACCTCGCCCAGCGGGTCGGTCTCGACGTACACGTGCAGGGGGTCGTCGCTCGGCCGGTACACCGAGTGGGTCGACATCACCAGCGCGGACTTCGCAGTCCGGCAGTGCGCGAGCAGCAGTCCCGTGCCTTCGGCGTTCACGGTGATCGCGTGGTCGAACTCGTTCCCCGGGCCCTGGTACGCGGCGAGATGCACGACGTACGTGAAGTCGACGGGCACACCGGTGAAGTCGCCGGTCGCGATGTCGCAGACGCGGGTGGTCACACCGAGTGCGTCGACCTTGGCCCGGCTCTCCTCGTCGGAGAAGCGCGCGATTCCCCACACCTCGTTGTCGGCGGCGAGATAGCGGGCGAGCGGGAACGCGATCTGCCCAGCCGGTCCGGTGATGAGGATCTTCTCGCCCGTCAGCACGGTCCGGACGCTACTCCGACCCGATACGGTGCCGGCCATGTCACGCCTCGGACCCTGGCAGCCCGCGACCGCGGAGGAACGGCTCGACCGGTTGGAGTCGCTGGCCGAGATCCAGCAGCTCCCGGTGCGCTACGCACTCGCACTCGACTCCCGCGACATGGACATGATGGTCTCCCTGTTCACCCCCGACGTGCGCGTCGGCCGTGAGGAGCAGGGGCGCGACGCGCTGCGCGCGTGGTTCGTCACGACGCTGAGCGAACCAAAGGTGTCGGTGCACTTCGTCGGCAACCACGTCGTCGATTTCGACGACGCCGACCACGCGCACGGCATCGTCTACTGCCACGACGAGCTCGGCCGACCCAACGGCGGTTGGGACGAAGGGATGCTGCAGTACTGGGACACCTACGTGCGCGTCGACAGCCCCGAAGGCACGGCGTGGTGCTTCGACCGGCGGAAGTTCCTGCGCTGGTACATGGTCGACGCCCTCGAACGGCCTGCACACGGCGCGGGCGTCGGCGCCGGGCACGACGCGCTCACCACCAACCAACTCCCCGACGCGTTCGAGTCGTGGCGCCGCTTCTGGGACGAGGTCGGTGTGGATCCCCTGAACGGTTAGAGCACCGGCTCGCAGTCGCTGCCGGCACCCGAAGGAGCCGGCCGGTGTAGCACGGCCCGCGTCGGTTGCAACACGACCTCGCCCGCGTCCTCGTCGACGCCGGTCACGTCGGCATCGACGATCAGGCTGAAGCCACCCCGCGCGGGCGGCGGCCAGAGGAGCGCGACGAGCGGGCGCGCCCCGCGCGTTGCGGCTCGTGGTGCGGCCGGCGGGGACGACGAGCGCATCTCCGTCCCAGCGGACGGGCACCGCGACGCTGTGCGCACGACCGTCGTCGCTCACGGTCAGCAGGTACGCGTCGGTCGTGAACTCGTCGATCCTGGCGCGCAGCTCGTCGAGCCCCACCGCGATGCTCACCGCGAGTCCCTCACGACGCCGGCTCCCACGGCTGCATCCACGGCGTCGCCGGCCATCCTTCGGCGGCGGCCATGATCGGGAACGCGGTGCCGCCGTCGACGGCCTCGCGGACGATGTCGGCGTGCCCGGCGTGGCGCGCGGTCTCGGAGACCAGGTGCACGAGCACCCACCGTACCGACCAGGCGTCGAGATCCTGCGGGTACCACGGCACGCCCGGCGGCACCGGCACCCGCTGCCCGAGGTCGGGGATCGCCCGCACGACTCGCTCGGTCTCCTCCCCGACCGCGATCGAGCGCGCCAGCAGGTCCGCGAGCGTCTCGTCGGCGCGCATCACGAAGTTGTCGGCGTAGTCGTCCTCGCCCGCGGCCGGGCGTTGGCGCTCGAGCATCAGGTCGACCCAACCCTCCTCGACGAACGTGACGTGCTTGAGCAGCCCGCCGACGCTCAGCGAGCTCGGCGACACCGCGACCTGGCGGGCCTGGTCGTCGGTGAGGCCGTAGGTGGTGAGGCGCATCACCTCGCGCTGCTGCGCCACGAATCCCAGGAGGAGGTCGTGCTCGTCGGTGTGGAAGGGGGCCTGTCCCGGCATGGTCGTTCCTCTCGTCGTGTCTGACCAGCATCGCCAGCGTTGCGGTCAGATGCTGTCCACAATCACGAAGAATCCCCGTAGGGACAGTGCCGGCAGCCGGAGCCGCAGCACTCACCCCGCTCGGCCAGCGCCCGCGCGGTGAAGACGAAGAACCCGGTGTCGGGATCGAGGTAGCCGGGTTCGCCGGCGGCGACCGCCCGGGCGTGCGCCTCCTGCACCCGGTCGTCGGTCATCCCGTCTTCTTCCCGACGATGGCGTAGAGGCCAACCGGCAACTCGTGATCGCCGAACGATCGCCGCGCCTCGGCCTCGATCCCCTCGCCTGCGAGCAGGGGAGGCACCGAGGTGACGTCGAGCAGCACGTTGTCGTGGCGTTCGTGATCCCGTCGCCACGAGTCGTCGTCGTTCCGCACGAACGTCGTGATGTCGCGCACGTGCCGGTCGGGCGCCGGGTTCTCGTAGCGGGTGATGATGGCCCAGTCGTCACCGAGACGCGACTGCTCGTGCACGTCGGCCCGTGCGGTTCCCCATTCGAGGTCCTCGAGGTCGGTCGCCAGGATCCCTCCGGGACGCAGCGAGCGGGCGAGGGCCAGGAGCGCGCGCTCCACGGCGACCGCGTCGGGGAGGTAGCAGAGGGGATGACCGATGCCCACGATCGCGTCGGCCTCCGGCACGGGATCGTCCGGCAACGCGAGCAGCGCGAACCCCTGCGCGTCCGGCGCGGTCTCGCGCGCGAGCTCGAGCATCGCGGGCGACGCGTCGGTGGCGAGCACCCGGTACCCGCCGTCGACGAGGTAGCGCGTGAGCAGCCCGCTCCCGCAGCCGATCTCGAGCACCAGGCCGTCGCGCGCTCGCACCGGCGCAAGAAGTTCCACCAGATCCGGGCCACAGCCGTCGGCGTGGAACCCGAACCCCCGGTGGTGCACGAGCGCGAGATCCTCCCGGTAGTAGGGCTCGTGGTTCATGAGCTCACCCCATGGGCGAGCTCCAACGACAGGTCGACCGCGGCCTCGGGATCGGGCGCGTCGATCACGTCGTCGAGGTGCCAGGTGCCGACACCGACGACGGGCACACCGGTCCGTAGCGCGAACGCGATCTCCGAGAGGGTCCCGTACGCGCCACCCACCGCGATCACGGCGTCGGCGGCGCGCACCACCAGCGCGTTGCGCATCTCGCCCATGCCCGTGGTCAGCGCCACCGTCACGTGCTCGTTGGCATCGGACCGGTCGGACCCCGGGAGGATGCCCAGCACGGTGCCGCCCGCTTCCGCGGCACCACGCGACACCGCCTCCATCACTCCGCCGAGCCCGCCGCACACCACGACGACGTCGCGCGCCGCGAGCAACCGACCCACCGCTTCGGCACGCACGATCTCTTCGGGCGAGGCCTCACTCGGGCCGATCACCGCCACGTACCGCATACTCTCCACGCCGTCGACCCTATGTCCGACCCTCGGGTCGACGGCCGGCATCGATCCGACGCCGGCCGACCGACGAGTTCGGTCGGTCGTCAGTCATGCAGGTCGATCTGTGCGGGCCGGATGCGACCCGCGACGCGTCCCTCGGCGTCCATCTGGTCCTCCAAGTCGTCGGGCGGCGGCGAGACGCCGAACCCCGCGAGGATCGCGGCGTAGGCGTTCACGCGATCGGCCCCTTCCTCGAGCAGCTCCGCGTCGCCGTACACGGTGAGGGCCCGCCGCCCGTCGGGGATGAGCACCGACACCCGCGGTTGTCGGGACATGTTGTGACGCTTCGCGGACCCGTTCCGAAACGTGACGAGAAGATGTTCACCATCCCACACGTACGCGACCATCGATGTCTGCGGACTGCCGTCCTTCCGGCCGGTCGCGAGCACCGCCCACTGGTGCCCGCCGAGGTACTCCTGTTGGGCTGGGGTGAGGTTCAAAGCTGCTCCTTCGTACGTGGTTGCCCGTCAGACTCCGACGGCGAACGCCTCGAGGTGATCGGCAACTTCGTCGAGCAGCTTCGGCTGCTCGCGCAGATAGTGGGTGGCGCCT
Source organism: uncultured Actinomycetes bacterium (assembly GCA_963756895.1). Taxonomy (GTDB): domain Bacteria; phylum Actinomycetota; class Acidimicrobiia; order IMCC26256; family DASPTH01; genus DASUAS01. The sequence goes on along the minus strand of CAVWPI010000011.1, from coordinate 512,974 downwards.
TTGACGGCATGATGTTGCTCCCGGTCACCCGCAGCACGTGACCACGCCTCGACGTCACTCGGGAACACCGCCTGGTCGGCGGTGTACTCGAGCTGCAGGACGGGCACGGAAGTGGCTGCGAGGTTCACGGGACCGTCGGCGCAGCTGTCGGCCGACCACTGGCTCAACCAACTCGTCAGCGTGCTGTACCGACCCAGGCAGTTGGGCCCGTAGTTCACTGCACGCGGGTCACCCCGGTTGCCTCCCGCTGCTCGGTCGTTGGCGTCGAGGGTGATGTCGACGAACCTGGGATCCGCGTACGTGCGGTGCACGACCAGCGCTTCGTCACGAGGTCCGTCGGGCCGTGAACGCAGGAACGAAAGCCGTCGTCGTACGTACGCGGTGATTGCATCATGGCGCGCGCCCTGGCGGACGCGCAGGCGTTCGACGAACCCTCGGTCGAGGGGAAGCGACCGCTGCACGTCGTAGATGTCCAACTCCGAAAGGGCCGACAGCGGATCGCGCTCGTCGACGACGGACGCGTCGAGCCAACGGTCGAGCAACTGCGCCCGCCCGGGGTGCGCGGCGGCGAGCGCAATGCCGTCGGCTGTCGGCAACTGATCGGGCGTCAACGCGACGGCGTCGCCGGCGGGCGTCGCATCGATCGTGAGGCACTCCGCCTGCGACTGGTACAGGCACACGAGGGCTGCGCCGCCCGAGTTGCCGATCAGGGTCAGCTGCTCGACGCCACGCCGACGCATGAACTGCACTCCGGCACCCAGATCCTGTATGACCCGCTCCATGATCAACGTGGTGTCGTTGTTGACGTAGCGAGAATTGAGTGCGAGGACCTGCGCGCCTCGGCGCGCGAAAGCATCGAGCAGGTAGTGGCCCATGAAGTTGCTGGCCGGATGCATCACGATCATGCCGGTCCTCGACGTCGAGGGCCCGACCAGTGCTCCGTAGATGCGTGGACGCACCATCTGCAGCCCGGACTGGCTCTCCATGGCGGTGCCCTGAGGGACGTCGATCGCGACGAGCTCCAGATCCGCGGTCACAGAGCGACTTCGTTCGCCCTGCGCTCGTTGGTCAGAACGCGGTGGGCGTCCGCGGCCATGTCCGCCAGCTCGGCGTCGGACGCCGTGACGCTCACGAGCTCGAGGCGGATCCCGTTGGGATCGAAGAAGTAGATCGAGTCGAACCAACCGTGGTCGACGATGCCCACGGTGTCGATGCCCTCACGACCGAGGCGCTCAAGAGCCGATTCGAGCGCGATGCGTCCGTCGACACGCAACGCCAGGTGGTTGACCCAGGTTGGCGTCGCCGGATCCGGCACGCACGCGTGGCCGTCGAAGAGGTCGAAGAACGCGAGCATGGAACCGTCGCTCAGAGCGAAGAAGATGTGGACGTAGGGATGCCGGTCGCCAGTGCTGGGAACGTGGTCGTGCGCCACCGCCGCGACCAGCGGCAAGCCGAGCACGTCCTCGTAGAAGTGGCGGGTCTCTTCCCCGTCGCGACACCGGTAGGCGTAGTGATGCAGCCCGGCGACTGACGGGAACGGCACCGGCAGGGTGGCGTCGGTCACGACGTCACGCGCGTGCCTCGGCGGACCACGTCCCGGAACGGAGATCGAGCCGTTCCTGCGGCGCCGCCTCGTCGGGATGGAGGTAGATCCGGACCCATTCGAGGAGCTCCTCGTCGGCGCCGTGCACGGTGAACGTCGTCACGAGCACCGGAGCCGAGAGCGTGAGCCCGAGCGGTGCGGCGACACCCGCAGGTGCCCGAGCGGCGCGCGCGTCCGGCGCAGCGACGCCACCTCGACGCCCTCGGCCGAGAAGATCGCCGTCATCGGCATCGTCGCGAGCCGGCGAACGGTGTGCTGCTCCCCACGTTCCACGACTTGGGCGTTGTGGGTCACGCTGTGTGGGCGACCCTCGAATGTCCGCAGCCGGTTGCATTGCCACAGGTCGGTGCCGGGCGGCACTCCGAATGCTCGGCAGGCCTCGGCCGGCGCGGTCCGCACCGCGACATCGAGCACGGTGTACCCGTAGAGCCGACGTCGTCCGACGGACACCAGTGGTGGGCCCGGCGCAGGCGGAATCTCCGGGGCGCGATCACGCTGCGTGCCGCGACCACGAGCCCGCTCCACCCATCCGTCGTCCACCAGGCGCAGGAGCGCGGCCCTGGTCGTGACCACGCTCACGCCGAAGCGCGCGGCGAGCTCGACCTCGCCGGGAAGCGTCTTGCCCTGCCAGAGCCCGTCGGCGATCTCCCGTCGGACCTGCAGATAGACCTGGTGGTGCAGCGGGACCGCCTCGTCGAACGCCGCCGCATAACTCATAGACATATGAGTATCAGTGTTTTAGCCTCGCGTCAACCGAGAGCGATCGCTTGGCCCCCCGGCGCGCGCTGCTCGGGACAGCGCGAGAGCACGCGCTCGATCGCGTCGCGCTCCGCGGCGGTCACGGCCAGCTTCCACTTCGCCTTCACTGCGACCTGCCTGGCGACGAAGCGGCACCGGTACGAGCGCTGCGGTGGGAGCCACGTCGCGGCGTCGCCGTCGCTCTTGCGCAGGTTGGTCGGGCCGTCGACCGCAAGCAGGTTCAGCGGATCGTTGGCGAAGGCGAGCCGGCGGCTCGCGTCCCACTGCGCCGCGCCCTTCTGCCAGGCGTCGGACAGCGCGACGACGTGGTCGATCTGCACCGCGTCGGCATCAGCCTTGGCGAACACCAGACGTGCGACCGGTGTAAGGGTCGTGCAGCACGCCGGCGATCACGACGCATCCGTGCGTGCCCGGCCGCCACTCCTTGCCGCCGAGGTCGCGGTTGAGGATGTCGTCGCGGGTATCGCAACCGTTGCGGTCGACGTCGGCCCACGCCGGACCGAACTGGTCGCGGTAGTATCCGGTCTTCGGGCCGCCTGCCCTTCACCGTCAGCGTCGCCAGCACGTCGCTCGCGCCTGCGCGGGTGCCGCGGCTGCGTCGACCCCGAAGACGCCGACGAGCTGAGCGCGACGACCAGCAGCGCAAGCGCGGCGCACGCTCAGGTGAAGTCGGAGCCGCCGTCGACGTTGATGTTGGCGCCGGTCATGTAGCTGTTGCGCCGCGAGCCCACGAACGCGATCACCGCGCCGATCTCCTTCGGATCACCTGCCCGCGGCATCTCCGCGGGGTGACCGAAGTCCTCCGAGATCGCACGCATCGCGTCGTACAGGTTGGTCGAATCGACGTTGCGCTCAGGCGGCAGGGACTCGATGTAGGTGAGCAGACCCTCCGACAGGAACGTGCCGGGCGAGACCGTGTTCACCAGGATCTCCTCGGGCGCGAGGTGGAGCGACAGGTTCTTGCTGATGCTCGTCATCGCCGCCTTCGCCGCGGTGTACACGATCAGGCCTGCGGTCTGACGCTTGGTGGAGTGCGCCGACACGTTGACGATGCGGCCCCATTCCGCCGCCCGCAGCATGGGAAGGGCCGAGCGCACGCACCGCACCGCACTCAGGGCGCCGATCTCCATGGCCTCGAACCACGCCTCGTCGGTGACCTGCTCGATGTTGCCCTGGCTCCCGGGCCCCACCGCGTTCACGAGGGAGTTGACGACGCCACCCCAGCGCTCCCCAATCGTCGCGAACGCGGCTTCGATCGACTCGGCGTTGCCGAGGTCGGTCGGGATCGCGAGCGGATCGGGGCTGCCGTGCGTCCGCAGTGACGCGAGCGCCTCGTCGAGCGGCCCCTGGCGGCGGGCGAGGACGGCGACGTTGGCGCCGTCGTCGGCGAAGCACTCCGCGGCCGCGAGGCCCATGCCCTTCGTGCCGCCGGCGATGACGACGTTCGCACCTGCAAGTCCCAGATCCATGGAGCGAGAACCTAGGAGACGCAGCGGAGCCGTGCTCGGATGAGCGCGCCGGCGCAGCGGAGTCGACCCCATCGACAGGCCGCCTGGTGACCCGCTGGACGATGCCCCGGCCGGCGGGCAACACTCCTCGGCATGCGACGCCGCAGCAACGAGGTCGAGGTCGAGCGCGACGTGAAGGTGGAGATGCCCGACGGCGTCGTCCTCCTCACCGACGTGTACCACCCGGTGGGCGTCGACGACGCGCCCACCCTGCTCGAGCGCACGCCGTACGGTCGTCAGGCGATCGCCTCGGCGATGGGACCGGAGTTCGCGGCGCGCGGCTATCGCTACCTGATCCAGGCGTGCCGCGGCACCGACGGGTCCGGCGGCTCCCACAGCTACTTCGCCGAGGCGCCCGACGGGCGCGCCACCGCCGACTGGATCGCCGAGCAGACCTGGTTCGACGGACGCCTCGGCAGCTACGGCGCGAGCTACATGGGCTTCACCCAGTGGGCACTGGCGTCGACCCACCCTCCGCACCTGCAGGCGATGGTCGTCGCGCTGTCGACGTCGGTGCGGAAGTTCTCGTGGTACCCGGGCGACTCGTACGCGCTCGAGGTCATCATCCCCTGGGACCTCGGCGCGGTGAACTTCAACAAGCCGACGAGCGGCAACATCGTCGACGACGTGACCCCCGAAGCGGTCGAACGGCGCATGGCCGAGCTGCCGCGCCGGCTTCGACCACCTCCCGCTCGGCGACGTGATCCGGCACATGACCGGCGAGGACCTCCCGCTCTACCAGGACCAGCTCGCGCACGGCGGGCACGACGACCCGTTCTGGGCGGCGGTGAACTTCCGGGGGATGCTCACCGACTGGGCGGTGCCGATCCTGCTCGTCGACGGTTGGCACGACTACCCGCTCCCCGGCGTCCTCGCCGACTACGCGATCCTCCGCGATGCCCCGGCGCCGGTGCACCTGCGGGTCGGCGCCGGCGGCCACCTCGGTGGCGGCGGGGAGGGCGGCATGACCGACGCGCCGCTCGACTGGTTCGACACCTACCTCCGCGACCAGCCGGGCCTGCTGTCGGACCGGCCGGTGGCGCTGCACGTCCAGGGCGACGGTGGATGGCGGGAGTTCGACGACTGGCCGCCGCCGGCGACGCCCACGTCGTGGTACCTCCATGCCGACGGTCGGCTGGCCACGGATGCGCCGGTCGACGCAGCCGCGCCCGATCGCTACCGCTACGACCCGGCGGATCCCACGCCGTCGATCGGCGGCATCGGCATGCTGACGGGCGGCGCGCTCGACAACCGTGGCCTCGAGGCGCGCGACGACGTGCTCGTCTACACGAGCGACGCGCTCGACGACACGCTCGAGCTCGTGGGGCCGGTGTCGGCGACGGTGCACCTGGAGTCGACGCTCGACCACGTCGACGTGTTCGTGCGCGTGTGCGACGTGCACCCGGACGGCGCGTCGTACAACGTGTGCGACGCGCTGCAGCGCTACACGCCCGCGACGATCTCCCGCGACGCCGACGGCGTGTTCACCGCCCAGGTCGACCTGTGGCCCATCGGCCACCGATTCGCTGCGGGCCACCGGCTCCGTGTGCAGGTGGCCAGCGGGTCACACCCCGTCTACGCGCGCAACCTCGGTACCGGGGAGCCGGTCGCCACCGCGGTCGACATGGTCGCCAACGACGTCGCCGTCCACCATGCACCCGGCCGGCCGTCGCACGTGGTGCTGCCCCACCTCGCCTGACGCGGCCAGCGCCGGCGGCAGCCGACATCGGCCGCGGGACGGGATCTTGCCGTTGCGCAGGTCGTCGCCGACGGTGACGAACGCCGACGAGACGTAGCCGGTCGGGCCGAGCCCGGTGATCTTCAGCCACTGCGTGTTCGTGCCGCTCGGTGCGTTCACCGGCTCCCCTTCGACGACGCACACCACCAGCACCCCGTGCCCGGTCTCGATGGTGCTGACGGCCGGGAACGTGGTGCCCGCTCCTTCACGCAGGTTCACGCCGGTCGTGACCTTGTACGAACCGGCGAACGGCGCCAACGTGGTGGTCGTCGCGCCCACTCCCGTGGTGCCGGTGGCGTCGTCGGACGAGTCGTCGCCCTCCGTGAGCGTGTAGTACGCCGCCGCGAACACGCCGATCGCGACGAGCAGGAACAACAGGGTGCCCAGTTGACGGCGCCGGCGACGGCGACGCGCCCGGACCTGTCGGGGGTTGGGCGGTACCGGCTCCGGGGCCGGCACCGCGACCGCGCCGGACTCCTCGATCTCCTGAGAGTCGTCGTCGTCCACCACCACCACCAGATCGTACGGCGCTAGTGGGGCACCATGCCGCCGTCGGCGAGGACGACCTGTCCGGTCATGAAGCTGCCGGCGTCGGACACGAGGAACATGACCGGACCGATCATCTCGTCGGCGTGCGCGGCCCGCTTCATCGGGCTCGCCGCGGCCATGCGCGCCTGCGCTTCGGGTGGGTTGTTGCGCACCATGTCGGTGTCGATGGTTCCCGGAGCAAGTGCGTTGACCCGGATCCCGAACTCCGCCCATGCGCTCGCCTGCGCGCGCGTGAACGCCATCAGGGCCGCCTTGGCGCCGCCGTACATCGACTGTTGGGTGGACGCGAGGAACGCGCCCGCCGAGATCACGTTGACGACCGCCGCGTGCTCGCTCGCCTTCAGGTGCGGCAGCGCGTACTGGACGAGGAAGACCGGCCCGCGCAGGTTCACGTCGTACGACTTGGTCCACGCCTCGACGGTGAACTCGCCGAGCGGCTGCGTCGAGCGCGTTGGCCGCGTTGTTCACGATGATGTCGATGCCACCGAAGCGCTCCACGGTGGTGTCGACCAACGCCCGGAGCGAATCGAGATCACCCATGTGCGTGGGGACACCGAGCGCCTCCCCGCCCATGGCGGTGAGGTGCGCCTCGGTCTCCGCGCAGCTCTCGGCCTTGCGGCTCGCCACGACCACCTTGGCGCCGGCGCACACGAAACCTTCCGCCAGTGAGCGGCCGATGCCACGCGTTCCTCCGGTGACGATCGCCACCCGGCCGGTGAGATCGAAGAGCTTCGAGAATTCCTCGCGGTTCACCTGTGTCTCCTCAAAGGGGTCTCCATTCAGGGGGGCGTCCTTCGCGGAACGCCTCGGCGGCGGCGGACAGCTCACCGGTCTGCGTGCACATCACCTGGGTGCGGTTCTCCATGTCGAGCGCATGGCGGAAGCTCGGCGAGTCGATCGTCTGCCACATCGTCTCCTTGGTCATCCACACCGCGAGCGGCGAGTGGGCGACGATCTGGCGCGCAGTCGCCAGCGCGCGATCGACGACGGTGCCGTCGGGGACGACGTCGAGCACGAGCTCCATCGAACGCGCTTCCTCGGCGTCGAAGATCCGGCCCGTGAGCATGAGCTCCGCCGCTCGCGACGCACCCACGAGCCGAGGGAGGAGGTAGCTCGTGCCCATGTCGCACGACGACACGCCGAGGGTGATGAACACCGAACCGAAGCGCGCCGATTCCGACGCGAAGCGGATGTCACACGCCAGCGCCATCGCGAACCCGCCGCCGACGGCGGCGCCGTTGACCGCCGCGATCACCGGTTGGCGCAGTCGGTGGATGCGCTCGTGGAGCGACGCCAGGTGCTCCTGGGTCAGGTAGATGAGCGGGATCGGGTTCATCCCCTCGGTGCCCGGTGCGCCGTGCTCCCCCTCGACGCCCTTGAGGTCGTCGCCGGCGCAGAAGCCCCGTCCGGCGCCGGTGAGGACGACCGCGCGCACGTCGCGATCGCCGTTGATGCGATCGAAGGTGGCGTGCAGCTCGGCGATCAGGCCCTGACTGAGCGCGTTGAGCCGCTCCGGTCGGTTCATGGTGACGAGGAGGATCCCCGGTTCGAGCTCCTCGGTGAGCACCACTGACATCAGCTGTCTCCCTGTAGTCCGGCAGCGACGAAGTCGACCAGGATGGCAGCACGGGCGCCGAGGGGTGCGGGAAGGTGCACCGCGTCAGCACCGGGCGCGCACGTCGGTGTGCGCAGTCCCACGATGATCGTCTCGATCGCGAGCGAGAATCGGGCCGCGAAGACCTCGTCGGACAGGTGGGGCAACGCCGCGTGCGCGAGCCGCGCCCAGTCACGTTCGTCTCCTGCGTGCTCACTCATGAACGCGAGCGCGGGCGACCGGTCCAGCCAGAGCGCGTGCATGAGATCCACCCAGCGCTGGGCGTCGGGTCCCTCGGTCTCCACCATCCCGACGTAGGCGCCGACGAGTCCGGCGACGACGTCGCGGATGGTCGGCGGCATGGACGCCTCGCGCAGCGCCTGGAGGGCGACGCGGCGCCGGGCGGCGAGGTCGTTGGCTCGCCGGGCGATGACGGCCCCCACCAACGCGTCGCGCGAACCGAAGTGGTAGTGGATGGCGGCGCCGTTGTGGCCGGCGGCGTCGGTGATGTCGCGGACCGAGACGCCGAGGCCACTGCGCAGGAAGAGCTGCTCGGCCACGTCGAGCAGCTGCGCCTTGGTGCCCGATGTGGACGTCGCCGCGGTCATCGGTTGCACCCTAACCACGACTCGTGGGAGTGTTCAAACACTGTTTGAATCTGAGGGGGAGCGGACACATGACCGAGCTGCGCTTCGAGGGCAAGGTGGCGATCGTGACCGGAGGCGGTCGCGGACTGGGACAGGCGTACGCCCGCCTGCTGGCGGCGCGCGGGTGTCAGGTGCTGGTGAACGACCCCGGGGTCGCGACCCACGGCGTCGCCACGGCCGAGACCGCAGCCGACGACGCGGCCGAGGAGATCCGCTCCGACGGTGGAATCGCGGTCGCCGACCGCAACAGCGTCATCGGCGACGGTGCCGCGGTGATCGTGGAACACGCGCTCGACGAGTTCGGCCGCGTCGACATCGTCGTGAACAACGCCGGCATCTCCGGCGGCGGGCCCTTCGACGAGATGCCGGCCGAGTACTTCGACCTGCTCGTCGACACGCACTACGGCGGCGCCGTGCGGGTGAGTCGTGCCGCGTGGCCCCACCTCAAGGCGTCGGGCGCGGGCCGCGTCGTCAGCATGTCGTCGGCGTCCGTGTTCGGCACGCCGTTCACCAGTCCGTACGTGTCGAGCAAGGCCGGGATCTTCGGCCTCACCCGCGCCCTCGCCGCCGAAGGCCGGTACTCCGGCATCAACGCCAACTCGGTGATGCCCTCGGCGTTCACCCGCATGACCGCGCAGCTCCCCGACGACGACGGGTTCCGCAGCTTCCTCGAGACCTACTTCCCGCCCGACAAGGTGGCGCCGTTCGTCGCCTTCCTGGCCCACGAGAGCACCGGGATCACCGGTGAGACCTTCTCGGTGGGCGCGGACCGGGCCGCACGGGTGTTCCTGGCCGAGTGCCCGGGAGTGCACGGCGACACGCCCGAGAGCTTCGCAGCCCAGGCCGACGCGCTGCTCTCGATCGAGGGCTGGGAGATCCCGTCGGACATGATGGACGAAGTGCGGTACCAGACCGATCACCTCGGCGCCGAGATCCAGGCTGCGTACGCGCGCGTCGCCGCGCAACACCCCGGATGAGCGAATTCGACGCCGTCCTCTGGGACTACGGGGGCATCTTCACCGCGTCACCGTTCGCCGCCGCGCACGTGTACGCCCGCTCGCAGGACGTCGATCCCGCGCGCATGGTGGCGATCGTGTTCGGTGCGTACGACTCCGACACCGATCACGCGTGGCATCAGCTCGAGCGCGGTGAGATCTCGTTCGTCGATGCGCTCACACAGATCAAGGCCGCAGCCGAAGCAGCCGGGTTCCGGTTCGACACCGGCGAGATGTTCTCGATGATGGTGACCGACGAGATCGATCGCGGCCTCGTGGTGGAGGCGGTCCGCATGGTGCGGGCGAAGGGTCTGCGCACGGCGATCGTCACCAACAACATCCGTGAGTACGGCGACGCGTGGCGCGGCCAGTTCCCCCTCGACGAGCTGTTCGACGCCGTCGTCGACTCGTGCGAAGAGGGTGTGCGCAAGCCCGACCCCACGATCTTCCGCACCGCCCTCGACCGGGTGGGCGTCGCCGATCCGACCCGCGCCATCTTCCTCGACGACTTCCCCGGCAACGTCGACGCCGCGGGCGCCATTGGCATGCACGCCATCCTCGTCGGCGAGGACCCCGCCCCCGCGCTCGACGAGCTCCTCTCCCTGGTCTCCTGACCCACCAACCGTTCTGGGACGTCAGAACTCGTTGCGGCGGCGGAGGTCACGGGGGCGGCCGTCGGGGTCGAGCAGGACGGCGTGGGCGAGGCCACGGCCCCAGCGCCGGGTGCCGCGGACGCGTTCGAAAGGGTGCTCGCGCAGATGGCCGGGCGGGCGTTCGACGGCCGTTCCGAGACGGTGCCAGGCGTCGAGCGCGTCGGCGCCCTTGCGCAGGGCTTCGAACCACGATGCAGGGTCAACGAGGTCGGCGATGTCGTCGGACGCCCTGCCGAGGTGCTCCGCCGCCAACCGCACCCGGGTCTCGCGCGCGAGCACGCGCGCACCGTCGCCGAGCCCCGCAGGATCGGCCGGAGCACGTCCGTCGCGCCGGTTGTCGATCACCGCACACGACAGCTCCGAGTCGTGGGTCCAGGAGCGCCGGTTGAGGTTGTCGGAGCCCACCGCCATCCACACGTCGTCGACGATGCAGATCTTGGAGTGCACGTAGATCGGCGTGCCCTCCCGGTTCTCCAGGTCGTACACCGCGACGCGATCGTGTCCGACCGCGTGTAACGCGTCGAGCACACGTTCGCGACCGATGCGACTCGCTTCCCCCGCGATCGCGCCGTCAGGGTCGGGGAATCGTGGGATCACGACCGCGATGTGGAGCTCGGGGTTGTGCGCGAGCGCGTCGCGCAACGCCTCGGTCGCGGCCAGCGACCAGAGGTACTGGTCCTCGAGGAACACGAGGCGACGGGCGCGCGCGAACGCCTTGAGGTACGCACGGGCGATGCTGCGTTCGCCTTGGGGCGCGAACGGGTACGCACGCCGGCGAGCGGGGTACGTGCGCAGCACCTGCACCGCGAGCGGGCCGTCGGGCGGCGCTGGGCGCGACGGCGGGAGCGCGCCTGGAACATCGGGGTGCGCCGCCACCCGGTGCAGCACCGAGCGCACGGGGTTGCGGGAGTCGAGCGGGTTGGGATCGCGCCAGCGCTCGGCGAACGAGAAGGCCAGGTCGTCGACGGCGGGACCGCGCAGCTCGAGCTGCAGGTCGTGCCAGGGTGGTTGCTCGCCGTAGTGCTCGTCGTCGAGCTCGACCACTTGGGGATCGCCGAGGTGGTGGTGGTCGTCACGGCGCCCGTGACAGAGGTCGATGCCACCGACGAACGCAACGTCACGGGCGGGATTCGCGTGCTGCGTGACCACCAGCTTCTGGTGGTGACTCCCGCCCCGGCGCACCCGGTGGTCGAGGAGGACCTGACCGCCGGCTTGGTTGATCGCACGCGAGAACGAGAGGTTCTTCCCCTCACCGAAGTTCATCGCCTCCGGATGCGATCGCCACAGCAACCCGCGCACGTTCACGCCCGCGACCGCGAGCTCCGGCCAGCACCTCGCCGACCTCGGTTCCGGGACCGTCGAGCAGCTCGTCGGGATCGCCCTGCCAGTCGGTGAACAACACCCAGTCACCCGCGTCTGCACTCGCCGCAGCACCTCGTGCAACCGGGCGAAGTAGTCGGCCCCGTCGACGAGGACCGTGCCCGAGTTGCCCTCGGTCCACGCGGCGCCGTCGGCGCGACGCCGATCGAGCTCGGTGGCCTGGTTGCCGCGCTCCGGCGCGGTGAGGAACCAGTCGCTGCAGCGGCATCGTCAGGCGGTACCGGCGAGGGCCGGTGAACCCTGCCCGGAGCCCAACTCCGTCTTGCGTTCGTCCTTCGGCGCGGGCGCGCGCCGGCGCGCACCGCTTCGAGCTGCACCGCGATCGCGGCCCCGAACAGGATCGCGATCGACGACAGCAGCGACCACAGCAGGATCGCGATCATCCCTGCGAGCGGACCGTACGTGGTGCTGAACGTCGTGCTGGCCTGGAAGAAGAACCCGAGACTCAGCGTCGCGAGTGACCACAGAAGCACCGACACCGTCGACCCGAACGCCAACCAGGACCACGCGGGCTGATGACGGTTTGGCGACCACCGGAACAGCAACGCGATCGCCGACATCATCAGGACCAAGGCGATGGGCCAGCGGACGATGTTCCAGATCTGCGTGACGGTGTGGTCGTGGAGGCTCTGGCCGATGCCGTGCCCCAGCGCGAACATCGCGAACGCGGCCGTCGACAACACGCCCGCGGTGAACGCGAGCACGAGCGCACGCCCGTACTTCTTGAAGGTAGGTCGGTCCTGCTCGATGCCGTACTGCCGGTTCAACGCCCGTTCCATCTGACCCATGAGGGTGGTACCGGTGATGACGGTCGTGATCCCGATGACGACCAGCACGAGGTCCTGACCGGAGGCACCGGTCACGTAGGCATGGAAGACCGCATCGGTGAGTGCCTTCCCGGCAGGACCCGGCACCGCTTCACGGATGGCGCGGACGATGCTGTCACTCACATCGGTGTCACCCAGCGACGCGGCCAGACCGACGAGCAGGATGACGCCTTGCACCAGCAGAAGCGAGGTGACGAACGCCAACGAACGCGCGGTGACTGAACCCGTCGGACGCGCGGAAGCGCACGAAGGCGTCTCTCACCAGCTTCATCCGTCCGGTGTCGCGCAGCGTCCTGCGCGCGTCGTCGCCCGTGAGCTCCCAGGTCTCGGGTACGAACCGTGCTGCGCTCATGCGGCCTCCTCCGGGACACAGATCGTGACTGCCGCCGGCTCGACCCTGATCTTGAGCCGGTCGACCGGCTTCTCGTCGCCGCCGTCGAGCTCGTAGGGCATCTTGCGATCGAGCTTGATCTTGATCTTCTTGGCCTTCGTCGTCTGCACGAACTTCGAGCGGTCGGCGCTCCCGACCGCGGTGCGCACCAACGTGCGCGTCCACTGGGTGATGCCTTTGGCCGTGACCACGCCGAGCTCGAGGAGCCCGTCCTCGGGATCGACGTCATCGAAGGCTTCGATCCCGCCGAGGACCTTGCCGACGTTCCCGACGAGGATGCATCCGGCCTTCCCGTCGAACCACGGGGTCCCGTCCACCTCGATGCGGGCCCGGAACGGCGGCATCTTGAGGTTCTTGGCGCCGGTCCACACATAGGCGGCGCGCCCGAAGCGGTCCTTCATCGATCGGCCGGCGTCGCGGATCATGAGGGCGTCGAGCCCGGTGCCTGCCATCACCGCGAACCGTTCGCCGTTCACGCGTCCGACGTCGATCGTCCGGTGGGCACCGTGCAACCCCACGTCGACGGCCTGCGCGACGTCGATCGGGATCTCGAGGTTGCGGGCCAGGAGGTTGCCGGTACCGGCGGGGAGGATGGCGAGCACGACGGGCGCGTCACCGACCGCGTCGATGCAGCGTTGCACGATGCCGTCGCCACCCCAGACGAAGATCAGCTCGGCACCGCCCTCGATCGCCTCTCGGACGCATTCGGGCGCGAACTTGCTCTTGGGGACCTCGAACCACGCCGGATCTTCGATACCGGCGTCCGCGAGCACCCGCCGCAACTCGACCAGCCCCCCGCCGAGCTTCTTGCGGGCATGGGCGACCACTGCGATCGAGGTCATCGGGGCACCTCATGGGTGAACCGCAACGAAGGCGCGGTGGCAGCCGGGTCCGTCTCGAGCCTTTGCCGATGCGCGGCTGCGAGGCCCGCGCGGACGGCGACGTACCCGACCGTGATGCAGCCCGCACCGATCAGCAGGCCGCAGATCACGTCGGTCGCGTTGTGCATCCCGCGGTACACACGCGACGTGGCGACGATCAGGGGGCCGACGATCGTGAGCGCGAGGAACACCTCGCGCCACACGCGAGACCGGGAGAGCGACCACACGATGATACACAACGAGCCGTACAGCGCCATCGCCGCGGCGGTGTGACCCGAGGGGTAGCTGTCGGCAACGATCAGGTCTTCGAGCCGCGGCACGGCGGGACGGTTGCGGCTGATGACGTAGGTGGCCGTCACGTACACGCCGCCCTCGGACGCCATCGCGATGGCCAACAGCCCGAACTGAGGCCATGCCCGCTTGATCCCGAGGACGACCAGCGCGATCGCGATCACGGCGAACACGGTGATCGTCTCGCCGAAGTACGAACCGACCTTCGAGAGTGAGTTCCAGGTGTCGGTGCGGCGCTCGGCGAACCACCGCGCCACGTCGAGGTCGCCGTGCCCCAGGCTGTGACCGACCACGAAGTGCGTCACGAGCGCACCGAGGCCGATGGCGAGCGCGGCGAGCACGAGCCAGCCGAGGAAGCCCACCACCGCAGTGACGACGACGGGATGTACGCGATTGTCCGACGTGGTGGGTTCATCACGGATGTTCACGCTCCGGTGTTTCACCGTTTCCCGTAGCGGTAAACATTCGGTGAACGACGTCACGTCCTCGTGTCCGCTGGAGACCGCAGTGCTCGTCATCCTCGTGTTGCTCGGGCCCGCCCTGATGCTCGGGATCCTCTTCGCAGTCGTGGTCCGACGTCATCCGGGCATCGACCCGGCATCGCCGCGGGCTGCGAGTGCGGTCGCCCACGAGCTTGAGCAGAAAGAACAGCGCAGCCGCTTCGCGTGGCCGTCGCGCCTGGATCCGAAGACGGAGACCGGCCTCCTGTTGGTGCTCGCGCTCGTCGTGTTGATCATCGGCGGCGTCGTCCTCGGCGTACTCGCGTTCCTCGTGCGCTCCAACTCCGATCTCCTCAGCGTGGACCGCTCGGTCGCGCCGTGGGGCGAGGAACACATCACCGACTTCTCGCAGTGGATGCTCGACTTCGTCACGTCGTTCGGCAGCACCGGCGTCATCGTCGGCTTCTCCGTAGTCGTGTTCGTGGTGGAGATGATCCGAAGGCCCAGCCGCTGGCTCCCCGTGTTCCTGATCGCGGTGACGATCGGACAGACCCTGATGAGCAGCGGCGTCAAGGAGCTCCTCGACCGGGTGCGGCCCACCGCCAACCCGATCGCCCACACGCTCGGACCGTCGTTCCCGAGCGGCCACACGACGGGCGCCGCCGCGTGTTTCGCCGCGTTCGCGCTCGTGTTGGGGCGCGGCCGGTCACGCAACGTGCAGTCGGTGCTCGCGGGCGTCGCCGTGTTCATCGCCATCGCGGTGGCGGCGTCGCGGGTGCTGCTCGGCGTGCACTGGCTCAGCGACGTGATCGGCGGCCTCGCCCTCGGGTGGGGCTGGTTCGCACTGTGCTCGATCGCATTCGGTGGGCGGCTGCTCCGCCTCGGTGTGCCGATCGAGGCGGCGACGCGGGTCAGCGAGGCAGCAGCGAGAACGCCAACGTCCGCGCCACCGGATCGAGTGCCTCGAGCCTGACCGTCACCGCGTCGCCGAGCGCCCGGTCTCCCGGCACGGTGGCGACGACGGGCACCTCGGCGAGGAGCACGACCACGCCGCGTCGGTGGCGGTCGACCACGGAGGCGGGGAACGTGTCACCCACGTGGCCGGCGAGCACCGCGGTCTCGACCGCATCGACGCACGCGCGGTCGACCGCACCCGCGTGCCGATCGGCTCGCGGCATGACGTCGACGAGACGAGAAAGCGCGTCGACCGCCCAGGCCGGTGGTTGGTAGCCGTTCGCGATCCCGAGCACCACCTCGTTCGCGAAGCGATCGGCCAGCCGCCGCAGCGGCGCAGTGACGTGCGCGTACGGCGCCCCGACCGCGGCGTGCGCGAGCGGCGGTGAGTCGGGCGTGACGACCGCATACCCGGCGCCGCGCAGCGCCTGGAGTGCCTGCAACAAGAACGTGGCGCGGGCCCGGGTCGTCGGCCGCAGTCCACGAATGGCGTCGGCGTACGGCATCCCCTCGGGCCAGTCGATGTCCAGGGCTCGGGCGGTGCGACGCAGACGGGCGACGATCCCCGGGTCCGGCGGCGGCAGCGTGCGCACCAACCCGACACCGCCCTCCACCATGAGCCGCGCCGCTTCGCGCCCGGTGAGCAACGAGATCTGCGCGTTCCACGTCTCCGCCGGGAGGGGTGCCTCGAGCTCGAGCGAGTACGAACCGGCGGCGTCTCGCACGACCTCCTGACCGGGTGCCGCGATGCTCACGCCCCCGCGGTCGCGCTCGCGATCGAGGAGATGCTCGCCGAGCTCGCGGAGCAGCGTGAGCGACGGCGCGGCGTCGCCGCGGTCGAGCTCGGCCTGCACCTCGGCGTACGAGCGCGCCGCGCGGCTGCACACGGTCGCACGTTCGCAGCGGGTCGCGACGGGGTTGGCCTCACCGTCGAGGTCGAAGGTCCAGAGCAACGCGGGACGATCGACCGTGGGCAGCAGGCTCGCGGTACCTTCCCCGAGCACGTCGGGGTAGAGCGGCGCGCGGCCGTCCGGCAGGTACAGGGTCTCCCCGCGCACGAACGCCTCACGGTCGACGGCGCCATCGGGAACGACGAAGGCGGCCACGTCGGCGATCGCGTAGTGCACGCGGTAACCGCCCTCCTGTCGTTCGGCGTGGAACGCCTGGTCGAGGTCGCGACTGCCGGCGGGATCGATGGTGATCAGTTCGAGGTCGCGCGCGTCGCGGCGCGGCGACGGCAGGCACCCCGGGTGGGAGCACCGGTCCGTTCGTTGCCGCCCGCTCCGCCTCGTCGCTGACCTCGACCGGGAACCCGGTGGGCACGGCGAGGTCCGCGCGGACGCGGTCGAAGGCGCCGGCAGGCGCGTTCGCCGACGCGGCGAGGCGCAGCGGCGCGGTCGTCACCGGTGGTCAGGTCGCCGGCGGCGGGTCGCCACGACGTCGTCGAGCTCGGCGCCGTCACGGTCGGGATCGTGCGCGAGGACGAACGCCACCGCGTCGTCGATGTCGTCGACCACCGTCACCAGATCGGACCAGCCGAACCGCGCGGCCTGTCGACGGACGAGCGTGACGAGTTCGGGCTCGTCGCGCTCGTGGAACTGGCGACCGAGGAACACCATGGGGCTGCGGACCTCGTAGAGCGTGTTGGTGTTCTGCGCGGAGTCGGTGAAGATCTCCTGCGCGGTGCCAGCACCGCCCGGGGTGTACATGACACCCGAGCGCGCCAATGCGAGCAGCCCATCTTCTCGGATGCTGTTGGTGAAGTACTTCGCGATGTGCGTGGAGAACGCGCTGGTGGGCTCCGACGCGTAGACCCACGTCGGGACGCCGAGGCTCTCACCGCCGACCGGCCACCGATCGCGGACGTCGCGCGCGACGTCGACGTAGGCGACCGCATCGGTGTCGTACGACGGCGCGGCGGCGAGGAGCTCGAGCGCAGTCTCGAGGTCGGCGTCCGGCGCGGGCGCGAACCACGCGCCCAGGTTCGCCGCTTCCATGAGGCCGGGCCCGCCTCCGGTCGCCACGTGGTAACCGGCCCGGCTGAGTGCGCGTCCCAGGCGCGCCACCGCGACGTACCGGTCGCCACCGCGGGCGTCGGCGTGCCCGCCCATCACGCCGACCACCGAGCGGCCCACCAGGTGGGCGGCGAGGGCGACGTCGATGGTGGCGTCGTGGAGCGCGCGGGCGATCGCGAAGTCGACGCCGTGACCGGGCCCGTGGAACCAGTCGCCGATGACCTCGTCGACGGTGCATCCCGCACCGTCGCCGCCCCCGCGTCGGGAGCGTCGTCGGGAGGCGGTGCGGACGGTCAGCTCGTCCTGCGTGTACAGGTGCTCACGCAGCGGCACGAACGGGAGCGTTCCGGGCGGGTCGGGGACGATCACAGCGGCGTGGACCGTACCCGCCACGAACCTGCCTCGTCGCTCGCATCCGCTCGCATCCGCTCGCTCCGTCTTCTCCCCCCTCGCTCGCATCCGCTCGCTCCGTCTTCTCCCCCCTCGCTCGCATCCGCTCGCTCCGTCTTCGCAGCGGCGGTTCACCTGGCCGCAACATCCAGGAAACGGTGGCCGGGCATGCTGCCCGGATGAGCCGATACCGCCTCCGCGTGGAGCTTCCCGACCTGCCCGGTGCGCTGGCCAGGGTCGCCACCGTGATCTCCGACTTCGACGGCGACGTCGTGTCGATCGACGTCCACGAGCTCGACGGGCACCAGGTCGTCGACGAGCTGGTGGTGGAGGTGCTCACCGACCTCGACCGCCGGGTGCTCGGCGCCGCGCTGGAGGAGGCCGAGGCCGGCACCCTGCTGTCGTGTGGGCCGGCGGCGGCGCGGTCGGAGCCGGTGGTCGAGGCGCTCGGGTGGGCCCGCGAGCTGGCCGTCGCCAACGACGCCGCGACCGTGTGCCGGGTCCTGGCCTCGGCGTGCCCGTCGTCGAAGGTGTGGGTCGCCCCGATCGACGACGCGCGTGAGGTCGCGGCCGGACGCCTCGCCCTCGCCCGCGGCGCACCGCTCGTGCAGCGCTCGCACGACCTCCCCGACCAGCTCGGGGGACGGCCGGCGTCGACGATGTGGCTGCTCGCGGTGCCCGATGTCCAGCCGCAGACGCGCTGCATCGCGTTCCTGGCCCGCCCGGGTTCGCTGCGCTTCACCGCGTCCGAGGTGGCGCGCGTCGGCGCCCTCATGGCACTGCACCGCGCGCTCGCGTCTCTCCCCCGTCGCTCGCATCCGCTCACTCCGTCCTAGCGGTCGGGCGTACGGACGCAGTGTCCTTCGCTTCGTCAGTCGTCCATCGCCTCGAGCAGACCCTCGAAGTCGGAGATCTCTGCTTCGCGCGTCTGACCTCCGGCGTCGAGGAAGCGCTGCATGCGCACGATGTGCAGCCCTCCGGCGGTGAGCGCGCCGAAGGCATCGGTCTCAGCGACGAGCCCGTCGTCGAACGAGGCCAGCGACCGGTCCACCACCTCCTTCACCGCGGCGACCGACGCCGGCGGCATGGCCGCGATGCGCGTCGCGAGGGCGCGCACGGCGCCGGCGAGCTCCGGTTGCGCGATCACCGCGTCGAGCCACCCGATCTGCGCCGCCTCCTTCGCCCCGACGTCGCGCCCCGAGAGGATCACCTCGAGCGCACGTCCGCGGCCGAGGAGATGAGGGAGGCGAGCCGTCCCGCCGGCGCCCGGCAGGATCCCCATCGCGACCTCGGGTTGGCCGAGGACCGCCCGTTCGCTCCCGTAGCGCAGGTCGAGGGCGGCGAGGAACTCCGCGCCGCCACCGCGGGCAGCGCCGTCGATCACGCCGATCGACACCAGGCGACTCCGGTGCAGGCGTTCGAACAGTGCCGCGGCGACGTTCGGTTCGGTGGCCGGGACATGCTCGCCGGGAGGGATGGCGAGGATGCCGTGCACATCGCCGTGCATGAGGAAGAAGTCCGGATCCGCGCTCGAGAACACCACGACGCGAACGCCGTCGTCCCGCTCCAACTCGTCGAGCAGCGCCATGAGCGCGCCGATGAACGGACCGTCGACCAGGTTGCTCGGCGGGTGGTGGATCACCACCTCGGCGACGCCCGCTGACAACTCCCAACGCAGGGCCATGTGCGGTTCCTCCGTCTCGGCGGGAGCTCCGTCGATGTCTAGCAGGACGCCGCGCTCGACACTGGTTCGATCGCGCGACGAGGATGAGCGGGCTCGAGTCGATCGGAGGGGTCGTGACGCACGGCGAGCAGCCCAATGCCACCCGGGTCGAGGCATGGCTGGAAGAACGGATGCCGGGCTACCGGTACGGCACGGTGCTCATCCTCCTCGCCATGACCTTCGTGGTGATGGCCTCGGGACCCCCGGATGGTTACACGCGGATCACGACGGTCGTGCTCCAGGGCCTCACCCTGATGGCGGCGCTGCTGGCGTCGCGGGTGCACCGGCGCTTCTTCCGGCTCGCGGCGCTGGTCAGCCTGGTGTCGTTCGTGGCGGCGGTGGTGTCGGTGACCGTGGGGCCGAGCAACGAACCCAACGGCGTGTTCTTCCTCCTGAACCTGCTCCTGGTCGGCACGGTGCCCTTTGTGATCGCGCGGGCGCTGTGGCGGCGCGGCACCATCGACGTCCACACCGTGATGGGCGCGGTGTGCATCTACGTGCTGCTCGGCATGATGTTCGCGTTCGTGTACGCGGCGATCGACGCGATGTCGAGCGGGCCGTTCTTCGTCCAGACCGCCCATGCGACGGCACCCGACTTCCTCTACTTCAGCTTCATCACGCAGACGACGGTCGGCTACGGCGACTTCACGGCCAAGGGCGACCTCGGCCGCGCGCTGGCGGTGCTCGAGGCGCTCGGCGGGCAGCTCTACCTGGTGACGGTGATCGCGGTCCTCGTGAGTCGCCTCAGCGCTCGCGCCCGACCCGGGGTCGGGGCCATCGAGGCGCCGCCGATCGTGGCCGCCGCCGACGCGCCCGACCCCGCGCGTCCCGTCGGCGATCCCTCGGCCTGACCGTCAGCGCGGCTCGGCGTCGACGCCGGGTTCCATCGCCGGCGTCTCGAGCAGGTCGCGCTGGTCGAGGTAGTAGAGCAGTCCGAGCGACGGCAGGATCACGAGCGCGGCGATCACGAACACGACGACCACCGACCACAGCGTGGCGTCGGGCGCCGCGGCGGCGGACAGCTTCAGGCTCGTGGGCAGGATGTAGGGATACTGCGCGACACCCCACCCGAGCACGACCGCGGCCACCGCGCCCATCGCCAGCAATCGGGCCACCGAGTGGCGGGCCCGGAGCAGCAGCGCGAGGGAGCCGAGGCCGCAGAGCGCGGAGACGATCACGAGCGGCAGCGCGCGCGAGGTGAGGCCGTGGAACACGTAGACGGCGTCGCCGTGCAGGACGAAGATGCCGGCCAACGCGATCACGCCGGTGACGATGGCGGCCGCCACCGCCCGTCGGCGGAAGTACTCGACCATGCCCGGATGTCCGACGCGTCGCGCGTCCCACACCATGTACACCGCGGCCAGGTACGCGCAGACGGTGACCGCGAGCACGCCACCGAGGATCGAGGTGGGGTTGACCCAGCTCGACCACGGATCGCCGGCTTTCCCGCCCGCAGGGACGCGGCCCGAGGCGATCGCACCGGCGACCGCGCCCATGCAGAACGGGACGATCACCGACGACGTCGCGAAGGCGACCCCGAAGTTGCGCTGGCTCGAGGTGCGGGTGACCTCCTTGCGGAACGCGAACGCGGAACCGCGGAACACGATGCCGAGCGCCGCGATCGAGAGGGGGACGAACAGCGTGAGCATGATCGACGCGAAGGCCTCGGAGAACGCGGTCCAGAGCACGACCAGGCAGAAGATGAGCCAGACGTGGTTGGCCTCCCAGACCGGCCCGATCGAGTGGCTGATGACCGACCGCGGCTCGGCGCCGCGCGCCGCACCGCCGGCGGTCAGGTCCCAGAAGCCGGCGCCGAAGTCGGCGCCACCGAACAGCGCGTACGCGGTGATCCCGACCATGAGGATCAGCGCGACGACGTCGCTCACGAGATCAGCTCCTTCGGCTCGGTGGGCGCGGGCGTCGGGCGCGGGCCGTACGGCCCCCCTTCGTCGACCTCCCCCTCGCCCGCGCGCCAACGCCGGCTCATCTGGCGCAGGACGAGCACGAGCGTGACCCCGAGCCCGGCGTAGATGCACAGCACTGCGATGAACGTGATCCACACGCCGGTGTTGGCGGTCGCCGCCTGCTCCACCTTCATGTAGTTGCGCACGATCCACGGCTGGCGGCCCACCTCGGTGACGACCCAGCCGGCCTCCATGGTGATCACGGACAGCACGCCCGCCGCGGCCGCGATCCAGAGGAAGAGCTTGCCCTTCGGCATCCGTTTCTTGAACATCCACGACGCGAAGTACCAGAGCGAGAGGAGGAAGAGGAAGGTGCCGAGACCGACCATCACGTCCCACGCGAGGTGCACCACGTCGACCTCGGCGTTGGTCGGCCGTTCGTCCTCCGGAAACGCGTCGAGGCCCTGGATGACCGTGCTGGTGCCATCGGTCGGGTCGGACAGGATCGAAGCGAGTCCCGGGATCGGGATGCCGCCCTCCACCTCCCCCCTGTCGTTCAGGTACCCGAACAGCGTCTCGGGGACGTCACTCGACGTCTTCGGGACCATCTCGATGGCGGCGAACTTCACCGGCTCGTTGTTGTAGACCCAGCGCGCGAGCTCGTCGCCCACGAACATCTGCAACGGCATCGCGATCGCGGCCACCGTGAACGGGATGATGAAGCCCAGTCGGTGGTAGCGGTCGCGCCGCCCGCGCAGCATCCCCCACGCGTAGACCGACGCGACCAGGAAGCCGCCGACCAGGTACGCCGCCACCAGCATGTGCAGGCTCTGCAGCGGCATCGCCTTGTTGAAGATCACCGCCCACGGGTCGACGTCGACCACATTGCCGGCCGAGTTCAGCGTGAAGCCCGCCGGCTCGTTCATCCACGCGTTGGCCGCGACCACAGAGACGGTGCCGCCGATGCCGGCGATCACGATCGGCACGCCGGTCCAGAAGTGCGGCCAGGGCTTCAACCGCTTCCACCCGTAGATGTAGACGGCGAGGAAGATCGCCTCGAGGAAGAAGAACAGCCCTTCGACGGCGAAGGGGATCCCGAAGGCGTCTCCGAAGCGACCCATGAACTTCGGCCACAGCAGGCCGAATTCGAACGACAGGACGGTGCCGGTCACCGCGCCCACCGCGAACGTGACCGCCATGTACTTCGACCAGCGTTGCGCGAGGAGGAGCGCGTCGGCGTCGTCGTGCTTCACCGCTCGGTAGTTCGCGACGAGCGTGATGAACCCCCACGCGACGCCGAGCGGGACGAGGACGATGTGGAACGCGAGCGTGAACGCCATCTGCGCCCGGGCCCAGGGCACCGGGTTCACCGCCAGCACCCAGGCGAGTGCGCTCGTCACGACGTCGCGTACAACACGTTGACCCTCCCGGGGTTGTCCGTGTCAGCTTTCCACAGCCGGCGCGCTCGTCGCCGCCTTCATGTGCTCCGCGACCGTTGCGTAGTCGCGATCGTTCTGATCGGCGTAGGCCACCGCGAATTCGCTGATCGCCTTGTCGAACGACTCGCCCGAGCCCAGGTAGGCGGCGATCGCGATGCGGTCGCCGGAACGGGCGTGGCCCGCGCGAGCGTCCACCCGCACAGACGGGCGTAGATGGCGAGGGTCGCCGGCGCCATCGCGTCGATGTCGGCCGAGAACTTCCAGTCCCAGAGCTGACGCACGTAGTAGTCGCGCTCCACGCCGTCGAGGCCGACGGTGCGGATCCAGCCGAGCATGATGTCGCTGGACGCCTGGAGGAGGCGTTGGCCCTCGACGACGCGCTGCCCGTGGTTGGCGAAACCGCTGCGCCCCGCGTAGGGCTCGAGCACGGATGCTTCGGCCTCCTTGATCTGCAGGAACAGCGGATCCGCGTCGTCGCGACCGAGCATCAGCGCGATCCAGCACCGGGTGCCGACACTGCCGACCCCCACGACCTTTCGACCGAAGTCGACCAGCCGGTACGACTCCAACAGGTGGCGTCGGTCGGGCTGGAGCGACTTGCGGTACGAGCGCAGCCGCTCGGCCAGCCAGGCGCGCAGCTGGTCCTCGGCATCATCGTGGAAGAGATCGCCCAGCGAGACGATCAGCGGCGGATCGCTCTTGATCCGGTGCTCACCGTCGACCTGCTCGGTGAGCTTGTTGAACGCCTTCAGGTTGTCCTTCGACTGCGCCTTGACCAGGTTCTTCTCGAAGCGCTTGAGGTCCTCGGGCGTCGCCCGGCTGCGGAACTCGTCGAACACCTTCTCCACGTCGAGGTGCGCGTACCAGACGTCGAGGTTGGTCATGGGGGCGAACTGCGCCATCGCGTCGCGGTAGCAGCGCACGACGGTGTTGACGATCGAGCGCTTCTCCTTCTGCGTGAACGACAACGACCGCGCCGCGATCTCGAAGCTGGTCACGAGTCGCTTGACGTCCCACTCGAAGGGCCCGTGGCTCGTCTCGTCGAAGTCGTTGATGTCGAACTGCAACGCACGCTCGGGCGACGCGAACCCGCCGAAGTTGGCGAGGTGGGCATCCCCGCACGCCTGGACCCGCAACCCGCTGTCGGGTTGCGACCCGAGGTCGGCGGCCATGATGACCGCGGCGCCGCGGTAGAAGGTGAACGGCGACACCATCATCCGCTCGTGGCGGACCGGCACCAGGTCGGGGACGCGGGTGACCTCCTGAGCGCTCAACAGGGTGAACGGATCGGCGCGATCGGGCGCGGGTGCCCACTCCGCGTGCGACGACCGGCGCACCGCGGCGCGTGCCGCCCGGCCGATGCCGGCGCGTTGCTCGGGATCGAGGTGCACGATCGGCGGGTTGGGACGAGTGGTGGTCATCCACCCATCCTGGCGCGTGTGGCGCCGAGGGACCTCACCCGCACCGGGTGATGCCTCACTCCTCGAGCAGCCCCAGCGCCCGGGCCGCTTCCACCGCCGGGCCTCGCGAGCTCACATCGAGCTTGCGGTAGACCGAGACCGCCTGCGACTTCACCGTGTTCCGGGACACGAAGAGCTCGTCGGCGATGGCGGCGAAGGTGAGGTGCGTGGGCAGATACCGCAGCACCCGCAGCTCTGCCGGCGTCAGGGGCGTGGCGAGCACTCCGAGCGGCACCTGCTGCGAATTCATGGTCTGCTCGAGCACCGCGAGTCGGTTCCGGAGCGGTTCACCGTCGGGCACGAGTGCCATCAGCTCGTCGGCTTCCCGCGCCAGCACGCGGGCCATGCCGACGTCGCCCAGGAGCAGGAAGGTGCGGGCGAGGAAGATCCGCGACTCGACCGTGATCCACGGCGCCACCGTCGAGAGCATCGACACGAGGAACAGCGCATGCTTGGCGTCGGCACGCGCCTCCGTCGCGTCACCGGATCGCGCGTGCACGAGCGCGGCGATGGCGAATGAGGCACCCTCGCGCGGGACGCTCGCGCAATCCGAACCGATCGACGATCGCGGCGTAGCGTTCGATCAACCTCGTCGCGAGGTCCCAGTCGTTCTCCTCGAGGGCCAAGGCCGCGAGCTGGGAGAGGCAGTGGGCCTGTCCGGCGGGGACGAGCTGCGCCCCGATGGCCTCGCCCTCCTCGAGGCGGTCGCGTGCTTCGGCGCGGCGTCCCTGGATCCGCAGCGAGCTCCCTTCGAGGTACCGGGCGATGCTGCGGAACGGGCTCCTGGGTCCGTCGAGGTCATAGGCGAGCGCGGCGTCGGCTCGCATCGCTTCGATGCCGTCGCCGCCGACGACGGCCCGCAGCAACGCGGCCGCGGACGACATCGGCGTGCCGTCCGGCAGGGTCTCGCCGTCGGGGAAGTCGCTGGCGACGCCGGCCCAGTATCGGAGTGACGGCATGTCGCCGGTCGTGACCGCGCACCAGGCCCGGGCGACGGCGAGGGCCGGGCGGCTCGCGATCTGGTCGTGGGTGTAGTGGTCCAACCACCGCTCGACCGTCGCGGTCCTGCCTCCACCCGTGTACAACGGCGTGCCGCGCCAGATCGTCGCCTCCGCCCGGGTCGTGTCGCCCAGCGCGTGCAGCAGCTCGACGGTGCGGTCGAAGTCGCCGTGCGACACGTACCAGTCGGCCACGCGAGCGAGGAGCTCGCCCTCGCGATCCGGTCGCCGACGGGCCAGCTCGACCCGGAGCGTGTCCCGCAGGAGCTGGTGCATGCGGAACACCTCGCCCCGCCGGTCGAGCGGGATCAGCAGCTGGACCTTGTCGGCAACTTCCTCGAGCAACGCGGCCGAGTCGTCGCGCTCGAGCACCGCGTCACACACCACTGCGTCCATCTCGTCGAAGATCGACGCTTCGAGCAGGAACTCGCGCGTGCGTCGCGGCAGGAACTCGAGCAGTTCCTCGCGTACGTAGTCGACGACCATCCGGTCGTCGCCGGCGAAGGCCCTCGCGGCCTCGACGGGATCGGCGGCGTCGGCGATGGCGAGGGTCGCGAGATAGAGACCGACGGGCCAGCCCTCCGTACGGTCACGGAGCCCGTCGATCTCGGGCGTCGGGAGCGTCAACCCGGCGGCTGTCACCAGGGCGCCCGCTTCGGCGCGATCCATCGCCAGGGCGGCGGTCGACACCGTGTGCACCCGTCGGTCGGCGCGCATCCGGGCGAGCGCGAGCACCGGTTCGGCGCGGCTCACGACGACGAGCTGGGATCCGGGCGGGACGCAGTCGGCGAACGCCTGCAGCAACGCCCACGCCGACCGGCTCCGCAGACGATGGGCGTCGTCGACGACGAACACGAAGGGGCGTGCCCGCTCCGCGATCGTGCGTTCGAGGCGGGGCACGAGCACGCTGGTGAAGTCGATCGACACCGCGGCCAGTTGCTGCTTGGCGCGCGGCTCGAGCGGCTCGAAGGCGTCGAGCACGCGCACGACGTCAGCGAGCAGGACCGCGGGGTCGTCGTGCTGGCGCGTCGCCGTCAGCCACGCCACCGATCGATGATCGCCACCGAGCCATTGCGACACCAGCGTGGTCTTGCCGAAGCCCCCCGCCGCGACGACCAGCACCACGGGGACGTCGGCGGCCGCGGTCAGGTCGTCGACGAGGCGCGGGCGGTCGACGAGGCCGGCGCACGCGCCGAACCCCACCGCCCCTCCCTCGGTCCCCTGCGCCAGCACAGCGGCCATTCAACCCGATCCGGACGCCCGCGCGGCCCGCCGGCCCACGGTCGATCCTCGGCGCATCCCCCAGATCGGGTGATCACGACAGGGTGCACATCCCGATATGGTTCGCGCCATGCAGAGCGAGTCCGGCGCGGGGCCGGCGACCGGAGGGGAGACGGATTCGTCGCCGGCGAACTCGAAGCTCGTCCTCCTTGCGCTGATCCTCGTCGCCTCGGTCGCCAACCTCAACCTCTCGGTCGCCAACGTCGCGCTGCCCGACATCGGCCAGGCGTTCGACTCGTCGCAGACCACCCTCAACCTGATCGCGGTCGGGCTACTCGTTCGGTCTGGCGGCGTCCGTGCTCTACCTCGGCGCGCTGGGCGACCGGTACGGCCGCAAGATGATGCTGATCGGTGGCGTGCTGCTGTCGATCCCGGCGTGCCTGCTCGCCGCGTACGCACCCACCGACGGCGTGCTCGCGGCCGCCCGCGTCCTCGGAGGGCTCTCGGCCGGCATGGCCTTCCCCACGACGCTCGCGCTCATCACCGCACTCTGGTCCGGGACAATCGCGGACCAAGTCGATCGCGGCCTGGTCGGCGATCGGCGGCGGCATCTCGGCCCTCGGCCCGCTGATCGCGGGCGCCCTGCTCGAGTACTTCTGGTGGGGCTCGGTGTTCCTCGTCACGCTGCCGCTCGCGGTCGTGGCGCTGTCATGGCCCTGAAGTTCGTCCCCAGCCACGTGAACGAGGCGACCGACCCGGTCGACAACCTCGGGGGCGTGCTCTCCGCGCTGATGGTCGGCGCGCTGATCCTGGGCATCAACTTCGCCGCAGTTCCCGACAAGGGCACGCTCGCGATCGGTCTGGGTCGTGATTGCCGCGGCGGCCGCCGCCGCGTTCGTGATCCGCCAGACGCCGTGCGCGCAACCCGCTCTACGACCTCGACATCGCCGGCGCGACGCATCTTCTGGGTCGCCGCGGTCGCCGGGATCATCGTGTTCGGCTCGCTCATGGCGGCGATGTTCATCGGTCAGCAGTTCCTTCAGAACGTGCTCGGCTACGACACGCTCGAGGCCGGGGCCGCCATCCTGCCCGCGGTGATCCTGATGGTCATCGTGGCGCCGCGCTCGGCCAAGCTCGATCGAGGCCCGTGGTTCGAGGTTCACCCTGCTCTGCGGCTACGTCTGCTGCTTCCTCGGGTTCCTCGCCATGCTCACGCTGTGGGACACCGGCAGCCCGTACTGGCAGGTAGGGCTGGCGTACGCCTTCGTCGGAGCCGGTGTGGGACTTCGCGGGCACACCGGCGTCGCACTCGCTGACCGGTTCAGTGCCGGTGCGACGCGCCGGGATGGCATCGGCCACCGCCGACCTCCAGCGCGACCTCGGCGGGGCGATCATGCAGTCGCTCCTGGGTGCGCTGCTCACCGCCGGGTACGCCGCCGCGTTCACCAAGCTCATCGCCGGATCGCCGAACGCAGCAGCGTGAGCACGAACGTCCAGTCGGAACTCACGAAGTCGTTCTCCAGCGCGGCGAACACCGCGGCGCAGTATCCGCAGTACTCGAAGCAGATCATCGCCGCCGCGCAGACGTCGTTCCTCGACGGCGCCGACTGGGCCTACCTCGCCGGACTGATCGCGATCGTCCTCGGCGCGGCGCTCGTGTTCTTCCTGTTCCCGAAGCACGACGGCGAGCTCGAGCTGCTCAACCGGTACCAAGCGGAAGACACTGACGACAACGCCGTCGACGCGTGAGCTGGATCCGCGACACCGACGAGCGGGCACGACGCCGGCCGTCCGACGTCGCGTTGCTCGTCGTCAGCGCGATCCTCGCCCTCCTCGTCGGCTTCTGGGCACAGACCCAGTCGACGGTCAACGTCAACCTGTTCCGGACCCTCAACGACCTCTCCGGGAACATGGTCGGCCTGGCCAAGGGCGTCTACGCGCTGGGGTCGATCTGGGCCGTGCTGGCAGTCGCGCTCGTGCTGCTGGTGCTGCGGCAGTTCCGCGTCGCGGTGTACGCCGTGCTCGCGGGGGCCGGCGCGTGGGGATTGTCGCTCCTGCTCAACGACCTGCTGGGCAGCCACCCGATCAACGGGCTCGGAGTGGCGGTCCGCATCGGCGACGGCCCGGTGTACCCGGTGGCCAACGTCGCCGCGATCACCGCACTCGCGTTCGGCATTGCCCCGTTCATCGTCCGCCCGCTGCGACGCCTCTTCGTCATCGTCATCCTGCTGGTGTGCACGGCTGCGATGTACCTCGGCGCCGGCTTCCCGTCCGACGTCATCGGCGGCCTGCTCGTCGGGTTCGGGATCGCGGCGCTCGTTCGGGTGGTGCTCGGCGCACCGGGCGGTCAGCCGTCGGTCGCCGAGGTCCGCGCCGCGCTCACCGACCTGGGGTACGACGTCGTGGCCATCGCGCCCGCGGTGGAGACGATCCAGCGCGCGGCGGTGATGGACGTCGAGCTTGCGTCCGGTGAGCACCTGCGGGTCGACGCGTTCGGCCGCGACCAGCGCGATGCCCGCATCGCCTCGAAGCTGTGGCACAAGGCGATGTACCACGACCCCGGCGTGCCCGTGTTCGGCAGCCGCATCCAACAGGTCGAGCACATCGGCTTCACGCTCATGCTCGCGGAACGCGCCGACGTGCACGCAGCGCGACTCGTGCGCACGGGCGCGGGCGGCGCCGAGGCGGCAGTGCTCGTCACCACTCCTCCCGACGGCGCGTCCCTCGGCTCACTCGCGCCCGAGCGCGTCACCGACGCGGTCCTCGGCGCCGCGTGGCACCAACTCGACGCATTGCACAACGCAGGGATCGCCCACGGCAACCTCGACGGCCTCCGCGTCATCGTCAGCGACACGGACGACGTGGCGTTCGACGACTTCAGTTCGGCCGACGCGAGTGGTGAGCAGTACTGGGTGCATCGCGACGACGCTGCGCTCCTCGTGCTCAGCGCCCAGCTCGTGGGCGACGAGCGCGCCGTTGCGTCGGTGGTCGACGCGCTCGGCAAGGAGCGAGCGGCGGCGATCATCCCGGTCGTGCAGCCTGCTGCCCTGCCCGCGGGGCTCACCAAGGGGGTCAAGCACCAGGGCAAGGCGCTCAAGACGCTGCGCGGTGAACTGGCGACGGCGACGGGCGTGGAGGACGTCCCGCCGCTCAAGATCAAGCGGCTCAGCCTGCTGAACATCGGGATGCTGATCGGTGTCCTCTTCGCCGTCGGCATCGCCTTCCACAGCATGGAGGGCATCGACTGGTCGTCGGTCAAGGGCGAGTTCGAGAACGCCACCTGGGCGTGGGCGGTCCTCGCCCTCGTCATGTACCCGCTGGTCCCGACCTCGTGGGCGACCGCGCTCATGGGCTGCGTGAACAAGAACCTCCCGTTCGTCCCCACCGTCTTGACCCAGCTCGCGTGCAGCTTCCTCAACCTGATCACACCCAACGGCATCGGCGGGACGGCGCTGCAGATCGACTACCTCCACAAGCAGGACGTTCCGGTGGCGTCGGCGGGCAGCGCCATGGTGCTCAGCACCGGCGTCGGCGGCGCGATCCAGATGATCCTGTTCTTGTCCGCGGCGGCGATCACCGCGACCGCGGTCGACACGAGCAGCAGCAGCGACTCGTCGAGCAGCACCACCCTGCTGGCCATCGCGATCATCGCCGCGCTCGTGGGCGTCGTCCTCTTCATCCCCAAGATCAAGAACAAGGTCGTGCCCGCGGTCAAGCGCGCCGCGACCGACATCTGGGCCGTGGTGCGCAACCCGAGGAAGGCGATGCAACTGATCGGCGGCGACACCGCCGGCAACCTCATCTACCCGTTGATCCTCGGGGTCTGCATGCTCGCGTTCGACCAGCACCTCGACTTCGCCCAGCTCATCGTCGTGCAAGTTGGCGCGGGCATGGTCGGCAACGTCGCGCCGGTCCCCGGGGGCATCGGCGTCACCGAGGCCGCACTCACGGCCGGCCTCACCTCGTTCGGGATCCCGGCCGCACCGGCGCTCGCCAGTGTGCTCCTCTTCCGCTTCGTCACGTTCCTGATCCCGCCCATCTTCGGATTCTTCACGCTGCGCTGGCTGCGCGCCAAGGGCTACGCGTAGGCCAGTCGGCGCCCGACGCCCGCCGTGAACTCCGTCCCTCTCCAGGTCCTCCTCTACGGCTTCGTCGCGCTGGCGAGCCCGGTGGCCCTCGGCGCCACGCTCGTCGTGCTGGGCAGCCGGGGAGGTCGGTGGAACGCGCTCGCGTTCGCAGTCGGGGTCGTCCTCGGCCAGGCCGTGCTGTCCGCGTTGGCCTACACGCTCGGCTCCGCGACCATGCCGGTCGGCCACCACGCGCACGAGACTGCTCGGGCCGTCCTCGAGCTCGCACTCGGGGTCGCGCTGCTCGTGCTGGGCGGGGTGGTGTGGTTCCGACCACCGGATGCACCGGCGAAGCCCGACTCACGCACGAAGGTCGTGCTCGCGCGCCTCGAGCACCTGAACCTTCCCTCTGTGTTCGGCGCCGGTGCCGTGCTCGCGCTGGGCCCCAAGCGACTGGGCCTGACCGTGCTCGTCACCGCGACGATCGCCGGCGGCAACATCGGCGCGGTCTATGCGTTCAGCCTGACGGTCGCGTACGTGGTGATCGCAACCGCCCTCGTGACCGTGCCGGTCGTCCTCGCGATCGTGTTCGGTGCCCAGGGCGAGCAGTGGATGCTCGACGTCGAGCACTGGCTCTCGGAGCACAAGCGACCGCTCACCGTCTACCCGGTGACCATCCTCGGGGTGCTGGTCGTCGTCGACGCGGTGTTCGCGCTCGCGTCCTGATGCAGCCGTCAGTGGGTCGGCAAGCTGAGCAGCCGGAGCCCGCCGTAGGCGAGGATCACGGTGCCGAGGCCCATGATGAGCACGCGCATCGGGAACCACGTGAAGCGCAACGAGATCCCGGCGAAGAACAGCACGATTGCGAAGAACACGGTGACGAAGACGTAATCGTCGGCGTGCTCGGTGGCCGCCTTGCCTTCTTCGAAGCGCAGATCGCCCACCCGCTCGAGCTTGCTCGCCTTCTCCGTGTTGGCAAGCTTGTAGTCCTGCTCGACGGAGCGGACTCGGGATCGCGTCCGCGTTGTCCAACGGATCGTCGGCGAGCCAGGCCTCGAACGCGGGACGGAACTCGTTGCGGAACCTTCGCTCGTAGAGGTCCGCGACCTCGCCGTCACCCGCGACGGCCGCCTCGAGCCAGCGGTTGAAGTTGAGGAGATCCTGCGTGCGGTCCTCCCCCGCAAGGGTCGCCGCTTGGTTCGCCAGGCTCCGCGCGCTGCTCGCCTGCGTGTATCGACGCGCCTGCAACCCACTCCACTTCGCGGCCTGGTACCCACTCCACGCGATGCCGAGCGTCGCCAGTGAGAGCAGCAGTGCCGCCGCGATCTCCAGCCAGCGCTCGCACGGTCGACGTCCGCGGACCGGGCTCGGCGAGCTCGTGGGGGACGTGGACGTGCACGGGCTCGGGCATGGCGGGCAGATCATACGGAGCGCGCCGGTACGCTCGGCGCATGGACGGCCCGTGTTGCGCACCGGGTGACGAACGCCACGGCGGTGCCCCCGGCCTTGCACTCGACGCGGTGCCGGCCGGCGCGGGCGACCACCCGGCCACGTTGGTCGACGTGGCCGCAGGCTCGTTCCGCATGGGCGACGAATCGGTGTGGGCGTATCCGGGCGACGGCGAAGGCCCCGTGCACGACGTGACGCTCGACGGGTTCCGCATCGACCGCTTCGCGGTCACCAACGACGCCGTTCGCCCGGTTCGTCGACGCCACCGGCTGGGTCACCGACGCCGAGCGCCACGGCTGGTCGTTCGTCTTCGGCGGCCTGCTCCCCGACGGCTTCCCCGACACCCGCGCGGTCGTCGGCGCCGAGTGGTGGCGGCAGGTGCACGGCGCCGACTGGCGGCACCCCGAGGGTCCGCAGTCGGACGTCGACGAGCGCGCCGACCACCCGGTCGTGCACGTGTCGTGGCTCGATGCGGTCGCGTACTGCCGCTGGACCGGGACCCGCCTGCCGACGGAGGCAGAGTGGGAGCGCGCGGCCCGCGGAGGGCGCGCCGGCACCGCCTTCCCCTGGGGCGACGACCTCGAACCCGACGGCGAGCACCGCATGAACGTGTTCCAGGGGACGTTCCCCGGCCGCAACACCGGCGCCGACGGCTTCGTCGGCACCGCACCGGTCGACGCGTTCCCGCCGAACGACCTCGGGCTGCACAACGTGACCGGCAACGTGTGGGAGTGGTGCGCCGACTGGTTCGCCGTCGACGCCTACGCGCACGGCGACGCGCTGAACCCTCGCGGGCCGGCGACCGGCGAACACCGCGTCAGCGCGGCGGCTCGTACCTGTGCCACCTCTCCTACTGCCGCCGCTATCGCGTGTCGGCCCGCTACGCGACCCAACCCGACAGCTCCACCGGCAACCCCGGCTTCCGCGTCGCCGGCGCCTGAGGCGCGTCGGCGACGAGATCACCCCTTTCGGGGGTTTCCCGGCGGCCGCGGTTCGCGGAGGATCGACGGGAACCGCTCGGAGAGAGGACGACGAGATGAACGCCGAATCCGATCCCGCCCCGACCCGGGGCTCGCGCCACCGGTGTCGCTCACGCTGCTCCATCCGGGAGACTCGCTCGACTCGCTCGAGGCAGTCTTCCAGAACTTCGACGATCCCCGCCAGGAATGGCGACGGCTGTTCTCGGAACTGCTCGGCACGTTCTTCCTCGTGCTCGTCGCGGCGGGCGGCGGCATGATGGGCCAGGCGTTCCCGGACACGATCAGCCGCACCGCCGCCGTCGTCGCGCCGGGCCTCATGGTGCTGGCGATCATCCTGTTCATGGGCAAGGTGTCGGGCGCGCACCTCAACCCCGCGGTGAGCGTCGCGTTCGCGCTGCGTCGTGACTTCCCGTGGTTGCGGGTGCCCGGGTACATCGTGATGCAGCTCGGTGGTGCTGCGCTCGCGGCGTGGTTCCTCCAGGCCGTCGTGCACGTGTCCGCGTCCTACGGCGGCAACGCCCCCGCCGGAGGCTTCTCGTCGGGGACGCGTTCTGGATGGAGCTGATCCTGACCTTCGGCCTCGTCAGCGTGATCCTCGGCACCGCGTCGGGCGCCCAGAACCTCGGCGTCATCGGCGCGCTCGGGGTCGGCAGCTACATCGCCCTGGCCGGACTGTGGGGGAGCCCGATCTCCGGAGCGTCGATGAACCCGGCGCGCACCTTCGGACCGGATGTGGTCGCGGCGAACTTCCCGTCGTATTGGGTGTACGTCGCCGGGCCCCTCGCCGGGGCGTGCGCCGCGGTCGCGGTAGCGTTCGTGTTGCGGGGCGCGGCGGTGGGCGTGCCGGCTCCGGCGCCGCCCAGGGTGCTCTCGACACCGAGATCCGACACCCGGGCCAGGTCTGAGCGGCGGGCCCCGATCGATCAGATCAGGGCGCGTGCGATCTCGACCCGGCGCGAGATGCCGACCATGTGGCCCTCGTCGGGGTACTCGGTCAGCTCGGCGCCGGCGATCCCGACGGTGAGGTCCTTCGCCCAGCCCGGCGGCACCAGTTGGTCGGCGGTGCCCTGGTGACGCGCGTCGGGACCGCGATGTCACCGAGCGCGAAGCCCCATGCTCCGACGAACGCCCGGTACTCGTCGACCATCCCGGCGCCGTTCCGCCCACCCTCGCCCATCGCGAACCCGAGCCACTCGCCGTGGTCACGGATCACCGTGGCGTCGGCGGCGGGT
Source organism: uncultured Actinomycetes bacterium (assembly GCA_963756895.1). Lineage (GTDB taxonomy): Bacteria > Actinomycetota > Acidimicrobiia > IMCC26256 > DASPTH01 > DASUAS01. The sequence goes on along the minus strand of CAVWPI010000011.1, from coordinate 478,886 downwards.
GAGTGCTTGGCCTCGTACTTGGCGAGCCGCAAAGGCGAACGACGCCCGATGCGCGCCGACAACGTGAACGCGACGCGGCCACCGGTGCCGCCCGCTTCGAGAGCTTCGCCAGGGTCCGGTCGAGCCGGTTGAGCTGCGCGAACCGCGCGTGGTCGTCGAGCGGCGGACAGCCGGCGACGATCGCCGCGCGCGTCACCCGGTCGCCGAGGCCCGCCGCCACCGCGGCCGCGGACCGGCCGCCCAGTGACCAGCCCATGACCGCGCAGCGCTCGATCTCCAGCGCGTCGAGCAGCTCACGCGCGTCGTCGACCCAGTCGCGGGTGGACCGGCCCGGCTTGCGGTCGGAACCCCCCACGCCCGGTCGGTCGGGCGACACCACCCGCAGTCCCGCCGCGGCGAACTCCGCCGCGCACGGCTCCACGTCGAAGCGGCACAGCAGCCCACCGTGGCAACTGAGCACCGGCACCCCATCGGGCGCGCCGAACTCCGCCCAGGTCATCGTCCGGCCGTCGGCGAGCCGAAGCTCGCGATCCGTCTTCCGGTCGTGCTCGAAGGATGCGCTCATCGATCGGCCTCCACCTCTTCCAGCCGGAGCTCGCCGTCGACGAGGAGGCGGAACCTACCCCTTCCGGTCTTTTCGATGCGGATGGGCGCGTCGCGTTCGTCGAGGCGGCGCTTGAGCAGGATGAGGCGGCTCTCGAGGTTGTCGCGGAACTCGGGGAGCTCGAGCGACGGGTCGAGGCGCACCTCCTTGTTGGTGAACTCGGTACGCCCTCGCGGGCGTGATGATCGAGCAGCACCCAGAGGACTCGTCCGGCCACCCCTTTGATGAGGTAGTCGCCGTCGAGGAACGCGCTGCCGTCGACGGCGAAGAACCGCACGCGGTGGTGGCGGGATTCGGTGGCGCCACCGTCGGCGCGCGACGCGACCTCGCCGGTGCTCGCTTCGGTCGCGGCTCGTTCGTTCGCCCAGTCGATCTCGATGGCGCTCGCCACCAGGGTCGCGACGACGGCGAGGAGGGCTTCGTCCTCGACCCCGAAGGCGAGCCGGGTCTCGCTCTCGATCGCGAGCACACCCACCAGTTGCCCGAGCACCATCGCGGGCGCCGCCACCTGGCTCTCGGCCCGCGCCAGGCCCGGCAGCGGGATCTCACGACCAGGCGCCTCGCCGCCTCGCTCCTCGTAGACCCGCCGCACGCTCCGCGCGTAGGCGAGCATCTGGCGCAGGTTCCCGACCCGCATGGCCTCGGCCCGCTCGGCCACCATGCCGACGACACCCTCGCCGAGGCGCACCTCGCTGCCCACGCCCTCGGCGTCGTAGCCGTGGCTGGCGATGGTGTAGAGCCGCTCGCCCGACTCGTCGACGAGCAGCAGCAACGAGTGCGAGTAGCCGAACAGCTCGTCGAGGGCCGCGAGCGCCGACTCGACGAGTGAGTCGAGGTCGGGGCAGCGCGCCAAGCGAGCGCTCAGCCGCGCCAGTTGCAGCACGCGCTCGTCGTGAGGCGCGGCGCTGCTCACGTCATGCGTCCGGTGCTTCGTGCACCTTCGCGGTGGACCAGTTCGAGCTCCAACAGGCGGTACACGTCGGCGCTGCGCAGCTTGAACACGCCTTCCATGCCGGTGAGCGCGGCGATGGCATCGACGTCGCGCCGCAGACGTTCGAAGATCGGACCCCGACGCTCGGTGCGCTCGTACTGCACGACGAGGCGGTAGCTGTCGTACGTGACCGGATCGATGACGATCACGCACGCGCGGGTTCTCGGCCAGGTTGCGCACCGTCTTCGAGAAGAACTGGTTCGAGAGCACGATCCGCTCGTCGTCGAGCATGTTCACGCGCGACAGGTGCGTCACGTTGGGCACGCCGTCGGCCGACGCGGTCGCGATGTCGGCCGGGACGAGGCCTTCGAAGCACCGGGAGATGTCGGAGAGTCGCAGAGCGAGCGGCTCGTCGGCCATCAGTTCGCCACCGGCGCGACCCGCGCACCCGCGCCGGGGCCCGGCGTCTGGTCGAAGACCTGCTCGACCACCATCTCGCAGGCGACGACGTCCGCCGGGATCAACCGGGCGATCACCCCTTCCGGCATGTCCTGCGCCACGCTGAGGATCTGCAGGCAGCCGGAGCAGTACGCGTCGAAGAGGATGCGTTCGGCGGGCGAGGCGTCCTCGATCATGGTCGCCACACCCTTGAGCTGCCAGGACACCGCGGTGATGAAGTGGGTGGTGGTCAGCGCGATGCGCCCACCGTCGGCGAGGTTGGCGAGCGTGCGGTCGGCGTCGGCGGCGAGGAGCACCCGCACCCGGTCCGGTCCCAACACGTCCACGCCCCAGCCCCGGATCGCGTCGGGCAGCCCGTCGGCGTCCACCGACGCGACGATCAGCGAGCACGGCGACTCGATCAATTCGGTGACCTCGGGCTCGATCACAGGGGCTCCGGGACGTTCGGCACGACGAAGTAGCGAATTCTTAGCGTTCGCTCACGCGCTTCTCAGGAGCGGGGCGGTGGCGGCTCCCGCACGATGGTGACACGAACGAACGACACCGTGTGCCGGAGGGCGCACGACCGGACCCTGGAGGGACCCATGACCATCGTGACCACCCCGCTCATCGTCGAGACCGCTGCACTCGAGACCGTCACCGTCGACATGTACCGCGACGTCCACAAGGGGATCCGGGCCGGCCTCTTCGCCGTGACCCAGTCGGCGGGCCAGGTCGACCCGCACGACCAGGACGCGGTGCGGGCCGTCGGCGCCGCGTGGACCGACATGGTGCAGATGCTCGTGGAGCACGCCGAGCACGAGGACAACTTCGTGCAGCCGATCATCGAGCGCCTCAACCCCGAGTACGCGGAGGAGATCGCGATCGCCCACCCGCGGCTCGAGGCGCAGATGGCCGAGCTCGAGGTGCTCGCCGACCGCGCCGCCGGCGCCTGTCCCGAGCAGGCCCGCATCCTCACCCACCGCCTGTACCTGGGGCTGGCGTCGTTCACCTCCGAGTACCTGCGGCACCAGGAGTTCGAGGAGTTCGAGGTGATGGTGATGCTCTCGCAGCACGTCTCGGCCGAGGACCTGCGGGCGCTCGACAACGCGATCGTCGCCAGCATCAGCCCCGAGCGGCTGGCGGCGTCCGCCGTCCTCATGCTCCCGGCGATGAACATCGAGGACCAGACCGAGCTGTACGCGGGAGCCCGCGACGGCGTGCCGCCGGAGATGTTCCAGGGGATGCTGATGCTGGCCGAAGCCGTGCTGGAGCCGGCCAAGTACAGCGCGCTCCGCGGTCGTCTGGGCATCTGAACCGCCCTGAGCGAACCGGGTCCCGTGTCGCGCCCGTGGCACGGGACCGCGCGCGTCTCCGCCGGACGACGGCCGCTAGGGTCCGCCTCGCATCAGCTGCTCTGGGGGGAGATCCATCGTGAGCCGAGTCCGATCGACCGCGTTCGCCGTCTTCGTCATCTCCGCGCTCGCCACCGCATCGGCCGCGGGCGCGTCGCCCGCGGCGGCCGCCAAGGCGAAGAAGCCCGCGACGATCACGGTGCTGGTCACCAACGACGACGGCGTCGCCGCTCCGGGTATCGACTCACTCGTGCAGGCACTGAGCAAGGCGAAGAACACCAAGGTGGTCGTCGTCGCCCCGGCGGAGAACCAGAGCGGGACCGGGGGCAAGACCACCCCCGGCACGCTGACCACGACGGCCGCGACGACCGCGAGCGGCTACGAGGCCACTGCGGTGGTCGGCTTCCCCGCCGACACCGTCACCGCCGCCCTCGACCAGCTCGGCGTGAAGCCCAACGTGGTGATGTCGGGCATCAACGTGGGTCAGAACCTCGGCGGCTTCACCGAGCTGTCGGGCACGGTCGGCGCCGCGCGCATGGCGGCGACACGCGGGATCCCGGCGGTGGCGTTCAGCCAGGGCCTCGGCGACGCACCGCAGTACGACAACACGGCGAAGCTGGCGGTCGACTGGCTCGCGAAGCACCGCGCGAGCTCGTGAAGAAGCCGAAGGCCGCGCCGACGACGATCACCAACTACAACGCCCCGAACTGTCCCACGGGCGAGCCCCGAGGGATCAAGAAGGTCACGACGGCCACCACCACCGACGGCGCTATCGCCGACGTCGACTGCGCGGCTGCCGTCACCGCACCGACAACCGACATCGAGGCGTTCAACGCAGGATGGGTCTCACAATCCGACCTGTCGACGACGCCGGCGACTCCCGCCAGCTAGATCGATCTCGGCCGTTCAGCGGGCGAGCACCAGTTCCGCGAGGAGCTCCATCGACCGCATCCACTCGTCGGACGAGTTGCGCCATGGCGCACTCACGACGTGCTGGATGCCGGCGGCCTCGAACTCGTCGCGCTCGCGGCGGATGACTTCGGGGTCCATGCCCTGTGGGTCCCACCCGGTCCGCAGCGAGATGGTGAACGACTCCTCGGGCCGCTCGCGGCGCACCCGTTCGACGACCCGCGCCGCGCCTTCGGGGTCGAGACCGATGGCGTGGAAGCCGTCGCCGCGCGGGCGGCCCGCCGGAACGCGGGTTCGCTCCGGCCACCGATCCAGATCGGGATGGGGTGCGCGGGCTTCGGCTGCACCTTCATCGCGTCGAGGTGCACGAACTCGCCGTGGAAGTCGACGGGATCGGGACCCCAGCACGCCCGCAACACGTCGAGCATCTCGTCCATCCGTCGACCGCGGTCGGCGAACGACTGGCCGAGCGCGGCGAACTCGGCCTCGGACCACCCGACACCGGCGCCGATGGTGAGGCGACCGCCCGACAACGCGTCGAGGCTGGCCAGCGAGTTGGCGAGCGCGAGCGGCGGGTGCTGCGGCACCACGAGCACGCTGGTGCCGAGGCCGACGCGTTCGGTCGCCGCCGCGGCCCAGGTGAGCGTCAGCAGCGGGTCGTAGAGGTACGGCGACGGGTAGTCCTGCGCCGCGGGGATGGCGATGTGGTCGCTCACCCACACGTCGGCGAACCCGAGCTGCTCCGCGAGCTGCGCCGCCTCGGTGATGGCATCCGGGCTCGATGCCCGGCCGAACTGAGGGAGGTGGACCCGACCCGCACGATCGGACACTACGCCGTGCGATGATGCCCGTGATCGAGCGCGATGGAGGGCAGACATGAAGGTTCGATCCCGCAGGTTCGGGTGGTGCGCGCTCGCCGTGGCGGCGCTGGTCGCGCTGGCGGCCGTGCCCGCCAGCGCGGAGTCGACCGGTGAGGGTGCGGAGGAGACGAACGGCGCGGTGCTCTCGCCGCTCGCGTTCCATCCCCTCGCCAGCCCCGATCCGGTGCTCGGGTCCGACGGCATGGTCCACCTCGCGTACGAGATGCAGGTGCTCAACGCCAGCCGCTCGTCGGTCCAGGTCACGTCGATCGAGACGCTCGACCCCGCGAAGGACGACGCAGTGCTCGGCACCATCGACGCCGACATCCTGCCCACGATGCTGAACCTCGCGGGCGGTTCCGAGGGGGTCACGTTCCCGCCCGGCGGGTCGGGGTACCTGTTCTTCGACGTGCAACTGGAGCCGTCGACGTCCGTACCGAAGCAGCTGGTGCACCACTTCGTGATGACCGTGGCCAGCGGCGAGGGCCAGACATCGACGATCGAGTACGACGGCGTTCCGGTGAAGGTCCACAGCAACGCGAAGGCGGTCGTGCTCGAGCCGCCGCTCCCGGTTCGGGATGGGTGGTGGGCAACGGCTGCTGTCAACCCATCAACGCGCACCGCGGCGCCACGCTCTCGATCAACGGCACCGCCCACGCAGCCGAGCGCTTCGCGATCGACTTCGTACAGCTCGGACCCAACCGCTCACTCGCACAGGGAGATCCTTCGAACAACGACAACTTCGGCTACTACGGCGACGAGATCCACGCCGCGGCCGCAGGCAAGGTCGCCGCGACCCAGGACGACCAGCCCACCGAGACCCCGGGTCGGCTGCCGAGCGGCCAGACGGTGCAGACGGCCGGTGGCAACTACGTCGTCGTCGACATCGGCCACGGCCGCTACACCTTCTACGCGCACATGCAGCCCGGCAGCCTGAAGGTGAAGGTCGGCGATGCCGTGAAGACGGGGCAGGTCCTCGGTCTGCTCGGCAACACCGGGAACACGGACAGTGCGCATCTGCACTTCCACGTCATGGACGGGCCGTCGCCGCTCCTCTCGAACGGTCTGCCGTTCGTGTTCACGAAGTTCACCGGTGAGGGCGTCGTCACCGACGAACAGGCCCTCGCGAAGTTCCAGGTCACGCCGGTCGACACGTCCGCGTCGACGGGAATCCACGAGAACGAGATGCCGCTCGACCTGGAGGTCGTCGGCTTCGGCGAGTGACGGGCACGTCGTAGTCTGCGCGCCCATGATGACGGACATCGACCTCACGCCGCGACACGGGCCCTTCGCGGGAACGCTCGATCCCGCCGCGATCGACCAGTACGCGACGGCGACCAACGACACGAACGCTCCGGTCGTCGCCGGTGCCGCGGTGCCGGCCACGTTCCCGGTGGTCTTGATCTTCGACGCACAGTGGGCCGCCAATGCCGCGGTGCCGCAGTCCGTGTACCAGAGCGGACGCAACGGTGTGCACGGTGAGCACGAGGTGCTCATGCACCGTCCGCTCGTGCCGGGCGAGGCGCTCGAGACGTTCTCCCAGCCGTTCGCGGTGCGCAACACCAAAGCGGGCGCCCGCGTCGTGCTGCGCATGGAGCAGTTCGGTGCCGACGACGTTCTCGCGGTCGAGCACTGGTGGACGATCTTCTTCCCGGGCTGCGACGAGCTCGCCGACGTGGGCCCGGAGCCCCCCGACCACGCCTTCCCCGACAGCCGCGCGCGAGCACCCCGTCGGCTCGGTGATGCAGCACGTCGACGTCGACGCCGCGACGCGCTACGCCGAGGTGTCGAAGGACTGGTCGGCCCACCACTTCGAGCTCGACGCCGCCCGCAAGGCCGGCGTCGACTACCTCTTCGCCCACGGCCTCTGCACGATGGCGATGTGCACGCAAGCCGCAGTGGGCTTGATCGCCGGGGGCGATCCGTCGCGCGTCCGTCGGGTCGCGGTCCGCTTCGCGTCGCCCACCCGCCTGGGCGAGGACCTCACCGTCGACGTCTACGACGCCGGCGCCTCAGCCGGTCCGGGAGTGTTCGCGTTCGAAGCGACGTGCACGGGCGCGGCCGTGGTGAAGCACGGTCGGATCGAGCTGTTCAGCTGACCGGTTCGCCGGCGACCGGGTCAGGGGCGAGCTGGTCCTCGTGCCCGTCGGCGTGGCGGGCGAAGCGGCCAGCGCGACGCCGCGCCGTGGACAGGATCGTCCTGCGGCCACGGCCAGCCACCGAAGCCGGTGTCGCGATAGTCGGAGAACGCCTCGACGATCTCGTCCTGTTCGTTCATCACGAACGGTCCGTACTGCGCGACCGGCTCACCGATCGGGCGGCCCTGCAGCATCAGCACCTGGGCACCGGCAGGTCCGGCCTCGAGCGGCGCGTCGGACCCCGCTCGCACCACGACGCCGGTGGGGGCCGCGACGCGGGTGGCGCCGACGGTCAGCTCGCCCTCGTACACGTAGAGGATCCGCACCGTCGTGTCACCGCCGCGCGCTCCCGGCACCGACCACGCTGCGCCGGCGTCGAGCGCGACGTGCCAGATGGCGACGTCGGCTTCGGCGCGCGATGCCCACGAGTCGGGCGGCGGAGCCGGCGGCACATGACCGTCGAGCGCCCCGGCGATCACGGTGACGGTCGCGGCGCGTCCGGCGTCGTCGCGCACGGTGACGACGGGGACGTCGCGCGCCCACAACATCGAGAAGTGCGGCTCGGCCAGCTTCGACGCCGCGGGCAGGTTCACCCAGATCTGGAACAGCTCGAGCGGGTTGGGCTGGTCGTCGTCGAGGAGCGGGAACATCTCCGAGTGCACGATCCCGCGGCCAGCGGTGAGCCACTGCGTGTCGCCCGCACCGAAGCGCGCCGCGGCGCCGAGCGAGTCGGAGTGGTCGATCACGCCGCGGCGCACGTAGGTCACGGTTTCGAAGCCGCGGTGGGGATGCTGCGGGAAGCCGGCCACTTCGGTGCCGTGGTACATGCGCCAGCCGTCGATACCGGCGAAGTCGGCGCCCATCTCCCGACCGGCGAGTGAGGCGTCCGGACCGAAGCGGCCGTTGCCGACCGGGTAGGCGTCGTCATGGTGCACGCAGAACAGGAAGGGATCGACCGTCGGCCACGGGCTTCCGGTCAACGGCACCGTCTCCACCACGATCTCGTCCACCATCGGTCCTCTCCCCACTCACACGTTGCGTCGGTCGACCGCGAAAAGCCCCGGTCAGGTGAGGCAACCTCGGGGAGAGGGCGGTGATTCCCGGTTCCCGCCGGGCGCGGGCCGGGGCGGGGGACGCGGGCCGGTAGTACGGTCCGGGTGTGAGCGACGCGCCGTGGCGGGGCCACTCCCCCGCCGCCTTCGACTGCTTCGACCGCCTCGAGGCCCTGGCCGCGGGCACGGTCCCGCCCGAGGTGCTCGACCCGGTGCGGGTGGCAGTGGCGTCAGCCCTCTCCCATCCGGCGGAGCTCGAGCGCAGCCCGGTCACCGACGCCACCGGTGACGATCCCCGCGCGGACGTGTGCGTGGCGTTCGCCGAGCAATTCGTGGTCGACGTGTCGGGCACCACCGACGCACAACGAGCGGCGCTCGGCGACGCCATGGGTGCCGACACCTTCGCCTTCGTCCAGGCGCTCTACGTGGTCGACGTCTTCCAGCGGGGTCGCATCGCGCTCGAACAATTCTTCGCCACGCCCTACGGACCTGCACCCGACGCCGCCGACGGCGATCTCTGGGACACGCTCGAGGAGTTCATGCGGGTCGTCGCGCTCGACACCGCGCTCGACCCGGTGACGACCGAGCTCGTGCGCCTTCGCGGTGCCCGCGCGCACGACTGCCGCATCTGCCAGTCGCGCCTCAGCCTCAAGGCGGTCGAGTCGGTCGGCAACGATGCGCTGTTCGCCGCCGATGCCGGCGACGGCGCGCTCAGCGATCGGCAGCGCGCCGCGCTCGCGCTCGCCGATGCGGTGATCTGGCAGCCCTCCGCGATCGACGACGCACTCGTGGCGCGGGTGCGCGCGGAGCTGTCCGACGCCGAGATCGTCGAGATCGTGCTCGACCTCGTGCGCAACGCCGCCAACAAGATCGCGGTGTCGCTCGGCGGCGACGAAGCCGTGGTGACCGACGGCGTGGAGTTCTACGACGTCGACGCCACCGGTGAAGTCGTCGCCGACGTGGACCGCGAGACGGTGCGCGCCGCGACCTCGGCCTGACACCTTCCGCCTGACACCTTCCGCCTGACACCTCCCGCCTGACACCTTCCCCAAAGAACGGTCGCCTCGCCTGACGCGACCCGGTCAGACCGTCGCCGGCTGCAAGAATGCAGCCTTCATGGCTCGCGGGGAGGGTTTCGGGCGCTGGGTGGTGCGGGGGCTCGCGCTCTTCGGCGCGCTCCTGATGGTCGCCGGCGCCTTCGGGTGGTGGCTCTCGACCCGCGTGCTCGAGGCCGAGGGCTTCGCCGACGTGATCGCCAAGACATCACAGCGGGTCGAGGTGCGCGAGTACATCGGCGATCAGGCGTCGTTGCGTCTCGCCCCCACCAACAACTTCGTGTCCGCCGCCCGCCCGGTGGTCTCCGATGCCATCGCGGCGGCGGTCGCCACCCCACCGGTCGAAGCAGCGATCCGCGACTTCGCCCAGCGCGCCCACGAGCAGGTGTTCCAGGCACGCGGCACGCGGCGCGTCGACGTGAACTCGCAGGAGGCCGCGGTCACCATCCGCAGCGCGCTGCAGACCATCAACCCCGCGCTGGCGAAGAAGCTCCCCGCCAACGTGCTCGACACCACGACGTCGATCTCGCAGTCCGACACGGTCGACCTGCTGTTCCGCACCTCCCGATGGGTGGAGGACCTCTACCTCCCCGTCTTCCTCATCGGCGTCGGGCTGATGATCCTCGCGATGGTCAAGGCGCGCGAGCGCATTCGCGCCATCCGCACCGTCGGCGTCACACTGGCGGTCGCCGGCGGACTCCTCTTGGGTGTCGGCTTCGCCACTCCCGCGTTCGCGACGGTGGCGGGCACCGACGTCGATCCGCTGCGCGGCGACGCCGTCGCGAGCTTCATCTCGGTGCTGGTCGGGCGCCTGATCGGCGCGGGCCAACTGTTCTTCGTCCTCGGCCTCGTCCTCGCCCTCGCTCCGGGTCACGACGGCGGCGATCTGCGGGACCGCGTGACACGGGTCCGGGCGTGGTTCGCCGAGAAGCGCATGCACCCGCGGTGGCGATTCGCCGGCGGTGTCGGACTCATGGTCCTGGCCCTGGCCGCGGTGACGCTGCCGCTCGAACTGCTCCGCCTGACGGTGCTCGTCGCTGCGGTCCTCGTGCTCTACGTGGGTGTGGTCGTCTGCCTGCGCGCGGCGGGTTTGATGGCCACCGACCACTCGATCCCGCGGCTCCACAAGCGCGAGGTGTTCGGCGTGTTCGCCGCGGTGGCCGTCGCCGCAGGCCTGACCGCGTTCATCGCCGTCGGCATCGTCGCGCAGAACACCAGCGAACCCCGGGCCAACCCGAGCAACCAGGGCTGCAACGGCTACATCGAGCTGTGCCGCGCAGCCGCTCAACCAGATCGTGTGGCCCGCCAGCCACAACGCCATGTCGTCGGCTGCCTACAACTTCCTCGGCTCCGAGCACACCATCACGATCCCCGAGCAGCTCAACGCCGGCGCTCGCTTCCTCATGATCGACGCGTACTACGGCTACGACGACAACGGTCTCGTGCGCACCAACCTCGCGGGGGGCGTGAACCGGGACCAGCTGCGCAAGGAGCGCGGCGAGGAATCGGTGCGCGAGCTCGACCGGCTCGGTGCCCTGACCGGTGTGGCCGACACATCGGGGAAGAAGCAGGACATCTACTTCTGCCACGACTTCTGCGAGCTCGGCGCGATCTCGGCGGAGCAGGTGTTCCACGACATCGACACGTTCCTGTCCCGCAACCTCACCGATGTGGTCGTCATCGACATCGAGGACTACGTGCAGCCGAAGGACCTCAAGCAGGCGCTCATCGAGAACGGCCTGTGGGACCGGGTGTGGAAACCGAGCCCGAAGCAGATCGGCTGGCCGAGCCTGTACGACATGGTGGCCGCGAAGACGAAGGCCCAGGAGAAGGTGGGCGAGCGACCGCGACGGCTCGTGGTGATGAGCGAGAAGCACCCTGGCGTGTATCCGTGGCTGTTGGGTGCGTACGACGTCGCCCAGGAGTCGCCGTTCACCTTCACGTCGATCTCGCAGTTCAACTGCAACCCCAACCGGGGCGGGAAGGACAAGTCGTTCTTCATCCTCAACCACTGGCTGCGCCCCGACGGCCCGCCCGACCCCGTCGCCGCGTCCAGGGTCAACTCGCAGAAGGTGCTCACGGCTCGCATGCAGGACTGCATCGCCAAGCGAGGGCAGCTGCCGAACGCGCTCGCGGTCGACTTCACGTCGGTCGGTGACCTGCAGAAGACGGTCCGGCGGTACAACGCGGCGGTCGCCCGCCAGTCCGGCGTGACCGCGGTCATGAACGAGACCGTGCGTCAATTGCGGGAGAGCGGTCTCCAGACCGACAACGAGCTGAACGAGTTGCGGCGGCTCCCCAAGGTCTCCGAGGAGGAGGCGCGGAAGCTGCTCGGGCCCCTCGCCGACTCGATGGCGACGCCCCGCTCGCTCGTCGAGTTCGCCAATCCGTGCCCGCCCGGCACGGTGCCCGACACGCGCGGCAACAAGAAGGCGGCCAAGAACCGCAAGCAGCGCGAGGGTGCGCGCACCACGACGTCGTCCCCCACCACATCCACCACGTCGACCACCACCACCACGGTCGCCCCCGACCCGACCGTCGCCGATGCCGACGCCGATGCAGGTGCCGACCTCGACCCGCCGCCTCCCGCGGTCGTCCCCGAGGGCTGCGTCGCCCTCTAGCCGGTCACCCGGTGGTGCACTCGACCAGACGGCGTTCCAGGTAGTCGCGTTCGGTCGCCGCGGTCGTGAGCTCGAGTGCACGCGAGTACGCAACCGCGGCGTCTTCTCTACGTCCGAGGCGGCGGAGCAGGTCGGCGCGCGCGGCGTGGAGGTACTGGTAGGCGTCGAGGCGATCCGACAGCGTGTCGATGAGCACCAGTCCGGCTCGGGGTCCGTCGGCCATCGCCACCGCCACCGCGCGGTTGAGCTCGACGACCGGCGACCCGGTCATCCGCACGAGCTCGCCGTAGAGGAGCGCGATCTCATGCCAGTCGGTGTCGCGTGCCGTCGGCACGGTCGCGTGGCACGCGGCGATCGCGGCCTGCACCTGGTACGGACCGGGTCGCTGCCGGCGGAGCGCGCGGTCGAGCTGCGCCTGACCTTCCTCGATCATGGCCTGATCCCAGGTGGTGCGGTCCTGGTCCTCGAGCAGCACCAACCTTCCGTCGGCGTCGGTCCGCCCGGCCGCGACGTGCGTCGTGCAGCAGCATGAGCGCGAGGAGCGCGTGGGCCTCGGGCTCGTCGGGCATGAGCTCGCTCAGCGTGCGCGTCAGGCGGATGGCCTCGGCGGCGAGATCCCCGCGCACGAGCTCGGTGCCGCTGCTCGCGGCGTACCCCTCGTTGAACAGCAGGTACAGCACGGCCAGGACCGCGGCGGTGCGTTCCGGCAGCAGGTGCGCGGGTGGCACGCGGTACGGGATGCCGGCATCGTGGATCTTGCGCTTCGCCCGCACGAGTCGTTGCGCCATCGTCGGCTCGGGCACGAGGAACGCTCGCGCGATCTCGGCGGTGGTCAGGCCGGCGAGCGTGCGCAAGGTGAGCGCGACCTGCGCCTCGACCGAGAGTGCCGGGTGGCAGCAGGTGAAGATCAGCCGGAGCCGGTCGTCGGTCACGCCGCTGGCGTCGTTCATCGCTGGTGGCTCGTCGGTCATGAGGACAGCGGCCTCCCGCACCTTCTCCGCACCGCTCTGCGCGCGTCGCAGCCGATCGAGCGCGCGGTTGCGCGCGGTCGTGGTCAGCCAGGCGCCGGGATTCGCGGGCACGCCGTCACGCGGCCACCGTTCGAGCGCCCGCGCGAACGCGTCCTGCGTGCACTCCTCGGCGAGGTCCCAGTCGCCCGTGGTCCGGATGAGGGTGGCGACGATGCGCCCCCACTCGTCCCGGAACACACGGGCGACTGCATCCTCTACCGAGCCGCCGGCCACGGCTCCACTACATCTCCCAGATGGGACGCACCTCGATGGACCCGTGCGTGGCACCAGGGATCTTCGACGCCACCTCGATGGCTTCGTCGAGGTCCTTGCAGTCGACCAGGTAGAAGCCGGCCAGCTGCTCCTTGGTCTCCGCGAACGGCCCGTCGGAGGTGAGCACCTCGTCCTCGCGCACCCGCACGGTCGTCGCCGACGACGTGGGCCGGAGCCGTTCGCCACCCTGCAGCACGCCGCGGCCACCCATCTCCTCGCCCCACGCCATGTAGGCGGCCATCTGGGCGCCGGCCTCGGCTTCCGACATCTCGGCCTGGCGCTTGTCCTCGGTGCAGATCAGCAGTGCGTAACGCATGGGTGCCTCCTCGGCAGTTCGTCGGTGCTTCCGGTACCACGACGAACGCGAACCGTCGGGATCGACACCAGCCTCGCAGAAATTCCGAATCGGACCCCGGGTCAGGCGCCGGGGCGCTGGAGCTCGTCGGCCAGCAGGTCCATCAGCAGACCGTCGTGCCACGTGCCGTCGGGACCGCGCTCGGAACGTCGGGTGATCCCGACCGGGCGGAACCCCACCTTCGTGTACGCGCGGATCGCCGCCGTCGTTGTGCGCGGCGGGATCGATCTCGATCCGGTGGTGCCCATGGTCGGTGAAGAGGTGGTGCGCCACCGTCGCCACCGCGTCGGGTCCGACACCCTGCCCGTGCACCGCCGGGTCGACGTAGATGTCGATCGACGCGTGGCGGTAGTCGGGATCGTCCTCCGCCTGCCACTGGATCCAGCCCACGACGTCATCGCCGAGCTCGATCACGTAGGGGTGGATCCCGTCCTCGGCGAAGTCCTCCTCCACCGCCGCGCGAGGTCGTCGCCGCCGCGCCAGTGCGCGTAGACCTCGGGCGTCTCGCGGATGCGCACCAGCGCGGGGATGTCGTCGCGCGCGGCCGGGCGCAGGTGCACGCGCGCCCCGTCGAGTGAGCCGTCGGTCACGCGGCGAGCGTAACGCTCCCGGTCAGCTCGGCGGCAGGGTCGCCTGCAACGTCGACATCCAGAACGACACCGTCAGCGTGCCGTCGTCGTCCTGGGGTTCGAGCCCGGTCTCGGGACCACCGGCGAGCTCGCCGCGCAGCGCTGCCTCGGCGCCCTCCACGTCGGACTGCCCGGTGTACGCGATCGAGATCGGGAAGCGGGACTCGGTCGTCGCCGCGTACGTGAGCTCGGCGCCGGGGGCAGCAGCTCGACGAGCTCGGCTTCGAGGTGCCCACACCGGTGCGACGGGTCGAGGCGACGGTGCACGTCGTCGAAGCGGCTCGCGCGGCATCGGGAACGGGCACGATGAGGTCCTGCAGCACGATCCGGCCACCGGGTGCCGCGACGCGGGCCATCTCCGCCACCGCGGTACCGGGATCACCGACGTGGTGCAACGAGGCGAAGCAGTACACGACGTCGAAGGACCCGGCGACGAACGGCAACGCCTGCGCGTTGCCCTCCTGCAACAACACGTTGCCGCACCCCGGCCGCCGCCAGACGGGCCGCGCCGAGCTCGGAGCAGGCTCGACCGTCAGATCGACGCCCACGACCTGACGCACCCGCGGTGCCACCACCTCGGCCGCGTGGGCGGCGCCGCAGCACACGTCGAGCACGAGCATGTCCGTCGTCGAGTGGCTCGAGCTGCTCCACGGTCCCGGCCGGACGGCGCACGAACGGCGAGTCGGGCCCCGAGAACAGCCCCACCTGACGGCCGAACGAGGCGCGGACGAGATCGTCGTGGTCGCTCATGCGGACACTGTTACAGTTCGCGTCGTGGGGGTCGCCGCCTCAGCGGCCAGGGATGAGGCCGCACCGGTCGCGTGATGCGCGCCGGGTCACCGGTGCGGGCCGGTTCATGGCCCGAGGACGCCGACGACCTCGTCGCGATCTGGCACACCCACGAGCTGCACCAGCTCCTCTACGCGTTCGAGGGCGTCGCCGAGGTCGAGACCGACGGCTCGCACCACCTCCTGCCGCCCCAGCAGGCGGCGTGGATCCCCGCCGGGCTCCCCCACCAGACGACCCTGCGCAAGGTCCGGACGGTGGCGGTGTTCTTCGAGCCGTCGATGGTGTCGGGACACGACGACCGCGTGCCGCGTGCTGTCGGCGGCCGCGCCGGTGCGCGAGATGATCGTCTACGCGGCGCGGTGGCGCATCGACCGGCCGGCGAGTGATCCCACCGCCGACGCGTTCTTCACCGCGCTCGCGTTGCTCACCGCCGACTGGCTCGACACCGCCGAAGCACCGCTGCGGCTCCCGACCAGCGCGGTCCCGTCGTCGCCGCGATCATGCAGCACACGCAGGAGCATCTGGCCGACGTCGACGAGCGGTCGCTGTGCGCGGCAGTCGGCATCTCCGAGCGTTCGCTCCGGCGCACGTTCCGGGCCGAGACCGGCACGAGCTGGCGCGAGTACCGCACGACGAGCCGCGTCCTGCGGGCGATGACCATGCTCGCCGAGCACGACCGCTCGATCCTCGACACCGCGACCGCGGTCGGCTTCGAGAGCCTCAGCGGCTTCGACCGCGCCTTCCGTCGGCTCACCGGCGAACGACCGGTCGACTACCGCCGCCGCATCCGTGACGCGGCCATGCGCGACGTCCCCGGTTGGGTCGAATGAAGAAGACGCGTCGGATGGAGACGCCGCGTCACGTGAAGACGCTCACACCACCGGGACCGACGAGCAACCCGACGACGATCAGTGCGAGTCCGGCGAGGACCGCACCGCGGAGCAGGGAGACGATGCCGGCGATCACGAGGATCACGGCGATGACCCAGAGGACGAATTCCATGTCGGCGTGGTGCCCGCATGCCCGACGCGCCAAACGTGCCGCAAGTCACGCGACGGACTGGACGCGGCACGTCCTGACTGTCGTGGGAAGGAAGCCGCTCACGAATCCGATGACGCCGGCGACCGCGGCGACGTAGAAGCCGGAGTCGATGGCGTCGCCGAGCTCACACCGAGTTGATCGGTGATCTCGTGGAGCTGGTACGCGTAGACACCGACGACGACCATCGTGAGCAGACCCGCGAGGATCCGCAGACCGGCACCACCTCGCAGCAACGAGCCGACGCCCATGACGACAGCCAGCGGGATCAGGTAGGCGAGGAACGACGGATCACCCGTCGCCTCGCGATCCCACAGGAACGCGGCGGGGATGTCGCTCGGATGCACGCCACCCGACTGCCACGACATGAACATCGACACCACCAGCGCGACGGTTCCGACAACCCCCACGACCATGCCCGGGCCGACCTCCGACGACCAGCGGGAGCGGGTGCGGACGGGCGTGCCGGACGGGTCGGTACGGGAGGCTGCCATGGTGAACTCCTCGGAGATGGGGTGCCCGCATCCCTGCTCTTCCCGATGCCCGCCGCGTCCAATCGCTCCGACTCGTTCGCGTCGTCGTGACCGGAACGTCAGGAGTGCTCGGTAGGATGCCGGCCTCGCCGCGGGCAGCTCGCGGCATGATCCGGGAGGCAACCGCACAGATGGCCGGTGAATGGGGTCCCGCTCGCGGCGTTGGCAGGTGACTGGGAGTCCGACCAGGGCGGCCTCGACGCCGCGTTCTCGCACTCGAAGGGCGAGGTGCTGCAGACCCCGTACCTCGAGAAGCTCTCCCTGAAGCCGTTCGGTCCCGTCGACAACGGCAACCAGCACCTCTACGGCCTCGACTACAAGTCGGCGATGTGGCGCGGCAGCGAGGAGAACCCGTTCCACACCGAGGTCGGCTACTGGCTGTGGGACTCCGCCACCAACGAGGTCATGCGCGGCTTCGTCGTGCCCCGGGGCATCACCGTGCTCGCCGGTGGCGTCGCCGCCGCCGACGCGACGTCGTTCACGCTCTCGGCGCGGCCCGGCGACCCGAACTACTCGATCGGCGAGAACAAGTACCTCGTCGCAGCACGCGTCGACGCTCAGCTACGACGTCACCATCACCCTCAACGACGACGGCAGCTGGTCGTACGACGAGACCACCATGCTGAAGATGGACGAGTTCCCCGAGCCGCTCTCGCACACCGACCGCAACACGCTGCGCAAGGTCGGCTGAGCCGACGGTGACAGACGACGCGGTGGTGGCCGAAGCGCTCGCGCTCGGCGCCGCCACCCTCGGCGAGTCGGGCGCACGGCGCATGCACCTGCGGGTGAAGCCGGCGTGGCGCGGCGCGCGCGTCGCCGGACCCGCATATCCGGTGCGGTGCAGCCCCGGCGACAACCTCGCCATCCATGTCGCGGTGACGCGCGCACCGGCCGGCGCGGTGCTGGTCGCCGACATGGGCGGCGAGCGCGACTACGGCTACTGGGGAGAGGTGCTCACCACCGCCGCGGAGGTCCGCGCGATCGCGGGCCTCGTCATCGACGCATGCGTGCGCGACTGCGACGCGCTCGCGGCCCATGGGTTCCCGGTGTTCTCGACCGGCCTCGCGCTCACGGGCGCGTCGAAGGTGCAACCCGGCGCCATCGATCGCCCGGTCACCGTCGGCGACGTCGCGGTCGAGCCGGGCGACTGGGTCGTCGGCGACGTCGACGGCGTCGTCGTCCTGCCCGGCGCCGAAGCTCGACGCGGTGCTCACAGCCGGTCGGCACGCGCGGCGAAGGAAGCGGCACTGTTCGCGACCCTGCGCGCCGGGGGAGCACGCGTCGAGGAGTTCGGGCTCGACACCACCCTCGTGGAGGGCGTGTAGATCGCCGGCCGGGTCGCCGTCAGTGATTCGTGTAGTCGATCTCGGCCGCGCCGGCGACAGCCACCGCGAAGCAGAAGCAGTGGATCGGCGCGTGGTCGGAGACCGGCCGCAGGCTGTGCACCGCGTCGGGCGGGATGTGCACGAGATCACCCTGCGCGATCTCCCGCGTCTCTTCGCCGATGGTCATGAGCCCCCGGCCCGACGGTCACGTAATAGAACTCGTGCGTGGGATGCGAGTGCGGATCGACGAAGCCCCCGCCCGACGACCTCGAACTCGCTCACGAGTTCGAGGTGACCCCCGGCGGTGATGTCCTGCATCTCACGGGGCGAGACGAGCCACCAGACGGGTACCGTCCCGTTGTGCTCGACGACCGGTGCGACGTCTTCGATCGAGCGCACGTCCATGCCGTCAAGCGTAGAGGAACCCCGTGACCGACGACCCCGTGCACGTCGTGCCCGCCGAACCGGTCACCGAAGTCGCGTGGGCACCGTTCGGATGGATGCCCCGCCCCGACACCGACCCTGCCGACGGCGAGCAGACCCTGCACTTCGCGTGGGACGACGCGCACCTCAACACCATCGTGCACACCACCGACGAGGTCGACGCGACCGGGCGTGGTCTGCGGTGCGCGGTGATGTACCGCCACGAGACGCACACCCAGGTGCTCACGCCGCTCGACGCCACCGCCGTCGTCGCGGTCGCCCCGGCCGACGTCGACGTTCGCGGCCCCGCCGACCTCGACACGATCCGCGCCTTCGTGCTCGAACCCGGTCAGACCGTCGTGCTGCACCGCGGCACCTGGCACTGGGGCCCGTTCCCGATCCGCGGCGCGACGTCGGTGCAGCTCCTCAACGTGCAGGGCCGCCGCTACGCGGAGGACAACGCCGACGTCGACCTCACCCGCGCCACCGGGGCGGTCGTCGACGTCGTGAGCTCCTAGCTCGCGCCGACCAGCGCGAACGAGTTGACGTACATGATCCGGAGCGCGGGATGCATCGCCCACTCCTGGCACTCGGGCGTCTCCCACGCGCCGATGCGCGCCTCGACCCGCGGCCGCATCCGCTTGAACGTGATCTCGGCCTCGGGATCGTCGAACTCGTAGAAGTGCATGTAGCGGGGATCACCACCGGTGGCGTTCTCGTACGGCGTGATCATCGTGAAGCCGGGGATGCCGGCCTCGACGATGTAGTTGATGTGCACGAAATCGCCCCAGTCGCGCAACGCCTGTGCCTCCGGGGGTGTCGTCGGGCTGATCAGCACCAACGACAGCGACACCGTGGGCTTGCCGGTGAGCCGGCCCTGACCCGGACGGGGCGTGCGCAGGAAGTGATGGCCGGAGACACCGTCGGGCGTGTCCGGTGCGGAGAACGACGGCGCACACTCGTAGACGGCGAGCGTGTCGAACTCGGGCAGCTCTCGCGGCAGATCGGGACGGTCGCGGTACACGTTGCGCCACCACGTCGCCGCGCTCGACCCCGCGAGCACGCGCACACGTCGGCACGCGCGTGCACGCGTACTCCTCGGGCGTCGCCTCGGTCATCTCCAGGTACAGGACCGGGCTCTCACGGTCTTCCATGTCCCCCTCCTCACGAACCCTCGAGCGCCGCGCACACGGCCAGCGTGTACACGTTGCGCAGCTCGGCGAAGCGCTTGGCGTTCCGCTCGGGCGTGAGCTGCGAGTTGATCGACACCACTGCCGACCGCTTGCCGTCGCGCGTCGACGCGATGAACTGCGTGTAGCCGGGTGTGTTGCCCGTGTGGCCGAACACCACGCCGCACCGCGTGCGATACCGGAAGACCGCGAGCCCGGCCGAGTTGGTCCCCGGACCCGGCGGCTCCGACGAGCCGGCGCGGAACCGGAACTGGCTCGCCAACGTCGCCGCATTGGTCAGCTTGCCCGACACGTAGCCGCGCACGAACAGGTTCGCGTCCTGCGGCGTCGACACGACTCCACCCGATGCCCACGACCACCCGGCCGCGATCACCTCGCTCACATCTTCGTCGGCGTTGGGCGGGTCGGGCTGGTACCCGTGCGCGAACGGCGTTGGCATCTCGACGCCGGTCGGGAGGCTGGTACCGGTGAGCCGCGAGCGGCGTGTACACACGCGCGATCAGCGAGTCGGGGTACGGCGTGCCGTCGACCGCGGCCACCATCAGCCCGATGAGGATGTTCTCGGAGTTCGAGTAGTGGTACTTGGTGCCCGACGGGAACGACAGCGGTTGGTCGGCGACGTACGCAACCAGGTCTTCGGGCGGAGGCGCGACCTCCAGCGAGGCACCGACCGCCTCCTGGAACGCGGGTGACTTGCTGAAGTCGGGGATGCCGCTCGTGTGCTGCATCAGCTGCGCCAGGGTCACGTCGGCCCACGCCGCCGGCTGCGTCGGCAGGACCTTCCCGATGGTGTCGTCGAGCGTGAGCTTGCCGTCGGCCACCGCCGACACTGCGGCCGCACCGCTGAACGCCTTGGCCACGCTGGCGAGCCGCATGGCGTCGGTGAGGGTGAACGGCTCGTTCGTCGTCACGCGAGCCGCCCCTGCGGTGAACAACGCCGGCTCGGCGCCGCGTTGCACGACCACCGCGATCCCGGGCGGCCCGTCGGCGCGCTTCACGATGGCGTCGATCGCCCGTTGGAGGTTGGTGTCGGCCGTGGAGCTCGCCGCACCTCCGGGTGTGGCGACCAGCACCAGGCCGGCGAGCGTGACGCATGCGACGACGACGGTTCGGAACGACGATCGACGTGAGCTGCCCATTCCCGAGACCCTACCGGGACCACCGCGCGCACCCGACCACCGGTGTCGTAGGGTCCGACGACATCCGAGGTGAGGGGAGCAGATGGTCGACGTCGTCGCGGTCACAGGAGTGGGTGGGATGGGCGTCGCGTGCCACGCGTCGCCTCGGCCATGGTGCGCACCTCGTGCTCGCCGACTTCGACGAGGCGAAGCTCGGCGCGGTGGTCGAGGAGTTCACCGGCGACGGGTTCACCGTGACCGGTCGAGGGGTCGACGTGTCCGACCGGTCGTCGGTCGACGCGTTGGTCGAGGCCGTGCGCAGCCTCGGGCCGCTGCGCACGCTCGTGCACACGGCTGGGCTCTCGCCCACCCAGGCGACAGGCGCGCGGGTGCTCGAGGTCGACATGCTCGGCACCGATCACGTGCTCAACGCGTTCCTCGACGTGGTCGACGCAGGCACCGTCGCGGTGTGCATCGCCAGCATGGCCGGCTCGATGGCCGATCTCCCCCGTGAGCTCGAGCGGGCCGTGACCGCGGCGACGACCGACGGCCTCATGGACGCGCTCGGCGACCTGGATCTCAGCGACTTCGGCGCGACCTACAGCGTGGCCAAGCGGGTGAACCAACTCCGGGTGGAGCAGGCCGCGGTGACGTGGGGGGCGCGGGCGGGCGCGTCGTGAGCATCAGCCCCGGCATCATCTCCACGCCGATGGGACGCCAGGAGCTCGAAGAGGGTTCGAGCGAGCAGATGCAGGGGATGCTCGACATCTCACCGGTGCCGCGCATCGGCACCGCCGAGGACATCGCCGCCGCCGCCCAGTGGTTGGCCAGCCCGGCGGCATCGTTCGTGAGCGGCTGCGACCTGCGGGTCGACGGCGGGGTCACCGCGGCGGTGCGCGGCCTCCTCGCGGCTGGCTAGCGGCAGGCGCGGGCTCCGCCCGTCCCGTCGCCCGGGAGAGACGCGTTCACTCCCACTCGATGGTCGCGGGGGGCTTGCTCGAGATGTCGAGCACGACCCGGTTGACGTCTTCCACCTCGTTGGTGATGCGGGTGGAGATGCGCTCGAGGACCTCGGTGGGAAGGCGCGCCCAGTCGGCGGTCATGGCGTCCTCACTGGTGATCGGGCGCAGCACGATCGGATGCGCGTAGGTGCGCCCGTCGCCCTGCACGCCCACCGAGCGGACGTCGGCGAGCAGCACCACCGGGAACTGCCAGACGTCGCGCTCGAGCCCCGCGGCCTCGAGCTCCTCGCGGGCGATCGCGTCGGCCTCCCGCACGGTGTGCAGGCGGTGCGCGTCGACGGCGCCCACGATGCGGATCGCGAGCCCCGGACCGGGGAACGGCTGGCGCCACACCATCGACTCGGGCAGGCCCAGTTCGAGCCCGACCGCGCGCACTTCATCCTTGAACAACGACCTCAGCGGTTCGACCAGTTCGAACTGCAGGTCGTCGGGGAGCCCACCGACGTTGTGATGGCTCTTGATGTTGGCGGTGCCGGTGCCGCCACCCGACTCGACGACATCGGGATAGAGCGTGCCCTGCACCAGGAACTCGACGTCGTCGTGGCCCTCGGCCGCGATGACCTCCGCCGCCACCTCTTCGAAGGTGCGGATGAACTCGGTGCCGATGATCTTGCGCTTCGCCTCCGGGTCGGTGACCCCGGCGAGCTTGCCGAGGAACTTCTCGGACGCGTCGACCGTGACGAGACGGATCCCGGTGGCGGCGACGTAGTCGCGCTCCACCTGCTCGCGCTCCCCCTTGCGGAGCAGACCGTGGTCGACGAACACGCAGGTGAGCTGATCGCCGACGGCGCGGTGCACGAGCGCAGCGGCGACGGCGGAGTCGACGCCGCCGGAGAGTCCGCACAGCACGTGGTGATCGCCGACGCGCTCGCGGATGTCGACGATCGCATCGTCGATGATGTTCGCGGTCGTCCAGCTCGGCGGAATGCCGGCGCCGGTGTGCAGGAAGCGCTCGAGCATGGTCTGGCCGTGCGCGGTGTGCAGCACCTCGGGGTGCCACTGCACGCCGTAGAGGCGGCGGTCGGGATGCTCGAACGCGGCGATCTCGGCACCGTCGGTGCGACCGGTCACCGCGAACCCCGCCGGCGCGACGACCACGGCGTCGCGGTGCGACATCCACACGGGTTGCCTCGCGGGCTGCCCGGCGAAGAGCACCGCGGCGGGGTCGACGGTGGCAGTGGTGCGGCCGAACTCGGCCCCCTCGGTGCGCTTCACCGTGCCGCCGAGCGCCTCGGCCATGGCCTGGAACCCGTAGCAGATGCCGAAGACGGGCACGCCGGCCTCGAACAGGGCGGGGTCGACCGACGGCGCGCCGTCGGCGTAGACGCTCGCAGGACCTCCCGACAGGACGACCGCCGCGGGCTGGCGCGCCAGCAGCTCCTCGACCGGCGTCTCGTGCGGCACGATCTCGCTGTAGACCTTCGCCTCGCGCACGCGCCCGCGCGATCAGCTGCGCGTACTGGGCCCCGAAGTCGACGACGAGGACGAGCGGGTCGCTCATCGGTCGATGGTACACGGCCCCTTCGGGGGCTCAGCCAGTGAAGCGGGGCGCGGCCTCGAGCGCGGCCGGCGCCGGCGCAACGGGAGTGACCGGCACGATCGGCGCCGTGCGGGGCGTGGCGGCGATCCCCTCGGGGTTGAGGCCGACGGTGATGGTGTTCACCACGGTCCGGGTCGCGACGTCGATCGCGGAGACGGTGCCCGGGTTCGCGTTCGAGTTGGTCACGTACGCCCGGGAGCCGTCGGAGGTCACGATGACCTTGGACGGCCCGGCGCCGACCGTGATCGGGCTGCCGACCACGGCGTCGGTGGCGACGTCGACGACGGCGACGGTTCCCGCATCGAAGACGTTCACGAAGGCGGTCGACCCGTCGGGCGTGAACGCGATGGCTCCGACGTTGGTGCCGACGGTGATCTCGCCCACCACCGTGTCGGTGCCGGTGTCGATCACGGTCACCGTGTCGCCGGGGGCGCCGTGGCCCACGTAGACCTTGCTGCCGTCGGGGCTGACCGCGACCGAGATCGGGTTGGCGCCGACGGTGATGGATGTGGCGATGCGGGTGGCGGTGTCGATCACCGAGACCGTGGTGCCGTCGTAGTTCGTGACGTAGGCGTGCGCGCCCTCGGGGGTGAATGCGACGTCCGAGGGGCCGGACCCGACCGTGATCGGGGTCGGGTCGAGGGTGTTCGTGTCGAGGTCGACGACGGACACGGTCGAGCCCAGGAACAAATGCGTGACGTACGCGGTGTGCCCGTCGGGGCTCACCGCGAGTGCGACCGCCGACGGGCCGACCTCGACCGTTGCGACCACGCCGCCGGTGGCGGCGTCGAGCACGGTCATGGTGGTTCCACTGCCGTCGGTCACGTACACCCGCTGCCCGTCGGGTGAGGTGGCGACCGCCTGGGGCCCGCCGCCGACCATGAGCGGCGCGCCGACGACGGTGTCGGTGGCCACGTCGAGCACCGAGACGGCGCCGGCGCCGTTCACGGCGACGAACGCTCGGCCGACGCACGTGGACGCCGCGCCGGCCGGTGTGGGCGCGTCGAGCGCGACCGGTGCGACGAGCGCGATCGCGGCGACGAGCAGGGGCGAGAGCCACCGGGCGCGCGTCGGCGTCACCTGAACGATCAGAGTGAAGCCGGCCAATCGGCTGTCGTCAGCGGGTCCGCGCGTACGCCTCCGGACCATGCGCTGTCGTACGCTGATGGCTCCCGTCGGGACCGACGAAGAGGGACATCATGCCCAACCCCGCGCTCAACGACAAGCGCTTCGAGACCATCTCCAAGGAAGACGAAGCCGGCTGGGCCGCGCCGGTGGCGCTCGCCCACGCGGACGCGACCGGCACGCCGCCCCCCACGCGCGTCTCCCACATGACTGCGAACGGCGCGTTCGCGAAGACGTTCTTCCTGTTCCTCATCGTGCTCGCGGCCGGTGCCTTCGGCTGGTCCCAGACACCCGACCCCACCATCACCATCAGCAACGGTGTCGCGACCCAGAGCATCGACTTCCCGGCCTGGTCGTGGATCGCGCTCTTCGTCGGGTTCGGCCTCGCCCTGGTGTGCATCTTCAAGCCGAAGGCGTCGCCGATCCTGGCTCCGCTCTACGCCATCGCCGAGGGTGTGTTCCTCGGCGTGATCTCGAAGGCGTTCGAGATCCAGTGGGACGGCATCGTGTTCCAGGCCATCCTGGCGACCGTCGGCGTGTTCTTCGCCACCCTCGCGCTCTACGTGTTCGGGATCGTGAAGGTCACCCGGAAGTTCCAGCTGGCGGTGATCGGTGCCACCTTCGGGATCTTCTTCCTGTACCTGTTCGGGTTCCTGCTGTCGCTGTTCGGCGTCGACGTCGCGTTCTGGAACGACCCGAGCCCGTTCGGGATCATCATCAGCGTCGTGATCTGCGTGGTCGCGTCGCTGAACCTCTTCCTCGACTACGAGTTCATCGCGCAGGCGTCGAAGAACGGGGCGCCGAAGTACATGGAGTGGTACGGCGCATTCGGGATCATGGTCACGTTGGTGTGGCTCTACCTGGAGATGCTGCGCCTGATCGCCAAGCTCCGCAGCTGACGCCTCTCCACCGCCTCTCCACCGTCGCTCGCTCCGTCCCGCCGCGCCCGTCAGCGCCCGAAGTGGGCGATCAGGACGCCTCGTCCCGAGGTGTTGAAGAACATGTTGAAGCCCACGGCGGCCGGGCTCGCCGACGAGTCGATCCCGAGCGTCGAGACCCCCAGGGCGTGCACCGCGAACACGTAGCGGTGATCGCCGTGGCCCTCGGGCGGCGCCATGCCGAGGTACCCGAGCCCGCCGCCGTCGTTGCGGGCGTGGATCGCGCCGGACGGCAGCCCCGCCTGGTCACCGCTGCCCGCGCCGCGAGGAAGCTCGGTGGTCGACGCCGGGAGGTCGAACACCACCCAGTGCCAGAACCCGCTCCCCGTCGGCGCGTCGGGATCGAAGCACGTCACCGCGAGCGACTGCGTACCGTCGGGAACTCCCGACCACGAGAGGTGCGGCGAGACGTTGTCGCCGCTCATCCCCATGCTGTCGGCGTGGTGCAGATCGGGGATCCGCTGCCCGTGCTCGATGTCGGTGCTGGTGAGCTCGATGCCGTGGACGGGCGGGAAGTAGATGTACGGGATCGGCGGGCGGTCGGGATCCACCATGTCGTGCGCTCCTCCTCGGAGAGATCGGCTGTCAGGTGGAAGTGGTGTACCCCGCCGGCGCCTCGTCGAGAATCACGGTCTTGGTCTCGAGGAACGGCAGGAGGCCTTCCTTGCCACCCTCACGACCGATCCCCGACTGCTTGAACCCGCCGAACGCCATCCCGAAGTCGGTCTTGAAGCCGTTGTGCCCCACCGTGCCGGCACGGATCTGCCCGGCCACCTGGCGGGCGCGGTCGACGTCGGGGGTGAACACCGACGAGTTGAGCCCGTAGATGGTGTCGTTGGCGATGCGCACCGCGTCCTGCTCGTCGGCCGCGGGGATCACGCTCAGCACCGGGCCGAAGATCTCCTCCTGGGCGATGGTGGACGAGTTGTCGACGTTGCCGAACACCGTCGGCTCGACGAACCAGCCGCGCTCGAGGTGCTTGGGCCGGCCGCCGCCCGCCGCGAGCGTGGCACCCTCGTCGACGCCCTTCTTGATGTAGCCCTCGACGCGGTCTCGCTGGCGCTGCATCGCGAGCGGGCCCATCTGCGACGTGTCGTCGAACTGGTCCCCCACCTGCACCTGGGCGAAGCTGGCGGACAGGGCCTCGACCATCTCGTCGTGGTTCTTCTGGGTGACGACGATGCGGGTGAGCGACGAGCACACCTGGCCGGTCATGAGGCACTCGGCGCCCGCGATCGACGCGGCCACCGACGCGACGTCGGCGTCGTCGAGCACGACTGCGGCCGACTTGCCGCCGAGCTCCAGCGTGACGCGGGCGATGCGCTCACCGCACAGCGACGCGATCTTGCGGCCCGCCGCGGTGGAACCGGTGAAGGTGATCTTGTCGACGCGCGGGTCGGTGACCAGCAGCTGCGACACCTCGCGGTCGGCGGTCACGACGTTGAGCACACCGGGCGGGAGACCGATGGCCTCCGCCGCCTCGGCGTACACGTAGCCCTCACCGGGCGCTTCCGGCGACATCTTGAGCACGACCGAGCACCCGGCGAGCAGCGCGGGGCCGATCTTGTGGGTGATGAGCTGCACGGGCGCGTTCCACGGGATGATGGCGCCGACCACGCCCACCGGCTCGCGCACCAACAACCCGAAGCCGGGACCCGACGGCTGCGCCTGCTCTTCGAAGGCGAACGTGTCGGCGAGCGCGGCGTACGTCTCGAGACCGCTCGCGGCCATCATCCCCGAGTACTGGGCCATGCTGGCCAGGACGCCCGACTCGCGCGGCCACAGCTCCGCCAGCGCGTCGTTGCGCTCCATCAGCGCGGCGCCGAGGGCACGGAGGTAGCCGGCCCGCTCGGCGTGGGTGAGCTGCGGCCACGGGCCCTCGTCGAAGGCGGTGCGGGCGGACTCGACCGCACGGGCCATGTCGGCGGCCTGGGCCTCGGCGATGCTGAAGGCCAGCTCTTCGGTACCGGCGTCGATCACGTCGATCGTCGAGTCGGACGACGGTGCCACCCACGACCCGCCGATGAAGAAGGACTCGGGGTGGGCGAGGGGGACGGTGGTCGTGCGGGCCATGGCGGGTCTCCTCGATTGCTGTCGTGAACGCCACGACGCTAGTCCGCCCTCCGGAACTGGCTGGAGGGTGTGTCACTCGCGGCCGATGGCGTCGAAGATCTGGAGACGCGACGCCCGCCAGGCCGGGATCACCGCCGCGATCGCTCCGGCCACCAGCGAGAGGGCCGCGAGGAGGGCGATGCGTCCGAGCGGCACGCGCAGCAGGAAGAGGTCCTCGGTCTCCAGCGCCGACGTGAACGCCCACGCCCACACCAGCCCGAGCGCGAGGCCGACGGTGCCTCCGATGGCGGCGATGATCACCGACTCCCAGCGCACCGACCGGCGCAGCTGCCGACGGGTCATGCCCACCGCGCGCAACATCCCGATCTCGTGGGTGCGCTCGTGCACGGACAGGGCCAGCGTGTTCACGATGCCGAGGACCGCGATCGCCTCGGAGAGGAAGAGCAGCGCGACCAGCACACCGAGGAACTGGTCGACCAGGTCGGCCTCGGCGTCGCGGGCCTCGTCCTGGGTCTGCACCTCGATGTTCGGGAAGTCGCGCCCGATCTCGCGCTCGACCGCGGCCTTCGCCGTGCGCACGGAGACACCCGGCGCGACCGACACGTAGGCGCGGTAGTCGAGGTCGGCTTCCGGGACCGAGGTGCGGAACAGCTCGCGCGACACGAAGACCGGCGAGCCGAACGAGACGTCGTCGGCGCCGTACACGCCTACGACGCGGACGGCACGGTCGCCGAGGGGGAACGACAACGAGACGGTGTCGCCGATCGCCCAGCCGAACTCCGACGCCTCCTCACGTGAGACGAGGATCCCGTCGGTCCCGATGTCCGCCGTCGACCCCGGCTCCAGCTGCAGGTCGAACGCGTCGGCGAGGCCGCTGCCGTTCATGCCGATGATCCGCTCGCGCTGACCCTCGATCGGGATCCGCCCGAAGTGGAAGCCGACCGCGCTCTTCACCTCGGGCAGCGCCTCCACCCGGTCGATGACCTCGGGTGAGAACCCGGTGAACTGCGTGGTGTCGAGCACGAGCTCGGCGCGGACGTTGGAGTCGGACGCGTCGATCTGCGCCTTGGCCGACTCCCCGAGCACGGCGACCATCGCCACCAGTGCGAGGCCGATCACCAGCGCGCTGGCGGTGGCCGCGGTGCGGCGCGGGTTGCGCATCGCGTTGCCGCGCGCAATCGCACCGGGGATGCCTGCGGCCGCACGCACGGGCACGCCGAACCCGCGTGCCAGCGGACGCGCGAAACACCGCGAGGAGCACCACGACGCCGAAGAAGAGGAGGAGCGCGCCCAGTCCGACCAACGGCAGCTCGTCCAACGCGTCCTCGGCTTCCTGCGCGCGGGAGATGCCGACCAGGAGCACCGGGATCCCCGCGCTCAGCAGCAGGAGCCCGACGACCGTGCGCCGGCGGAACGTCTCGACCCGGGCCTCGGGGAGATCCCCGATCGCCGCCACCGGAGGAATGCGCGACGCGCGGATCGCGGGCCAGAGCGCGGCGCCCACGGTGACCACCAACCCCACCACGACCGCCAGCACGACGGTGCGCGGCTGGACCACCACGCTTCCGCTCGGGATGCGGAACCCGAGGGAGTCGACCAGCGACATGAGCAGTCGCGCGACCACCACGCCGAGCAGCACGCCCGCGGCGGACGCGAGCGCGCCGACGACGCCCGCTTCCACGACGACCGACGTGATGACCTGCCGCCGCGATGCCCCCATCGCGCGCAGCAACCCGAGCTCGTGCGTGCGCTGGGTCACCAGGATCGTGAAGGTGTTGAAGATGATGAACGCGCCGACGACGACGCCGAGCGCCGCGAAGCCGAGCAGCAGGCCGGTGAGGAGGTTGACGAACTCGCCGACGTCCTGGTTGTCGCTGCGCACGATCTGTTCGGGGTCCAACACGTCGTACCCAGGACCGAGGCCCGCGCGCAGCGAGCGCCGGAGCTCGGCGGCGGACACCCCGGGATCGCTGCGCACGTACACCGCGTCGAGTCGGCCGGCGGCCGCCGCGATCTCCTGGGACGTGGGGAGGTCGAAGGCGAGGAACGCGAACGGACCGGTGTCGGCGTCGCCGAGCCGGAACACGCCCACCAGGTCGAACGTCCGGCGCGGACCCGCCGACAGCACGTCGACGGTGTCGCCGACGTGGAACCCGGCGGCGCGCGCGGTGTCGATGTCGACCACCAACTCGTCGGCACCCCGCGGTGCGCGGCTGCGAGCCTCCCCGTCTTCCACGAGCAGCATCGGCCCGCGCTCGCGCCCGCCCACGAACGTCACGCCGGCCGAGGACACGCCCTTGTCGACCGCACCGCCGTCCCGCCCGACGAGCTGTGCGTAGCCCTGCACGAACCCGTTCGCGGTCGCCACGCCGTCGATCCCGCGCACCTGGTCGACGGCGGATTCGGGCATTCGGCCCCGGTCGTCGTCGCCGCGCACCGGCGCCGCTCGCACGACCACGTCGACATCGGACAGCGACTGCTCGAACACCCGCGTGAACGACGCGTCGAGCGTGTCGGTCAGCACGTAGGTCGTGGTGACGAACATGACGCCGAGCAGGACCGCAGTCGCGGTGAGGGCGAGCCGGAACTTGCGCGCCAGCACCCCGTGCAGGGCGACCTTCAGCACGGATCGGGCGCCGGAGCGCGTGCGTCGCTCAGAGCGACGCGGGCTTCACCCGCCCGCGGGTGGAGATGTTCGAGCTCGAACAGGCGGTGGAGCAGCTGCACTGCGACCGAGCCCTCGCCGACTGCAGACGCGACCCGCCGCACGGCCGTGTGGCGCACGTCACCGGCCGCGAGGACACCGGGCATGCTGGTCTCCAACAAGAGCGGTGGACGCTCGAGCGGCCACGCATCGTTCCCGGTGAGGTCGGAGCCGGTGAGGATGAAACCCTGGTCGTCGCGCGCGACCGAGTCGGGCAGCCACCCGGTGTGGGGCCGCGCGCCGATCATGACGAACAGGCCGTCGGCGCGCACGGTCTCGTCGTCGCCGGTGGCACGGTTGCGCAGCACGAGATGCTCGAGCCGCGCGTCCCGCCACCACCCACGACATCGGTGTTGACCCTGACGTCGAGCCGGGGCGTGGCCTCCACCTGACCGACGAGGTACTGCGACATGCCCGCCCGGATCGAGTCGCCGCGCACGACGAGCGTGACCTGCTTGGCGTAGCGCGCCAGGTGCATGGCGGCCTGGCCGGCGGAGTTCGCGCCGCCCGCGACGAACACCTCACGGTCGGTCATCACCGACGCCTCGGACCCGGTGCCGCCGTAGTACACGCCCGCGCCGTTGAGCGCCTCGAGCTCGGGGATGCCGAGGCGCTGGTACTCGGCGCCGGTGGCGAGCAACACCGCGCGGGCGCGGATGCGCCCGCTCTCGGACAGGTCGACCGAGAGACCGTCGTCGTCGCGGCGCAACATCGTGACGAACTGCATGAACGAGAACTGGGCGCCGAAGACCCACGCCTGCTGGTGCGCGGACTGGGCGAGGCGCCGGCCGCTGACGCCGCGCGGGAACCCGAGGTAGTTGCGGATCAACGAGCTCGATGTGGCCTGGCCTCCGATGCCGCCCTGGTCGACGACCAGCGTGTTGAACCCCTCGGACGTGCCGTACACCGCGGCAGACAACCCCGCCGGCCCGGCGCCCACGATGACGAGATCGAACTCGGTGCTGCGCGGGTCGACGGGTGAACCCGACGCCTCCACCAGCTCGGAGTTCGTCGGGTCGCGCAGCACGGTGCCGTCCGGGAAGATCACGAGCGGGAACCCACCCTCGACGGCATGCGTCTGCTCGACGAGCTCCCGACCCGCGGGGGAGTCGGCGAGCGAGAACGTGTGCGGCATCGCGCACCGCCCGAGCACCTGGCGCAGCTCGTACGCCCGTCCTTCCCACGATTGGCCGATGATGTGGATGGTGTGCGGCGACTGGCGCTGCGATTCGGCCCACTCGAGCAGCATCTCGGTGATCGCGTGGTGGAACAGCTCGTCGGGCGGTGGCGTGGGGCGGATCACGTAGTGATCGATGCGGGCGCGCGCGATGGCGTCGAAGATCGCCTCACCGGTCGCCGGGTCGCCCCACTGACCCCAGTGGATCAGCAGCGTGCGCTTGGCGTGCGGATGGAGTCGGCGGGTCTCGTCGAGAAGATCACTCCCGGTCATGCCGTCGAGCCACTGCCCGGCGAGCACGATGGCGACGTCCTCCCCGGCCTCGGCCAGCGCCACCAGCCGGTCGCGCGCGTCGAGGGGTGACCGCAGGCACTCGACGCGGTAGTGGCGCCCGTAGCGGTCGCGGAGCGTTTCGTCGATGTCTCGGAGGGTGTCGACGTCGTCGTCGACCGCGAGGAGCACCGGGTCGATCATCTGGGCACTCTACCGTCGCGATCGTCCCGGAATCCCTGGAGAAAACGGCTGTCACGTTCGGGTCGCCGGCGACGACAGGTTGGTGGAAGCACCAGCCCGGGAACAGCACGAGAAGGAACACACCGATGCACGACGACGACTGGCTGACCGCACGCTTCGAGGAGAGCCGACCCCGGCTCCACGCGCTGGCATACCGCATGCTCGGCTCGCACGCCGAGGCCGACGACGCGGTGCAGGAGACGTGGCTCCGACTCCGGCGCAACGACCCGAACGAGATCGAGAACGTCGGCGGGCTCCTCACGACCGTGGTCGGTCGCGTGTGCCTCGACCGGTTGCGCGCCCGGAGCGCGCGCCCCGAGGACCCCGTCGACGACCTGGCGAACGGCGCCGTTCCTGCCGTGGACGACGCCGCGGATCCGCTCGACGAGGCGCTCCTGGCCGAGTCGGTGGGCACCGCGCTCATGGTGGTGCTCGACCGCCTCGGGCCCGCGGAGCGGGTGGCGTTCGTGCTCCACGACGTGTTCGGCGTGCCGTTCGACGGTGTCGCCGACATCCTCGGGCGTACCCCGGATGCGTCGCGCCAGCTCGCGAGCCGGGCCCGCCGCCGGCTGCAGGGCAGCACGCCCGACGGGCGCCTCGACCTCGTGCGCCAGCGCGACGTCGTCGACGCGTTCCTCCGCGCCGCGCGTGGTGGGGACTTCGACGCGCTCATGCAGCTGCTCGACCCCGACGTCGTGCTGCTCCCCGACTCGGCGGCGGTCTCGATGGGTTCGCTGCGGGCGACGCACGGAGCCGAGGCGGTCGCCAGCGCGCTGTCCGGCGGCGCGCGGAACGCGACCCTCGCGATCGTCGACGGCGTCGCCGCGTTCGTGTGGGCGCCCGGTGGTCAGATCCGCGGCGTAGTGCAGTTCACGGTGCGCGACGACCGCATCGTGGCCATCGACGTCACCGGCGACGACGAGCGCATCCGCGAGCTCGACATCGTGACCCTCGACTGACCGTCTTCTTCTTGGCCAGGCGCGTCACATCTCGCGCTCGGAATGCGACACAGAGGTGAACACACACCGATGCACTGCATCCCGACGAAGGACAACACCATGGAA
Source organism: uncultured Actinomycetes bacterium (assembly GCA_963756895.1). Classification (GTDB taxonomy): domain Bacteria; phylum Actinomycetota; class Acidimicrobiia; order IMCC26256; family DASPTH01; genus DASUAS01. Next base: position 446,084 of record CAVWPI010000011.1, on the reverse strand, counting down.
CAGTTCGCATTGATGATCTACCAGGGCACCACTCCCCTGCCCGGCACCGACGAGTGGGAGACGCTGCCGAAGGAGGAGCAGACCCAGGTCTACGCCGACTACGGAGCACTCAACCAGACCCCCGGCGTCACGACGGGTCCCCCGCTCGGGCTCGCCTCCGACGCGCGCACCGTCGTGGTGAAGGACGGCAGTGTGGACGTGCGGGAGGGCGCCCACCTCGGCACCGACGGAGCCGTCGGTGGCTACCTCGTCTTCGAAGCCGAGGACATCGATGCCGCGATCGCGCTCGCTGCACGCATCCCGGCGGCCCGCCTCGGCGGTGCCATCGAGATCCGCCCGATGGCGAAGTACTGGTGATCGGACGACGCGCTGCCCGCGACGAGACGATCGTCGCGGGCAGTCCGTCTACATGTTCTCCATGAATTCCACGGCCATCGCCGCGGTCTCGTAGGCGCCGGTGACGCCGGAGCCGGTGAAGCCGGCGTCGACGATCAGGATCTCGCCGCTCACGTGCGACGCCGCGTCACTGCAGAGGAACACGAGTGGACCCGCCTGCTCGTCCGGTCGTGACGCCTCGATCCCCGCGTCGCCGCGATAGTCGGTGCCGAAGCCGAGCCAGGTCTCGGCGTTGGCGCGGGCGAGCGGCGTGTCGGTGGGCCCGGGCAAGATCGCGTTCACCCGGATGCCCTGCTTCAGCAGCTCCAGCGCGTGGCTCTGCACGTAGACGTTGATCGACTGCTTGCTCCACGTGTAGCTCGCCTTGTCGGGGTTGGCCTCGATCCAGGCAACCGCGGAGTCGAAGTCGGGCGCGGCCTCGAGGTACGCCTTCACCTCGTCGAGGTGCTTGCGCCAGCCGAGGCCGGCGGTCGACGAGATGAACCCGATGGCGCTCCCGCGGCCGAGGGAACCCTGCGCGATGGCACGGTCGATGAGGTGGCGGTGCCCGATGAAATTGATCTTCTCGATGCCCGCGGTGCCGTCGGCGACGCCGGCGCACGAGAAGAGCGCGTGGATCGGACCGCCACACTCGTCGAGCGCGGCGTCGATGCTCGCCTTGTCGCGCAGATCCAAGTTGATCGCCTTGGCTCCGGCGAGCATGACCGGCGCGAAGTCCATCACCACGACCTCGGCGCCGAGATCCTGCACGAGCTCGGCCACGGCCGCACCCATGCCCGTCGCGCCCCCCACCACCACCGCGCGCTTGCCGTCGTACCGGAACGCATCAGCCTTCATCACGTGCTCCTGTCGTCGTTGCGATTACCAAGACCCCTACCACTTCCCCGATCGCTCGCACGGCTCGCTCCGTGCCAACGGGCGAGCACGGGCGAAGCCCGCACTCGCCCGGCCGTACCAATCCCATCCCGTTCTACGACCCGAAGCGACCGACGAGGCGCGAGGTCACGCCGTCGGCGTCGAGCTCGCGCGCCACCAGGTAGCCCGCGCCCATCCAGCCCCGGCGGGTCCACTGGCCGAACGACAGGTGGGTGCCCGGAGCCCCCGAGGCCGCCGGCACCATCTTCACCCGTTCGAGCGCCTGCTGGACGCCGCGGGGTGTGAGGGGATGTGCGTCGGCGAACGCGTGCAGGAACACGGTGGCGAGATCGCGGTTGACGACCGGCGCGCAGTACTGCGGTCGGCGGCCGGTTGCGGTTTCGAACCGGTCGAGGAACTGCTGGCCCACCGGGTTCCCCTCGTCGTACTGGTCGAGCCCGGTCCAGCCGACGATCGCCTGCCACATCACCGGGTTAATCCACGCGTTCTCGAACGCGGTCCCCATGAAGCGCGGCGGATCCCATCCGAGCTCGCGCAGCGCCGGGTTGACCTGCACGAGACCGAACCCGAAACCGCAGTGCACGATCGCGGCGGCGTCCGCGTCGCGCACCCGCCGCACCGCGCCGCCGACGTCCTGCGCGGTCTGGGCGATGCGCTCCTCCGCCACCACCCGGATCCCGTTCGCGAGGCACGCCTTGCGGAAGTTCCGCGCGTACGACTCGCCGATGAGCGAACCCTCGATGAGCACACCGACCTCGGTGAGCCCGCGCTCGGCGAGCAGCTTCGCCCAGTAGATCGGTTCGTCGGTCATGGAACCCTGCGGCAGCGCGAACGTCCACTCGCCCAGCCATTCCTCGGCCCCGCAGACGCTGATCGTCGGCAGCTGGAAGCGCCGTTCGATCGCCTCGCGGGTCGGCACCGCGTTGTCGGTGATCGCCGGTCCGAACACCGCGAGGCAACCCTCGTCGACGAGCTCGGCGTACGCGTCGATCACCGCCTTGACACTGCCCTTCGGGAGTCCCTCGACCTCCCGGAACACGATCTCCACCGGTCGGTCGAGCAACCCCTGTTCCAGACCGTCGGCGAACACGAGCTGGAACGGCAGCATCAGGTCGTCGCGCTGCTCCTGCGGGAAGCCGTCGGGCAGCTTGAAGTCGAAGAGATAGCCCAGCTTGATCGGCTCCACCTGGCTCTCGTAGCTCACGCGGCTCCCTTTCGTGCGGCTCGCGGCAACGTATCGCGTCCGAACGTCAAGGGACCCCGGCTCCGGTCCGATAGCGCTTGCATGAACGAGATGTCCCGTCGCGCGCTCCTGGCCTCCATGGGTACGGGCGCGGCGGCGCTCGTGTTGACCACGGCTCGGAACGGGCGTAGCCGGCGCGGCCGAAGGCGGCACCGGCGCTACGCCGTCCACGATCCCGCTCGCGTCGGGCACCGGCACGCTCGGCACCGGCACGTTCCAGCTCTTCTCGCAAGCGGACCTCAACTTCCAGACCCTGTTCGGGATCGGCGAAGCCGGGCTGAACTCCGTGTGCGGCGAGGTGATCGCAGTGGTCGCAGCGGCGAACGCCGCGCCGGGCGGCGCCAGCTACCAGTCCCTCTTCGATGCGTTCGTCGCGCAGGCGAACCGCCTGCAGGAGTCCGCCCTCGAAGCGCGCGGGCCAAGCACCTCGTCACCGCGCAGTCGCGGTTCATCCGCGCCGCCAAGTACTACGCGCAGGCCCTCTACTGGGTGCTCGGCACGTCGACGCCCGACGCCGAGGCCGACGTGTACACCGCGATGGACGACATGTTCGTCGCTGGCATGAAGCTGATGAAGACGCGGCCCGAGCAGATCGAGATCCGCGTACGACGGCGGGACGCTGCCGGCGTGGTTCGTGAAGCCGGCGAGCGGCGGCGCAGCGTCGGCCGACCGTCATCATGAACAACGGCAGCGACGGCCAGAACGTCGACATGCTCCCGCAGGGTGGCCTCGCCGCACTCGAGCGCGGGTACAACGTGGTGATCTTCGAGGGTCCCGGGCAGGGTTCGCAGCTGTTCCTGCACAACGTGCCGTTCCGCTCCGACTGGCAGAACGTCGATCTCGCCGATCGTCGACCACCTCGAGACCCGCACCGACGTGAACCTCGACCAGGTCGCGATCCGCGGGATCAGCTTCGGCGGCCTGCTGGTGCCGCGCGCGGCCGCGCACGACCGTCGGCTCGGCGCCGTCGTCGCCGACCCAGGGTCGGTCAAGTCGGTGCTCAACTACCCGCCGATCATCCGCGACATCCTCCACGGCGCCACGCCCGAGGCGGTCAACTCGGCGTGGAACGCGACCGTCGTGCCCGGCGCGACGCCCGACCAGAAGTTCAACCTGATGAAGACCTTCGAGATCTTCACCAAGGACGCGCACGACGCGGCCATGCGCGGCGAGCTGGTCACCGACGTCGCGCCCGTGGCGAAGGCGATCCTCGAGTTCGACATCCTCGACGAGCTCGACAAGATCACGTCGCCCATCCTGGTGACGCAGTACGAGGGCGACGTCGACTTCACCACCGAGGGGAAGACGCTCTACGACGGGCTGACCAAGGCGAAGCGGCGGAAGTTCGTCGAGTTCACGTCGGTGAACGGCGCGCAGTACCACTGCGGTCCGATGTCGCCCCAGGTGAGCAACGAGGCGTGCTGGGACTGGGTCGACGAGGTGTTCGACCGGTAGCTCGGACCTCGCAGCACCGGCTCAGCCGTCGGTGAGGTACATCCAGTCGTAGTGGCGGTAGACCGGCTCCTCGTCGAGCAGCTCGCGCATGCGCCGCGCGGTCTCCTGCGTCTCGGGTCGCTCGTTGTTGCGCGCCGCTTCGTCGGCGGCGGACACGTCGGGGTCGACGACCCCGAAGTCGGCGAGGATGAGGTACTCGTCGGGGCGTCTCGCGATCGGCGAGGATCCGGATGCCCATGTAGCCCATGATGTCGGCCTGCGCCTGGTTGCGGTCCCACTGCCGCAGCAGCTCGACGACCTGCTCCATCTTCACGGGATCGGAGCAGCGCACCGACATCGCCTGCGTGAAGTTCCGGTTCACCCGACGCCTCCCCTGCGCTGCGCGACGTGCTGGCGCTGTGTCTCCGACATGCCTTCGAACGAGTCGAGGGCGGCCGAGCCCGCCGCGAGCGCGGCCTCCGACTTCGGTGGCACGCCGACGATCTCGCGGACCTCGTCGACCGGCAGCGTCGCGTGCCCGTGGTAGTCGAAGTCGAAGAGGTCCATGCCGCAACGCTGCCAGATGACCTTGCCGCGGCGGATACCGTCGGCCACACGGACGTGCATGCCGGGCGCCTGGATCACCGGGTCGCGGACGTCGCGGTCGAAGAACCCCGAGCTCGTGATGTAACCGGTCTCGAAGAGACCGATCAGCGTCGCGAGCCACGCGAACCCCTTGGGGTCGGGATCGGCGCGGCCGATGAGCGCGAACACCTCCACCTCACCGCGCAGGTTGGTGCCGTAGTCGGCGAGCACGTGCACGAAGTCGTGCTGCGCGAGACCGATCGGCGGACCGCCCGGCGAGCCCGGCAGCTCGAAGCCCCGGCTGTCGTACATGTCCCACACCTGGTACCCGAGCGTGTCGTGGGGCAGCTCGGCGAAGGCACGCCACTTGGCCTCGACGTCCGGGTCGACATCGGCCGGCGCGATCGGCGACGGTGCCGGCACGGCGGCGGCGCTCGCACCGTCGGCGTTCTGCACGTGTTCGACGAAGCCACTGCGCGCCAGGTCCATCCAGGCGAGGCCGTAGGCGCCCTGCGCGTAGCGACGGGCGACGCGCACGAAGTTGTCCTGCACGCCGAGCGCCTCGGCGTACTGGGCCACGCGGTGCGCGACCACGACCGGGATCGGCCGGAGCACCAATTCGCCGAGCACCATGTGGTGCACGATGCGCTGGCAGTAGGCGACGTCGCGCGGCGCGAGCACGTCGGCGAGGTCCGCAGGCGACAACGGCTCGAGCGTGCGGTAGTCGACGTCGTGGCCGGTGAGGGCGGCGGCGATGGCCTGGAGGAGCTCGGCCTGCACATCGGTGAGGCCGGTGTCGGGCGCAACTGCGGTCGCGATGCCGCGCGCGACGAGCGTGACCTCCCCGAGGTCGTGCGCCTCGATGCTGGACGTGAAGGGACCGCTCATGGACCTCTCCCGGACGCTCCGGGAGCCGATGCTACGGCGTCAGCCCTTGGCCGCGGTCGCCACCAGCGCGGCCGAACGGCCGACGAGATCGGTCGTCCCGAACCGTGCCGCGACCGCCCGCGCGGCGCCGTCGATCGCGGTCGCGAGCCGACCGGATCCGGCAACCTCGAGCTGATCGCGCAGCGGCGTTCCTGCACAGAAGGCGCGGGCGACGATCTGCGGGGTCGCCGCGTGGCTCGGGTGCGCCACCGACTCCACCCGTACCGACGTGAGGCCGCCCGCGAGCAGGTCGGCAGCGATCGCGTCGGGGTCGTGGTACGAGTACGGCGCCCGCTCGAGGAACATCGGCGGATCGTCGGGGAACAGCTCCGTCATCGACGACGCCACGACGTCGCCGAAGTCGTTGGCCGCGGTCCGGTCCCAGGTGGCGACGCGCAGACGGCCACCGGGACGCAGGACTCGCGCCGCTTCGGCGAACGCGGCCGACTTCGACGGGAAGAACATGGCGCCGAACTGGCAGACCACCACGTCGAACGACTCGTCGTCGTAGGGCAAGGCGGCGGCGTCGGCGGTGTCCCACGTGATCGGACGGGCGGTGCCCACGCGGCGCGCCCGCTCGACCATGCCGGGGATGAGATCGGTCGCGGTGATCGCGACCGGGGGCGGCAGGGCGGCAGCCAGGGCGCGCGTGGCGACGCCCGTGCCGGTGGCGACCTCCAGCACCGACCCGGTGGCGACGTCGGCCAGCTGCGTCACCAGGTCGTCGGCGTAGGCCTGGAAGCACAACGGGACGAGGAGCTCGTCGTACACGTCGAACACCGACGCGTGCTCGACGTCGAACGGGACGGTCTCCTGCTCACGCCTGCCGGCCGACACGCCGGCGACGCTCACCGAGGACCCGTCGTAGCCTTCGCCCATGATCGCGTCCATGATCGCGTCCGTGATCGCGTCGTCGGCCGTCGTCGTCGGGAGCGCGCGGTTCGGGCCCGGCTCGATGCTCGCGCAAGGGTCGGTCGTGCGGTCACGGCAAGCCGACGGTGTGCACGTCGGCGCGGGGTCGGCCGTGCTCGAGAACTGCGCGGTGCTCGGGAGCGAGACGTCGCCCGTCGTCATCGGCCGGCGCACCGTGTTCGGTCACCGGTGTCTGGTGATCGGCGCGTCGCTCGGCGACCTGTGCGAGATCGGCAACGCGTCGATCCTGATGCCCGGCTCGGTGCTGGGCGACCGGGTGTTCCTCGGCGAGGGCACGCTCGTCCCGTCGGGCATGTCGTTGCCCGACGACTCGGTGGCGGTGGGGCGTCCGGCGCGCGTCGTCCGGCAGGCGTCGGCCGACGATCTGGCGCGGCTCACCGCGTTGCGCGACGGCGACCTGTCGCTCCCCGCGCCCACCTTCACGACCGTCGACGGCATCCAGGAGATCATCACCATGGATCAGCTCTACGAATACCGCGGCGTCTTTCCGACCGTGGCACCGAGCGCGGTGCTGTTCCCGTCGGCCGAGCTCACCGGCGACGTCGTCGTGGGCGAGCGCACGATCATCGGCGCGGGCGTGAAGATCATCGGCGACTCGCACGGTCCGGTGCGCATCGGTGCCGACGTGCAGATCCTGGAGAACACGGTGATGCACCTGCTCCCGGACAACGATCTGATCCTCGACGACGGCGTCGTCATCGGACCCGGCGCGATGATCCACGGCTGCCGGATCGGTGCCGGTTCGGTCGTGGAGCCCGGCGCGATCGTGTGCGACCACAGCGTGCTCGGCGAAGGGTGCGTCGTGCGCGCCGGCGCGGTCGTGAAGCAGCGTTCGGCGTTCGCCGCCGGTACCGAGATCGACGGGTTCCCCGCAGTCGAGGTCGGCCGACTCGAGCGTCGCCCGGACCGCCCGGCATGGGCGTTCGCGCTCGACGACCTGCCGACGCGCGCCCCGTAGCGCGATCTCGCACCGGTCGTTTGTACCGTCCGGTCCAATAGCATCGCGGCGATGGACTTCTCGCTCACCGAGGCCGAACGCGACCTGGCCGGTCTGTGCCGAGAGTTCGCGCAGAAGGAGATCGCGACCCGCGCGCCACAGGCGTGGGACGACGCCGTCTGCCCCACCGACCTCCTGCGCGAGATGGGGGCGTTGGGTCTGCTCGGCGTGCTCGTCCCCGAGCAGTGGGGCGGCATCGGCATGACGACGGTCGGCTTCGTCGCCGCGATGGAGCAGCTCGGCCTGGCCGACCAGTCGGTGGCGGCCGCGTGGCAGGCCCACGTGACGATCGGGTCGCTCCCGCTGCTGCTGTTCGGCAACGACGCACAACGCGAACGGTGGCTGCGTCCGCTGGCCGAGGGCCGGGTGCTCGGCGCATTCGGGCTCACCGAACCCGACGCCGGCTCCGACGCGCGCGGCATCCAGACCCGCGCCGTGCGCCACGACGGCGGCTGGCTGCTGAACGGCCGCAAGACGTTCATCTCGAACGCGGGCACCGACATGTCGTTCGGGGTGACGCTGTTGGCGCGCACCGAGGCCGACGACGACGGCCGGCAGACGTACGCGAGCTTCGTCGTCGAGAAGGACACGCCGGGGTTCACGATCGGCCCGAAGATGCGGGGCATCGGGTGGCGCGGCCTCGACACGCGCGAGCTGTGGTTCGACGACGTGTGGGTGGCCGACGAGCACCTCGTCGGCGATCCCGCGATGGGGCTCAGCCAGTTCCTGCAGACGCTCGAGGTGGGGCGCATCTCGATCGCCGCGCTCTCGCTCAGCCTCACGCAGGCCGTGCTCGACCTGGCGCTGGACTACGCCGGCCAGCGCGTGCAGTTCGGGCAGCCGATCGCCAAGTTCCAGGCCACGCAGTTCAAGCTCGCCGACATCGCCACCGAGCTCGAGGCGGCGCGCTGGCTCACGTACCGTGCCGCGTCGCTCCGCGACAGTGGGGAGCCGTTCCTCAAGGAGGCGGCGATGGCGAAGCTCAAGGCCAGCCGGCTGGCCACGTGGGCGGCATCGGAAGCGGTGCAGATCCACGGCGGCCTCGGCTACATGCTCGAGTCACCCGTGGCGCGGTTCTACTGCGACTCGAAGGTCCTCGAGATCGGCGAGGGCACCAACGAGATCCAGCACCTCGTCATCGCCGCGCGCTCGGCTGCTAGCAGATCATCGTCACGCGCGGGCGAGGCGGCGGATCGCGTCGGCGATGACGTCGCGGTCGGGCAACCACGCGCGTTCGAGCTCGGGCGCGTAGGGCGGTGGCGTCGGCGCCGCGCCGACGCGCTCGATCGGTGCGTCGAGGTTCCAGAAGCCGTCACGCGCCACGGTGGCGGCGATCTCGGCCCCGATGCCGAACGGCACCACCGCCTCGTGCGCGATCAGCAACCGGCTGGTGCGCGCCACCGACTCGAGGATCGTCTCGGTGTCGAGCGGGGTCACCGTGCGCAGGTCGATCACCTCGACCGAGATGCCCTCGGTCGCGAGCAGCTCGGCCGCGGCCACGGCGTCGTGCACCATGCGCGACACCGACACGACGGTGACGTCGGATCCCGGCCGCACCACCGCGGCGCGGCCGATCGGGACCACGTGGTCGGGGCGCGGCTGCGGTCCCTTCATGCCGTAGAGCAGACGGTTCTCGATGAACACGACGGGGTTCGGGTCCTGGATGGCGGCTCGCAGCAGGCCGTAGGTGTCGGCCGGCGTCGACGGCATGACCACCGTCAGGCCGGGGATGTGCGCGAGCAGCGCCTCGAGGCTCTGCGAGTGCTGGCTCCCCGACGAGCGACCGGCGCCGAACTGGGTGCGCACGGTCAACGCCATCTGCGCGGCGCCGCCGGTCATGAACGGGAGCTTCGCCGCCTGGTTCAGCAACTGGTCGAGGCACACGCCGAGGAAGTCGAGGTACATGAGCTCGACGACCGGCCGCATGCCCGCCATCGCCGCTCCCACACCGAGGCCGACGATCGCGCTCTCCGAGATCGGCGTGTCGCGCACCCGCGCACCGAACGCGTCGTGCAGTCCGCGGGTGAGGCCGAACACGTTGCCGCCCGCCGCGACGTCGATGCCGGCGACGAAGACGCGCTCGTCCGACGCCAGCTCCGCCTCGAGCGCGGCGCGGATGGCGTCCATGGTGCGGAAGACCGGCGCGTCCTCCGGTGGCGCGGGCGGCTCCGGTCGCTCCGGCCGGGCGCGCACCACGAAGTCGCCGAGCGTCTCGACCGCGGGTCCGGGCAGACGACGGGCGGCGACGACCGCGGCGTCGAGCTCCTGCGCGACCTCCGCGTCGAGCGCGGCGAGGTCGTCGTCGGTGACGCCGGAGGCGCGCAGGTTGCGCGCATTGATCACGAGGGGGTCGCGCGCCTCCCACTCCTGCCGTTCCTCGGCGGTGCGGTAGCGCTCGGGGTCGCCCTCGTAGTGACCGTGCCAGCGGTAGGTGGTGGCCTCGACCAACAGCGGTCCCCGGCCGTCACGCACGCCGTCGACCACGGTCTGCATCAGCGCCGCAGTGGCGACGACGTCGTTGCCGTCGACCGCGACGTGGTCGATCCCGTACCCCGCGGCGCGCTGCGCGAGCGACGCCGCGTGTTGCGTCGACGAGGGCGAGAACTCCGCGTAGCCGTTGTCCTCGCAGAAGAAGATCACCGGCAGGTGCCACACCGCGGCGAGGTTCACGGCTTCGTGGAACGTCCCGTGCGCGACCGCACCGTCACCGAAGAACGCGACCGCGATCGTGCCGTCGTGGCGCAGCTCGGCTGCGGTCGCGGCTCCCACTGCGATGGGAAGGCCCGCGCCGACGATTCCGTTCGCCCCGAAGATCCCGCAGCGTCGGGTCGGCGATGTGCATCGAGCCACCCCGGCCGCGGTTGGTGCCGTCGTCGCGCGCCATGAGCTCGGCGAACATCCCGGGCGCGTCGAGACCCTTGGCGAGGCAGTGCCCGTGACCGCGGTGGGTCGAGGTGATCACGTCGTGGGGCGCGAGCGGCCAGCACGCGCCCACTGCCGACGCCTCCTGCCCGATCGACAGGTGCACGAACCCGGGCACCTCGCCGTCGCGGTAGAGCGCGGCGACCCGCTGCTCGAAGCCGCGGATGACGAGCATCCGGCGGTGCAACTCGAGCAGGTCGGCGCGACTGAACATGGGCCGTGTATTGTACTGATCGGTACAAACGAGGGGAGCGAGATGTCCAACCAGGTCGACCTCCCCGAGTCGTACGCCCGCGCCGGCGACGTCACCGGGAAGCGGGTGGTGATCACCGGGGCCAGCCGGGGCCTGGGCCGGGTGCTCGCGACCGCCTTCTCGCGCGGCGGCGCCCGCGTGGTGCTGGTCGCCCGCACCGAGGCCGACCTCAAGGCGCTGGCCGACGAGCTGCCCGGGCCCTCCCTCGTCGTCCCGGGGGCGGTCACCGACGAGGACGTCAACGAGGCCGTCGCCGACGCCGCCGTCGCCGAGTGGGGTGGGCTCGACGGCTGGATCTGCAACGCGGGCATCTCCCCGGTCGTGGCCGGGCCGCGCAAGACGTCGGCGTCGGTGTGGCGCGAGATCCTCGACGTGAACCTCACCGGCGCCTTCCTCGGCGCCCGCGCCGCGGCACGCGTGATGGGCGATGGCGGCCGCGTCATCTTCACCGGCTCCGTCCTCGGCGAGCGCCCGCGCGAGGGCCTGGCCGCGTACAGCGCCTCGAAGGCGGGACTGGTCGGGCTGGCCAAGGCACTCGCGCTCGACCTCGCGCCCGACGGCATCACGGTCAACGTCGTCGCGCCCGGGTGGTTCGACTCCCCGCTCGTCGAACCGTGGAAGCACGATCCCGAGCTGGGCGCGGGGGTGCTCGCTCACACCGCGCTCGAAGCGCTGGGGCGCGCCCGCCGACCTCGTGGGCGCGTACGAGTTCCTCGCGTCGGATGCCTCGGCGTTCGTGACCGGCACCGTGTTCACCGTCGACGGCGGGTACCTGCTGGTATGAGCGAGCGTCGGGTGGTCGCCATCACCGGCGCGGGCGGCACGCTCGGGACCGCGCTGTCACGACGGTTCGCGGGTGAACCCGACACCGACGTCGTGCTCAGCGACCTGAGCGACGACATGCTCGCCGACACCATCGCCGCACTGCCCGATCCGCGCGGCGAGGTCGAGACGCTGCGCGCCGACGTGAGCGTGCTCGCCGACGTCGAGGGGGTCGTCGCCCGCGCGGTCGAGCGCTTCGGCCGGCTCGACGTGCTGATCAGCAACGCCGGGGTGCTCGCCCCCAACGGTCGCATCCACAACCTGACCACCGACGACTGGGAGCGCTCGTTCCGCGTCAACGTCCTCGGCGCGGTGCACGGCATCACCGCCGCGGTCGGGGTCATGCGCCCACAGCGTTCGGGCTCGATCATCCTCACCGCGTCGGTCGCGGGCATGACCGCGTGGTCGCACGCCGCGCCGTACTGCGCGACCAAGGCGGCCGTGATCCAGACCGCCAAGGTCGCCGCGGTCGAGTACGCGCGCGACGGCATCCGCGTGAACTGCGTGTGCCCCGGCACCTTCCTCTCCGGCATCCACGACGGCCTGCCGCAGGAGGCCATCCACGCCATCGCCGCCAAGCACCCGCTCGGGCTCGGCGACGCCGAGGACCTGCTCGGTGCCTACTCGTATCTCGCGGGCGACGGATCCCGTTGGACCACCGGTGCCGCGATCGTGGTCGACGGCGGCTACGCCGCGCCGTAGCGATGGGCACCGACCACCCGCAGCTGCACCCCGACGTCAGCTGGTGCCGCGTGTTGGAGCACCACGCCGACCGCACGCCCGACAAGCCGGTCGCGGTGCACGGCGACCAGGTCGTCACCTACGCGGGGATGCGGGAGTGGTCGGCGCAGGTCGCGGGGGCCCTGGCGGCGCGCGGTGTCGGAGCGGGCGACGTCGTGGCCCTGCTGTCGCACAACAACGTCGAGTTCCTCGTGACCATCTTCGCCGCCAACCACCTCGGCGCCATCGCGATGCCGGTCAACTGGCGCCTGGCCGCACCCGAGCTGCACTTCATCCTCGAGCACTCCGGCGCGCGTGCGCTGGTCTGCGGAGCCGAGCTCGTGAACCTCGCCGCCGCTGCGACCCGGGATCTCAGTGGGGAGCTGGCGCAGGTCTGCATCGGTGACGACACGCTCGCGGGCTGGGATCGCTTCGCCGACCTGCACGCCGAGAGCACGCCTCCGGCGCGCGTGCCGGCCGCGGCCGACGACCTCCACCGGCTCATGTACACCTCCGGCACGACCGGGCGCCCGAAGGGCGTGATGCTCACGCATGCCAACCTCGCGTGGAAGAACTTCGCGGACGTCACCGAGTTCGGCTTCACCGCCGACGACGTGGGGCTCGCGTGCGGGCCGCTGTACCACGTCGGCGCCCTCGACCTCGTCACCACCACGATGATCTCGGTGGGTGCGACCACGATCGTGCACACCACGTTCGACGCCGCGCAGGTCGTCGACGAGATCGAGCGCTCCCGCGTCACCGCCATCTGGGCCGCGCCCGCGATGGTGCGCGCCGTGCTCGACGTCCCGGGCATCGAGACGCGCGACCTGTCCTCGGTCCGGGTGATCATCGCCGGTGGCGAGAAGATGCCCATCCCCACCATCGAGCGCATCCGCAGCACGTTCCCGTCGGCGTGGTTCGCCGACGCCTACGGGCTCACCGAGACGGTGTCGGGCGACACCTTCCTCGACCGCGAGCACACGGTGAGCAAGCTCGGCAGCGTCGGGCGACCGTGTCAGTACCTCGAGCTCGACATCTGGGACGAGCAGGGCGCCTCACGCCCGACGGGCGAGCGCGGCGAGGTCGTGCTGCGCGGCCCGAAGGTGTTCGCCGGGTACTGGCGCGACCCCGACGCCACCGCGATCGCCTTTGCGGGCGGCTGGTTCCACACCGGCGACATCGGCGTGCTCGACGACGACGGCTTCCTCACCATCCTCGACCGGCTCAAGGACATGATCGTGTCCGGGGGCGAGAACATCGCCAGCTCCGAGGTGGAGCGTGTGCTCTACGAGCACGACGCCGTCGTCGAAGCCGCGGTCGTCGGCCGGTCCGACGACCGGTGGGGCGAGGTGCCGGTGGCGTTCGTCGTCGTGCGCGACCGCACCGCGATCGACGGCGACCAGCTCATCGACCACTGTCGTGCGCAGCTCGCCAAGTTCAAGGTGCCCGCGGCGGTCGAGTTCATCGACGAGCTCCCGCGCAACCCGTCGGGCAAGGTCCTCAAACGCGACCTCCGCGACCGCCTCTGAGCCGCCCTTGCCGTATTGGCGTCAGTAGTGCGCCGTAGTGGCGCACGGGGTACGCCAAAACGGATTCAGGAGAGGTGGGCCAGGAAGGCGGCGGACCACTCCATGAGATCGCCGGGCACGGTGTAGCGCGACTCGTCGTTGATCTCTGCCCAGTGCGCGGCGACGTCGTCGACAGTTGGCGCGCCGGTGGTGTCGACGTAGCCCTCGGCCTGTGCGAGGAAGATCCGCGCGAACCGACCCGCACCCGCGGCGTAGATCTCCCCCGTCACGCGGCACCGCTCGTGCGCGAGGTACGCGACCATGGGCGCGACCAGCTCGGGCGCCATGGTCGTGGCCATGGGCGAGTCGTCGTCGGCCGCGCCGGCCATGCGCGTGAAGGCCACGGGCGCCACCAGGTTGCAGCAGATCCCGTGGTCCGCGCCGGCGGTGGCGAGGCTGCGCGTCAATCCGACGACCGCGGCCTTGGCCGTCGCGTACCCCACGTTGTTGGGCAGGCCGAACATGCCCGACGACGTGGTGTTCACGATGCGCCCGTAGTCCTGCTCGACGAAGTGCGGCCACGCGGCGCGCGCGGTGTGGAAGGAGCCACCGAGGTGGACGGCCAGGTGGCTCTCGACGTTGTCAGCGTCGGCATCAGGGAAGCGCATCCAGCGGATGATCCCCGCGTTGTTGACCAGCACGTCGATGCGGCCGAACTGCTCGACCGCGGTCGCGACCAACGCCCGGGCGCCGTCCTCGGTGGAGACGTCGTGGGCGTCGGCCATCGCGACTCCGCCGGCGGCGACGATCTCGTCGACCACCTCGGAGGCCGGCCCGGCGTCGGCACCGCCCCCCACGATCGACCCGCCGAGGTCGTTCACCACCACGCTCGCGCCCAGCTCGGCGAGCAGCCGAGCGTGCGCCCGGCCGATGCCCCGTCCGGCGCCAGTGACCACCGCGACACGTCCCTCGAAGCCGTAGCCGTCCATCGCCCACCGCCGTCGTCGAGATCGGGTGCACTCGGTTTGTACTGACCAGTCACTCTACATTTGAGGTCGTGCCCCCCGTCCGCTACGAGACGTCCGACCACGTCGCCGTCATCACCCTCGACCGGCCCGAGGCGCGCAACGTGGTCGATCGCGCGCTGGCCCTCGCGCTGGAGGCGGCGATCGATCGCCTCGAGGAGGATCCCGCGCTGCGGGTCGGCGTGCTCACCGCGAACGTCGAGGGGCAGACCCGGCCGGTGTTCTGCGCGGGGGCCGACCTCAAGGTCATCCGCGAGACCGGCACCGCGGCGACGCTCGACACCGAGCGCGGTGGGTTCGGCGGGTTCGTGTACCGCGAACGCGAGAAACCGATCGTGGTCGCCGTCGACGGGCTCGCGACGGCCGGCGGGATGGAGATCGTGCTCGCCGCCGACGTGGTCGTCGCCACCACGCGCTCGTCGTTCGGTTTGGCCGAGGTGCGCCACAACCTCGTCGCCGCCGCCGGCGGACTCTTCCGGCTCCCACGCGCGATCGGGCGCGCGCCGGCGATGGACGCGATCCTCACCGGTGAGCCCATCGACGCGGCGCGCGCGTACCAACTCGGGCTCGTGAGCCGACTCGTCGAACCCGGTGCCGCGCTCGACACCGCCATGGTGGTCGCCGACGCGATCGCGGCGGCGGCGCCGCTCGCGGTGCGCGCCAGCCGCACGGTCGTGCGCGCGGCCGCGCTCGCCGACGACGACGAGCTCCGCATGCTGTCCCGCGCGTTGCTCGACGAGCTGCTCGAGACCGACGACGCGGCCGAAGGCCTGCGCGCGTTCGCCGAGAAGCGGCCGCCCGAATGGCAGGGGCACTGATGCCCACCGACGGCGAGTACGGTCGCGCCCGATGACCAGCGCGCCCGTCGACGACTCCAAGCGCAGCGCCAAGTGGAAGGAGCGACGCGACGCGATCATCGACACGTCGGCGACGGTGTTCGCGCGCCGCGGGTACCACGCCACCGGCATCGCCGAGCTCTGTGAGGTCAACGGCTTCGGCAAGGGCGCGTTCTACTACTACATCGGCTCCAAGGAGGAGCTCCTCGCCGCCATCCACGACCGGGTGATGGACGAGGTCATGGTCGGCGCCGACCGCGTCGTCGCCGCAGGCGGATCACCGTCGGCGCAGCTCGAGATGCTCGGCACCGAGCTGCTCGACGTCATCCACCGCTACCCCGATCACGTGTGGGTGTTCCTGCACGAGTTCCCGGCGCTCACCGACGCGCGGGCCGAGCAGTTCCGCACGCGCCGGCGCGCGTACGAGCGCCGGGTGGAAGCCGTCCTGCAGGCGGGCGTCGACACCGGCGAGTTCCGCGCCGTGGACCCCTGGCTCACCGCGCGGGCCTGGCTCGGCATGCACAACTACACGTACCTGTGGCTGAAGGCCGGCGGCCCGGTGTCGGCACGCGACGTCGCCCGGCCGTTCGCCGACATCTTCCTCCGGGGCATCGCCACCAGCTAGCCCGTCGGCTGCACCAGCTGCGAGAGCGATCCGTGCGCGTACATCCCGAGGCTGTCGCTGTACGTCGCCACCGTCATGCTGCGACCCATCGCGGGATCGACGTAGGTGTCACCGGTGACCGCCACCCACTCGTCGGCGGGTGGACGCAGCACGTGCGCGGTCACGTCGGGGTTGATCATGGTGACGTTCGCCATCGGGTTGTCGATGCCCATGATGTTCGCGCAGTCGAAGGCGAAGGTGATGAAGGCGGTCGACCGTTGCTGTTCTCCCGCGACGACCGGCGTGTCGAGCCTCGCCCAGTAGCCCGAGCCCCTGCCGTCGCGCCGGGGCGCTCGCCACAGGTCGATGGCGTGGAGGAAGCCCGGCAGGTTCGGATTCGCCGCGCGCATGCTGGTCAGCTCCTCCCGCGGGGTGAGGAGCTCGTCGGCGGTCGGTGTGGACACGCTGCCGGCGGGGACGCCGGGGACGTCCGAGAGGTCGTCGACGCGTAGCCGCAGCGCGCTCGCCCAGGCGTGCTCGACGTCGTCGACCACGATCCGGAGCTGCACCAGCTGGAGCTTCTTGCCTTCGCGCACCACCTCGGGCACCACCTGGAGCCGCGGCCCGATCGGCAGCGGCCGGGCCAGATCCGCGGTGAACCGGCTGACGACCATGGGCACGAGGGTCGGCACGTCGTCGAGGCAGTGCCCCAGCAGCGCGAGCACCGCCGCGCCGTTCATGTGCCGACGGTCCCATCCGCCTTGCGTGAGCGCGGTGCCGACGAAGGCGTCGCCGTCGCGCACGAACATCGCCCGGGCTTCCATCGCCACCTCGTTCTCGTCGTGCAGGTTCGGACCCGATTCCGGGCATGCTGCCAGGGTGACCGCTCCGGCTCGCGTCCTCGTCGGCACCTGCTCGTGGACCGACAAGACGCTCACCGAGGAGACCGACTGGTATCCCCGACGGTCGATGACCGCCGAAGATCGTCTGAAGTTCTATGCCAGCCGGTTCCCGATCGTCGAAGTCGACAGCACCTACTACTTCCCGCCCTCCCCGCAACTGGCCCGCACGTGGGTCGATCGCACGCCGAAGCGCTTCGTGATGAACGTCAAGGCGTACTCGCTGCTCACCGGGCATCCGACCCGCCCGGCCTCATTGTGGCGCGACCTCCGCGACGAACTCCCGGACGATGTCGCGACGAAGCGGAACCTCTACGCGTACCACCTCGAGCCCGACGTCCTCGACGAAGTGTGGTCTCGCTTCGTCGACGCGCTGCGACCCCTGGTGAAGGCCGGGAAGCTCGGCGCGGTGCTGATGCAGTATCCGCCGTGGTTCGTGCCGAAGCGCGACAACCGGGAGGAGCTGGCCCGCATGCGTGAGCGCATGGGGGAACTGCCGGTGTGCGTCGAACTCCGCGCGCCGACGTGGTTCCGTGCCCGCGATCGCGCCCGGACCGTCGACCTCCTGCGCGACCTCCGCCTGTCACTCGTCGTGGTCGACGCGCCGAAGGCGTCGAAGCTGCCGACCGTGCTCGACGTCACCGACGACGACCTCGTCGTCGTGCGCTTCCACGGCCGGGCCGACGACACCTGGGACGCGCGGACCGGCACCGCGGCCGAGCGCTTCAACTACCGGTACTCGAAGCAGCAGCTCCGGCCGTGGGCGAAGAAGCTCGAGCGGCTCGCGGGAGAGGCGCGCGAGGTCCACGCACTCATGAACAACTGCTACCAGGACCACGGCGTGCGCAACGCCGCCGAGCTGCGGGCGATGCTCGACTGACTCTCCCCCGTGTGGACCTACGCAGGCACTGGCGCGGTGAAACCGAGCAGGCCGCCGAGGGTGCCACCGATCATCGCGTCGCGCTCGGCGTCGGGGATGCCGACGAACTGCCGCGCGAGCAGCTCGCGACTCCCACGGAACGTGCCCTCGGCGTGGGGGTAGTCGTTGCCCCACACGATGCTCGACACCCCGGTGATGTGGCGGCACGCCACCGCGACCGGGTCGTCCTGGAAGGACACGTGGAACTGGCGCTGCACGTATTCGCTCGGCGCCAATGGGTAGGGCCACTTGTCGTTGAGCCGGAAGAGCTGCGCGACGTTCGGCTGGTCGGTGGGGGGACGGGTGTCGTCCCAGATGCCGAGCCACCAGTCGGCGTCCTGACCGATGCCGGTGACCCAGCACTTGTCCATCGCGCCCACGAGCGACGCGAGCCAGTGCGCGTTGAACTCGATCAGCGAGAAGTGCAAGCTCGGGTAGCGCTCGGCGACGCCGCCGCCGATGAGCTCGCAGATCAACTGCGACGGCACGATCGGGCTGTACACCGCCTGCGTGATCATGCGCTTCGATGCCGACTTCTCGGTCATCGGCTGGTTGACCTGCCTCGCCTGCTCCATCACGACGCGCAACGTGGTGGAGGCGGGATCGTCGACCTTCACACCGCCGGTCTGGGTGTGGAAGAACGGCTGCAGGCCGGTCGCGACCAGCGCGTCCCACACCGGGTCGAGATCGCGCGAGTAGTACGGGATCGGCGGCGTCGCCGGCAGGAGCGCCGCGCGCGATCCCATCGCGGCGACGCGCTCGATCTCCGCGACCGCGTCGTCGACGTCGGTGATCGGGATCGGCGCAGTCGGTGCGATGCGGTCGAAGTACGGGGCGAAGCGCTCGCCGATGTAGTCGTTGTAGACGCGCGCGTGCGCCATCGACAGCTCGTGGTCGTCGGAGTAGAGGCCGAACAACGAGAGGTTCGGGTGCATCACCGCGGCGTCGACACCGTCGAACGCGAGGTCTTCGAGGATGATCTCGGGGTCGCCCTCGGGGGTGCGACCACCGGTCTGCCGGTAGCGCGAGATGGTCCAGCCCTCGAAGCCGGGCGTGTGCAGACGGCGGAACACGCGCGCGCCGCCCTCGACCAGCGGCTCGATCTCGAAGTCCTCCTCCCAGACCCCACGGTCGCGCAGGTGCTTGGGGAGGCGCGTGGTGAAGAGGTCGGTGGGCTCGAGGATGTGGCCGTCGGCCGACACCACCAGGCGCTGCGGTTCCGTCATCGTCGACTCCTTGCGCGAGCGGGGTCCGGCGCCACTACTGTACCGATCGGTACAGAACCGAGCAAGCAGTCCGGCTGGGCAAGGGGGAACCGTGGCGAAGCGTTGGGAACAGCGTCCGGAAGGCTCCACCTGGGGCGACTTCGGCGACGACGACGAGCTCGGCCGCATCAACCTCGTCACCCCCGAGAAGGTCCTGCAGGGGGTGCGCGAGGTCGAGCACGGCATCACCTTCTGCCTGAGCCTGCCCCTCGACTTCCCCGGCGGCACCGCGCTCAACCAGCGCCGCTACCCGCCCCGCCTCGCGCCGACCGAGGACATGGACGGCACCCCCGCGGTCTTCTACAACAAGCTCATGCGCGACATGCGCGAGGGTGACGACACGTTCTGCGACGTGTGGGCCGACGATCAGGTCACGTTGTGGCTGCAGTACTCGACGCAGTGGGACTCGCTCGCGCACGTGGGCGCGGAGTTCGACGCCGACGGCGACGGCACCGCCGAGGCCGTCTACTACAACGGCTACCGCGCCGGCGTCGACCTCGTCGGTCCGAGCGATGACGCGCGCGGCGACGGCGCCGGGCACGCGTGCTTCGCGCACCACCTCGGGCTCGAGCACATGGCGTTCCACGGCGTGCAGGGCCGCGGCGTACTCGTCGACCTCGCGCACCACCTCGGGCACGACGCCAAGGCGGTGAAGCTCCCGATGCTCCAGGAGATCATGGCCGCCGACGGCGTGGTCGTGGAGCCCGGCGACATGCTCCTGCTCCACACCGGCTTCGCCACCAAGGTCCTCGAGTGGAACAAGGAACCCGACCCGGTGAAGATCCACCGGATGTGCGCGGCGCTCGACCCGCGCGACGAATCGCTGCTCGAGTGGATCGCCGATTCGCAGATCTCGGCACTGGTCGCCGACAACTACGCGGTCGAGGCGATGCTCGGCGGCGGCCAGCCCGGCGACGACGGCAAGCGCACGCTGCTCCCGATCCACAACTTGTGCCTGTTCAAGCTCGGCGTCCCGCTGGGCGAGATGTGGTACCTCGACGAGCTCGCGACCTGGTTGCGCGAGCACGACCGCAGCCGGTTCCTGCTGACCGCTCCCCCGCTCCGCCTGCCGGGCATCGTGGGCTCGCCCCTCACTCCGATCGCGACAGTCTGACGGGCGCGTTCGACATCTCGTAGGCGCGGTAGTCGTCGGCCACGACCGCGTCGCGGATCTCGAACAGCTTCATGCGCCCCCCGGTGTTCAGCAGGTAGCGGCGCGGCTTCCCCGGGATGTTCGAGCCGACGTACTGACCGACGGTGCCGAACGTGGTGACCGCCGCACCCTTGTCGACCATGCGCGTCCAGCGTTCCTCCGACTCCTCGCTCACCTCGATGACGTCGTGGCCGTGTGCGGTCGCGTACAGGATCGTGTCGGTGACCATGTCGACGAGGTCGCCGTTGTAGCGCGGGTTGTTGCCGGCCGCCGTGTGCGGGCCACCGGGGAAGAAGAAGTTGGGGAAACCCCGGGTCTGCAGACCAAGGAACGTCGTCGGACCGTCGGCCCAGTGCTCGGTCAACGCGAGGCCGTCGCGGCCGCGGATGCCCATGCGACTGAGCGCGCCGGTGCCGAAGTCGAAGCCGGTCGCCCACACGATGATGTCGAACTCGCGAGTTCCGTCAGTTGTCTCGATACCGGTGTCGGTGACGCGCACGATCGGTGTGTCGCGCAGGTCGACGAGCGACACCTTCGGATCGTTGAACGCCTCGAAGTACCCCTTCACGAACGGTGGCCGCTTGCCACCGAACCGGTGGTCCTTCGGGATCAGCCGCTCGGCGGTGTCGGGATCGCGCACGATGTCGCGAATCTTCTCGGCGATGAACTCGCACCACTCGTCGTTGACCGCGTCGTTGAACAGCAGGTCGTAGTAGTTGCTGGTGAGCTTCATGAAGCCGGGGCTGTTCCACAGCTCCTCGAACAACGCGCGCCGTTCGTCAGAGGAGGCGTCGGCTCCGGCGTTCGCGTTCACAGGGTGGGCGAACCCGCTCAGCGAGGTGTTGAGGGTCTCGCGCAGCTCTTCGAAGTTCGCCCGCAGCTCCACCTGCTCCTCAGGGGTGATCGGGCGGTTGTTGAGCGGCGTGCACCAGTTGGCGGTGCGCTGGTACACGGTCACCGACTCGACGTCGCCGAGGATGGTGGGCACCACCTGCACGCCGCTCGACGAGGTGCCGATCACCGCCACCCGCTTCCCGACGAAGTCGACGGGCTCGGCGGGCCACGCCCCGGTGTGGTGCTGGATGCCGCGGAACTGGTCGCGTCCGGGCACGTCGGGGAGGTACGGAACCGACAGCACGCCCGTGGCGGCGACGAGGAAGCGCCCGCGGTAGCGGGTGCCGTCGGCGACGGTGACGCTCCACGTCCCGGTGGTGTCGTCCCAGACCGCGGCGGTGACCGCGGCGTGGAAGCGCATGTCACGTCGGAGGTCGAACTTGTCGACCACGTGGTTGAGGTAGCGCTCGATCTCCGGCTGCCCGGCGAAGTGCTCCTCCCACTGCCACTCGTGGAAGAGCTCGTCGGAGAAGAGGTACCCGTAGGTGTAGCTCTCGGAGTCGAAGCGCGCGCCCGGGTAGCGGTTCCAGAACCAGGTGCCGCCCACCCCGCCACCGGCCTCGAGCAGCAACGCGGAGAAGCCCGCTTCGCGCGCCCGGTGCAGCTGGTAGATCCCGGTGATGCCGGCGCCGACGACCAGCACATCGACGTCGGCTGCGGTTGCGTCCATGGATCGTCGGTCCCCCGAGGATTCTTGTACCGACCGGTTAGTCTGACGACGCGACAACGTACTCTCAGGCGGAGAGGAGCGCCGCATGGCGGTCGTGCAGGACAACAGGTCGGCGCTGGCGGTGCCGTACGCGATCGAGCAGCCCGACCGCATCCCCAAGCAGCGGTACTTCGACCCGGACTTCTTCGCCCTCGAAGTCGAGCAGCTCTGGTCGCGCACCTGGCAGATGGCGTGCCGGCTCGAGGAGATCCCCGAGCCGCGCGACTTCGTGGAATACCAGTTCCTCGACCAGTCCGTCATCGTCCTGCGCACCGACGACCTGGGTGTCGTCGCGTTCCAGAACACCTGCCGCCACCGGGGCGTGAAGCTCGTCGAGGGCAGCGGGATCTGTTCTGAGCGGTTCCGGTGCCCGTTCCACGGCTGGAGCTATGGGCTCGACGGCAAGAACATCGCGGTCACGCAGCGGCGCACCTTCGCCGAGCACAACCTGGTGGAGGGAGAACTCGATCTCGTACCGGTGCGGTGCGAGACGTGGGGCGGGTGCGCGTGGATCAACGACGACGCCGACGCGCCGCCCGTGCGCGAGTCCCTCGAGCCAGCGGCATCGACCCTCGACGCGTGGAAGCTCGAGTCGATGCGCGCCGAGAAGTGGTACGTGTGCCGTCTCCCGGTGAACTGGAAGCTCGGCATCGAGGCCTTCGTCGAGATGTACCACGTCGTGCAGACGCACCCGCAGCTCGTCATCCCGACGAGGTTCGGGATCCGTCAAGACACGCCGTTCGATCCGCAGGCATTCATCGACGCCGACATCCAGTACCTGCGGGCGATGAGCGACGGCATGGACGGCATGTGTCACGCCGACGACGTGCGCGTCGCCGAGAGCCTTCGCGACCTCGAGCTCCCAGCCGACGCATCGCTCGCGATGGACACCTGGAACCGGACGCTCAACGACGCGGTCCTGCGTTGGCACCAGGAGCAGGGCCACGACATGCCCGACCTCAACGAGCTCGACGAGCAGGGCATCAACCTGACGTTCTTCCACGGCTTCCCGCACTTCTTCGTGCTGCCGATGTACAGCGGCGCGTCCGCGTACCGGTTCCGTCCGTTGGGACCGGAGGAGACGCTGATGGAGATCTGGTCGCTCGCAAGGTTCGCGGAGGACGACGAGCCGACGCGGCCGACGCCGCCCGAGGTGTGGGAGTGCGACGATCCGCGGTGGCCGGCGATCCCCGCCCAGGACTTCTCGAACCTCCCGCGCCAACAGCTCGGCCTGCACGCACGCGGTTTCGAGTACATGCGTCTGTCGAGCGGACTCGAGGGGCACATCTCGAACTTCCAGCGCACCATCGACGGCTATCTCGCCGGCCTGCCGCACGAGCGCCTGCTGCCGGCGGTGCAGGCAGTCAACGTGTACCCGTTCGAACAACCCGCCCTCGACCTCGGGTTCTGATCGCGCGCGGCACCTACAGACGCGCGCGCAGGATGTCGACCCCGTCGCCGTCGAGCTCGTCGAGCGCAATCCTGCGACCGGTCATGGTCATCACGATGGCCATCGCCGTTCCCGCGACCTCCGGACCGCTCCCTGACGACCAGTCCGCGTCGGTCGCTCGGAGCGTCAGGCCCGCAACCCGCTTCTTCGAACCGATGAGGAGATTCGAGCGCGTGGAGAAGTCGGCCAGCCGAGTCGCGGCATGGACCGAGTAGTCGTGCGCGATCCCGAGCGGTCGCCGGGTGTCTTCCGCGTGCACGAACGTCTCGCCGAGCCAGCTGTCGACCGGGCCTGGCGGATGGCCGTTCGAGCTCTCGATCGATCGGAACCGCGCCAGCGTCTCCGCGGGACCGCCGGCGGTCTGGTTGGCGATGTCCTTCGCGACCAACGTGTCGAACCGGAACCCGGTCCCCGCGAAGCGGGCCATCCACTTCGACGGGCTCGTCGACGCGGCGGCGGTCATGTGGCCCAGTGTCTGCTCCACCGTCCAGTCGCCACACAGGGATCGGGCCCGCCACTGTTCGCCATTCAGGCGGGCGAGGTCACCGCGAGCGCAGCGCGCTCGCGGTGGATCGCGTCCCACGGCTTCACGTCGGTCATCACGAGGGCTGCCCGGCAGCGGCCACGCCCACCTTGTGGCCCTGGGCGTCGGCGAAGACGCCGAAGCTCGTGCCCGGCACGTGCTGCACGGGCTGCACGATCGTTCCGCCGAGCGCTTCGGCCTTGCGGAGCGCGGCGTCGACGTCCTCGACGCCGACGAAGAACAAGACCTCGTCCTCGGCGCTCTGGCGCGGGCTGATCGCGACGTAGGTGCCGTTCTCGACGCCCGTGTCGATGAACGTGTAGCCGGGAAAGGCGCCTTCCGACGCAACGCTCCATCCGAACAGGTCGGCGAAGAACTGGCGGGTGGCGTCGGGGTCGTCGGAACGGATCTCGGCGTGGATGACGGGATGCGGCATTGCGGGCTCCTCCGGATCGTGGTGTTCGAGCTGTCGACCTCGCGACGAACGGTGCTTCGTGAAATCGACAACCCAAGCGAGGAACCGCGAAGGATCGTCGCCGCGTCAGCCGCCGGGCATGGTGCCGGCCATCACCATCCACGGCGTGCCGAAGCGGTCGATGCACATGCCGAACGCGTGGGAGAAGAAGGTCTCGCCCATCGGCATCTGCACCGTGCCGCCCTCCGACAGCTCGTCGAAGACGCGGTGCGCCTCCTCCTTGGTCGGGAGCTCGACGTTGACGCACATGCCGTGGACCGGCCCGGCGAGCTCCCCGATCGGGTGGTCGGCACCCATCAGGAGCGCGCCGCCGTCGGTGGTGAGCGACGCGTGCATCACCGCGTCGGGGTTCGTGCCCGCAGGCGGCTCGCCACCGGGCGCCTCGGCCATGGTGAGGAGGTCCAGCGGGCCACCGAACACCTCCTGGTAGAAGGTGAACGCGTCGGCGCAGTTGCCGCCGAAGGTCAGGTAGGGGTGGAAGTGCATCGGCAAGGCCTACCACGGCCCACCCGGCACCGATCGCGGCGGTGTATCTAATATACGAACCATGGACCCCATCAAGATCGGCTGGCTCGGCGCGTGCCTCGACGGGCCCGGCGGCAGCTTCGACAAGATCCACCGGATGGCCTTCGACGAGGCGGTCGAGTCGGGGATCCTCGACCGTCCGTACGAGTTCGTGCTGCACGCCGAGAACGGACTGCCCAACGGTTCGGCTCGCAACGCGACCGACGGGTTCCGATACCTGGTCGACGAGGGCTGCATCGGTGTCGCCGGCGCGTACAGCTCCGACAACGCGATCACCGTCGCGCCCCTCGCCAACGAGCTGCAGGTGCCGCTCATCAGTTGGGCCGGCACCGAACGTCTGCAGGGCGAGTACTGCTTCCGCCTCGGGAACGGCGACGTCGGTGGCGACGCTGCGCTCGTCGTCGCGTGGTTGGCGAAGCAGGGACACACCCGCGTCGCGGTGCTGAGCGAGATCTCGCCCAACGGCGAGGAGTACTTCCGGTACTTCCGCCAGGAAGCGCGCCGACGTGGCATCTCGATCGCAGCGGTCGAGTCGGTGAACCAGAGTCCGGTGCACCTCGCCGACAACCTCGACCACCTGCGCCAGGTCGGCGCCGACGCGCTGGTGTACATGGGCTACGGGATGTTGGCGGCGAAGGGCCTACTGCGCGAGGCGCTCGACGAGCTCGGGTGGGACCCCCCGCGGATCATGGGCACCGCGTTCATGTTCTATCTGATGGGCTACGACAAGTTCGAGGGTTGGGTCGGCATCGACCAGCTCGACCCGAGCAACGCGCTCGCGACGCGCTTCCACGCGCGCTACGTCGCGGCGCTACGGCGAAGACCCGATGATGTGGCCGAACGCGATCCCGGTGCTCGGCTACGACACCGCGCGCGTGCTCACCGAGGGTCTGTTCCGCGCGCCGGTGCTGTCGGGACCGGGACTCAAGGCCGGCCTCGAGCAGATCCGCTTCATGCCCAGCGGCACCGGCGGCGTGCACACGCACATCGCCTGCTCGCCCTACGAGCACGGCATGTTCCGCGGCGACTGGCTCCTCTACGGCCGCGTCACCGACGGCAAACTCGAGTTCGAAGGCCTGTTCGAACCCTGGGAGTAGCCCGCAGCAGCGAACCTGCGTCGCAACGGCGGAGAATCAGGCCGCGGCGACGCCGGATCGGTTGTCTAGGCGGGGGTGAACTCGAGGTGCAGGTCGTTGAGGCCGCGCAGCACCCACGTGGGCGCGTAGTCGAAGCGCGGTTCGCTCACGGGCCCGTGGTGCTCCTCCGACAATCGGATGTCGCGCATGCGGTCGAGGATGCGCTCGATGCTGATGCGCCCCTCGGCGCGCGCCAGCGGTCCCCCGGGACACGAGTGGTGCCCGCGACCGAAGGCCAGGTGGTCCATCGTGTTGGGCCGGTCGGCACGGAACTCGGCCGGACACTCGAAGCGCCCGGGGTCGCGGTTGGCGGCGCCGTTGAGCAGCATCACCGGGGTGCCCGCGGGCACGTCGACATCGCCGATGGTCGTGTTCGTGCGGGCGAGACGGAAGTCGGCCTTCACCGGGCTCTCGACGCGCAGCGTCTCCTCGATGAAGTTGGGGATGCGGTCGTGGTGCCCGCGTAAGTCATCCTGCAGCTCCGGGTTGAGCGCGAGCTGCTTGAGCGCGGACGCGAGCAGGCGGGCGGTCGTCTCCTGGCCCGCGGCGAAGAGGAACGTCGCGGTGCGCACCACCGCGATGGCCTCGGGCGTGCTGCCGTCGGGATAGGTCGCCAGCGCGAGGTCGGTCAGCACGTCCTGGCGCGGCGCGCGACGACGGTCCTCGACGTATTCGACGAACGCCTGGTCGAGCCACCCGAGCGAGTTGCCTGCCTGTTGACCCTCGGCGCCGGTGCCGATCTCACCCGGGTTGCCGGACAACCCGAAGCCCTCGCGGAAGCGCGCGTGGTCGGACTCGGGTACGCCGAGGAGGTCGGCGACGACGAGCATCGCGAACGGCTGCGAGAACTCGCGGATGAACTCGCACCGGCCATTGGCCACGAACTCGTCGAGTTGCTGCTCGGCGAGTCGCCACATGAACTCCTCGTTCTCGCGCGAATCGCTTGGGCGTGATCAGCCGCATGAGCAGCGCGCGCTCGCGTGTGTGATCGGGCGGATCCATCGTGACCATGTGCTCGGACATCGGGAGCTGGTCGCGGTACTGGTCGATGATGGCGCCGACGTCGTCGCCCTCGAGCGGGACGGGGAAGGCCGCGAACGGGCCGATCACCGAATTGCACGACGAGAACGTCACCGGGTCGCGGTAGACCTCGCTGGCCGCGTCGTAGCCGGTCACCGCCACGATCCCGAGGTGCGGAAGCGGGAGCACCGGGCACTCGGCCCGCAGCGCCTCGAAGTAGGGGTAGGGGTCCTCGACCAGCGACTGGTCGGCGAAGAAGTCGATCGACTCGATGCTCTCCATGGTCGACGGACCTCCGGGTCGATGTTGGGCGACCGCCCAAACCTAGGACACTTTGGTGCCGTACATCTCGCCGAGGGTGTCCTTGATGAGCTCGAGTCGTTCACCGTCGGGCCCCGCGAAGTAGATCGACGACCCACTCAATTCCTGGGTCTCGATGCCGGCCGCGGCCAGCTTCCCCTTCAGGTGCTGCCAGCGATCGGGCGTCACCGAGATGGCCAGGTGGTGCAGGCCGCCGAGCACTTCGGCGGAGTCGCCCAGATCGAGACCGGGGAAGTCGAAGAACGCGAGCAGGTTGCCGTGACCGATGTCGAAGAAGAAGTGCGTCGATCCCCGGTAGTCGCGGTTCTCGAACAGCTCGGTGAGCGGGAACTCGAGCACATCCTGGTAGAAGCGGATCGTGGCCTCGACGTCGCTCGACAGCAACGCGAGGTGGTGCACACCGCGCGCCGACGACGGCGGTCGGGTATCGCCCGACTTCAGGTGCCGCTCGCGCAGCGCGGCCCACTCCTCGCTGCGGTCGACATCGGCTCCGTGCTCGGTCATGCCACGCTCCTCACATGCTCACGCGCCCATCCACGGTCCCCGCCACGGGCCGCAGTCACCCAGCAGCTTCTTCGTGTCCGGACCCCACGAGCCGGGCGCGTACGTCTGCACCGGCGGCGGCGCGTCGAGCAGCGGCTGCATGATCCGCCATTCCTCCTCCACCGTGTCCTGACGGGTGAAACGCACGGTTTGGCCAGTCATCGCGGCCTGCAGCAACACCTCGTAGGGCGTCGCGCCCTCACCACCCTGGTCCTTGAACTCCATGTCGAGCTGGATCGGTCGCGAGGTGATCGAGTCCCCCGCGTGACGAGCCTCGAGCTCGAAGCGGATGCCGGTCGAGGGATCGAGGCGGAACACGATCTGGTCGGGCGACGAGTGCTCGTCGCTCAACCCGAACCCGAGCCGGGGCGGGCGTTTGAACACGAGTCGCATCTCGGTCTCGGTGACGGCGAGCCGCTTTCCGGTGCGGATGAAGAACGGCACCCCGAACCACCGCCAATTCTCGATCTCGAGCCGGAGCGCGGCGAACGTCTCGGTGGTGGAGTCGGCGGCCACGCCCTTGATCGTTTGATACCCCTCGTACTGACCGCGCACGTAGTGCTTCGGGTCGGCGGGGAGGACGGCGCGAAAGAGGGTGGTCTGCGCATCCTTCAACGTCTCGACGTCACCTCCTGCGGGCGGTTCCATCGCTGCCGCAGCCACGACCTGCATGAGGTGGTTGACGACGACGTCGCGCAGTGCGCCCACCGGGTCGTAGAAGTGCCCGCGATCCTCGACGCCGAAGTCCTCGGCCATGGTGATCTGCACGCACTGGACGAAGTTGCGGTTCCACACCGGTTCCAGCAGGGTGTTGCCGAAGCGCAGGTAGAGGATCTCCTCGAGCCCCATCTTGCCGAGGTAGTGGTCGATGCGCAGGAGCTGGGACTCGTCGAGGTACTGGTGGATGTCGTCGGCCAGTGCGCGCGCCGACGCCTGGTCGTGACCGAACGGCTTCTCCACCACGACGCGCGCGTTCGTGGTCAGACCGGCGCCGGCCAGGCCCTTGATCACCATCGCGAACAGCGACGGCGGGATCTCCAGGTAGAACACCGGCTGCTGCTTGCCGGTGATGGCCTTGCCGACGCGCTCGTACGTCGCGTCGTCGGCGAAGTCGCCGGACACATACGTCATGCGCTTGGCCAGACGGGCGAAGACCTTCTCGTCGAGCTGCTCACCGGTGGCCACGATCGACGTGCGCGCCCGGTCGACGAGTTGCTCGTGGGTCCAGTCGTCGACGGCCACGCCGACGATCGGGCAGTCGAGGAGCTTGCGTTGCTCGAGCCGGTACAGCGATCGGAAGGTCATCACCTTGGCCAGGTCGCCGGTGATGCCGAAGATCACGAACACGTCGCAGGTCATGCAGTCGTTCCTCAGGTCGTGGGGTCGTCGTCGCCACCGGAACGGAGCACCGCGGCAGCGGCCTGCTCCACGGCGGTGCCGTCGAAGAAGTGCGGGTTGGTCGAGGTCCAGAGACGGACGGGGTTGGTGAACACGAAGTCTCGGAGATCATCGTCGCGGATGAGGCCGTCCTGCAGCGGTTCGTAGACCTCTTCCAGCACCGCGTCCATGAGCGGCACGTCCCAGTGCCCGATGTCGGAGCCGAACGTCGCGTGCAGGCGCAGGCCGCCCGGGTTGCGCGTGGCGTCGAACGCCGACGCGGTGACGGGATCGTCGCCCTCGCAGCCGAAGTAGAAGCGATCGACGAACAGCCGCTGGAGCTCGTCCTTCGTGGTGACCGGGAGCCGGGCGAAGCTGTCGCTCGGATCCTCGGGGTGGACGTTCCACCGCTGCGCCAGCTCGTCGCGCGTCGTTTCGCGCCAGAGCGCCCCGCCGTACCGCCGGTACAGGTCGAGGAAGAGATCAGGATCGGCGCGGCGCGGGTCGCTGTCGGTCGCGAGCCCGTCGAGGCTGCGCTTCTCCCAGTGTCCGGTGAGATCGGCGAGCAGCGACCGGGCCCAGCCCACACCGCCTTCGAGGAAGAGGAACCGCAGCTCGGGGAACCGGTGGCTCACACCGCCCAGGAACAACGACTTGCACACCGCGGTCGCGGCTGCCGCGAAGTGGCCGACGTGGTTGTAGACCGGGTTCGAGACCGAGTCGTGGAACGTGGAACCTTCGCCGGGACCGTGGAAGGCCGGGACCACACCGAGCTCGCGACACTTCTCCCACACGGGGTCGTAGTCGTGCTCGCTGTCGATGCCGAACGTGTCTGCCCGCCACGCGACGGGCCCGGTCCCGATCGGCCGCTTCACGTAGCTCGGCAGCATCACCACCTTGAATCCGCGGCGCTGCACCGCGTGCTCGAGCTCTTCGATCGCTTCCGCGGGCGTCGCCATCGGGATGACGGCGACGGGGGTCATGCGATCGGGGTGCCCCATCCAGTGATCGGCGTAGTAGTCGTTGAGCCCACGACAGCAGGCGCGGCGCACCTCCTCGTCGAGGTAACCCTGCGGATTGATGCCGATGGTCGGGAACAGCACGGTGAAGTCGATGCCGACCTGATCGAGCCGCTGGTACAGCAGGTCGGGGAACGACGCGGTGGCGAGGTCGAGACCGCGGTTGCGGAGCGGTTCGCCCCAGAACGGCGGCCGGTGCGTCCACCGCGTCATGCGCTCCGCGTCGCTGAGCCCGTACCAGTCGCGCGAGAGGAAGGTGGCGCGCTGCTCCTCGCCGAACCGCCGCGCGATGTCGGAGCCACCGGCGCGCTCGATGTACTCCATCGCGACGGGGCGCACCTCGACCAGATGACCATCGGAGTCGACGACCGGATGATCGAGCGCGGCGCGGATCTTCGCGACCGCGGGGCTGGGGTCGAAGCGGTCCATCGCGAGGCGGGCGGTCAGGTCTCGTCGATGAACTCGAGCAACGCGGGCGCGGCCAGCACCCAGGGATCGAACAGGCTCCCCCGGCCCTCGTTGGTCGCATCGACCGCGCGCTCCCACGCGTCCTCGGGCCACGGTGGCTCGATCAGACGTGACCCCTTGATCAGCGCGTGCACCTCGAACGACGTGCGCTTGGGGTGGTCGTAGTCGTCCTCGCCCCCGCGGATGACGAGTGTCGGACACGTGATGGTGGCGAACTCCCAGTCGGGCACCCCGGGGATGGCCTCGTTGGGCTTGGGCACGAACGCGTCGAGCCACCGCTCCATCACCTGCTCGAACCCCTCGGTGCCGACCGCGAGCAGGCGGTCACGGTTGCCGGGGTTCTGCCGGATCATCGCCGCCCAGCTGAACGGTCCGTCGTCCATCGCGATCACGCCCTCGATGCCCTTGGACCGGACGGTGCCGAGCTCGTTCAGGACGTAGGCGGTGGACAGCAGCATCGTGCTGTAGGTGCCGCCGACGATCGACCACACCGCGAGCTTGCGCACGAGCTGCGGCCACATGATCGTGAAGCAGATCATGTCGCGGGCGCCGCCCGACCCACCGGTGGCGACGACCTGCTCGATGCCGAGCTCCTGCACCAGCAGGCCGAGCGTCTCGGCGCGCATGTGCGACTCCGACTTGCCGTAGACCTGCACGTCGGAGCGGCCGCAGTTGGGCCGGTCCCACAGCAGGACGCGCTTGCCGCGGTCGGCCAGCGCGTTCGCCAGCTCGTGCACGCCGCCGTAGTCCTTGCTGAAGCGACCACCCGGCGTGATGACGACGACCTCGCCGTCGTCCGGACCCACGAACTCGTAGACGACGCTGCCGCCGTTGATCTCGATCTGACCCTCGGTCATGCGATCACTTCTCCTCCTGTGTGGCTCAACAGCTCGTCCTCGAAGGTGAAGTCGAACGCGACCCGGTCGGCGATGCCTTCGCGTGTGAACCACTCGTAGGTCTTCTCGACCGTCTCGCGGAACGTGCGGCGCGGCCGCCACCCGACGTCGCGCGCGAGCTTGTCGATGCCGAACACGACGCTCTCGTCCCAGTGGTGCAGGTGTGGTGCGAGCTTCTGCACCAGGTTGGTGAGCTGGTAGCGCTGACGGATCGCCATCTCCTGCATGCGCTGCTCGGCGACGGTCGTGCGGATGTCGATGTGCGCACCGGTGGGCCGCGCGAGACCGAGCTCGAGGCGGCCGTGCCAGACGTCGTCGACGACGTCGGCCGGCACGAACACCTTGTGCGCCTCCCCGTCCTCCATGTCGGGGCCCACCACCTCGGCGAACACGTCGACGTAGCCCTCGTCGCTGAAGTACTGGCCGCCGCTGAGGTTGTAGCGCTGCCCGAACGTGACCGGCTGGCCCATCACGTCGCAGAGCGCCTCGGCCTGGTCGTCGACGTCGCCGATCTGCCCGAGCGCCGTCCCGCGCCCCAACACGAGCACCGGCCGCCCCCGCAGCAGGCGGACGAACATCCGCTGCTCGCGGTCGGGCACGATGTTGCGCGGGCCCATCACCATCGAGAGGGCGACGGTCGTCGCCGGGAACCCCGACGACGCGAACTCCTCGAGCAAGCGGTCCTCGCAGAGCAGCTTGTGCAGGCCGTACTCGATCTGCTGCGCGCCACGATCGACCGGCGACGTCTCGATGATCGGCAGCAGCGTGGAGCGGGCGTAGATCACCGTCGAACTGACGAACACGTAGTGGCCGACGCGCCCGCGCAACAGGTCGACCATCAGCTCGACGTCTTCGGGGTGGTACGCGCACATGTCGTGCACGCAGTCGAACTCCTCGCCCTGTAGCGCCTCCGCCATGCGCTCGCGATCCGTGCGGTCGGCCGTCACCCGCCGGATCCCCTCCGGGAACGGCGCATCGGTGCGCCCGCGGTTGAGGACGGTGACGTCGTGGCCTCGCCGTGCGAGCTCCTGCACGAGGGCGAACCCGTTGAACTGCGATCCGCCGACGACGAGCACCTTCATCGGCGGGACGCTCAGGACTCGGGATCGGCCGCGTCGGGACGATCAGTGTAGATGCCCCCGAGGCCGGAGTGGATCTCGATCCATTCCGCGCCTTGGTCGCCGGCGCGCCACGAGTACAGGGCGTCGGGCGAGAAGTAACCCATGCCGGGGCCGACGCGCTGGTTGCCGAACAGCAGCTCGCCCTGCAGCACGTAGTTGACCTGGTAGGTGCCGTGACGGTGCGGCTTCACCTGTTCACCGGGTTTGGCCGTCTCGTGGTACACGCAGAGCTGCTCGGTCTGTACCAGCACCTTGGTGAGGAGATCGCGTCCGAGCAACTCGTAGAAGAACTCGGCTTCCGGCGCGTCGCGCATCATCTCCTCGTTGGTGTGACCCTCGATCTCGGCCACGTCGAAGATGAACGGGCGGGGCGCCCCCGTGTGGTCGGACTCGGTCGCGGTCATCGCGCACCCCCGTGCGTCGTCGGTCGTGCGGACTGTACGCGCATGTCGTCAACGGTGGCAACGAGCGGCGCTGCGCACGCGTCAGAGCCGGGGCAACGACACGGTCGAGACGATGCCGACGACGGCCAGGAGCACGGCGAGCACGTTCACACCCGTCCGCAGGGTCTTGTCCTTCATGCGTTGAGCGATCGCGACAAGGAACAGGACCATCGCGAAGAGGACCGTGTTGCGGATGTACTCCTCTCCATGCTCGCGAGCTTCCGTGCCTTCATCGAACGTCTTGCTCGCGGTCGCGTTCAACGTGGCGGCCTTCTCGATGTCCGGATTCTGGTATTGCGGCATCGCCGCCGGCCCGAGCGGAGCCGCGTCGTCGTTGAACGGATCGGTGGCGAGCCACGCGTCGAAGGCGACCTTGTAGTCGGGCGTGAACCGTTTGACCAGGAGTGTCTGGAGCTCCTGATCGCCGGCCGAGTGGGCTTGGAGCCAAGCGGTGAAGATCCCGGCGTCGGCGGCGAGGCGTTGGTCGCCGAGCGTGGAGGCAGCATCGGCCGCGAAGCGGTCCCGGCTGGAGTGCCCGTACAGGACCGACTGCTCACCATCCCATTTCGCCGCTTGGAAGCCACTCCACGCGGTCATGATCGCGACGACCGCGAGCAATGCGACCTCGAGGATCTCGAGGACGCGGTGCCATCCCTCGTGTTGAGGATGTTCGTGTTCGTGTTCGGTGAGCGAATGGGCGATCTCGACATTGGCGCCCTCGGGCATGCTGCTCCGTCCGTCGGGGTGGCTCCTGACCAGCGTGAGCATTACCACACACCCGTCGACCCACGCGGATCCACGACGCATTTTCGAGCGCAGTACGGTCACACCGCATGGACATGAGCAGCACGTTCGACGCCTATCGCCTCGACGACCGCGTCGCCGTGGTCACCGGCGCCGCGAGCGGCATCGGCGCCGAGACCTGCGCGGTGCTGGCGGCCGCGGGCGCGACCGTCGTGTGCGGCGACGTGAACGCCGAGGGCCTCGACGCCACCCTCGCGCGCATCCGCGCCATCGACGGCACCGCGGTCGGTGTCGTCACCGACGTGACCGTACGCGCCGACGTGGAGCGGCTCGTCGACACCGCGGCGGCGGAGTTCGGTCGCATCGACGCGATGTGCAACATCGCAGGCGCCATGTTCCCCGGCCTGATCGAGGATCTCGACGACGACACCATCGACCGGGGCATCGACCTCAACCTCAAGGGTGTGCTCTACGGCACCCAGTACGCGATCCGCGCCATGAAGGCGTTCGGTCGTGGTTCGATCGTCAACGTGTCGTCGGCCGCGATCGACAAGCCCTACGCGGGCATCGGCGTGTATGCGTTCACCAAGGCCGCGGTGACGATGCTGACGATGACCGCGGCCCTCGAAGCGGGCGAACACGGCATCCGCGTGAACGCGATCGTGCCGGGCGCGACGCTCACTCCGTTCACCACGTGGCGGCTCCACCGGCCCGACGGCACCCTGGATCAGGATGCGTACGACACCTTCGTCGAGCAGTCGAAGGAGCAGTCACCGCTGCACGTGCTGGGCGAGCCGATCGACCAGGCGCGGTTGATCCACTACCTCGTGTCCGACGCGGCCCGCTTCGCCACCGGCAACATCTTCCGCGTCAACGGCGGCCAGACGATGCCCTGGTGACGCGTCGGTCGAATCCGGCGGAGTCCTCTGTGCGTCGTCAGCCCGTGAACGTCGGGGTCGCCCGCAGCGGCGCGGGTGCGACGACGCTCTGCACGGGCGGCCCCGGCGGCCCGGTCGGCGACACTGGGCAGGGCACGGCCGGATCCGGAGCGATCGTCACCTCACCCGCACCCGCGTGCACGCCGGTCTCGAACGCGACACCGGCGGGACCGAACCCGGAGCCGCCGCCACCACCACCACCGCCGAAGTTGTTCTGGTCGGCCCCACCGCCGCCACCACCGAAGTAGCCGCCGCCGCCACCACCACCGGTCGTCGGCCCGGCGTCGGCGCCCTGGCCGCCCGAACCCAGCGCGCCCTCGGTGCCGTTGCCGGCCGTACCGGTCCCGGCCGCGCCGGCTCCCACCTGCGTGCCGCCTCCACCGCCGAAGACGGATGCACCGCCGTCGACGCCGTCATCACCGTTCGCGCCCCCACCGCTGCCGCCGACCCCGATGGTCGGCAGGAAGTCCGGCGCAGCACCGCCGCCGCCACCGCCGCCGGCGACGACGACCCGGTGCGCGACATCCGTACCGCCCTGGCGCACGTCGGATGCACCGCCGCCGCCACCACCACCGTTGACTGCGTCACCGCCGTCCCCACCACCGTTGAAGCCACCCGCGGCTCCTCCGTTGTTGAGGCCACCGCCGCCTTCGCCACCGACATACACGGTCAGGGTCTCACCGGGAGTGACCGGGATCGACGCGGTGGCGTGACCGCCCAATCCGCCGGCCGCGACGCTGTCGGGTCCGCTTCCGGCACCGTTGCCGCCGGACGCGCCGAACACATCGATGGTGACCCCGCAGACACCGGCCGGCACCGTGTACGCCTGCGCGTCACCGACGTCTCCGAAGGTCTCGGACGCAGCCTGGCCCGTCGCCGAGGTGACGCCGACCAGGCCGAAGCCGGCGCCGAGGATGAGGACGGCACCGAGACACCATCCACGTCGGAGCACGCGCACACGACTCACTGCCGTCACCTCCGTTGCGGGCCGCGGCGCGTTCGAGGCGCGCGCCCGCGACTGAGATCCCGGCGATGGTATCCCGGCGCGGCGCGGCGCCTGCCGACCGTCGCGGGCCGACGTCGCTCAGCGAGCGACGTAGTCGGCGAGGTGCTCGCCGGTGAGCGTCGCCCGGCCGGCGACGAGGTCGGCGGGCGTGCCCTCGAAGACGATGCGACCACCGTCGTGACCGGCGCCGGGACCGAGGTCGATGATCCAGTCGGCGTGTGCCATCACCGCTTGGTGGTGCTCGATGACGACCACCGACTTGCCCGAGTCGACGAGCCGGTCGAGCAACCCGAGTAGTTGCTCGACGTCGGCGAGGTGCAGGCCGCTGGTCGGTTCGTCGAGGACGTAGACGTCGCCCTGCTCGGCCATGTGTGTGGCGAGCTTGAGCCGCTGACGTTCGCCGCCCGACAGGGTGGTCAGCGGCTGGCCGATGGTGAGGTAGCCGAGGCCGACGTCGGCGAGCCGGGAGAGGATCGTGTGCGCGGCCGGCGTGTGGGCGTCGCCGGCACCGAAGAACTCCTCGGCGTCGCTGACCGACATCGCCAGCACCTCGCTGATGTCCTGGCCCCCGAACGTGTAGTCGAGCACCGACGCGTCGAACCGCTTCCCGCCGCACACCTCGCAGACGGTGGCGACGCCGGCCATCATCGCCAGGTCGGTGTAGATGACGCCGGCGCCGTTGCAGTTGGGGCACGCGCCCTCCGAGTTGGCGCTGAAGAGCGCCGGCTTCACGCCGTTGGCCTTGGCGAACGCCTTGCGGATCGGATCGAGCAGCTTGGTGTAGGTCGCGGGATTGCTCCGTCGTGAGCCGCGGATCTGTGCCTGGTCGACGGACACGACGCCGTCGCGCCCGGCCACCGAGCCGTCGATCAGCGAGCTCTTCCCCGATCCCGCGACACCGGTGAGCACCACCAGCACGCCGAGGGGGATGTCGACATCGACCTTCTGGAGGTTGTGGGTGCTCGCGCCGCGCACCTCGAGCGCGCCGTGCGAGGTGCGCACCGACTCCTTGAGCGCAGCACGGTCGTCGAGGTGGCGCCCGGTCGTCGTGCCGCTCGTGCGCAGTCCGTCGACCGTGCCCTCGAACACCACCTCGCCCCCGTGGGCACCTGCGCCGGGGCCGAGGTCGACGACGTGGTCGGCGATCGTGATCGCCTCCGGCTTGTGCTCGACGACGAGCACCGTGTTGCCCTTGTCGCGCAGCTGCAGCAGCAGCTCGTTCATCCGCTGGATGTCGTGCGGGTGCAAGCCGACCGTCGGCTCGTCGAACACGTACGTGACGTCGGTGAGCGACGACCCGAGCTGGCGGATCATCTTGACGCGTTGCGCTTCGCCGCCGGAAAGCGTGCCCGACGGCCGCTCGAGCGACAGGTAGCCGAGCCCGATCTCGACGAACGAGTCGAGGGTCTCGCGCAGCGCCTCGAGCAGCGGCGCGACCGACGGTTCGTCGAGGTCGCGCACCCACTCGGCGAGATCGCTGATCTGCATCGCGCACGCGTCGGCGATGTTGACCTTGCCGATCTTCGACGACCGTGCCTCCTCGCTGAGGCGGGTGCCGTCGCACTCGGGACAGGTCGTGAACGTGACGGCACGCTCGACGAACGCGCGGATGTGCGGCTGCATCGCGTCGACGTCCTTCGACAGGAACGACTTCTGGATCTGCGGGATCAGCCCCGCGTAGGTGAGGTTGATGCCCTCGACCTTGATCTTGGTCGCCTCCCGGTAGAGGAGGTCGTCGCGCTCCTTCTTGGTGAACTTCTTGATCGGCTTGTCGGGATCGAAGTAGCCGCAGCCGCGGAAGATGCGCCCGTACCAACCCTCCATGCTGTAGCCGGGGATCGTGATCGCCCCCTCGTTCAACGACTTGGTGTCGTCGTACAGCTGCGTGAGGTCGATGTCGTTCACCGCGCCGCGGCCCTCGCAACGCGGGCACATCCCGCCGAGGATGCTGAAGCTGCGCTTCTCCCTCGTCGTGCGGCCGCCGCGCTCGAGGGTCACCGCGCCGGCGCCGCTGATCGACGCGACGTTGAACGAGAACGCCTGGGGCGAGCCGATGTGCGGTTTCCCGAGGCGACTGAACAGGATGCGCAGCATGGCGTTGGCATCGGTCGCGGTGCCCACGGTGGAGCGCGGGTCGGTGCCCATGCGCTCCTGGTCGACGATGATCGCGGTCGTCAGCCCGTCGAGGACGTCGACGTCAGGGCGCGTCTGGCTGGGCATGAACCCCTGCACGAACGCGCTGTACGTCTCGTTGATCAGACGCTGCGACTCCGCCGCGATCGTGCCGAACACCAACGAGCTCTTGCCCGAACCCGACACACCGGTGAACGCGGTGAGCCGTCGCTTCGGGATCTCGACGCTGACGTCCTTGAGGTTGTTGACCCGGGCACCGACGACGCGGATCAGGTCGTGTTGATCGGCGACGTGCGGCGCGGCGGGCTTGGTGCTCTTCCTCGTGGCCATGGGCTGGTGACGTCAGGCCCGCGCGATGCGGACCAGGGGCATGAACATGGTGGACACATTGACGGTCATGCGACGACCCTACGAGCACCGGCAGGTCGAATGCTCCTCGGATCCTGCTCGGTTCCGAGCGTGACGGAAGTGCGTCGCGGACGGTCTCGCGTCCATGAAGTCGCGCGCCCGGCGCAGGTGCGCGAGGTCGCCGAGCTCCTCCGGCGTCATCCCGCGAAGGTAGGGCAGGATGGGCCCTTCGTCGCCGGGGGACGGGTCGCCTGCAAGGGGAAGCGCATGTTCGAAGGCATGGAACGCGTCGAGTTCGACCACGAGGGGACGCGCCTGTGCGGGTACGCCGCGCTCCCGGCCCGTACAGGCCCGGTCGCACGGCGGTGCTCGTGATGCACAGCGCGCGCTCGGCGTCGCCCACGGCGTGAACGAGCCGGTCGCACGCAAGCTCGCGGACCAGGGGTACGTCGCGGTCTGCACCGACATGTACGGCGCCCATCTCGTCGGCGCCGGCATCGAGGACGCCGGGCTGGCGTACGCCGAGAACCTCGCCGATCCGGACCGGCAACGGGCGCGCACCGTCGCCTGGCTCGACGCGGTCGCGGCGCGCGAGGACGTCGACGCCGAGCGCATCGCCGCGATCGGGTTCTGCTACGGCGGTACGACCGTGCTCGAGCTGGCCCGCAGCGGCGCGGACGTGAAGGCGGTCGTGAGCTACCACGGCATCCTCACCACCCACGCCCGGGCCGTACCCGGCGCGGTGCGCGCGCACGTCGTCGCGTACTGCGGCGCCGGCGATCCCTACGCGCCGCTCACCGACGTCGACGCGCTGCACCAGGAGTTCCGCGACGCCGGCGTGACCGACTACCAGATCACGATCTTCGGCGCCACCGGGCACGGGTTCACCGATCCGGACGCGGCCGAGCTCGGACTCGACGGCGTCGCCTACGACGCGCTGTCGAACGACCTCTCGTGGCAGGGCACGCTCGTGCTGCTGGAGCACCTGCTCGCGCGCTGAGCCCGCCCCGCGGCGTCGCCGACTGCCATCGGGAACCCAGTGATCTGGGATGGTCCGCCGCGCCCGACGGGGCGACGCTGGTAGCTCCCGAACGAGGAGTGAGCGACCATGGAGCGAACCGCGGTCAATCCGACGTCCTGGTCCGTCGCCTTGCGATTCGACCAGGTCCAGCTCATCGCCGGCCACCAACGGGTGCTCGTGTTCGAGGCAACCGCGGTCGCCTGACATGGAGACCCTCAGTGATCGCGTTCGACCGCGCCCGTCGACGTCGCCGCCGCCTACGACGCGAACCCTCTCGCGCGGCTGGCGCAACACGTTGCTCAGCGTCCACATCGCGGCGTCGGTCGCCGTCCTCGGCGACTCGGCGGGATTCCTCGCCATCGCGTTGCGGGCCCGCCACCTGCCCGCCGACGAGGCCCACGCGTCCTACGACATCCTCGGCATGCTCAGCGTCGTGTTCGGCATCCCGCTGTCGCTGGTCGCGCTCGCGACCGGCGTCTGCCTGGGCATCGGCACCCGCTGGGGTGTGTTCCGCTACCCCTGGGTGATGGCGAAGCTCGCCCTGTTGCTGTCGGTCATGGTCGTCGGCGGCCTGGTTCTGAGCCCGGCCCAGAGTGCCGCCCGCGACGGTACGGGCGGCACCACCGCACTCGTCCTCGGCGCGACGTGGGACGTCGTCGCGCTGCTCACCGCCATCGCGCTGTCCGTCTTCAAGCCTGGCCGCGCCCGGCGCCGCGGACCGACCAGCTGACGCTCAGGCCGTCGAAGCGTCTCGATGAGTTCGTGTCCGGGGACGGTCGTCTCACGCACGCTGAAGGAGCTCTCGTCAGCCTTTGGTGCCGACAGGCGAACCTGGCCGAGCGACTCGGAGCACGAGGCATCGAGCGTCGAAACCGGCGCCTCTCCGACCAGCAGATCGAGGAAGCAGCGCGTCTTACGGATGAGCTCTCGGACCGCACTCAGCGCGATGCGGCAATCTTGTCAGCAACGCAGGGACAACGTTGTCGAAATGGCAACGGCTGTGGAGGTGATGGGACTTGAACCCACGACTTCTACGTTGCGAACGTAGCGCTCTACCGGGCTGAGCTACACCCCCGTGGGACCCGAGAGCGTACCACCGTGCCCTTCTCACCCTTCGGGTCGAAACGAGGTCAGACCAGCTTCGCGAGCAGCCGCACGAACGTCCTGCGCTCGGAGGCCGAGAGCGGCTCGAGCACCGCGGCCTGCACGCCGTCGAGCGCGGCGTCGACCCGGTCGAGGGTGGTTCGCCCCCGCTTCGAGATGGTCACCACGTTGCGGCGACCGTCCTCGGGATCGGGCTCCCGGCGAGCCAGACCGTCGTCGACGAGCTCGTTGAGGGCCGCGACCACGTCGCTGCGATCGATGCCCGTGTTGCGACCGAGGCCGGCCTGGCTGCTCGGCCCGTACTGGTCGAGCGCAGCCAGCAACCGGAAGTGGTGGCCCCGGAGCCCCTGTGCGACGAACGCTGCGCCGAGCAGTTCCTGGGCCCGGAGGTTCGCCCGGCTGAGCAGCCAGGTGGGACGGTTCGCGACCCGTTGCAACGGCATGCAGCCGAGTGTACCGAGATCGTTGGCCGGACCAACGACTTTCGGCTATCGTTGGCGCAACCAACGATTTCTCGGAGGACGCCATGACCATTCCGTTCGGCCCCCAGCTCATCGGCGAGACCGAGAAGACCCTCAACGCGTTGCTGCTGCGACACCTGCAAGCCGTCGCCGTGGACGACCGACTCACGGAGCCGCAGTGGGTCACCTTGCGCGTCGCCGACATGCTCGACGGCACCGTCGACCACGACGGACTCGTCGCGGCAGTCGCCGACCGCGCCCACTTCCCCGACTCGGCGCAGCACGTCGACGAGCTCACCGAGCGGCGACTGCTCGATGACGGGCGCCTCACCCGCGAGGGCCGCGAGCTGCTGACGCGTCTCCAGGCGTCGATCGCCGGCGAGGCGAGCGCGATCTTCGATGAACTCGCTCCCGACGACGTCGCCACCACCGAGCGCGTGCTCAACGAGCTGCTCAACCGGGCGCGCGTCGTGCTCGCGGTCTGACCCGTCAGGTCAGAGCTCGGCGGGTCCCTGCGCCGCACGTCCTTCGATCGCACCTTGCAGACGGGCCGCGACGATGGCCGTCGTCACGTCGCCGCGCGTGCGTTCGAGCACGGCCCGCAGCGCGTCGGTCGACCGGCGCAGCCCGCCGGTGAGTGCGTCGGGGTAGTCGACGGTCACGAGCATCCCGTAGACGTCGTCCATGAGCGCGAGCAACCGTTCGGCCTCGGCGCCCTCGTCGCGCCGGAGGCAGTCGAGCACCTGGCGGCGCAGCTCGCTCGCCGCCTCCGCCATCCCGTTGAGATACGGCTGGACGTCGACACCGAGCTCCACCGCGGTCGGGAGCGGGTTGTCCTCGACGAACGCGAGCGTCAGGTTCGCCTCCGCGAATTCCTTCTTGGCGTCGTTGAGGAACCCGCCGTAGCGGACGTCGGAGTGGGTTCCGAGCGCGCTCTCGGCCTCGGCCAGGTAGGCGGCGGCTTCGGCGATCAGCGACCGCGCCTCGTGGAACTCGCCGCGGTGCACCGCGCGGATCGCCGACGCGCACGAGCGAATCGCACGGCGCGACGTGGAGAGCGTGATCTCACGCGCCGCGTGCTTCTCCTCGAGGACGGCGCGCGCCGCCTCGCCGGCCGCTGCGATCTGACCCGGGGCATCCAAGGTCACGCCGCCGCGGCGCTAATTCGAGACCGTCTGCCGGAGAGGTACGAGGCGGGGAGCACTCGAGTCGCTCGACGCCGAGCCGTACCGACCGTTCATGTACGCGGCGGGCTCGTGGTAGGAGGCACCACCGAGGTAGCGCACCTTGGACCGCTGCTCCTGCGCTCGCTGCTTGTACTGGAGCAGCAGGTAGACGTAGCCGGCGAGGGCGACGTCGGCGATCAGCTGCAGCGCGATGAACGGCATCGAGCGGGTGAGCACC
Source organism: uncultured Actinomycetes bacterium (assembly GCA_963756895.1). Taxonomy (GTDB): domain Bacteria; phylum Actinomycetota; class Acidimicrobiia; order IMCC26256; family DASPTH01; genus DASUAS01. The sequence goes on along the minus strand of CAVWPI010000011.1, from coordinate 403,688 downwards.
GCGAGGAAGAACGTGAACGCCACCAGGCCGAGCAGCACGAACAGCACGTCGCGGCGACGCTTCTGCTGCGCGCTCATCATCCCGGGACCGGTGCTCAGCGGCGCGAAGATCGCGCCCGAAGCGCTGGTACGTCGCGGGCGGGTGCGGTGGCCGTTGGCCTGGCCCAGCGAACGCAACTTGTGGTGGAAGTCACCGACCGAGTCGGTGCGGCTCTGCTGACCGCGAGCCCGGAGGATCGGCGGCACGAGCACCGCGACCCAGAGGATTCCAAGAACCAGGATGACCGCAATCGTCAAGGCAAACGCCCCCGTTGTGTGTCGCCCGAACAAGAATGTAACCGGATGTCTCCCCACGGTTGGGGATCCGGTAAGGCGCTGACCGCCCGCTTCGCGGCCTCGGGCACCATAGCGAAGGGATCCCGCGGGCGTCGAGACGACGCCCGCCCCGCCCGGCCGGGTCCGGGTCGGTCGGAGACCCGGATCGCCGCTTCGAGTGCGCTCAGAGGTCGAGATCGTCGAGGTCGGCGCCGGGACGGCGGTAGGTGCCGGAACGGCCACCGGTCTTCTCCCAGAGCGCGAGCTCGCCGATGGTCATGCTCCGGTCGAGCGACTTGCACATGTCGTAGATCGTGAGGGCGGCCACGGCGCAGGCGGTGAGCGCCTCCATCTCCACCCCGGTGCGGTCGACGGTGTCGACCTGGACCTCGACCTCGACGTGCGCATCCTCGATCCGGAAGTTCACGTAGACCGAGCCCACGAGCAGCGGGTGGCACAGCGGGAGGAGGTTCGGGGTCTGCTTGGCCGCCTGGATGCCGGCAACTCGGGCCACCGCCAGGACGTCGCCCTTGGTGATGGCGCCCGAGGCGATCTTCGCGGCGGTGTCGGCCTCCATGTGCACCCGGCACCGGGCGACCGCCCGGCGGTGGGTGACGTCCTTGGCGGTGACGTCGACCATGCGGGCACGGCCCAGCGGGTCGAGGTGCGTGAACTCCGAGGCCGACATGCCCGAGGAGTCTAGATGGCGTCCCCTGAAATCACGCTCGCCTGGGGACGGAACGAGCGGAAGCGAGCGAGGGTGGAGACGAGTCTCAGCCGCCGATCTGGCTCATCGACCGGCCCGGGCGCACGAAGTCGACCTGGCCGATGCGGTGGCCGGCCCACTTGGTGCCGACCGCCCGCACGATCTCGGCCGCGAGCAGGTCGTCGAGCTCGTCGTCGGCAATTCCGCGGTGGAGGTCACCGCCGCGAAGGATGGCACGGAGGTCGAACTCCTCGAGCGCGAACAGGCAGGTCCGCAGCTTCCCCTCGGCGGTCATGCGGATGCGGTCGCACTGCTCGCAGAACGGCTCGGTGACGCTGGCGATCACGCCGACGTCGCCGATGCCGTCGGCGTAGCGGAACCGCTCGGCCGGCTCGACGTGCTCGCTGTGGTTCGCGCCCGCGACCGGCAGGTGCTCGAGCGGGAACACCGAGTCGATGCGCTCGAGGATCTCGTGCGCCGGGACGACGCGGTCGCGGCTCCACTGCCCGTCGGCGTCGAGGGGCATGAACTCGATGAAGCGCACGCCGACGCCCCGCTCGCGCCCGAAGGCGGCGAGGTCGACGACCTCGTCGTCGTTGACGCCCCGCATCACCACGCAGTTGACCTTCACCGGAGCGAGGCCGGCGTCGAGGGCGGCGTCGATCCCGGCGATCACCCGATCGAGGTCGTCGCGGCGGGTGAGCTCGTGGAACACCTCGGGCCGCAGCGAGTCGAGCGACACGTTGATGCGGCGCAGGCCGGCGTCGGCGAGGTCGTGGGCCATCTCCGGCAGCTTCACGCCGTTGGTGGTCATGGCGATGTCGATCCCGAGGGGCGCGATCATGGCGATGAGCCGGGGCAGGTGCGCGCGGACAGTGGGCTCCCCACCCGTGATCCGCACCGAGTCGAACCCGAAGCGCTCCACCCCGACCCGCACGATGCGGGCCTGCTCCTCGTAGGTGAGCAGCTCGTCGCGGCCCAACCAGGGCATGCCCTCCTGGGGCATGCAGTAGGTGCAGCGGAAGTTGCAGCGGTCGGTGATCGACACCCGGAGGTCGGTGACCCGACGTCCGAAGGGGTCGATCAGCGGCTCCACCAGCGTCTCCACTCCCCGATCGTATGCGACCTCCGGCACATTCGGCCGGGCCGGCTTGACGGGATACCACTCTCTGTGGTTTTATTGCTACTGCTTGTCACGGGGGCTGGGAACCACCGAGGAGACACCACAAGCACCAGGGATCTAGCAATACCGAGCCATCCAATCTCTACGGGGAGGCATCGATCCGCAGGCGCCGAATTGGTCGCTTGAGTCTGCGGGGAGCCAGAGCGAAACCGGCCCCACGCCCGACGAACGTGTCGGGGGGGCCGGTTGCTTGTTCCCGGAGAGGGACATCGAGATGGCGATTCGTGAGCAGAAGATCCATGGACAGCATTGGCGACTCCTGGTTGGATCCGTGGCGCTCGGCGCCGCAGCACTCGGGCTTTCGAGCTGCGGCTTCCCGTCGACCACGGCGGCAACGGACGAAGCACCGTCGAGCACGGCGGTCGTGGAGTGCAGCAGCGGGACCGTGACGAACGGCGACGTCCAGACGTCGTCACTGTTCGTGGCGAGGGTCCCCGCGGGCGAGCAACCCGACCTCCCCGGGGGCTGCGTGCAGACGGGCTGATCGTCCGGTCCGGCGAGCCGCGCGCTTGTGGGGGCGGCGCGGCACGCCTGGGGCGGGCTGGAGACGAGCGCCCGGAGGATCACCTCCGGGCGCTCGCTTCTCTACCTAGTCGAGGAGCATGACGGTGACGGGGTCGCCGGCGTCGACGCCTTCGCCGTCGGGCAGCAGCGCGAACGCGTTGGCCGCCGCGCTGGCGGCAAGGGCGTTGCTCTCCTGCGAGCGCACGCCAGTGGCGACGTAGCCACCGTCGACGACGTCGACGACGACGCGGTCGAGGTGGAGCTTGCCGTCGACGCGTCGGCGGAACGGCGCGGCCGCGGTGGCGGTGACCTCGCGCCGGAAGGGGCGGTCGTGTCCCATCATCATCCGCAGCGCAGGCCGGGCGAAGAGCTCGAAGCTGACGAACGACGACACCGGATTGCCCGGGAGACCGAACACCGGCGTGCCCTCGAGCATCCCGATGCACAGCGGCTTCGCGGGCTTGATCGCCACCTGGTACCAGTCGACCCGTGATGCACCGGACGCGTCGTCGTCCGCGATGCGCTCCAGTGCGTCGCTCACGTAGTCGAAGTCGCCGACCGACACTCCCCCGCTGGTGATCACGGCATCGCACTGCGCGACCGCGTCGGCGAGCGTGCGTGTCATCACGTCGGCGTCGTCGTGCGCGGAACCGAGATCGAGCGGCTCGGCGCCGGCATCGGCGAGCTGCGCCAGGAGCATGGGCCGGTTGGAGTCACGGATCTTGCCCGGTTCGAGCGGACCGGCCTCCACCAGCTCGTCACCGGTGGACAACACACCGACGCGTACACGCGGGTAGGACTGCACGCGCCGGGCACCGACCGTCGCGAGCACGCCGATGCGCGCCGCGGTGAGCACCGTGCCCGGTTCGAACACCACGTCGCCGGCCTCCAGATCGCCGCCGGCGCGGCGCACGTGCAACCCGGGTTCGACCGCGAGGGTGACGAGCACGCCGTCGTCATCGCCATTGGCGTCTCGCTCGGTGCGCTCGACCATCACGATGGCGTCGGCCCCGTCGGGCATCGGCGCGCCGGTCATGATGCGGATCGCTTCACCGTCGCCGACCGCGATTGTCGGTGGGTGGCCGGCGGCGAGCTCGCCCACGACGCGCAGCCGCACCGGTGCGCCCTCGGCCGCGCCGGCGGTGTCGGCGGCGCGCACCGCATAGCCGTCCATCGCGGTGTTGGGGAAGGGCGGGACGGCTTCGGGCGCGGTGACCCGCTCCGCGAGCACGAGCCCGCGTGCGTCGCGCAGGTCGACGTCGACGGGATCGAGCCGGCGAACTGCGCCGAAGATCGCCGCTTGGACGTCGGCCAGCGCCTTCATCGTGGCTCGTACGACAACCGGTCGCGCACCAGCGCGCGGAGGTAGTCGGCAAGCTCGGGGCCGAGGTCGGGACGGTCGAGCGCGAGCTCGATGTTGGCGCGCAGGAAGTCGAGCTTCTGCCCGATGTCGTAGCGGCCGTGCGTGAACACACGCCCGAACACGGACTCGGACTGGATCAGGAGCTCGATGGCATCGGTGAGCTGCAGCTCGCCGCCCACACCGGGCGTGATGCGCTCGAGCGCGTCGAAGATCCCGGGCGTGAACACGTAGCGGCCGATCACCGCGAGGTTCGACTTCGCGTCCTCGGGGCGAGGCTTCTCCACCACGTCGCGCACTCGCTGCAGACCGTCGCCGAGATCCTCGGTCTCCGCGCAGCCGTACGCCGAGATCTCGGCGCGCTTCACCTCGAGCAGCGCGAGGCACGACGCGTGCTCGCGTTCGTGCACCGCGATCATGGAACGGAGCAGCGCACCGTCGTCGACCATGATGTCGTCGCCCAGGATCACTGCAAACGGCTCGTTGCCCACGTGCTCACGCGCGACGCTCACCGCGTGACCGAGGCCGAGCGGGTCGCGCTGGCGGATGTAGTGGATGTCGGCGAGCTCGTTGATGCCCCGCACCTCGGCGAGCAGGTCGTGCTTCGCCGACTGCTCGAGCGAGTGCTCGAGCTCGAAATTGCGGTCGAAGTGGTCTTCGATGGCCCGCTTGCCCCGACCGGTGATGATCAGGATGTCGCTGAGGCCCGCGGCCACGGCTTCCTCGACGACGTACTGGATCGACGGCTTGTCGACGACCGGGAGCATCTCCTTCGGCTGGCTCTTCGTCGCGGGCAGGAAGCGCGTGCCGAGACCGGCCGCGGGGATGACCGCCTTCTTCACCGTCTGTTGCACACCTCGTTGCCCGCCCTGTTGCACGCCTCGTTGCACACTGCCCATGGCTCGACGCTACCTGTCAACTCGCGGCGCGCTCATCGCCGACGTCGGGCGGCTCGTCGCGTTCGGTCCCGGGATCGAGACCGAGCTCCTCGCCCTTCACGAGCCGGCGCAGGTTCGAGAGGTGACGGGCGATGACGAGCAACGCCATCACCGAGATCACGATGATGTCGCCCGCCTCGTGGCCCGCGAGCGCGACGGCGATCGGGAACGCGATCGCTACCGCGACCGACGCGATCGACGCCTTGTGCGTGATCCGCGCGAGCAACACCCACAACACGACCATCGCGAGCGTGAGCAGCGGGAAGACCACGAGCATCACACCGGCGCCGGTCGCGACGCCGCGGCCGCCCTTGAACCTGCGGGTGACCGGGAGCACGTGGCCGAGGACGGCGGCGACACCGAGGACGTAGGCGCCGCGGTGGCCGTCGACCGCGAGCCCGGCGAGGGCGGCGAGGACCCCCTTGAGGACGTCCATGGCGAAGACCAGGGCACCGGCCTTCCAGCCCAGGAGGCGGAAGGTGTTGGACGCGCCGGGGTTGCCCGAGCCCTCGGCGGTGACGTCGACCCCGCGGCGGCGCGCCACGAGGGTGGCGCTCGGGAAGGTCCCGAGCAGGTAGGCCACAGGCACCAGGAGTGCCACCTCGACGCCAGTGTTCATCGCCCGTCCATTCAAGTGCCAACCGGGGTGGGCCCGCATTCCGCGCCCGGATCCGCGCCCGGGCCGTGGAGGAATATGGCGCCGGTGGGGTAGGGTTAGCAGTCGCGTCGAACGAGTGCTAACTCGCCGTCCGAGGCATCCCCGAGAGGTTTTCATGCCCACCTACGTCTACGAGTGCGCCAAGTGCGGTGACGAGTTCGAGCTCTACCAGTCCTTCTCCGAAGAGGCGCTCAAGAAGCACCCGGAGTGTGGGGGCAAGGTCGCCAAGGTGTTCCAGCCGGTGGGGATCGTGCTGAAGGGCTCCGGCTTCTACAAGAACGACAGCCGCAGCGGCGCCAAGCGGGCGAACGGCAACTCGAGCAAGTCGGAGTCGTCGTCGGACTCGTCCGAGAGCTCGAAGTCCGACAGCTCGAATTCTGACAGCTCGAAGTCGGACGGTTCGAAGTCGGACGGGAAGAAGGCGGACAGCACGAAGTCGTCCGACAGCTCGTCGGGGGCGAAGAAGAAGTCGGAGTCGTCGCCGTCCGGCGCCAAGTCGTCGTAATCTCCGCCTCGCTCGTCCCTCCCCTTTCCCCTTCCCCGCGACCTTCCCCCTGATCCCGTCCCGCGGCGTCCTGCCGTGGTGGACGATCCCGGGAAGGACCCGTCATGCCCCGACGCTCTCCCCGCGCGCTCGCGCTCTGGGGCGCCGCGGCCGTGGTCGCCGTGGTGACCGCCGCCGTCGTCGCCGGTGACCTCGCCGCGCTCCACCGGCGTGCCGCTGATCTCGGCCCGGAGGTCGACGCCGTCGTCGCCACCCGTGACCTCCGGGTCGGACGGACGGTCGCCCGCCGAGACCTCGCGACCCGTTCCGTGCACCGCTCACAGCTCCCGTCGGGGGTGGTCACCGACCGGAGTGCGGTCGTGGGTCGGGTCGTGGCCGTGCCCGTGCTCGACGGTGCCTACCTGGTGCGGCGCAGCGTCGCCCCGCGCCGGCGCACGGGAATCGACGGCGTCGTGCCGCCGGGGATGCGGGCCATGCGGGTGGTGGTCACCGACGCGCTCGACGCCCCGGGCGGGCGCGGCGGTCGACGTGCTCGCGACCTACGACCCGTCGGCCTCGGGCGACGAAGGCGGCACGATCGTGGTGGCGGCGGGCGTGACCGTGCTCGGCACCGATCGGCGTGACGGCTCGGGCGCGGGACGGACCGGCGCCGCGGGCGTCACGCTGCTCGTCGACCCCGACCAGGCCACGGCGCTCGCCGACGCGCAAGCGAACGGCGTCGTGACGCTCGCCCTCGTACCACCCGAGGACGCCCGTCACCCCTAGCATCGGCGCCTTGTCGGTGCTGCACGCGATCATCCTCGGGGTCGTCCAGGGTCTGTCGGAGTTCCTGCCGATCTCGTCGAGCGGGCACCTGATCATCGTCCCCGAGCTCTTCGGGTGGACCGAGCTCACGTCGAACGACTCGCTCAACAAGACGTTCGACGTCGCCCTGCACGTGGGCACCCTGATCGCCGTCCTCGCGTACTTCCGGCGCGAGGTCTGGTCGTACGTGGTGGCGGCGTGGCACTCGCTGCGCACACGTTCCATCACGACCGTCGACGAACGGCTGGCGTGGTTGTTGCTCCTCACCGCGATCCCTGGCGCGATCATCGGCGCGCTGTTCACGAGCGTGATCGAGGACAACCTGGGCGATCCGATCCTCATCGGGATCAACCTGATCCTGTTCGGGCTCGTGCTGCAGTGGGCCGACGGCCTGGCCGGCGCGCGCCCGACCGAGGAGTTCCACCGCCGGGACGCCGTGCTCATGGGTGTGGCGCAGGCGCTCGCGCTCGCGCCGGGCGTCTCACGTTCGGGAGCGACGATCTCCATGGGCCGCTGGCTGCGCTTCGACCGCGCCTCGGCCGCGAAGCTCTCGTTCCTCATGAGCATCCCGATCACCGGGGGCGCGGCGCTCTACAAGGGCGCCGAGATGTTCCGCGACGGCGGCATCCCGGCCGGGTTCGGTGGCGCGTTCTTCTGGGGGATCATCGCGTCGATGGTGAGCGGCTTCCTCGCCATCGCGCTGCTGCTGCGCTACGTGCGCACGCACTCGTTCCTGCCGTTCGTGATCTACCGCGTCGTCCTCGGCGTCGTCGTCATCATCGTCTTCGCCACCGGCATCCGCTGACGCCCTTCCGTCTGGTTTTGGCGTGGCAAACCCGCGATATGCGCGGGTCCACCACGCCGAAACGGAGATTGTGATGCGGCGCATCGATCGTCGTCTGTTCTGCGATGGACGACGACAGCCACAAGGACAAGAACAAGGACCGCGCCGTCGCCTCGCTCGCCGAGCGGCAGCACGGCATCTTCACCAGCGCACAGGCCGGTCGCCTCGGATTCGCGTCGCATCACCGCGAGCAGCGTGTTCGTGGCGGGCGTTGGGTGGCGATCCACAACTCCGTTTATCGGATCGCCGGAACGCCCCTCACGTGGCACGGCTCGGTGCTGGCGGCGTGCTGGGCCACCACCGGGCTGGTCGGAGCTTCCCATCGCACCGCCGGCGCGCTCTGGGACCTTCCCGGAGGAAGCCGTGATCGGATAGAGATCACATGTGTCCGCGGAAGGCGAGGCTTCGTTCCTGAACTGGTGGTGCACGAGTCGAACCTGCTCTCGCATGAAGACATCATCGAGATCGACTGCATCCCCGTCACGAGGATCGAACCCACACTGCACGGACTCGCTGCGGTCGTCCATCCATCGATCGTCGAGATGGCGCTCGATCGAGCGCTGCAACGCGAGCTCACGACCCTCACGAAGCTCCATGAGTTCGTTCGTTGCAACGGGGCGCGCGGCCGCAACGGCATCGGCGTCCTCCGCGACCTCCTCCGAACGCTCGACCCGCTGATCGGCGTTCCCGAGAGCGCGATGGAGACCCGACTGAAGCGCCTCTTGCGAAGACAAGGACTCCCCTCGCCGGTCTTCCAGCACGTGATCCGTCACAACGGGCGCTTCATCGCCGCGTCGACGCCGCGTACCCGGACCTCCGCATCGCGATCGAGTACGACAGCTACGAACACCACAGCGGGAAGGTCGCCGTCGTCCGCGACAACGATCGTCGCAACCAACTTCGGCGCATCCGGTGGCAGACCGTCACGTTCACAGCTGCCGACCTGCAACGGGACGGCGGCCCTGCCATCGAAGCGTTGATCGCGGCCCGCCGCGACGCGGCTCGCTGACCATTCGGCGTGGCAGAACCGCGCATATCGCGGGTTTGCCACGCCAAAACGGGAGTCGGGTGGGTCAGGCGCCGCTGACGGACATGTCGGAGATGAGCAGGGTCATGCCGGCGGCGCCGCCGGGGAGCCAGGTGAGGTCGGCGCCGACGACGGTGATGTCGTGGAGGATGCGCTGCAGCGTGGACGCGATGGTGACCTCGCGGACGGGCTCGGCCAGGGCGCCGTCGCGGATGACGAGGCCGACCGCGCCGACCGAGAAGTCGCCGCTCACCGGATTGGTCCCTGAGTGGAGGCCGCTCACGGACTGCACGTAGAGGCCATGATCGACCGACGCCAGGATCTCCTCGGCGCCGATCGCACCCGGCACCAGGTGCAGCGCACGCGCGCCGACGCCGGGTGGCGACTTGAAGCCGCCCCGCACCGCCGACCCCGTCGTCCGGGCGCCGGCGCGCTTCGCGGTGTGCACGTTGTGCAGCACCGCGTCGAAGCGTCCGCCGGCGATGAGCTCCACCCGACGCGTGGGGACGCCCTCGGCGTCGTGCGTCGCGGCACCGAACGCCCCGGCGAGCGTGGGGTCGTCGACCAGCGTGATCCCCGGTCCCGCGACCTCCTCGCCCTCGCGTCCCACGAACAACGAGCGACCCTTCACGATCGCCTCGCCCGACAGCGCGCCGCCGAGCAGCGCGAGCAACGAGCGCGTCACCAGCGGATCGAGCACGACGGGCAGACGGCCCGACGGAATCGGCGCGGCGCCGAGCAACCGCACCGCGCGCTCGGCCGCGTCGCGCGCGGCCTCGTGGGGATCGACCTCGGCGAAGCTGCGACCGGCCGAGAAGCCGCTGCCCGTCTGCGTGAGCGTGCCCTGCCCCGCCATCGCGAACGCGGAGCACGACGCCGTGGTGCGACGCGTCGACGCCTCCACCCCGAGGGAGTTGGCGACCGCGGCCTCGACCGCGGCGTCGCCGTAGGACGCCGACTCGACGCCGCGCACGAGCGGGTCGGCCGCGCGCACCGCGGCCTCGAGGTCGAGCGCGAGCGCGACCTTGTCGGCGGTCGACGTGGAGAGCACGTCGTCACGCCACAGGTCGAGCACCGGTGTGACGGCGACGCCGACATCGGTCGGCGACGCGAGCCGGTAGCTCTCGTCGGGTGAACCGAACTCGGCGTTGTCGCGCGCCTCGGCGACCGTGTCGGCGATGACGTCGTCGTCGAGCGACCCGGCCCACGCGTAGCCCTGGCGGGCGTCGGCGACCACCCGCACGCCCACGCCCTCGACCTCAGCGACGGTGAGCGACTCGACGTCGCCGCCGAACACCTTCACGTCGACATCGCGTGACCGCAGCGCGTAGGCCTCGACCTGCTCGCCGGGCCGGGCGTCGCCGGCGACCCGCCGGGCGACCGCCAGGAGATCGACGTCAGTCACCGGCAGTGCCGCCCACCGTCAGTTCGGCGACGCGCAGCGTCGGCTGCCCCGACGAGACCGGTACACCCTGGCCGTCCTTGCCGCAGGTGCCCGCCCACGTGTCGAAGTCGGATCCCACCGCGTCGACCAGCCGCAGCGTCTCGGGTCCGTTGCCGATGAGTTGCGCGGCCCGCACCGGCTCGGTCACCTCGCCGTGCTCGATCATGTACGCCTCGGTGATGCCGAACACGAAGTCGCCGGTGGCGGTGTCGACCTGACCACCACCGAGCGCGACGCAGTAGAGGCCGTGCTCGGTGTCGCGGATGATGTCGTCGGGATCGTCGGCGCCCGGCATGAGGAACGTGTTGGTCATCCGCACCATCGGTAGGTGCTGGTACGTCTCGCGCCGGCCGTTGCCGCTGCTCGCACGTCCGTGCTTGCGGGCGCGCACGAGGTCCCACATGTAGTCGGTGAGGACGCCGTCTTCGATGAGCACGTTGCGCTGCGCGGGTGCGCCCTCGTCGTCGATGGCGTACGTGCCCCACTCGCGCGCGTACGTGCCGTCGTCGACCAGCGTGACGAGCGGCGACGCCACCAGCTCGCCGACGTGACCCCGGAACACCGATGCGTCCTTGTCGACGAGGTCGGCCTCGAGTCCGTGACCGCACGCTTCGTGGAACAGCACCCCACCGGCGCCACGCTTGAGCACGACGGGCAACCGGCCGCGCGGCGCGGGACGGGCGCGCAGCATGGTGAGCGCGCGCTCGGCCGCGATGCGCGCCACCTCTTCGGGATCGATCTCGTCGAACAGGTCGAAGCCGAGCGTGCGCCCCGGCGCCTCGGTGCCGGTCTGCATGCCGGTGTCGCCGACGGCGACGCAGTTGACGCCGAAGCGCGTGCGCACCCGGTCGTCCTCCACGAGCAGGCCGTCGGAGTTGGCGATGAGCACGCGCCGCCGCGAGTCGGCATAGGTGGCGCTCACCTGGCGGATCGAGTCGCTCACCGAGCGGGCGGCGTGGTCGGCCCGCTCCAGCACCTCGGCCTTCCGCGCCTTCGCCACCGACTCGGGCAGCACCCGCACCTCGTGGGTCGGCTCCACCGCCCGGCGCTCGAGCGGCGCCACGTGCGTGGCCCCCTCGGTGCCGCGGGCGGCCGCGGCGGCGGCCTCGGCCGCGGCCTGGAGCCCGGCGTCGCTCAGATCGGCGGTGTGCGCGAATCCGGTGGTCTCACCTCGTACGACCCGGATCCCGGCACCACGCTCGCGGCCGGAGACGAACTCCTCGACCTTGGCGTCGTCGAGACGGGCGGAGGCGCTGCGACGATCTTCCGCGAACACCTCGGCGAAGTCGCCGCCGTGCCGCAGCGCGGTCTGGAGCGTGCGTTGGAGTACCGATTCCTCGATCAAGTCGCCTCCTGCGGGGGTTGTCTATCGTAGGCCGATGCCGTTGCGCCCCGGTCTCTCCGCTGCAGTCGAGTTGGTCGTCACCGACGACGACACCGCGCTCGCACTCAAGACCGGCGACGTGCCCGTGCTCGCGACCCCACGCGTGGTCACCCTCGCCGAGGAAGCGACCGTGAATGCGGTCGAGGGCGAGCTCGCCGAGGGCACCACCAGCGTCGGCTACCGCGTGCAGCTCGACCACCTCGCGCCCACCGCGGTGGGTGGTCACGTGCGCGCGGAGGCGACGCTCGAGGCCATCGAGGGCCGCCGGCTCAACTTCCGGGTCTCGGTGAGCGACGGCCACGGCCTGGTCGCCGCCGGCCGCATCACGCGTGTCATCGTCGAGCGCACCCGCTTCATGGAGAAGGCCGCCGGCGACTGACGCTGCCTGTTCCCTCAGATCGAGTCCAGGAATTCCAGCATGGCCGCGATCCAGGCTGCGGAGTTCTCGAACTGGGGTGAGTGACCGGCGTCGGGCACGACCACGAGCCGGGCGCCGGGCACGGTGCGCACGATGTCGTCCATCGGCCGGAGGAACATCGCGTCCTGGTCGCCCACGATCCCGAGCGTGGGCACGCTGATCGCCGCGAGCTCGGCCAGCTGGTCGGGCTGGGTGACGATCTCGTGCATCGAGGGTGGTCCACATCACCGGCGACTGCGCGCGCCACTTGTAGTCGGCGTACTCCGCGAAGCCGGGCCGCTCGGCGAGCACCCGCTGGTACGACTCCGAACCGAGCAGGTCGAGCTCGTCCGACAGCTGCTTCAGTGCCGCCAGGCCACCGGTGCGCACCACCTCGCTGGCGGCGGCGACCAACTCGGTGTCGGACCCCGGCGGCGCCCCCGCCGACGTGTCCATGAAGACCACCGCGTCCGCGCGATCCGGGTTCGCGAGCAGGAAGCGCCGCATCACCATGCCGCCCATCGAGTGGCCGAGGATGCGCAGGTCGTGCAGTTCGTACGCCGCGGCGACGCACGCGGTGTCGACGGCCATGCGGTCGAGTGAGTAGGCGCGCGGGTCGTCGGGCTTGTCGCTCTCGCCGTGCCCGCGATGATCGAAGGTGACCACCCGATGCCGTGCCGAGAGCGCGTCGAGATGGTCGCGCGAAGTCCTCCTTGGCGCCGCCGATGCCGTGGAGGAGCAGCAGTCCGGGCGCCCCCGGATCCCCTGTCGCGACGGTCGCCAGACCCACCCCGTCGTCGGTCGTCAGCCGCATCGCGCCAATCTACGGGCCCGATGAACATCCGGCGAACGAACCCGTAACATGAGGGAATGGCGGCTTCCGAGACTGCTGGCGTGGGCCGCGCCCGCCGCCAGTTCCGGCTGTCGGGTGCCGCCAAGCTGGGTGTCCGGATCATCGTCAGCGCCGCGCTCCTCGCCCTGCTGATCACCAAGATCCCCGCCGACGACGTCCAGCCCAAGGACACGCACACCGGCACGCTCCTGTTCCTCGCCTTCGGCCTGCTCTTCACGCTCGCCGGCTTCGTGCTGTCCGCCTGGCGGTGGCAGCGGACGTTCGCGGTGTTCGACGTGCACGTGCCGCTGCGCACGCTGCTCGGCCACTACCTGGCGGGCCAGTTCGTCGGCAACGTGCTGCCGTCGACGATCGGTGGCGACGTCCTGCGCGTCAGCCGCGCCGCGAAGACCACCGGCACCAGCGACATCGCGTTCGCGTCGGTCGTCATCGAGCGCCTGAGCGGCTTCGTCGCGCTCCCGCTCCTCTCCCTGGTCGGCTTCGCGATCGAGCCCTCGCTCCTCGAGCTCGACCGCTCCTGGATCGCGCTGCTGATCGCCGGCGCCACCATCGCCGCCCTCGTCGTCATCCTGTTCCTGGTCGCCGGCAGCCCCCGCCTCGCCGGCCGCTTCGCCAAGCACCAGAACTGGATGCGCTTCATCGGCGCGGTGCACGTGGGCGTCGACCGCATCCGCCGCGAGCCCCGCCGGGCGCTGAGCGTGCTCGTCGCTGCCGTCACCTACCAGCTGTCGGTGCTGATCGCGGTCTACTGCGCCATCCACGCCCTCGGTGTCTCCGTGCCGAACGGGGCGGTGCTCGCCTTCCTGCCCGCGGTGGCTGCGGCCCAGGCGCTGCCGATCTCGCTCTCGGGGCTCGGCATCCGCGAAGGTCTCCTCGTGCTCCTGCTCCACCCGCTCGGCGTCCCGACCGGCAAGGCCATCGGCGTCGGGCTCCTCTGGTACGGCATGACGCTCCTCGTGAGCCTGCTCGGGCGCGCCCGCGTTCGCGGTCGGGCAACGGCACGAGAGTTCGGCCGACAGTCGATCCACTGCCGAGGCCGACGACGACGCGACGCGACCCGCCCACGCCCACGCCCCGACTGCCACGCTGCATCGCCCACGCCCTCGTCCACGCCGGCGGCGTCGCCGACTCCATGAGCGTCGTCGAACAGGACGAACCCACCCCGCCTCCCAGCGTCCCGCTCCACCGGCGGCTGCCGGGCGGGCGGACCCTCCGCGACGGTCGCCGCCTCTACTGGTGGGGCGAGATCATCGCGGTCCTCGCCTTCTACGGCGTCTACTCGTTCGTCCGGAACCTGCACCACGGCAATCCGCACGAGGCCTACGAGCACGCGCTCGACATCATCCGGTGGCAGAAGTCGCTCGGGATCAACCACGAGCAGGCGATCCAGGCGTGGGCGCTCGGCTCGCGCACGTTCATCATCGCCGCCAACTACTTCTACGGATCGCTGCACTTCATCGTCACCGGCGGCGTGATGATCTACCTCTACCGGAAGTGGAGCGACGACTACCCGCGCTGGCGCAACACGCTCGGCATCGCCACCGGCCTCGCGCTCATCGGCTTCGCGTTCTTCCCGCTGCTGCCGCCGCGCCTGCTCGACCCGCACACCTACGCGTTCGTGAGCCACGACTTCGGCTTCGTCGACACGCTGGCCAAGGACCCCGCGTTCTGGTCGTTCAACTCGGGCGCCGTGAGCAAGATCTCCAACCAGTTCGCAGCCATGCCGAGCGTGCACTGCGCGTGGGCGCTCTGGTGCGCGTGCGCGCTGGTGCCTCGCGTCAAGCACGCCTGGGCGAAGGTGCTCGCGGTCGTCTACCCCGTCACGACCGTCACCGTGATCGTCGTGACCGCCAACCACTACTTCCTCGACGCAGTGGGCGGCTTCTTCGTGCTCGGCGTCGGCTACGTGGCCGCGCGCATCTTCACCCGCGCCGGTCGGGGGCCCGCCATCGAGCCCGTGACCGAGACGGAGCGGGCGAATGCGATCAGTCGTTCGAGCGACGACCGGCCAGGTGCCCCCTCGTAAGGAAGCCCAGCGCGAACCCGATCGCGGCCGAGATCGCGATCACGAGGATCAGCGACGTGCTCCACGTGTTGAGGAGGAAGTCGACGCCCACCTCGTGGGTGTTGAGCAGCGCGAACAGCACCAGGACCGCGGCCAGGATCCCCAGCACGATCAGCTTGACGTTGACCTTGCGCCCGTCGTCGTGCACCGGTTGTGCAGCCATGATCTCCCCCGGTCACTCCTGCTTGGTCCGCGACCGTACCTGCTTCTTGCGGCGCGACCGCGTCTGCTCGTGCTTGGCGACGAGCGCGCGCACGCTGTCGCGGACGGCCAGATCGGCGAGTGACATCTGCATGTCGCGCGCGGTCACCATTGCGAGTCGCCGAGGCGGCAGTCCGGCGATCCGGACCGTGCGCACGTTGGTGATCTCCGGCGGGATCGCGGTCTCCGGCAGGATCGACGCGTAGTCGCCGGCGACCACGAGGTCGGCGATCAGCCGGATGCCCTCCACCTCGACCGGCACGGTCAGTGTGATCCCGGCCTCCTCGGCGGCCCGGTCGACCTCGATGCGCAACGGGTTCGGATCGGGAGGGAGCACCAGCGGGAGCTTCGCGAACGCCGCGAGCGACACCGGCTCGCGCGGCAGGTCGACGTCGTGCCCGACCAGCCCGATGAGGTCCTCCTCGAGCAGCGACTCCACCGCGAGACGACGGTCGTTGACCGGCTCGGTCACGACGGCCTGCGCGAGCTCACCGTCGACCAGTTCGGCGAAGAGCCGCTCCGACGCGCCCTCGTTGACCCGCAGCCGCACACCCGGTGCGCGCTCCCGCAGGTCGGCGACGAGCGCGGGCACCAGCCAGCGGCTCGCGGTACCGACGACGCCGAGGCGCGCGTACCCGGCCTCGAGACCCTGCAGGAGCGCGAGGTCGACGCGCATCGCCTCGAGCTCGCGCTTGTACGCGACGCGCGCGCTCGAGGACCAGCAGGCCGAACTCAGTGGGTTCGGCACCGCGCCGGCTGCGCACGAGCAACGGGACGCCGAGCTCGTCCTTCGAGCTGGCGCACCTGATCGGACACGTTCGACTGCACCGTGGCCAGGGCGTCGGCCGCTGCGGTGAACGAGCCCTCCTCCGCGATCGCGAGCAGCGTCTCGAGGTGTCGGAGCTCCATGAGGTGCCCTCTCGTCAACATCGTTCAAGCCGATGGATACCATCGAGTCTAACTGTTGGACAGATTCACGTGGAACGGGCAACATGGTTGACGCAGGACGACTCGGGGAGCCGGTTCCCCCCACCGGCTCCCCGATTCTCCCGCATTCCGCGCAATCACGGGGGTTTCCTGGTGTCCGTAACCGAATCTGCAACCGTTTCGAGCCTGATCTTCACCGGACCGCTCACCTGGACCGGGACGGCAGCCTGCCAAGGCCAGAACGACCTCTTCTTCGCCCCGGCCGGCGAGCGGCCCGAGACCCGCAACGTGCGCGAGGCCAAGGCCCGCGCCGTCTGCAACAACTGCGAAGTGCTCACGCCGTGCCGTCAGTGGGCCCGCGAGCACCGCGAGTACGGCTTCTGGGGTGGCGAGTCCGAAGAGGAGCGCGCCGCGGCCGGGTACCGCGTCGACATGCCCGTCGGTCGGGTCGCCCGCTACCCCAAGGGCAACGGCACCCCCGTGCAGCCCCGCACGCCCCGCGTCGCCTGAGCTGGTCGACCCGAGCGGTCAGTCGATCGCCGCGAGGCGGCGGGCGTAGGCGATGGCCCGGCCGGGTTCGTAGGCCCGGTAGATCTGCAGCTTCTCGGCCTCGATCGAGCCCTCCGCGTGCACCGCGAGCACGGCGTGGTAACCGCCGAAGTCGCGAGCGGTGAGGTCGCTGATCGTGTTGAGCAGGCGGAGCCGCTCCTCGGCCGGCGCCTTGGCGGCGTAGAACTTCTCCAGCACCGCCCGCACCTCGGGATTGGCCCAGTCGGCGCCACCGGGTCCGGTGACCAGCAGCCCACCGCGCAGTCCTGCACCAGCTCCAACGCGGCGTGGTACTGCGTGGCGAAGGTGTACTTGGCCAGGTTGGTGGTGAGCGGGTCGGGATAGGCGATGCCCCGCTCGTCGACCGAGGCCCGGAGCGCGGCCATGTCGGTCAGCGCCCGCACCGTCTCCGCGTAGGTGATGAGCCGCGTGAGCTTGTCGCGGATGTGCCCGGCCTTGCCCACGCCGTTCATCTCGGCGACCAGGGCGGCGGTGCCGATCAGCGCGTCGAGCAAGGGCAGCTTGTACGACACCGCGGTGAACCGGTGGTACTCCACGAAGGCGTTGGAGACCGCGCCGGCACGTTCCGGCTCCCGGCACAGGAACACACGCTCCCACGGGACGAACACGTCGTCGAACACGGTGAGGGTCTCGAGCATCTTGTGCTTCGACGAGATCGGGAACTCGAACGCGTCGTGGTCGCGTGCGCCGTAGGCGGAGACGAAGAGGGACAGGCCCGGAGCGTTCACCGGCGTGGCGAACGACACGGCGTAGTCGGCGTCGTCGGGGCCCATGGCCCGCGTGGGCAGCACGATGATCTCGTGCGCGTTGGCACTGATGCTCGTGTGGCACTTCGCGCCCCGCACGACGATGCCGTCGGCGCGCTCTTCGACGACGTGCACGTAGTGGTCGGGGTCGGGTTGGGCGTGCGGGGCCAGGGAGCGATCCCCCTTCACGTCGGTCTGCGCCACTGCCACCGCGAGATCACCGGTCCGGCAGTGCTCGTAGAACGCGCGCGCCCGCTCGAGCGGTTCACCCTCGAGGACCCGCAGCAGGCCGAACAGCGCGTCGGAACCGATCTCCTTGATCAACGTCACCATCGTGCCGCCGAGCCCGGTGACGGTCTCGATCAGTCGCGAGCGCGCGAGCAGATCGTCGCTCGAGTGCGGCAGCGCGTAGTACGCGCTGAATTCTTCGCCGGTGTCGGGATCCTTCGCCACCGCGAGGTCGCGGTACTGCGGATCGTGTCCGACCTCGTAGTCGAGCGCGGCATGGTCGACCGCGACCCGCAGGTCAGGTTCGGCCAGGATGTCGGGAACGCGCCGACCGCGGTACCAGAGCACACGGCCGTCATCGAGCGACGCGCGGTACTCGTCAGCGGTCGCCAGGCCCATCGCGGCACTCTAGACGGGCATCCGGAACGCTGGCCGTAAGCTGGCTCGATGACCGACGGCCTGGTTTGGGAACGACGTCCGAACCTCCGCCGACCCCTGCTCGTCGCCGCGTTCTCGGGCTGGAACGACGCGGGTGACGCCGCCACCGGCGCGGCCGACTGGCTCATCCGCCAGCGCGATCCGCTCCGTATCGCAGGCATCGAACCCGACGAGCACCTCGACTACCAGTCGCACCGTCCGCAGATCGATCTGGTCGACGGCGTGGCGCGCTCGATCACCTGGCCCGCGAACGACTGCTTCGCGGTCACGTTCGACGAGCGCGACCTCGTGGTGCTGCGCGGCGTCGAACCCAACGTGCGTTGGAAGTCCTTCTGCCGCGCGGTCGTGTCGATGGCCGAAGAGATCGAATGCGAGATGGTCGTCACCCTCGGCGCGCTGCTCGGCGACGTGCCCCACACGCGCGCCGTGCGAGTCACCGGCACCGCCTCGGATCCCGAGCTCGTCAACGGGCTCGAGCTCCAACGGTCGCAGTACGAGGGTCCCACCGGCATCGTGGGGGTGCTCCACGACGCGTGTCGCGCCAGTGGCCTGCGGTCGGCGTCGTTGTGGGCGCCGGTGCCGCACTACGTGTCGTCACCCCCCAACCCACCCGCGACTCGTGCGCTGCTCGAACGCTTCGCGCAGCTCGCCGATCTCGACCTCGACCTGCACGGCCTCGACCAGCTCGTCGACCTCTGGCGGGTGCAGGTCGACCACGCGATCCGCGACAACGACGAGGTGAGCACCTACGTGCGCGAGCTCGAGGGACGCGTCGACGCCGAGGACGCCGAGGATCGCGGCATCGTGCTCGGCGGGCACCCTGCGGGTGGTGGTTCCGTCCCCGACGCCGAGGAGCTCGCCGCCGAGGTGGAGCAATTCCTGCGCGAGCAGGACGGCGGTTCGTGAACGATGTGATCGAGAAGATCCTCCGACCGCGAACCAGCGGCGCGGCCGGATGGGTGACGACCGCGATCCGCGTCGTGACCGGCGCGCTGTTCGTGATGTTTTCGGTGGGGAAGTTCGTCGACCACGCGCAGGAGTCGTCGGACTTCGACCGCTACGGCATCCCCGTGCCCGAGGTTGCGACGTACTTGGTCGGCACGCTGGAATTCGTCTGTGGTGTGTTGCTCCTCGTCGGGTTCCTGACCCGCCCAGCCGCGCTGCTCCTGGCGGGCGACATGATCGGTGCGATCGCAACTGCGGGACGCGTCGACGGTGGGAGCTTCCACCTCGGCGTCGCCCCGACCATGCTCGTCGCGATGTTGTTCATCGTGTGGGCCGGCTGCGGGTACCTTGCGCTCGATCGCAAGCTGAGACTCCGCATCGCAGGCCGACGCGACGTAGGTCAGCCCACCAGGTCGCGGGCGACAGCTTCCCAGAGTTGGGTCGAGAGGACGAGCGACTCCTGGTCGACCTTCTCGTCGTTGCCGTGGAACATCACCGCGAAGTCCTCGTAGGGCAGGCGCTGCGAGAACAGGCCGAAGCCGTACCCGACCGCACCCGCGCGCCGGTAGAAGCGGTTGTCGGTACCGCCCACCATGAGCGACGGCACGAGCGCTGAGCCCTTGCAGAGCGCGGCGCTGGTGCGCGACAGCGAGTCCCACAATGGCGTGTCGATCGGCGACGACGTGGCGGGATCGTCGTTCGACTCGATCTCGACCGCATCGGCCAGGTCGCCGAGCGCGTCGCGCAGCAATGCGGTGGCATCCGCTCCCGATTGGCCGGGCAGCGTGCGGATGTCGACCTCGAGCTCGACCAGGTCGGGGATCACGTTGGTCTTCGTCCCGCCGTGCGCGACGGTCGGCGCGAACGTGGTGTGCGTGCACGCGTGCCAGTGGCGCGCGACCCCGACCGGCAGCTCGGCCAGCGCGTCGGCGAGGCCGTCTTCGCTGAGCAGCGCCTCGGTGAGCTCGGGCTCGTACTGGAGGCCCTCGACGAACTGATGCCACGACTCGTGGATCTGCGTCTGCGGCCGGTAGTCGGCGATGCGCCGCACGACCTCCGCGGCGGTGACCAGCGCGTTGTCGGTGCGGAACGGTTGCGAACCGTGACCGGGCGTGCCGTGCACCCGGATCTTGGTCCAGAACGTCCCCTTCTCCCCCACGACCACCGGGAGCCGCGGCCCGGCCGGGGTGGGGATCTGGAAGCCACCCGCCTCGGTGAGCACGTAGTCGGCGTACACCGCGTCGCGCTCGTGCTGCAACAGCCAGTCGGCGCCCCACCGGCCGAGGGCTTCCTCGTCGGCGACCGCCAGGTAGATCAGCGTGCCGCGCGGCTTGAACCCGCTGTTGGCGAGGTTCCGGAACGCCACCGCCTGCGACGCGGTGAGGTTGAGCATGTCGACCGCACCGCGGCCCCACACGAAGCCGTCGACCACCTCGGCCCCGAACGGATCGCGCGACCAGCCGTCGGGGTTCACGGGGACGACGTCGGTGTGGCCCATGAGCAGGAGCGCGGGCGCGTCGGGGTCGGTCCCCTCGATGCGCGCGACCAGGCTCTGGCGCCCGGGTTGCGGCTCGAAGATCTCGTGGTCGCCGGCGCCGGCCAGGTAGCCGGCGAGGAGGTCGACGCTGCGGGTCTCCTCGCCGGACGCGAGCGTGCCGTCGTTCACGCACTGGTTGCGGATGAGCAGCTGCAGGAGGTCGGTGACCTCGGCGGTCGGATCCTCGGTTCGGCTCACGGCGCCCACGCTAGACCTCCTTCCACTGCGGGCTCTCCGAGCCGCGTGCGTCCTCGCGGGCTGCGAGGGTTCCCAGCTCGGCGACGGCGTCCTCGATGCCGCCAGCCAACCGTTCGAGGTCGCGTCCCGACTCGCCGTCGCCGATCAACCCGAAGTGCAGCTGCCCGCAGTACGAGAGGATCGCCACGTTGAGCGTGAGGTTCCGCGAGAGGGGCACAACCGGGTACACCTCGTGCATCAGCGCGCCCAGGCAGTAGAGCGGCACCTGGGGCCCGGGCACGTTGGTGACGATGAGGTTGGCGACGCGCTGCGCGTGCGCGACGCGGCCGGCGAGCCCGAGGAGCGTGGGCGCCGCGTACTCGGAGAGACCGAGCAGCGCGGCGGCACCCACTGCCTGCCGGCGTTCCTTGAGGTCGACCGTGGTCGCGCGCACGGCGTCGAGTCGCACGCGGGCGTCGGGCTCACCGACCGGCAGCGGCACGACCATCGTGGAGATGCGGTTGCCGAGTTGCATGCGCTGACCGTCGTCCCGCACCGAGACCGGACAGAACACCTTGAGCACGAGGTCGGGATGGAGCTCCTCGTGCGCCTCGAGCACTCGCCCGACCGCGCTGCCGACGACCGAGAGCACCACGTCGTTCACAGTGCAGCCGAAGGCCTCGCGCACCCGTCGCACCGTGTCGAGGGGGATGCGCACGGTCTCGATGCGTCGGCCCTTCCGAACCGGTCCGTTCAACGACAGTCGCGGCGCGAGGAACTGCCCCTCGAGCAGTGAGCCGATCGAGCGGCCCAGGCCGGAGGCGCGATCGATTGCCTCGCGGGGCGCGTCGGTGGCCCGCCGCACCGTGCTCACCATCTCGGCGGGACGGGTGACGCGTTCACGCACGGTGTCCGCCACGAGCCGGGCCGGGTCGGGGGCCGGTGCCGGCGCCCACTCGTCGGGGTCGAGCACGGTCGGCTCGCGGGTGAAGTCGAGGAGCACGGTCGCGATGTCGACCCCCGAGATGCCGTCGGTGAGCGTGTGGTGCGACTTGTGGATCAGACCGACGTGCTCCCCGCGGTCGACGCCGTCGACGAACCAGAGCTCCCACAACGGGCGGTCGCGAGCGAGCACCTGGGTCATGAGCCGCTCGGCGAGCTCGAACAGCTGCCGGCGCGTGCCGGGCGCGGGGAGCGCGGTCAGGCGCACGTGCTGCGCGATGTCGAACTCGTCGTGGTCGACCCAGATCGGGCGCCCGCTCCCGAGCGGCACCGGCATCACCCGCTTGCGGAAGCGTGGGATCAGCTGCAGGCGCGACGCCGACGAGGGCGCGCACCTCGTCGAGGCGGAAGCGGCCGTCGGCTCCGTAGAACGGCGCGCGTTCGAGGATCGCGACCGCACCGACGTGCATGGGCGTCTCGGGGCGCTCGAGGTGCAGGAAGCTCTCGTCGAGCGCGGTGAGGCGGTCGTACCCGGTGTCGGCACCCATCGGGTCCGAGCGTATTGGTCAGACGGTCGGGAGCACGGGGCCGCGACACGAGGTCACGCGGAGTGGCGCCACGACTTCCCGCGCCCGATCGAGGAGCGTCGTGGCCTTGGCGCCGTAGGCGAGGGCCTCGTCGTTGCGACCGACGCGCAGGCGCACGGCCATGAGCTCGAGCTCGTCGGCGCCCTGGTCGAGGAGCGCGACCCACTTCTGCACGGTGACGGTGAGGTGCTCGGGTGGACGCAGGTCGCGCAACTCTTCGATGGTGGCGCGCTGCACGACGACGATCCGCGCCATCGCGCGCGACGCGTCGGTCGTGGCGCCGAGCGGAGGCATCTCGACGCGCGCGACCGAGCGATTGCCGCGCCGGCACAGCGCGCTGGCTTCCCGCGCGTAGTCGCGAGCGGACATGCGATCATTGCCCCCGCCACATCCGACGACCACCATCACCAGCCCGCAACACGCGGCGCCGAGCTTCGACCTCGTGAGCACCTGCGTCCCTCTGCCCGCTTCGAGCGGGGCAGGGTACCGCGACGGGATGGGTTCGGCACCAGGTTCGGTACTCTGCCGCGCATGTCTCGCACCGCAACGTGCATCTGGCGTGTCGACGCCGATCTCGTGCTCGCGCTCGACCAGCGGCTCGGGCCACCGGTCGACAGCTACCTCAACGGCTCGCAGACCTGGATCACCGACGACGGTCCGGGCGAGATCGGCCTCGAGTGGCGTCTCCATCCGGTCGCCGGATACCGCCTTCCGCACGATTTGTCGCACTACGACCTGTGGGAACAGGTCGTCGGTGCGTTGTCCGTCGGCGCCGACCCCGACGCGTTGACCCTGGGGACCGAGCCGCGCACGTTGCGGTCGCTCTGGGACGGTCTGGAGTGCTTCGCGGCCTACGGCGACGATCTCGAGCCGGCGCCGCTCGCGCAGGCGGCGACCGACGCGCTCGGCGCGCGCCCGAAGCCGCCGGTCTCGTCGACCATGACGCGATCGGCACCGCGTGGGAACACGCCCGCGGCGCCACCTCGATCGTGGAGATGGTGTTCGCAGAGCTGAAGTCGACCCGGTGAACCGAGGAAAGGCATGACCCGATGACGACGCGCGACCGAGACGAGCTGGCCGCGGCGATCTACGCGAGCTCGCACATCACCGGTGATTTCGTGCTCCGCTCCGGGATGACGAGCACGGAGTACTTCGACAAGTACCGGTTCGAGTCCGACCCCGCACTGCTCCGCGACATCGCCGCCGCGCTCGTACCGCTCGTCCCCGACGACACCGACGTGCTCGCGGGCCTCGAGCTCGGGGGCGTTCCCATCGCCACCGTGTTGTCTCAGCTCACGGGCATCCCCGCCGCGTTCGTGCGCAAGGAGGCCAAGACCTACGGCACGTGCCAGCTTGCCGAGGGGGCCGCCGTCGAGGGCAAGCGCCTCACCGTGGTGGAGGACGTCGTGACGTCGGGTGGTCAGGTCGTGCTCTCGTGCGGCGACCTGCGCGAGCGCGGCGCGATCGTGGAGCACGCGCTCTGCGTCATCGACCGCGAGTCGGGTGGACCCGCCGCGCTGGCCGACCTCGGCGTGACCCTCCACCCTCTGTTCACCATGACCGAGCTCAAGGCCGCCGGCGAGGGCTGACGCCGTCGCCGTGTCGGTCAGGGTGATTCGTCGTCGCCGCGCCAGGGCGGGATGCGGGGGAGGTCGAAGTCGCAGGAGCGGACCTCGCCGTCGATGGCCGCGAACGCGAGCTCACCCCAGCGCTCGATCCCGGCGACCGGCCACGGGAGGTTGTTGCGATCGAAGAAGCCGACCGCCCGGGTCTCGAGCGGGTGGCCCTTGAGCTCCCCGCCGATCATGCGGCAGTGGAACAACAAGGAGTAGAGGGGCAGGCGGGCGAAGCCGAGGCGCAGGCCGTCGAGGACCGCGATCATCGACACCGGCTCCACTTCGATGCCGGTCTCCTCGTAGACCTCCTTCACCGCGATCTCGCTCGGCGAGTAGCCGACGTCGGCGTAGCCCACGGGGTAGAGCCACACACCGGAGTCGGCGCGCTGCGTGAGAAGCAGCTCGCCGCGCTCGTTGGCGACGATGGCGGCCACCGCGAGCTTGGGCGTCACGTAGCCCTGGACGCCCGGCGCGACGCTCGACATCCAGTCGTCGAAGAGCGTCTCGGCCTCGGCCTCCTCCACCGCCACGTGACGGATGTCGGCCGCGACCTTGAGCACCTCCTCGAAGCGCTCCTGCTCGTAGAGGCTCTGCGTGAAGCCGAGCCCGGTGCGGGCGACGGCCGACAACGTCTCGGCCCAGCGGAGCAGATCGACGGCGGAGGGACTGAAGGGCTCGCTCACGGCGTGCAGACTAACGGGCTCCCGTGGAGCGCTCGTCGAGGGTCACGGCGGCGGTGAGGCGGCTGAGGAGCGTCGCCCGCAACGACTCGACCGCGTGGCGCTGCTCGAAGCGGACACCCGTCGCGTCGTGGAGGTAGAAGACGTCGACCACCCGATCCCCGACGGTGGCGACGAGCGCCTGCTCGACGTCGAGCTCGAGGTCGACGAACACCGCCGCCACGCGCGCGAGGAGGCCGATGTCGTCGGGGGCGTGCACCTCCACCACGGTGGACGACGCCGACGCATCGGTGTCGACGAGCACGCGGATGTCGCGGTCCGCGCCCACCGTGGTGGCCGGCCGGTAGCGGCGGGCGCGGTCGCGGAGCTGCTCGTCGAGCGCGATGCGCCCGGCGAGTGCATCCGTCACCGTGGTGGTCGCCTCGGCGCGCCGCTCGGGCGTGCGCAGGCGATCGAAGTGGTCACGACCGGTGAACACCTCCAGCGCGAGCCCGCCGGGATGGCTGTACGCGGTCGCGGTGTCGATGTCGATGCCGACGAGGGCGAGCGCACCCGCGGCCGTGGCGAGCAGCCCGGTGCGGTCGGCTTCGATCAGCGTGCACCGCCACCGCCCGTCGTCGAGTGCAACCCATTCGACCGTCGGTGCCGCCGCGCCGAGAAGCACCTGATGGCGGGCGAGCTCGTCGGGCGGGAAGGCACGCGCGTACCCGTCGGGCATCGCATCGAGGAACTCGCGCGCGTCGGCGTCGCCGATCAGCGACGCGAGCGCGGCGCGCGGATCGGGCCCGTCGTCGACGACGGTGGCGGCGCCGAGGCGCGCGTCGGCCTTCGCGAACAGGTCGCGGACCAGTGCCGCCTTGCTCGTGTTCCACGCGGCCGGACCGGTGGCGCGCGAGTCGCCGATCGTGAGCGTGTAGAGCAACGCGTTGCGCGGGGCGTCACGAATCTCGTCGGCGTAGCGGCTGATCGTGCGGTCGTCGCCGAGATCGCGCCGGGTCGCGGTGTCGGCCAGGAGGAGGTGGTTCCGCACCACCCAGGCGAGATCGTCGGCGCCCGCCGCGTCGACACCGATACGGGCGGCGACGTCACGCGCGATCGCCTCCCCCACCACGGAGTGGTCACCCGGTCGGCCCTTGGCGATGTCGTGGAGAAGCGCGCCGAGGAGGAGCAGATCACGCCGGGCGGTGCGAGCGGCGGCTCCGTCGAAGCCCGCACCCGCAGGATCGCCGGGATCGAGGAGTGCGGCGCATTCGGCGACAGCTTCGAGCGAGTGCCGGTCGACGGTGAACCGGTGGTACGCGTTGCGCTGCGGTCGGGCGCGCACCGAGGCCCACTCCGGGAGGAGGCGCACCAACACCCCGACGTGGTCGAGCGACTCGAACACCGGGATGGTCCCGGGCCCCGCCGCGAGCAGGTCGATGAACGCGTCGCGCGCGTCGATGTCCCACTCGATGTTCGTGCACTCGGCGAGGCGCGCCAATGCGGCGCGCTCGAACGGTGCTCGCGCCCGTGCCGCGTGGACGGCGGCGCGCAGCACCGTGGTCGTGTCGAGCGTGGCGTCGGGCACGAACGCGACCCGGCCGTCGCGCAGGACCACGCCGTCGCCGAGGTCGCGACTGGTGGCGCGGGCGCCGCCCGGACCTGCCTCCGTCGCGAGCAACCGGGACCAGAGGTCGCGGGTGATCCACCCGACGGCCCGCGCCGCCTCGCCCAGCCCCCGCACCAGGTCGTCGGCATCCCCCGCCCCCACGAGCTCGGCCACCGCGTCCTGGTCCTGCAGCGGCAGCCGGTCGGACCGCCCGCCGGTGACCCGGTGGAGCGCGACCCGGGCGTCGAGGAGCCTCGTGCGGGCGTCGCGCAGTCGGCTCGGGTCCTCGGGCTGGAGGTAGCCACGGGCGACCAGCAGGTGGACGCCGGCGTCCCAGCCGGTCCCGTCGAGCAGGGGCGCCTCGGTCTCGGCCCCCGGTGGGAGGGTCCACGCCGCCCATCCGGGCGCCTGCACGTCACGCAGTCCGCCGCCGCCCTGCTTCAGGTCGGGTTCGAGCATCTCTGCGATCGGCCCCGGCTGCGCCAGACGCCCCGCCGAGGCGGCCGCGAGCGCACCGATCACCCGATCGCGCCGACGGGGCGCGAGCTCGCGCACCCGCCGGGCGAGCTCGGTGGCGAGCTCGCGTTCACCGGCGACGAGGCGCAGGTCGAGCAGCGCGGTGAGCGCGTCGAGGTCGTCGTCGGCGATCGCGAGCGCTTCCTTGACCGTGCGCACCGACTGGCCGAGCGTGAACCCCGCGTCCCAGAGCGGGTACCAGAGGGCACCCGCGTCGTCAGTTGTCGGTGTGCCGCGCCGACCGCCGGCGTGGAGGAGCATGACGTCGACGTCGGAACCCGGCGTCAGCTCGCGGCGCGCGTACGAGCCGAGCGCGAGCACCGCCCATCCCGATCCGCGGTCGAGCGTGCCCAACCCGTCCCGGAGAACGCCGTCGACCAGCTCGGTGAGCGCGATTCCGAAGTCGGTGCCACGCCGGTCGCGATCCGAGACCAGTTCGGCGCGCGCACTTCGCGCCGCGACGCTCACCACACGCGCACGCTACAGGGCGTCGGGCCCCGATTCTCCGGTGCGAATCCGCCACACGTTGTCCACCGGCACGACCCAGACCTTGCCGTCACCGATCTTGCCCGTGTTCGCGGTGGTGAGCAGCTGTTGCACCACACGATCGACGTCACCGTCGTCGACGAGGATCTCGACCCGTACCTTGGGCATGAAGTCGACGGTGTACTCGGCGCCCCGGTACACCTCGGTGTGCCCGCGCTGGCGGCCGAAGCCCTGCACGTCGGACACGGTGAGGCCCTGCACGCCCAGTTGCTTGATCGCCTCCTTCACGTCGTCGACCTTGAACGGCTTGATGATCCCGACGATCAACTTCATCTGCTGCATCCTTCTCGTTGCGCGACTGCTGGTTGCTCAGACCCGGTCGTACGCGTACCCCATCTCGGAGTGCTGGGTGATGTCGAGTCCGGTCTGCTCGTCCTCGTCCGACACCCGCAGCCCTCCGGGGATGACCAGGTGCAGCACCTTGAGGATCACGAACGTGAGCACCCCCGACCACACCAGGGTGGCGACGACCGCGATGAGCTGGTCGCCCATCAGCTCCCAGCTGCCGCCGTCGATGAACACGCCCTGGTGCACGACGGAAGGGTTGAAGGCGCGGTCGGCGAACAGCCCGAGCAGCAGGGAACCGACGAGTCCGCCGACGAGGTGCACACCGACGACGTCGAGTGCGTCGTCGTAGCCGAACTTGAACTTCACGCTGACCGCGAAGTAGCAGATCGCCCCGGCGATGAACCCGATGGCGATCGACGCCATCGGCCCCACGAACCCGGCGCACGGCGTGATGGCCACCAGGCCCGCGACCGCGCCCGATGCGGCACCGAGCGTGGTGGCGTGCTTGTGCCGGATGCGCTCGAACAGCAGCCATCCGAGCATCGCGGTCGACGCCGCGAGGGTCGTGTTCATGAACGCTTGGGCGGCGACGCCGTTGGCGCCGAGCGCGGAACCCGCGTTGAAGCCGAACCAGCCGAACCACAGGAGGCCGGTACCGAGCAACGTGAGTGGGAGCGAGTGCGGCGGCGTCGGGTGGCCGGGCCACCCGCGGCGGCGGCCGATCACCAGCACCGCCACGAGCGCCGCGATGCCTGCGTTGATGTGCACGACGGTGCCGCCGGCGAAGTCGAGTGCGCCGCGGCGGAACAGCCACCCAGCCGGCGAGAACACCCAGTGCGCGACCGGCGTGTAGACCACCAGGGCCCACAGCCCGACGAACCACACCCACGCCGAGAACCGCATGCGATCGGCGATCGCCCCCGTGATGAGGGCCGGGGTGATGATGGCGAACATCATCTGGAACGCGGAGAACGACAGGGGCGGGATCGGGTAGATGCCGAAGCCGGTCGCCGGCGTCGTGTTCGCCCCGTCGAGGAACGCGAGGTTGAAGTTCCCGATCCACTTGCCGGTACCGCTGAACGCGAGCGAGTACATGCACACGGCCCAGAGCACGCCGATGAGGCCCATGCAGATGAAGTTCTGCATGAGCATCGCGAGCACGTTCTTGGCCCGCACCATGCCGCCGTAGAACAGTGCCAGTCCCGGCGTCATGAGCAGGACGAGCGCGGCGCTCGTCAACACCCACGCGGTGTCGCCCGCGTTGATCCGCATGGACCCTCCCCCAGCCAAGCCCGGACCCGTCGTGGTCCGGACGATCTCCGGTCAGGGAGCATACAGAGAAGACAGCTTGCGGCAATTGTGATGACACGAAGCGGTCAGGCCGCTCGTCAACTTCCGCGTCGAGCGCGCAACACCTTCGCCTTGGCCAGACCCCACGCCATCTGGAGGGGTGCCAGGTCCTCGTCGCCGAGGTCGCCGAGGCCGTGGACGACGAGGCCGTAGGTGTCGTCGGGCCAGGCGCGCTCGGCGAACTCGTCGCGCTCGACCGGCGGGATGCCCGCCGCCGCGAGCACCGCGGTGGGCTCCCGGTACGCCCGCCGGACGAGCTCGAGTGGCGTCGAGCGCTGGTCTTCCGGAGCGCGTGCGAAGAGGTCGCGGAGCTCACCCACCACCCGGGTGGTCGCCGCCCGGCCGGCGTCGACCGCGTCGCGCTCGGCCCGCGTGCGATCGTCGGGCGCGCTCCGCGCCCATGCGTCGAGGATGCGCGCCACCGACCGCTCGACCCATCCGGGGAGCTCGCGCTCGACGCCGACCACGATGGCGTCGCTCGCTTCGTGCAGCAGCGCGAGGCCGCGCCGCTCGTCGTCGGATCGCTCGAGGGGAGAGGGCGTCATCCTTCGATGACGTCGCCTTCCATCGTGTTGACGGTGCAGCCGACCTCTTCGAGGTACGCGATCGATCCGTCGAGTTGCTCCTGTGCGCCGGTGAGCTCGAGGATCACCCAACCCGAGTGCTGCTCCACGTTGGCCCGACGGATGTTGGGCACGACGTCGAAGCGCTTCACCACCTCGTAGATCATCGGACGGTCGACCAGGTCCTCAGGGAACGACACGAACAGACGCACGTGCTCCGACATGCCGCCTCCCGCTTCCGTCAGAGGCCGACGCGCTGGAGCGCGTCGGCCGGTTCGAGCAGCAACCCGGTGACGAACGTCCCGAAGTCCGCGTAGTCGGCGGAGACCGGATCGAAGCGCATCTCGTAGACGATCTCCTTCAGCGCGACGGGATCGTCGGCGAGCAACGTGACGCCCCACTCCCAGTCGTCGAGACCGGTGGATCCGGTGATGAGCTGCAGCACCCGCCCGGCGTACGTGCGGCCGACGCGCGCGTGTCCCCCCATCAACCGCTTCCGCTCCGCGAAGGGGAGCGAGTACCAGTTGGCCGCGGTCGCCCGGCGCTTCGACATCGGGTAGAAGCAGATCGTCTTCTTGAGCGGGAGCTGCGGGTGGATGCGCTGCTCCTGGTAGTGCGCGATGCGCTCGCGCCATGCTGCCAGCCGCGCCTCTGCCGCAGGCCCCTCGAGGCCCTCCTCGCCCGCCAGCCGCGCCCGCTCGTCGTCCTCGGTGCTCGTGTACTCCGAGAGCTCCGTGAGCGACACGTACGAGTCGACCAGGTCGAGGGGGGTGGCCGCGAGCTCCTGCTGGAACTGCTGGAGGCGGGCGAGATCGGGCCCGAGCGCCATCACCCCGAGATCGGCCTTGTGGCCGAGCACCGCGAAGAGCAGCACCTGGTGGCCGTCGTCGACCAGTGACTGCACCGCGTCGATGATCCGCTTCCCCGCCTGCGGGTCGGCGTCGGCGCGCGCACGGTCGACCCGGTAGAACAGGTGCAGGACTCCCCACCCGACGCTCGGTTCGACCGCATCCATGCTGGTCAGGCTACCGGTCGTCTCGGTGCCTTCGTCATGCCGCTCCCGGTCTGGCTCGTGGTCGCGGTCAGCCGACGTGCTGCTCATGCATGCCGCGCCGCGTGGCGCGATCGTCAGACGTCGATGGAGGTCAGCTCCGAGAAGTCGACTACCTGGTCCTCGGGCGGCGCCTGGACGTCGACGGGGACGCCGAAGTCGGTGATCTCCATGGACACCTCGGCGGTGCCGGCGCCAGCCCCGAACGCGCCGACGTCCATGGTGAGGTGCATCTTGACGACGCGGTCGTTGTCGTCGATCCACACGTCAGCGGGGACCGTGCCGAGCTTGGCGAGGGCGTCGCGGGTCTCCGCAGACGCGTCGGGCAGGTCGTCGACCAGCTTCGTGTAGTCGATCGACGCGCGGTAGTGCGTCGCGTGCTGCCCCGCCACCGTGTCGTCGCCGACCTGCTCGACGTCACCCGACAGACCCTGCAGGTACTCGAGGCCCTGGTTGGGAGAGTTCGACTCGGCCTGGTCGGCCAGGTCGCCGAACGTGCCGTCGTGCTGCTCGAGCTGCTCGGGGTCGACCTTGACCCACTTGCCCGCGACCGCCGACGGCGCGCCCGGGAAGCTGCCGAGGTTCATGTAGATGACGCCGTCGACGACCCGCTCCTCGATCGACCCGACGATCGGCATCGAGATGTTCAGCTCACCGTTCTTGCCGTCGCCGGCCATCACGCCGTCGACGGTGATCGTCGTGGGCTCGCCCGCAATGTCGAAGTCCATGTCCATCGTGAACCGGCTCGACGCCGCCGCCTGCGAGTTGCTCGCAGCCGCCTGCAGCGTCTCGATCGACACCGCGGCATCGCCCGAACCACCGCTGCCGCACGCGGCGGCGCCGAGCGCCAACGCGATCACGAACCCGACCAGTGCTCCCCGCCGCTTCATGGTCCCTCCGACCGCAGACTGCTGGCCCACGCTATGCGCACTGTGGGCGGATTCGGCTGCGCCCGCCCACGCGCAAGTGGGGCGCCCCGGAGGGCGCCCCACTGCAATCGACGTTCGCGCGGATGGGCTTTAGAAGTCGCCCATGCCACCCATGTCGGGCATCCCACCGGGCATGCCCACGGGGGCACCAGCCGGCTCCGGCTTGTCGGAGATGACGGCCTCGGTGGTGAGGAACAGGGCCGCGATCGATGCCGCGTTCTGCAGCGCCGAGCGGGTCACCTTGGCGGCGTCGATGACGCCGGCCTTCACGAGGTCCTCGTACTCGCCGGTGGCCGCGTTGAGGCCGTTGGCGCCCTTGAGGCTCCGCACCTTCTCGACGATGACGCCACCCTCCATGCCGGCGTTCACCGCGATCTGCTTGAGCGGCTCCTCCAGCGCACGGGCGACCAACTTGGCGCCGGTGGCCTCGTCACCGTCGAGCGTGCTCGCCAGCGCCAGCACCTTCTCCTGCGCACGGAGCAGCGCCACGCCACCGCCGGGCACGACGCCCTCTTCCACGGCGGCCTTGGTGGTCTGCACCGCGTCCTCGATGCGGTGCTTCTTCTCCTTGAGCTCCACCTCGGTGGCCGCACCGACCTTGATGATCGCGACACCACCGGCGAGCTTGGCGAGACGCTCCTGGAGCTTCTCACGGTCGTAGTCGGAGTCGGTGTTCTCGATCTCGGAACGGATCTGCGTGATCCGGCCGTTGACCTCCTGCTTCGAGCCGCTGCCCTCGACGATGGTGGTCTCGTCCTTGGTCACGACGACCTTGCGGGCGCGACCCACGAGCTCCAGCCCGATGTTCTCGAGCTTGAGACCGATCTCCTCGGACACGACCTGGCCACCGGTGAGGATGGCGATGTCCTGGAGCATGGCCTTGCGCCGCTCGCCGAAGCCGGGGGCCTTGATGGCGACCGACTTGAACGTGCCACGGATCTTGTTGACGACGAGCGTGGCGAGCGCCTCGCCCTCGACGTCCTCGGCGATGATCGCCAGCGGACGGCCCGACTGCATGATCTTCTCGAGCACCGGAAGGAGGTCCTTCACGGCCGAGATCTTGCTGCTGACGAGCAGGATGTACGCGTCGTCGAGCACCGCTTCCATGCGGTCGGTGTCGGTGACGAAGTACGGGGAGATGTAGCCCTTGTCGAAGCGCATGCCCTCGACGAGGTCGAGCTCCATGCCGAAGGTCTGGCTCTCCTCGACGGTGATGACGCCGTCGGTGCCGACCTTCTCGAGCGACTCCGCGATCATCGCGCCGACTTCCTTGTCGGCCGCCGAGATGGCGGCGACGTTGGCGATCTGCGCGTGGTCGGTCTTGACGCTCTTGCTGTCCTTCTTGATCGACTCGACGGCCGCCTCGACGGCCTTCTCGATGCCGCCCTTCAGCACCATCGGGTTCGCGCCGGCCGCCACGTTGCGGAGACCCTCACGCACCATCGCCCACGCGAGCACCGTCGCGGTGGTCGTGCCGTCACCGGCGACGTCGTCGGTCTTCTTCGCGACTTCCTTGACCAGCTCGGCCCCGACCTTCTCGTACGGGTCCTCGAGGTCGATCTCCTTGGCGATGGAGACGCCGTCGTTCGTGATCGTGGGCGCACCCCACTTCTTCTCGAGGACGACGTTGCGGCCCTTCGGGCCGAGGGTGACGCGCACCGCGTCGGCGAGCTTGTTCATCCCCGCCTCGAGCGAGCGGCGGGCGTTCTCCGCGTAGGCGATCTGCTTGGGCATGCTGTGGTACCCCCTGGGAGTGGGTAGTGGTGGTGGATCTGGACCGGTCGTTGCCGCCTGCTCCCGAGGAGCGAGCGTTAGCACTCAGAGGCAACGAGTGCTAACCATGTTGGCACTCGCGACCCGAGAGTGCAAATTCTGCCCGCGCGCCGCGCTCCACACCCGGGCGTACGCTCGGAGGATGACCACCGCGCTGCCCAGCACCCGGGACACGATCCTGGTGGTCGCTCGCCAGCGCTTCTCCGAGCGGGGGTTCTCCGGCACCAGCCTGGCCGACATCGCCGACGAGGTCGGCATCCGCCCGCCGAGCCTGTTCCACCACTTCCCGTCCAAGGTCGCCCTCTACCGGGCCGTGCTCCTCGATGCCTTCGAGGACTGGTTCGCGCTCATGGACGAGACCATGGCCACCGCCCCGGTGGCGGGCTGGCCCCAGGTCGAGCGGGTGATCCGCACCGCGTTCCGCTTCTTCGTGGAGCGCCCCGACTTCGTGCGCCTGGCGCGCTGGGAGGCGCTCGAGGGCGGATCGGTGCTGGTGGAGGAGCTCGCCACCGTCCTGCGGCCGCTGTTCGAACGCGGCGTCGGCTTCCTCGAGTCGGAGATGGCCGCCGGGCGCATCCGCCGCTGCGACGCCCGCCGGCTCGTGATCACCGCGTACGGCGCGGTGCTCTCCTACCTCTCCGACGCCCCGCTGGTGGGCTCCCTCCTGGGCGAGGACCCGACCAGCCCGGAGGCGCTCGAGATCGAGCAGGAGCACATCATCGACCTCTTCCACCACGCGTTGGAGCCCACGGACTGAGGGAGGCACCCGTGAACCCGCCATCACCACTCCCTCTACCTATCACTCGGTAGGCTCGGAGCCCATGACCGACGTCGAGACCACCCCCCTGATCCTCGACCCGCTCCTGGCGGACACGCTCATGGTCGACCTCCTCTTCGCCCGTCGCCTCTCGGAGCGGTTGTGGAACCTTCAGCGCCAGGGCCGGCTCACCACCGTCGCCCCGCTCGCCGGCCAGGAGGCCGCCATCGTCGGTGTCGTGCGCGGCCTCGACCTCGCCACCGACTGGCTGGTCCCCTACTACCGCGACGCCACCGGATACGGCGCGCTCGGCGACGAGTTCGTCGAGCAGCTGGTCGTGTACTGGCGCGGCCATCCCGACGGCGGGCGCATCCCCGACGGCGTGCGCGCGTTGCCGGTGCAGATCTCGCTCGCCACGCAGGTCCCACACGCGGCCGGGCTCGCCTGGGGGCTCGCGCTCCGCGGTGAGCCGGGGGTGGTGTGCACGTTCGTCGGCGACGGCGCGACGTCGGAGGGTGACTTCTACGAGGCCATCAACCTGGCCGGCGTGCAACGGGCGCCGCTGATCGTCGTGTGCATCAACAACGGATGGGCGATCTCGACGCCCGCCGACCACCAGACCGCGGCCGAGTCGTTCGCGGCGAAGGGCGCGGCCGCGGGCATCCCGGGTGTGCGGGTCGACGGCAACGACGTCGTCGCGGTCCTCGAAGCGACGCGCGAGGCGCGCCGCCGGGCCGCAGCCGGTGACGGACCGACGCTGCTCGAGCTCGTCACCTACCGGATGGGCGCGCACACCAACTCCGACGACCCCACGCGCTACGTCCCCGACGACGAGCTCGCGGAGTGGCGGGCGCGCGATCCCGTCGAGCGGTTCGCTCGCGAGCTGCGTCGCGCCGGGATGTGGGACGAGCGTCGTCAGGAGTCGGCGGCCGCGGCGGTCGAGGAGCGGCTCGAACGCATCATCGAACGCGCGCTGGCGCGCGAGGTCGACCCCGCGTCGGCGCTCGACCACGTGGTCGTCGAGCCGAGCGCGCGGTCGCGCGCGCAACGAGCCGAGATCGCAGCACGCAGCGGGTCCGGGCCGCCGAGCGAGCCGGAACCCACCGTGAACGGCGACGCCGACGACCCCGACGACGACGCCGACCCCGGGGAGCTGTCGTGGCGAGCATGACGATGCTGGCGGCGATCCGCGAGACGCTGCTCGACGAGATGGCGCGCGACGAGCGCATCGTGCTCCTCGGCGAAGACGTCGGGAGGAACGGTGGGGTGTTCCGAGCCACCGACGGCGCGCTCGAACGCTTCGGCGACCAACGGGTGTTCGACATGCCGATCTCGGAGTCGACCATCGTCGGCGCGTCGGTGGGGTTGTCGATCGCGGGGCTCGTGCCGGTCGCCGAGATCCAGTTCGGCGGCTTCACCATGCAGGCGTACCACCAGCTCGTCGGGCAGCTCGCCCGCTTCCGGTACCGCAGCCGGGGCCGCTACCAGTGTCCGGTCACCCTGCGCACCGCGTACGGCGGCGGCGTCCGCACCCCGGAACACCACAGCGACTCGGTGGAAGCGCCGTACACGCACGCCCCGGGCCTGAGCGTCGTGGTGCCGTCGAACGCAGCCGACGCCAAGGGTCTGCTCACCACCGCGATCCGCAGTGACGACCCCGTGATCGTCTTCGAGCCCATCCCCTGCTACCGCACCACGGGCGACGTGCCCGACGGCGAGCACCTCGTGCCGCTCGGTGTCGCCCGCGAGGTGCGCGCACCCGAGGACGCGGTGATCATCACCTGGGGAGCGATGGTCGACGTAGCGGTGGCCGCGTCCGACGCGGTGCAGGAGCAGCGCGGCGCGTGCGTCGGCGTGATCGACCTGCGCTCGCTCGCGCCGCTCGACGTCGACACCATCGTGCGCGCCGCCGAGCGCTGCGGACGCGTGGTCGTCGTGCACGAAGCTCCGCTCACCGGCGGGTTCGGTGCCGAGGTCGTGGCCACGCTGCAGGAGGAGGCCTTCTATTCGCTGGAGGCGCCGATCCGGCGCGTCGCCGGCGTCGACGTCGGGTCGGCGCCGCCACTGGTCGAGGACTGGTGCCGCCCCGACGTCAGCCGGGTCGTCGCCGCGCTCGACGCGTCGTTCGATGCCTGACGTCCTGCCGTACCTCCTGCCCGACCTCGGCGAGGGCATGACCGAGGCGGAGCTGGTGCAGTGGCGCGTGGCGGTCGGAGACCACGTGACGCGCGACCAGATCGTCGTCCACGTGCAGACCGACAAGGCGGAGGTCGAGCTGCCGGTCCCGGCGTCGGGCACCGTCGTGCGCCTCGGCGCCGAGGTCGGCGACCTGGTCCCCGTGGGTGCACCGCTCCTCGAGCTGATCCCCGACGAGGGCAGCGCCCTCGGCGGCACCCCCGTCCGCGGCCACCAATCCAGCGTTCGGCCCAGCGTTCGACCCAGCGTTCGACCCAGCGTTCGACCCACCGCTGCGGCGCCGCTCGCAGGCGATGTGCCGCCCCCAGTGGCGCCACGAGCCGAAGGGACGCGGGCGTTGGCGGCACCGCCGGTGCGGAAGTTGGCCAAGGAGCTGGGCGTCGACCTGGCCGCGGTCACGGGCACCGGTCCGGGCGGACGGGTGACCGCGGCCGACGTGCGCGTGCGACCACGACGGGTGCCGTCGATCAGCGGGACCGGCGCGTGCCACTGCGGGGCGTCCGCCGGGCGATGGCCCGCAACCTGGCCGACGCCTGGCGCACGGTGCCGCACATCTCGTTGTTCGACGAGCTCGACGCCCGCCCCGTGCTCGCCGCGCACGCCGCCCTGCGCGCCCGCGACGACGGCGTCACCCTCACCGCGTGGTTGGCGCGGGCGGCGGTCGTCGCGCTCGAGGCGTTCCCGATCCTGAACGCTTCGCTCGACGCGGAACGCGACGAGCTCGTCGTCCACGGCGCCGTCCACCTCGGCGTGGCGGTCGCGAGCGACGACGGGCTGGTCGTGCCCGTGGTCCACGACGCGCACGAGCGCGACGTCGTCGACCTCGGGCACGAGATCGTGCGCGTCACCGAGGCGGGACGCGCCGGCCACCTCCCGCCCGAGCTGCTGCGCGGCGCGACCTTCACCATCACCAACTTCGGCACCGAGGGTGGCCGATTCGCCACGCCGATCGTCCTTCCGCCCCAGGTCGCGATCCTCGGCTTCGGCGCAGTGCGGGTCCGCCCGGTGGTCGACGGTGACGCCGTCGTCGCCGCACCCACGCTGCCGGTGTCGCTGTCGGCCGACCACCGCGTGATCGACGGGCGCGACGCCACCGCGTTCCTCGAGCACGTGCTCACGCGGCTGCGCGATCCGGCGACGATCGACACGCGCTGAAGTCGTCCGTCACCATCGGAATCGCGGTGAACGGGCAGTAGGGTGGGGCCGTCCTGAGGGAGGAGCCCGCGAGTGGCCGAGTGGCACGACACCACTGAGGAGTACCTCGAAGCCATCCTCGAGATCGAGGAGGAGGGCACGATCCCGATCCGCGCGACTCGTCGAGCGGCTCGGACTCTCGGCACCCGCGGTGTCGGAGACCGTCAACCGCCTCGTCGACCACGGGTACGCGGAGCTGATGGACGATCGCAGCCTGCGCCTCACGACCAAAGGCCGCGAGGTCGCCACGTCGATCGTGCGCCGGCACCGGCTCGCCGAGCGCCTGCTGGTCGACGTCATCGGGCTCGAGTGGGAGAAGGTCCACAAGGAGGCCGACCGCTGGGAGCACGCGATCTCGGCCGACGTCGAGGAGAAGCTCGTGCAGCTCCTCGGCGACCCTGCCACCTGCCCCCACGGGAACCCGATCCCCGGTTCCGGTCACAAGGTCGAAGGTCCGGCGTCGGTGCCGCTCGCCCAGATGCAACCCGGGCCGGTGGTCGTGCGCCGCATCAGCGAGAAGCTGGAGATCGACGACGACGCCATCGCGTTCCTCGCCGGCGCCGAGTTGATCCCAGGCTCCAACGCCGTGGTCGTCAGCACCAGCAACGAGGGCGTGCAGGTCACCAGCGCCGCGGGCGAGCAGACCGTCCCCCGCAAGCTGGCGCAACTCATCTACGCCATCCCCGCCTGACCCACCCGTTCCTGCGTCGAAGTGGCGCGATTATTCGCCCAGTTCGACGCCAGAACGCAGCGCACGCGCGCGACGGATGTCGTGGGCCAGGCGGCGACCGTCGCCGCGGAGGTCGGCTGCCGTCGCGGTGACGGGGTACCAGCCGACTGCGAGGACGGCGTTCCTCCGGGCGCCGTCGTGTTCGTGTGCGACCGTCCCCATGTGGTGTTCGTAGCTGTCGTATTCGATCGCGATCCTGAGGTCCGGGTAGGCGAAGTCGACCCGCGCGACGAACCTGCCCTCGTCGTCGAGTATCTCGTGCTGGACGACGGGCTCGGGGAGTCCCTGTCGCTTCAACAACTGCAGGAGACGACGTTCGGCTTCGCTCTCGGTGACGCCTGTGCGCCGCCCGACGGCCACGCCGAACGGCCGACTTCCCTTTCGCCCGCTCCGCGCCAGACGGTCGTGCGTTGCCGCCAGTTCGGTCGCCGTGGTGAGACGTCGTCTCAGCGCGTTGTCGATGGCGAGATCCAGAGTTCCGGGGCCGCACACGCCGGCCAGGTCGAAGAGGGTTCGCGCCGCCGTGGTGACGGGGATGGCGTCGCGGATCACGATGTCGATCGCATCGAACGCAAGCGACTCGTGGACGATCAACCCCGGGTGCCGAGCGCGACGCCATCGAGGGCATGTGAGTTCCACCAGATCTCCCGACCGGCCAGGGAGACCCCACAGCTCGGCGGCGGCACGATGGGACGCGGCCGCACGTGCACCGCCCGCCCAACAGGCCGCGAGGAGTCGGCCGTGCCACGTCGGTGGCGTCCCGGCGATCCGGTACACCCGCTCGTGCACCATGACCCACCTGCCCACCTTCAGTCGGTACTTCCGGTCGTGCTCCGAGATCCCGTGTTCGCGGAGGTGGTGCGCCGCGAACACGCCGTGGTGCCGTTCGGCGATCCGGCACACGATGAGGTCGATGCTGTCGTCCACGAAAGAGGAGACGACGACCGTCCCGACGCATCACTCCCGGACTTTCGGCGTCGAAGTGGGCGAATAATCGCCCTACTTCGACGCAGAAGCGCTTGGGTCAGCCGCCGGCGACGGCGGGGACGATGCTCACGGTGGCGCCGTCCTTCACCTCGGTGTTCAGGCCGTCGAGGAAGCGGATGTCCTCGTCGTCGACGAACACGTTCACGAAGCGGCGCAGCTCACCCTGCTCGTCGAAGAGCCGCTCCCGGAAGCCGGGGTGCGCGGTCTCGAGGCCGGCCAGCACCGACGCGAGCGAGCCGCCCTCGCCGGTGATCTCGGCCGCGCCGCCGGAGAGCTCGCGCAGCTGGGTGGGGATGCGGACGGTGACCGACATGCCTACTTCTCCAGTTCGTCGGGTGGGAACACCTCGTGGAAGGCGTCGAGCGTGGGCGGGATCGTCGCGGTGGGGCCGACGCTGGGCTCGACCGCGTCGAGCGTCTTCAACCCGTGACCGGTGACGTAGGCGACGACGCGCTCGTCGGGGCGCACGATGCCCTCGGCGGCGAGCCGCTTCAAGGTGGCGATGGTGACGCCGCCCGCGGTCTCGGCGAAGATCCCCTCGGTGCGGGCGAGCAGCTTCATCGCGTCGACGATCTCGTCGTCGGTGACCGCGGCGAGCCCACCGCCGCTCTGACGCACCGCGTCGAGCGCGAAGTAGCCGTCGGCGGGGTTGCCGATCGCGAGCGACTTGGCGATGGTGTCGGGCTTCACCGGCTTGATCGTGTCGACGCCGTCGAGCCACGCCCTCGCCACCGGCGAGCAGCCGTCGGCCTGGGCGCCCGACACGCGGATCGCAGGCTCGCGGTCGAGGAGCCCGACCTTGTACAGCTCGTCGAAGCCCTTGCGGATCTTGGTGAGCAGCGAACCGCTGGCGATGGGCACGACCACGTGGTCGGGCGCCTCCCACCCGAGCTGCTCGGCGGTCTCGAACGCGAGCGTCTTGGAACCCTCGGCGTAGTAGGTGCGGACGTTCACGTTGACGAACGCCCACGGATACGTGCCCGCGAGCTCGGCGCAGAGGCGGTTGACCGCGTCGTAGTTGCCGTCGATGGCGACGACGTTGCCGCCGTACACCGCGGTGGTGACGACCTTGCCCTGCTCGAGGTCGGCAGGGATGAACACGAAGCTGCGCAGCCCCGCGTGCGCAGCGTGCGCGGCGACCGAGTTGGCGAGGTTGCCGGTGGACGCGCACGCGGCGACCTTGAACCCGAACTCGAGCGCCTTCGACAGCGCCACCGAGGTGACCCGGTCCTTGAACGAGTTGGTGGGGTTCACGGTGTCGTTCTTGATCCACACCTCACCGAGGCCGAGCTCGGCGGCCAGGCGGTCGGCCCGCACGAGCGGGGTGAAGCCGGCGCCGAGGTCGACGGCCGGGTTGCGCTCGGCAGGGAGCAGGTCGGCGTAGCGCCAGATCGACAACGGTCCCGCGGCGATCTTCTCGCGGCTCGTGGCCGCGCGGATGGCGTCGTAGTCGTAGGCCACCTCGAGCGGGCCGAAGCACCATTCACAGGTGAAGATCGGCGCGACGTCGTATTCGCGTCCGCACTCCCGACATCGCAGTCCGTGCACGTGGGCCATGAGGGTCTCCTCCGTTCAGCCGGGTGGACCCGGCGTCCTCGACGCGCTCTCGAGCGCCTCGAGCGGAGGACCGCTCTCGGACTGCTCATCGTTCAGGCATTGGCACCTGGCATCCGCCCGACCCGAATGGCCGATCGTGATGCTGGTTGCCGCGGCGTCGTAGGGCCTGTCCCTCAACCGCTCTCGATGAACGCGTTCGGCGAAGAAGTTATCACGCCCGTCCACCGTCGCTCCCGTCGTTTGGTCGTCGTAGCCTGGGCCGATGGCAGACCCGGCGCCCGACGTCGCCACGCTGGTCGAGGCCAAGCAGGCCTCCGGCACCACCATCTCGGTCTGCCTCCCGGCGCGCAACGAGGAGGCGACCGTCGGCCAGATCGTCGCCACCGTGCGCCGCAACCTGGTGGAGCACGTACCCCTCGTCGACGAGGTGGTGGTGCTGGACGACGGCTCGACCGACGCCACCGCCGAAGCCGCGAGCTGGGAGGGCGCGCGAGTCCTCCCGGTCGACGAGATCCTTCCCGATCTCCCCCGCGGGTCGGGCAAGGGCAACGCGCTGTGGACGTCGCTCTACGCCTGCGAGGGCGACATCGTGTGCTGGCTCGACGCCGACGTGCGCAACTTCGGTCCGCACTTCGTCACCCGGCTGGTGGCTCCCTTGCTGACCGACCCCGGCATCGGGTTCGTGAAGGGCTACTACCGCCGGCCGCTCCACGGCGAGGCGACCGGGGGCGGGCGCGTCACCGAGCTCATGGCGCGACCGGTGATCTCGTCGCTGTTCCCCCACCTCGCCGGGTTCGTGCAACCCCTGGCCGGTGAGTACGCGGGCCGGCGCAGGCTGCTCGAGGCGGTCCCCTTCGTCGAGGGCTGGGGCGTCGAGATCGGACTGCTCATCGACCTGGTCGCCAACTTCGGCATCGATGCCATCGCGCAGGTCGACCTCGACGTGCGCGAGCACCGCAACCGCCCGCTCGAGGAGCTGGGGCCCCAGGCGATGGCGATCCTCGTCACCGGGCTGCGGCGCGCCGGCGTGCCGGTCGACAAGCGACTCGCCGAGCTCGTCCGCTACGACGACGACCAGCAGCCCGAGCGCATCGCGGTCGAGATCCGCGAACGGCCGCCCATGCTCACCGTGCCCGCGTACCAAGCGCGGTTCGGAAGGGAACTGTCCGCGTGACCCACTTGTCCGACGCCGACCTCGTCGCTTTCGTCGCGACCACCGACACCGCACGGGCCCGCGCGTTCTACGAGGGCGTGCTCGGTCTGCCCGTGCTCGACGACGACGGCTTCGCGTGCGTGGTCGACGCGCACGGCACGACGGTGCGCATCACCGCGGTGCCCGAGCGGGCTGCCGCCGCGTACACCGTGCTCGGGTGGAGGGTCGGCGACCTCGACACCACGATCGACGACCTCGTGGCCCGCGGCGTCACCTTCCTGCGCTTCG
This sequence comes from uncultured Actinomycetes bacterium, assembly GCA_963756895.1. Lineage (GTDB taxonomy): Bacteria > Actinomycetota > Acidimicrobiia > IMCC26256 > DASPTH01 > DASUAS01. Next base: position 361,642 of record CAVWPI010000011.1, on the reverse strand, counting down.
ACGGCATGGAGCAGGACGAACGGGGTGCGTGGACCGCGCCGGGCGGTGAGCGCGTCGCCTGGTTCGGTGATCCCGACGGCAACACGCTGTCGCTGCAGAGTCCCGCGCGCTGACGCCGGCGATCAACCGGCGTCGGCGACCGTACGGCCGGCCTCGAGCGCGGCCTCCTCGACCAGCACCGCGGCGCGGGAGAACGTCTCCGCCGACTGCCAGACGCGGTCGGTGAGCGCGAGCAGCTGCGCACCCGCGTGGACGGCCATCTCTTCGCGCGCGTCGTCGGTGACCTGACCGGCGACGACCGCGACGTTGGGCACGCCCGAGTCGGCCGACCACTCGAGCACGCCGCCCACGACCTTCCCCGCGAAGCTGGTGGCGTCGAGGCGACCCTCCCCGGTCACCACGAGGTCGACGTCCTCCAGCGCGCCGTCGAGCCCGACCGCGTTCGCGACCACGTCGAAGCCGGGTTCGATCTCGGCGCCGATGGCCGCGAGACCGCCGGCGAGGCCACCGGCCGCGCCGGCGCCGGGAAGTGAGCGCACGTCGACCCCCGTGCGCTGCTCGTACTGGTCGGCCAGCCTGGCCAGGCGCCGGGTGAGGAGCGCGACCTGGGCGTCGGTGGCGCCCTTCTGCGGTCCGAACACGGTGGCGGCATCGAGGAACCGCGTGGTCACGTCGCACGCCACCGTCACCGGCACCGCGCCGAACGACCACCCCAACGCCTCCAGGGCGGCGAGACCGCCGTCGGTCGTCGCGCTCCCGCCCACGCCCACGATCACGCGGCGCGCGCCGGCACGGATCGCCGCCGCGATGAGCTCCCCGGTGCCGCGCGTCGACGCTCGCAGCGGATCGCGCACGCGCGGCATCAGGCCGAGCCCGCTCGCGCGCGCCATCTCGACGACCGCGACGCCACCGGGCAGCAGCGCCCATTCGGCGTCGACCGGGTCGCCGAGCGGACCCGTGACGGTGACCTTTCTACGCGAACCGCCGCGCGCGGCGACGAGTGCGTCCAGAGTGCCCTCACCTCCGTCGGCGAGCGGGAGGGAGGCGATCTCGTCGAACCCGGCGCGCCGCAGCCCCTCCACCATCGCGGCGGCCGCGCTGGCCGCGCTGAGCGAGCCCTTGAACTTGTCGGGGCACACCAGAGCCGAGGGCATCACTGGATAGATTGACCGAGATTCCCACCCCTGGCACACCCGGAGTGTCCGTGCTCGACCGCGTCCCCCTGCTCGAGAAGCACATCGACGACTACGCCGCGGTGGTCGGCGGCGACGCCGTCGACCGCGTCCGCGAGCTGGCCGAGCCCCTGCAGGGCGCACGCGTGCTGCACGTGAACGCCACCGCGTACGGGGGTGGCGTTGCCGAGCTGCTGGCCACCCACGTGCCCCTGCTCCGCAGCATCGGCATCGACGCCGACTGGCAGGTGATGCACGGCAGCGACGAGTTCTTCGCCGTCACCAAGGCGGTGCACAACGGCCTGCAGGGCGCCGACATCGAGTGGACCCCGCGGATGCAGCGCACCTACCTGGAGAAGGTGCTCGACAACGCGCTCCTGCTCGAAGGTCACTACGACTTCGTGGTGGTGCACGACCCGCAACCGGCGGCCATGCTCAGCTTCCTGCGCGAGCGCCTCGGTGGGCAGATGCGGGACACCACCTGGATCTGGCGCTGCCACATCGACCTCACCGCCGCGCACCCGAAGGTGTGGGAGTTCTTCCGTCCCTTCGTGGAGCTCCACGACGCGTCGGTGTGGACGATGCCCGAGTTCGTCCCGGGCACGCTCGACATGGCGCACGTTCTCTACGCGCCACCGTGCATCGATCCGCTGTCGGTGAAGAACCTCGACCTGGCCATGCCGTTCTGCCAGGAGCTCACCAAGCAGTACGGGGTCGACGTCAACCGGCCGATCGTCTGCCAGGTCAGCCGGTTCGACCCGTGGAAGGATCCGGTCGGCGTCATCGAGGCGTACCGCATCGTGCGCGAGCGAGTGCCCGACGCGCAGCTCGTGCTGGCGGGTTCGATGGCCACCGACGACCCCGAGGGGTTCCGGGTCTGGGACGAGACCGAGGCTGCGCGCGCCGGCGACCGTGACATCTACCTGCTGTCCAACCTCCACCAGGTGGGGTCGGTGCAGATCAACGCGTTCCAGCGCGTCGCCGAGGTGGTCATCCAGAAGTCGCTGCGCGAGGGCTTCGGCCTCACCGTGAGCGAAGGCCTGTGGAAGGGCCGCCCGGTCGTGGGTGGTCGCGCCGGTGGCATCAAGCTGCAGATCCGTGACGGCTTCGACGGCTACCTCGTCGACTCGGTCGAGGAGTGCGCCCAGCGCACGATCGACCTGCTCGCCGACCCGGTCGGCGCCGACGCGCTGGGAGCGCAGGGACGCGAGCACGTCCGCGAGAACTTCCTCTCGACGCGCGAGCTCCAGGACTGGCTGACGCTGTTCGGGACCCTGCGCAAGTGATGCTCGTCACGCACCGAGGGCCGTACCGGTTCTCGGAGCGCGACGACGGATCGTTCGCGGCACGGCGCGGCGCGGGCGGTCTGGTCAGCGCGCTCCTGCCACTGGTCCAGCGCGACGACATCGGCACGCGGCCGTCGTGGGTCGCCGCCGCCATCGACGACGGTGACCGGGCGGCGGTCGCCGGGCGCGCGGCGACGGTGCCGGGGCTCGACCTCCACCTCCTCGAGCTCGATCCCGCGCTGCACCGCATGCACTACGACGTGATCTCCAACGCGGTGCTGTGGTTCCTGCACCACGGCCTCTTCGACCTCGCCCGCCGCCCGCGGTTCGATCGACATCTGCGCGAGGCGTGGGACGGCTACGTGGCGGTGAACGCAGCCTTCGCCGACGTGGTGGTGCAGGGCGCGCCGGAGGGCGAGCAGGTGCTCGTGCACGACTACCACCTCGCGTTGGTGCCGGGCATGGTGCGCGCCGTCCGACCCGACCTGCTGCTCACCCACTTCACCCACACGCCGTTCTGCGGACCCAACTCGATCCGGGTGCTGCCCACCGACATGGCCGAGGCGATCTGCTCCTCGATGGGCGCGGTCACCGCCGGCTTCCACACCACCAGGTGGGCGGCGGCGTACAGCGCGTCGGCACGCGAGGTCCTCGGGCGCGACGTGACGCCGGCGTACGCCGCGCCCCTCGGGCCCGACCCCGAGGCGCTGGCCGAGCTCGCCACCAGCGACGGCGCCCGCCGCGCGGCGGCCGAGCTCGACGAGCTGGTCGGCGAGCGCAAGCTCCTGCTTCGCAGCGACCGCATCGACCTGTCCAAGAACATCGTGCGCGGCTTCCACGTGTACGACGCGCTGCTCGACTCGCACCCGGAGTGCCGGGAACGCGTCGTGTTCGTCGCCATGCTCAACCGGTCGCGCTCCAACCTGGCCGAGTACCTCGCGTACGAGCAGGAGGTCGACCAGGCCGCGACGCGCGTGAACGAGCGCTGGGCGACGCACGACTGGCAGCCCGTCGTGGTCGACACCCGCGACGACTACGAGCAGACCATTGCCGGGTTCTCCCGTTACGACGCGTTGCTGGTGAACCCGGTGAAGGACGGCCTGAACCTGGTGGCGAAGGAAGGGCCGCTCGTCAACCAGCGCGACGGCGTCGTGGTGCTCTCACCCGAGGCGGGCGCGTACGAGGAGCTGCACGACGCGGTCCTCCCCGTGCACCCGTACGACATCGAACAGGGCGCGCACGCGCTACACAGCGCCCTGGTCATGCCCGCCGACGAGCGTGCCAGCCGCGCGGCGCGTCTCCGTACCCTCGCCGCGGTGCACACGCCGCGCACCTGGCTCGACAAGCTGCTCAGCCAGGCGCGCTGATCGCGTCGGCGAGCGCGTCGAGGAGCGCGGCGAGGCCCGCGGGTCCTTCGACCACGACGTCGGCGGCGCTGACCTCCGGCGGACTCTCGGCGGACGTCACCCCGATGCTCACCGCGTGGGCGAGCGCGCCCTCAGCGGCCAGCGCACGGAGGGCGGCGAACGCGGGCAGATCGCCGACGTCGTCACCGGCGAACGCGGCGGCGTCCATGCCCGCGGCGAGGTCGGCGACCGTGGTGCCCTTGTCGACCGGCACCGGTGGTCGCAGCTCGACGGCCATGCGGCCGCGGCAGTGGCGCCTCGAGTCCGAGCCGCGGCGCGGCCTCGGCCGCCCAGCGCGCGGCCTGCTCGCCCCGTTCCGGCTGGTCGCGCCAGTGCACGGTGACAGCCACCCCGCCCTTGCGCTCCACCCGTAGGCCGGGCAGCGCAGCCTCGGCGTCGTCGGCCGCCTGCGCCACCGCGTCGAGGTACGGGCGCACCCGTTCGTCGAGCACCACCGCGCCGGCGACGATCCGTTCGAGGCCGTAGGTGCCGACGTAGTCGAGTCCGTCGATCGCCAGGGCGTCGCGGAGGAAGGCGGCGGGGCGGCCGCTCACCACCGCGACCGCACCGAGCCGCGGGACGAGGCGCGCCAGTGCGACCCGCGCTGCGGGCAACGGCCGAGCCGCCCCGGGGTCGAGCACGATGGGCGCGAGCGAGCCGTCGAAGTCGACGAACAGGGCGGCGCGCGCCGGCGCGTCCGCGAAGGGCGCGAGCGCGCTCGGGAGGGCCACGGTGTCCGGGCCTCGCGCTACGCGGTGCCGATGACGACGATGCAGTCGGCCTCGGACGCTCCCTCGGGTGGATCCGACGGGTACTTCTGCACCTTCGAATCACCGTCGACGCCGTAGAGCTGGAGCACCACGGCTTCCCGCTCGAAGCCGGCCACGCACTCGACGACCGTGCCCTGCCGCTCATCCGCGACGGTGGCGGGCGCCTGCATGTTGTACCCGCCGGCGCGGAGGGTGTCGGTCAGCGTCTGCGCGACGCCCTGCACACCCGACGCGTTGTACACCTTGACCCGTACCTCGTTGTTGCCCCGGAGGGCGAGGGTGGTCGCGGTCCCGCCGCTGGTCGGCGCGCCGGCGATGGTGGTGACGGTGGCGCTGCTCGATCCGCCGTCACCCGAGTCGTCGAGGATCTGGAGCCCGACGATCCCGAGGATCACGGCCAAGCCGATGACCACCGCGCCCCGTACCCCGCCCGAGGCACCCGGGGACCGCGCGGGGCGTTCACCGCGCGGCGCCGTCACCGGGTACCCGGATCGGCCCGACGGCCCTCGAGGCGTTCGCGTCGGCGCCGGTCGCGCTCGCGACGGACCCGCTTCACGGTGAGCGGGTCGTGGTCATAGGCCTCGGGCACGTCGACGAGGTGCCGGAGGATCTCGTAGTAGCGGGTCGCGGAGACCCCCAGTTCGGTGCGGATGGCAGCCTCCTTCGGTCCGGGGCGACTCCACCAGCCCCGTTCGAAGTCGAGAATGGCACGGTCGCGCGCCGAGAGGCCCATCAGGCCAGTGATCCTCGTCGCCCGGGGTACCCGGGTCAAGCATTTCAGGTTTCTTACAGTCGGGTATGCCCGAGTTGTCAGGTGATGACGCTCCGGATGACCTCGCCCGCTTCCATCGCCCGGAACGCGTCGTTCACCTCGTCGAGGTGGATGTGCCGCGAGACCATGGAGCCGATGTCGAGGCGGCCGGTCTCGACCAGCTGCACGAATCGGGGGAAGTCGCGCCGCACCTGGGCCGAGCCGTACATGCAGCCGAGGATCGACTTGTTGCCGGCGAACAGGGACATCGCCGGGAAGGTGACGGTGTCGTCGAAGCGGGGCATGCCCACGATGACCGCGGCGCCACCGGCGCGGGCGATCTCGTAGGCCTGGAGGATCGTCGCCGGCAGCCCGATCACCTCGAACGTGTAGTCGGTGCCGCGGCCGCCGGTGGCGGCGCGGATCTGCTCGACCGGATCGCCGTCGGCGGGGTCGACCAGGTCGGTGGCGCCGAACTGCTCGGCGGTCTTGCGCTTCATCTCCACCGGGTCGATCGCGAAGATGCGTGACGCGCCGGCGATGCGCGCGCCCTGGATGACCGATTGCCCGACACCACCGCAGCCGATCACGGTGACGGTGGCGCCCGGCTTCACCTGCGCGGTGTTGAGCGCGGCGCCCACACCGGTGGTGATGGCGCAACCGATGAGCGCGAGCTGCTCGGCCGGCAGGTCGGTCTCGACCTTCACCAGCATCGACTCGTCGACGGTCATCTCGTCGGAGAAGGTGCCGAGACCGCTGGCTCCGATCACCGGACTGCCGTCGGCGCGCGTGGCCTTGGGCACGAACATGTGCGCGCCCATCGTCTCGCACAGCTGCGACTGGTCACGCAGGCAGAAGAAGCAGTTGCCGCATGCGGGGGTGAACGACGAGATCACCCGGTCACCGACCCTGACGCGTGAGACGTCGCTGCCGACCGCGAGCACGGTGCCCGCACCCTCGTGACCGAGGATCACCGGCGGCGGCAGCGGCACGCTGCCGTTGGCGAAGCTCAGATCGGAGTGGCAGACACCGCTCGCGTCGATGTGCACGAGGGCGTCGTGCGGACCGATGGCCGGCGCGCTCAGCTCTTCGATGACCAGCGGCTCGTTGTACGCGGTGAGGATGGCGGCTCGCATGGTTCCCCCTGGAGGTCGGTGTCGACGGGACCGTCGATCGTCGCGAGCCGGGTGTCGGATTCGAACCGACGACATCTTCTTTACAAGAGAAGTGCTCTACCAACTGAGCTAACCCGGCGAAACTCGCTCAAGGCTAACGCTGTCCGCCCGTCGCGTGCACTGCGTCACGCGCGACCGCGCGCGTGACTCGGGTCGCCACAGCAGACGCGCGACGACTGCGAGGTAGAGCAGCGCGGCGATCGTCGCAGGCCCGGTGATCACCGCGCGCCATGCGACGACGTCGGTGATCGACCAGAGCGTCTGCAACGGAACCGCGAGCAGACACGTCCCCACCGCGAGTGCGGCGATGAGCAGCGCCACCTCGCGTCGGCTCCGCCCGGCCCAGAGGTTCAGGTCGAAGCAGAGGACGAACGGCAGGAACGCCCACACGAAGTAGTGCTCCCACGAGAGCGGCCCGACCAACAGCGCGACGAGGCACACCGCGCCGAGCTCGAGCGGCTGCAACGGCATCCGCCGCCGCCGGGCCCAGAGGGCGAAGAGCGCGCCGGCGGCGAGCATGTACGCGGCGAACGACCAGATCGGCGCCAGGTTCGACTGCACCGTGGCGTCGAGGTGGCCGCCCGAGGTCACCCGGGCGAGCCAGCCGACGAGCGACTGGTTCCACACGTGGATCGATCCCTTTCCGATGGCCGGGGCCACGTGCTGGAGCCAGTGCACGAGCTCGACCGGGCGCCCGACGACGGCGGCGACGGCGCTCAGGGCGACGGCCGTACCGGCCGCCCACAGCGCGGGGAGCCGACGGCCACGCGCGACCAGATAGATCACGAGCAGCACCGGGCTCACCTTCAGGACCGTCGCCACGCCGAGGCCGATGCCGCACACCGCCCAGCGTCGTCGCATCGCGCCGTAGATCCCGAAGGCGATGCCGACCATCACGAACTCGTTGCCCTGACCGACGTCGATGGTGTTGGCGAGCGGGAACGACACGAGCAGCGCGCCGAGCCCGAGGAGCGTCGCCGGGAGCCGCGACGCCGGGGGCAGCACCCGCGCGGTCACGACGACTGCGGCGATCATCCCGAGCGCGGCGAGCACACGGAACCACGCGACCGCGGCGTCGTGGCCGAGCGGGAGGAACGCAGCGTGCAGCATGGCGGTCGCGGGCGGGCCCACGAACCCGCAGAACAAGCAGTCGTCCTGCACCCGCATCTCGTCGCCGATCTCCGCCACCGCCTCCGCGTGCGATGCACGGCGGTCGTAGAGCGGGCGGTGATCGACGAGACGCTGGCCGGCGGTCCAGTTGACGTTGAAGTCGATCGGCATGGCCTGGCGCGCCGCGACCGACGTGCCCCCGAACAGGGCGAAGAGCATCCCGAAGGCGAACAGCACCGCGCCACCGCCGAGGAAGACCTCCCGGAGCTGGCGAGGGTCGGGACGGGAGCTGGACACGACCACACCGGTTTGATCGGCCGCCGTCGGGGCCGCCTTGACGTCGACGCCCGGTCAGCCCGCCCGACGGCGAGCGATCTCGGTGCAGGCGACGGCGGCGGCCGCGCTGACGTTGAGCGACTCGATGTGACCGTGCATCGGGATCGACGCGATCACGTCGCAGCGTGCGCGTGCGAGGCGCGAGAGGCCGCGTCCTTCCGCGCCGAGGACGAGGACGAGCGGTGCGTCGGCGACCGAGAGCTCGAACAGCGACTGGTCGCCGTCGGCGTCGAGGCCGGCGCACCACACGCCGGCCCGCTTGGCCCGATCGAGCGCGCCGGGAACGCCGCTGACGAAGGCGACGGGCAGGTGCTCGAGCGCGCCGGCCGCGGCCTTGGCGACTGCGGGCGTGAGCCCGGCGGCGCGATGGGTCGCCAACACGATGCCGGTGGCGCCGGCCGTCTCGGCACTGCGCATGACCGCGCCGAGGTTCTGGGGATCGGTGACGCCGTCGAGCGCGACGAGGAACGCCTGCGGATCGGCGAGCAGGTCGTCGAGGTCGGCGGCGGGAACCGGCGCCGCGAACGCGATCACGCCCTGGGGCGCGCCGGTACGGGCCCGGCGTTCGATCTGGTCGGCCGGGACCGCCTTGATGCGCACCCCGGCCGCGTGCGCCAGCTCTTCGAGCTCGGCCAGTTCGGCCGCGTCGCTCGAGCCCGTCGAGAGGAGGAGCTCGTGCACCTTGCGCCGCCCGGCGACGAGCAGCTCCCGCACCGCGCGTCGTCCCTCCACCTGCTGTCCGCGATCGTCGCGGCCTCGGTCGCGCCCTTGCTCCCGGCCGCGTTCGCGACCCTGCTCGCGCCCCTTGTCGGGTCGGCGCTGGTGCAGCTGCTTCCGTGCGGGCTTCCGGGCCGGCTTCCCGCTCATCGGTGCCAGACGGTGCCGCTCGGTGTGTCCTCGAGCTTGATGCCGCGCGCGGTGAGGTCGTCGCGCAACGCGTCGGCACGAGCGAAGTCGCGAGCAGCGCGGGCATCGTCGCGCTCACGCACGAGGGCGTCGATCTCGGCGTCGCCGTCAGCGTGCTCGTCTCCACCGCCGACGACGAGCCCGAGGACCCCAGCGAGCTCGCGCACGGTTGCCACGAGCACCGCAGCCCGGTCGGGCTCGCCGGCGTCGAGGGCGCGGTTGGCGTCGCGCACCGCTTCGAAGATCACCGCCACGGCGCCGGGCGAGTTGAAGTCGTCGTTCATGGCGGCGCGGAAGCGTGCCACCGACAGTTCGTCGAGCGCCGCGTCGGCGTCAAGGCCCGCCGCGCTGGCCGCGCGCGCCAACGACTCGAGTCGCTCGATGCCCTTGCCCGCGGCCTCGAGCTCCTTCGGACCGAGATCGACGGCCCGCCGGTAGTGCGACTGCAACGCCGCGAGCCGGAACGCGGGCGGGCCGTACGCATCGAGCGCGTCGCCGAGCGTGGTGAAGTTGCCGAGCGACTTCGACATCTTCTCGCCGCCCACCAGCACCATGCCGCTGTGCACCCAGTGCCGGGCGAAGGGATGCCCGGCCGCCTCGGCCTGCGCCCGCTCGTTCTCGTGATGCGGGAACGCGAGGTCATCGCCGCCGCCGTGGAGGTCGAACCCGTCGCCCAGGAGGTCGAGCGACATCGCCGAGCACTCGATGTGCCAGCCCGGCCGGCCCGGTCCCCAGGGCGAGTCCCACGCGGGTTCGCCAGGCTTGGCCGCCTTCCACAGCGCGAAGTCCATTGGGCTGCGCTTCGCCTCGTCGACGTCGACGCGTGCACCGGCCGACTCTCGCAGCTCCGCCAGGGTCCGGTGCGGGAGGGCTCCGTAGCCGGGGAAGCGATCGACGTCGAAGTACACGCCCTGACCGTCGACCACGTAGGCATGACCGCTCTCGACGAGGGCTGCGACCAGGTCCTGCATACCGTCGATGTAGGCGGTGGCGTGCGGCGTGTGGTCGGCGGGACGGATCCCCAGCCGGGCGAGCTGCACGAAGTATGCGTCCTCGAACTCGCGTGCGAGCTTGGGTTCGGTCGTACCCCGCTCAGCGGCCCGGGCAATGATCCGGTCGTCGACGTCGGTGATGTTGCTCACGTAGGTGACGTCGAGACCGGTCCACTCGAGGTACCGGCGGATCATGTCGAACACCAACGCGGTGCGTCCGTGGCCGACATGGGGCACGTCGTACACCGTCGGGCCGCACACGTAGATCGACACCTTCCCGGGGTCCCGGGTGGTGAGCTCGACGATGTCGCGCGAGAGCGTGTCGCGGATGCGGACCATGGCGGATCGAGGGTAGTGGTCAGTGGCCGGGTGAACCGGCGGATTCGAGCAGCGCGACGGCCCAGCACTGGATGCCTTCGCGACGGCCGACCGCACCGATGCCCTCACCCCGCTTGGGCGTGATCGACACGTGCGCACCGCCGAGCGCGTCGCGCACCGCTTCGGTCATGGCACTGAGATGCGGCGCGAGCCGCGGCTCATCCGCGTTCACCACCACGTCGACGTTCACGACCGACCAGCCCGCGCCGGCCACGCGCGTTGTGACGTCGCGCAGCAGCCCGATCGACGACGCGTCGCGGTACGCGTCGTCGGTCGCCGGGAACAGCGCGCCGAGGTCGGGCAAGCCCGCGGGCCCGAGCAGCGCGTCGGCGACCGCGTGGCAGACCACGTCGGCGTCGGAGTGCCCGGCCAGACCCCGACCGTCGACGACGACACCGCCCAGCACGAGCGGGCGGGTCTCGTCGGCGAACGGGTGGACGTCGTAGCCGAGCCCGACCCGGATCACGGGACCTCGAAGGGGGTGAGGCCGTACCTGCTCGTCGTCACGACGTCTCGAGCAGGGCGGCCGCGATCATCAAGTCGGCGGGACCGGTCACCTTGACGTTGCGCGGGTCACCGGGCACGACGACGACCGCCCCGCCGAGCTCCTCGACCAGCGCGGCGTCGTCGGTGGCGTCGGCACCCGCGGCGTGCGCGCCGCGGAGGACGTCGGCCCGGAACGCCTGCGGCGTCTGCACCGCCACCAATCCCATGCGATCGACGGTGGCGGTGACGCGCACGTCGTCGACGCGCTTCAACGTGTCGGTGACCGCGAGCCCGGGCACCGCGCCGTCGGCGCCGCCGCGCACCGCTGCGATCACTCCGTCGAAGAGGGCGGTGCTGGCCAGCGGGCGCGCCGCGTCGTGCACGACCACGATCTCGGCTCCCGTCGGGACCGCTCTCAATCCCGCCCGCACCGATTCGGCGCGGGTCGCGCCGCCGGTCACGAGGGCGTCGACCTCGGCACCCTGCCAGTCGGCGGCGTCGGGCACGACGAGCACGACCGCGTCGCAGGATCCGGCGGCGGTGTCGACGGCGTGGTCGACGAGGCGTGCGCCGCCGAGCTCGGCGAACTGTTTGGGCCCGCCGAAGCGCTCACCCCAACCCGCGGCGACGATCACCGCCCAGACGCGCGGAGTCGCCATCACGCAACTACTTCTTGGCGGCGGCCTTCTTGGCCGGTGCCTTCTTCGCGGGCGCCGGCTTGTCCTCGCTCTTGAGCACCTCGTCGAGACGGGCCTCGGCGGCCTCTTCGTCGACGTTGAGCGCGAAGGTGAGCTCGGACACGAGGATCTGGCGGGCGCGCGCCAGCATGCGCTTCTCGCCGGCCGAAAGACCCTTGTCGGCCTCGCGGATCGAGAGGTTCCGAACGACCTCGGCCACCTGGTAGATGTCGCCGCTCTTCAGCTTCTCGACGTGGTTCTTGAACCGGCGCGACCAGTTGGTGGGCATCCGCGCCTCCTTCTTGCGCAGGACCGCGAACACCTCCTCGACCTCTTCGTCGTTGATGACCTCGCGCAGGCCGATCTCCTCGGCGTTGTCGGCCGGGACCATGAGGGTGAGGTCGCCGTAGGCCAGACGCAGCACCAGGTAGTCGCGCTTCTCGCCGAACGCTTCCTTCTTCTCGCGCCGCTCGATGGTGGCCGCACCATGGTGGGGGTAGACGACCTTGTCGCCGACGTCGAACGTCATGTTGCTCCTTGCGACTGCGGGGGGCCGTGCCGGTGATGGTCCGGTGGACGGACCCGGGGAAATCGGCCGGGGAGCCAGGATACCAGAGGCCCCGTCCGGGCCCTTCCCGGGGACCCGCGACGCTCACCCCCCTGATGTGTCGGCATGACTACGCTTCGCGGCACCATGCCGGAACGACGAATCCTCGAGACCACACAGCTCCTGGGGGCGTTGCCACCCGACACGCTCGAAACCCTCCGGCAGCAGGCGACGATGCGCACGGTGGCTCGCAACGAGGTGCTCTTCCGCGAGGACGACCCGGCCAGCGAGCTGTTCGGCATCGTCACCGGGCGCGTCGCGATCCTCACCCGCTCACCCGACGGGCGCGAGTCGCTCGTCGCGGTGCTCGACGAGGGGTCACTCTTCGGCGAGCTGGGCCTGTTCGACGACGGCCCGCGCTCGGCCGATGCACGCGCGCTCGAGGAGACCTCGCTCATCGTGCTCGGGTACGAGGCCGTGCGCGCCGCGATCGACGCGCACCCCACGCTCCTGTGGGTGATCGTGCGCCTCCTCGCCCGTCGGTTGCGCAACACCGACGAGTCGCTCGCCGACGCGGTGTTCCTCGACGTCCCCGCCCGCACCGCCAAGCGCCTCCTCGAGATCGCCGGCGACGCCGATCAGTTCCGCCTGCCCATGACGCAGGAGGACCTGGCCGGGCTCGTCGGCGCGAGCCGCGAGCGCGTGAACAAGGCGCTGTCGTTGTTCACCCGTCTCGGCTGGATCGAGGTCGAGGGTCGCAACCGCTACCGCATCCTCGACCGCCAGGCGCTGCACGAACGCGCGACCCTGTAGGCCCCGCCCCTCAGTCGGGGTCGAGGAACGCGAGCACCCGGCGCCAGCGCGTCGGCGGCGTCGGCGGCGCGGTGTGCGTCGCGCTCGGGTGCGTGCACGAAGCCGTGCTCGGCGTCGGGGTACACGACGATCTCGCAGTCGGGCCGGTCGGCCCACGCGGCCCGGAGCGCGTCGATGTCGGCCGCCGGAGTGAACGGGTCGTTGCCCCCGAAGATCGCGAGCGTCGGGCAGACGTCGGCGGCGGTGTCGAGGGGCAGGCGCGTCGCCGGCCCGACCCAGTCGGCGGGCGGCCGGACCATCCCGTAGAACGCGACCGCGCGGTCGAACCGCCCCGACGCCGCGGCCTTCAGGACCTGCATGCCACCCATGCAGAAGCCGAGCACCGCGACCTCGCGCACGTCGTCGTGCACGACCAGGTAGTCGGCGGCGGCTTCGAGGTCGCCGATCTGCAGCTCGTCGTCGAGCTCCTTCACGTAGCCCATGCGCGAGCTGCTGTCACTGTCGCCACGGACCTCGACGGGTGCGCGTGCGAACGGCTCGGGCGCGCACACCGCGAAGCCGTGGGTGGCGAGGCGACGGCACAGGTCGTCGAAGAGGGGACGGACACCCATGATGTCGGGGTGCAGCACCAGACCGCTGAGTGGCATGCCGTCGGGGCGGGCGTGGACGGCGTCGATCGCGGCGCCGTCGGGACCCTTCAGCGTGATGTGCTCGACGTCGACTTCGAGAGTTCCGGTGTGCAGCTCAGCCATCTAGACGTAACGCTCCAGGATCGAGGTCTCGGCGAGCCGGGACAGGCCTTCCTTGATCGCCTTCGCCCGCACCTCGCCGACCCCCTCGACCTCGGTGAGGTCGGCCAGGCCGGCGCGCATGATCTTCTGCAGGTTGGAGAAGCGGTCGACGACGTGGTCGGACACCAGCTCCGGCAGGCGCGGGATCTTGTGCAGGAGCCGGAAGCCGCGCGGCTGCAACGCGCCGTCGATGCCGATGTCGGGATCGAGGTGCAGCACCGCCGCGACCAGGTTGAGGTCGAGGAGGTCTTCGTCTTCGAGCTGGGCGAGGAGATGCATGGCGCCGACCAGCTCGAAGTCGTCGGACGACGTGAAGTAGTCCTTGGCCACCAGCCGACGGTCCTCCTCGACACCACCGATGAGCTCCTCCAGCTGGAGCATCACCAAGCGGCCGTCGGCACCGAGCTCGATGACGTAGCCCTCGATCTCCTCGGCGATGCGGCGCACCATCTCGGCGCGCTGCAACACGGTGGCGACGTCGCGCACGGTCACGAGGTCTTCCACCTCGAGCGCGGACAACGAGCCACTCACCGAATCGAGGCCGCGTCTTGTAGCGGCCGAGGATCTGCAGCGCCTGGTCGGCCCGGGCGAGCACGCGCGGGATCGGTTCGAGGGTGTGCTTCTCGCCCCGTCGGTGGATCGCGACCAGCGACATGTCCTCGGACGCGGTGATCACGGGTACGTCGAGCTGACGGCCGACGCGCTCGGCGGTGCGGTGACGGGTGCCGGTCTCCGACGTGGGCACGTTGGGATCGGGGACGAGGTGCACGTTGGCGCGCGCGACACGCGAGGTGTCGGACGCCAGGATGATGGCGCCGTCCATCTTGGCCAGCTCCGAGAGGCGCTGCGGCGTGAACTCGGCGTCGAGCAGGAAGCCACCCGAGCAGACCGACAGCACCTCGGGACCGTCGCCGACCACGATCAACGCGCCCATGCGCGCCTGCAGGATGCGATCGAGACCTTCGCGCAACTGGGTCCCCGGCGCGACCAACCGGAGGGCGACCATCATGGCTTCTGATCGCGCTTGGGCGGGCACGGCGGACTCTCTCTCTGGCTGCCGGCGAGTGGGTCAAAGATACCGCAGGCCCTCACCGAGCCCGCTGGTGATCAACCCGCCGGGATCAAGGCCTCCCCCACCGCGTCGCGCAGGCTGGTCACCTCCACCAGCTCCAGCCCGTCGACGCGGCCGGTGGGCCGCACCCCGGTGGGGACGACCGCGCGCCGGAACCCGAGACGCGTCGCCTCCGCCAGCCGGCGCTCGAGCTGCGGGACGGAGCGCACCTCACCGCCCAACCCCAGTTCGCCGATCGCCACCGTGTCAGCGCGTGGTGACCCGCGAGAGCTGCGCGCCCGCCACCGCGAGCGCCAGCGCCAGATCGAGCCCGCGCTCGGTGACGCGCAGCCCACCCGCGACGCTGGCATAGACGTCGGCGCCGGTGGACGTGACCCCGGCATGGCGCTCGAGCACCGCCAGCAACATCGCCAACCGACCGGACTCCATGCCC
Source organism: uncultured Actinomycetes bacterium (assembly GCA_963756895.1). GTDB lineage: Bacteria > Actinomycetota > Acidimicrobiia > IMCC26256 > DASPTH01 > DASUAS01. The sequence goes on along the minus strand of CAVWPI010000011.1, from coordinate 346,541 downwards.
GCCGCGGCGCGACGCGGCATCGGCGCGGCGGTGCGCATCACCAACGCCTGGACCTCGACGAGGATCGGCCTCGCGCCCTCGAGCACCGCGGCCACCGCCGACCCCGGCACGCCGGGACGACGGTCGGTCAGGAACCGGGCCGACGCGTCGGGTACGTCGGCGAGACCGTGCTCGGTCATCTCGAACAGGCCGACCTCGTCGGTGCCCCCGAAGCGGTGCTTCAGCGCGTGCAGCGCGCGGAGCGAGTGGCCGCGGTCGCCGTCGAACGAGAGCACGGTGTCGACGACGTGCTCGAGCACCCGGGGTCCCGCGAGCGTGCCCTCCTTCGTGACGTGCCCGACGAGCACGGTGGCGCGGCTGTGCTCCTTGGCGTGCTGCACGAGCCGGTACGCGCCGTCGCGCACCTGGGTGACCGAACCGGGCGCGCCGGGCAGGTCGGGATCGACGACGGTCTGGATGGAGTCGATCGCGAGCACCTGGGGCGCGGCGTGGGCGGCGTGGGCGAGCACGTGCGGCAGCGAGGTCTCGGCCACCACGAGCAGGCCGGGGTGGATCGCACCGACCCGCTCGGCCCGCAGCTTCACCTGCGCGCACGACTCCTCGGCGGTGACGAGCAGGCAGCTCGTACCCCCGGCCGCGAGGCGCCCCAGCGCCTGGAGCAGCAGCGTGCTCTTGCCCATCCCCGGCTCGCCGGCGAGCAGGGTGACCGACCCCGCGACGAGGCCGCCGTGCAACACGCGGTCGAGCTCGGGCACCCCGGTGGCCATCGGCGCGGCGGCGCGGGCGTCGACCTCGCCGATGGGCACCGGGCCGTCGACCGCGACCCGGGCCGCGCCGGCACCGACCGGCCCCGGGATCGGGGCGGTCTCGCCGAGCGTGCCCCAGGCGTCGCACTCCGGGCAGCGCCCCAGCCACCGGGGTGTCTCGCACCCGCACTCCGAACAGCGATGGACGGTCTTGGTCTTCACGGCGTCTGCCCCATGGCCGGACCGTACGCCGGGGGTGTGACACTCACGCGGACCTCCACACTCGAACATCTCAAGGTTCGCCGTCACATACGTACGCGAACGTTGAGATGTTCGGCGGGATGGGACCGGTAGCGTCCGTTCGGTGCGCGACCTGGTGGTGGGGTTCGATCTCGACATGACGTTGGTCGACTCGCGCCCGGGGATCATGGCCACGTTGGTCGAGCTCCAGACCGAGACCGGCGCGCCGGTCGCCAGCGACGAGATGCTCGACGCCCTGTTGCGGCGCAACCTCGACCTCGAGTTCGGCGACCGCTTCGAGCCCGGGCTCGCCACGACGTGGTCCGACCGCTTCCGCGAGCTGTACGTGGTGCACGGCGTGCCCGGCACCCATCTCCTGCCCGGCGCGCAGGAGTCGGTCGCCGCGGTGCGTGACGCCGGCGGCCGCTGCATCGTGGTGACGGCGAAGTACGAACCCAACGCACACCGCTGCCTGGAGCAGGTGGGCCTCGACGTCGACGCGGTGTTCGGTTGGCGCTACGCCGAGGCCAAGGGCGACACCCTGCTCGACGAGGGCGCGTCGGTCTACGTGGGCGACACGCCCAACGACGTGCGCGCCGCGTCGCGCGCCGACGCGCACATGGTCGCGGTCACGACGGGTCCGCACCCGGCGGAGGAGCTGCACGGCGCGGGCGCGACGACGGTGCTCGACTCGCTGGCGCAGTTCCCGGCGTGGCTGCACCGTCACGTGGAGCGCGGTCACCTCGGCGGGTAGCCCGGCGCCGGCGACGCCGACCCGGCCACAGCAACACCGCGACCGCGAGGACGACGAGCGCCACCGCGATCGTCACCAGGATCACCCGCGTGGTGTCGAGCACCGACGTGGACACGTCGACGGGCGTCGCCTGACCCGGTACGCCCTGCACCACCGTGGTGCCGCCGGGCTGCTCGACCTTCACGGTGAGCCCGAACGAGTCGCGCAGGTCGGCGAGCAACGACTGGTCGACCGCGCCGGCGTCGACGCTCTGCCCGAGCAGCGAACCCACCACGTCGGGGTCGGTGGTCAGCCCGGTGTCGAGATCCTTCAGGTCGAGCGTGCCCTTCGTGGCGTAGCTCGTCGAGAACGAGCCCGCGTCGCGCGTCACCGTGACGTCGCGCAACGGGCCGACGGTGCCGTTGAGCTCCTTGATGATCGCGGTCGCCTGCGCCGGTGAGTCGAACGGCTTGGAGAACATGAGCTGCGCCGAACCGTCGGCGGCGCGCGCCCACGGCTGCACCGTCCATCCCGCCTGGGTCAGGTCGCCGAGCCGCACCCGGTCCTCGAGCTTCCCGCCGCCCGACTCCGCGGCCTTCACCGCGTCGGGGTCGAGCACCGCGGTGACGCCGACGACGCCGCTGCCGTCGTCGTGCACGGTCACGGTCACGGTGGTGTCGACCTTGCACGCGGCGGCGAGCAGCATGACGGCCAACGCGACGAGGACCAGCCGGATCCGGCTGGTCCTCGAGCGGTGCGTGGCCGTGGAGATCGGGGTGATCGAGCCCTACTCCGCCGAGCCGGAGCCGGCGAGTTCCACCGGCGGAGGCTCGATGCCCTCGATGGCCCGGAAGACGATCTCGTCGTCGAGCGCGTCGACCACGATCGTCTCGCCGGCGTGGAATTCCTTCCACAGGATCTTCTCCGAGAGCGGGTCCTCGATCATGCGCTGGATGGCACGACGCAGCGGCCGGGCTCCCAGCGAGGGGTCGTAGCCCTTCGTCGCGAGCAGCAGCTTGGCGTCGGTGGTGAGCTCCAGGCCGAGGCCCTGGCTCTCCAGCTGGTCGGTGACCCGCTTGATCAGGAGGTCGACGATCTCCGTGACCTCTTCCTTCGTCAGCTCGTTGAAGACGATGATCTCGTCGATGCGGTTCAGGAACTCGGGCCGGAAGCTGCGCTTCAGGTCCTCGTGCACCTTCTCCTTCATCTTCTCGTAGGTGACCGCCTCGTCGGTCTTGCCGAACCCGACCGCAGCCTTGCGGAGGTCGGCGGTGCCGAGGTTGGAGGTCATGATGATCACGGTGTTCTTGAAGTCGACCGTGCGCCCCTGGGCGTCGGTGAGACGACCGTCCTCCAGGATCTGGAGGAGCGTGTTGAACACGTCGGGGTGCGCCTTCTCGATCTCGTCGAAGAGCACGACGGAGAACGGCTTGCGGCGCACGGCCTCGGTGAGCTGGCCGCCTTCGTCGTACCCGACGTAGCCGGGAGGCGAGCCCACGAGCCGCGACACCGTGTGCTTCTCCATGTACTCCGACATGTCGAGCTGGATGAGCGCGGTCTCGTCACCGAAGAGGAACTCCGCGAGCGTCTTGGCGGTCTCGGTCTTCCCGACACCCGAGGGGCCGAGGAAGATGAACGAGCCCGACGGGCGCTTCGGGTCCTTGAGGCCGGCCCGGGTGCGCCGGATCGACTGCGACACCGCCTTGATCGCGGGCTCCTGGCCGACGATCCGCTTGTGCAGCTCGTCCTCCATGCGGAGCAGCTTGGCGGTCTCTTCCTCGGTGAGCTTGTAGACCGGGATGCCGGTCCACAGCGCGAGCACCTCGGCGATCGACTCCTCGGTGACCTCGTTGAACAGGTCGACGCCTTCGGCGCGCCACTCGGTCTCCTTGGCCTCACGCTGTTCGAGGAGTGCCTTCTCGTCGTCGCGCAGCTTCGCGGCGCGCTCGAACTGCTGCGCCTCGATGGCCGCTTCCTTCTCCTTGCGCGTGGTCGCGATCTGGTCTTCGAGCTCGCGGTAGTCGGGCGGTGCCTGCATGCGACGGATGCGCAGGCGTGAGCCGGCTTCGTCGATGAGGTCGATCGCCTTGTCGGGGAGGTGGCGGTCGGAGATGTAGCGGTCGGCGAGGTTCGCCGCCGCGACCAGCGCCTGGTCGGTGATGGTGACGCGGTGGTGCTGCTCGTAGCGGTCGCGCAGCCCCTTGAGGATCTCGATGGTGTGCGCGACCGTCGGCTCCTCCACCTTGATGGGCTGGAACCGGCGCTCGAGCGCGGCGTCCTTCTCGAGGTGCTTGCGGTACTCGTCGAGCGTGGTGGCACCGATGGTCTGCAGCTCACCCCGGGCGAGCATCGGCTTCAGGATGCTGGCGGCGTCGATCGCGCCTTCGGCGGCACCGGCACCGACGAGCGTGTGCAGCTCGTCGATGAACAGGATGATGTCGCCGCGCGTGCGGATCTCCTTCAGCACCTTCTTGAGGCGCTCCTCGAAGTCGCCGCGGTAGCGGGAGCCCGCGACCAGCGCGCCGAGGTCGAGCGTGTAGAGCTGCTTGCCCTGGAGCGTCTCGGGCACCTCGCCGCCGACGATGTCGGTGGCCAGTCCTTCGACGATGGCGGTCTTGCCGACGCCAGGCTCGCCGATGAGCACCGGGTTGTTCTTGGTGCGGCGCGACAGCACCTGCATGACGCGCTCGATCTCCTTCTCGCGCCCGATCACGGGATCGAGCTTCTTGTCGCGCGCGAGCTGGGTGAGGTTGCGTCCGAACTGGTCGAGCACGAGCGAGCCGCCCTGCGCGGTCTCGGTGGCGGTGCCGCCGCCCTGGGGCGCACCTTCCTTGGCGCCGGCGTAGCCGGACAGGAGCTGGATGACCTGCTGGCGGACGCGCGACAGATCGGCGCCCAGCTTCACGAGCACCTGCGCGGCGACGCCCTCGCCTTCGCGGATGAGACCGAGGAGGATGTGCTCGGTGCCGATGTAGTTGTGTCCGAGCTGCAGCGCCTCACGCAGCGAGAGCTCGAGGACCTTCTTGGCGCGGGGGGTGAAGGGGATGTGGCCCGACGGCGCGGTGCCTCCGTGGCCGATGATCTCCTCGACCTGTGCGCGCACGGCTTCCAGCGAGATGCCGAGCGACTCGAGCGCTTTGGCGGCGACGCCTTCGCCTTCGTGGATCAGGCCGAGCAGGATGTGCTCGGTCCCGATGTAGTTGTGGTTGAGCAGGCGCGCCTCTTCCTGCGCCAGCACCACGACGCGGCGGGCTCGATCGGTGAAGCGTTCGAACACGGTGGGGATCCGCCTCTCTCTGTGTCTCTCTACGTTCGTTCCTCGGTCGGATGAACGTGTTTTCAGTGTAATCGGCGCCGCTCGGGGCCCTCTCGCGGATCCGTGACACCTCCGACGCCAGTGGCACAACCAGTGATCACGAGTGATCACGCCACACGGAGGGTCATCGGCACGGAGAGTGCGGGCCGTGAGGGTGCAACCGCCGCCAGCTTGGAGATTGTTCCCGTCGCTGCCTACCGTGGGCGCATGACGGGGCCGGGAGAACCGCTACGGCCGCCCGGGCCTGCGGAATTGGCCCGCGACCTGCCTGCCCTGCCCGACGACCTCCTCCGGGTCGACGCCGCGCTGCGGGAATCGGTCCAAACGCCCGATCCGTTCCTCGCCGAGGTGGCGACCCACCTGATCGGTGCAGGCGGCAAGCGCCTCCGCCCCACCCTCACGCTCGTGTCCGCGTACGCGTGCACCGACAACGGCGCGCACGGCGGCGCCGCGCACCCTTCCACCGACGACGCGCTCACCGGCTCGGTGGCGTGCGAGCTCGTGCACCTCGGCTCGCTCTACCACGACGACGTGATCGACGAGGCCGAGACCCGCCGCGGCGTGCCGAGCGTGAACGCCCGCTGGAGCAACATCGTCGCGATCCTCGCCGGCGACTTCCTCCTCGCCCGGGCGTCGTCACTCGCAGCATCGCTCGGTGCCGACGTCGCGTCGTTGCTCGCCGCCACCATCGGTGAGCTGTGCCGGGGACAGGTGCTCGAGCTGCAGCACCTCTTCGACGTCGACCGCTCCGAAGAGGACTACTCCTCCGCGATCGAGGGCAAGACCGCGGCGCTGTTCGCGACGTCGTGCCGCATCGGCGGGATGGTGTCGGGCGTCGGCGACGCCACGCTCGACGCGCTCACCCGCTTCGGCCGTCACCTCGGCATGTGCTTCCAGATCGTCGACGACGTGCTCGACCTCTCGTCGACCGACGACGCGCTCGGCAAGCACGCGGGTCAGGACCTGCTCGAAGGCATCTACACGCTGCCCGTGATCTACGTGCTGCGCGAGTCGACGGAGCTGCGCGACCTGCTCGGCGGTCCGCTCGCTCCCGAGCAGCTCGACGCCGCCCGCGCGCTCGCGCTCGGCCCGTTGTCGACCGGCTCGACCGCGGTCGAGCTGGCGCTCGGCGTCGCCCGCGACCACGCAGTGAAGGCGCGCGATGCGCTCGAGGGCGCCGACGGCCTCGATCCCGACGTGTGCCGCACGCTCGGGCGTCTCGTCGACGGCCTCGTGCACCGCGAGAGTTGAGTCAAGGGTCACCCCCGCGCTGCCGTTGATTGAACGACGCGCGCACCGGACGTAGCGTCGCGGCATCGAGTCACGAGCTCGGTGACTCACCCGACCTCGGGAGGCAGGATCCATGGGACTCTTCGACAAGGCCAAGCAGGCCAAGCAGAGCGCGGCCGACGCGATGGCGCAGGCCGGCGCGATGCAGCAGCAGGCCGGGCGGCTTCACGGCTGGCCCTGGTGGCGCCGACATGCCGGGCATGGGTGGCCAGGACATGGCCGCGCTCGCGGCCTACTCGGCCAAGGTCAACAAGCTCGCGCAGTCCGGGCTCGAGGCGCCCGGCGTGATCCACACGATCACCGCCACCGGCACCCCCGACGTCAGCGGCGCCACGATGCACGCCATCGCGGTGACCTACCGTCCCGAGGGCGCCGACCCGATCGAGACCACCATCGAGCAGAGCCTGCTGCCGTTCCAGCTCGAGGGCCTCGGCGAGGGCAAGCAGTGCACGGTGAAGTACGACCCCGACATGCCGACGTCGGCCGTGCTGCAGAGCTGGTAGGAGCGGAGGGATCGAGATGGGCGTCTTCAAGGACGGCTTCAACGCCATCAAGGGCGCGAAGGAGCTCGGCGACTACCACGGCGGCATGCCGTCGATGCGCAGCTCCTTCAAGGACATCGCCAAGCTCACCGACGACCAGGGCCAGGGCGACATCCTCAAGCACGGCGTGCCGACGCGTGCGCTGGTGAAGGGCTTCCCGATGCAGGTCGACACGTTCTCGATGGGCATCCAGCTCGACGTGTTCCCGCCCGAGGGCGGCGACCCGTACACCGTCGACTACACGTTCCCGTCGGCCCGGATGAAGGCGCCGCTGTCGATGGGCATGGAGGTCCCGGTCAAGGTCATGGCCGACGACCCCATGGCGGTCGCGGTGCAATGGGACGCGCTGAAGGGTTCGATCGCGGCGTCGGGTGGCGACATGGCCGTCGCGATGCAGGGCATCCAGAACACCTACGCGGGCACCGCCGACGCCGCGGGACGCGCCTACCTCGCCGACAAGGCCGAGGCCGACGCGCAAGCAGCCGCGAAGGTGGCCGCGAACGACCCGGCCGAGCGGCTCAAGAAGCTGAGCCAGCTCAAGGAAGCCGGCCTCGTCAGCGACGAGGAGTTCGAGACCAAGAAGGCGGAGATCCTCGCCGATCTCTAGACCAGCGTCGAGACCAGCGTCGAGACCGGCGTCCGCTCAGGACGGCGCGTTGGCATCGGCCCACGCGCCCATCGCGAAGACCGTGTCGCTCGGGCGCCTGGCCGAGCGCGGTCACGCGGGTCAGTGCCGGGTCGGCCGGGTCGGACCGGAACGTGAACGTCATCCGGTAGAGGGTCTTGCCCATCCCGAACGTCGCCACCTTCGTGAACGTGGTCGTGACGTTCGCCTCGTACACCAGCGACTCGTACGACTCGTCGACGCGCTTGTAGTCGGCGAGGAAGGGCGGCGGCGACGCCCGCCACGCGGCGATGTTGGTCGGCGGCTCGCCCGCCAACAGAAACGACACGTTGACCTGATCAGGCATGGAGCCCCGTGCGCACGGTCCGTTCGAGGATCCCGAGCGTGGCGCGCAACGCCGACTCCGGCACGATCGGGAAGCGATCCTTGATGTCGTCGCCCACCAGCGTCCAGTCGTAGTAGGCGGTCACGTTCGTGACGCCGTCGTCACCGGGCTCGAGGCGGTACCCGTAGAAGTGCGCGACCGGGACGTCGGGCCCGAGGTTCCAGGCGATCTCCTGGTCGCGCTCGAACGTGATGATGTGCACCTTCGCGTCGTACTTGCCCAGCGGGAAGTCGTTGAGCGACTCGCGGTCCATGTGGATCACGAAGGTGTCGCCGACCTTCTCGGCGGGCACGCCGGTGAAGTCCTGCAGCATCCCTGACGCGTCGATCGCCACGTGACCGGCCGGGCTGCGCACGATGTCGAAGATCGCCGACGGTGGCGCCGGGATCGGGCGCGTCACCTCGATCCGGTCGGTGAGGTACACGGTGTCGGGCATGGTGGTTCGCTCCCTCTCGTCACGAATTGCGTTCGTAGATGATGCGCAGGCCCTGGAGGGTGAGCCAGGGTTCGAAGTGCTGGATGGTGTCGGAGTGCGGCATGATCAGCTCGGCGAGACCACCGGTGGCGACGACCGTCGACGGCCCGAGCTCCGACTCGAAGCGGTGCACGATGGCGTCGACCTGGCCGCTGTAGCCGTAGACCGCGCCCGACTGGATCGCCTCGATCGTCGACTTGCCGATGACGTTCTTCGGCGCGACCAGCTCGACGCTGCGCAGCGCGGCCGCACGCTCGAACAGGGCGTCCATCGAGATCTCGATGCCCGGGAAGATCGCGCCGCCGAGGTACTCGCCCTTCGCGCTCACCGCGTCGACCGTGTTGGCGGTGCCGAAGTCGACGACGATCGTCGGGCCCCCGAAGAGGTCGTACGCGCCCACCGCGTTGGCGATGCGGTCGGCGCCGACGTTCTTCGGCTCGTCGTACAGGATCGGCATCCCGGTGCGCACGCCCGGCTCCACCACCATCGCCTCGTAGCCGAAGTAGCGCTCGGTCATCGCGCGGAGTGCGGCGGTGACGCGTGGACGCCCGACGCGATGGCCACGCCCGACACCTGCGCGTCGAACGCGAACCCGTGGAAGCCGAGGAACTGCTGGAACATCAGGGCGAGCTCGTCGGAGGTGCGGTCGGCCGCGGTGGCGATGCGCCAGTGGTCGACGAGCTCGTGGTCGTTGAACAGGCCGATGACGGTCTGGGTGTTGCCGCAGTCGATCGCAAACAGCATGTCAGTGCTCCTCCGTCCTCAGATCGAACGCGAGGTCGAGCGCGGGTGCCGACTGCGTGATGACGCTGGTGGAGATCAGGTCGGCGCCCGCGTCGGCATAGGTGCGCACGGTGTCGAGGGTCACGCCGCCCGAGACCTCCACCAGGAAGCCGGCGGGTGCAGTGGATCGCGCCAACGACACGCAGGCGCGCACCGCGTCGGGCGTCATGTTGTCGAGCAGCACCATCGAAGCGCCGGCGGCGATCGCCTCTTGCACCTGCTCGGCGCGGTCGCACTCGACCTCGACCGTCCGACCGGGCCAGCGGGCGTGCGCGCGACGGACGGCCTCGGTGATGCCGAGCCCGGCGAGGTGGTTGTCCTTCACGAGGATGAACTCGGACAGCGAACCGCGGTGGTTCACGCCGCCGCCGGCACGCACCGCCGCCTTCTCCACCGCTCGCAGTCCGGGCAGGGTCTTGCGGGTGTCCCAGATGCGCGCCGTGGGGCCGGCCGCCTCGACGAAGCGACGGGTGAGCGAGGCCACGCCCGAGAGGTGGCAGAGGAAGTTGAGTGCGCTGCGCTCGCCGGTGAGCACCGACGGGAGCGGGCCCGACACCTCGCCGACCTTCGTGCCCGCGGCGACGGCGTCGCCGTCGTCGAGCAACCACTGCACCCGCACCGCGGGATCGACCTGCGCGAACACCTCCGTGGCGCACGCGGTGCCCGCGAGCACGCCGTCAGCGCGCGCGACGACGTCGACGGCGGCGCGGGCGTCGGCCGGGACGAGGGCAGCGGTGAGGTCGCCGAGCGGACCGAGGTCCTCGGCGAGCGCGCCGGCGACCAACCTCCGTACGACGTGGACCGGCGCGTCGAATTCGCTCATCGCGACGGCCCGCTCATCGCGACGGCTCCGGTTCGTTGGCGGGGAGCGGCACGAACTCGGGGGCAGGACCGGCGGTGAACACCAGCCGGCCGAGGAACGCGTTCGACGTCTCCGGGTAGTCGGAGCGGGTGTGCGTGCCGCGCGACTCCCGCCGGACGATGGCGGCCCGCACCAGCGCGGTGCTCACGGCCAGGAGGTTGGCGCTCTCGACGTCGGTGGGCGCCATCCCCGCGAGCACGTCGGCTGCGCGATCGAGGCTCGCCGCGCTGCGGACGACACCGGCGTCGCGCGTCATCACGCGCTGCAGCTCCTCGCGGATCGCAGGACCACGACCGGTGCGCACCGTGGCCGGAACCACGGCCTCCGACGCATCGATGTTGCGGAGCACGCCGGTCGCGCGGAAGCCGTCGCGCCCGCCGCTGATGGCCTCGACCGCACGCGCGGCGAAGACCAACCCTTCGAGCAGCGAGTTCGATGCCAGTCGGTTGGCGCCGTGCACGCCCGTGCACGCGGCCTCGCCGCAGGCCCACAGACCCGACAGCGTGGAGGCGCCGTCGAGGTCGGTGCACACGCCACCGGAGAGGTAGTGGGCGGCCGGCGCGACCGGGAGCCAGTCGTGCCTCGGGTCGAGTCCGGCGTCCAGGCACGCCGCCCAGATGGTCGGGAACCGCTCGGGGAAGTGGTCGATCGCGGTGGCGTCGAGCCAGAGGTGCTCGAGCTCACGATCGACGCAGCGTCGGCTGATGGCGCGGGCCACCACGTCGCGCGGCGCGAGGTCGGCGAGTGGGTGCTCGCCGCGCATGAACGCGACGCCCTGCTCGTCGCGCAGGATCGCACCTTCGCCCCGGAGCGCCTCCGACAGCAACGGGCGCGGCATCGACGGGTGGTGCAGTGCCGTCGGGTGGAACTGCATGAACTCGAGGTCGGCGACGGCGGCCCCGGCGCGCATTGCCATGGCGATGCCGTCGCCGGTGGAGAGCGCCGGATTGGTGGTGACCGCGAAGCACTGACCGGCACCGCCCGTCGCCACCAGGACGTGGCGGGCGCGGATCGTGGCGGGCCCGTCGGGAGTGAGCGCGGCGATGCCGACGACGCGGTCGTGCTCGATCAGGAGATCGGAGGCGAGCCAGCGCTCCCGGATGTCGGCGCCCGATCCCTGGACTGCGGCGACCAGGGCCCGTTCGACCTCGGCGCCGGTGGCATCGCCACCCGCGTGCACGACCCGGGCCACGGAGTGACCACCCTCACGCGTGCGGGCGAAGTCGTCGCGGTCGGTGGCCTGGTCGAAGTGCGCGCCCAGTGCGACCAGCTCCCGCACGCGCGCCGGACCCTCGCTCGCGAGCACGCGCACCGCATCGGTGTCACAGAGGCCGACACCGGCGGTGAGGGTGTCGGAGCCGTGCAGCTCGGGCGAGTCGTCGACGGAGTCGAGGGCGGCGGCGACACCGCCCTGCGCGTACCGGGTCGCCGACCAACCGAGCTCGCCCTTGGTCACCACCGTGACCGACAGGCCCTCACGGCGGGCGCGCACCGCAGCCGAGAGCCCGGCGACACCACTGCCGAGCACGAGGAGATCGGAGACGGGTTCGACCATGGGGAGCGACGACTCGGGGTGGGCGCGCCGAGTTACGGCGCGACCTCGCGGAGGGACTGCACCGTCGGCTGGTTGTGGTCGTCGACGTGCACGACGCGCGGCTCGTGCTTCTCGAGCTCGGCTTCGTCGTACTGCGCGTAGGTGATCACGATGACCTTGTCGCCCGGGTGGACGAGGCGGGCCGCGGCACCGTTGAGGATCACGTCGCCGGGGCCGCCGGGGATCACGTAGGTCTCGAAGCGCGCGCCGTTGTCGATGTCGAGAACATGCACCTGTTCGTGCTCGCGGATGTCGGCGAGCTCCATGAGACGCGTGTCGAGGGTGATCGACCCGATGTAGTTGAGATCGGCGCCGGTGATGGTCGCGCGGTGGATCTTCGACTTCATCATGATCCGCTGCATCAGTGGTCTGCCTCCTGCATGCCGGACGATGCGGTGAGCACGCCCAGGTCGGGCGAGGGGACGCCGCCCGGGAACGTGATCGTGACGTTGTCGATCAAGCGAGCCTTGCCCACGAACGCGGCCAGTGCAACCAGCGTGTCGGGCCCGATCCGCTCGACCGGTTCGAGTGTCGCGGCGTCGACCACCTCGACGTAGTCGAGGCGAACCAGCGGCGCGTGCGCGACGGTGTCGACCACCAGTTCCCGGACCGCGCCGGCGTCGCGCTGGCCGCGGACGACCGCCTCGGACGCCATGTAGAGCGCGCCGGAGAGGATGGTGGCTGCTTGGCGGGCGTCGGGGTCGAGGTAGACGTTGCGGCTCGAGAGGGCCAGGCCGTCGACCTCGCGCACGAGCGGACAGCCGACCACCTCGACCGGCAGGTCGAGGTCGGTGGTCATGCGCCGGATCACCGCGAGCTGCTGGGCGTCCTTGCGGCCGAAGTACGCGCGCGCCGGACCGACGATCGAGAACAGCTTCGCCACGACGGTGGTGACGCCGTCGAAATGACCCGGGCGGCTCGCGCCACAGAGGCGTTCGGTCAGCCCGTCGACGTGCACGGTGGTGCGCGCGCCGGCCGGGTACATCTCGTCGACCGTCGGCGTGAAGAGCACGTCGACGCCCTCCGCCTCGGTGACGGCGCGGTCGCCGGCGGGGTCGCGCGGATACGCAGCGAGGTCTTCGTTGGGACCGAACTGCGTGGGGTTCACGAAGAGGCTCACGACGACGAGGTCGTTGGCAGCACGCGCCGCGCGCATGAGCGACCGGTGACCCTCGTGGAAGAAGCCCATGGTCGGCACGAACCCGACGCTCCCGCCTGCGGCCCGCGCGGCATCGCACGCGGCACGCACGTCGGCGATCGTGGTGAGCGTGATCACGCGGTGTTCTCCGGGGACCCGCCGATGACCTCGCGCAGCGCGGTGTCGTCGCGGCCGCTGAGGCGGAGGGCCTCGGCCGCCAGCGCCCGGTACGCGGCTCGCTCGTCGGACGGCAACGTGGCGAGGTGGCGAGCCACGGTGTCGGCGTCGCCCCGCGCCACCGGACCGGTGAGCGCATCGGCAGCGCCCAGTGCATCGACGTTGTCGACGCTGGCCCGCACCAGCGGCAGCAGGGCCTCGGGAGGTACGCCCGCGGCGTCAGCGACGCGCACGGCCTGACCGAGCAACGCGACGAGGTGGTTGGAGGCGATGGTCGCGGCCGCGTGGTATCGGGCGCGCTGGCTGGCGGCGACTCGGAACGGACGCATGCCGAGCGAGAGCGCGAGGCGCTCGACCGCGGGCGGGCCGTCGACCCCGCACCACGACCCCGGGAGCCGGGCCAGACCGAGGTCGACCGACGGGAGCGACTGGAGCGGGTGGAGGGCGCCGGTCTCGACGTCGGGCCGCTCCCCCTGCAGCTTGCCGAGCTCCCCGAGCGGGCAGGCGCCCGACAGGTGCACGACCAGGGCGCCCGTCCGCAGCCGGCCGGCGAGCGCCACCGCGGCGTCGGCGATGGCGGCGTCGGGCGTGGCGATGATCACGAGATCGGCCTCACGACCGGCGTCGGCGACCGCAACCGCCGGCGCACCGAGGCGCTCGGCTGCAGCCAGGGTCGACGGGGCGTCGATCCGCCGGCCGGCCACCGCCACCGGTGTCCACCCCCGCGCGGCGAGCGCGACGGTCAGCGTCGTTCCCGCGCGTCCGGGCCCGACGAGCGCGAGCGAGCCCGGCGGGGCCGGCGGCAAGACCGGTGATCGAGTGTCGTGCACCACAGAACGTCCTCGCCCCTTCGTTCCAGCCCCGGTACGGGTGCCGGTCTACTCGGGCGACGTCAATGCTAGACGGGTCGGGCGCACCGCATCACGGTCGGCGGGGACGCGTGACCGCCAGGCCGGATCGAGATCAGCCAGCGGCACGAGCACGAAGGCCCGCTCGGTCAACCGTGGATGTGGGACCACGAGATCGGGGTCGTCGATGCGCTCGTCACCGACGAGGAGGAGGTCGACATCGAGCGTGCGCGGTCCCCAGTGGACCGTGCGCACGCGATCGGCCGCGGCCTCGATGCGGTGCGCGAGCTCCAGCAGCTCGCGCGCGGTGAGGGTCGTGTCGACCGCGACCACCGCGTTCAGGAAGTCGGGCTGCTCTGGGCCACCGACCGGCGACGTCTCGTACACCGGCGACACCGCCACCACCGTCACCCCGTCGGCCGCCGCGAGGTGGTCGACCGCGAGCTGCAGGTGTTCGAGGCGTTCGCCGAGGTTCGATCCGATCCCGAGATGGGCGCGACGGCGATCCGGCGCGCCCGTCACTGCTCGATGCGAACCGCGACGTGGTCGACCATCGCCCGCACCGGCGGGTGCAGCTTGCGCACGGTCACCGCGACACCGGTGACGCGCTCGTCGACGCTGCACACCTCGCCGATGCGCGTGGCCAGGCGCTCGAGCAGGTAGTAGCGCTCCGACGTGACCACCCGACTGACGGCCTCCGCCACCGCCGAGTAGTCGACGGTGTCGTCGAGCGAGTCGCTGTCGCCGGCGCGCTGCAGGTCGACGGTGAGCTCCACGTCGACCTCGAACGGTTGCGGGCGCGTCTGCTCCTCCGGCAGCACGCCGTGCACACCGAGCTCGCGCAGTCCCTTGATGACGATGGTTCCCATGGTCAGCTCCGGGCCGGACCGCTCGGTCGGCCGGCGCGAGCGACGATGCCCTCGTCGACGGTGACCGCGACGATCTCGCGCGCCACCGAGCCGAGCTGGCGGCCGGTGATCTTCTCGATGACGACGGTCGCGTGCGGTCCCTCGGTGACGAGCCCCGCGTAGAGCAGGTACCCGGCGAGGACACCGAGCAGGCGGTCGCCGAACTCCTCGTGGTGGATGAGCACATGCTCCTGCGGGTTCGCCAGCCACGCGCCGAGCGTGGCGTAGAGGCGCGGCAGCGTGTCGGGCCACTCGTCGTGGCGCCCGATGGGCACGTGGGCGTGGGGAATCCCCGCCTCGTCGTAGGCGTGGAGGTTGTGGGGCGAGTCGAGCATCGACAGGATGTGCGTGAAGCCGTGGCCGATGAGCCAGATCAGCTCCTCCTGTCGGCGCACCTTGCGATGGTTGCGGGCGAACCCACCCGGACGCTCCGACGCGGCCAACCGGTCCTTGATGATCCAGCAGAACGCGCGCGGCTCGAGGCCCTGGGCCCAACGTCCCTTCACGCCACGGCCTCCGCATCGAGGGTGTCCATCACTGCGAGCAGCCGGAGCGCGTCGGCCGCAGCCGCAGCGTCGTGCACGCGCACGATCCGCGCGCCCTGGTCGACGGCCCACACCGCGGTGGCGAGCGTGCCGTCATCGAGCGTCTCGACGCGGTCGTCGCCGATCAGACGCGCGATGAACGACTTGCGTGACGGTCCGACCAGCACCGGCACGTCGACGCGACCGACCAGGTCGCCCAACCGCGTCAGCAACGCCACGTTGTGCGCAACGGTCTTGCCGAACCCGAGACCGGGATCGGCGCACAACGCCGCGGTCGGGATGCCGGCGCCTCGCGCCGCGGCGAGGCGATCGAGCAGGAAGTCGCCGACTTCGACGACGACGTCGTCGTAGTGCGGGTCGTGTTGCATCGTGCGCGGCTCGCCCTGCATGTGCATCACCACGAGCCCGGCGCTCGCGGCGGCGACCACTGCGAACATCTCCGGATCGGCACCGGCGGCGACGTCGTTGACGACGGTCGCGCCCGCGGCGAGGGCGGCGGCCGCCACCGCCGCCTTGCTGGTGTCGATGCTCACCGGTACGCCCACAGCCGCGAGACCTTCGACGACGGGGAGCACCCGGCGCAGCTCCTCGTCCTCCCCGACCGGCTCGGCACCCGGGCGGGTGGATTCGCCGCCGACGTCGAGGAGATCGGCGCCCTCCTCGACCAGCGCGAGGCCGTGGGCGATGGCGGCGTCGGGGTCGAGGAACCGCCCGCCGTCGGAGAACGAGTCGGGCGTGACGTTGACGATGCCCATCACGGCGGGCCGCTCCCCACAGACCTCCGACCAGGCGAACATTGCGGGCAGGATATCGGGGCCTGGTCCCGGGCGGGACCGTCACTTCTGTCCGATTTGTAGATTTAGAGCCGGTTGCCGGGGTAGGTGATGAGGCTCATGGCCTCGGCCCGGGTGGCGGCGTTGCTCTTGAACATGCCCCGCACCGCCGACGTGATCGTGAGCGAGCCGGGCTTCTTCACGCCCCGCATCGACATGCAGAAGTGCTCGGCCTCGATCATCACCAGCGCGCCGGCGGGATCGAGGACGTCGACCAGCGCGTCGGCGATCTGGGTGGTGAGGCGCTCCTGCACCTGGGGGCGCTTGGCGAAGCCGTCGACGAGGCGCGCGATCTTGGAGAGCCCGGTGATGCGACCGTCGGCACCGGGGATGTACGCGACGTGCGCGCGTCCCGCGAACGGAACCAGATGATGTTCACAGAGACTGTGCACGGGGATGTCGCGCACCATCACCATCTCGTCGTGGTCGGCTTCGAAGGTGACCGTGAGGTGGTGCGAGGGATCCTCGTGCAGGCCGGCGAAGATCTCCTCGTACATGTGCGCGATGCGTGCCGGCGTGCGGACGAGTCCGTCGCGGTCGGGATCCTCGCCGATGGCCTCGAGGATCTCGCGAACGGCGCGCTCGACCCGCTCGATGTCGATGGGCGAGATCCCCGGCCCACCGTCCGGTGCGGCGTCGGGCACCGGTTGCAGCGGGCTGGTGTCGGTCACGCGTGGCCTCCGGGGCGGCGGGTGGAGTCGGACTGCGTCGCGGCGGCGGCGTTGTTGCGACTGGGCGCGGGCGGGGAGCCTTCGGGACGCATGCTCGCGCGCTGCGCACCGCCGTTCTCGGCGTCCCACATGCGGACGTCGGCGAAGAGCTCCTGCACGCGCTCGGCTTCGAGCGTCTCGTTCCGGATGAGCTCACGCGCCAGGTTGTCGAGCACGTCGCGGTTGTCGTCGAGCACCTGCCGCGCCGCCGAGTGCGCGCGGTCGATGAGCGCGCGCACCTCGGCGTCGATGTCGGCCGCGACCTCGTCGGAGTAGTCGGGGGTGCTGGTGAAGTCACGCCCGAGGAACACCTCGCCCTGCGGGTGACCGAAGCGCATCGGACCGAGCGAGTCGCTCATGCCGAACTCGGTGACCATCTGCCGGGCGATGGTGGTGGCCCGATCGATGTCGTTCTGCGCGCCCGTCGTGGGCTCCGTGAAGATCAGCTCCTCGGCCGTACGGCCACCGAGCAGCATGGCGAGCTCGTCGACCAGCTCGCTGCGGGTCACGAGGAACTTGTCCTCGGTGGGAAGCGTGAGCGTGTAGCCGAGCGCGCGGCCGCGCGGGATGATCGAGATCTTGTGCACCGGGTCGGTGTTGGGCAGGGCGTGCGCGACCAACGCGTGCCCGCCCTCGTGGTACGCGATGACGCGCTTCTCGCGCTCGGAGATGAGGCGACTGCGGCGCTCCGGCCCGGCCATCACCCGGTCGATCGCCTCCTCCAGCTGCGGCAGGCCGATCAGCTCGAGGTGGAAGCGCGCCGAGAGGAGCGCCGCTTCGTTCATCAGGTTGGCGAGGTCGGCGCCGGTGAAGCCGGGCGTGCGGCGGGCGATGACGTCGAGGTCGACACCGGGCGCGAGCGGCTTCTCCCGACCGTGCACCGCGAGGATCGCCTTGCGGCCTTCGAGGTCGGGACGGTCGACGACGATCTGACGGTCGAAGCGGCCGGGGCGCAGCAGCGCGGGGTCGAGGATGTCGGGGCGGTTGGTGGACGCGAGCAGGATCACACCCTGCGTCTGGTCGAAGCCGTCCATCTCGACGAGCAGCTGGTTGAGGGTCTGCTCGCGCTCGTCGTGCCCGCCGCCGAGGCCCGCGCCGCGGTGACGACCGACGGCGTCGATCTCGTCGACGAACACGATCGCGGGCGCGGCAGCCTTCGCCTGCTCGAACAGGTCGCGCACGCGTGACGCGCCCACACCCACGAACATCTCGACGAAGTCGGAGCCGCTGATCGAGAAGAAGGGCACGCCGGCCTCGCCGGCGACCGCTTTGGCCAGCAGCGTCTTGCCCGTGCCGGGAGGGCCGTAGAGCAGCACGCCCTTCGGGATCTTCGCGCCCATCTGCTGGAAGCGCGCGGGCGACTCGAGGAACTCCTTGATCTCCTCGAGCTCCTCCACCGCCTCGTCGAGCCCGGCGACGTCGGCGAAGGTGACTTTCGGCGAGTCCTTGGTGAGCTGCTTGGTGCGCGCCTTGCCGAAGCCCATCACGCGACCGCCGCCGCCCTGGACCTGCCCGAGAACCCACATGAGCACCAGGGCGAGGAGCACGAACGGCAGCAGCCCATAGAGGAGGCTCAGCCAGGCGCTCTGGCTCTGGTGGTCGGTGTCGAGCTTGTCGACGCCCGCGTCGACGAGGTCCTGCGTGAGGCGGGCGGTGTACTGCGAGGGGTAGCTGACCGTGTACTCGGTGCCGTCCTGCAGCTCACCGGTGACGGTGTGGTCCTTGTCGTGCACGGTTGCCGTGGCGACCTTGCCGTCAGCGACGTCGCGCGTGTACCGGTCGAGCGAGATCTCCTGCGGATCGTCGCCCTTGGTGAGGGCGCGGAAGCCGAAGAAGGCAGCGACGACCGCGACCACGACCACGACGATCATCAGGCTGCGACGCTGCTTGGGCACGGCCCCTCCGGGAGAAAGACGGCAGCCGCAACAATCTACTTGCTCGTCAGGACGCCCTTTCCGGGCGGTTCGCGCCCCGAGCCGGTGTCGTTCAGACGGGCTCGGGACCTGCGTATTCGGCGATGTAGGGCAGGTTGCGGTAGCGCTCGCCAACGTCGAGGCCGTAGCCGACGACGAACGTCGGCGAGATGTTGAAGCCCACGTACTTCAGGTCGAGCTCGACGCGCTGCAGCCCTTCCTTCACCAGGAGCGCACACACCTCCATCGACGCGGACCGCGCGCGGCGAGGTTCTTGCGCAGGTAGGCGAGCGTGAGACCGGAGTCGACGATGTCCTCCACGATGAGCACGTGCCGATCGGTGAGATCGAGGTCGAGGTCCTTGAGGATGCGGACCACGCCGCTCGAGCGCGTCGCCGATCCGTACGAGGACACCGCCATGAAGTCGAACTCGACGGGGAGGTCGATCGCGCGTGAGAGATCGCTCATGAAGACGAACGCGCCCTTGAGCACGCCGACGAGCAGCGGCGGCCGACCCTCGTAGTCGGCAGTGATCTCCTTGCCGAGCTCGCGGATGCGCGCCTGCAGCTCGTCCTCCCCGACGACCGTGCCGCCGATCGCGCTCAGGTCCACGGACGCCGAAGCTAGCCGACCGCCAGCACCAGCAGTCCGGCCGACCGGCGCACGGCGCGCCGGCCGGCGAGCTCGGTCGCGCGCGCGTCGCCACTCGCGACCGCGAGGACGCGCTCGACCTCCGCCATCGACGGCGGCGGCGCGCCCAGCCACCTCCGCACGGCACGGCGCGCCAACGGCAGCGGGAGCGCAGCGAGCGCGGCCGCACGCGGGCCGTCGGCATCGGGCCACGTGCGCGCCGCGAGCTCGTCGAGGTACTCGGTGTCTGAACGCAGGATTTCGGCCTGCCGCGCCAGCACGGGGACCAGGTCGCGCTCGGCCAACGACGACAGCAACGGCAGCACGTCGTGGCGGATGGCGACGCGCCGGAACGCGCGGTCGTCGTTCATCGGGTCCTCGACCACGGTGATCCCGAGCGCGGCACACATCGCGCTGGTGTCGGCGCGACGGAGCCCGAGCAGGGGCCGCACGAGCGTGCCGTGGCGCGGTGCCATGCCCGCGAGACCCGACGCGGCCGAGCCGCGCAACACGTTGAGGAGCACGGTCTCGGCCTGGTCGTCGGCGGTGTGCCCGACCAACACGACCTCGGCGCCGAGCGCGACGCGTGCGTCGTCCAGGGCGGCGTAGCGCGCGTCGCGGGCGCGGGCTTCGAGGTTGGCACCGGGCACGATCGTCAACGCCGCAGCTCGGAAGTCGGCGCCCAGGGCGGTGGCGAGCGTGCGCACGTGCTCCGCTTCGTCGGCGCTCCCGGCGCGCACGCCGTGATCGACGTGGACCGCGACCGCCTCGAGCGCGGCGTCGACCGTGAGGGCGAGGAGCGCGACGGAGTCGGCGCCGCCCGAGCACGCGACCACCACTGGTCCGCGCGAGGTCGGCGGTCGCCGCGGCGAAGTCGGCGCGCCAGGGTGCGAGTGGGTCCACCGCGGCTGCGGTGGCCGGCGTCACGGGGTCTGGGTGTCGACGCGCGCGAGCCAGTCGAGCGGGCGGGCGAGCTCGTCGACGGTGGGCAGGTGCTCGGGGCCGCGCCAGGCGGCGTCGATCCCCCGGGGCCCGGCCTCCCGCTCGACCGCGGCGACGAAGGTCTCGCCCACCTCGTACTGGCGCATCTTCGACTCCAGACCGACCAGCTTCTGCAGGAACGCGGCCATGCCCGTGCTCTGCCGGCGGGCCTGGAGCACCCGCGCCATGCGGGCCTGCCCGGCGACGTGCTCCCGGCCGAGCTGGTTCATCACCGCGTTGCCGTGGCCTTCGAGCAGCGACATCAGCGCCTGCACGTTCGCCAGCGCGCCGCGCTGCTCGTCGCTCGCGAGCAGCGCGACGAGACCACCGTCGTCGAGCGGGTTGCGACCGCTGCGGAACTCGTCGGCCGCGCGGGCGAGTGCCTGCACGAGGCGGCGCGGGTCGGGGTCGATCGACGACAGCGCGCTCTCGACCAACGAGAGGTAGTAGCCCTTCATCCACGGCACGCCGGTGAACTGCGCCCGGTGGGTGACCTCGTGGATGGCGATCCAGAGCCGGAAGTCGCGCGGCCGGAACGCGAAGCGCTTCTCCAACGCGAGGACGTTGCCACCGACGTAGTAGACGGCGTCGGCCCCGGCGTCGTCGTCGAGGACGAGCAGGTCGTACTGCCCGAGCACGCGCTGCGAGAGGTACCCGAGGAGCACGCCGGTCTCGGTACCGGCCACCCGGCGGCCGATCGGCGCGACGCGACTCGTCGCCATGCGCTCACCGACGCGTGCGGTGAGCGGTGCGAGCAGCCTGCGCATCGACGAGACGTTGGCCGCCACCCACGCGGAGCGGTCGACGACCTCCGCGCGCGCCGGACCCGGCGACCGCAGCCCGGTGTGCTCGGCGACGAGCGCCTCGGCCTCCGCAGTCACCGCGTCGAAGTCGTCGCGGAGAGAACCTGCGAGGTAGCTGGCCGCCAGCGGCTCGCGGCCGCTGAAGCGCCGCGCCACCTTCTCGGCCAGATCCCAGTCGATCGGGTCGTGGACCCGAGCGGCCGACGGTGCTTCGGCCACCACGACGGCGGGCACGTGCGTCACCGGCGGCGGCCCTGCGTCACGAGGTCTCGCGCCCCCGGTGCTTCGGGCGGATGACACGGAGGTAGTACCCGATCAGCGTGGCGAGCAGCCAGAGCACCAGGCTCGCCGCCAGCACGAAGCCGATCCAGTAGAACCACTTGAACTTCTCGTTGGCGAGCACCGCCGAACCCGAGACGGCCGGTGCGGCGGCGGCCGGCGCGGCCAATCCGGCCAAGGTGACCAGGGAGAGGGTCACGACGTAGGCGACGCGGGCACGGACCGAGTTCACGAACAGTTCCTCCGGGAGGCCGGTCTCCGGACCGGGACGCCCCGACCCTAGTTCCCGACGGGTGTCGCGGCGCTACACGGAGCCGGACGGGGAACCCGACTCGTCGGGAGGAAGCGAGACGCCGAGCGCCTCGGCGATCCGCTGCTTCAGCTCGGGCGGCACGTCGTCGCGGCACTTCGAGGAGATGACCTGGCGGAGCTCCACCTCGAAGTCGAACCCCTGCGCGCAGGGAGGGCACTTGCCGAGGTGCCGACGGATCGTCCAGCGCCGCCAGACGGTGAGCTCGCCGTCGAGGTATCCGTAGACCCGGTAGATCGCCTTGTCGCAGTCCATGGTGGTGCTCTATCCCCCAGCGTGACCGGCGGCTTCGGGCTCCGGCGCCGGCCCAGGTGTGGGCTCCGGCGTGGTCGGGAGCAGGCCGCGTTCGCGACCGAACTCCCACAACCGCTCCTGGAGCTGCTTTCTTCCGCGGTGCAGCCGACTCATGACCGTGCCGATGGGCACATCCATGATCTCGGCGATCTCCTTGTAGGAGAAGCCCTCGACGTCGGCGAGCAGCACGGCCATGCGGAACTGCTCCGGCAACGCCTCCAGGGCCCCCTTCACCATCTCGTCGGGGATGCTGTCGAGCACCTCGGCCTCGGGCGTGCGGTCCGCCGCCACCGACTCGAGCCCGCCGAGCCGCCGGTAGAGGAAGAAGTCCTCGCTGGAATCGAGGTCGACCTCGTCGGGTCGACGCTTCTTCGCCCGGTACGAGTTGATGAAGGTGTTGGTGAGGATCTTGTACAGCCAGGCCTTGAGGTTCGTGCCCTCCTTGAAGCCGCCGAAGCCGCGGTAGGCGCGCAGGTACGTCTCCTGCACGAGATCCTCGGCATCGGACGGATTGCGCGTCATGCGCAGCGCTGCTGAGTACAGCGCCGACATGTACGGCATCGCGAGTTCGGCGAACTCGGCCTGGTCGGCCATGCGGCCAGGCTACCCACCGGGGCCGCGCACCGTTCATCGAACGCCGGTCAGCGAACGGCGAGCAGTGCGTCGATCCGGGCCGGACGCTCGGGCCGGGCGAAGTGGAAGCCCTGCGCGAGGTCGAAACCGACGCGTCGAGCGCGGGTGGCCATCTCTTCGTCCTCCACCGCCAGCGCGACCACCACGATCTCCGACGCGTGCGCGGCCTCGATCACGGCGTGCAGGCGGTCGTCGTCCTCGAGGCGAACCACGAAGCGCGGGTCGAGCTTCACCGCGTCGAGCGGGAACGCGCGCAGCGATCGCGAAGAGCTCGGTCGCCCAGTCGAGGAGCATGTCCGGGGCGACGTCGGTCGTCGCGGCAGCTGCCCCGAGGTCGTCGACGACGACCTCGACGCCGGAGTTGTGCAGGATCGTGATGCGGTCGCGCATCCGACGCCCGCCGGACAGGAGGTTGTGCTCCCCCAGCTCGAACGCGAGCCCGCGGGGCGTGGGCACCTCGTGGTCGTGCATGAGGTGTTCGATCCGGTTCGGAAGGTCGCGCCGCTCGAGGTGGTCGTCGAACAGGTTCACCGTCACCGTGATCGGTCGCTCGGGGAACGCTCGCCGCCACGTCCCGGCCCGGCGCGCCGCCTCGATCACCACCGACCAGCCGATCCGGACGAGCAGGGTGCTGTCGTCCTCGTCGACGAGGAACTCCCCCGGCGCCAGCAGCCCGCGTGCGGGATGGTCCCACCGCAGGAGCGCCTCGACCTGGACGGGCGTGCCGGTGCGCACGTCGATCACGGGTTGGTAGAGCCGGATCAGCTCACCGCAGTCGAGCGCACGTTGCAGCTCGGACTCGGTGACGACCGTGGTCTGGTTCATGGCAGCACCCTCCGTCCCGGGCTACCAATCCCGGACTCAGAGGAATCGGCTGCGGCGCCCCGTTGCTTGAGGGCCGGGGCAGGGCTGACTCAGCCCTGCTCCTGCTTCTGGTCGAGGTCGGCGAGGCGACGGGCGACGGTCGCGAGCAGCTGTTGCGACAGCTCGGGGACCTCCGCCAGCAGGCCGGCGAACTCACGCTGGCCGATGACCTCGATCGCCACCGGGGTCTTGGCCACCACGGTGGCGGTGCGCGGCCGGTGGTCGAGCAGCGCGATCTCGCCGACGTAGGCGCCCGCGCCCCGTTCGGCCACGACCTTGCCGCCCTGACGGACCTCGATCTCACCGTCGAGCACGATGATGAACTCGTGCCCGGGCCTGCCCTCCTCGGTGAGGATGGTGCCCGCCGGCTCTTCGAGGTAGGTCGCCAGCTGCGAGATCAGCCGGAGCTCCTTCTTGGACAAGCCCGAGAACAGCGGCACCTTCGCGAGCTGGTCCTCGATGCGTTCGTGGCGATCCATGACGGCTCCTCCTCGTACCGGGCAGCAGTCTGCCCCAAAACCCGCATCCTGTGCTGCGGGTACGAGGCGGAGGGTCAGGCGAGGGTCAGGCGACAAGGACCTGGCCGGGGACCCGGCCGGGGATCAGGACGCGTCGATCTCGGCTGCCATCCCGCTCGGGAGGTGCAGCACGCACACGTACTGGTACTTGCCGGGCGCGGGCACCGAGTACGTGTAGCTGCGCGCCGCCACGGGCGGGCCGCCCTTGGTCTTGGGCGGCAACCACCCGGTGTTGAGGTACACCCCCTGGGCGAGCGCCTGGGGCGACGGGCCGGGCTGGGGCTGCACGACGTTGTCGGCCGTCGGGACGGTCGGCACGAGCTCACCGCCGAAGCTGGCGGTGTGCGGAGCGCCCGAGTTGTTGACGAAGGTGACCTGGTCGCCCGTCTTCACGTTGCGCGGCGTCGGCGCGAACGCGAGCACGTCGGTGTGCGCGGTCGTCGCGCCCATCTCGACGGAGTAGGTGCTCGAACCGTCGGAGTTCTTGGTCTGCTTGGGCTTGGCTGCGGTCAGCTTGTTCTTCGCCGCCTCACCCTCCTTGAAGTACTTGGCCTTCTCCTGGTTGCCGGTCTTGGTGATCTTCTGCTGCGAGTCCTGGGTGTCGCCGGTGACCGTGATGCTGCCGACCATGTTCGGGTGCAGCACGCAGTAGTAGGCGTAGGTGCCGGTCTTCCCGAACGACATCGAGAACTTCTGCACCTGCGAGGTCTCCCCCAGCGGCAACACGCCCGAGTTCACGAGCGTCGTGCCGTCGTACGGCGCAGTGGCCGGGGTGGGGCCGAACAGCGACGGGTCGCTCTCGGTGCTCGGCGGGACCGTCGTGCCCGGCGGCACGAAGGTGACCGAGTGCGGCTCGGGGCCGGCGATGTCCCACGTGACGTTGGTGCCCGTGGCGACCTTCACCTTCTCGGGGAGGAACTCGAGCACCGCGATGTTGGGATCCTTCGGGTCGTTGACCCCCGCCACCAACGACACCTCGGTGGGCGCCGCGACCGCACGGGGCGTGGCGGCCTGGACGGGCGCGGCCACTGCGACCAGTCCGAGCATCGAGAGCGTGACGACGAGGGATGCGCGCAGACGAAGCGAGCCGAACTTCACGGGACCAGACCTCCGAGGGAGTTGGGAGCGTCGGGGAAGCTACCGCAGCGCGGGTGCGCTGCGGTTCATCCGCGTCCCCTAGCCGCCCTCGCCGGCGGTGACGAGCACGTCGCGGAGCGAGACGAGCACGTCGTCGGAGAGCCCGGCGTCGCGCGCCCAGCCCTCCGCGTCACCGTGGGTCGCGCGCACGGCTGCGAGGAACGTCTCCATCGACGCCGCCTCGGCCCGACCGACGCCTGCCGGCATCGGCGTCGCCGGCTCGGGGAAATCGCCCGACGCGCGGATGCGCTCCATCACGAGCGCCATGCGGTCGTCGGTGAGCGTGTAGTCGTGCACGATCACGTCGTCGGGGACGCCGACGAGCGAGAGCACCAGTGCCGCCACCATCCCGGTGCGGTCCTTCCCCGCGGTGCAGTGGAACACCGCGGGCAGGTTGTCGCGCGTCGCGAGGTGCTCGATCACCTCGGCGAGCGTCTCGGTGCGCTCGGCGAGGCTGTCGACGTAGTGACGTCCGAGGTCGCCCTCGGCGAGGGCCGGCGGCAGCACGCGGCCTGCAGCGGCGTCGCCGTGGCTCAACGGCGCGTGCAGCCACTGCATGTCGGTGGCTTCGAGCGGACCACGACCGGTGCGGTCGAGCTCCACCGCGGAGCGGAGATCGATGACGGTGCGCATGCCGAGCTCGGTGAGGTGGTCGATGTCGCTCGGCACCAGGTGGTGGAGCGCGTCGGCTGCGGAACATCACGCCGGCGCGTGTCACCGCGCCGTCGTGCGTCGGCAGGCCGCCGAGGTCGCGGAAGTTGAAGGCCCCGTCGAGTGGGACGAAGCGGTGCTCGTGTGCGGTCACACCCTCACGCTACGCACCCGGACGTGACCAGCCGGTGGCCGGCCGGGAAACGCTCAGTTGATGGCGGTGAGGTTGGGCGCCACCGCCATGCGATGCCCGTCGATGCAGATGCAGTCACGACCGGCTTCCTTGGCGGTGAACAACGCCTGGTCGGCCCGGTAGAGCAGGTCGTCGAAGTCGGTGGCCGAGGTCGACTCGGCGATGCCGTAGCTCGCGGTGAACGACGGCACGTCGCCGCGACGGGTCGTGCCCGCCAGTGCTTCGCGTACCCGTTCCATGATCTCGACCGCCTCGTGGGTCTCGATGCCGGGGAGCAGCACGACGAACTCCTCGCCGCCGAAGCGGCACGTCAGGTCTTCGCTGCGCACTGCATCGCGCAGCGTCTCCGCGAACACCCGCAGCGCCCGGTCACCCGTCTCGTGCCCGAAGCGGTCGTTGAGCGACTTGAAGTGGTCGAGGTCGACCATCACCAACGCGAAGTCGACGCCGCTCGCGCGCAGCAGCACGCGCTCGGTTCTCGAGGCTCCGACGGTTCATCAGCCCGGTCAGCGGATCGGTCGAGGCCTGCAACTGCGTCTCGGCCATGATCCGCAACATGCCGAGGCGGTGACCGGCCTGGTTGGCCAGCACCTGCAGGGATTGGATCGCCTCGTCGTCGACCGGGCGATCGGCCTCACTGGTTGCGTGGACCACCCCGACCGTGCGACCCATGATCGACACCGGCACGCACACCGCGGCGAACGGCTCGTCGTCGCGGTCGCGCAGCAGCGGACAGGCGTCGAGCGCGTCGCTGTCGGGGAACACGAGCGTCTGGGCGCGCCGGGCCGCGACGCACTGGTCGGGTGACGACACGGAGCACCCGGGCGTCGAGTCCTCCGGCGCTGCTACCCGAACGACGCGTGCCAGGTGCGCGTGGCTGTTGTCCGCGAGCAGGAGCTCCACCGGCGATCCGGGGATCGCGACCCGCGCCGCTCGCTCGATCGTGTCGTAGGCGGCGACCTCGTCACCCGCCATCTCGAGTGCGCGTCCGAGGCGCGACTCGAACTCCCGCCGGACGCGCCTCGGTCTCGAGCACGCGCGCCTGCACGACGGTCTCCAGCGCGATGTCGAGTCCCCGCTTTCGTGTGAGTCCGAAGAGCACCAGCACCATCGGGAAGCCGACAACAATCGACGCGCCGCCCACCGCGAGCACCGTCTCCCACATCGGGGTGTCGATGATCGCCGCGGCGACGACACCCGCCGCGACGCCGGTGACCAGCACGATGCCGAGCAGCGCCCCCACGAGACCGCGGACCCCGCGACGCACCTCGACTCCCGCGGCGGCCAGATCGGCCTCGCTGATCGCTTGTCGTGCGGCTTCAACCATCGCTCGTGCCTTCAAGCAGTCGTCGGGAGCACCCCACCGGTTCGCTCCGGACAATTGTCTTCGGCCGGGACCCACCCCTCCTTGACCGGACGCAGGGGCGAACACCCGGGCCAGGAGGTATCGACCAGCGCGACCGAGGCCGGCGGCCCCCGGTCGCCCAGGCCAGGAAAGGCTCGACGAGCGCCCGGAGCGCCTCGGTGCGCTGCATCACCTCGGTGTGACGTGTGCCGGGGAGGACGGCGAGGCGGCTGTCGGGGAACCGCTCGAGCATCTCGGCGTGGTCGAGGCGGACGAAGTCGCGGTCGCCGATCACGAGGAGCGTGGGCGCGTCGATGCTGCGGATCTCGTCGGCAGTCCAGCCGGCGAAGTCGTGCACGACGGGCTGCATCCGCTCCAGGAACGGGAAGAAGTCGCCGGGTTCGGCGCCACCGCCTCGTAGTCGGCCTGCCAGCGCGCGAACTCCGCCTCCGTCGGGAGCCGCGGGTCGTCCTGTTCGGGCGCCGTGATCTCGGCGTGGTAGCCCGTCGGGACGGATGTTCGTGCC
Source organism: uncultured Actinomycetes bacterium (assembly GCA_963756895.1). GTDB lineage: Bacteria > Actinomycetota > Acidimicrobiia > IMCC26256 > DASPTH01 > DASUAS01. The sequence continues at coordinate 318,714 of CAVWPI010000011.1, read as the reverse complement.
GGCGAGCACCAGGCGCCGGACCGTCGCCGGATGCCGGATGGCCAAGCTCGTGGCCGTGAGCGCACCGAGGCTGAACCCCCACACGTCGACGGGCCCCCCGCCCGCCACGCGGTCGACCAGCCGGCGACGTCGTCGGCGAAGCGCTCGAGCGACATCGCCCGGCCGGTGTCGGGCGTGTGCCCGTGACCCTGGAGCTCGACCCGATGACCCGGCGGCCCTGCGTCAGCCACGGGAGGACGTCGCCGAAGGTGCCCTCGAACGTGACGATGCCACCGTGGAGGGCGACGAGCGGCAGGCCGTCGGCGTCGCCGTGCTCCTCGTACCAGATGGGGACGCCGTCGATCTCCGCGCGCGGGCATGCGTCCCACGACCGTAGGCCGTGCGCCACTCGTCGGGCGGCTCGTGCCGTCCAGAGCACGCGGTCTCGACCGTCGAGCTCCAGCACGGATGGCACAGTGGATGGAGCCGGAGAAGGGACTTGAACCCTTGGCCTGCTCATTACGAGTGAGCTGCTCTGCCGTCTGAGCTACTCCGGCGCGGGGGCGAGTGTACCGGTTGCCCGTCAGCGCCCCGGAAGACGTTCCGGTCACGCCACCGGCGGGCGGTAGGTGGAGGAAGAGGCGCTCGACGAGCAGCGTCTCGTTGGGGTTGAACTCGGCGATGGCCTGGCGTGCGTCGCGGCAGGCGTCGAGCGCGGCCGCGGCAGCACGGGGGTCGAGGGCCATCACGTCGCGGTCGACGTTGAGCCGCTCGTCGGCCGATCCCGCCAGCGCGTCGCGGTACACGGTCTCGAGCGCGGTGATGCCCTCGAGCAGCGCGTCGATGCGCGCCCGGCGGTGCGCGCGCTTGTGGCGCTCCTCGAGCCGGCGCAGTTGCGCGCGGCGCGTGCGCTCCGGGTAGCCCGCGGCTTCGAGCTCGGCGCCCAGCTGCTCGGCTTCCTCGACCTGCGCCGCTTCGATGTCCGCCAACGCGCCCTGCATCGCCTCCTGCACGCGTTCGGCCTGCTCGGCGACCGCGCCGCCCGTCCCGTCGATCGACGAGGCCGCGGCGACGAACGCGTCACGCACCGGGCCGAGGTGGCCCTCGAGCGCCCGGGCGCGGTCGATGCGGCCGCCCGCGAGCCGGGCGAGCAGCGCAGCGCGCTCGGTGGGGATGCCGTCGGCGACGAGCGCGCGGCGCGACCGCATCGGCTCCGAGGTACGCGAAGTCGACGCGCTGGCACCGCGAGCGGATCGTGGGGAGCAGCTGGTCGGCGCCCGAGGTGACGAGGATGATCACCGCGCGGGGCGGCGGTTCCTCGAGCGTCTTGAGCAGCTTGTTGGCGGCCGCCTCGTTGAGGCGCAGGCGTTCGGCGTCGAAGAGCACGACGACCTTCCGCTCGCCCTCGATCGGGCTGCGCGACACCTCGTCGACGACCGCCTGCGCGTCCTCGATGCGGATCTGCGTGGCCGGCGGGTCGATCTCGACCACGTCGGGGTGGACACCGCGGAGCACGAGGTCCCACGAGCGTTCGTCGTCGTCGGTGGTGATGAGGGCGGCGGCGAAGCACCGGGCCGCCTCCTCCACCCCGGAGCCGCGAGGGCCGACGAGCAGATAGGCGTGCACCGGGCCGGGTCGCGGCCCGCTGCAGCTGCACCACCGCTCGTTCCTGTCCCGGGACACGCGCCCAGTGCTCGGTCGCCACCATGGTCGTCATCCTGCCAGCAGCGGAGCGACCGCGTCGCGAACGCGCTCGGCGACATGACCGACGTCGCCGTCGGCATCGACCACGACCCAACCGCGTGCGGGCGCGAGCTCGCGGTACGCCGCGCGCACGGACGCGTGGAACGCCGCGCCTTCGCGTTCGAGCCGGTCGTCGACGCCGGCACGGCTCTCGTCGGCGCGACGGGCGTCGGCGATCTCGTCGGACACGTCGAGCAGCAGCACGAGATCGGGCGCGAGCCCCTCGGTCGCGACCACGCTGAGCTGTTCGACCACCTCGACGCCCAGCCCGCGCACGACCCCCTGGTACACCAACGACGACGGCACGTAGCGGTCGCACACGACCCAGTCGCCGCGCGCGAGCGCGGGCTCGATCTCGCTCGCGACGTGCTGCGCGCGGTCGGCGGCCATGAGCAACGCCTCCGCGACCGGGGCGACGGGTTCCGGGCCGTGCAGCAGGAGCTCCCGGAGCACCGCACCGGTCGCGCCGGCACCGGGCTCGAAGGTCTCCACCACCGTGTGCCCACGCCCGCGCAGCCAGCGCCGCGAGCAACGCCGACTGCGTGCTCTTCCCGCTGCCGTCGCCACCCTCGAGGACCACGAAGCGACCCCGGTTCACGGCCCGGCACCCGCGTCGGGCGCGGCGTCGCCGTCGGCTGCGGGTTCGGCTTCTTCTTCCTGGTTCGGCGTCCTCGGGTTCGGCGATCGGTGACGGCTCGATCAGTCCGAGCGGCCGGAACTCGAGCGGACCCTGCTCCGCCACCGTCGGCTCGCCGGTCTCGCCGGCCTCGCGCTCGGCCTTGCGGATGGACCGCCAGGCGAAGAACCCGGCGACGAGCGTGATGATGCCGCCGCCCCAGAGCGCGATGCGCACACCCGGCAGCGCGTACGTGTACGGCCCGATCGACACCGACTGATCACCGAAGAGCTCGCGGGTCACCCAGTCCCAGAAGTCGGCCCACAGCGGCGAGATCGTCAAGGAGATGAGGAGGCACAGCCGCACGACGGTGTACAGCGTGGCGAAGGTGCGGCCGCGCAGCTCGTCGGCCGACGCTCTCCTGCAACACGGTGAAACCGGTGACGTAGGTGGTGCCCGCACACGCGCCGACGCCGCCGATCATCAATGCCGCGGGCGCCAACGCGGAGAACGACGCCGCCAGCACGAGGAAGCCACCGGTGCCGATCACCGCGAAGCAGAACACGGTGATGCGCGGCAGACGTCCCTGCAACCACAGCAGCGTGATCACACCGAACGTGGCGCCGAACCCGAGCGCGGTCATCAACACCCCGAATGCTGCGGCGCCACCGTTGAGCACCTCCTGCGCGAAGCTCGGACCGAGCGGGATCATCGCGCCCGCGCCGATGAGACCGAAGCCGAGCCCCAGCATCACCCCGCGCACCAGCGCATGCTGCCCGACGAACTGCAGGCCCTCCTTGATCTCGCGAAAGGTCTCGGTCCAGTCGATGCGCTTGTCGTCGGCGCTCTTCTCGCGTCGCGGTATGGGAAGGCGATAGACGATCGCCGCCGACACGAGGAACGTCATCGCGTCGAAGACCAGCGCGAGCGATTCCTGGTCGACCTTGAACGAGGAGATGACGTCGAAGTCGGCCAGCACCGTGGCGACGCCCGCGAGCAGCGAGAAGATGATCGACGCGATCGGGAACGTGCCGTAGCTCGCGGCGAGCGACAGCGAGTTCGCCGACGACAGGTGCTCGTCGTCGACGATGTTCGGGACGGTCGCGGCCTGCGCGGGCCCCCAGAGGAGCGTGAGGATCTCGAGCCCGAGCGAGACGAGGAGCAGGCCGCCGATGTTGTCGACGAACGGGAGGAGCACGAGGAGGCTGGCGCGCCCGATGTCGCACAGCACCATGACCTTGCGCCGGTCGAAGCGGTCGATGATGACGCCGCCGACGGTGCCGAGCAGGAAGCCGGGCAGGACACGCGTCGTCATGACCAGGCTCACGGCCGCGCCCGAGTTGTCGGAGACGCGCGCGGCGATGGCGAGGATGGCGATGAGTCCGATCCAGTCGCCGAGGCTGGACACGAACTGCGCGGTCCAGAGCCGGAAGAAGGTCTTGCTGCCGAAGACGCGCCACGGCGCGTCGGGCATCGGCGGCTCCGACGAGTCGGAAGGGATGAACGGCGCCTCCCGCTGAGGCTGCTCGTCGGTCATCCGCGCCTACGAGCCGGGAACGGACCCGGGAGCGGGTGGTGTCGTCGCCTTTCTGGTCGCCCGCTTGGCGGGCACCTTCTTCGCGGTCGTCTTCTTGGCGGGGGTCTTCCTGGCGCTTGTCTTCTTCGCGGGGTCTTCGTGGCGCTCGTCTTCTTCGCGGTCGTCTTCTTCGCCGTCTTCTTGGCGGTCCTCTTGGCTGCGGTCTTCTTCGCCCCCTTCGAGGGCCCGCGCGGCGCGCTCGGCGAGCAGGTCCACCGCTTCCGCCAGCGTCACCGCCTCGGGCTGGATGCCGCGGGGACGGTCGCGTTGGTGGTGCCGTCGGTGATGTAGGGCCCGAAGCGGCCGTCGAGCACCCGGATCGGCGCCCCGCTCTCGGGGTGCGGACCGAGGTCGGCGATGGGCGGCTTGGCGACCCGGCCCCGCCGCTGCTTGGGCTGAGCGAAGATCGCCTGCGCCTCGGGGAGCGTCACCGAGAACAGCTGGTCCTCCGACCCGAGGCTCCGGCTGTCGGTGCCCTTCTTGAGGTAGGGCCCGTAGCGGCCGTTCTGCGCGGTGATCTCCTCACCGTCGGTGTCGACGCCGACGACGCGCGGCAGCGAGAGCAGTTGCAACGCCTCCTCGAGCGTGACGGTGTCGACGTCCATCGATGCGAAGAGGGATGCCCGCGGTGGCTTGTCCTTCGAACCTGCCTCCTGCTCACCGAGCTGCACGAACGGGCCGAAGCGGCCGGTGAGCACGAGGACGGTGAGACCCGACTCGGCGTCGGTGCCGAGGTCGCGTGGCCCCGCGCCACCCTTGGCCAGGAGCTCCTCCGCCTTCTCGTGGGTGAGCTCGTCGGGCGCGAGGTCGACGGGGATGGGCGCCTTCTCGTCGCCGCGCTCGATGCGCGCGCCGTTGGGCCACACCCGCACGACGAGCTCGTTGCCTTGGGAGTCGGTGCCGATGTGCACCGAGTTGACCTCGGCCATGTCGATCTGCGCGAGGCGCTCGTCGGACACCAGCTCGCGCAACCCGGCCTGTCCGTTGCCGAAGTAGAAGCTGTCGAGCCACTTCTCGGCTTCGCCCTCGCCGCGCGCGACGGCGTCGAGCGCTTCCTCCATGGTGGCGGTGAAGTCGTAGTCGATGAGGTGCGCGAAGTGACGCTCGAGCAGCTGCACCTTCGCGAACGCCTTCCACGTGGGGACGAGCGCGGTCCCCTTCTTGAACACGTAGTCACGGGCGAGGATCGTCTCGATCACCGACACGTAGGTGGACGGCCGACCGATGCCGCGCTCCTCGAGCTCCTTCACCAACGAGGCTTCGGTGAATCGTGCAGGCGGCTGCGTCGTGTGACCGGCGGGACGGAGGTCGGCGCACCGCACGGGTTCCTGTTCCGAGAGTGGTGGCAGCAACGTCTCGCGGTCCTCGAGCTCGGCCTCGGGGTCGTCGGCGCCTTCCACGTAGGCGCGGAGGTAGCCGGCGAACTCGATGGTGCGACCGCTCGCCTGGAACACGACGTCTTCACCCGCGCTCGACGTCGCGCCGAGACGGAGGGTGACGCGCCGAATGCGGGCGTCGGCCATCTGCGACGCGACGGTGCGCTTCCAGATGAGGTCGTAGAGGCGCCGCTCGTCGTTGGAGCGCAGCTCGCCCCCGACGTCGTCGGCGGTGCGCATGCGCTCGCCCGCGGGGCGGATCGCCTCGTGGGCCTCCTGCGCGTTCTTCACCTTGCTGCGGTAGACACGCGGCTGCGGCGGGAGGTGGTCGTCGCCGTAGAGGCGGGCGATCTGCCGGCGGGCGGCGCTGACGGCCTGCTCCGACAACGTCGTGCTGTCGGTCCGCATGTAGGTGATCAGGCCGCGCTCGTAGAGCCCTTGGGCGATGCTCATCGTGCGGCCGGCACTGAAGCCGAGCTTGCGGCCCGCTTCCTGCTGCAGCGTCGACGTGATGAACGGTGCCTTGGGCTTCTCGGTGAACGTGCGGGTGTCGACCGACGTGACGGTGAACGCGACGTCGTCGAGGCGACCGGCGAGCGCGACCGCGCCGGCCTCGTCGAGCAGCGCGACGTTCGCGTCGGCCGCGAGGCGGCCGGTGTCGGCGTCGAAGTCGCGCCCGAGCGCGAGTCGGCGTCCGTCGAGCTGCACGAGCGTCGCGGGGAACGACTGGGCGTGCGCGTCGAACGTGCCCTCGAGGTCCCAGTAGGAGCCACTGTTGAACGCCATGCGCGGCGCGTTCGCGGTCGACGACGAGTCGCGTGGCAACGCTCTGCACGCGTCCCACCGACGTGCCGCGCCCGATGCGACGGAACGCGACGTTCGACACCTCGTAGCCGACCAACCGGTCGAGGATTCGCCGACCCTCTTGCGCCTCGACGAGCTTCATGTCGAGGTCGCGCCAGTTGTCGATGGCGTCGGCGATCGCCTCGTTGGTGATCTCATGGAACACCATCCGCTTCACGGGCACGGTCGGCTTCAGCACCTCGAGCAGGTGCCACGAGATGGCCTCGCCCTCGCGGTCCTCGTCGGTCGCGAGGTAGAGCTCGCTCGCCCCCTTGAGCGCGGCCTTGAGGTCGGCCACGACGTGCTTCTTGTTGTCGGGGACGACGTAGACGGGACGGAAGTGGTCGTCGACGTCGATGCCCAGGCGCCGCACCTCGGGCTTGGTGACGCTCTTCGGTGCCTGTTTGGCGCCCTGGGGCAGGTCGCGGATGTGCCCGACGCTGGGCAGCACGGTGTAGTGGTCGCGCCCGAGGAAGCCGGCGATGGTGTCGGCCTTCGCTTTGGACTCGACGATCACGAGAGGTTTCGCCACGTGCCTTGTCCTCGGACTGGGGTGGATCGGCCGACCAGTGTGGTCGGCGGGGGGCGTGAGGGAAGGTATCGGCGCCGGACAGTGGTGCCGGAAGCGGCCGCTGTCAACTCCGGGTCGTTCCCGTGGACGGGGGGACAGGCCGTCTATCCTGCGCCGTCGTGCACCTGCTCTCGACGATTCTCGCGCTCAGTCTGGATCCGAAGGAGATCCTCAACGACCTGAGCCCGTACGGCGAGATCGGGCTCATGTTGATCATCTTCGCCGAGACGGGCCTCCTGATCGGCTTCTTCCTCCCTGGTGACTCGCTCCTCTTCACCGCGGGCATCCTGGCCAACCAGGGGAAGCTGAACCTGGCGGCCATCCTGGTCGGGTGCTTCATCGCGGCCGTCGTCGGCGACCAGCTCGGTTTCACCATCGGCCAGAAGACGGGACCGCGCCTGTTGCGGCGCCCCGATTCGAAGCTGTTCAAACGCGAGTACATCGACCGCACCGAGGACTTCTTCGATCAACACGGCGCCAAGACGATCGTCCTCGCGCGTTCGTGCCCGTGGTGCGCACCTTCGCGCCGGTCGTCGCCGGGATCGGCAAGATGACCCGACGGACGTTCATCAGCTTCAACGTGTTCGGCGCCTTCATCTGGGTGTTCGGCGTGACCCTGGCGGGCTACTTCCTCGCCGACGCCATCGGCGACTCGATCGACACCTACCTCTACCCGCTGATCGCGGCGATCATCATCCTCTCGTTGATCCCGCCGTTCCTCGAGTGGCGCAAGGCGAAGCGACAGAAGCCCGTCCACTTCACCCAGGCCCAGGCCGAAGCCGAAGCCGCCGCCCTTCACGAAGTCGTCGAAGACGACTGACCCGCGGGACTCTCTCCACCCCCCAAAACAAGGTTGCGTCACTCGTCGGCGTTCTACGACGCCAGGTGACGCAACCTCGAGATGTGTCACGCGTTGGGAGTGAACTCGTCTTCTCGCGATGACCCGACGTGCCGACGATGCACTTGGACGCCTCGCCGCTCAGCAGCACGGGATCTTCGCGCTCGAGCACGTCGATGCCCTCGGGTTCTCGGACGGCGCGCGAAAGGCCCGGACCTCGAGCGGACGATGGGTGCCCGTCTACGAGGGCGTGTATCGGATGGGTGGCGCGCCCAGGACCTGGCGTGGCGACCTACTCGCTGCGTGCCTGGCTGCGGGCCCTGACGCCCTCGCGTCGCACCTCTCCGCCGCCGCGCTCTGGTCGTTGCCCACCGGACGGACGGACATCAGCGAGCTGACCTGCCCGAGGTGGAAGCGCTCCCGTCATGCTCGCCTCGTGGTCCATGAGAGCCTCGCGATCGGAGAGGAGGACCGAGATGAGCGCGACAGCGTGCCGTGTACCTCGACAGCTCGCACGCTCTTCGACCTCGCGCGCACCCTGAGTCCCGTCATGCTCGATGCCAACATCGACACAGCCCTACGTCGCAGGCTCGTATCCCTCGACGAGCTTCGACGCACGAGCACACGGCTTGCGACGAAGGGTCGCCCGGGCGGGCGTAGATTTCGCGCCGCGGTCGAAGCTCGAACCTGCGTGTCGACGCTGCCCGAGAGCGTCCCTGAGCGGCTCCTGGCCGACATGCTCGTCCGCCATGGTCTGCCCACACCGGTCCACCAGTTCGTGGTGCGCGACCAGGTCGGCGGGTTCGTCGCCCGTGTCGATCTCGCCTATCCCGACGCGATGGTGGTGATCGAGTACGACAGCGTCGAGCATCACACGGGCACTGCCGCGCACTACCGCGACGCCGCTCGCCGCAACGCGATCTCGGACCTCGGCTACACCGTGCTCGTCGCAACCGGGGCTGACGTGAAGGACCGCGCCAACCGCCTCGCGACGTCGGTTCGCCGGCACCTCTGAACCCAAGGTTGCGTCACTCGGCGTCGTACTACGACGCCAGGTGACGCAACCTCGAGTTGGTGAGGTGAGGTGAGGTGGGGCTATTCGCCGGCGGAGGAGCCTTCGGGGAGGCCGTGCTCGGCCATGGCCGCGGCGACGATCTCGGACTCCTCGCCGAAGCCACCACTCTTGCGCTTCGAGAAGAGCACGGCGCCGATCAGGACGACCAGGCAGACGCCTGCGATGAGGAAGCGGATGTCGTCGTTGCGCAGGCTGATCATCGCCGGCAACACGAGCAGCGCCACCAGGTTCATCACCTTGATCAGCGGGTTCAGCGCCGGACCCGCGGTGTCCTTGAACGGGTCACCGACGGTGTCACCGATGACGGCCGCCTTGTGCGCCTCGGACCCCTTGCCACCCTCGTGGCCGTCCTCGATGTACTTCTTGGCGTTGTCCCACGCGCCACCGGCGTTGCTCAGGTAGTTCGCCATGAGCTGGCCGGTGAGGATCACGCCGGCGAGGAACGCGCCGAGGGCGTAGAAGTTGATGCCGAAGCCGATGATGAGCGGCGTGAGCACCGCGAGCAGTGCCGGCGTGGCGAGCTCCCGCAGCGATGCCGCGGTGCAGATGTCGATGACCGGGCCGTAGTCGGGCTTCTTGGTGCCCGCCATGATCCCGCCGTCGGCGAACTGACTGCGGACCTCCTGCACCACGACGCCCGCGGTACGACCGACGGCGCGGATCGCCAACGCGGAGAACAGGAACGAGACCGAACCACCGATCAGCAGACCGATGAACACCTTCGGGTTGGCCAGGTTGATCTGCGTGAGGATGTTCTCGAACAGCTTGTTGCCGGTGATGTTCTTGAGCGGGTCGAGCTCGCCCCCGATCGTCTCGATGTACGAAGCGAACAGTGCCACCGACGCGATCACCGCGGAGCCGATGGCGAAGCCCTTGGTGACGGCCTTGGTGGTGTTGCCCACCGCGTCGAGGCTCACCATGATCCGCTCGGGCTCGCCCTCGAACTCGCCCGACATCTCGGCGATGCCGGCCGCGTTGTCGGCGACGGGACCGAAGGTGTCCTCGGAGACGATCACGCCGGTCGTGGCCAGCATGCCCATGCCGGTGAGGGCGACCATGTAGAAGGTGAACTGGATGTTGCCGTCGCCCAGCCAGATGCCCACGCCGAGGGCGAGGGCGATGCAGATGATGGCGTAGACGCTGGACTCGAGGCCGGAGCTGGTGCCCGACAGCACCACGGTCGCGGGTCCGGTGCGCGTCGCCTCGGCGATCTCGCGGACCGGCGCGGCCTCCGTCGAGGTGAAGTACTCGGTGAGGCGGCTGAGCACCTGCGCCAGCACCAGGCCGGTGATGACGGCGCCGAAGCACTTCCAGCCGGCGTCGAACTTGTCATTGCCGACGTAACCGAAGGCGACGACCGCGGTCCCGACCACGGTCAGCAGGCCGGCGGTGATGAACCCGCGGTTGATCGGGGCCATCGCCGACTTGTCCTTGTCGGTGGCCCGCACCGCGAACACACCACAGATCGAAGCGAGCACGCCGATGGCCCGGGCGGCCAGCGGGAAGATGAGCCCGAGCGCTGGGTTGAGCCCGATGGACTGGAACGCGGCCACGCCGAGGATGATCGACGCGACCAGTGTGACCTCGTAGCTCTCGAAGAGGTCGGCGGCCATGCCGGCGCAGTCGCCGACGTTGTCGCCCACGTTGTCGGCGATGGTGGCCGGGTTGCGAGGGTCGTCCTCGGGGATCCCCGCTTCGACCTTGCCCACGAGGTCGGCGCCGACGTCGGCCGCCTTGGTGAAGATGCCGCCGCCGACTCGCAGGAAGAGCGCGAGCAGCGAACCACCGAATCCGAACCCGATGAGGATCGCCGATGCGGTGTTCTGGAAGATCATGATGATCAACGTCGCCCCGAGGAGACCCAGGCCGACGGTGAACATGCCGGCGACGCCGCCGGTGCGGAACGCCACCTTGAGCGCAGCCGGCAGCGAGCCCTCGCGGGCCGCCGCCGCGGTGCGCACGTTGCCCCGCACCGCCAGGCTCATGCCGATGAACCCGGTGAGGCCCGAGAGCAGGCAGCCGGCGACGAACGCCAGGGTCCGGAACAATCCGGACTGCGCGAAGGTGAGGCCCGACGACGCGTTCGGTCCGGCGAGGAGTGGCTTCGTGACCTCGGTCGACGTGACGAACACGACGATCGCCAGCGGGATGAGGATCACCGCGATCGTCTTGAATTGCCGCTTCAGGTAGGCCATCGCCCCTTCCTGGATGGCCTTCGCGATCTCGATCATCTTCGGGGTGCCCTCGTCGGCAGCGAGCACGCCGCGCATGAGGTAGAGCCCGACGATGAGCGCGAGCACCGCGGTGACGGCGGAGAAGATGAGCCAGAACCAGGCCTCGCCGTTGAGGCTGAAAACCTGGTAGCCGCCTTCAGCAGCCAAGCTGATCATGGGATGCAGACCTCGGGATGGGTGTCGGAGTTGAGCTGGACTGCGGGCGCGTGGTCACACGACCAGCGCGGAGAAGCTAGGGAAAAGTAGGGGGCTGGACTCGGTCGAGTCCAATCTTTCGACAAGGTTTCGGTTGGGGGTCGGTCGTCACTCCAGGTGATATGGGAGCGAAGTGACGACCGTGCCCTTGCGGAACAGCAGTCTCCCCTTCAGGAGCAACGCGGTCTGGTTGTGGAGGATGTTGCCCCACCAGTGCCTCACGACGAACTCCGGCAGGAGGACGGTGATGACGTCGTTCTCCCAGCGCGCGTCGAGCTCGTCGACGTAGCGCAGGATCGGCCGGGTGAGCTCCCGGTACGGCGAGTACACGATCTCGAGCGGGACCTCGAGGCCGTACTCGTCCCACAGCTGCTCGAGCTTCTCCTGCTCCTCCTCGTCGGAGACGACCGACACCGCCACCAGGTGGTTGGGTGACAGCGATCGCGCGTACGCCAATCCCTCGAGCACCCCGCGGTGCACGCCACCGACGAGCACGACCACGGTGTGGTTCATGCGCCGCGGCTTGTAATCGGGAGTGACGCGCAGGCCGTCGGCCACGGTCTTGTAGTGGCGGTGGATGGCCTTGAACCCGAAGACGATCACGGGGATGACGACCAACGGCACCCACGCGCCGCTCGTGAACTTCGTGGTCGCCACGATCAGCAACACGATGAAGGTCGCGACCGAACCCACCGCGTTGATGACGACGTTGCGCTTGTACCCCTTCTCCTGCTCCTTCTGGTGGTGGCGCACCATGCCCGCCTGCGACAGGGTGAACGAGAGGAACACCCCCACCGCGTACAACGGGATCAGCGCGTTGGTCTTTCCACCGAAGGCGATGATGAGCGCACCCGCCGCGGTGGCGAGCACGAGCACACCGTTCGAGAACACGAGACGGTCACCGCGGTTGGCCAACTGCCTGGGCAAGTAGCCGTCGTGGGCGATGATCGACGACAACCGCGGGAAGTCGGCGTACGCGGTGTTGGCCGCGAGGGTGAGGATGGCGGCGGTCGCGAATTGCAACACCACGTAGAGCACGGTGCCGCTCCCGAACACCGCGGTGCCGAGCTGCGACATCACGGTGGTGTGCTCGCTCGGGTAGGGACCGAGGTGGTGGGCCAGGATCTGCACGCCCATGAACAACGTGCCGAGAATGACCCCCATCCACACCAGCGTCATGGCCGCGTTCTTCGACTCGGGGCGCCGGAACGCGGGCACGCCGTTGGAGATCGCCTCCACCCCGGTGAGGGCGACCGCACCCGACGAGAAGCCCTTCAAGAGGATGAAGATCCCCAGGGTGCCGCCGAAGATGTTGTTGCCCTCCGCCGCGAACGGTGCCGGATTGATGTGGCGGATGTCGTCGAGGACGAAGCTGCGGAAGAGCCCGTAGCTCACGAGCGCGCCCAGGACCGCGATGTAGATGTACGTGGGCACCGCGAAGATCCGGCCCGACTCCTTGATGCCGCGCAGATTGGCGAGGCTGATGCCCAGGATCAGGATCAACCCCAGCGCGACGCGATGCTTGGCGAGGTCCTGGAACGCGGGGATCGACACGATCGCGGCGACACCCGCGGAGATCGACACCGCGACGGTGAGGATGTAGTCGACCAGCAGTGACGCGCCCGCGACCAGCGACGGGTTCTCGCCCAGGTTCTCGCGGCTGACGACGTAGCTGCCGCCACCGCTGGGGTAGGCGAAGATCGTCTGGCGGTACGACGTGATGACGATCGTGAGCAGGAGCGCGACCGCGATGCCGATCGGGATGAGCGTGTTGAGGCCGAGGGCGAGGCTGGAGCCGCCGACCGCGACGACGAAGAGGATCTCCTCGGTCGCGTACGCGGTGGACGAGATCGCGTCCGACGAGAACACCGCCAGGGCGATGGTCTTCGAGATGCGCTGGTGCTCCATCTCGGTCGTCGCGAGCGGACGGCCGACGAGAACTCGTTTGACGAATGCCACGTCGTCGGTTCCTCCGAGCCCCTCAGCACGACCGGCTCCGGACAGCTTGCCATTCCCCGCGTGCGGAACACCGATCCGCCCTGGCGCCCGCCCCGGACGTCAGCGGGCGTTCAGCGATTTCCCGCTCCCGGGCGACGCTCGATAGCCTGCCCCGGTCCCGAAGGGACATCGGAGGGAGACCCGGTGCACGTCGTCGTCGTGGGATGCGGGCGGGTGGGCAGCGAGCTGGCCCTGAGCCTCGAACGCAATGGCCACTCGGTGGCGGTGATCGACAAGAACGCCGACGCCTTCCGCAAGCGTCTCCCGGAGGACTTCGGGGGCCAGAAGGTGGTGGGGTTCGGCTTCGACCGTGACCACCTCGTCGAGGCCGGCATCGAGCGCGCCGGCGCGGTGGCTGCGGTCACCAGCGGCGACAACTCGAACATCCTCTCGGCGCGCATCGCCCGGGAGAACTTCGCCATCGAGCGCGTCGTCGCCCGCATCTACGACCCGCGGCGTGCGCTCATCTACCAGCGCCTGGGGATCCCCACCGTCGCCACCGTGTCGTGGACGACCGACCAGGTCATGCGTCGCCTGCTGCCAGCGGAGGAGCAGCCGCACGAGTGGCTCGACCCGAGCGGCAAGGTGTGCCTCCTCGACTACCCCATCCCGGCGAAGTGGGCGGGCAAGAAGCTCGCGCCGCTGAGCGAGCCGGGCGTGTTCTGGCTCGTCGCCATCACGCGCCTCGGTGCCGCGCAGGTGAGCACGCCGAGCGCGATCGGCCAGGACGGCGACATCCTGCACTTCGCCGCCGACGTCTCGGCCCTCGACGCACTGCGCGATCGCCTCGAGCACGGAGAAGAGCACCGCTGATGCGAGTTGCCATCGCAGGCGCCGGGAACGTCGGCCTGTTCATCGCCAACGACCTCCGTGCCGCCGACCACGACGTGATGATCATCGAGCAGCTCCCCGCAGTCGTGAAGCGCGCGCAACAGCCCGGCGACGGCATCGACTGGCACGTCGCCGACTGCTGCGAGGTCAACTCGCTGCGTGCAGCCGGCCTCGACTCGTGCGACGTCGTGGTCGCCGCGACCGGCGACGACGAGGACAACCTCGTGCTCTCGCTGCTGGCCAAGCAGGAGTTCGCGGTGCCGCGCGTCATCGCCCGGGTGAACCACCCGAAGAACGAGTGGCTGTTCAACGAGAACTGGGGCGTCGACCTCTCGGTGTCGACCCCGCACCTCATCACCGCGCTGGTCGAGGAAGCGGTCACCGTCGGCCGGCTGGTGCGGATCCTCCAGTTCGAGGGTGGTCAGGCGCGCCTCGTGGAGGTCACCCTGGCCGAGGACTCCCCCGTGATCGACCGGGCGCTGAAGGACATCGACGTGCCCCGCAACGCCACCGTCGTCGCCATCGTGCGCGAAGAGCACGTGGTGATGCCGCGGGGCGACTCGGTCTTCGAGGCCGGCGACGAGGTACTGGCGATGGTGACGCCCGAGTCGGAGGACGAGGTGCGCCGGATCCTCACCGGCGCCTCCTCCTAGCCGCCCCGCTCGCACAGCTCGCTCCGTCCCAACGGGCGAGACGGGCGCAGCCCGCTCTCGCCCGGAAGGTCAGCTCAGGAGCTCGTAGATCGGGTTGAACAGCAGGTAGCGCTTGCCGTCGCGCGCGGCGACGCCCTCGAGCGCGACCTTCCGCCCGGGGGAGAGCCCGGCGATCTTGCGCCGACCGAGGAACACGCCGACGATCGAGGCCCGCCCATCACTCACGGTGACCTCCAGCGCCGCCGCACCGGCGCGCGGGACGATGCGGACCGAGCGCACCTCTCCCCCCACCCGCACCCGGGTGCGGGCCTCGACGTCGTCCATGGGGGTGAGCAGGCGGGCGTCGCAGAACGCGGTGAGCTGCTCGCGGTCGATCTCCTCGACCGGCTTGGTGAAGCGCTCGACCATCTTCTTCAGGGCCATGGATGCATGATACGGCGCGCTTCCGGTGCCCCGGTCGGCGAGGGTCGGTCTCCTACCCTGAGTCGACGATGGACGTCGCCTCCCCCACCCGATCGCGCACGCGTCGTCGCCGCACGCGCCGTCGCTGGGTGCTGGTCACGGTCGTCGTGGTCGTGGTCGCACTCGGCGGTGGGCTCGCGCTCGCGAGCTGCTCCGGCGGTGACGACGCCGACTCCGCCAAGCCCACCACCACGACCGCGGCGGCGACGACGGAGATCGACATCCCGTTGGGCGACGTCACCGCCGACAGCGCGGGTGCGCCGGTGACGATCGCCGCCGACCAGTCCCAGCACGTGCTCGACGCCCTCACCACCTACGTGAAGGGCGCCACCGTGCAGCCGCTGCGCACCGGCAAGCCCGCCACCGCCGACTTCGGCGGCGTGTTCGATGCCGCCACCCTCGCGACGGCGACCACCGCCGACCGCGGCGTGCTCCTCGACGAAGGGCTCCCGCAGGTGACCGGCGACCTCCAGGCCACCGCGCAGCCCGTGACCCTGGTCGGGCTCGGCGACCAGGGCGGCAACCTCACGCTGATCACCGCCGCGCTCGTCGTCGACGTGACCGGCGCGACGAAGGTGAAGGATGCGCCGCTCCACATCGTCCGCCGGGCCGATTTCGTGCTCCAACCCGACCCGACCGGCACGTGGAAGATCACCGTGTACGACGTCGTCGTGGCCCGTGACGGGGCCGGACTCTCCCCCACGACCACTTCGTCCGTCGCCCCGACCGGAGGCGCGAAGTGACCGCCCGCACCGCCCGTCGCGTCCTCTCGCCCCCACGCCGCTCGCCGCGCCGCGCGCTGACCCTCCTGGTGCTCGGGCCGCTGCTCTGTGGGGTGCTGCTCGCCGGTGCGATCACCGCCGCCTGGCTGGTCCTCGGCGAGCCCGTCCCCGCGCAGGGCGCGGTGTGGTTCCAGGTCACCAAGCTCGGCAGCGCCCGGAACGAGGGTGCATCGCAACAGCCGTTCTTCGCCCTCGTGCTCGGTACCGGCGCCCGGTCGGACGACCCCTCCCAGTCACCCGACGACCCGGGTCTCGCCGACGCCGTCCACGTGATCGGGGTGAACCCCGCGGTCAAGTCGGCCACCATCATCGACATCCCGCGCGACACCGAGGGCCCGGGCGGCGGCAAGATCAACTCGTACATCGTGAACAACCCCGGCGGCAACGAGCTGCGCGCCGAAGCCGACGCGGTGTCGGCGATCGTCGGCGTCCCCATCACGTGGGTGATCCGGGCCAACTTCCCGCACTTCCAGCAGATGGTCGACGAGATCGGCGGCATCGACGTCAACATCCCGGCGCCGATGGACGACGACTTCTCCGGTGCGCACTTCGCTCCGGGTCTCACGCACCTCAACGGTGAGCAGGCGTTGCAGTTCTCGCGCGACCGCCACTCGTTCAGCAACGGCGACATCAGTCGGACCGGCAACCAGGGGTTGCTGATCGTGTCTGCGTTGCAGACCATCCAGGCGAAGCACCCGAGTGCCGGCGACACCGTCCGCCTGCTCGCGACGCTCGGACGCCACACCAAGCTCGACGGCGTCGGCATGAGCGACCTGTTCCACACGGGCTCCCTGACGTTGACGTTCGATCCCGCGAACGTGAAGAACGTCGTGCTGCCGGTCGGGGCCGGCGGCGGGAGCAACCTGGTCAAGACCGGCGACGCCGACGGCCTCCTGGCCGACTTCGCCGACGACGGGGTCCTGCAGAGCCATTGAGCACGGTCACGAGCGCCCTGGCCGGCCCGCGGGCCGACGCCTGCGACACGCTCGACGACCTCGCGCACGAGCACTTCGACCGCGTGGTGGCGAACACCGCGCTTCCCGCCCGGCCGGCGCGGCTCGCCACCGCCGCGCCAGTGCTCTCGCCGCTCGTGACCGAGCGTCTCGCGACGCGTGCGGCGTCGACGCGCTGTGGTCACACCAGGCCGCCGCGGTTGATGCGCTGCGTGACCGTCGCAACATCGTGGTCGCCACCGGCACCGCGTCGGGGAAGTCGCTCTGCTACCAGCTGCCGATCGTCGACTCCGTCGTCGAGGGCAGCCGCGACACGACGCTGTTGGTGTTCCCCACCAAGGCGCTGGCGCAGGACCAGCTCCGCTCGTTTCGCCAGTGGCTCGTGCCCGACCTCGTGGCCGCGACGTACGACGGTGACACCCCCACCGACGAGCGAGCCTGGATCCGCACGCACGCCAACGTGGTGCTCACGAATCCGGAGATGCTCCACATGGGCATCCTCCCGACCCACGATCGCTGGGCCACCTTCCTCTTGCGCCTGCGCTACGTCGTGATCGACGAGCTGCACACGCTCCGGGGCGTCTTCGGCAGCCACGTCGCGCACGTGCTGCGCCGCCTGCGTCGCCTGTGCGAGCACTACGACTCCGCGCCGACCTTCTGCTTCACCAGCGCGACGATCGGCAACCCGGCGGAGCTGGCGTCGCGCCTCTGCGGACTCCCGGTCGAGGCGATCGACGGCGACGGGTCACCGCAGGCCGAGCGCCGGTTCGCGGTGTGGCAGCGACCGCTCGTCGACGTGCACTCGGGCGCGCGCGCGTCGGCGAACGTCGAGACCGCGATGTTGCTGTCGCGCTTCGTCGCCGACGGGCACCAGACGCTCGCGTTCACGCGCAGTCGCAAGGGCGCCGAGCTCGTCGCTACCCACGCGCGGGGCGTGCTCGCCCAGGCACGTCTTGCCGACGGTGCAGTGGACGCACCCGCGGTCGCCGCGTACCGCGCCGGCTACCTCGCCACCGAGCGGCGCGAGCTCGAGTCGCAACTCGCGAGCGGCGAGCTCGGCGGCGTCGTCGCCACCAGCGCGCTCGAGCTGGGCATCGACGTGGGGTCCCTCGACGCGGTCGTGCTCAACGGCTTCCCGGGAACGCTGGCGTCGATGCGCCAGCAGGTCGGCCGCGCCGGGCGCACCACCCGCCGCGCCGCCGCGGTCCTCATCGCCGGTGACGACCAACTCGACCAGTGGTACGCCCGCCATCCGTCGGAGCTGCTCGACCGCCCCGCGGAAGCGGTGGTGGTGAACCCCGACAACCCGTTCGTCGCCCGGGCCCAGATCGCGTGCGCGGCGCACGAGCTCCCGCTCACGCACGCGGACGGCGCCTACTACGGCGACGCGCTCGACGACGCGGTGCGCGACCTCGTGCTCGACGACGAGCTCAAACCCCGCGGCGGCGCGATGTTCTGGGCCGGACGCGAACCTCCGGCCACGCGTGTGGGTCTGCGCACCGGCTCGTCGGTCGAATGTCAGCTCGTCGACGCCGACCGCCGCCTGGTGGGCACGGTCGACTCGTCGCGCGCCTTCCACGTCGCGCACCCCGGCGCGATCTACCTCCACCAGGGTCGTCAGTACCGGGTGCGCGACCTCGACGTCGAGCACCGGGTGGCCGTGCTCGATCCAGCCGACGACGCCGACGAGCACACCCAGCCCCGCGAGGAGACCGACATCTCGATCCTCGCCACCGAGCAGTCGGTGGCCGCGGGTGCGGGAACCGCGCACCTCGGTGCAGTCACCGTCTTGCACGACCTGGTCGCCTACCAGCGGAAGCGCACGTCGACCAACGAGGTGTTCGAGGTCGTCCCCCTCGACTTCCCGCCCCGCGAGCTCACCACCCGCGCCTGCTGGTACACACTGCCGCTCGACACGCTGCTGGCGGCCGGGCTCGAGCCGTCGCGGATCATCGGGGCGGTACACGCGGCCGAGCATGCGCTCATCGGGTTGCTGCCGCTGTTCGCGATCTGCGACCGGTGGGACGTCGGCGGCGTCTCCATGGCGTTCCACCCCCAGACCGGCGACCCCACGATCTTCGTGTACGACGGCTATCCGGGTGGTGCCGGCATCGCCGAGCTCGCGTTCGCCGAGATGACTCGCCACGTGCACGCCGCCCACGAGCTCGTGCGGGGTTGCCCGTGCGACGACGGGTGTCCATCGTGCGTGCAGTCACCGAAGTGCGGGAACTGGAACGAGTACCTCGACAAGGACGCGGCGATCGTGGTGCTCGAGACGCTCGGCGCGTCGGCATCACCGCGACATCCCCTCGACCTCACGTCGCCCTAGATTCCGGCGCATGACGCGCAATCGTTGGATCGCGCTGGTGGTGCTCGTCGTCATCGGCATCGGGTTGCTGGTTGCCGTCGTGGCGATCCCGTGGGGCGACGACGCGCAGGTGGCGAAGGCGCCGACCGTCTACCACGAGGGCGATTCCATCGACGTCGCGGTGGGCGAGGAGTTCGTGGTCGCGCTGCCGGCCACGCCGAGCACGGGGTACACCTGGACCGCGGCCGGAAACCCGGACGTGAGGTTCGTGTCGACCCACCAGGTCGCGGGCGGATCGCAGCCCGGCGCCGAGGGCACGCAGGAGATGACCTTCGAGGGACGGGAAGCGGGCGAGTCGCAGCTCGATCTTCACCTACGGCCGTTCCTTCGAGAAGACCGACCCGCCGGCCAAGAGCGCCAAGCTCCCCTCACGGTCACGAAGTAGCGCTTCAACACCCCGGGAGGTCGACCACGCACTCCGGTCGCACCTCGGCTTTGGCCCTGCCTCGCGCCGGACCGAACATCCCGAGTGGCGCCGGCAGGTCGACCTCGACCACGACCGCCGCGCTCGGGCCCGCGCAGTCGCAGGACACGAGCCGGGCGTGGTTGCTCGCCGCGGTGCGGGCGGCGGCAGTGCGAGCGGCGGCGCCACCACCGCCCGACGCGAGTCGGTCGGCCGCGGCCAGCGCAGCCGCGTCGGCCGCCGACTCCGCCCGCGCCCGCCCGACCAAAGCGCCGCCGAGACGGGCCGCGCCGGTGGCCAGCACCAGACCGGCCACGAGCACCGCCAGCATCACCATGCTCACACCCCCGCGCTCGTCACGCGCGTGCCCGCTCACTTCTCCACCCTCATCACGGACGTCGCGTGGAGATCGGGGTCGGGGAAGAGCACACCCACCAGCGGAAGGTCGGTGTGCGACCTGTAGTGCACGGTCACGCTGATCTCGCCCCCGATCTTCGGCCGGCCACCCACGTCGACGTCGGCACCGGGAAGCGTGCGGTGGGCGGCACGCACCGCACGGCCCGGATCGGGATCGACGCTCGCGGCTCTCGCCGCCTCGCGCGCCGCGTGCACCACTCCCAACTGGTCCCGCACCACCAGCCCGACCTGCACCACCGCGAGCAGCGCGAGCACGAGCAGCGGGAGCACGAACGCGAACTCCGCCGTCGACTGTCCGCGTTCGCCTGGCAGCGCGGACGTGGCGCCGGGTTCCCCCGCGCCGCGCGGGGGAACCACCGACGCCCGTTCACGACGGGAGGATCTTCTCGATCACGGAGTCGAACAGCTGCGAGATCGCGTGACTGCCCGTGGCCCACGTGATCAGGAGCGTCGCGATCGCGACCGCGCCCAGGATCACCAGTGCGTACTCCGCGGTGGACTGGCCCGACTCGTCTGCGACCAGTGCGGACATCCGAGCGCGCACCGGTGCGAGGAACCGACCTGACATTGCACAACCTCCTGGTGGATCGGATGGGGGGAAGCAACGGGAGAAGGTGGTGACGCGACGTCACCCGCGCGTCAGATGCGACCGAGGCCGGCCGCGAGGCCGGGCACCACGGTGAGGAGCACGAACGCGGGAAGGACCAGGAACACGAGCGGGAACAGGAGCCGCACGGGGATCCGACGGGCGTGCGTCTCCGCGGCGCGTCGCAGCGCGGTGCGATCTTCCTCGGCCAGTCGGGCGAGTACGGGACCCACGGGTACCCCGAGCCGGTCGGTGGCCAGCAGCGCGTCGGACACCGGCCGCAGCCGAGGTGTGGCGCGCGCGCGATCGCGTCGAGGGCGGACTCGAAGTCGAGACCCAACGTGCAGCTGCGCATGACCTGGTCGAAGGCGGCCGCGACCGGTGCGGGCGACCAGCGCGCGGCCACCTCGACCGCGAGGTACGGAGTGCAGCCCGCCCCGACCGCCACGCCGAGGAGGTCGAGCGCGACGGGCAGCTCACGCGCGAGCTCCGCGTCGACACCCCGGGCGCCGACGCGGCCACGCAGCGAACGCACCACGCGCGGCACGACGCCGTCGGACCGGGCCCCCCACCACGCGGACCACCGGGCCACGCGCGACGCGTGCCGCACCGGCGCGCGCCGAGTGCGCACCGACAGGCCCGCGGCCCGCTCGGCCACGGCGACGCGCAGCGGCGCGGCGTGCGAACGGCACCGCCGAGCGCGACGCCCCACGCCGCACCGAGCACCCACGGCAGCCACAGCCCACGCGTTCATCCGGCCGACCGGAGGATGCGCCGGATCCACAGCGCCGCCAGCGCCTCGAGCCCGAGCCCGACCAGGAGGCAGACCCGTCCCACGCCGGTGTCGACCAGCGCGGTGACCGCGGCCGGGTCGACCAGCGCGGAGAACGCGAGGTAGCCGAGCGGCGCCGCCCCCACGACGACCGCCGACAAGCGGGCCTGGGCCGAGAGCGAGCGCGCCTCCGCCACTGCGTCGAGCCGGTGCCGAAACGACGACGCCAGCCCGTCGATGGCGTCGGCCGCCCGCCCACCCATGGTGGCGGCGACCGCGAGCGCACCGGCCGCCGCCCGGACCCCGGGCGCGTCGTGGTCGGCCGGCCAGCCGGCCAGGGCCTGCGCCAGGGGCAGCCCGAGCTGGGTGCGCTGGTGCACCCGTCGGAGGTCGCCGGCGACGGCGCCCCCGCCGGCAGCGAGGACGTCGACCGCGGCCGCGACCGTGCCTCCGCCCCGCAGCTCGGCCGCGACCTGCTCGAGTGCGGCCGGCAGCTCGGCGGTGAACGCGCGCTCGCGCGCGGGACCGGGCGAGGACGAGGGCGACCGGTCCCGCGGCCGCGACCGCGAGCACGGCCGGCACCGCGAGGACCGGTGACAAGGCGGCGGCGAGCAGGGCCGACCGCGACCACCGCGATCCCCCAGTACTCGACGGCCTCCTCGGGCGTCCAGGGAACGACGGCGTCGCGCAGCGCGACGATCAACGGGGCCGCACCCGCGCGGGGACACGCCACCGCGACCGCGGACCGAGGGACCGAGCTCGGTCCGCGACCGCGGCGCGGCGACCCGCGGCGATCAACCCCGCACACGTGAATGGCCCCACGACCACGAGCACGAGGGTCAGCACGACGGGCCACGTTCGACGCCGGTGGCGATCGAGTCGACGCGGCCAAGGTCGACGCCCGCGGCGTCGTGGCGCCGAGGCGCCGGGTGACGCGCGCGATCGGCACCAGTCGACCCGCCCGTCGGACGAACAGCGGTCGCGCGCCATCGTGGTGACGACCGTCGACCTCGGCGATCGCCTCCACGCGCCGCTCACCATCGCGACCGCGAGCGACGAACACCACCGCGTCGATGCTCGCCGCCACCTGCGTGCGCACCGCGCCGAGGGGGAGACCCGAATCCGCGAGCAGCACCAGGGTCTCCAAGCGGGCGAGCGCGTCGACGGGACCGTTGGCGTGGATGGTGCACATCGAACCGTCGTGGCCGGTGTTGAGGGCCTGCAGCATGTCGAGGGCCTCGCCGGCGCGCACCTCGCCGACGACCAGGCGGTCGGGACGCATGCGCAGCGCGGTCCGCACCAGCGCCCGCACGGTCGACCCCGCCGGCGCCCTCGGCGTTGGGCGGCCGGGCCTCGAGCCGCACGACGTGCGGTTGCGCGAGCCGCAGCTCGGCCGTCTCCTCGATCGTCACCACGCGCTCCGCGTGCGGGATCGACTGCGACAGCGCGTTGAGCAGCGTGGTCTTGCCCGCGCTGGTGGCGCCGGCGACGAGGAGGTTCCAGCCCGCGGCGACGGTCCAGCGCAGGAACGTCGCCGACGCGCCGTCGACGCCGAACTCGTCGAGCCGGACCGCGCGCGTCCCGAACCGACGGATGGTGACGCACGGACCGTCGACCGCGAGGGGCGGGATCACCGCGTGGAGGCGCGATCCGTCGGTCAGGCGGGCGTCGACCATCGGCGACGAGCGGTCGAGCCGGAGCCCGAGCGGCGTCACCACCCGCTCGACCAGATGGACGATCGCCGCGGCGTCGAGCTCGAGCGAGACCGGTTCCAGCCGCCCGGCGCGCTCGACGTAGGCGCGACCGGGACCGTTGACCATCACCTCGGTGACGGTGGGGTCGGCGAGCAACGGCTCGAGCGGCCCGAGGCCGGTGACCTCGTGCGTGAGCTGCTCGAGGAGAGCGTCGTACCGGGGTGCCGGCAGGAGCGGCTGCTCGTCGCGCAGCAGGTCGCCGAGCACCGCTCGCAGTGCCTCGGCGTCGGCGGCCGGGTCGTCGACACCCTGCGCGACCAGCCGTCGGTGGACCCGTTGCTTGAGCAGTCCGTCGTCGCCCGAGCCGGCGGCGGACGGCAGGGCGACGACGCTCACGCCTCCTCCATCGGGCGACTCGTGCGGTCGGCTGCCGGCTCGCCGCTCACGCCGCCTCGCCGTGGTGGCCGGCGCGGGCACCCACGCGCCGGACGACGTCGGTGGCGGCCCGGGCCAGCGGCTCGGGGAGTCGGGTGGGCAGGACCCCGGCGTCGACCGCCCGGGCGATCGTGTCCTTGACCGGGATCCGGGCCAGCACCGGCAGGTCGAGCACCTCCCCGATCTCGTTCGCACCCAACGACCGGCCCGCTTCCTCGAGCAGCACGACGCCCGCGGTGTGCTCGAGCGGCGGGGCGTGGACCGCCCGGCGGAGCGCGAGGTAGCAGCCGCGGAGCACGACGATCGCGACGTCGGCGACCTCGACCACCGCGCGCGTGGCGGGCTCGCGCGCGGTGCCGCAGTCGACGAGCACCGGCGACGAGCCGAGCCCGAGCGCAACCGCGAGCGCGGCGCCGCTCTCGGCTGCCGGCAGCGCGGTCGCAACTCGCGGGCCACGCCCGCGCGGCAGGAGCGCGACCCCGGGCGCGACCTCGCCGAGCAGGCGGTCGAGCGCCTCGGTGGGCGCCGCGGGCCCGGCGTCGAGCCAGTCGGCCAGGCCGACGTCGGGATCGGCGCCGAGACCGAACACCGCGGGCAGGTCGCCGGCGAGATCGGCGACGCGCACGCCGGATGCCTGACCGGCATCGCGCGCCTGGCGGGCGAGCACGAGCGCGCACGCCGCGGTGAACACGGAAGTACCGGATCCGCCGGTGGCGGACCAGAGGGCGATGAGCAACGGAGGTGACCTTCCTCCCGGGGCGCACGCGCGCCGGCGACAGGAGGAAGTGCACGGGGAAGAGTGGGCACCGTACGACGCGGCCCTCGTGCCGTCAAGGGCCAACTTCGTCGTCGTCACCGACCCCGTAGGATGCGCCGGTCGCCGTGTCGCCGTCCCCCGCCTCCGCCTCCTCCGTCGCGCCCGTCGCGCCCGTCGCGCTCGAAGCCCGTGCTCCGCGACGCGGTGCGCTTCTGGCGGGTGCACTTCAGGTACCTCACCGCGATCGCGGCGTTGCTCTGGCTCCCGTTGGCGGTCCTCGAGCTCACCGGCGTCGCGCACGGCGTCGAGATCGACACCGATCACCTGCGCGTCGGCGACATCGTGGTCAACGTCTTCATCGTGCTCGTGTTCGAGCTGCTGGTGGCCGAGATCCTCGCGGCGGCCTCGGAGAAGATCGTGGCCAGCGACCTGCACGGAGCCGAGCTCCCGCGGGCGCGGGTGTTCCTCGCCACTGTGCCGTGGGGATCGCTCGTCCTCGGCACCCTCGTCTACGAGATCGGCGTGGGTGTCGGGCTCCTCTTCTTCCTCGTACCGGGGTTCGTGATCGCGTGCTGGGGCGTCGTCACCGGTCCGGTCATCGTCGCCGAGCGGACCCGCGCGCTGCGCGCGCCGCGGCGGAGCCGCGACCTCGTGCGGGGGTCGTTCCGTCCCGTCGCGCTCTTCGTGGTCCTCGCGTTCGTCGTCAGCGAGACGATCACGAGCGTCGCGGGCGCGCTGCTCGATCTCCTGCCGCAGACGTGGGCCGAACCGAGCGGCGAGTACGTGGTGCACGTCCTCACGTCGCCGCTCTTCGGTATGGCGACGGCCGTCCTCTACTACGCCCTGGTCGAACGCGAACGGGCCCGGACGCGAACGAGCCCGCCGGAGGCGGGCCCGTCGCAATCAGGATGAAGTTGGTGCGACCTCAGGCTTCGCGGACCTTCTTGGCCACCGCGATCCCGATCGCAGCCAGGATGAGGACGATGAGCAGCTTCTTCATGAGTTCCCCTTGGTCGACGCAACGGGCGCGGAGATTGCGGGCATCGTAGGTCGCCGCCGCCGCCGGAGCAATCGGACCTCCCGACGGTCACGCTCCCGCCGTCAGGCGGGGACCACCTCGACAGCGATGCCGTTCACTGCATGGTTGTTCGAGAGGGTGTCGTAGAAGTGCATCGGGGCGAGCAGGTTGTTGTTCACGCCGGCGTGCTCCCGGGCCACCGAGAGCCGGGTGCCGGGACGGTCGTGGCCCCAGCCGTGGGGCAGCGACACCACGCCGGGCATCATCTCGTCGCTCACCTCGACCGGCACCTCGACGCTGCCGGCCTCGGAGGTGACCCGGGCGCGGCCGCCGTCGACCAGGCCGACCCCCTCGGCGTCCGTCCGGGTGCACGAGCAGCGTGCAGCGGTCCTTGCCCTTGACCAGGACCTTCACGTTGTGCAGCCACGAGTTCTTGGAGCGCAGGTGCCGTCGGCTCACGAGCCGGAAGCCGTCGTCGCGTCGCGATCTCCGCGATACGGGACCGCAGACGCGGGAGATCGCCGACGATGTACTCGGGCGCGAGGTCGATGAGACCGTCAGGGGTGCACACCATCTCGTCGACGCGGGGGACCATCGGCCCGCGGTCGACGCCGTGCGGCTGCGCCTTGATCTGCTCGAGCGTGAGCCCGTCGGGCACCTCGCCGTAACGGTCGCCCCACGGACCGGTGCGCACCTGCAGGTCGATGATCCGCTCGGCGCCGCCGCCGTCGTAGCGCGGGATGATGTCGGCCGCGTCGAGCTTCTGCGACCGGCACAGCGCGCCGAACCACGCGTCGTCGAGCGTCTCGAAGTCGAAGTCCTCGTTCTTCCCGCCGGTGCACAGCCAACCGAGGCGGGCGACGATGCGTCCCTCGTCGGGCCGGTCGGCGGAGGGCGGGAAGACCGGGTCGCTCCAGTTGGCGCCGCTGCGCGCCGCCCAACCCCACAGGACCTCGTCGAAGTGCGGCGTCTCGAGCGGCGACGGACCGGGCAGGATCACGTCGGCGAAGCGCGTCGTCTCGTTGAGGTAGTTGTCGATGCTGATCATGCACTCGAGCTCGGGCAGCGCCGCCTCGAGGCGGGCCGAGTCGGGCACGCTGATCACCGGGTTGCCGGCCACGGTGAAGAGCATCTTGATCTGCCCGTCACCGGGCGTGGCGATCTCCTCGGCCATGAACGCGGCCGGCACCTGACCCAGCACCTCGGGTACGCCCGACACGCGCGACGTCCAGCGCCCGAACCCGCGGGGACCGTCCTTCCTGGTCGACGCCATCCACGCCATCGGCCACGCGATCGGCTTGCCCCACATGAGCCCGCCGGGCCGGTCGAACTTGCCGACGACGATGTTCACCACGTCGACGAGCCACGACGCCAGCGTGCCGAACTCCTGGTTGCAGAGTCCGATGCGGCCGTACACCGCACCCGTCGGCGCCGCGGCGAACTCGCGCGCGAGCCGGCGGATCGTGTCGGCGGGCACGCGACAGAACGCCTCGACCGATTCGGGGGTGAAGTCGACGCACAGCTCGCGGACCGTGTGGATGCCCTTGACCTTCTCCTCGAGCGCGCCGAGGGTCGTGAGCCTCTCGGCGAAGAGCACGTTGCACATCGCGAGCAGGAACGCGGCGTCGGTACCGGGGAGGATCGGCACCCACTCGTCGGCGTGGTCGGCGGTGCCGGTGCGGCGTGGATCGATCACCACCACCCGACCGCCACGCGCCCGGATGCCGTCGAGCTCACCGAGGACGTCGGGACACGCGAGCAGCGACCCGCCCGACGCCTGCGGGTTGCCGCCCATGCAGATCAGGTAGTCGGTGCGCTGGATGTCGGGGGCGGGGATCTTCCACATGTTCCCGTACATGAGGATGCACGAGACGTTCTTGGGCCACTGGTCGATCGTGCCCGACGAGTAGATGTGCGGCATGCCCGACTGACCGATGAACAGCGGCATGTAGCGGCCGAGGGTGAAGCTGTGCCCCACCGGGTTGCCGACGAACGCGGTCGCGGAAGTGATGCCGTGGCGGTCGAGCACGCCGTGGATCAGCTCCTGGCACCGAGCGAAGGCCTCGTCCCACGACACCACGCGCCACGTGTCGCCGTCGCGCACCATCGGCTCGCGGATGCGATCGGGATCGTCGTGCAGGTGACCGAGCGTCGTGCCCTTCGGACACAGGTAGCCCTTCGACCACACGTCGTCGCCGTCACCGTGGATCAGCTTGACGTGGCCCGCTTCGATGTCGACCTGCAGCCCGCACATGCACTCGCACAGCGGACACGTGACGAAATGTCGTTGCATCAGTCAACTATTTCACACCACCCCCACCTCAGCCCAGGGTGGACTGCGCAGCGGCCGACACCCCCTACGACACCATGAGCGACGGCAACCAGGCGCACGAGGTCGGCGTGCCGCCGAGGAGCCTTCGGGAGGCGAGCGAAGCGACGCCGGACGACCGCGACGAAGCGGTATGACGACCGGAAGTGCGCCGGGACTAGACGGCGAGGAGGTCGCGAGCGCCGGTGTCGGCCGACGGGTGGCGCAGCTTCGACATCGCCCGGGCCTCGATCTGGCGGATCCGCTCCCGGGTGAGGTTGAAGTGCTCCCCCACCTCTTCGAGCGTCCGCGGCTCGCCGCGGTCGAGACCGAAGCGGAGGGCGAGGATCTGACGCTCGCGCTCGTCGAGCGGCGCGAGCAGCTTCTCGATCTCGTCGGGGAGGAGCGCAGTGGCGGCCACCTCGAACGGCGACTCGGCCGAGCGGTCCTCGACGATGTCACCGAGCTCGGCATCGCCGTCTTCTCGCAGCGGCTCCGAGAGCGAGAGGGGCTCGGCCGCGAAGCGCAGCGCCTCGGTGACCTTGTCCTCGGGCATCTCGACCTCGACCGAGAGCTCGGCGAGGGTGGCGGGACGGCCCAGCTTGAGCTCCAGGCGCGAGCGCGCCTTCTGGAGGCGGCGAGCGTGTCGCCGGCGTGGACGGGAAGACGGATCGTGCGGCCCGTGTTGGCGATGCCGCGCGTGATCGCCTGGCGGATCCACCACGTCGCGTAGGTGGAGAACTTGAAGCCCTTGCGCCAGTCGAACTTCTCGACCGCGTGCATCAGGCCGAGGTTGCCCTCCTGGATGAGGTCGAGCAGCGGGAGGCCGGAGGCCTGGTACTTCTTGGCGATCGAGACCACGAGGCGCAGGTTGGACTGGACGAACGTGCGCTGGGCGTCGTCGCCGAGCCGGGCG
Organism: uncultured Actinomycetes bacterium; assembly: GCA_963756895.1. GTDB lineage: Bacteria > Actinomycetota > Acidimicrobiia > IMCC26256 > DASPTH01 > DASUAS01. The sequence continues at coordinate 290,315 of CAVWPI010000011.1, read as the reverse complement.
GTGCGTCGCAATTCGCGCTTCTTGGTGGGCGTCAGCGCCTTGCCGCCGCCGAGCAGCTCTTCACGCGCGGCGTTGCCCTGCTCGATCTGCTGCGCGAGCCGGACCTCGTCGTCCTTGGTGAGCAGCGGATACTGGCCGATGTCGGTCAGGTAGAGCCGGACGAGATCTTCTTCGTCGCGCTCGACACGCTCCTTCGCCACCCATGACCCCTTGGTTCGTCGACGCACTTGCGGTGCGGTTCGGACCCGCGCACCCGGTGCGTGCTGCAGTCCACGGATGTTGCTCCTGTTGCCCGTTCACGATACCGGCCCCGTCAAGCGGCCGGAAACGGCCAGGACCCATGTGCATCAGGCGAGGGATCCGGCTCCTCCCGGTCTCGCCTGTGGGACGGAGCGAGCGGAGCAGCGACGGCGGGGAGTCAGCGGCCGAACAGGTCGTGACCCTCCTGGGCGTCGAAGTCGAGGTCGTGGAGCACGAGGTCGAGGACGCGCATGACGGGACGCTCCGCGATCGGCGTCGACTCGCCCGACCAGGTGCGGTAGGCGGCGACGACGATCGGCAGGACGTCCTCGTACACGGCCTTGGGCTCGGTGATCGCGGCGAGCGCGGCCTCCGCAGGCGTGAGCGACGCGTCGACGACCGCCGAACCCTCGGGTCGGTCGTGGAGGGCCGGCACGAGGCCGTCCCACAGCTCCGCGTGCCAGGCGAAGTGGCGCGCGTGACGAGCCAGGAGCAACTTGGCCGCGGCCGGCGTGATGCGGGGCACCCAGGCGCCCAACGTGGCGGCGAGTTGCAGCTCGAGCGCCCGCGCGCTCTCGATGCGATCGGCCCATTCGACGATCCCGACCTGCGTCGTCGCTCCACTCACGCGGTTGCGCCCCTCATGGCGTCAGACCCTACGCGGAGGATCCGCGGCCGCGGGGCGGCGGGGCCAGAACTCCGACACGAGGATCCCGGCCAGGATCGCCATCGCGCCAGCGATCTGCTCCACGCCGAGCCGCTCGCCGTTCACGTACCCGGCGACACCGGCGAACACCGGTTCCGCCAGGAGGATGAGCGCCGCTCGCGACGCGGGGATCCTCCGTTGCCCCCACAGTTGGAGCGGGAGCGCGACGGCCGAACACGCGATGCCGGTGAACACGACCGCGAACACCGCCAGCGCGCTGAGCGACCCGACCCCCTGCTCCGCCGCCGGTGCCACCGACAACAGGGCAACGGCGCCGATCTGCAGCGCGCTGAACTGCATCGGGCGCAGCAGGTTGGCGTACGCGCCGATGTACACGATGTGCAACGCGAACAGCACTGCGCACGCGAGCGTCAACAGCTCGCCGCGGCCGAGGTGCACGTCGGCGCCGGTGAGGAGGTAGAGGCCCACCGTTGCGATCACGATCCCCGCGCCGACGGGTGGGCGCGGCGGGCGGCGACTGATCGCCGACTCGATGACCGGCGTGATGATCACGTACAGCCCGGTGAGGAAGGCCGACGTCGACGGTGACGTGTACTGCAATCCGATGGTCTGGGTCGTGTACCCGCCGAAGAGGATCACACCGGCCGTCAAGCCGGCGCGCAGCAACATGCGTCGTTCCGGCCCTCGCGCGCGCAAGGCGGGAATCGTCACCGGCGCGAGCAGCAACGTCGCGATCCCGAACCGGCCGACGAGGTACGCGAACGGCGTGATGTCGTCGAGCGCGTCGTGCACCAACGGGAACGTGACGCCGTAGAACAGGGCGGCGGTGACGAGCGCGGCCTCCGCGACGTAGCGCTTCCGCAACGGTCGAAGCCGGGTCGGACCGGTGAGCTAGCCGGGCCAGCGGTTGGTGATCGGCAGCCGCCGGTCCTTGCCGAACGCCTTGGGTGACACCCGCACCCCCGGCGGCGCCTGACGGCGCTTGTACTCGTTGCGATCGACGAGTCGGGCGACCCGCCGGACGACCGCAGCGTCGTGCCCCGCGGCCTCGAGCTCAACGATCGAGAGGTCGTCCTCGACGTAGCCCTCGATGATCGGGTCGAGCACGTCGTACTCGGGCAGCGAGTCGGAGTCCTTCTGGTCGGGGCGCAGTTCGGCGCTGGGCGCCTTCTCCAGCACCGACTCGGGGATGAGCGCACGCGTCGCCCGCTCGTTGCGGTCGCGCGACAACGCGTACACGAGCATCTTCGGGACGTCCTTGATGACCGAGAAGCCACCGGCCATGTCGCCGTAGAGCGTGGAGTAGCCGGTGGCGATCTCACTCTTGTTGCCGGTGGTGAGGACGAGCGCGCCGAACTTGTTCGACATGGTCATGAGGATGGTGCCCCGGATCCGGGCCTGCAGGTTCTCCTCCGCCAGCCCGGGCTCCGTGCCCTCGAATGTGGGCGCGAGCATCTCGAGGAACGCGGTGTGGGCCGCTTCGATCGGCACCGTGACCGTGCGGATCCCGAGGTTCTCCGCCAGGAGCGCGGCATCGGTGACGCTGCCGTCGCTCGAGTACCTCGACGGCATGAGGACACCGACGACGCGTTCGGGGCCCAGGGCGTCGACCGCGATCGCGGCCACCAACGACGAGTCGATCCCGCCCGAGAGTCCGATCAGGACGTCGGTGAACCCGTTCTTGTGCATGTAGTCGCGCGTACCGAGCACCAGCGCCTCGTAGACCTCCTGCACCGGCGACAGCAGTGGTTCGACGCGCAGGTCCTCGCGGTGCTCGTTCAGGCGGGCCTCGCTCACGGCGACCTCGGGCAGCGCGCTGGCGTGCGAGCGGCCGCGCGGATCGAGGAGGCGACGGCGGAACGCGGGACGGACGTCGACGTCGACGACGAGGAGGTCTTCGTCGAACTGGCGGGCGCGCGCCATCAGCCGACCGCTCTCGTCGAACAGCATCGACGCGCCGTCGAACACCAGCTCGTCCTGCCCACCGACGAGGTTCACGTAGAGCACCGGCACGGAGGCGTCGGCCGCGCGCGTGGCCAGCATCGCCTCGCGTTCGTGGATCCGCCCCGCGTAGTAAGGCGATGCATTGATGTTGACGACGAGCTCGGCCCCACCCGCGGCCTGGGTGATGATCGGGCCGTTCGGGCTCCACGCGTCCTCGCAGATGGTGAGGCCGATGCGGACCCCCGCGACCACGAACAACGGACCGTCGACGGTCGACGGCGCGAAGTAGCGCTGCTCGTCGAACACCGCGTAGTTCGGGAGCAGGTGCTTGCGGTACACGCCCTGGACGTGTCCGTTCGCACACAGCGCGGCCGCGTTGGCGAGATCACGCTCCGCCTCCGGGAAGCCGACGACGGCGGCCGTCCGGCCGGTACGAGCCGCGAACTTGTCGAGCCACTCGGCGCACTGCGCGACGAAGGACGGGCGCAGCAGGAGGTCTTCGGGCGGGTAGCCGGTGAGCGAGAGCTCGGGAAAGGCCACCAGGTCGCACCCGGCTGCGTCGGCCCGGTCGTACGCGTCGAGCATGCGCGCGACGTTGCCCTCGAGGTCGCCGACGACGAGATCGAGCTGCGCGGCAGCGAGACGGACCCTGGGCACCCGTGCAGGATACGCGACACTGCCTGCATGACCGGCGGGACGACGCGCTCCGCGAGCCCGGACCTCGATGCCGCGATCGAGCGCTCGGCCGACGCGCGCACCGCCCGGATGCTGGTGGAGCGGGTCGTCGACGCCCATCCCGAGGTGGCCGCCGAGTTGGCGAGGCAGCCGTTGGTGCGGGACGGGCTCGTCGCGCTCGCCTGCGCCTCGCGCTCGTTGGCTTCCGCCGTCGTCGCCGACATCTCGATGCTCGACCCGCTGCGCGCGCCCGACGATCTCAGCCGTGAACGCACCCGCGACGTGTACCGCGCGCGTGGCAAGCGATCTCGACCCACGACGCCGGCAGCCTGCGCCGGTGGAAGCGGCAGGAGCTGCTGCGGACCGCGGCGCGCGATCTCCTCGGGATCGCCGACATGCCCGCGGTCGGCCGCGAGCTGGCCGAGCTCGCGCGGGTCTGCGTGGAGGGCGCGCTCGAGATCGTCGAGCCTGGCGCGACCGGCGTGACGCTGACGGTGATCGGCATGGGCAAGCTCGGCGGGCGGGAGCTCAACTACGCGAGCGACGTCGACGTGCTGTTCGTGCACGAGGGCGAGGCCGACGCCGCCGAGCGCGCCGCGCGCGGTGCTGGCCACGATGTCGGCCCCGACCGAGGACGGCATCGTCTTCCGCACCGACGCCAACCTCCGGCCGGAAGGTCGGCAGGGGCCGCTCAGTCGCACCCTGGCGAGCTACACCACCTACTACGACGAGTGGGCGCGCAACTGGGAGTTCCAGGCGCTGGTGAAGGCACGCCCGGTGGCCGGCGACCAGGAGCTCGGCGAACGCTTCATGAGCGTGGCGACCCCGCGCGTGTGGCCCGAGAAGCTCGACCCCGACGCGATCCGCGAGATCCGGGCGATGAAGGAACGGGCCGAGGAGATCACCGCCCGCCAGGGCATCAGCGAGCGCGAGCTCAAGCGCGGGCGGGGTGGCATCCGTGACATCGAGTTCGCGGTCCAGCTGCTCCAGTTGGTGCACGGACGCGAGGACGACTCGGTGCGGTCCCCCACGACGCTCGACGCGCTGCACGAGCTCGCCGACGGCGGCTACGTCGACCGCGACGACGCAGACCGGCTGGATCGTGCGTACCGCTTCCTCCGCACCGTCGAGCACCGGCTCCAGCTCTACGACGAGCAGCAGACACACCTCATCCCGTCCGACGAGCAGGCCCGGGTGCGCCTGGCCCGTGTGCTCGGCTACCGCGACAGCCCCGAGCGCACCGCGCTCGAGCGCTTCGAGGCCGAGCACCGCGACCACCAGCGCGCGGTCCGGGGCATCCACGAGCGCCTCTTCTTCGCGCCGTTGCTCGAGACGCTGGCGGGGACCGGACCACTCTCGCCCGAGGCGGCAGAGGAGCGACTCGCGGCGTTCGGCTTCACCGACGTGGAGCGCACCCGGGCGGCGGTGCGCGAGCTGGCGGTCGGCCTCACCCGCCGCTCCCGGGTGATGCGCGAGCTCCTGCCGGTGATCCTCGGCTGGCTGTCCGAGACCCCCGATCCCGACCTCGGCCTCCTGCAGCTCCGACGCCTGGCCGAGGGGCCGGCCCGCTCGGCGTCGCTCGCCGTCACCTTCCGCGACCATCCCGGCGCGGCCGAACGCGCCTGCCACCTCCTCGGCGCCAGCCGCGTCGTGGGCGACGCGATGCGACGCCATCCGGAATTCGTCGACGTGCTCGACGACGACGAAACCCTCGCGGTCGAGGCGACCCGCACCGACCTGGTCGCCGACGCCCTCGACACCCTCGAGTGGCGCGGCGACGAGGAGCAGCGGCGTGAGGGGCTCCGCCGGTTCAAGCGCCGGGAGCTGCTGCGCATCGCGACCCGGGATCTCCTCGGGTACGCGCGCCTCGAGGCGACCGAACGCGAGCTCACCGGGCTGGCCGAGGCGTGCCTGGAGTCCGCGCTCGGTGCCTTGCGACCGCCGCTCCCGTTCGCGGTCATCGGCATGGGTCGGCTGGGCGGCGGCGAGCTGTCGTACGCGTCCGACATCGACGTGATGTTCGTCTACGACGGTGACGGCGCCGACGACTTCCACGACGCCGAGCACGTGGCCACGCGCCTCGTGCAGGAGATCGGTGCGACGACGGCCGAGGGCCAGACCTTCCGCATCGACGCCCGGCTCCGGCCCGAGGGCAACCAGGGCCCGCTGGCCCGGTCGATCGCGGGCTTCCGCCAGTACTACGCGCAGTGGGGTCTCACATGGGAACGCCAGGCGCTCACCAAGGCGCGGTTCGTCGCCGGCGACGCGACGTTGGGCGTGCGCTTCGCGGAGATCGCGACCGAGTTCGCGTACGAGCAGCCGATGACCGATGACGACGTGCGCGAGATCCGCCGGATGAAGGCGCGCATCGAACGCGAACGCATTCCGCCCGGCGAGGATCCGCAGTTCCACCTCAAGCTCGGGCGCGGCTCGCTCTCCGACGTAGAGTTCACCGTGCAGTTGCTCCAGCTCGTCCACGGCGGCGAGCATCCCGACCTGCGCGTCGCCGGCACCATCGACGCGCTCCAGCGGCTGCGCGCGTACGAGGTGCTCGACGCCGACGATGCCGAGGTGCTCGAGGAGGCGTACCGCTTCTGCGAGCGGGCGCGGAACGCGCACTACCTGCAGACCGCGCAGCCGTCCGACGCACTCCCCAGCGACAAGGCCGAACTGGAGCGCCTGGCGCTGCTCCTGGGCTACGTCCATCGGCCGCACAGCGTTTTGCGCGACGACTACCGCCGGGTCACGCGACGGGCGCGGCGCGTGGTCGAGCGCGTCTTCTACGACGCCGGATGACCAGCACGCTCTGGAGGCGTGCGGCCTCGAGTCGATGGGCGGTGCCGTGCGCCATCGCGCTCGGCCGTCGTCCCGCTCGTGGTCTCCGCCGTCGCGCTGCAGTGCGGGTGGGCGGCGACTACCGCCCGTCGGCCGACCAGGCCTGGATCGAGCTGCAGATCCGCGACATCGGTCACCACCCGGTGCTCCTCGGGCCCTACTCCCGCTTCAGCTGGTTCCACCCGGGCCCGATCCTCTACTACCTCCTCTGGCTGCCCTACCGGATCACCGGCAGCACCGGCGCGAGCCTCGCCATCGCCGCGCTCACGCTCAACGCGGTGGTCGTCGTCGGCATCGCGTTCGTCGCCCGGAAGCGCGGCAGCCTCCCGCTCGTCCTCCTCACCCTCTTCCTGGTGGGGCTCTCTGAGCGCAGCCGAGGGCGCGCAGTTCTTCCGCGACGTGTGGAACCCGGTCATCACCGTGCTGCCGTTCGTGCTCCTCGTGCTGGTGGCCTGGTCGATGGCGTGCGCCGAGGCGTGGGCACTGCCGGTCGGCGTCGCGGTGGCGTCGTTCCTGGTGCAGACCCACGTGGGCTACGGACTCGTCGCCGCAGCACTGCTGGCTCGCCGGGATCATGGGCGCGGCGATCACCGTGTGGCGACGACGCACCGACGGCCACCACGCCGAACCCGTGCGGTCGTGGCTGCGCATGGTCGTGGTCACTGCCGGGGTCGCGCGCGGTCCTGTGGCTCCCCGTCATAGTGCAGCAGGTGCGTGACGAACCCGGCAACCTCGGCACGTTGCTCCGCTTCTTCCGCGAGCACGGGCGCGAGCACAGCTACGGCGACGCGTGGCACGTGGTGGCGTCCCAACTGAGCGTGTGGCCCGACTGGGTGCGCGGTCACGTCGACCTCAACATCTACAGCGGTGGACTCGACCTGAGCGGTTCGACATCCGATCGCGGTGTGGGCGCTCGTGCTCGTCGGCGCGGGCGTGCTCACCTGGCGCCGAGCGAAGGATGCGTTCCGCCTCGACGTGCTCCTCGCGCTCACGATCGTGGTCGCGGTCCTGTCGGTGAGCCGCATCGTCGGCGACATCTTCCCGTACCTCGTCACATGGACGTGGGCGGTGGGCATGCTCACGTGGCTCGCGATCGCGTGGTCGGTCGTCCGCTGGTGGCAGACGCGTGGCGCGTCGGATCCCCGGATCGGCCAGGTCGCGCTCGGTGTCGTCGCGGTCGGTCTCGTCGTCGTGACCATCGTGAACACCGTCGACGCGGCCACCGCGGGGAACCCCGATCCGATCGGGTCCCGTCAGGTGAAGGGCCTCGTCGCCAAGGTGCGCGACGCGCTGCCCGCGCGGTGACGGCGTGGTCGAGATCCGCGGCGCCCCCACCGCCGGATCGGCGTGGGTCGGCGCCGGCATCGCTGCGCAGCTCGAACGCGATGGCATCACCACCCGTGTGTCGCCCGATCTCGGCTTCGCCTACGGGCCCGACCGCGTCCTCGGCGACGAGAAGGTCCGACTCGTGGTGCTGCCGGTCGAGGATCCCAGCGTCGCCGCCACCCGCGACCTCCCGTGCTTCGAGGACGCGGGCCGGGTCGAGAAGTACACCCTCTTCCTCGGCGACGCCGACCTGCCTCAGTCCAGGATGAAGTCGACTTCCCAGTCGCCGGTGTCGGCGAACTCGGGCTGGTCGCGCTTGCGCAGGATGCAGTCCTCGAGCACCAGCGTGTCCATCTCGGTGCGCATGAAGCACCGGTAGGCGTCCTCGGGCGTGCACACGATCGGCTCGCCGCGCACGTTGAACGACGTGTTGATCACGACCGGACAACCGGTGAGACGGTCGAAGGCCTCGATGATGGCGTGGAACTCGGGACTGGTGTCGCGCGCCACGGTCTGGAGCCGCGCCGAGTAGTCGACGTGCGTGACCGCCGGGATGCGGGAACGCACCTCGTTGACCCAGGTGCGGAGGTCGGCACCCCGTTCGTGATCGCGATCGTCGTCGACCCGCAGCTCCGGGCGCACGTCGGCGACGAGCAGCATGTAGGGCGATTCGATGCCGGGTTCGATGTCGAAGTACTTGCTCGCCTGGTCGTCGAGCACCGCCGGCGCGAACGGTCGGAACGATTCCCGGTACTTGATCTTCAGGTTCATGATCGACTGCATCGCGGGCGACCGCGCGTCGCCGACGATCGAGCGGTGACCGAGCGCACGCGGCCCGAACTCCATGCGTCCCTGCAGCAGGCCGACCACTTCGCCGTCGGCGATCGCGCCGGCGATGCGCTCGGCGCGGGCCGCGCCGCTGAGCCGCTCGTAGGGGTAACCGCGGACATTGAGCCACGCGGCGACCTCGTCGGAGCCGAAGCGGGGTCCGAGGTAGGCGCCCTGCATCCGGTCGTGGACGTCGTCGGCGTCACGCGGGTTGTCGAGGATCTGGTGCCACCCGTAGAGCGCCGCGCCCACCGCGCCGCCGGCGTCGCCCGCGGCCGGTTGGATCCAGATGTTCTCGAACGGACCCTCCCGCAGCAGCACGCCGTTGGCGACGCAGTTGAGCGCGACACCACCGGCCAGACACGCGTTGCGCTCGCCCGTCGACTTGGCGGCGGCGCGTGCCATCGTGAGCACGACGTCCTCGGTGACGGCCTGGATCGACGCCGCGAGGTCGAGCTCGCGCTGCGTGATCTCCGACTCCGGCTTGCGGGCCGGGCCGCCGAACAGGTCGGCGAAGCGGCGGTTCGTCATGGTGAGGCCGGAGAGGTAGTTGAAGTACTTCATCTCCATGCGGAACGAACCGTCGGGCCGTAGGTCGAGGAGGTGCTCGCGGATCGTGTCGGCGTAGATCGGCTTCCCGTACGGCGCGAGGCCCATGAGCTTGTACTCGCCCGAGTTCACCCGGAAGCCGCAGAAGTAGGTGAACGCCGAGTAGAGGAGACCGAGCGAGTTGGGGAAGTTGAGCTGGCGCTGGAGATCGATGCGGTTGCCGCGCCCGACGCCGATGCTGCTGGTCGCCCACTCGCCGACGCCGTCGAACGTGAGGATCGCCGCGCTCTCGAACGGCGACGGGAAGAACGCGCTGGCCGCATGGCTCTCGTGGTGCTCGGTGAACCAGAGGTCCTTCGGCATCTTCGTGCCGATGCGCTCGAGACCGCGCTCGATCTCGTAGGGGATCCACAACTTCTCGCGCGTCCACGTGGGCATGGCCGCCGAGAACGAGCGGATGCCCTTGGGACCGACCCGCAGGTAGGTCTTCAGCAGGCGGACGAACGTGGTGATGGGCTTGTCGTAGTAGACGACGGCGTCGACCCCGCCCCGCCCGACCTCGCCGCGTTGCAGGCAGTAGGCGATGGACCGCTCGGGAAATGCGGCATCGTGCTTCTTGCGAGTGAAGCGCTCTTCCTGTGCTGCCGCGACCAGTTCGCCGTCGACCACCAGCGCAGCCGCGGAGTCGTGGTAGAAGGCGCTGATCCCGAGGATCTTCACGGGCTCGCCACCGCCTCGGCTCGCGCGCGCAGCTGCGGCAGGAGGTTCGCGTAGATCGCGGCGGCGGCGAGACGTGCACCCTCCTCGTTCGTGTGCACGAAGTCCCAGAGCACGGGAGTGCGTCGCCGAGTCGAGCGAGTCACCGAGGTCGACGAACGGCGTGTTCGGCAGCCGCTCACGCGCCTGCTGCGATCGCCGGCTCCCACCGCGCCGGTTCGTAGCTGTCGAGGGCGAGGTAACGCTGCTCGTCGGGCAGCAGCTTCTTCGTGAAGACCGACGGCTGCCAGAAGAAGGACGCATCGGCACCGACCGAGCCCGCGACCGCGGTGGCGAGCGTTGCCGCACGCGACTGGATCGAGATCGCGTTGCTCGCGGCCTGCGAGATCTGCTCGGGGGTCTGCGCGGGCAGGGTCTGGTCGACACCCTTCGCGAACTCCACCTTCTGCTCGTCGGATCCGCCGAAGAGGTCGTGCAGCGCGTCGTACACGTGGTGCGATGCGCTCTGGTCCCAGTACGCGTCGGCCACGTCGGAGAACGAGGTCCCCGAACCGGACGACGACGTCGAGCTCACGGAGTCGCCGGTGGCGTCGACACCGTTCGCACCGGCGTTGCGTCTGTTGACCCGCCGACCGGTCGTACACGTTGGTCGGCTCCGGACTGAGGACGAGGTTCATCTGCCACGCGAGGTCGTTGAACCCGTCGTAGAAGACCACCAGGTCGGGCTTCTGCCCCGACGCCACCAACTGTTGGAACAGCTCGAGCTCCTGCCACATGGCGACGCCGGGCCGGCCGTAGTTGCGCACCTCCACCGGGATGCCATCGGTCTCGGCCAGGCGGGCGAACTCCGACGGGATGGTGTGATCGTCGCGCTGGCCGTCGCCGAAGAGCGCCGACGCACCGAAGAACCACACCGACACCTTCTTGCCCGGTGCCGTCGACTGGTAGCTGGCGCGCACACCGTCGGCCACGTTGGTGTAGGTGCTCGCCTTGTCCCCCAGCCGGTAGCCGAGATACGGATCGGCCACGCTCGGGATGCTGGCCTGCTCGGCCAGCACCTCGGCCGCCCACGGGCTGTCGCGGAGCGCGGGCTCGTTGGGCGGGTCGAAGGTGTCGTCGGCGACAGCCGCGGTGCCGTGCGTCTCGTTGCTCACCTCGTCGTAGACCCAGCCGGCGCCGAGGTCGGCGAGCAGGATCAACGCGACGACACCGACGACGGTCGCGATGCGCAGCACCGGTCGACGCGGTGCGTGGGTCGACCCCACCGGCGCGAACAGCGCGCGCTCGTCGGCGAACTGGCGCTTCGGCATCGCGCGGCCCGTGTGCCCGTGCCAGAAGGACGACGCGTCGCGTCGCACTCCGGGCGCGAGCGCGTCGTAACGGAAGAGCCACATCAGGAACGCGACCGGCGTGAACACGAAGAGGTTGACGATGGTGAGCAGCACCAGCCCGATCAGACGCCCGACCCAGTACCCGAACCGCCCCATCAGGTGCTCGATGCGTGCGGAGAGCGACGGGCTCACGATCCCGATGGTCGTGAGCACCACGACGGCCACGGCGACGAACACCGCGCCGATCGTGAACCCGATCCACCAGAGCAGCGCGGCGAACGCGAGCGGCAGCAGCAGGCGCGTCGCGAGGCGCCACCACCGGCTGTGCGGCGCGGCGCGGCGGCGCCTCGGGGATCTCGAGCCAGGTGGACGGGGTCACGTCAGCAACGAGATCACGTCAGAAGAGGGTGTAGAGGGTGTAGGGAGCGGCGGCCTGACCCACCACGATGGCGAGCGCCACCACCGCGAGCAGGAGCACCAGCGGCACCACCCACCACGCCCGGTTCACCACCGAATAGGCGACGAATTCGCCCCCGAGGCGCGCCCCGTAGCGCAACCGGCCCATCGGGGCGATGTTAGGCGGCGGGGGTTCCGCGAGAGCCGCGCGCCGCGACGCAGCCGCCGACCATTTCGATCGAGGCGGTACGGTCCGACCATGACCGAGCTGGCACCCTTCGAGCTCCAGGGCGCCGCCGCCGTCGTCACCGGCGGCGGCAGCGGCATCGGACGGGCGATCGCGACCGAGTTCGCCCGCCGTGGCGCGCAGGTGCTCGTCACCGACGTCGACGACGCGCGTGCCGAAACCGTGGCCGGCGAGATCGCCGCCGAGGGTGGTGCCGCGGTCTGGCAGCACCTCGACGTCACCGACGCTCGACGACTTCGTCGCCGCCCGGACGCGGTGCCTCGACGATTTCGGCCGGGTCGACGTGGTGGTGAACAACGTCGGCACGATGGTCGGCGGACGTCCCGAGCAGATCCCCGCCGAGGAGTGGTCACGCCTGCTCGACGTGAACCTGCTCGGCATCGTGCGCAGCAACGAGGTGTTCCTGCCGATGCTGATCGAGCAGGGCCACGGCCACGTCGTCAACACCGCGTCGACGAACGGCATCATCGTCTACTCGTACGACCGCACGCCCTACGCGGCGAGCAAGGCGGCGGTGATGATGCTGTCGAAGCAGCTCTTCGTGTATCTCCGTCCGTACGGCATCGGCGTCTCGTGCCTCGCCCCGGCCGGCGTGATGACGAACATCGTGGAGCACATGCGCCCGGTCGGCGAGCAGCTCCCGCTCCGCGGACCGCACCTTCCCGATCGTCGAGGCCGCACGTGGCCGGCACCCGTGTGGCCGACGCGGTCGAGTCGCGCGCGTTCCTCGTGCTCACCGCCGACGAGGTCCGCGACGAGCTGCGCCGCGAGGGCGACGACCTCGACGCGTACCTCCTCGAGCGCGAGGCGTGGCTGCACGCCGAGTCGGATGCCTGACTTCGACCTCGACGCCCGGCTCGACGAGCTGTTCGCCGCCGAACCCAAGGAGTTCACGGCCGCCGCGCGACGCGCTGGTGCGCGACCTCAAGGCCGCCGATCTGACCGACGAGGCGGCCGAGGTGAAGGCGTTGCGCCGACCCACCGTCGCGGTGGCGGCGGTGAACCGGGTGGCCCGCGTGCACGCCGACGAGGTCGCCGCGCTGGTCGAGATCGGGACCGAGCTCGCGGCGCTGCAGGCCGGCACGAGCGCCGACCGCGACGAGCTGCGCGACCTCACCCGGCAGCGCCGCACGTTGCTGCAGCAGCTCACGGACCACGCCGCGAGCACGACCGAACGGCCCGACAGCGCGCGCACGTCCATCGCGGCGACCCTCGACACCGCGTCGCTCGACGAGCACCTCCGCGACGACCTGCTGCAGGGACGGCTCACGCAGGAGCTCACCCCCGCGACCCGGTTCGTCGCCGACGACGATGCGCCCGCGCCGCCCGCCACGCCGAACCGGCCGACGGCGCGCCGCACGTCACGCGCGTCGAGCGCCGCCGCCCCGCCGCGCGACGAGCTGGCGGCCCGCCGGGCTCGGGTCGAGCTCGAAGCCGCCCGGGAGCGCGCCGACGAGGCCGAGGACGCAGTGCGCGAGCACACCGAAGCCGCCGCCGAGGCGGCCGAACGACTGGATGCCGCGCACCGTCACATCGCCGACCTCGAGGCTGCGCTCGCCGACGCGCGCGCCGAGCTCGTCGAGCTCAAACGGGCCGAACGCGACGCGCAACGCGCCGAACGACGCGCCCGCACCGAGCAGGAGCGCGTCACCTCGGCGCTCCACGCCGCCGAACGCGCGCCGCCGAGACGTCCGACTGACCGCCGACCGGTGACCGGTGATCCGGACACGAGGAGCCCCGACCCTCGCGGGCCGGGGCTCCTCGGTGTCGCGTGGTCGCCGGACGAGCTACGGAGCGACCGTGGTCGGTGCCGCGGTGGTGGTCACCGCGCCCTGGACCTCGGCCGCCGGGATGTACTCCAGCGGGTACTTCTTCAGCAGCTTGCGCGAACCGTCCGGGTTGTACTTGTAGACGGTCACGACTGCTCCCCAGCACGTTGTTCTTGTCGTTCTTGAACCCGCACACCGGGCTCTGCGTCGTGCCGGCGATCGCCTTCTGGATCGCGGCCGGATCGTGCCCGACCTTCTGGACCGCTTCCGCCGCCAGCGTCACCGCGTCGTACGCCTGGCCCGACACGTAGTTGGGCGTGTAGCCGAACTCCTTCTCGTACGCCTTGACGAAGGTCTTCGCCGACTTCGACTTCTCGACCGCAGGGACGCAGTCGTCGATGATGACGAGCTTCGACGCGTCGGTGATCGCCTTGCTGTCGACCGCGAGGCCGAGGCTCGCACCACCGAGGATCGGGATGGTCAGCCCGTTGTCCTGCATCTGCTTGACGAACACGCCGAACGGGTTCGGATAGTCGAACGCGACGATGCCGTCGACGCCCGCGTCCTTGAACGCGAGCACCTGCTGCGTGAGGTCGGTGTCGGAGAACCCGTTGGTCTGCGTCGTGACGATCTCGCATCCCTTGTACTTCGCAGCCTCCTTCTTCGCCAACTCCGTGGAGTCGGTGCCGAACGGGAGGTTGACCGCGAGGATGCCGATCTTCTTGAGCTTCTGCTCCTTGCACGCGTATTCGGTGAGCTTCTGCGCGGTCGAATCGTTGAGCGGGCGAACCAGGAAGATGTTGTCACCACCTTGCGAACCCGACCGGATGCCCGCACCGGGGGACGCGAACGCAAAGGTCGGGATGCCCGACGCGACGACCTTCGGCGAGATGGCGAAGAGCTGGCTCGCCGTGAGTCCCATCCAGACGTCGGGGTTCTTCGCCTCTGCCGCCAGGAACGACGTCTCCGCCGGGGCGACCGCCACGCCGGAACCGGGGATGCGCTCGTAGTCGACGGTGATGCCCTTCTTCTTCAGGTCCTTGATCGCCATCTGGACACCGTCGTCGAACTGCGGTTGAGCGAGCGGTGACTCACCGACCTTCTCGAAGGCGGTGATCAGCTTCAGCGTCGTGTCCTTCGACGAGGACGTGGTAGCGGTCTGGGCGCGGGCGGTGGTGGCGAGCAGCGGCGTGGCCAGTGCAGCTACCGTCACCACCCCGACTGCGATACGTGTGAACCCTCTCACGGTGATCCCCCAATCTCGGTCCGATGAGCGCGATGCGCCCAGTTCTCTAACACAGTCCGGCGCCCGGATTCCGTCACCCCGGGACTCCGACGATTGCCTCATGACCCTCGTCCTCCCTGCGGTCGAGCCTGGTCGCGCTCGAGCGCAGGCTCCTCGCCGAGGTAGGACGCCACGAGCGCTTCGCGGTCGGCGAGCTCGTCTGCCGCGCCTTCGAGCACGATCCGTCCACCGACCATCACCGCAGCTCGCGAGCAGTGGCGGAGCGCGATCACGGTGTTCTGCTCGACCAGGAGCATGGGGATCCGGTCCGCCACCTCTGCGAGGGCGCGGTAGACCACGGCGACGAATTTGGGCGACAACCCCAGTGACGGCTCGTCGAGCAACAGCATCCGCGGCTTGGCCACGAGCGCACGGCCGATCGCGACCATCTGCTGCTCACCACCCGAGAGCGCCCAGCCGTCGCGATGGCGGAGATCCTGCAGGGGAGTGAACAGGTCGTACACGTCGTCGATGGTGAACCCCTCCGATCGCCCGGCTGCGGCCGTGGTCCCGAGCTGCAGGTTCTCGTGCACGTCGAGCGATGGGAACACATGACGGCCTTCGGGAACGTGGATGAGCCCGAGCCGTGCGAGTCCCTCGATGTTGTTCGCACGGCAGTCGTGGCCGTCGAACGTGACGCTGCCGCCGTACGGAACGAGTCCGGAGATCGCCCGCAAGGTCGAGGTCTTCCCGGCACCGTTGGGCCCGATCAACGCGACCACTTCGCCGCTCGCCACGGTCAGGTCGATACCCCGCACCGCGAGGACCGGTCCGTAGGACACGTCGAGCTGAGAGATCTCCAGCACGATCAGTCGACCTCGGCGACACCGAGATAGGCGTCGACGACGCGCTGGTCCTGGAACACGGTCGCCGCATCGCCCACGGCGACGACGTGGCCGAGCTCGAACACCGCGATCCGATCGCAGAGCCCCGTGATGAAGTCCAGTTTGTGGTCGATGACGAACAGCGAGACCCCTTCGTCGCGCAGGTCACGGAGGTATCCCGCGAGCTGCGCGGTCTCCGCGTCGTCGAGACCGGCGGACGGTTCGTCGAGCATCAGCACTCTCGGCTGCGCGGCAATTGCGCGAGCGAGCTCGAGCAGCCGTCGCTGGCCGTACGTGAGCCGGCCGGCCGGTGTCTCGGCGTGCGCGCCGAGGCCCACGCGCACGATCGCCTCGGACGCGCGTCGCCAGCGTTCCTGCTCGTGCCGGAGCACGGAGGGGCGTAGGAACCACGAGGAGAGCGTGCCCGTGCGCTGACGGTCCGCGGTCGACAGGAGCACGTCCTCCACGCAGCTGAGGTGGTCGTAGGTCTGCGGCGCCTGGTACGTGCGCAGCAGCCCCGCCCGACGCGCCCGACCGGGGACGCAGAGCGGCACCGGCTCCCCGTCGACCTCGAGCGCGCCCGAGCTGGGCACGACTCCCGTCAGCGCGTTCACGAAGGTCGTCTTGCCGCTGCCGTTGGGTCCTACCAATCCGAGGATCTGCCCCTCGATCATCTCCAAGCTCACGCCGTCGACCGCAACGACGCCGCCGAAGTTCACCGAGATGTCCGAGGCCCGCAGGATGGCTGGTTCCTCGCCGAGGCCCACCGCATCTCTTGCGGCGGCTCGAGCGGCGGCACTCGTCGGAGGCGGGGGCACGTTCGGCGTCGCCGTAGGCTGCAGCTCCGGCGGCTTCGTGATCCCGAACAGGTCCGTGAGCCACGTCCGCCGCGAGGGTGACGTGCGATGTTGGAGTCGAGCCCGAGTTCGTCGGCCGATTCCGACGAGGCCCTCGGGCATGAAGATCATGGTCAGCAGCAGCGCCGCGCCGTAGATGATCTGGTTGTACTCGCGGATCTGGTGGCCGAACACCTCGAGATCGAGGCGCTGCAGGAAGTGAGGCAGCCACACGTAGAACGCCGCGCCGAGCACCGGCCCCCAGAGCGAGTCGATGCCACCCACGATGAGCATCACGAAGATCCCGAGGCCGAGCTCGACCGTGTAGTCGGTGGGTTGCGCGTAGCCGTTCCCGTGGACGGAGAGGGCACCGGCGAACGCGCCGATGGCAGAGCCCAACACGAACATCGTGAGCCGTAGTCGCAACGTCGGCACGCCGAGACTGCTGGCCACCGTTGGTTGATCACGGAGCGCGATCGCCTCACGCTTCACCGGCGAGCGCGCCAACCAGAGACCGACGAGCATTGCGACCGCGACCGCACCGAGATAGACCCAGAACAGGTTCCGCTGGTTGGTCGCGACGCTCTCCGCCTTCGACGTCGCGGTCCAACCGAAGAAGTCGATCGGCTTCACGTCATGGAGCTCGGCACCGTCGACGCCCGTGAACTGGTTCCACTGGGTGATGACCTGGTTGATGATCTCGCTGAGGGCGAGGGTCGCGATCGCGAGGAAGAACAGGTTCGCCCGGCGTGCCACCCACGCGAAGGCGAACGCGATCAGCGCGGCCACGGCCATGCCGAATGCGACGGCGACGATGAAGTTCACGCCCTGACGGGTCGCCCACGCGGAGGTGTAGCCGCCCACCATCGCGAACGCGGCCTGCGAGAAGGCGAACTGCCCGGAGAGGCCGAAGACGAAGTAGAAGCCGACGACCATCACGGTGTAGACGAGCCACAGGTTGAAGAGGAACGTCTGGTCGTTGCCCCAATGCGGCACGAACCGCAGAGCGACCATGACTCCGAGGAACACGACCAGCCAGAGGTACGGGTACCCGCGCAAGGCCGGCGGGCGGGCGGTCGTGCTCGTGGGAGTGGTCGCGGCGGTCACAGTCGGCGCTCCGTCTTCCCGAACAGCCCCTGCGGCCTGATCGCGATGACCACCAGCATCAGCACGTACGGGAACACCGACCGGTACTTGAGCACGTTGGCCGGATCGCCGCCGAGCTGCTCCACCAGCTTCGGCAGGAGCAGCCCACCGAAGAGCTGTTCGGTGAACCCGATGAGCAACGCGCCGAGGGCGACGCCGCCGAGGCTCCCGAACCCCCCGAGGACGGCGGCGGCGAACCCGAGAAGCATGTACGAGAAGCCCAGGGTGAGGTCGAAGCTCCCGAGCGGACCGATCATGAGACCCCCGAGCCCCGCCAGCAGCGAGGCGATGCCGAAGGACAGCATCGACAAGCGGGTCGCCTTCACGCCGTAGAGCCGCGCCGTCTCGCGGTCAGCGGCGATGGCGCGGACTTGACGGCCGAAGCTGGTGCGAGAGAAGAGGAGCATCATGGCCACCACGGTGATGGCGGTCACGACGATGATCACCACCCGCTGAGCCGAGATCACGGCGTCGTGAACTCCCAGGAACTCGATGTCGATCCGCAGGACGCCGTCCTGGAAGAACAGGAAGTTGTCGAGCGAGTTGCCGGCTCCGAACCAGGTTTGCAACGAACGCGGTGACGAGCCCTGCCAGAGACCAAGGATGGTCCGGATCACGAGCGCGACCCCGAGGGTCGCGATCACCACGACGTGCACCGAGCGGCCCCGCAACGGGGCGTAGGCGATGCGCTCGATCCCGACCCCCACGGCGAACATGATCGCGAGGGTGAGGAGGTAGCCGACGCCCAGCGAGAGTCCCAGTCCGTCGGGTGCGAGACCGACCTGGTCGGTGGCCCAGACACCGAGGAAGGCACCGAGCGTGATCAGGTCACCCTGTGCGAAGTTGGCGATACCTGTCGCCTTCTCGATCACGAGGAAGCCGATCGCAGCCAGCGCCACGACCGAGCCCTGGGCCAGACCCGCCCCCGCGAGCGCGACGAAGGCAGTCCCGTCCTCGACGAACGCCCAGATGCACCAGGCGATGAACACCGCGGCCGTGACACCCCAGCCGATCTGCTGACGAGTGAGATCGCCGAGACGGTCCGACGTCGTGCGTCCGCTCGGCTCCGGCTCCGGCGACTCGACCGGCATCTCTTCCGCGAGCGCTCCGGGTAGCTCGGGCACGATCCCCCCAGATCAGCCGTCAATCGTCGCGAGCAAAGCGACGGGACGAGTGGAGTCTTACCACGCGCGGTGGTGACGCGTTCCGCTCATCACCGCGGTGACCCCGTCAGGAACCCGAGCGAACCAGGCGTCCGGGCCGCGCACCGGTGTCCCGGTCGTCGCGCCGCGTGACCACACCGCTGACGATCGTCGCCTTGTAGCCGGTGGCGTCCTGCAGGATGCGCCGTCCGCCGGCGGGCAGGTCGTCGACCGACCGCGGCTGGTGCAGGGTGAGGTGGTCGAGGTCGATCACGTTGAGGTCGGCCTTCTTGCCCGCCTCGACGGTGCCGCGATCGTGGAGCCCGACCGCGGCCGCGGTACCCGCCGCCTGCTTCTGGATCACCAGCTCGAGCGGCAGGCGCTCGCCCCGGCTGCGGTCACGCACCCAGTGCGTGAGCAGGTACGTGGGCGCGGAGGCGTCGCAGATCATCTTCACGTGCGCGCCACCGTCGGACAGACCGATGACGGTGTTGGGATCGCTGATCATCTCGGCCAGGTGGTCTTCGCTCGCCTGCGCGTAGTTGGTGAACGCACCGAGCAACAGCTCCCCCGCGGCCAGGTGGTCGTAGAACACGTCGAACGGGTCGCGCCCGCTCGACGCGGCTCGACCAGCGATCGAGAGCTCGGCGAGCGGCTCGTAGTCGGGCGGGTCGCCGAGCGGGTACACGCTCCCCCACAGGTAGGGCGCGTTGTCGGCCAGCGACTCGTACTGCCGGTGCGGGTCGGGCGGAAGGTCGTCCTCGGCGAGGATCGTTGCCTTCACCTCCGGCTTCTGCAGCTCGGCCAGGAGGTCCTCGAGCGAACGCGTGTCCTCGAGCCGGCGGTACGTGGGGCGGCGCATGAGCGGGTGGTAGCTCGCCGCGCCCATGAGCAGGCCGCCGGGGCGCGCCGCGACCTGCGCGCTGACGTGCGCACCGTTGGCGTTCACCTTCTCGACCAGCTCGAGCTGTCGACGCCACAGGTCGGGATCGAGGCGCGACTGCACGAGCAGGAACGACAGCGGCACACCCGTCGTTTCCGACACCTTCCCCATGAGCTCGACCTCGCCCAGGACGAGGTCGGCATCGCCCTCGGTCTCGCCCTGCGGCACGACCTCGAACAGACCACCGCCCGCGTCGACGACGGCCTGCGCGAGGCCGATGAGCTCGTCGGCCGCGGCGAACGTGCCGGGCACGTACTCGCCGTCGAGGTCCTTGTGGTTGAGCGAGCGCGACGACGAGAAGCCGACCGCGCCGGCTGCGATCGACTCGCGCACGTGGCGTGCCATCTCGGCGATGTCGTCGGCGGTCGCGTCCTCGTTGGCGGCGCCGCGCTCACCCATCACGTAGACGCGCAGCGGCACGTGCGGCAGGAACGCGGCGACGTCCATCGAGAACTCGAGGTGGTCGAGCGCGTCGAGGTACTCGGGGAACGTCTCCCAGCTCCACTGGATGCCTTCGTGCAACGCGGTGCCCGGGATGTCCTCGACGCCTTCCATGATCTCGACCAGGCGCTCCTGCCCGCCCGGGCGGACCGGCGCGAAGCCGACACCACAGTTGCCGACGACGACGGTGGTGACGCCATGGCTGGCCGACGGGTCGAGCACCGGATCCCACGTCACCTGGCCGTCGTAGTGGGTGTGGATGTCGACGAAGCCCGGCGCCACGACGCATCCCGAGGCATCGATGACCTCCGCCGCGTCGCCCGCGACGTGCTCGCCGACCGCGACGATGACACCATCCTCGATCGCCACGTCGCCGACGAACCCGGGACGCCCCGTACCGTCGACGATGGTGCCACCAGTGATCTTCAGCTCGTACATGACTGGTCTCGTCTCAGCTCGTGATCCAGGCGCGCTGCTTGCGCGTCGCTCTCTCCGCGAAGGCCTTCACCTCACCCGGCACGAGGTACCCGATCACGTCGACGGAGTGGCGCGGCCAGTCCTTGTCGGACCCGACCGCGATCTTCTCCGAGCGCGTGATGTGCGCGAATCCGACTCGGGTGTCGATCCGGGATGGTCTCGAGCATGGTGTCTCCTCTCGATCCGGACGACGGCGCCATGTGGTCAGGTTGCCAGGTCTGCGAGCGCGACTGCACCGAGGCGCGCTCGGCGTCGGCGCGCGGAGCGGATACGTAGAGGCTCACATGGTAACGACCCTCCGCCTCCTTGCCGGTAGGGTCCACGCCGAGGGTGGAGAGCTCGCCGAGCGCGTACTCGCGTTCCGCGGCGTCCGCGAAACGCCGTTGCGGATACGTCAGGTCCGACAGGTGTTCGGTCACCAACCCGAACTGCTCGAGGCAGCTCGCTACCGGCTCGTACGTGTTGCGTAGCCGATCGCCGGCGCGGCTGCGTCGAAGCCCACGACCCGTGTCCGGTTGTCGTCTCGGTGCTCGGCGAAGAACGCACGGTCCGCTTCGGCGAGCTCGTAGCACTGCCATCGCCGCCAACACCCTCGCGAACACCCTGACGCCGTGCTCGGGCACCTCGTAGTCGAGCGCACCCAGGGCCGCGTAGTAGGCCCGCGGATGGGGTTGTACATAGATGTCATCGAAGCACCGCTCTGCTCCGGTCTGCTGCATCGTCGCCATACGAGCTACCCAGTCGAACAACTACGTGACGGCGCAGGCTGTCGCGATCATGTTGTGAGATCGCGACAGAACGGTGGCGAGACCGCGACGATCGAGTCGACGTGACCTCCTGCGTCGGCCGCGTGTGCGCCATCGTGCAGATCGTTGTGGATGCACGAACACAGCGCGGGGCATCGGGACTTCGAGGGTTCGCGCACCGGAGCCGCCCGCGGGGCCACTCCACGGGGGCACGGCCGGATGTGGCAAACCCAGTTGTTCTTCCCGCTGCGACCGATTCTTCGACTCCCGACAGGGGTAGCCCGATCCGGAGGCGTCCGCAACGGGTCGGATCTCATCGAGCTGAAGTCGACCGGCCGCCTCGATGCAGCACCGAAGCGCGAGACCGAGTCGTGTCGTCGCGGCCCGCAACTCGTATGGCCGGCGGAAGAACAGGGCCACGGAGCGGGGCACGCGACGGAAGGGAGATCCAATGAAACACAGCACGACCATCCACATCGATGCTCCGCCGAACGAGGTGTGGAGCGTCCTCGCCGACGTGTCGACCTGGCCGCGTTGGACGTCATCGGTACGCCGCGTCGAACCGATCACCGCCGCGCCGCTCGCCACTGGGAACTGTTTTCGACTTCACCAACCTTGGATTGCGCCCATGACCTGGACCGTGACCGAGGTTGATGCACCGCATTGCTTCACCTGGAAGAGCCACTCGGCCGGCGTGAGCGCCGTCGCGCGTCACATTCTCAGCGCGCAGCGCGACGGGACCACGAAGGTCGACCTCGCCCTTGAACAGACCGGACCGCTCGCGCGGCTGGCCGGGCTCCTGACCGGCCGGCTCACCGAGCGGTATCTGCGAACCGAAGCCGAAGGTCTGAGGCGTGCGATCGAACAACCACGCGAAGCCCCGTGGCGGGGTGGATCCGAGGTGTCCGAGGGCGGGAGTTGGTCGCGGTCGCAGGCGACGAGCACCGTGCGGGGACCGATGAACGCCGCGCTGTGGATCGATGCCGGACTCCTGGCCGGTGTCTTCCTGCTCAGCAGTAGCGCCAAGCTGCTCGTACCCAAGGAGAAGCTGGCCACCGTGCCCCTCGGAGGATGGACCGCCGACGCCAGCGTCGGCTTCGTGAAAGGCCTCGGCGTCCTCGAGGCTCTGGCCGCGGCGGGCCTGATCCTGCCTGGTGGGTTCGACATCGCGCCGGTCCTGGTGCCGCTGGATGCCGTCGGTATCGAACTCCTCATGGTTGGTGCGATGGCAACACATCTCCGCCGCCACGAGCCGTTGGGCGTGGCCCTCAATCTGGCGTACATGACCATGGCGGGGTTCCTGGCCTGGGGCCGCTTTGGCCGCCGAACGTTTCGAGATGTCCGGCCCGAGCGCGACCACCCAGGTCAGAAGTGACCGATCAGCTCCCGTCCAGAGCCCAACGCGACGGGGTGCGTCCCAATGCTGTGAAAAGCCTCCCAACTCCATTCCGTCACGGTGCCTCCAAGTGCCGATCGAGGACGGCGCGACAAGGTCGCAAGTGCAGTTCGCCACTCGAAACCTCGGTACGCATCGACGCGGGCGAGTCAGTGCGAGCGTCGCCGACTACACCGGGCACTCCGATCCGGGCTTCCTCGATCGCGTGGAGGCCCATCTCTCCCGTCGCTCCCGCCAACCCATGCCTCCGAAGGTCGGCGAACGCGCCGACCTAGATGTCGTAGTAGAGGTAGAACTCCCACGGGTGCGGGCGCAGGCGCAGGGCGTCGACCTCGTTGACGCGCTTGTAGTCGATCCACGTCTCGATCACGTCCAGCGTGAACACACCACCCGCGAGCAGGTACTCGTGGTCGGTCTCGAGCGCGTCGAGCACCTCGGGCAACGAACCGGGCACCTGCGGCACCTTGGCCAGCTCCTCCGGCGGGAGGTCGTAGAGGTCGCGGTCGAGCGGCGCGGGCGGCTCGATGCGGTTCTGGATGCCGTCGAGTCCGGCCATCAGCAACGCGGAGAACGCGAGGTACGGGTTGCACGACGGGTCGGGACAGCGGAACTCGATGCGCTTCGCCTTCGGGCTCTTCGAGTAGAGCGGGATGCGCACCGCGGCCGAGCGGTTGCGCTGCGAGTACACGAGGTTCACCGGCGCCTCGTACCCCGGTACCAGCCGCTTGTACGAGTTCACGGTGGGATTGGTGAACGCGAGCAGCGACGGTGCGTGCGCGAGGAGACCACCGATGTACCAGCGCGCGATGTCGGACAGACCGGCGTAGCCCTTCTCGTCGAAGAACAGCGGTTCACCGCCCTTCCACAGCGACTGGTGCACGTGCATGCCGGATCCGTTGTCCTGGAACAGCGGCTTGGGCATGAACGTGACGGTCTTGCCGGCCGCGTGCGCGACGTTCTTCACCACGTACTTGTAGAGCATCAACTTGTCAGCCATCGACGACAGCGTGTCGAAGCGCATGTCGATCTCGGCCTGTCCCGCGGTGCCGACCTCGTGGTGCTGCACCTCGATCGGGATGCCCACCTGCTCGAGCACCATGAGCATCTCCGAGCGGAGGTCCTGGTACTGGTCCATCGGCGAGACAGGGAAGTACCCCTCTTTGTACCGGACCTTGTACCCGAGGTTCGGTGAGCCGTCGAGCTCCTCGGCGCGGCCCGAGTTCCACACGCCTTCGATCGAGTCGAGGTAGTAGAAGCCCGAGTACTGGTTCTGGTCGAAGCGCGCCGAGTCGAAGATGTAGAACTCGGCCTCGGGACCGAAGTAGGCGGTGTCGGCGATGCCGGTGCCCCGCAGGTAGTCCTCCGCCTTCTTCGCGATGTAGCGCGGGTCGCGGCTGTAGGACTCGCCGGTGACGGGGTCCTGCACGAAGCAGTTGATGTTGAGCGTCTTGTGCTTGGTGAACGGGTCGATGACCGCGGTGTCGGGGTCGGGGATCAGGAGCATGTCCGACTCCTGGATCTCCTGGAACCCGCGGATCGACGAGCCGTCGAAGCCGAGACCGTCCTCGAAGACGTCCTCGCTGAGCTCGTGCGCGGGGATCGAGAAGTGCTGCATGAGCCCGGGAAGGTCGCAGAAGCGGATGTCGACGATGTCGACCTCCTCGTCCGAGAGCATCTTCAGGACGTCACTGGGAGTCGCCACGACTCACCACCTTTCTCGGTGATCGCTCCGCTCCGGGACGACGAAGGCCCGGCGCGCGGACCAGGAGATCCTGTCCGCGAACCGGGCCCGTGTCGAGTGCTCGCCTCGCTACGCCAGGGCGCTGCAGACGGTGTCCGTGATCATCTTGGTCACGAGGTACGGGTCCATGTTCGCGTTCGGACGCCGGTCCTCGATGTAGCCCTTCTTGTCGATCTCGACCTGCCACGGGATGCGCACCGACGCACCGCGGTTGGAGACGCCGTAGCTGAACTCCGACCACGGGGCCGTCTCGTGGCTCCCGGTCAGGCGGTGCTCGATGTCGGCGCCGTAGGCAGCCACGTGCTCCTGCGACTTCGCGCCGAGCGCCTCGCACGCGGCGATGATCGGGTCGTAGGCCTCACGCATCGCGTTGGTCGAGAAGTTGGTGTGCGCGCCCGCGCCGTTCCAGTCGCCCTTCACCGGCTTCGGGTCGAGCGTGGCCGAGATGCCGTAGTCCTCCGCGATCCGGTAGAGCAGCCAGCGGGCCACCCACAGCTGGTCGGACACGTCGAGCGGGCTCACCGGACCCACCTGGAACTCCCACTGGCCGGGCATGACCTCGGCGTTGATGCCCGAGAGGGCGATGCCGGCGTCGAGGCACGCCTCGAGGTGCGCCTCGACCACGTCGCGGCCGTACACCTCGTCGGCGCCGACGCCGCAGTAGTAGAAGGCCTGCGGCGCGGGGAAGCCGTTGGGCGGGAAGCCGAGCGGGCGTCCGTCCTTGAAGAACGTGTACTCCTGCTCGATGCCGAACAGGGGCTCCTGCCCGGCGAACTTCTCCGCGATCGGACGCAGCAGCGCGCGGTTGTTGGTCTCGTGCGGCGTCATGTCGGGGAGCAGCACCTCGCACATCACGAGTACGTCGTCGCCGCCGCGGATCGGGTCGGAGTACGACGCAACCGGCTGCAGCACGCAGTCGGAGTTGCTGCCCGGGGCCTGGTTGGTGCTCGACCCGTCGAAGCCCCAGATCGGGAGCTCCTTGCCGTCCTCGAGGATCTTGGTCTTCGACCGGAGGCGGGCGGTCGGCTCCGTCCCGTCGATCCAGATGTACTCGGCCTTGTAGGTCACGCTCGTCTCCTGATCCTCGTTCGTCCTCGGACGCTCAGCGCGCCCTGGCCAGTGTCCGGCCCACTTCCGGCTGTGGAAGAGCCCAGCCTCATCGGCCGCGATTTCCGCTCCATTGCCCGAACATGAACGCTCTGTTTCTGGCCCGATCCGGCCTCGGGGAGCGTACGCCCACGTCCGTAGACTGCTCGCATGCAGCAGCAGCTCGACTACGTCCTGCGGACGGTCGAAGAGCGCGGTGTCCGGTTCGTCCGCCTGTGGTTCACCGACGTGCTGGGCTCCCTGAAGAGCTTCGCCATCACTCCCGCCGAGCTGGAGACGGCCCTCGAAGAGGGCATGACGTTCGACGGCTCGGCCATCCAGGGCTACAGCCGGGTCCAGGAATCCGACATGCTGGCGCTCCCCGACCCGAGCACCTTCGAGATCGTGCCGTGGCGGGGCGAGGACGCCCCGGTGGCGCGCATGTTCTGCGACATCAAGCACCTGTCGGAGGAGCCGTTCGAGGGCGACCCCCGCTACGTGCTCAAGCGCAACCTCGAGCGCGCACGCGACAAGGGCTTCACCTTCTACACCGCGCCCGAGATGGAGTTCTTCATCTTCGAGTCGGCCAACCCGCCACCGGTGCCGCTCGACACCGCCGGATTCTTCGACCTCACCCAACAGGACATGGTGAGCGACCTCCGGCGCCAGACGATCGTCACGCTCGAGGCGATGGGCATCCCGGTGGAGTACAGCTTCCACGAGCTCGGACCGAGCCAGCACGAGATCGACCTGCGCTACACCGACGCGCTCACGATGGCCGACAACGTCATGACGTTCCGCCAGGTCGTCAAGCAGGTCGCCAACGAGCTCGGTGTGTACGCCACGTTCATGCCCAAGCCCATCGAGGGCGCGTTCGGTTCGGGCATGCACACGCAGGTGTCGCTGTTCGAGGGCGACGTCAATGCGTTCCACGATCCGGGTGACGAGTTCGGTCTGTCGAAGGTCGGCAAGTGCTTCATCGCCGGGCTGCTGACGCACGCACGCGAGATCACCGCGGTCACCAACCAGACGGTGAACTCGTACAAGCGGTTGGTCGCCGGCTACGAGGCGCCCGTGCACGTCTGCTGGGCGCGCAACAACGAGTCGGCGCTCGTGCGGCTGCCCGCACCGAAGAAGGGCAAGGAGAGCTCGACCCGCATCGAGTTCCGCTCCCCCGACCCGGCGTGCAACCCGTACCTCGCGTTTTCGCTGATGCTCGCAGCCGGTCTGAAGGGCGTCGAGGAGGGTTACGACCTCCCGCCCGAGGCGACCAACAACATCTACGAGATGACCCCCGAGGAGCGCGCCGCCGAAGGGATCGGGTCGCTGCCCCAGAACCTCGCCGAAGCGGTCACGGCCATGGAAGAATCCGAGCTGGTCGCCGAAGCACTGGGGGAGCACGTGTTCGACTACTTCATCCGCAACAAGCGGTCGGAGTGGCAGGACTACAAGTCGCACGTCTCGCCCTGGGAGCTGGACCGGTACCTGGGATCGCTCTGATGGCACCCGAGCCCCTGCTGGTCTTCCCGGACCCGCCGCCGCCGTTGCTCGCGCAGACGCTCGACCTCGCGGGCTACCCGTGGAAGGCCGTCGCGAACGCGTCCGTCGCCACGCAGTCGGAACCGAGCGAGGGCTGGGCCGGCGCGGTCGTCTGTGCCGACGAGGATCCCGAGGGCGCGTTCGGCATCTGCCGCGCACTGCGCAAGCGCGACAGCACACTCGAGCCGGTGCTCCTGCTGGTGTCGGGCGCGCAGCTCGCCGAGCTCGAGATGCGCGAAGACCTCTTCGACGACTTCTGCCTCGCTCCGTTCCACCAGAAGGAGCTCGAGGCGCGGCTGCGGCACCTGTTCTGGCGCACCGGCCGGGGCTCGCGTCCCGAGATCGTCGAGTACGGCGATCTCGTGCTGAACCTCGAGACCTACCAGGCCGCGCTCAGTGGAAAGCCGCTCGACCTCACCTACATGGAGTACGAGCTCCTCAAGTTCTTCGCCACGCACTCGAGCAAGGTGTTCACCCGTGAGCAGCTGCTCTCACGCGTGTGGGGCTACGAGTACTACGGCGGCGCGCGCACGGTCGACGTCCACGTGCGGCGCCTGCGGGCGAAGCTCGGCGAGGAACACGCGAGCCTGATCCAGACCGTGCGGTCGGTCGGCTACCGCTTCGGATCGCCGCGCTGGTCGCCCGGCGAATAACGGCTCAGGCTGCTTCGGCCTCGTCGCCCGGGCCGGCGTTCTCGGAGAGCAGGAACCCCATCAGCGCGCTCCAGATCGCGCCGCCCAGCATCACTGCCACGGGCAGGATGAGGATCATCAGCACGACCATCACGATGCCGCCACCCGTCATGGGGCGACACTAGCGCGGCGTCGAAATCGTCCAGTGCTTGCAAATGCCCCGAGTCGGGCGCACCCTTGGACGGGCGTTCGACGGGAGGGGGACTCGTGGACGAGAGGGGACCTGAGCGGTCGCTCGCGCTCGCCGGCATCGTGGGGGTCGTCCTGCTCGCGGTGAGCGCACTGATGCAGGGCAGCGTGCCGAAGCCGGACGACCCGGTCGGGAAGGTCGCGGAGTTCCTGGTCGACCAGCGCGACCAGATCCGCTGGGCCGGGTTCATCGGCGCGCTCGGATCGATCGTGCTGCTCGGCTGGGTGGGCGCGGTGTGGCGACTCATGCGGCGCGCCGAGGGTGGCGAGCCGATGTTCGCGGTGGCGGCCACCGGGGGCGCGGTGTTCGCGCTGGCGATGGCCAACGTGAGTGCCGTGCTGCTCAGCGTCATGGCAATCCTCGGTCCGAAGTCGTTGGGCGCGAGCAATACGCGGACGCTCTACCTGCTCACGAACAACCTGATCGCGGCGGGCGCGATGGGTCTGGCCCTGTTCACGGGCGCGTTCGCGAAGGTGATCATCCGGTCGGGAGTCCTGCCCCGAGCCATCGGCTGGATCGGCGCGCTGATCGCGCTCGTGTTCCTCGCGGCGGGCGGCGGCATCGCGTCGACGAAGGACGTCTTCTTCTCCCTGGGGTTCGGCGGCTTCCTGGCGTTCGCACTCTGGACCCTGGTGGTCAGTGTGCTGATGTTCCGCTCCGCGGCGCGGGCGAGCGCGGTGGCGTCAGCGGCGTAGCGCGGCGGCCGCGCGCGTCGCGGAAGCGGGGAAGGACTCCGGCCGCACCCCGTCGGCGTCCGTCACTGCGTTCCACGTCGCGGCGGCGACCGCGGCGAACACGGCGTCGGAAGCGCGCGGGAGCGACGGGCCGGGATCGTCGACGAGCTCGACGTCGATCGGCGGCGTGTCCTTCGCCCGCAGGATCCCGAACGAACGGATGGTGAGATCGTGCACCTCGCCCCCCTCGGGATCGACGGCGAGCCCTTCGGTGAGCACCCACCCGAGCGCCATGTGCACCGCGCCGATCGCGTAGGAACGGAGCACGACGTCGTCGAGCACGTCCCCCGCGGCCACGCGCACGAGGACGTGCTCGACGCGCCCCGACTCCCCGAGCGTCACGCGGGCACCGGCGAGCGCTCCCCCGTCGGCGGCGACACACGTGTCGAGGAGCACGGACGCGCCCCGATCGTCCCGCGCCAGCGCGACGCGGTCGGCACCGGCGACCTGCAACGCCCCTTCGAGCAGCACCGCGCGCTCGGCGAGGCCCGCGGCGCGCGCAGTCGACGCGGTTGCGGGGCCGGGGACGGTCACGCTCGTCCAGTCGCCTTCTTCCTCGATCCGGTACGGCCACCCGATCGGCACGGTGAACGCATGCGGATCGCCCACGACCGCGCCGCGCACGTGCGCCGTCGCGCCGTCGAACCACGCCGTCGCGGCGATGGGGGGTCGCTTGGGCCCGAGGCGCACGACGTCCTCGCGGGCGTAGACCACCCGCACGGCGCGGCCGGTGCGGTCGGCGAGCTCGCGCGCGGCCGCGCCCACCGGCGAGGCGACCTTGCCTCCGAACGCGCCACCGTTGGCGAGCGGCGACACCGGGTCGCCGCCAGGGACGCACCACGACGCGTCGGGCTCCAGGTACGCCGGTTCGACCCACGAGGTGCTGAGGCGCACGCCGTCGGCCGCGGGTACCGGCAGCGCGAGCGGTGGCGCGGGCTCGACGGTCGTGCGCCGGCCCTGCACCTTGCCCGCGAGCGCGCGCGCTTCGAGCAACGACTCGGCGACCACCCACGACATCCCCACGGCGTCGACGGCGGTCGCGGTCGACCCCGGCGGGAGCGGCACCGCGACGAGGGCGTCGCGCGGGCGCGCCGTCGTCGGCGAAGCCGCCGTCCCCCAGGGGCACGAGGACCCCCACCCGCTGTGACGCCCCTCCCTCGAGTGCGGCGCGCCGGGCCGCGGCGTCGAGGTCTCGCTCCCGCGTCGCCGGTGGTGCTCCCTCGGCCGCCTCGTACACGGACTGCCAACCGGTGCAGCGGCACAGGTGCGCGGCGAGGGCGCGGTCGAGGTCGACCCGGCGGGTCTTGCCCTTCGCCGCGGCCGCGGCCAGTCGTACGAGGATCCCGGGCGTGCAGAACCCGCACTGCGAACCACCCGTCGCCACGAAGCGCGACGCGAGGTCGTCGCGCACCGCGGGCTCGAGACCCTCGACCGTCAGCACCGACCGGCCCGCGACTCGCGTCGCCGGCGTGACGCACGCGACGCGTGCCTCACCGTCGACCAGCACCGTGCAACACCCGCATTGCCCCTGCGGTGCGCACCCGTCCTTGGGCGAGACCACACCGAGCCGTTCGCGCAACACCGAGAGCAGCGACTCGCCGGGAGCCACCTCGACCTCGACCTGGTCGCCGTTGCACGAGAACTGCACCCGATGCCCAGTTCCGCTCACGGGCAGGCAGGATAGGGGGATGCCTCCCGCACCCCTCTCTCCCGGCGCTCGTTCACGCCGTGCGTTCCTCGGTGGTGCGCTCGGTGCGGCCGGTGGACTCGTCGTCGCGAGCTCGTTCGGCGATGCCGCGTGGGCGGGTGAGTCCTCGGCTCCGGACCCCAAGACCTTCT
This sequence comes from uncultured Actinomycetes bacterium, assembly GCA_963756895.1. Classification (GTDB taxonomy): domain Bacteria; phylum Actinomycetota; class Acidimicrobiia; order IMCC26256; family DASPTH01; genus DASUAS01. The sequence continues at coordinate 259,734 of CAVWPI010000011.1, read as the reverse complement.
TCCCGCTGGTGTTGAGCAGCGACCTCGCCGCATCGCCGCAGCCGCAACGCCTCGTGTTCGCGCTCTCGCACAGCACCGCGAAGGGGATCCAGTACGCCAGCGGACCGTCGGTGACGGTGCGGTTCCGCCAGAAGGGCGGCCCGTGGTCGCAGGTGCAGAAGCCCGCGTTCGATCGCGCCGGCCTCCCCAAGGGGCGCGGGGTCTACGTGGCCCGGCCCGTGTTCGACGTCGCGGGCACGTGGCAGGTCGAAGCCCGCGCGCAGGGCCAGAAGGTGCCGTTCACGATCGCGGTCCAACCGGCGCCCACAGCCGTGGTCCCGGGCGAAGCCGCGCCGCGCGACCCATCGCCCACGACGGCCGACACCCTCGGGGTCGACCCGATCTGCACGCGTGATCCCATGTGCTCGCTTGCACACGCAGTCGTTGTCGACCGTGATCGGCGCGGGCAAGCCCGTCGCCGCGCTGTTCGCGACCCCGGCGCGCTGCCAGTCGCAGTACTGCGCGCCGGTGCTCGACGAGTTCCTCGACACCATCAAGTCGTACGGCGACCAGATCGTGCCCGTGCACATCGAGATCTACCAGAAGCCGACCGGTACCGCGCTGATCTCGACGGTCGAGGCGTGGCGACTGCCGAGTGAGCCGTGGCTGTTCGGGATCGACGCCGCCGGCACCGTGCAGTCGCGCATCGACGGCGCGTTCGGCGGCACCGAGATGAAGGCTCTGCTCGACGCGCTCGTCGCCCCCCGCTGACGCAGCGCCTCGGCGGCGCGCGGCAAGGGGTCGGTGAAGAGGAGGCGCTAGCTGAAGCTCTGGCCGCAGCCGCAGCTGCGCTGGGCGTTGGGGTTGTTGATGGCAAACCCCGCGCCCTGGAGGCCGTCCTTGAAGTCGAGCTCCGCCCCGCCGAGGTGGGTTGCGCTGGCCGGGTCGATGACCACGGTGACCCCGCCGTGCTCCGCCTTGATGTCGTCGGCGGCGATGTCGGTGTCGAAGAACATCTCGTAGCTGAAGCCCGAGCAGCCGCCGGGGCGGACCGCGACGCGCAGGACGAGGTCGGGGTTGCCTTCGGCCGTGATCAGGCTCTTCACCTTGTCGCTGGCGGCGTCGGTGAGGGTGAAGACGGTGGTGGCGTCCTGGACGGAGAACATCGAACCTCGCAGGTGTGCTCAGGGGGTACGGGGATCAGCTTATCCGGGGGTCGACCCCAGCCCTACCGTCACGTGGCACGGCTCAGGGTCGTACAACGTCGCGAACTCGTCGACTGTTCCCCCGCCGACGGCGTCGACGACGCCTTCGCACAGGCCCCGGTGGAGGTTGCACACCAGCTCGGGGTAGGCCTCGGCCAGCTCCCGGAACGGACAGTGCAGGAATTCGATCCGGGCCGGACCGCCGTCGGAGCCGTCGGTCTCGAGCGCAGGCTCGAAGCCCAGCTTGGTGAGCTCGGCCTCCAGCGCCCCGAGGCAGCTCCGGGCCCGGGTGCGGGTGCCCGCGTCGGTGCCCCAGACCCGTCCGGTCGCGGTGGCGTCGTCGGCGTCGGCGCCGACCCGCTCGGCCATGGCCGCGAGGAGGCCGGCCAGCAGCGCGTGGGCGGGTGGGTCGAAGCCCAGCCCGGGCGCGCCCGCGCTCAGGAAGTAGAGGTGCTGCGGCCGGCCGACGGTGCCGCGGTGCACGGCCTCGACGTCGACCAGGCCCACTTCGCGCAGGCGCTCCAGGTGGAGGCGCACGGTGTTGGCGTGGATCCCCAGTCGCTCGGCCAGCTCGGACGCCGAGAGGGCGGCCGTGGAGCGGGCGAGCTCCTCGTACATCGCGTAGCGCGTCTCGTCGCCGAGAGCCTTGAGCACCGCCAGCTGGTGCTCGGATTCGCGCCGGTTCACGGCCTTGACGGTACCCGGGCCCGGGCATATTTTCAAGATGTAGCCTGTATTAATCAGCATGATGCACACGCCTGACCCCGACGACCCGGGCGCTCCGGTCCACGAGCCGGTCCCGGGTCCCCCGCCGTCGGCCGACGACGTCCGGCACATGCTCGCCGGGGTGATCGACCCCGAGCTGCACGCCTCGATCGTCGACCTGGGGATGGTCGACGACATCCGGGTGGGCCCCGCCGGCGACGTCGTGGTCACCGTCGCGCTCACCACCGTCGGCTGTCCGCTGCGGGCGCAGATCCGCCAGGACGTCGAGTCGAAGGTGCGCGGCCTTCCTGGCGTGAGCGCGGTGAAGGTCGAGTACGGCGAGATGACGCCGGAGCAGAAGTCGGCGGCGATGCAACGGGCGCGGTTCAACGCGCGCGAGCACGCCAACCCCACCGAGGTGCCGTCGACCACCCGCGTCCTCGCGGTCGCGAGCGGCAAGGGCGGCGTCGGCAAGTCGTCCGTCACCGTGAACCTCGCCGCCGCGCTCGCCGCGAGCGGGCTGACCGTCGGCGTGCTCGACGCCGACATCTGGGGTTTCAGCGTGCCCCGCATGCTCGGTGTCGAGGGCCGTCTCGGTGGCAGCGACGGCAAGATCGAACCCAACGTGCTCGCCGTCGGCGACGGCGTGCTCAAGATCGTGTCGATGGGCTTCCTCGTCGACGACGAGAGCACCGCCCTCATGTGGCGCGGCCTCATCCTCACCAAGGCGCTCGAGCAGTTCCTCACCGACGTGCGCTGGGGCGACATGGACTACCTGCTCATCGACATGCCCCCGGGCACCGGCGACGTGCAGATGGGTCTCGCCCGCATGCTGCCGCAGGCCGAGATGCTCGTGGTCACCACACCGGCGCGTGCGGCCCAGAAGGTGGCGACGCGCGTGGCCGACATGGCCCGCCGCTCCTACATGAAGGTCGTCGGCGTGGTCGAGAACATGAGCGAGTTCGTCGCGCCCGACGGCTCGCGCCACGCGTTGTTCGGCGAAGGCGGCGGCGCCGCGCTCGCTGAGGAGATCGGCGTGCCGCTGGTGGCGCGCATCCCGATCGAGCCCGCGGTGTCCACCGGTGGCGACGTCGGCCGCCCGGTCGTGCTCGACGACGCCCGACAGCCCCGCTGGTCGCGCGTTCACCGAGCTCGCGGCGCGGATCACCGACGAGCTGCTCCCACCGATCGAGATGGCGGGCTGCACGGCGCGCATCCTCGACCTGGTCGCCCAGCTCGAACGCTGACGGCACGTCACGCGCCCGAGCCCGGGCCGGAGCCCGGGCTCGTGATCGCGTGACCATCGCCTACTTGACGTCGAACTCGCCGTGGAGGCCCTTGGCGTAGTCGTCGTCGGGGCTGTCGCCCTGCGTGCTGACGTAGCCGTAGTGACCGGGCTCGAGCGTCTGCTCCAGATAGGCCGTCTTCCCGGGGTCGATCGACGAGATCCCGCCGACGATCAGTCCCGGCGGCGTCGCCGACACATCGCCCTGGCCGCCGAAGAGCGTGTTGAAGTAGTCACGCACCTCGTCGAGGCTGTGGCCCTCGTCCACCTTCACCAGCGTGAAGCTGTGCACGGCCTGACCGTCGTTGGTGACCTCCACCGTCACGTTCCGACCGATGTCGTCGGTGTCGAACGTGATGCCCGTGTCGGTGAGCGTGGCGTCCCGCACGGTCGTCGGGAGCTTCAGGTCGGATTTCCCCTTCTTCACGTCGAAGGTCTTGATCATCCCCTTCATGAAGTGCGGGGTGCCGTCGGGCGCGGGCACGAAGCAGAGCATGCCGTAGTGACCGGCGGGCAACCGGGTGATCGTGGCCGTCTCTTGCTTGGGCCCGAGGAGGTCGGGCGTGCCGGACGGTCCGTTCTCGTTCGCGCCGGGAGCCGCGATCTTCTGGAACGCGCTGTCGTCGTCCGAGCTCGCCGCCTTCTTCAGCTGCCCGACGGTGACGCCCTTCTGCAGCTCGACGATCGCGAGCATGTGGTTCTCGACCCCGACGTTGTCGAAGCCGATCTTCACCCACCCGGCGACGGGCTTCCCGGACAGCTTGTACGCGTATTCGCTCGCCTTCACGTCGAGTGTGTTGGATCCGGCCGCGGCCGCCATCGCGGCCACCATCGCCACTGCGACGGTCACGACGAGGACGGCGGCCGCCGCCGGCAGGGATCGGAGTCGAGCGACGCGGGTGCGTCGCGTGTGGTTTCGCACGAAATGTCTCCCTCCTGAGATCGGGTACAGCTCGACTCCCGCACCCCTCTGCGGGCACCATCAGTCTTCCATCAGGTACCTGACACTTTGGGGTCGCGGGCGCGGCGATACGCGTGGATCACGGAGGAAACCACCGTCGTTTCCGAAAAGAATTTCGGCGGTGACGCGAAGCTCAGGGTGCCAGAACGCCGACGAGCCCGGGCCGAAGCCCGGGCTCATGGCGATCGGTGACGAGTGGAGTCAGCCGGCGGTGAAGTCGAGGTGCAGCGGGTTCGGGTCGTTGTCCGCGTCGTTGTTCGAGCTGACGAAGACGTAGTGACCGTTGCTGTCCAGGTCGGCCTGGAAGTAGCCGACGCCACCGGGCGCCAGGCCCCCGATGCCACCCTGCAGCGTCGCGGGTGCCTCACCCTCGGGCACCTTGCCCGACGAGAAGTACTCGTTGTAGTAGGCGTTCGCCTGGTCGAACGTCGCCGAGTCCGACGTGTACTTCGCCAGGGTCAGGTCACGGCCGGTCGTCGCATTGTTCGTCACCTTGACCCAACCGTGCGCCGGCACGCCGGACGAGGGCGCAGTGATCCCGGTGTCGGTGATCGTCACCTCGCTCACGCCGTCCGACGGTGGCGTCGCGTTCGACTTCCCGGAGACGCTGAACACCTTGTACATGCCGTGCGCGGCGTGCGGTGAGCCGTCGGGTGCAGGGAAGAAGCACACCATCCCGTAGGTGCCCGCCGCGAGCTTCGTCATCGTGGTTGTCGAGGCGTTCGAGCTCAGCGGCGCCGGCGTCGCGTAGACGGTCGGATCGCCGCCGGGGGCCGCGATCTTCTCGAGGGCGTTCTGGTCGCTCGACAGCACGGCCTTCTTGAGCTGCGCGTTCGTGGTGCCCTTCTTCAGCTTGAACATCGCGAGCATGTGGTCTTCCACGCCCGCGTTCTCGAAGTTGATCTGGGTCCACCCAGCCTTGGGGCTGCCCTTGAGCTGGTAGGTGTACTCACCCGCCTTCACGGTGAGCGTGTTGGAACCGGCTGCTCCCGCCCCGCTCGTCGACACCGCCAGTGTCGCGGGGACGACGACGAATGCCGCCAGAGCCGCCCAGAACCGAGCGACGCGTGAGCGTCGCGTGTGAGTGCCCACGGATGTTCCTCCTGAACATGGCCAGAGTCGTTGTCGTGCCGATCCTGCCGACGCCCGCACCTCGCGACCAGCTTGCTGGCACCCCGGGCCGAGGTGTGTCCACACACCCAGCGGTCGGCGAGTCAGTCTCGCGCCCCACGCTCCCGATCTGGTACGCGGGCTGACCTCAGGCCAACGACCAGGCGGAGCGGACGGACGTGCCCACGACCCTGCCCTCGCCCTTGAGCTTCAGGAGGTGGGCGTGGAGCTGCCACCCCGCCGCCTCGACCAGCTTCGGGTGCAGCTCACGGTCGGCGTAGAGCGTGGTGACCATGTCGGGGATCTTCGCCGGTCCCTGCTTCTCCAGCAGCGCCAGCACCTGGCGCTCCCGGTCGTGGCGGTGGGCGACGTACTCCTGGATCCGCGGGCGGGCGTCGTCGATGACGTCGCCGTGGCCGGGCGCGAGACGGGAGAGGCGCAGCTTCTCCATGCGCCCGAGCGACGCGAGGTACTGGTTCATGTCACCGCCGCGTTGGGGACTCACGACCGAGAACATGCCGTCGAGCACGGTGTCGCCGGTGAAGAGGACGCGCTCCTCCTCGAGCAGGAAGCAGAGGTGGTTGGGCGCGTGCCCGGGCGTGTGCAACACCTCGAGGCCGAACTCGGTGCCCTCGATCACGTCGCCGTCACCGATCACGCGGTCGGGCGTGATGGTGGTGTCCTTGTCGAGCCGCTTGCCGTAGGCCAGCACCTCGGCACCGGTCGCCTTGACCAGCCGCGCGGTACCGGGCGCGTGGTCGGGGTGGGTGTGGGTGAGCAGCACCCACCGCACCCGCTCCGTCATCGACGCGCCGATGATGGCGTCGATGTGGCTCTTGTCGTCGGGCCCGGGATCGATGACCGCGACCTCGTCGATGCCGACGAGGTACGTGTTGGTGCCCGGTCCGGTGAACGGTCCGGGATTCGGCGCCACGATGCGGCGCACGAGCGGCGAGAGCGCGCTGGGCACCCCGGGCGAGAGGTCGGGCATGTCAGCCGAACCTCGTTCGCTCCGTCACCTGCACAGTGTAGATGTGGCGAGCAGGCTGGTCGGTGCCCGTCACCGGGCCGCGGCCCCGTCAGCTGTAGCTGAGCTCGAGCAGCTGGCGCCGCTCGTGCTCGTTCAGCCCGCCCCAGATCCCGTGCGCCTCGCCGAACTGCACCGCGTGGTCGAGACACTCGCGTTGCACGGGGCACTCGCGGCAGATCGCCTTGGCCCGGGCCTCGCGCACGTCACGGTCTTCGCGCCGCTCGGTGCTGGACGGCGGGAAGAACAAGGCCGTCTCCGGTCCCCGGCATGCCGCACGCGTCCGCCACGTGTCGAGTGTGTTGACGACCACGGACCCCCTCCCCCTTCGGAGTGCCTCGCGGCGCGGAACCTACTCCGACCGCCCCGGATCTGACAAGGGGTCAGATCTCAGTCGTGGGATTTCGACCGTCGGTTGCGGGCCCGGTCGCGGTAGTCCTCGGCCCCGCCCTCGGGCGGTTCGACCTCGAGCACCAGGCCTTCGACCGACACGACCTTCACCGGCTGACCGGCCTCGATCGGCGTGGCCCGGTTGGTGCGGGCCCGCCAACGGGCGCCCCGGATGAGGACGACCCCGTCGGGGTCGACGGCCACCTCGGCCACGCCGTCCTCGCCGACCATGCCTTCGCGGCCCACCGTGGGCGTCGAGAACCGGGACCGGATCATGGCGGTCATGCCTCCGATCATGAAGAGCATGGTCCCGCCGATCACCACGACGAACACCCACCACGACGGGCGCAGCGGCGAGGCGCCGCCGTAGAGGAACCAGGAGCCGGTGACGAGGCAGACGGTGGCGATGAGGGTCCAGATGCCGAGGCCACCGGCCTGCACGTCGATGGCGAACCCGAACAGCGAGACGAAGAGGAGCCCGAGCGCCCACCAGTGCACCGGGAGGTGCGAGAAGCCCACGAACGCGCCGATGAGGCACAGCGCACCGACCAGACCGGCGAGGCCGATGGACGCGGTGTAGAACTCGAACACGATCAGCGCGAGCCCGACGACGATCAGGAAGTACGCGATCGACGGGCTGATCAACCGGTGCAGCAGCGACTCGCCGAGGCCGAGCCGGTTGAACACGACTTCCTGGTTGGGCTGACGGCGCCGATCCTTGCCCGCGCCGATCACCGTGGCGGTCGAGAGCGTGAGCTCGCCCGCCGCGGTCGTGACCTTCTTCTTGTCGAGCTGCACGATGAGCTCGCCGATGGTGGGGCGAACGCCGTCGGTGGCGCCGACGGCGCGCGCCGCGCGCGAGCCCAGCCGCGTGCTCGCGAGCTTGCGTGCGCCCTCAGGATCGCGACCGTTGCGCTCGGCCAACGCCGCCAGGCGGTCGGCGACGCCCACCGCGCGTGCTCGCGCCGGGGTCGTCGAGGCGAACCGGTTGGCCGGGTCCGGCTCCGGACCCCGGCGAGACGAACGCCAGGTGCGCAGCCTGCAGCAGGATCGTGGCCGCGCCCTTGGCGTCGGCGCCCGACGGGCCCACCCACACGGCGACGGGGACGCGGGACCGCTGGATCGCCCGCACCACCTCTTCGATGTCGGTGTCGATCGCGCCCGACGACTTGACCTGCAGGATCAGCAGCGTCGATCGCCGTGCGTTGGCCTCCGCGATGGCGTCGAGGATCAGCGAGACGTTGGGCGGGTCGAGGTAGCCCTCGATCTGCACGACGTCGATGCCGCGCTTGCCGACCGGCGGCGTTGCCGCGCCGGCGAGGGTGTCGAGCGCGAGCACCGAGACCGCGACGACGATCGCGAGCAGTGCGACACCGCGACGCATGCCGACACGCACCCGGCGCAAGATGGGGACTCCCGTAGCATCGGTGACCATGGACCTCGAGCGCTTCTGCGCGGCCTCCCGGGTCGTGATCGTGGCGGGCAAGGGTGGGGTCGGCAAGACGACGGTGACCGCCGCGCTGGCCACCGCAGCGGCCCGCACGGGGATGAGCGTGCTGATCGTCGAGGTCGAGGGCAAATCGGGATTGGCGGCGTGCTTCGGCGAAGCTCCGCTCACCTACGAGGAAGCGGAGCTCCGACCGCGGGTGCGGGCCCGGACCCTCACCCCCGACGACGCCCTGCTCGAGTACCTCGATGCCCACGGTATGCGACGGATCTCGAAGCGTCTCACTCGGTCGGGTGCCCTCGACGTGGTCGCGACCGCGGTGCCCGGCATGCGCGACATCCTCGTGCTCGGCAAGGTGAAGCAGCTCGAGCAGGCTCGCGCCGCCGATCTGATCGTGCTCGACGCACCGGCGGCCGGGCACGCCGTCTCGTTCCTCCTCTCGGCCCGGGGGCTGCTCGACGCGGTGAAGGTCGGGCCCATCCAGAAGCAGGCCGCCGAGGTGGTCGAGCTGCTCTCCGACTCGAGCCGATGCCAGGTGCTCCTGGTGACGCTGCCCGAGGAGACCCCGGTCAACGAGTTGGTCGACACCGCGTACGCGGTCGAGGACCGCGCCGGCGTCGCCCTGGGCCCGATCGTCGTGAACCAGTGCATCCCCCCGCTCGCGCTCGACGGCGACGTGGAGGACGACGCCGCGCTCGCCGGGGTGGCGATCACCCCGACCGAGCGGGACGCGTTCATCGGCGCGGCCACGTTCCGCGCCGACCTTGCCCGTCGCCAGGACGAGCAGCGCGTACGTCTCGCCGAGCGGCTCGCGCTGCCACAGCTGCGCCTCCCCTACTTCTTCACCGCCGACGTCGGACCCACCGAGATCGAGTTGCTGGCCGACGAGCTGGTGCTCGGCATCGGCGCGCTGGCCGACATCGGCACGTCGTGACCGCGCCGGCCGAGCTCGTCACCGAGCGCCACGTCATCCTCTGCTGTGGCACGGGTGGTGTCGGCAAGACCACGACGGCGGCGACCCTCGCCATCGAAGGCGCGCGCCGTGGCCGGAACGCGGTCGTCGTCACCATCGACCCGGCCAAGCGGCTCGCCAACACGCTGGGCCTCGAGCACCTGTCGAACTCGGCGCACGAGATCGCGCGCGAGCGTTGGGATCCCGCCCACGACGCGGTGCCGGGCGGACGGCTCCACGCGCTCATGCTCGACACCGAGACCACGTTCGACCAACTCGTCCAGACGTACGCCGCGCAACGACGAGCAGGCCACGGGCATCCTCGAGAACCGCTTCTACCGCAACATCGCCGGCGCGCTGTCGGGCACCCAGGAGTACATGGCGATGGAGAAGCTGTACGAGCTGCACGACCGCGGTGGCTTCGATCTCATCGTCGTCGACACGCCACCGACGCGGCACGCGCTCGACTTCCTCGACGCGCCGCGTCGTCTGACCCGACTGCTCGACAACCGCGTCTTCCGCATGTTGATGGTGCCGACGAGAGGCGTCGTGCGCGTCGGCGGCATGGCCGCACAGGCGTTCCTCCGCACCATCTCACGCGTCGTCGGCACCGAAGCAGTCGACGACGTAGTGGCGTTCTTCCGCGCGTTCGAGGGCATGGAGGACGGCTTCCGCGAGCGTGCCGGACAGGTGATGGAGCTGCTCGCGGCCGACGACACCGCGTTCGTCCTCGTCACGTCACCGCGGCGCGACGCGGTGGAAGAGGCCGAGTACTTCGCCCGGCGGCTGGCCGACGGCGAGTTCACGGTCGACGCGCTGATCGTCAATCGGATCCACGAGCGCTACTGCGACGCCGAACCCGCGACCCTCCGTGACCGGGCGCGCGAGCTCGCGGCCCGCCGGAGCGAGGCGTCGGACCGCCTGGCCGCGCACTACGCCAACCTCGCCGACCTCGACGAGGTCGCCGTGCGCGAGCGAGCGGAGCTCGCGGGGCTCGAGCACCGGATCGGCGACGCGTCGGTGGCCCACGTCCCCGAGCTCGGGCACGACGTCCACGACTTCGCGGCGCTGCGCGCGGTCGGGAACCACCTCATGGGTGCCGACTAGCGTCTGGCCCCGTGAGCACGATCGTCGTCGCCGCCGATGCCAAGTGGGTCCGTGACCTCGTGAAGTCCGCGTGCACCGCTCGTGGCCAGCAGGTCGTCGAGGTCACCCGGGGTCAGGACGTCCGCGACGTCGTGGGCACGGAGCGCCCCGACCTCTGCATCCTCGACATGCAGATCGGCAACATGGGCGGCCTCGCCGTCGCCATCGACCTGCGGCTCGAAGGATCCGCCGGTCGCATCCCCGACACGTCGATCCTGTTGCTCCTCGACCGGGAGGCCGACCGGTTCCTGGCCAAGCGGGTCGACGCCGACGCCGAGCTGGTGAAGCCGGTCGATCCGGGCACGCTCCGCCGCACCGTCGACGAGCTGCTCGCTCGTGAGGTCGAATCGACCGTCAGATAGGATTTCGTCTCCCTTCGGGATGTAGCGCAGCTTGGTTAGCGCGCAGCGTTCGGGACGCTGAGGTCCCGGGTTCAAATCCCGGCATCCCGACCATCGAAGGTGCAGGTCAGCGGCCCCGCGCGGGCCGCTGACGCGCGTCTCAGGCCGATGCGATCCGCGTGCATCCCGCGGAAGGGTGAAAACCGTCGTGGTCTCGGGGTTCGGTCGCCCCGATGTGGGGCACACGGGCACCTGGATGCCGAGCGTGCGAGCTCCGTCACGGATCGTTCGGGCGCAAACGGATGTGGTGGCGCGACGCTCTCCGGCGGGGCAGGCTGGTCCGATGCTGAGGGTTCCTCTTGAGTTGTGCCGCAATCTGATGTTGAAGCCTCAAGCGGTCGTCGATGAGGCGGTGTGGCTCATCGATCACATGTGCGTGCACATTGGCATCCCGGACTTGAGCGATAGCGACGTGCTCGACGTCGGCTGCGGTGTCAGGTTCACACAAGCGTTCCTGGACCGTGGCGTCCCCGTGAAGCACTACACGGGAGTCGACGTGTCGAGCGAAGTCATCGATTGGCTCCAGCAGAACGTCGAAGACCCGAGGTTCGAGTACCACCTCCTCGACGCGCACAACGAGCTCTACAACCCTACGGGCTCACCACTTGCAGATATCGCTTTGGATCTTGGGACGTTCGATCTGATCTGCCTGTTCTCGGTTTTCACCCACCTCGCCCCGCACGACTACCAGGCGATGCTCACGCTCTTACGGCGCTACGCAGGTCCCGACACTCGGCTCTTCTATACGTTGTTCCTCAACGAGAAGACCGACGACGGCTATGGGCTCATCGATCGGGTCAGCCAAGAACTGAGTCCCGCAACGGTGACCCCGGTCGCGCAGGAACCGTTCGTGGACCTCGACCCCGCTCAGCCCCTGGCCTGGGCCGTGTACTCCCGCGACTACGCCTTCGAGCTTATTGACGGGACGGGCTGGGTAGTACAGAACGTCTCACCACCTGGAGAGCACCTCCAACACCACATCGTCTGCACCCCGTCCTAGGTGAGTGTCCATCCTTGGTGCTGCTAGCGCGGCAGTTGCGGCGCGGTTCTCCCCGCGATCCGCAATTCCGTTCAGTCCGTGGCCCGATATTTCAGTCGTTCGCCACGAATGTGAGGTACTCGATGACATCGCCGAAGACGCAGCCTGCGGCCTCGGACGTCGGCGCCTCGGTGGATACGTGCGCGTGGTTGGACGCGGCCGCGGCGATCGAGGCGGACGGACGGCCGCTCGACGCGATCGACCTGCTCACGGACGCGAACCGGGCCCGACCCGACGGCGACATCGAGCGTGAGCTCGTGCGGTTGCGGCACGTGGCGTTCGATCACCTCGACCGTTCCGGATCGGCAGTGTCGCCTCCCGTCGCCGAGCAGTTCGCCCCCATCGAGAGCGTGCCGCCGATGGTGTCGTCGGACGAGCTCACCCCGGCGGTGCTCCGCGGCGGCATCCTCTCGCACGGCTCACTGCTCGTCCGGGGAGCGGTCGGTGAGCCCCGCGTCCGCGAGCTGATCGACGGCATCGACCATGCGATCGAGGACGCCGAGAACCATCGCGCACGGTTGGACGCGGGCACGCTCAGCCCCTGGTTCGAGCCGTTCCGCGCCAGCGACACCTACCCGGCGGAGATGCGCCACAAGGTCGCGCAAGGACGCAAGATGGTTCGCATGGCCGACGGTGTCTGGGGCGCCGACTCGCCGCGGATGATGTTCAACCTCCTGGAGACGCTCGACGAAGCGGGCCTCGGTGAGGTCGTCACCGGGTATCTGGGCGAACGGCCGGCGATGACCGTCGACAAGTGCACGTTGCGCCGCGTCGGCACGAGGCCGAGCACCGACTGGCATCAGGACGGATCGTTCCTCGGCAGCGGGATCCGCACCGTCAACGTCTGGCTCTGCCTGTCGGAGTGCGGACGGGACGCACCCGGCCTCGACGTCGTACCCAAGCGCATCGATCACATCCTGGAGACGGGCACCGAAGGCGCGATCTTCGACTGGGCCGTCGGTCCCGGTGTCGTCGAGCGGGTCTCCGCGTCGGCGCCGGTCGTGCGGCCCGAGTACGAGCCCGGCGACGTGCTCCTCTTCGACGAATTCTTCCTCCATCGCACCGCGACCGAGCCGTCGATGACCCGCCAGCGCTACGCGATCGAGACGTGGTTCTTCGCTCCGTCGGCGTATCCGGGGCAGTACGTGCCGCTCGTCGCCTGACGGTGAGCGATCACCTGGCGGCGTCTGCGATCACACGAACCGAGTAGCGCCGCGCCAAGTTGCCCGGTCTGGAGCGATATCGAAGCCGACCGCGAGACCTTGCGCCAAGACTTGTGTACCCGGGCGCGGACATCCTTCCTTTCGTCGGACCGGCGCCTGAGGGCACATGCCCCGGTCAAGGGGATGGGTACGTGCGCGAACTCGAGCGTGAGTGCGGAGCTCTTCTGCCGGGTCTCTCGCCTGGCGTGCGGGAGGATCGTGCTCCTGCGCAGCTGCGGGCGTGGTCAGGTGAGATTGCCCGCCCCCGCCGTCTCCCTATGTATGAGGAGGTGTAAATCAGGTCCCGTTGTCCGAAGCTCAGCGACTGAGGATCGCGGGTGCGGCGATGACCGGCAGTGCGAGCATCACTACCACTGGGATCGCGGCGAGCCATTGGACGCCTCGGGGCCTACGAGGTTCTTCATCCATGGTCCGACGTCGGAACCGTTGCTTTGACTGCCGTTACGTGCCGTCGTCGTCCGCCGAGATTCGCCCGATCAGCGTTCGGGACGCTGAGGTCCCGGGTTCAAAGCCCGGCACCCCGACCATCGAAGGTGCAGGTCAGCGGCCCGGCGCGGGCCGCTGACTCGCGTTCGGACGTGCAGTCCCGGTGATCGGCGGTTCGCGACCGCTCACGTGCACCCGAGCGCGCCTTGCAACTTCACGAGGTTCGCGTCCATGACGCTGACGTAGTCGTCGCCGCGGCGCAGCTCGCGATCGGTGAGACCCTCGAGCGGGTTCAACGTCTCGGTCCGGACGCCCGCCTCGCGCGCGAGCGTCTTCGCGATCCGGGGCGACACCAGCTCCTCCGTGAAGACGGTCGTGATGCCGTCGCGCTTGACCAGGTCGGTGAGCTGGCCGATGCGTTGCGCGTCGGGTTCGGCATCGGGCGAGAGCCCGGCCACGCCCTCCTGTCGGAGTCCGTAGCGCTGCGCGAGGTGCCCGAACGCCTCGTGCGCGGTGACGATCACGTGACGCTCGCAGTGCGCGAGCGCGTCCTGAAAGCGGGTGTCCAGCGCGTCGAGCTCCGTGAGGACGCGCGCTGCGTTGCGCGCGTACAACGCCCGCCCCTTCGGATCGGCCTTGGTGAGCTCGCGCTGCACAGTGCGGACGATGGTCGCCATCCGCACCGGGTCGAGCCAGACGTGTGGGTCCTTCGCGTCGGATGGGAGCAGCTGCACGGTGGTGCCGTCGCGCTGTTCGGCGGCATCCTCGACCGCGGGCTGGAAGCCACGTCCGAGCTCGAAGACGGCCTTGGCGTCGAGCACCTCGTCGATCTGGTCGGGCGTCAGCTCGAGGTCGTGCGGCTCCGCGCCGGCCGGGGTGAGGTTGGTGACCTCAACCCGTTGTCCTCCCACCTGCTGCGCCGCCCACGCGATCGGGTAGAAGCTCGCGACGACGGGAACGCGCGACGCCGCCGCTGCGGCGATCCCTGGCGTGCCGAGCAGGACGACGAGGGTCGTTCCGAGCAGTACGACGGCGACGGACCGCGCTCTGAGAACCATTCTCACAATCCTAGCGGAGGATCAGGCGCGCACCTCGAGCGCGGCCCGCACCGCCGCCATCCGAGCGGGCACGATCTGCCACCACACCCACCGGCCGCGCTTCTCCCCCGCCAGCAGCCCGGCCTCCGCCAGCACCTTGGTGTGGTGCGAGACAGTCGGCTGCGCCTTGCCGAGCGGGTCCTGCAGGTCGCACGAGCAGATCTCACCGGCCTGGGCCACCAGGCTCAGCAGGCGCAGCCTCACCGGATCCGAGAGGGCGGCGAAAACCCGGGCCAGATCCTCGGCGTCGGTCTCGGCGAGCGGTTCGGCGAGCACCGAGGGGCAGCACACGTCGACCGCGTCGGTGAGTGCCACCGCTCGGTTCACGGTCGTCGCCATGGTCTCTCTCCCTTGCATTGACAGTTGTCGATGGATCTGCGATCCTGGATGCATCGACAACCCTCAATGTATCGCGGAGCCACCATGAGCCGGGTCCAACTCGCACTCAACGTCTCGGACATCGACGAGGCGATCGCCTTCTACAGCAAGCTGTTCGCCACGGAGCCGGCCAAGGTGCGGCCGGGCTACGCGAACTTCGCCGTCGACGAGCCGCCGCTCAAGCTCGTACTGATCGAGGGACACGGCGAACCGGGCACGCTCAACCACCTCGGGGTCGAGGTGGAGTCGACCGCCGCAGTTGGTGCCGCGCAGGAACGACTCTCGGCCGCCGAGCTCCCCACGGCGACCGAGGACGAGGTCACGTGTTGCTTCGCGCTGCAGGACAAGGTGTGGGTCGACGGCCCCGACAACCGGGCGTGGGAGATCTACACCGTGCTCGCCGACGCCGAAACGGAGTCGATCGCCGGTGACGCGATGTGCTGCGCGGACGCGCCCGAATCTGCTGCGCGCTGCTGCTGACGCAGCGGGCGGATGACCGCAGATCTCGCGCGGCGGGCGACGGCCGAATTCGTCGGGACGGCCGTGCTGGTCGCGATCGTCGTGGGCTCGGGCATCGCCGCGCAACGACTTTCCCCGGGCGACGTCGGGCTCCAGCTGTTCGAGAATGCGTTCGCCACCGGCGCCGGCCTGGTGGCCCTGATCCTCGCCTTTGGTTCGGTGTCCGGCGCGCACTTCAACCCGGTGGTGACGTTGGCCGACCGCATCCTGGGGGGCACGTCGTCGCGTGACGCGAGCGTCTACGTGATCGCGCAGATCTCCGGCGCGTGCATCGGCGCGATGGTCGCGAACGTGATGTTCGAGCTACCAGCCGTCGACATCTCGACCCACACGCGCTCGTCGGGTGGGTTGTGGCTCGGCGAGGCGGTGGCCGCGTTCGGGCTCGTGCTCGTGATCCTCGGAGTGGTGCGCTCGGGCCGCTCATCGGTCGCGGCGTTCGCAGTCGGTGGCTACATCGTCGCCGCGTACTGGTTCACGTCGTCGACGAGCTTCGCCAACCCGGCGGTCACCATCGCGCGGACGCTCAGCAACACGTTCACCGGCATCGCGCCGGCGAGCGTTCCCATGTTCGTCGTGATGCAGGTGCTCGGCGCACTCGCCGCCGTCGCGCTGAGCTTCTTCCTCTTCCCCGGAGTGCCGGCGGCCGACCTCGTCGTACCCCATGAACGCACGGAGCCCACGTGAAGCCGCATGACCCCCGTCCCGGTGTGCTCTTCCTCTGCGTGCACAACGCTGGCCGAGGTCGGCATCGACATCAGCGCGCAGCAACCGCAGCGGTGGACCGACGTCCTCCTCGCGCACACCGACGTGGTCGTCACGATGGGCTGCGGCGACACGTGCCCCGTCGTGCCCGGCGTGCGGTACGAGGACTGGCCGCTCGACGACCCGGCCGGTTTGGGTGTCGACGCCGTGCGGCCCATCCGCGACGAGATCGCGCGGCGCGTGCGCGACCTCCTCGAACGGCTCGGGGTGACCGGAAGCTGACGACATGGCGTGTGCAAGGCTGCACGGATGCCCGACGAAGCCTTCTCGGCGGATCCCGGACCGTTCGCCGACGTCCCCGAGCGGATCACCACCGATTACCTGCTGCACGGGTTGCAGCAGCAGATGGTGCAGCTCACGGGCCAGGCCGACCTCAAGGGCAGCATCATCATCACCGCGTCGGCGATCGTCGTGAGCGTGAGCGTGACGCAGTTCAACGTGGACGAGCTGCGCTGGAGCCTGGTGACGCTCGTCGCGTTCGTGCTGCTCGCGCTGCTGAGCTCCGTCATCGCGGTGTTCCCGAAGTTCAAGATCCACCCCGAGCCCGGTGACCAACTGCCCGAGGGGTTCAGCCCGTTCTTCTTCGGTCACTTCTCGCAGATCAGCAAGGCGCGCCACGTCGAGGTGATGGCCGAGGTGCTCCGCGATGGCGGCACCACCTACCGGGTGATGGTCGAGGACATCTACGACCAGGGCTACTACATGTTGAAGAGCAAGTACCGCTACCTGCGCTTCAGCTACGCGTGCTTCCTCATCGGTTTCGTCGCCGCCGCGATCGAGCTGACCATCACCGTCATCCTCGACTGAGGGCGCGAGCATCGTCGGATGCCCGACGATGCTGCCGCGCGCCGTCCCCATCTCGACCGGCAGAGCTACGCCGAGCGGTTCGCCCGCGGTGACAGCTACGGCCTCCTGCTCGCGCTGCTGATCGGCCTCTACCTGCTCATCGCCGCAGAGGAGCACCAGAACCTGTGGGGACGCTTCACGATCAGCGTCGTCCTCGGGCTCGTGCTGCTGCTCGCGTTCCACACGTCGCACGTGCGCTCACACGCGTTCCGCGTCGGCATCGTGCTCGTGATCATCGCCGACCTCGCCAACCTCGTCCAGGCGGCGACGGGACGACAGGGCGGTGACGGCTCGACCTTCATCATGTTCGTGCTGGTCCTGCTGGCGCCGATCGCGATCGTCCACCGGATCCTCCGTCACGAGACCGTCGGGCTCGAGACGATCCTCGGGTCGATCTGCGTGTACGTGCTGATCGCGATCGCGTTCGCCGGGATCTACGGCGGTGTCAACGAAGCCGAGCCCACCGGCTTCTTCGCCCAGGAGATCGTGCCGAACAACGTCGACTTCCTCTACTTCTCGTTCGTGACCATCACCACGGTGGGCTACGGCGACTTGACCGCGGGCACCAGCACCGGACGCGTGCTCGTGACGTTCGAAGCCGTGATCGGACAGATCTTCCTGGTCACCCTGGTGGCGCGCCTGGTGAGCCTCTACGGCAACAAGCAGCGCCAGCCGCGCGACGGCCCGGCCCCCGGCGAGCTCGGCGAACCCAGCTCGAACTGAGGACCGGTCTCACATCCGATAACTGGCAGCGTCTTGCGCGCTCCGGCGGCGGCACGGATCATGGCGGCATGGACGAATTGATCGTCGACGCCGACGGCCACCTCTGCGAGCCGGCCGACCTCTGGGACCCGGGGCTTGCCCTCACATCTCGCCGACCAGGGCATCCGCCTGCGCTGGGACGAAGAGACCGGGCTACGACGTCTGCCTCGTCGAGGACCACGTCGTCGTCGAGCGGGGGCTCGCCGGGCTCGGCAACGCCGGCGAGGGCTTCGACGACTTCGGTCGCGGCCGCCACTACGAAGACCTGAACCCGGCCGGCTTCGATGCGCACGAACGGGTGAAGGTGCTCGACGCCGAGGGCATCGACATCTCGGTGATGTACCCCGGCCTCGGGCTGAAGCTCGGCGGCATCGTGGATCCCGAGCTCGCGGTGTGGTCGTGCCGGATCTACAACGACTGGGTCGCCGAGTGGTGCGCCGCGTCACCCGACCGGCTCAAGGGCACCGGCGCGCTGCCGCTCCAGGATCCCGGACGCCGCGGCCGACGAAGCCCGCCGCATCAAGGACCTCGGGCTCGTCGGTACGTTCGTCCGCCCGAACGCCTACAACGGCGTGCCGTTCCACGACCCGGCGTACACGCCGGTGTGGGAAGCGCTCGAGGAGACCGGGCTCGCGCTCGGGCTGCACATCACCGGTCTCGTCCGACATGCCCGGCGCCGCACGCGGGATGGGCGCGCTGATGGCGCCGGGCACCCACCACGCGCTCATCCCGGTCATCGACCAGATGGTGACGCTCTCGAACCTCACCTACGGCGGAGTGCTGGAGCGTCACCCGGGGCTGAAGGTGGCGGTGCTCGAGAGCGGCGGCGGGTGGATCGCCCACTGGATGGACCGCCTCAACGAGTTCGAGGAGAGCTACCACTGGGCCGCGGCGCCGATGTCGCTGAGCGCGGAGGAGTACTTCCAGCGGCAGTGCTGGGTCAGCTTCGATCCCGGCGAGCGCACCGCGAGCGTGCTCGGTTCGCTCATCGGCACCGACCGCATGATCTGGGCGTCGGACTTCCCGCACAACGACGCGAAGTACCCCGGCGTCGTCGACGAGCTCCGCGAGCACAACGACGATCTGCCCGAGCCGACCGTCGTGCGCTCTACGGCCTCAACGCGTGCGAGATGTATGACCTCGCCGTGTGACCTCCTGATCCGCGGCGGGACGGTCGTCGACGGCACCGGCGCCCCGGCGCGCACCGCCGACGTCGCGATCCGCGACGGGCGCATCGTCGCCGTCGGTCAGCTCGACGAACGCGCCGCTCGGGTGATCGACGCCGACGGCCTGCTCGTGACGCCCGGCTTCGTCGACGTCCACACCCACTACGACGCGCAGCTCCACTGGGATCCGACCGCGTCGCCGGCGTCGTGGCACGGCGTGACCACGCTGCTCACCGGCAACTGCGGGTTCACGCTCGCGCCCGCCGAGCCGCGACGACGTCGCCGTGGCTGCTCCAGATGCTGAGCCGGGTGGAAGGCATGTCGGCGGATGCGCTCGCCGAGGGGGTGCGCTTCCGCGGCGGGACCTTCGCCGACTTCCTCGACGGGCTCGACGGTCGGCTCGGCGTGAACATGGGCGCGAACGTCGGACACTGCGCGGTGCGGCGCCAGCGTCATGGGCGACGACGCATCCGAGCGCACCGCCACCGCGGACGAGATCGTGCGCGATGCAGGCGCTCGTCCGCGCCGCGATGCGCGACGGCGCGATGGGCTTCACCTCGTCACAGCTGGAGCTGCACGTCGCGCACGACGGTCGCGGGGTCCCGTCGAACTACGCAGACCACGACGAGCTGATCGCGCTGGCAAGCGTGCTCGCCGAGTTCGGCCGCGGCTCGATCGAGTTCATCCCTCGCAGCTTCCTCGTCGGTTACGACGACGAGGACCGCGCGCTCATCCTGCGCCATGGCCCGGGCGTCGGGACGGCCCGTGCACCTCAACACGCTGACGAGCATGCCCCACGCGCCCGACGGCTGGTCGCGCAGCCTCGAGTTCGCCGAGGCGGCTGCCGACGACGGCCTCGCGCTCCACCCGATGTTCGCCACCAACCGGCTCGGGGTCCACTTCTCGCTCGGGTCGACGTTCCTGTTCGACGAGATGCCGACCTTCCGCGAGACGCTCACGCTCGCCGGCCCCGGCGACGCGAGGAGCGCTCTGCGCGACCCGATGCCGTCCGCGATCGGCTGCGCACCGAGCTCGCCGACCCTGACCGGGCCGGTCGTTCGTCTTCGCGTGGGACGTGCTGCGCGTCGAACGGGTCGTGCACCCGCACAACGAGCGGTGGCTCGACCAGTCGGTCGCCGAGATCGCCGAGGCCACCGACGCGGATCCGCTCGACGCCTTCCTCGACCTCTCCCTCGACGAGGACCTCGAGACCCAGTTCGTCGTCGCCCGGCCACCACTCGCCGGAACGCCTCGACGCAACGGCGCGCATGATCCGATCGCCGGTCACGATGGCCGGATCGTCCGACGGCGGCGCGCACCTCCTCTCGTTCTGCGGCGCCGACTACACCACGCGCCTGCTCGCCGAGTGGGTCCCGTCGGTGCTCGACCCTCGAACAGGCCGTGGCGCGGCTCACGTCGATGCCGGCGCGCGCCACCGGGATCGTCGATCGCGGCACGCTCGTCGCCGGCATGGCGGCCGACGTCCTGGTGATCGACCGCGACGTCACTCGACGCGGGTTCGGCCCGCTACGTGCGCGACTTCCCCGCCGACTCGGGGCGGTTCGTCGTCGACGCGACCGGCTACCGCGCCGTCATCGTCAACGGCGAGCCGCTGCACGAGGACGGCGCCTGGACCGGCTCGACGCCCGGACAGGTCCTGCGGAGCTAGACGTCGAGCAGGAGCTCGGCGATCTGGATCCCGTTGAGGGCCGCGCCCTTGCGCAGGTTGTCGCCGGTGGCCCAGAGATCGAGCGTGTTCTCCTGCGACGGGTCCTCGCGCAACCGCCCGACGAGCACGGGATCGATGCCCGCGGCCTCCATCGGCGTGGGGGCGCCGTCGCCGCCGTCGACCAGCTGCACGCCGGGCGCGTCGCGGAGGAGCTCCACCGCGTCGGCCTTGGTGAGCGCCTGCTCGAACTGCACGTTCACCGACACGCCGTGGCCCACGTACACCGGCACGCGCACGCACGTACACGACACGCCGATCTCGGGCGCGTGGAGGATCTTGCGCGTCTCGCGCACCATCTTCCACTCCTCCGACGTGTACCCCCCCTCGCGCACCGATCCCGCCTTCGGGATCACGTTGCCGGCGATGGGGCGGTCCCACACGTCGCCAGCCTGGATGAGGCCGCCGAGCGGTTCGCGTCCGGCGACCAGGTAGCGGTCGGCCTGACCGGCACCCTTCGTCCACTGCTCGTCGAGCTCGTGGATGCCCGGCTGACCGGCACCCGAGACCGACTGGTAGCTCGACACGACCATGCGCCGGATGCCAGCGGCCCGGTGGAGTGGCGCCGAGCGCGACCAACGGGACAGTGGTGGTGCAGTTGGGCGAGGACACGATCCCGCGCGGCATGTCGCGCACGTCGTCGGGGTTCACCTCGGCGATCACGAGCGGGACGTCGGGCTCCATGCGGAACGCCGCCGACTTGTCGACGACGCGCGCGCCGCTCTCGACCGCCTGCGGTGCCCACTCGAGTGCAAGCGGGTCGTCGACGTCGATGACGACGAGGTCGAGGCCGTCGAAGCAGCCGTCGGCGAGCACGCGGCACACGACCTCGCCGTCCTGGAACGGGAGCGCGCGACCCTCGGACCGCGGCGACGCGTACGCGCGCAGCTCGTCGACGGGGAACGCGCGCTGGTCGAGGAGGCGCAGCATCTCGGTACCGACGAGACCCGTCGCGCCCACCACCCCGACCCTCATGGCTGGAGCACCTCGAGCTCGAACGCGGCATGGAGCGCCTGCACGGCCCGCTCGACGTCGTTCTCGTGGACGACGCAGGAGATGCGGATGGTCGACGTGGAGATCATCTCGATGTTGACGCCCTCGGTCGCGAGGGTCTCGAACATCTGCGCGGCGACCCCGGGATTGGTCTTCATCCCGGCTCCCACGACCGAGACGCGCGCGATGGCGTCGTCGAAATTGGCACCGCCGGCGTCGATCTCGACCACGGTCTTGTCGACGATCTCCATGGTGCGCGTCAACTCGTCGCGCGGCACCGTGAACGAGATGTCGGTGTGACCGTCGGTCGACACGTTCTGCTCGATCATGTCGACGTTGACGTTCTCGTCGGCGAGCGACCGGAACACCTTGGCCGCGATGCCGGGGCGATCGGGCACGCGGAAGATCGTGACCTTCGCCTCGGAGACGTCGTGGGTGACGCCCGAGATGATCGGCGCTTCCATACCTTGCTCCTCGTCGTGCACCCAGGTGCCCGTCTCCCACGTGAAGCTCGAACGCACGTGGACGGGGACCCGGTAGTTGCGGGCGAACTCGACCGAGCGCAGCGCGAGGACGCGCCCGCCGGTGGCCGACATCTCGAGCATCTCGTCGTAGGACAACCGATCGAGCCGGCGCGCCTCGGGGACGATGCGCGGATCGGCGGTGTAGACGCCCGACACGTCGGTGTAGATCTCGCACACGTCGGCCTCGAGCGCGGCGGCGAGCGCGACCGCGGTGGTGTCGGAGCCTCCGCGGCCGAGGGTGGTGATCGCCCGGTCGGTGGACACGCCCTGGAAACCGGCGACCACCGCGACACTGCCGCCGTCGAGCGCCTCGCGCAGGCGGTCGCTGCGGATCTCCAGGATCTTGGCCTTGCGGTGCGCGGTGTCGGTGACGATGCCGGCCTGCGAACCCGTGAACGACACCGCGGCCTCGCCCATGTCGATGATCGCCAGGCAGAGCAGGGCGATGGAGATGCGCTCACCCGAGGTGAGGAGCATGTCCATCTCCCGCGCGCTCGGATCACGCGAGACCTCGTGGGCGAGGCGCTCGAGATCGTCGGTGGTCTTGCCCATGGCCGAGACCACGACCACGACATCGTTCCCCGCGCGCCGGGTGCGCACGATGTGCTCCGCGACGGCGCGGATGCGTTCGGGATCGGCGACGGAGGTGCCGCCGAACTTCTGCACGAGCAGGCTCACGACCAGCCATGGTACCGAGACGGCCCTCGATCCTTTGGCCGGATTGTCTGAGTCGAGATGCGCCGTCGGTAGACTCCCCCGCCGTGCCCAAGGCCACCAAACGCGAACGTCAGCGCCAGAACAAGGAAGCCCGTCGGGCAGCCATGCAGGAGGCGGAGAAGCGCCACAAGCGCAACCGCACCATCCGCAACCTCGTCCTGCTGCTGATCCCCCTGGCGATCGTCTTCGTGATCCTCCAGCTCACGAAGAGCGACGACAGCAGCGACAAGAAGTCGGCGTCGGCCGTGACCTGCTCGACCAAGACACCACCCAAACCGACGACCACGACGCTGGCGGCCGCCCCCGCCCTCACCATCGATCCCGCGCAGCAGTACACCGCGGTGATGGACACCAGCTGCGGCGAGATCACCATCGCGCTCGACGCCGCCACCGCGCCGGAGACGGTGAACAGCTTCGTGACCCTCGCCAACAGCGGGTACTACGACGGCACCCTGTTCCACCGGATCGTCAAGGACTTCGTCGACCAGGGCGGCGATCCGACCGGGACCGGCAGCGGTGGGCCCGGGTACTCGCTCCCCGACGAGCCGCCCACCGACGGCTACAAGGCCGGGTCGGTGGCGATGGCGAACGCGGGAACGGGCACGACCGGTTCGCAGTTCTTCCTGGTGGTGAGCGACTCCGGTGCCCAACAGCTCGGCACGACCCCGCCCTACAAGTACTCGTCGCTCGGCACGATGGACGCGGCCGGGCTCAAGATCGCGAAGAAGATCAACACCTTCGCCGGGCCCGACGAGAAGCCGACCCAGAACGTCTACGTGTTGAGCGTCAAGATCACCGAGGGCGCGTCCTCGTCCACGACGACGACCACCACGGCAGCTCCCTAGACGAGGGCTCCCACCAGGGACAGGGAGGATCGCCGCACTTCGGTAGACGATCCGTCGTGGCGCCACGACATGACGACGGCGACCTGAGAACGCAAGCGCACGATCTGGGATGTCGCGCTCTTGACCATCAGGTCAGGTTGCCCTAACCTGGGCCTCGATGTACGTGTGCCACTGCCGAGCGGTCACCGACCAGACCATCGACGGCGAGGTCGAGCGCGGCGCCACCACCATCGAAGAACTGGCCGCCCGCTGCGGCGCCGGCTCGGAGTGCGGCGGTTGCTGGCCGGCGCTCGAGCAATTGCTCGCTCGGCACTTGCCGCGGGATCTCGTCGCCGCACGTCGGTGAGCCAGACCGCCGTAGTTTTTCGGTGCACGCATCGGTAGTGTCGTCGCCATGCAACGCGACGCCGCCATCACCGAACTCCTCAACGAGGTCCTGACCGCCGAGCTCACCTCGGTGAACCAGTACTTCGTCGACTACAAGATGCTCGAGAACTGGGGCTACGAGCCGCTCGCGAAGCACTACCGCGACGAATCGATCGACGAGATGAAGGACGCCGACGAGCTCATCGGTCGGATCCTCTTCCTCGAGGGCGTGCCCAATCTGCAACGACTCGGCACCGTGCGCGTCGGTGAGACCGTGCCCGAGAAGCTCCAACTCTCACTCGACCTCGAGTACGAGTCGATCGAGCGCCTCAACCTGGGCATCGCCACGTGCCTCGAGCTCGGCGACAACGGGACCCGCGAGCTCCTCGAGCAGATCCTCGAGGGCGAAGAGGAGCACGCCGACTGGCTCGAGACCCAGCTGGGACTCGTCGCCCAGCTCGGCGAGACCCACTACCTCGCGCAGCAGATCAGGGACTGAGTTCCCCGTCCCCGTCGCTCGTCACGCGGGGAGGCCATCGGGCGTGTCGCCCGAGGAATAAGTGGTGATGGTGTCGGCCGCGTAGAGCGTGACCGCACCGACGCCGCCGACCGACCAGCCGTCGGGCCCCTTCACCAGTGCGGTCGCCTCGTCGACGCCGGCGAGCACCGCGTTCCGAGGCAGCAGGTCGATCGATCGCTCACGCAGGTGCGCAGCGGCCGTGCCGTGGTACGGGAACACGGCGAGGTTCTTCACCACGCCGAGACCGACGGTGTACGCACCGCCACGCGGGTCGACCATCGGGTCGCAGAGGAGGGTGGCACCCGCCCCGGACGCCGCGATCACGGCACCGCCGTGATAGGCCGCGAGCAGCGCCTCGAACAACGCCGACTCCTTCAGCACCGAGCGCAGGTGGAGTGGCGAACCGTCGGCCAGGTAGACGAACTTCGCCGACCGGACCACCTTCGCCACTACGGGGTCCTCGGCCTCCGTCCGGTGCAGCACCGGCAGGATGCGGGCGCGCACACCGAGCTCGACGAAGTACGCCTCGGCCCGCTCCCCCACGCGCGCCGGTTGCTCGAAGGCGGCCGCGGTGGGCAGCACCACCACCTCGTCGGCGCCGCTGCGGGCGAGAAGCTCGGCGTCGAAGTCACGAGCCCCGGGCCCCCATTCGCCGCCACCGACCAGCGCGAGCGAACCGGTGGCGCGGCGGGCTCCCATCGGGGCGGAGACTAGCCCGGGTCCTGTGGCCCTCCCTCGGGCGGATGACGCGAGCCAGGTTACCGCGCGGTAACCTCGATGCTTCGTTGCGGCAGGGACCCAGACGAGGGGCCAGAGCAGGGGGGCGTGAACGATGGCGATCAAGCGCATCGGTGTGGTCGGTTCCGGGATCATGGGTGCCGGCGTGGCGGAGGTCGCGGCGGCCTCGGGGTTCGAGGTGGTGCTGCGCAGCCGCACGCAGGACGGCGCCGACGCCATGCTCGTCGGACTCGACGCGTCGCTCGCCCGGCAGGTGAAGAAGGGCCGCGTCGACGACGACACCGCCACCGAGGTGCGCGGTCGGGTCCGAGCGGTCACCGCGCTCGACGAGCTCGCCGGCTGCGACCTGGTGCTCGAATCGGTCGTCGAGGACCTCGCGGTCAAACAAGACCTGTTCCGCGAGCTCGACCGCGTGTGCACACCGTCGGCGATCCTCGCGACGAACACGTCGACGCTGCCGGTCGTCGAGATGGCGATGGTGACCGAGCGACCCGAACGCGCCTGCGGCATCCACTTCTTCAACCCCGCGCCGGCCATGTCGCTGGTCGAGCTGGTGCCCGCGATCACCACGAGCGACGAGACACTGGCCGAAGCGCGCGCGTTCGTCGAGGCGTGCGGCAAGACCGCGGTCACGGTCAAGGACCAGGCCGGGTTCGTCGTGAACGCGCTGCTCTTCCCGTACCTCAACAACGCGGTTCGTCTCTACGACGCCGGCGTGGCGTCGCGTGACGACATCGACGCGGCGATGAAGGGCGGCTGCAACTTCCCGATGGGCCCGCTCGAGCTGCTCGACCTCGTGGGCCTCGACACCAGCCTCGCCATCCTCGACGCCCTCTACGCCGAGTTCCACGACCCCAACTTCGCGCCCGCACCGCTGCTGCGGCGCATGGTCGCCGGCCGACGCCTCGGGCGCAAGACCGGCTCGGGGTTCTACGACTACGCCCGCTGACCGTCCCGGAGCCGCCGTCCGGCTGGCTGTCGAGGGGGGTTTGTCAGGGCCGGTCCCGGCGTGAGGGAGAATGTGAGCGTGGCGGACCGTCCCTGGCTGATGCGCACGTACTCGGGCCACTCGTCCGCGCGCGCGTCCAACGACCTCTACCGGTCCAACGTGACCAAGGGCCAGACCGGCCTGTCGGTGGCGTTCGACCTCCCCACGCAGACGGGCTACGACCCCGACCACCCGCTGGCGAGGGGTGAGGTCGGCAAGGTCGGCGTCCCGGTCCCCCACCTCGGCGCGATGCGCACGCTCTTCGACGGCATCCCGCTCGACGAGATGAACACGTCGATGACCATCAACGCCACCGCGATGTGGTTGTTCGGCATGTACCTCGCGCTCGCGGAGGAACGTGGCGTCGACCCCGCCCTCCTTGCCGGCACCACCCAGAACGACATCGTCAAGGAGTACCTCTCGCGAGGTACCTACATCTTCGGGCCCGAGCCGTCGCGCCGTCTCACCGTCGACCTCGTGTGCCACGCGGTGCGCCACGTGCCCACGTGGAACCCGATCAACGTGTGCTCGTACCACCTGCAGGAGGCCGGCGCGACACCGGTCGAGGAGGTCGCGTACGCGTTGGCCACCGCCGTCGACGTGCTCGACGCGGTGCGCGCATCGGGCCAGGTCGACGACGACGAGTTCCCCGCGGTCGTCGGTCGGATCTCGTTCTTCGTCAACGCGGGGATCCGCTTCGTCGAGGAGATGTGCAAGCTGCGCGCCTTCGGCCAGTTGTGGGACCGCATCACGGCCGAGCGCTACGGCGTGACCGACGAGAAGCTCCGGCGCTTCCGCTACGGCGTGCAGGTCAACTCGCTCGGGCTGACCGAGGCACAACCCGAGAACAACGTGCAGCGGATCGTGCTCGAGGCGCTCGGCGTCACCCTCTCGAAGGGCACACGGGCGCGCCGCGGTGCAGCTGCCGGCGTGGAACGAGGCGTTGGGCCTGCCGCGGCCGTGGGACCAGCAGTGGTCGTTGCGCATCCAGCAGGTGCTCGCCTACGAGACCGATCTGCTCGAGTACGACGACCTGTTCGCGGGGTCGCACGTGGTCGAACGCAAGACGGCCGAGATCGCCGACGCGGCCGACGCCGAACTGCAATGGGTGCTCGACGGCGGCGGCGCGTTCGCCATGATCGATTCGATGAAGCAGCGCCTGGTGCAGAGCAACGCCGAGCGGGTCCGTCGCATCGAGGCCGGTGACGTGATCGTCGTCGGCGTGAACGCGTTCACCGAGACCGCGCCGTCGCCGCTGGTCGACTCGCTCGACGGCGAGGCCAACATCCTGGTGGTCGACCCCGCGGTCGAGCGTGCGGAGATTGCGGTGCTCACTGCGTGGCGCGACGCGCGCGACGCCGACGCGGTCGCGTCGGCGCTCGACACCGTGCGCGACGTGGCGCGCGGGAACGACAACCTCACCCCGGCCACGGTCGCGCTGGCGCGTGCGGGCGGCACCGTGGGCGATTGGGCCGGAGCGCTGCGCGAGGTGTTCGGCGAGTACCGCGCCCCCACCGGGGTCGGCGGCGTGCACGCGGCGGCCGGCGAGGCGATGCTGCGGGCGCGGGCACGGGTCCAGGAACGCGCGGCCGTCATCGGTCGTCCCATCCGCATCCTCGTGGCCAAGCCCGGGCTCGACGGTCATTCCAACGGCGCGGAGCAGATCGCGGTCGCCGCGCGCGACGCCGGGATGGAGGTCGTGTACCAGGGCATCCGGCTCACGCCGGAGCAGATCGCGGCGGCGGCGCGCGACGAGGACGTCGACCTGGTGGGCCTGTCGGTGCTGTCCGGGTCGCACCGCACGCTCGTCCCCGAGACGGTGCAGCTGCTGCGGGCCCACGGCGTCGACGCGCCGATCGTCGTCGGGGGCATCATCCCCGAGGCCGACCAGCCCGAGCTCCTCGCCGCGGGCGTGGCCCGCGTGTACACGCCCAAGGACTTCCGCATCAGCGACATCGTCGCGGAGCTGGCCGACCTGGTGACCGCCAGATGAGCGCGCGGTGAATCCGGCACCCGAGGAGGGGACGGACTATCGCGGCGTGGTCCTGTGCGCCGCGCTGGCGCTGGTCGCGATCGTGATCGGCATCACCGCGGTCATCGCCGACGAGGCCGTGCTCGGCCTGGCGGCGGCGGTGGCCGGCGTCGCCGCGGCGGGCGTCGGCGCGCTCGTCGACGTACGGCGCACGCGCGCCGAGGCCTCCCTGTGGGAAGCGCGCGCCCAGGCCCGACGGCTGCGACGTCAGCTCGACGCGCTCCAGGCCGCGTTCGCCGAGGAGCAACTGCTGGCCGCGTCCCGGCCCGAACCGTCGCCGGACCTCCCGCCCGGGACCGACACCGAGGACTGGGAGATCGACCCGGTCTCCGGCCTCCTGCGTCAACGCCACCTTCCCGTGCTCATCCAGCAGGTGGTGGCGGCCGCCCGGCGCAAGGTGCAGCCGGTGTCGGTCGTGTTCTGGGAGCTCGACGGCCTCGACGGCGCCGAGCGCGCCGCGGCCGAGCAGGCCCTCACCGCGCTCGGGGCAGTCGCGTGGCGCACGCTGCGAGAGAGCGACGCCGTCTTCCGTCTGGGCGACGTCGTCGCGGTGGCGGTGCTCGTCGACACGGCCGAGCCCGGTGCACGGATGGTCGCCGAGCGCGTGCGCGAGGCGCTGCGGTCGAGCCCGGTGGGCGACTCGCTCACCGCGTCCGCCGGGATCGCGTGCTACCCCACGCATGCGCTCGACGCCGCCGAGCTCGTCGCGCGCGCCGGACGCGCGCTCGAGGTGGCGCGCAGCGAGGGTCACGAGCGCGACCACGTCGCGATCGCGGAGCAGCCGGTCTAGCGGTCGTAGAGCGCGGCGATCTCGCGCGCGTACTTCTGCGCGATCCCGCGCCGCTTGAGCTTCATCGTTGGGGTGAGCTCCTCGGTGTCCGGAAGCCACTCATCGGGCAACACGGTGAATTCGCGGATGGCCTCGGCGTGCGAGAACCGCTCGTTGGCGGCCGCGACCTCCCGCTCGATCTCGGCCAGCACGACGGGATCGGTCGCGAGCGTGACGAGGGTCGTGCCGGTGACGCCGTTGCTCGCGGCCCACGCGGGCACGACCTCGGGATCGAGCACCAGCAGTGCAGCCATGTACGCCTCGCCGTCGCCCACCACGCAGGCCTGCCCGATGAGCGGTTGCGCCTTCAGGGCCGCTTCGAGGTTGGCGGGAGAGACGTTCTTGCCCCCGGCGGTGATGATGAGCTCCTTCTTGCGGTCGACGATGCGCAGGTAGCCCTCGTCGTCGAGCTCGCCGATGTCGCCGGTGTGGAGCCAGCCGTCGGCGTCGAGCGCTTCGGCCGTGCGCTCGGGATCGTTGAGGTAGCCCCGGAACACGTTGCCGCCCCGGCCGATCACCTCACCGTCGTCGGCGAGCCGCACCTCCATGCCGGGGATCGCCCGCCCGACGGTGCCGGGCTTCACGCGGACCGCGTCCCAGGTCATCGGGCCGGCCGACTCCGACATCCCGTAGAGCTCGGACAGCGGTACGCCCGCGCTGCGGAAGAACTGGAGCACCTCGACCGGGATCGGCGCTGCCGACGTGACGGCCACCCGCAGGTCGTCGAGCCCCAGCAGCTGGCGCGCCGGCCGCAGGTCCTCGGCGTCGACCTTCTCGTACTTCGCGGCGCAGCTCCACCGACAGGTCCTCACCGCGCGCGCGGTGTTCGGCGACGCGCGCGCCGATCTCGAGTGCCTGGGCGAACACCTCGGCGCGTCCGGGGTCGGCCGCGAGCACGGCCTGCACGGTGCTGTGGATCTTCTCGAACGTGCGCGGGACCCCGAAGAGGATGTGGGGTCGCGTCTCTGCGAGCGCGGCGCCGAGCAGTCGGATGTCGGCACACGTCGTGACCTCGTACGCGAACGCGATCCCCGCGTAGTGCGTGGTCATCCGCTCGGCGATGTGCGCCATCGGGAGGTAGGACACGATGCGCGAGCGGTCGGGCGCGAACCCGAGCGCCGCTCGCAAGCTGTCGACCGTCCAGCAGATGTTGTGGTGGTCGAGCATCACACCCTTGGGCGGACCCGTGGTGCCCGAGGTGTAGATGATCGTCGCCAGGTCGTGCGGCGCCGCGACCGCGGCGGCGGCCTCGAGGCCGACGGGCGCGGCGGAGAGCAGCTCGTGCCACGATTCGACGCCCGCGGCGTCGACGGGCTCGACGGCGACGAGATGCTGCAGCGCGGGAAGGTCGGCCCGGACCTCGAGCACGCGCTCGAGGTACTGGGAGTCCTCGACGATCGCGACCGAGGCCTCGGCGTGCCCGGCCAGGTACGCGATCTGCTCCGGCGACGACGAGTTGTAGATCGAGATGGGCGTCGCCCCGAGGAGAAGGGCGGCGACGTCGGCCACGTGGAACTCGGGGCGGTTGCCCATGAGCATCACGATCCGGTCGCCGGGCCCGACCCCGAGCGCCCGCAGGCCCGCCGCGGCCCGGGTGGCCCGGTCGGCGTACTCCTCGAAGGTGAGGACGCGGACGTCGTCGCCGACCTTCTCCCGCAGCGCGATCTCGCCGCCCCGCTCGGTCACCGTGCGGAGGAACCGGGCCGGAATGGTGTCGGGTGCTGCCACGGCGTCACGTTATCCACAACTCAGGGTGGAGAACTGCGGAAGCGGAGTGGAAAACCTCGCCGAGATGGGGAAGAATGACCCTCAGTTCGTCCCGAGGAGATCGTTGGGGCGCCGCCACAGGCGGGCTTCTCTACGCCGATTCCCTCGGGATGAACTCGCGCCCGGACCCGCGCGCTCAACGCGGACGGCGCTCGCGCCGATACAGGACGCATGCTCCCGGCACGCGCGCTCGTCGCGGGTGCGCTGGTCACCGTGTTCCTCGTCCCGGCGACCGCCGCGGTCGCGCAGGAGTCGTCGACCACCACCACGACGTCGACCACCCTCCCCTCCAGCCCCTCCACCAACGGCCCGGTCACCACCACGACCGCGGCGCCGGCGACGTCGACGACCCCGAAGCCCGATCCCGACGCCTTCGCCGCCCTCGCCAACCTGGTGAGCCAGAACCAGCAGATGCTCGCCCAACTCAGCGCGCAGGCCGACGAGGCCACCCAGCGGCTCGCCGCCCTCGCTGCCGAGATCGACAGCACCCAGCAGACAGCTCGACGCCACGCGCGCCGAGATGGCCCGGTTGCGCGCGATCGTCCGCGAGCGCGCCGCGTACATCTACCGCCACGCCGACACACCGAGCACCGCGGTCGCCGACGTCGAGCGCGTGCAGGACATCAGTACGGCAAAGAAGTACGCGGAGTCCGCGACGCAGACCGACACGGGCAAGGTCGACGGTCTGCGAGAAGCTGACGAGCCAACTCGACGAACAACGCAAGCAGCTCGAGAGCGCGCGCGCCGCGCAGCAGGCCGAGAAGGACCGGTTGCAGAACGCGAAGGAAGCGCTCGAGGCACTGACCGCGCAGCAGAAGAAGCTGCTCGACCAGGCCGGCGCGATCCCGGTGATGGGCGACGCCGAGCTCACGCCGGCGGACGTGACCGCGTGGTTCGAGGCCCGGAACGTGAAGTACCGGCTCTCGGGCGGCATCTCCATCGGTGACCTGGTGCAGATGTACTTCGAGGAGGGCAAGGCCGAGCACCTGCGGCCCGAGCTCGCCTTCGCCCAGTCGATCATCGAGACCGGATCGTTCGGGAACGCCCTCGACAACAACTACGCCGGCATCGGCGCCTGCGACAGCTGCCAGGGGGAGCCGGCGTTCCCGAGCCCCCGCGACGGGTGCGCGGCCAGATCCAGTTGCTGCGCAACTACGCCGATCCCGCGTCCCGGGCGGCCAACCTGGCCAACCCGCCGTCGCCCACGATCTACGGAAACGATCCGGTGGCGGCCGCGAACGGCTACGACACCTTCTTCGCCAAGGGCCGCACCCCCACCTGGAACGTCATGGGCAACGGCAACTGGGCCACCGATCCCGGCTATGCGCAGAAGGTGCTCACCGTGTACTTCCAGATGGTGAGCTTCGCCGCGAAGCACAGCTGAGCCGTCCCTCGTAGCCGTCGTAGCATCCGCCGATGCTCGAATGGGTCCGCGGGCATCGACGCGCCGACCTGGGCCCCGACGTCGTCGCGGGCATCACCGGCGCGACCATCCTGGTCCCGCAGTCGATGGCCTACGCGGCGATCGCGGGCTTGCCGCCGGTCGTCGGCCTGTACGCGTCGGTGTTCCCGGTGCTCGTGTACGCGGTGTTCGGCCGATCGCGTCAACTGAGCGTCGGTCCGCTCGCCACCATCTCGATCATCGGCGCCGTCGCACTGGCCAAGCTCGCGCCCGTGGGGTCACCACGCTACGTCACCTACGCGGCGACGCTCGCGCTGCTCGTGGGTGCGATCCACCTGGCGCTCGGGCTCGGGCGGCTGGGGTTCCTCATGCGCTTCCTCTCGGAGCCCTTGATGGCCGGATTCATCTCCGCGGTCGGCGTGATCATCATCACCACGCAGCTCGGGCCGCTGCTCGGATACGACGTCCCGCAGGAGAGCCTGGCCGCCGAGACCGCGTACGAGTGGGCGAAGCGACTCGACCAGGTCGACTGGGGCACGCTGGCCATCGGGGTGACCACGATCGTCGTCCTCCTGATCGCCCGGCGACGCCCGCGCATCCCCACCGCGCTGGCCCTCGTGATCGCGGGCTCGCTGGCGGTGCTCGCGTTCGGGCTCGACGACGAGGGGATCGCGGTCGTGGGTCACGTGCCGGGCGGTCTGGCCGGGCCCGAGGTGCCTCCGCTCGACTGGCACGTCGTCCGCACGCTGCTCCCCGCCGCCTTCGCGATCACGTTCGTGGGGTTCCTGGAAGCGATCGCCCTCACGCGTGAGTACGCCCGCGAGCACCACTACGACGTGACCACCGATGGCGAGCTCGTGGCCCTCGGCGCCGCGAACGCGTCGGCGGGCCTCTTCCAGGGGATGATCGTCACCGGCGCGGTGACGCGCTCGTCGATCGTCGACGCCGCCGGCGCACGCACGCAGTTCTCCGGAGTGGTCACCGCGCTCGTGGTGGCACCGTTGCTGGTGTTCGTGCCCGACGTGTTCTCCGACATCCCCATCGCGGTGCTCGCCGGGATCGTGATCGCCGCGGTGATCGGCTTCGTCAAGGTCGCGGAGGCGCGGCGCCTCTGGCGGGTCAAGCGCAGCGACTTCTGGATCATGATGCTGGCGTTCGTCTCGACGGTCGCGCTCGGACTCGAGTTCGGGGTGCTGCTCACCGCGGTGGCGTCGTCTCGTCCTGATCATCTACCGGGTGACGCGGCCCCGGATCCCGGAGCTCGGCCGGGTCCCCGGTACCGACGCCTTCGTCGAGCTGGCCCGCCATCCGGCGGCGGAGACGTTCCCGGGCGCAGTGATCGTCCGGCCCGAATCGCCGCTGGTCTACACGAGCGCCGAGTCGATCGAGCACCGGCTCGAGGACCTCGACGAGGGTGTGCACACGGTCGTGCTCGACGCCTCGGCCATCAACCACGTCGACGCCACCGGGGACCACGTGCTGCGCACCGTCACCGAACGCCTCCACGATCGCGGCGTGCGACTGCTGCTCGTCAACGTGCACGACGACGTGCGCGACGTGCTCGACGCCTCCGGGTTCAGCGACCTCCTCGGCGTCGACCGCTACTTCGCGAGCGACGAGGACGCGGTCGCGCACCTCGAGGGAACCGCCGATCCCTGATTCATTGCACCGTGGTGACCGCACTGCGGTCATGGCGCGACAGTGAACTCAGGACGTCTCGGTGAAGCAGCGGTCGTCGATCGAGCCGAGCACGAGGTCGCGGTAGATGCCCTGGATCATCTGGCGCCCCTGCTCCGACCACGCGCGTGCGTCGGGCGCGGCGACCCGGCGCATCACCTGGGTGTAGCCACCTTCGTGGATGCGGTACTCGGCCCACGCGCCCGGATAGTCCTTGGCGCACGCGATCTCGACGCACGGCACGTCGCGACCGCGAGGGTCACGCACGACGTGGTTGGAGTGCGTGTGACCGGCCAGGTAGCCGACGATGTTCTCGCGCCGCGCGAACACGTCGAGCAGCGCCACGTGGTCGTCGGTGGTCAGGCCGTAGTCGAGGTCGTGGTTGAACGCCGGGTGGTGCGCGAACACCAGCACCGGATCGGCCGTCTCGCCGTGCGAGGTCGTCGAGCCAACCCCGTTGTCCGGCGGCGAGCGCGCCACCCACCCACCCCGGCACGACGGTGTCGAGCACCGCCAGCGTCACGCCGTCGAGCACGATCGCGTACGGCGCGCCCTGCCGCGCCATCTCGGGGTCGCGCATGGCGTCGTGGTTCCCGCGCACGTGGTGCATGCGCGGGCCGAGGCGGCCGTAGCACGCGAGGAACGCCTCGTACTCCTCCGCCTTGCCGGTGTCGGTGAGGTCGCCCTTGACCACGACGACGTCGGGGTCCAGGGCCAGCATCTCGTCGACGACCGCGCCGTTCATGAGCTCGGGATACGGAGGCTCGCCCGGCGCACTGTGGAGCACGGGACCGATCGCGTCGGTGGCGGGGTCACCGGTCTTCCCGCACTCGGTCTCACCGAAGTGCACGTCGTTGGCGGTCGCCACCGTCGCGAGCAGACGACCGCGGGGCTGCACGAGCGTGCGCACCTGCGCCGGGAGCCACCGTCCGTCGGGAACCACGCCCTCGACCGCGAGCTCGTACGAGGTGTCGGGGGCGAGGCCGGTGACGCGCGCGTCGTGGAACGGCCCCTCGGTGACCACTTCGTGCGAACCCACCCGAGTGGTCACCCGCTCGCCGGGCGCGCTGGTGAACGTGACGACGACCTCGTCGGGACCCACGCTCATGAGCTCGGCGTGGGTTGCGGTCACCCGCTCAGGCGCGGCTTCGCCGTCCGATGCGACCGGACAGGCGCCACGGACCCCGTTGCAGTCCCGTGCGGTGCGCGCGCAGGCGGGCTGCGTGCACCCACTCGTGCAGCGTGTCGTCGCGCTCCTCCTCGACCGGCACCGGTTGCGATGCGGCGATGGCCGCGAGGATCGCGGCCACCTCCTCGGGCGTGGCCTCGGGCGAGATCGAATGCAACCTCACGGCCTCGCCCATCAGAGCGGCACGTTCCCGTGCTTGCGCGACGGCATCTGCTCGCGCTTCGTGCGCAACATCGCAAGGGAGCGGACCAGCACCCGGCGGGTCTCACGCGGGTCGATGACGTCGTCGACGTACCCGCGCTCGGCCGCCACGTAGGGGTTGGCGAAGCGCTCCTCGTACTCGGCGATGAGCTCGGTGCGCTTGGCCTCGACGTCGTCGGCCGCCTGGATCTCCTTGCGGTGGATGAGGTTCACCGCGCCGGGCGCGCCCATCACTGCCACCTCGGCCGACGGCCACGCGAACGCGAGGTCGGCGCCGATGCCCTTCGAGTTCATGACCACGTAGGCACCGCCGTAGGCCTTGCGGGTGATGACCTGCACGCGCGGCACGGTCGACTCGCAGAAGGCGTAGAGCAGCTTGGCGCCGTGGCGGATGATCCCGCCGTACTCCTGGTCGGTCCCGGGCAGGAACCCGGGCACGTCGACGAACGTCACCAGCGGCACGTTGAACGCGTCGCAGGTGCGCACGAACCGCGCCGCCTTCTCCGACGCGTCGATGTCGAGCGTGCCGGCGAGGTTCGCCGGCTGGTTCCCGACGATGCCGACGGCGTGTCCGTCGATGCGTGCGAAGCCGCACACGATGTTGCCGGCCCAGAGCGCGTTGACCTCGAGGAACTCGCCGTCGTCGACGACCTCGGCGATCACCTTCTTCATGTCGTACGGCTTGTTGGGCGCGTCGGGGATGAGGTCGATGATGCCGTCGCACGAACGGTCGGCCGGGTCGTCGGACTCGAAGTAGGGCGGGTCCTCGAGGTTGTTCGCCGGGAGGTAGGACAACAGGTACCGAACCTGGGCCAGCGCGGTGGGCTCGTCGTCGTAGACGAACGCCGCCACGCCCGACTTCGACGCGTGGGTGAGCGCGCCGCCGAGCTCCTCCTGCGTGACGTCCTCGCCGGTGACCGTCTTCACGACGTCGGGACCGGTGATGAACATGTGCGACGTGCCCTTGACCATCACCACGAAGTCGGTGAGCGCGGGCGAGTAGACCGCGCCGCCGGCG
This sequence comes from uncultured Actinomycetes bacterium, assembly GCA_963756895.1. Taxonomy (GTDB): domain Bacteria; phylum Actinomycetota; class Acidimicrobiia; order IMCC26256; family DASPTH01; genus DASUAS01. Next base: position 223,376 of record CAVWPI010000011.1, on the reverse strand, counting down.
CACGGGCCGAGGATCACGCTGATCTGCGGGATCACTCCCGACGCCTTCACGTTGCGGGAGAAGATGCCGCCGTAGGCGTCGAGCGACACGACGCCTTCCTGGATGCGGGCGCCGGCGCCGTCGTTGAGGCCGATCATCGGCGCGCCGACCGATTCGGCGAGGTCCATCACCTTGTGGATCTTCTCGGCGAACACCTCGCCGAGCGCGCCGCCGAACACGGTGAAGTCCTGGCTGAAGAGGAAGACCTTGCGGCCGTCGACGGTGCCCCACCCGGTGACCACGCCGTCGGTGAGCGGACGCGTGTCCTCGATCCCGAAGCCGTGGGCCCGGTGACGGGCGAGCATGTCGAGCTCGACGAACGAGCCGGGATCGAGCAGGAGGTCGATGCGCTCGCGTGCGGTGAGCTTCCCGCGCTGGTGCTGACGCTCGACCGCGGCGTCCGACCCTGCGTGGAGCGCCTGCTCGCGCAGCTCGGCGAGATGTTCGAGCCGCTCCTCGATGGGATGGACGGAGACGGGTGCTGGTTCCTCGACGGCCATAGGCGGTCGAGACTACCGGGACAGATTCGACCGAGCCGGCCCGCGGCTCACTCCTGGACGAGCTCGATCAGCGTCCCGAAGGCGCCCTTGGGGTGGACGAACGCCACGGTCGTGCCGCGGCTGCCGGGGCGCGGCGCCTCGTCGATGAGCCGGCCCCCTTCGGCCCGCACCCGCTCCAGGGCCGCGGCGCAGTCGTCGACCCGGTAGCCCACGTGGTGGATGCCCTCGCCCTTCGTGGCCAGGTACTTCGCGACCGTGGAGTCGTCCCGAATCGGCGTGAGCAGCTGCACGTAGGACTCGGCCACCTTGAGCAGAGCCTCTTCGACCCCGTCGCGCTCGATGACCTCGCGGTGCTCGACCTCGACGCCGTAGGCGTCGCGGTAGTACTCGATGGCGGCCTCGAGGTCGTTGACGGCGATGGCCACGTGGTCGATCTCGGTGAGCATGGATCCACCTTACCGACGGCCCGACGCCCCGCTCGCGGCGCGGCTCGGGTATCACGTGCGGATGCAATTGGCCGTCACGTCGATGCTGGCGCGCGCCGAGTCGCGCCGGGCGTGGCGCACGCTGCTGGCGCTGGGGCTGCTCGCCGGCGTGACGCTCGGGATCGCGCTCGCCGCCGCGCAGGTGGCGCGCCGCACGTCGACCGCGTACGACCGCCTGGTGGAGGCGACCGGCGCCCCCGATGCAGTGGTGCTCGTGCTGGGCGACGAGCAGCGGGCCCGAGCGGTCACCCGCCTGCCCGAGGTGGCCGAGAGCTGGGCGACCGAAGGAGGCATCGGCCGGATCGATCGTGGCCCGCTCGCGTACCTCGGTGTCTTCGCCGGCACCGAGCCGCCGCCGCCCGAGCTGTTCACCCCGATCTTCGTCGACGGCCATGCCGCCGATCCCGACTCGGAGACCGACCTCGTCATCTCCGAACGGCTCGCGCGCGAGCTCGGCGTCCGCGTGGGCGACCGGCTACCGCTGTCGTTTCTCACGCGCCAGGAGATCACCGAGTTCGACACCGGGTTCGGCCATCCCGACGGGCCCTCGCTTCCCATGCGGGTCGTCGGGATCGTGCGCCTGGTCGATGACGACGAGTCGAACTCGACTCAGGCGTTCTCGACCCCGGCGCTGGCCCGCCGTCTCGTGGACTCCGGCAGCAACGCGCCCGACGTGTTCGTGCGCCTGCGCGATGGCCCCGACGCGCTGCCGGCGTTCAAGCGGTCCGTGCAGCAGCTCGCGACCGCATCGCAACCGGACGTCGGTGCCGGTGAGTTCCTCGGCTACCAGGTGCATTCAGCGTTGCGGCAGCGCGCCGCGGTCGACGTGACCACGCAGGTGCTCGTCGTGGGACTCGACGCGTTCGCGCTCACGACCGCGCTCGCAGGGCTGCTCGCGTGCGCGCTCACCTTGCGTCGGTACTTCGCCGCGTCGGAGCTCTCGCCTGCCTCGCTCACTGCACTCGGCGCGACCCGCTCACAGGTGCGGCGGGCGCGCCTGGCGACGTCGGCGCCCTTCGTCGCGCTCGGCACCGGCGTGGCGCTCGTGTTCGCGCTCGCGCTCGCCGGGCTCGGACCGGCGGGGAGCACCGCGCGCCGCGAGCCCCATCCGGGCTGGTCCCCCAACGTCGCGCTCCTCCTGGTGGGCGCGGTCGTCGTCGCCTTCGCGCTCTTCGCGGTTGCCGCGCTCGTGGGCGAGCCGCGTCGACGCGTCGCGCGTGCAGCCCGACCGAGTGCGCTCGCGGCGCGGCTGGGACGGAGCGGCGCACCACCCGCGGTGGTGCTCGGGTCGCGCTTCGCCCTCGACCCCGGCCGTGGCCGCGGTGCGCTTCCCACCCGCGCCGCGCTCGCGGCTGCAGTCGTCGGGGTGGCGGGGGTCGTCGCCATCCTCGTCTGGTCCACCAGCGTCGATCGACTCGCGGTGCATCCGGAGCGCTGGGGCTGGGTTGCGGACGCGTTCCTCGACGACGTGCAACCAGCGACGGTCCGGCGCCTGGTCGACGATCCGCAGGTCGCCGCAGTGGCGCTGGTCGACGACGCCGAACTCGACGTCGAGGGCCGGACCGTCAACGCGAGCGCCTTCACCGAGCGGAAGGGCTCGGTCGGCTGGACCGTGACCGACGGTCGCATGCCCGCGAGGGCGGGCGAGATCCTGCTCGGCGCCCGTCTCGCCGACGCGCTCGACACCTCGACCGGCTCCCGCGTCACCGTGATCACTCGCTCGGGTCGGCGCGTCCCGCTCGACGTCGTGGGCATCGGGAGTGGACCGGACCGGAGCACCGACCCGTTCGCGAACGGCGTGGTGATCTCACCCGAGGACCTCTCACAGATCGCGCTCACCGATCCGTTCCGAGGGGCCGCGATCACCTTCCGGCCGGGTGTGGACGCCGACGCGGCATCGACCGCCGTGGCGCGCGACGTCGAGCTGACCCGACCCGGCCGTCCGGCCGACCTCGAGAACCTCGCGCAGCTCGGCAGCCTCCCCATGATGCTCGTCGCGGTGCTCGTGCTGCTCGTGCTCGCGGTGCTGTTCCACGTCTTGGTGACGCTCGTCCGCCGTCGACGGTCCGAGTTCGACACGCTGCGGGCGATCGGGCTGCGTCCGGGTCAGGTGCGCCGCACGGTGTTCACGACGTCGTTGGTGTTCGCCGCGGTAGCAGTGGGCGTCGGCGCGCCGCTCGGCTTCGTCGTCGGCCGGCTCGCGTGGCGCATCACGCAGGACGCGCTCTACATGGAGTCCGGCGTCGCGTCACCCGTGGGGTTGCTGGTCGCCGTCGCCACGGTGGCCGCGGTCGCGGCGCTGCTCGTCGCCGCGTGGCCGGCGTGGTCGGTCGCCCACCGCCGCGGCGTGGTCACCCGCGACCTGGAGCAACTGACGCCGCGCGCCTAGTAGTTCCGTCGGAAGCGCGTGATCTCGTCGAGGTGCCGCTCGCGCAGTTCGGGGTCGGTGACGCCGAGGCCCTCGTCGGGCGCGAGCACCAGTACCCCGAGCTTGCCCTCGTGCTGGTTGTGGTGCACCTGGAGGACGGCGTCCGCCACCCGGTCGAACGGGAAGGCGGCCGAGATCACCGGGTGGATGCGCCCCTCGGCGATCAGGCGGTTCGCCTCCCACGCCTCGCGGTAGTTGGCGAAGTGACAGCCCTTGAGGGTCTTCTGGTTCATCCAGAGGTAGCGGTTGTCGTACTCGATCATGAACCCGGTGGTCGCGGCGCAGGTGACGATCGTCCCTCCCCGCGTGCACACGAACACCGATGCACCCATCGTCGAACGACCGGGATGCTCGAACACGATGTCGGGATCGGTGCCCGCGAGCTCGCGGATTCGCTTGCCGAGCCGACGCCACTCGCTCGGGTCCTGGGTCTGGTCGTCGTTCCAGAACGCGTAGCCCTCCGCGGCGCGGTCGATCACGTGCTCGACGCCCATCGACCGCACGAGCTCCGCGCGCTCGGGACTCGACACCACCGCCACCGGTGTGCCACCACCGTTGAGCACGTACTGACACGCGTACGCGCCGATGCCGCCGCTGGCACCCCAGATCAACACCGTCTGGCCCTGCGTCATCTGCGCGCCGTTCGGGCTCACCAGCATGCGGTAGCTCGTGGAGTTGGTCAGCGCGTTGACCGCGGCTTCCTCCCACGTGAGGTGCACCGGTTTGGGCATGAGTTGGTTCGCCTTCACCAGCGTGAGCTCACCGAGACCGCCGTAGTTCGTCTCGTAGCCCCAGATGCGCTGGTTCGTCGCCAGCATCGAGTCGTCGTGCGCGCTCGGGTCCTGGTCGTCGACGTGGTTGCAGTGCACCGTGACCGCGTCGCCGGGCTTCCACGAACGCACCGCCGAACCCACGCGCAACACCACACCGGCGGCATCGCTCCCGACCACGTGGAACGGTTGATCGTGACGCGCACCCCACACGCTCTCGCGTCCGAGCCGCGCCAGGAAGCCGAAGGTGGGGATCGGCTCGAAGATCGACGTCCACACGGTGTTGAAGTTCACCGACGACGCCATCACCGCGACCAGCGCCTCGTCGGGTGCCAGCTCGGGGAGCGGCACGTCGTCGATGTGCAGGGACTTGCGGGGATCCTTCTCCTCCGACGGCACGCCCGCGAACATCTCCTGCTCGTCGGCCCGCACCACCGCACCCCGATACGAACCGGGCAGCGGGAGGGCACCGAGGGCGTCGCCGGGCGCGCCCTCGAGGATCGCGTCGCGGATCGCGCCGACCTCGCCCGTTGCCTGCCCCGCGGCCGGATCCCCCACGGGGCGCGAAGCTACCATCGGGTAACTTGCCGTTCTCACTTTCGGGTTCCTCTGTGGGGGGTTCACCATGCCTGGCTCCGTGATCGTCTCGTCCGCTCGCACCCCCATCGGTCGTCTCTCGGGGGCGCTGTCGTCGCTGGGCGCCGCCGACCTCGGCGGCCACGCGATCAAGGCCGCGCTCGCCCGGGGCGGGGTGAGCGCCGACCAGGTCGACTACGTGTACGTCGGCCAGGTGATCCAGGCGGGCACGGGCCAGATGCCGGCGCGCCAGGCCGCGGTGAAGGCCGGGATCCCGCTCGACGTCCCGTCGATCGGGCTCAACAAGGCGTGTCTCTCGGGCATCGATGCCGTCTACCTGGCCGACCTCATGATCCAGGCCGGCGACGCCGACATCGTGGTCGCCGCGGGCATGGAGTCGATGACCCGCGCGCCGTATCTCCTGAAGGACGCGCGGTCCGGATACCGGATGGGCGACGGCGCGCTGCTCGACTCGATGCTCGCCGACGGTCTGGTGTGCGGTCTCGAGGACATCCACATGGGCGAGAGCACGGAGCGGGCGACACAAGCGCACGGTGGCATCTCGCGCGACGCCATGGACGACCTCGCGGCGAAGAGCCACGAACGCGCCGCGAGCGCGGCGAAGGAAGGGCGCTTCACCGAGATCGAGCCGATCGAGATCCCCCAGCGCAAGGGCGACCCGATCGTCGTCGAAGCTGACGAGGGGATCCGGCCCGGCACCACGATCGAGTCCCTCGCCGGTCTGCGGCCCGCCTTCGACGGCGACGGCAGCATCACCGCCGGCAACGCCTCGCAGATCTCCGACGGCGGCGCGGCCGTCGTCGTGATGTCGAGGGCGAAGGCCGAGGAGCTCGGGATCGAGCCGATCGCCGAGCTGCTGGCGTTCGGCAACGTCGCCGGACCCGACACGTCGCTGCTCCACCAGCCGTCGGGCGCGATCAAGCAGGCGCTGGCGAAGCTCGGCGAGGAGGTCAGCGCGCTCGACCTCATCGAGATCAACGAGGCCTTCGCCGCGGTGGGTGTGGCCTCGATGCACGACCTCGGCGTGACCGACGAGATCGTGAACGTGAACGGCGGCGCCATCGCCCTCGGCCACCCGATCGGCATGTCGGGCACGCGGGTCGTGCTCACGCTCGTCGACGAGCTGCGCCGGCGCGGTGGTGGACTCGGTGCCGCGTCCCTCTGTGGCGGTGGCGGCCAGGGCGAAGCCGCGATCTTCCGGACGCTCTAGGTGGGGTACTTCTCCGACATGCCGTAGTCGTTCGCGCCAGGCGTGCTGTCCGTGGCCCAGAACACGATCAGCACGATGATGCCGACGATCGGGATGAACACGAGGAGGAGCCACCACCCGCTCTTGCCGGTGTCGTGCAGCCTGCGGATGCCAACGGCGAGGCCGGGCAGGAGCACCGCCAAGCCGTAGATGGCGCTGAGGACTCCGCCGAAGCCGCTCCCGAAACCGATCGCCGCGTCGATGATGTTCAGCACGATGCTGATGATCAGGTTGGCCAGGAAGTACCACCAGAACTCCGCCCGGCGAGCGCGCCCGGTGAAGTTGGTGTAGTTCTCGAGGACGACCTTCTTCCAGTAGCCGATCAGCGGGTTGGCCATCGGCTGCGGGACCCCGCCGTAGCCGGCGGGCGGGGGCGGAGGGATGTCGGTCATCGATGCTCCTGGTCGAGTTTTCTGCGCCTACTGGAGGCTGAAGGGGGGGTACTTGTTGGTCAGCAGGAAGATGTACCCGTAGACCCGTGTGTGCCAGCGGGCGACGCCGACGCTGAAGTCTCGCATCGGCTCGTTCCACCGACCGGTGAAGAGCACGATGAACAGGTTGATCACCAGCACGACGAACAGCGCGATCTGGAGCACCCAGAGGACGATCAGATGGGGGAACGCGAGCAGCCACTGCACGAAACCGAGGAAGCGGTTCATGTCGCCCGGGTCGTCGGCGGTCACGACGGCGGGATCGGGCACCGCCGAACCGTCATCGGTCGCGAAGTCGAACGGTGGGTACTCGTTGCGCATGAAACCGGCGAAGCTGGACACTCGCCAGTAGTACCGCAGGTACATCGTCTGGAATCCGACGAACGGGTTCCGTTGCGTGAAGAGCACGACGAACAGCGAGACGAACCAGAGCACGAACGCGACGATCCCGAGGAAGTAGAGCACGATCCAATGCGGGATCGCGAGGAGCCAGTTGACCAGCGGACGCCAGTTCTGGACGTCGTAGTCACGCTCGTACTCGAGGTGGATCGGGTAGTCGGATCCACCGCTCGGCCCAACCGGGGACGGCGGTGGTGACGGCGGCGGCGGCGGTGTCACGTCGGTCATGTCGGATCTCTCTCCTCAGTCGTACAGGCGGTTCATCGCGGTCTGGACCTTCCAGATCCAGATGAAGAACCCGGCGATCGGGATCAGGTTCCAGAACCCGGTGACTCCGCGCACCGGCTTCTCCCGACCCATGCGCTCGTACATGTTCCCGATCTCGGACGGGAGCAGGAACCAGTTCACGATGCCCAGGAAGAACCCGAGGATCAGGCCGATGACCCCGCCGACGCCCTCGCCGCTGAACTTCTTGTTCTCGTCGAACACCTTGTACGACCACACCAGGTAGTAGATGCCGAGCGTGATGATCGACAGCAGCGCCACCGCGATCCACTCTCGGACCTTGCCCTTGGGTCCCCAGCCTGCAATCGGTGCGGGCGTGGTCGCGGGCGGTGGTGGTGTGGGTGTCGCGTCGGTCATGGTGGGCCCCTCCCTGCCGGCGGTGCCGGAATCCGTCGGGAAGGCTCGCGCGATTCGAGACGCCGTGCAGGGATGCCACCCTGGAGGCCGCCTCCGGTGCCCTAGGCGTCGACCTCGCGACGGCCCTCGAGCGCCCGTCCGAGGGTGACCTCGTCGGCGTACTCCAGGTCGCCCCCGACCGGGAGACCGCTGGCGATGCGGGTGGTGCGCACCCCGATGGGCTTGAGCAGGCGGGCCAGGTACATCGCGGTGGCCTCGCCCTCGATGTTGGGGTTGGTGGCCAGGATCACCTCGGTGACGCCCTCGGCGTCGACCCGCGCCAGCAGCTCCTTGACCCGCAGCTGCTCGGGCCCGATGCCCTCGATGGGCGAGATCGCACCCTGGAGCACGTGGTACCGCCCGGCGAACTCGTGGGTCCGCTCGACCGCCACGATGTCCCGGGGTTCCTCGACCACGCAGAGGAGGGTGGCGTCGCGGCGCTCGTCGAGGCAGTAGCCGCAGAGCTCGCCCTCGGCGATGTTGAAGCAGCGCCGACACCAGGTGACGCGCTCCTTCGCCTCGGTGATCACGCGCGCCAGTCGGTTGGCGTCCTCGGGCGCGGCCTTCAGCAGGTAGAACGCGATCCGCTGCGCCGACTTGGGGCCGATGCCCGGAAGGCGACCGAGCTCGTCGATGAGGGCCTGGACCGGCGCGGCGTAGGGGCTGCTCACGCGTCAGCCGAGCAAGCCGCCGAGGTCGCCGAGCGCGCCGAGGTCGAGACCACCGGTGACGCCGCCGAGACTCTCCTGCTGCATCTCGTGCGACCGCCGCAGGCCGTCGGTGACGGCCGCGAGCACGAGGTCCTCGAGCATCTCGACGTCGTCGGGGTCGACGACCTCGGGCTTGATCTGCACCGACTGCACGTCGCCGGTGCCGGTCACGACCACCTTCACCATGCCCCCGCCGGCCGACCCCTCGACCGTGGCATCGGCCAGCGCGTCCTGCGCCGCCGCCATGTCGGCCTGCATCTTCTGCATCTGCTTCATCATCTGGTTGACGTTCTGACCCCCGCCGCCCGGCATCGGAGGTCGGCCGCCCTGGCCCTTCGGCATGGTGTTCCTCGTCTCAGTCGCGGGGGACTTCCTCGACGACCGTGGCGCCGAGGCTCTGGGTGATGAGCGTCACCGAATCTACCGCCGGCACCCCGCTGCCCTCGTCGACCAGTTCGCTGAGGTCGATCTCGTCGTCGCGGGGCGGTTCCTCGTCGATCGGCGTGGCCGACTCGCCCTGGTCGCTGCCCGGCGCGGTGTCGAATCCGTCGTGCGGGACCGGCTTGAACCGCATCTCGCGCCCGAGACGACCCGAGAGCGCGGCGCGGATGTTGTCGGCTTCCTTCTTGAAGCGTGGCACCGCGACGTCGTACTGCGCGCGCGGGACGCCGAAGGTGATGACGCCGCCGTCGACCGAGATCGGCTGCGCCTCGCGCACCGCGGCGCGTGTCGCGGGCGGCAGCTCGGGCAGGACGTCGGCCCACGCGACGATCACGTCGTCGATGTCGACGTCGCCTGTTGACGCGGGTTCCGCGGTGGATGCCTCGGGCGCCGGTGCATCGGGTTCCGCGGTCGGCAGTTCGGGCGCGGCCGCCGGCGCCCCGCGCCTCGCGGTCCCGCTTCAGCTCGGCGTACGAGCGTCCGCTGCGTCCCGAGGACGACGACGCCGGAGCCGCCGCCGGTGCCGCGGCGCGGCGCGGCTGCGCCGCCGCCCCGCCACGCTCCAACCGGTCGACGCGCTCCGCCAGCGCCTGGAGGGGCGTACCCGACTCGCGGCGCGCCAGGCGCACCAGCGCGATCTCGAGGACGAGCCGCGGATCGGCAGCGTCGGTGCCGCGGATGTCGACGACGGCCTGGCCGAGGGTCTCCAGGATGCGCACGAGCATCGGTGCACCCACCTGATCGCCCAGCGCGGTGAGCGCCTCGACCGCGTCGTCGGGCGCGTCGACCCGGACCCGACCCCGCGCCGACGTGAGGAGGAAGGTGTCGCGGACGGTGCCGAGGAGGTCTTCGGTGAGGCGGCGAGGCTCGTGCCCGGCATCGAGCTGCTCGCCCAGCCCGACCAGCGCGCCGGCGACGTCCTCGTCGGCGACCGCCCGCAGGATCGCGAGCCGACCCTCGAACGCGCTCCCACCGAACAGCGCGCCGATGTGCTCGAGGTCGATGGCACCGTGTGCGATCGCCTGGTCGAGCAGCGAGAGGGAATCACGCATCGACCCCGCACCCGCGCGAGCGATGACCGCGAGGGCGTCGGCGTCGGCGTCGATGCCCTCCTTCGCGCACACGTCGGCGAGGTGCGTGGTGAGCTCGTCGATCGTGTAGAGCGTGAACTCGAAGTGCTGGGTGCGGGAGCGGATCGTGGGCGCGACCTTCAGCGGATCGGTCGTCGCGAGCACGAACACCACGTGCTCGGGCGCCTCCTCCAGCGTCTTCAGCAGCGCCGCCTCCGCGCTGCCGCTGAGCATGTGCACCTCGTCGAGGATGTACGCCTTCTTGGCGCCGCCGGCACTGAGGTACGCGACCCGCTCGAGGAGATCGCGCATCTCGTCGACCTTGCTGCGTGACGCGGCGTCCACCTCGATGACGTCGAGCGACGTGCCGTCGGCGATGGCCACGCAGCTCTCGCACTCGCCGCACGGATCACCGTCGTCGCCCCGATTCGTGCAGTTCACGGCCTTCGCCAGCAGCCGGGCGGTGGTCGTCTTGCCCGTGCCGCGGGGCCCCGAGAACAGGTACGCGTGCCCGACCCGGTCGTCGCGGACGGCGTTGCGGAGGGCGGTGCTGACGTGGTCCTGCCCGACCAGCTCGGCGAAGCGCTGGGGCCGGTACTTCCGGTAGAGCGACTGGTAGGCCACTGGCAAGGTCCGTTCCGCTCCGGCGTCCCGGCCGTCCGGCACGCCCGCGCTCCATGTACGGCGCCGACTGTAGCGACCGTGCCCCTCTGAACACTTCGTGTCGACATGGCTCCGCGCCCGGGTGCTCCGCGTAGCGTGGGAGCCCCCCGGCTCTTGTGAGGTTCCCTCATGCTGCAACGACTCGCGCGCTTCATGTACCGCCGACGGCGTTGGGTGCTCGGCGCATGGATCATCCTGCTCGTCGCCACGTTCGCACTGGCGAGCAGCCTGAGCGGGGCGTTCAAGACCGAGTTCAAGCTGCCGGGCACCGAGAGCCAGGAAGCGTTCGACCTGCTCGACAAATCGAGCTTCCGCAACCGGCAGGTGCAGGCGCAGGTCGTGTTCGCGGCGCAGCAGGGCGTCGACGCTGCCGCGGTCCAGCAGGCGATGGAAGGCCTGTTCGACGAGATCGAGCAGAAGATCCCCGACGTCGACGTCGTGAGCCCGTACTCGGAGGAAGGCGCGCGCCAGATCGCGCGCAACGGCAAGATCGCGTACGCGCAGATCAACTTCGCCGACCGCTCGGGTGAGGAGTTCACCGCGGACGGCAAGGAGATCAAGACCTTCGCCGAGGACATCGACGTGCCCGGCCTGCGCGTCGAGTTCGGCGGCGACATCTTCGCCGATGCCGAGATCGGAGGCGCGAGCGAGGCGATCGGCCTGCTGGCGGCCATCATCATCCTGCTCGTCGCGTTCGGTTCGGTGCTCGCGATGGGCCTCCCGATCGGCACCGCGCTGTTCGGCATCGGCACCGGCATCGCCATCGTGCTCAGCGTCCGCACCGTCGTCGACATGCCCGACTTCACCACCGCCGCGGTGGCGATGGTCGGTCTCGGCGTCGGCATCGACTACGCGCTGTTCATCGTCACTCGATATCGCGAGAACCTCGCCGCGGGCGCCGAGCCGGAACGCAGCGTGCGTCCACGCGGTCGACACCGCCGGTCGGGCGGTGCTCTTCGCCGGCACCACCGTCGTGATCTCGGTGCTCGGCCTGCTGCTCATGAAGACCTCGGTCATGCGCGGTGTCGCCATCGGCATCTCGATCGGCGTGCTCACCACGATGCTCGCGTCGGTGACGCTCCTGCCCGCGCTGCTCGGGTTCGTGGGCCGCAACATCGACAAGTTCGGTCTCCCCCACCGCAAGCGCCCCGAGGGCGACATCAAGGAGTCGGGCTGGACCCGCTGGAGCCACGTGATCCAGCGCCACCCGTGGCCGGCCGCGATCATCGGGCTGCTCGTGCTGCTGGTGCTGGCGGTGCCGCTCCTGTCGATGCGCCTCGGCTTCACCGACGCCGGCAACCGGCCCGAGAGCGACACCACCCGCCAGGCCTACGACCTCGTGGCCGACGGCTTCGGTGCGGGCTTCAACGGCCCGCTGCTCCTGGCGACCGAGACGCCGAACGGCCAGGCCGACATCGACGTGCTGAACCAATTGACCGAGAAGCTCAACGACACCAAGGGCGTCGCGTTCGCCACCCCGCCCCAGGCCAACCCCGAGGGGACGGTCGCGGTGCAGCAGGTCTTCCCCACCACCGACCCCCAGGCGAAGGCGACTGCCGACCTCGTCCAGCACCTCCGCGACGACGTCATCCCGTCGGTCACCGACGGCAAGGTCGCGGTGAAGGTGGGCGGGCTCACCGCCGCCGCCGACGACTTCGCCGCCTACACCGCCGAGCGCCTCCCGATCTTCGTCGGCGCGGTGCTCCTGCTGTCGTTCCTCCTGCTCATGGTCGTGTTCCGCAGCCTGCTCGTCCCGCTCAAGGCCGTGATCATGAACCTGCTGTCCATCGGCGCCGCGTACGGCGTGGTCGTCGCGGTCTTCCAGTGGGGTTGGGGTGCGAGCCTCATCGGCGTCGGGCGCGAAGCACCCGTCGAGGCGTGGGCACCGGTCTTCATCTTCGCGATCGTGTTCGGGCTCTCGATGGACTACGAGGTGTTCCTGCTGTCCCGCATCCGCGAGGAGTACGACCGCACCGGGAACAACGCGACCGCGGTGGCCGACGGACTCGCGCTCACCGCACGCGTCATCACGGCAGCCGCGTTGATCATGTTCTTCGTGTTCGGCAGCTTCGTGCTCGGTCCCGAGGTCGCGCTGAAGCTCATGGGACTCGGGCTCGCGATCGCGGTGCTCATCGACGCCACCATCGTGCGCATGGTGCTCGTGCCGGCGACGATGGAGTTGCTGGGCGACTGGAACTGGTGGCTGCCGAAGTGGCTCGACCGCATCCTCCCGCGCGTGCACGTCGAGGGCGGCTCGCTGGAAGACGAGCTGGCCGGGCTCGACGAGCCGGAGCCGACCCCGGTCGGCTGAGTTGCGCGCGTCGACGTGAGCGAGTCCTGACGAGTAGCGATCAGTCGCGCGCGCTGAGCTTCGCCACCGCCGCACGCGCTTCGGGATCGTCGGCCCAATTGAACCCGGCCGGGACCGCCTGGTAACGGGCCGACTCCTCGGCCAGGATCGTGCGCCGCACGCGCACGTTCTGGCGGATGGCCCACTGCGGATGCGCGAGCAGCTCCCGGGCGAGCTCTTCCGCGGCCGGCAGGTGCGCGCGCTCCTCGACCAGGCGGGTGACGATCCCGGCGTCCCATGCCTCCACGGCGGAGAACCGACGTCCGGTCATCGCCACCTCCGTCGCGAACGCGGGACGTCCGAGCCGGGGGATGAAGTGAGCGGTGGGGAGACCGAGCTTGATCTCGGTGACCTCGAACACCGCGTCGTTGGCGGCGACGAGATGGTCGCAGTACAGCGCGGTACCGAGCGCGTGCCCGAGGCAGTACCCGTGCACCGCCGCGATCACCGGCTTCCAGCTCGTGCTCTGGGTGAACGCCGCGTACTCGGTGGTCCGCTCGCTCGTCGATCCTTCGTCCATCGATCGCTGCAACCGGTCGTTGACGTCGCCGCCGCTCGAGAAGGACTTGCCCTGGCCGAACAGGATGGCGACGTCGGCGTCGTCATCGATGTCCAGCCGGTGCAGCGCATCGACGAGGCTCGCGATGTCCTCGTCGCGCAGTGCGTTGTGCTTCTCGGGACGATTGAACGAGATGAACGCGATGCGGTCCCGGACTTCGTAGACGACGGTCATCGCCGCAGCGTACGCGGCCGACCGGCTGTTCGCCTCGAGCGACGCCGTCCAGGTGTGGTTCATGCCGTCGCCGCGTCACCGGCAGCTGCAGCTCGAAGACGATGTCGGTGGCGTCGTCGAGGTTCACGATGTGGTCACGCCCAGCAGTGTCCGACCCTGCCGCGGCGTGAGGGTCGAGCGCGTCGGGGAAGTTCCGGCTCGCGACGCGAACGTGCCCGAGGGAGTGGTAGAGAGAGGGTCATGGCGAAGAGCGACGCGCAGAGCGGCAAGTCTCCCTCGCAACTGATCGACGCGAGGATCGAGGAGCTCGACGACTGGCGGGGCGACATGCTCGGTCGGCTCCGCGCGTGGTCAAGGAGGCCGACCCCGATGTCGTCGAGGAGTGGAAGTGGCGAGGCGTCCCCACTGGGAGCACGACGGCATGCTCTGCACGGGCGAGACCTACAAGAGCGTCGTGAAGATGACGTTCGCCAAGGGGGCGTCGCTGCCCGATCCGGCGGGTCTGTTCAACTCCAGCCTCGAGGGCAACACGCGCCGCGCCATCGACTTCCACGAGGGCGAGAAGGTCAACGCGAAGGCGTTGAAGGCACTGGTGCGCGCCGCGTGAAGCTGAACCAGTCGAAGACCAAGCGCTGAGCCCGCGAGAAGTGCTCCAGGCCTGCGTCAGGCCGATCAGGTGAGGGGCTCCATGAACTTGGCGTAGCGGCGGCGCCACCACAGGGCGAGCATCACCCGCAGGGGCAGCAGGGGGCGGCGGGGGCTGGCGGTCGGGCGGCAGCGTGCGTGCGATCTCGTCGAGGATGCCGGCGACGATCGGCATGTCGGCCTTCGGCGTCGAACGCAGGGCCCGCTCGATGTGGGCGTCGGCATCGCAGTTGGCTGCCGCTGGCGAATGCGCCGAGTCGCGGCGTGGACGGGTCAGGCGGTCTCGAATGAATCGACCTCGGCGAGCAGTCGCTGCAGGTTCTCGACCGCAGGGCCCTGCGCGCCGACCAGGCGGCCGAAGGCCTCCCCTGGTAGCCGGTTCGCCGAGGTAGGGACCGGCGTTGCCGAAGGCGCTGAGGCGGCAGGTCGAGAGCCAGTCGGCGAGGTCGGGTTCGGCCATCCACAGGCGGAACCCTCGCTGAGTGTTGAGCCAGCCTGCGGCGTAGTTCACGACGTCGGCGCGCGGTGAGAAGCCGCGGGCCGTGCACAGTCGGTTCTTGTCCGTGTCGTCCACGCGGCTCGCCTCGACGAACCCGATGAGGGCGGCGCTGAAGGGCGCGATGCCTGCCTGGATCCACTGGATCGTGATCCGGTCCGGGTCGTAGACGCGCCGATCGGGTGGAGAGGCGAGCCCGGCGGCGGTGCAGTCGACGACGACATGACCGGCCTCGTTTGGGATCGTTTCCTCGTCGAGTTCGATCCGGTCGGCGCCGACGTGGTTCACCTTGCCGAGCCGGACCACGTTCCCGACCTCGCCCAGCATCACGCGCTCGGCCTCGCAGAGGATTGCGCCCCGGTTGAAGACCGGCTCGACGCCGGGGTCGAGCCGCTGGAATACCCCTCGGTCCTCCAGCGCCGGAAACAGCTCGTCAAGGCTCTCGGCTTGCGCACACGCCTCGTTCTGCGCCGCCACCCACTCGACGAATGCGCCGACCAGGCGCAGCGGCTGGATGGATGCCCGGTCGGCGGTCCAGGCGTCCCGGGGGCGGATCCACCGGATGGTGTCGGGGTCGACCCCCTGCTCGATCAGCCAGCAGCAGGTGTCCATCGACGTCTTGCCGGCACCGATCACCGTGAAGCCTGATGCCGGCTTGTCGAGGCCGAGGAGCTCGTTGGGCGTGACGACGACCGCGGCGGGGTCGACCGTGTAGGCCGGCGTGTGTGTCGAGGGCAACGACGACTCCATGTAGGTGGCGTCGACGAGCTTGCGCCGCACCCGCACCGTCGTGGTCTGACCGGTCACCCGGGATCGAAGCAGGTGGCCGTCGACATCGTTGCCGAGGTGGTCGTGCATGCCGAAGAACCGGACCCGCCCCGACGGCAGGAAGCTGCTCGTCGAGCACTCGGCTGTAGTAGTCGCAGATCTCTGCGGCGGTGGCCCGTTCGTAGAAGCCGGCGTTGATCCCCGACTCGTCGATGCGATCTTGGCCGAGGGCCCGTGACGCCACGCCGTAGAGCGCCGAGGGCTGGTGGAGGCGGACGAATGGGTAGTCGTCGTTCCAGTGCCCGCCGGGTCGGTGACGCCGGTCGACCATCACGACCTCGGCGTCCGACGAGGCGATCAGCGCGTCGGTGAACGCCATCCCGCTCGCGCCCGCTCCGACGACGAGGTAGTCGGTCTCGATCTCCGGCACGGACGGTCCTCCGTGGTTGATCGGTCAGCTGATCGGTACGCGAGGGACCGAGCCGGTGCGTCAGTCTCGACGGGCTCGAAGCGCGCAGTGGTGGTGACGGTGAGCAGCTGGCTTCTGCCCTACGCGAGGTCGTCGACGCTCGCGGATGCTCGGCGAGCGATGGACGTGCGACCGGACCAGTGAAGTCAGCCACCATCAGGAACGACGCTGCCGTTGTGGCATCGACAACGACCGGGCGGAGGGAGTGGGATTCGAACCCACGGTGAGTTGCCCCACACACGCTTTCCAAGCGTGCCGATTCGGCCGCTCTCGCACCCCTCCAGGGGGGACGATGGTACCCGGCGCCGAGTAGCCTCCCCCGTGGACCGTGCTAGGCGGGGAGCTCGTGGTGCCCTGTACCCCAAACCCACGTCAGGGGGGCTGAATCCCCGCTCGAGGCTCGGGCCGCCTAGAGGTACGACTCGCACGAGGCGTTGAGGGTCGGGTCCTGCGCAACGGGATCCTGTGAACCGAGTCAGGTCCGGAAGGAAGCAGCTCTCAGCGGGCACTCTCGTGTGCCGCAGGGGTGCCTGGCCCGAGTCGGATGCGAGCACGATCTCCTGGCGCCCTTGTCGACAGCGGGTGCACGGTCCACCTTGCGTTCCCCGGCTCACGCCCCTCGGTGCCTGCGCCCGTGCAGGATCGTCTCGCACCAGTTCGTCGACGAGGTCGTCGCGTGACGGCGCCCGCCGGCCGAGGAACACCGACTGCCCGAACAGGGCGACGCCTGCGACCATCGCGACCACGGCGCGGTTGCCCAGCTCGTCGTCGGACGCGGACCGACGCGACCGAGGTCCTGCGCCACCGGTGCTGACGTCGATCAGGCGTCGCAGGCCGTCGGTGATCTCTTCGCCCACACCGCTCTCGGCCAGGTCGGGCACGGTGTCGGCCTCGGCGCCCCACAACGTGAGCACGATGCCACGGTTCGCCTGGAATCGATCGAACAGGTCACCGACGAACTGCCGACTCGCATCCTCGCCGTCGGGCGCCGCCAGCGCACCCAGCTGCCCGGTGCCCTCGAACTCGTCGACGAGCTCGAGGAACGGCACCACCAGCGCCTCGCGGAACAGCCCCACCTTGGAGCCGAAGTGACGGAACAGGAGCGGTTCCGACACCCCGGCGGTCTCGGCGATCTCCCGCGCCGTCGTGTTGCCGTACCCCTGCCGCGCGAACAGCTCGCGTGCGGCCTCCAGCAGCAGCCGCCGTGGCTCCCCGCGGCGCCGTCGTGTCACCTTCGTCACCGGAGCGGTGGCCAAACGGACGTCCCTGTTTGCCGGTTGAAGCTAGTCATGACTAGCTTAACGCCCGACGTCGAACCCGGGGGTCCCGATGGGAGTCGTCGAACGGGCGGACCGGCCGCTGCAGAAGGCCGACTTCGTCAACTCGATCGAGCGCGACCTGCTGGTGACGACGGCGCCGCAGCCGGGCAACCACGAGCTCGCCCAGAGCGGCGCGCTCGCCGTCGACGGCACCGTCATCGCGTCGAGCCGGGCGCTGGTCGACGAGGTCCTGCAGGACCCCGCGACCTTTTCGTCGGCGGATCTCGTCGAGCAGGGGAACGTCCGCCCCTTGATCCCGTTGGCGATCGACCCACCGGATCACGTGAAGTACCGCCGACTGCTCGACCCGCTGTTCGCGCCGCGCCGGGTCGACGCGCTCGAGGACGACATCACCGCGCGCGTCAATCGGTTCATCGACGCGTTCGTCGACCGGGGTTCGTGCAACTTCACCGACGAGTTCGCCGAGCTCCTGCCGGCGTCGGTCTTCCTCGGGATGATGGGTCTCCCCTGGGCGGAGCTGCCGAGCCTGATCGCGATCCGCGACGGGTTGCTGCGCCCCGGTGACGCGACGTCGGCACCGGAGGAACGCTCGGCGATCCAGCGCGCCACCGCGCAGGACGTCTACGCGTACTTCGACCGCGTGTTCGACGAGCGGGCTGCCGAGCCACACGACGACATCCTCTCGTTCCTGCTCGTCGCCGAGGCGGGCGGCGATCGCCTCACGCGACACGAGATGCTCGACATCTGCTTCGTGCTGCTCACCGCCGGCCTGGACACGGTGACCGATTCACTGACGTGCTTCTTCGCGTTCCTCGCCCAGCACGACGAGCACCGGCGGCTCCTCGTCGCGCAACCGGACCTCATCCCCGACGCGGTGGAGGAGCTCCTCCGGTGGGAGACGCCCGTCCCCGCGGTCGTCCGCTGGACGCGCGAGCCCCGGACCCTCGACGACCAGGTCGCTTGCGCGGGACACCTGGTCATCGCGAACCTGAGCGGGGCGAACGTCGACCCGCTCGAGTTCCCGGATCCCCTCGAGGTGCGCTTCGATCGGGAGGTGAATCGCCATCTCGCGTTCGGCGGTGGCGTGCACCGGTGCCTGGGTTCCCACCTCGCGCGCCGGGAGCTCCGGATCACGCTGCGCGAGTGGCACCGACGCATTCCGGAGTACACGCTCACCCCTGGGTACGAGGTCGCGTACCGACCACCGTTGCGCTTCGTGCCCGATCTCCAACTCACCTGGCCCACCGTGCAACCCACTCCGAGGTGACGCGATGAACGAGATCTCCCCGGCGAGGATCGGCTTCCTGGTCGACACCGCGCGCGATCCGGAACACCCGTACACGCCCGACATGCTGCCGATCTTCGAGATGGTCGCCGAGGAGTACGCAGCCCAGGGGCTGCTCGAACGCCCGGTCGAGTTCGTGGTCCGGGCGGTCGAGGGCCTGCCGCGCGGAACGTTCCGCGCCGTGCGCGACGCCTTCTACGAGTTGGTCGAGGAGGACTGCCTCGCCATCTTCGGACCGTACGTCTCCGAGAACACGGTGCCACTCCGTGAGCACGTGGAACGCACCGCGCAGGTGCCGATCCTCTCGATGGCCGGGACCGAGAGCATGCTCGGCGAGTGGGTGTTCGCCCTCAACAACGGCTCGATGCCCGAAGAGCCCCGCATCATGGCCGCCATCGCGACCTTCGACGGATGCGGCACCGTGGGCATCGCCTACGAAGCCTCGCTGATCGGCGAGGAGTACCTCTACTCCACGCGCGCCAGCGTGCAAGGAGTACGGCCTGCGCATCACCGCGGAGGTGGCCATACCCCAGGTCGAGCAAGAGAAGCAGGCTGCGATGGCGCAGCTCGCGCGACGAGCGGCCGGACGCGATCATGCACGTCGGCTTCGGCCTCGGCCTCTTCGGCATGAACGAGGCGCTGCAGGAGCTGGGGTGGATGCCGCGTCGGTACACGACCACCGCGTTCGAGTTCGCCGCCGGTTCTCCCGAGCAGTGTCAGAAGCTCGCGGGTTGGATCGGCCTCGACTCCTTCGACGAGCGCAACCCGGTCGGTCAGGACTTCCTCGACCGCTACGAAGCGCGCACCGGACGCAGGCCCGCGTACTTCATGCCCGTCTACCTCTACGACATGGCGCGCGTGATCCTGACCGCGATCGCCGATGCCCGACCCCTCACCGGCGCGGGGGTCAAGGACGCGCTCGAGCGGATCAAGATGCTCCCGGCCGCGAGCGGCGCACCCGGCACCCGGTTGCGGTTCGGCCGTTACATCCGCCAGGCCTGGGTCGGCAGCGAGTACCTGGTCGCCCGGCGGGTGCTCGACGACGGGAGCGGCACGGTGATCTACGGGACCATCGAGGGTCTCGTCGCCGGTACCGAGGTCGCGCGCCCATGACGCGCGTCGTGCAGTGGGCCACGGGAGCCGTCGGCGGCGCGCAGCTCCGCGCCGTGATCGACGATCCCGACCTCGAGCTCGTGGGTCTCTTCGTCTACAGCCCGGAGAAGGTCGGCGTCGACGCCGGCACGCTCGTCGATCGTGGGCCCACGGGCGTGCTCGCCACCAACGACAAGCGCGAGATCCTCGCGCTCGACGCCGACGTGGTGTTGCACGCCGCGAGCAAGGGCTTCCCGGTCAACACGAACACCGACGACATCGTCGAACTGCTGGCGTCGGGGAAGAACGTGATCACCACCACGTCGTACAACCACCTGCCGACGTTCGGCCAGGAGACCGCTGGGCGGATCG
Source organism: uncultured Actinomycetes bacterium (assembly GCA_963756895.1). Classification (GTDB taxonomy): domain Bacteria; phylum Actinomycetota; class Acidimicrobiia; order IMCC26256; family DASPTH01; genus DASUAS01. Next base: position 203,423 of record CAVWPI010000011.1, on the reverse strand, counting down.
ACGACGCGTGTCGCACGGCCGGGGTGCGGTTCCACGCGGCCGGTGAACATCCGGGCTTCATGTTCGAGCGCCTCGCGACGTCGCTCACCGGGCTCTGCCAGCGCGTCGACCGCATCACCGTGCAGGAGTTCGTCGACTGCTCCGGTCTCACGGAGCCGAAGATGCTCGTCGAGCTGATGGGGATGGGGAAGCAGCCCGAGGAGATCTCGGTCGCCTCACCGATGTTCCGGGCCGTGTCGGTGCAGTACGAGCAGGCACTCGCCGCCGCCGCCGCCACGCTCCGACTCGAGGTCGACGAGATCCGACACGAGATCCGCACCGCAGTCGTCGACGTCGACACGCCGGTCGCGTGCGGCACGCTCCCGGCCGGGTCCGTCGTCGGGCAGATCCTCTCCTGGAGCGCGTACCACGCCGGGGCGCCGACGCTGGTGGCCGAGGAGTACTGGACCTGCGCCCCGATCCCCGAGTGGAACCTCGCGGCCGAGGATCAGTTCCTCGTGCGGATGATCGTCGAGGGCGCGCCCGGCATCACCGTCGATCTGCACATCGACCGCGCGCCGATCCCCGGTTTCGGTGAAACGTCGGGCGGGCACCTGGCGGTCGCGATGTCCGGGTTGCGCGGCGGTTCCGTACGTGCTCGCCGCGCCGCCGGGCGTCGTCGTCCCGTCGATCTTCGGCGCCTACCGATGGCCGGTCGATGAGGCGACGCCGCGTTCGGTCAACCCACCTTCGCAGTCGGGGTGAACCGCACCGGCATCGCCTCCGGGCCGACGATGAAGTTCGACGCCCGGTAGGGCAGCGGTTCGTCGTCGGCGGGCTCGAGGTCGGGCAGCCGGCGGAACAGCACGTCGAACATCACGTTGAGCTCGAGTCGGGCGAGCGCCTGACCGAGGCAGTAGTGCGGCCCGAACCCGAACGCGATGTGGTGGTTGGGGTCGCGCCGCACGTCGAACGTGAAGGGGTCGGGGAACTCGTCGGCGTCGCGGTTGGCCGACGGGTACATCAGGATGACCTGGTCGCCGGCGCGGAGCGTCTCACCGCGCAGCTCGACGTCGTCGACCACGGTGCGCGCCATGTTCTTGATGGGTGAGATCCAGCGCAGCATCTCCTCGGTGCCCGTCTGCATCACGGACGGGTCGTCGCGCATGATCTTCCACTGGTCGGGATGCTCGAACAGCGCGAGCTGCCCACCGGTGATCACGTGGCGCGTCGTCTCGTCACCCCCGATGAGGATGAGCAACGTCTCCTGGACGATCGACTCGTCATCGAGGCGTTCGCCCTCGACCTCGGAGTGGCAGAGCAGTGAGATCAGGTCGGACTGCTGCGGCTTCGACCGCCGGTCCTTGATCACCTCCAGCTGCAGCGACCGGAACCCCAGGCTGGCTTCCATCGACGCGGCCTGGATCTCGGGAGTCGGCTCCGCGGTCGTCGCGCGGATCAGGTCGTCGGACCAGCGCAGCAGGTCGTCGTAGGCGGTCGGCTCGAAGCCGAGCATGTCGGCGATCAGGAGGAGCGGCAGGGGCGCGGCGACGTCCCACACGAAGTCGCACTCGCCGCGTTCGCACACGCGATCGACGATCTCGTTGCAGATGGCGCGGATGCGCGCCTCGTGCTCGGCCACGCGCTTGGGCGTGAACCCGTGGTACACGAGCGAGCGACGACGCTGGTGCAGCGGGTTGTCCATGCTGATCATCATCGGCAGGGGCATGCCGTGGGGCCGCGGCGCCTTGTAGCTCGAGAAGCCCTTGGCGTCCTTCTCGATCGCCAGCACGTCCTCGTACTTGGTGATCGCCCAGACGTCGCTCTTCGGGTCGTAGAAGACCGGCGCGTGCTCGCGCATCCACGTCCAGTCGTCGTGGGGCTCGGTCGAGTACCAGTGGCCGTCGAGCAGATCGATGTCGTCACGCGCGGGGTGGTTCGGCATGGCCGAAGTATTGCGCGCCGGGGTGCGCCGATGCCCGGAAGCGGACTCGCGAGGGGTTGCGTAAGCTGGGCCCAGAGCACGCCGCGCAAGGGGGAAGCCCATGACCAGCCACGTCGAATTCGACTACTTCGACTGCGACAACCACTACTACGAGGCCATCGACGCCTTCACCCGCTACGCGGAGAAGGGGATGGCGAGTCGCACGATGCAGTGGGCCGAGATCAACGGTCGCCAACGGCTGCTCGTCGGCGGGAAGGTCAACCGCTTCATCCCCAACCCCACCTGGGACCCGATCTCCAAGCCGGGTGCGCTCGACGAGTACTTCCGCGGCCGCAACCCCAAAGGCGAGGGGATCAAGGAGCTCTTCGGCGACCTCGATCCGCTGAGCGAGCACCCCGAGTACCTCGACCGCGACGCGCGCATCAAGCTCATGGACGAGCAGGGCATGGGCGGCGCGATCTTCCTCCCGACCCTCGGCGTGGGCATGGAGCAGGCGCTGCTCGACGATCCCCCCGCGCTCCTCGCGGCGTTCCGCGCGTTCAACCGCTGGCTCGACGACGACTGGGGCTTCGCCTACCAGGACCGCATCTTCGCCGCGCCGATGCTCACGATGGTCGACCCCGACGAGGCGGTGAAGACGGTGCAGTGGAGCCTCGACCACGACGCCCGCTTCTTCGTGCTCGTGCCCGGACCGGTCATCACCGCGTCGGGTCCGGTCTCCCCTGCCGACCCGGTGTTCGACCCGATGTGGGGCCTGCTGAACGAGGCCGGCGCGGTCGTCACCGCGCACGGCGGCAACGCCTACTACGGGCGCTACCTGTCCGACTGGGGCGAGGGCACCGAGATGGAGGCGTTCCGCCAGAACCCGTTCCGCGCCATCGTGTCGTGGAGCGCGGTGCAGGACTGGTTCGCCAACCTCCTCGCGCACGGGCTGTTCCAGCGCTTCCCGAACCTGAGGATGGCGTCGATCGAGACCGGCTCCGACTGGGTGTTCCACCTGTTCGACAAGCTGAAGAAGTCGTACTCGCAGACGCCCTACGGATATCCCGAGGACCCGCGCGAGACCTTCCGTCGCCACGTGTCGGTGTCGCCGTACTACGAAGACGACCTCGCCGGTCTGCGTGCGCTCGTCGGCGCCGACCACATGCTCATGGGGTCCGACTACCCGCACGCCGAGGGCCTCGCCGATCCGAGCACCTACATCAAGGACCTCGAGAACTTCGGCTTCAGCCCCGAGGACTCGAAGCTGGTGATGCGTGACAACGGCGTACGCGCTCGCCGCAGCGTCGGCCTGCGTGACGACCCTCGTCTGGCCCTCGGAGGCCATCTCCAAGACCGCCCTCGACACGCTCGCCGGACCCGGAGGTCCGTTCGAGCTGCGCGAGGAGGAGGTGCTCGGCGCCCGCATGCTCGTGTTCGCGAACCGGCCGCGCTCGATCATCCAGCTGCTGCAGAGCGCGGCCGAACGCCTGGGCGACAAGCCGTACGTGATCTTCCCCGACCGCGAGTACACGTTCGCGTCGATGCTCCAGCCGATCGCCGCGGTCGCGGCCGCGTTGCGCGATCAGTACGGCGTCGGTTCCGGCGACCGCGTCGCCATCGTCGCCCCCAACACGGTCGAGTACGCGCTGACCTTCTGGGCGACGGTCGCGCTCGGCGCGGTGGCAGTCGGTCTCAACGGCTGGTGGACGGGCGAGGAGATCGCGTACGCGGTCGAGCTCACCGAGCCGAAGGTGCTCTTCGGCGATCGCCGCCGGCTCGCGCGGTTGGAAGGTGTCGAGCTGCCGGCGGGTCTCCCCGTGCTGTCGTTCGAGGACGACTTCGCCGCGCTCGAGACGTACGCGCCCGACGCGCCGTTCCCCGAGGTCGAGCTCGACGAGGACGAGCCGTTCGTCATCCTCTTCACCAGCGGCACGACCGGACGCCCCAAGGGCGTCATGCTCACGCACCGCAACAACATCCACTTCCTGCTCGCGTCGATGCTGAACGGCGCGGCCGCGGCGTTGACCGACGCCGAGCAGGGGTTGCCCATGCCGACGCCCCCCGAGCGGTCGGTGATCATCTCGGCCGCGCCGATGTTCCACATCGCGGGGCTCAACTGCCAGCTGGTGGCGGCGACGGTGATGGGCAACGCGATCGTGTACGCGCCGCCCGGCAGGTGGCAGGAGGACACGCACCTCGAGCTGAGTCAGCGGCACGGTGCCACCACCTGGGCACTCGTCCCCACCCAGCTCTGGCGCATCCTCGACTTCCCCGACCTCGACCAGTACGACACGTCGTCGGTGCGCAACGTCGGCGGCGGCAGCGCGGTGTGGCCGCCGGAGCTGCTGCGCACCTTGCAGGAGCGCATCCCCACCGCGCGCGGCGGCACCGCGCTCGGCTACGGCAGCACCGAGACCGTCGGCCTGGGCACCACCCTGCGCCCGGGCGCCGAGCTCGCGCACACCGAGAGCATCGGGTTGCCGTCGGCGACGATGCAGGTGCAGGTGCGCGACTCCGAGACCGACGAGGTGCTCCCCGAAGGCGAGGTGGGCGAGATCTGCCTCCGCGGCGGTTCGGTGTTCCTCGGCTACTGGCGCAACCCCGAAGCCACGGCGCGCGCGCTCGACGAAAACCGTTGGTACCGCACCGGCGACGTGGGTGTGATCCGCGACGGCTATGTGCACCTCGAGGGTCGCCGCAACGACCTGATCATCCGCGGGGGCGAGAACATCTCCCCTGTCGAGATCGAGAACCGCCTGTTCGAGCACCCCGAGATCGCCGAAGTCGCGATCGTCGGCGTCGAGCACCCGCAGCTCGGCCAGGAGGTGGCGGCGTTCGTCGTGCTGCACACTCCCGGTGCGCTCAGCGAGTCCGACGTGCAGGGCTGGGTGGCGGCGACGCTGGCCGGGTTCAAGGTGCCGAGCACGGTCGAGTTCCGCGACGACCTCCCCCACAACGCGAGCGGCAAGGTGCTCAAGCACCTGCTCCAGTCACCAGAGAAGGCCTCCGACTTCGTCGAAGAGACGTAGCGAGCCGTGCCCGCTGAGCACGAATACGACGCGGCGATGGGCCTCGCGCTCGGCGAGGCCCGCGCTGCGCTCGCGCACGACGACGTGCCGGTCGGCGCGGCTGATCGTGCGCCGCCGCGACGGCGAGGTGCTGGCGCGCCGGCACAACGAACGCGAGCTCGCGGGCGATCCGACCGCGCACGCCGAGCTCCTGGCGATCGCCGATGCGGCGCGCGCGCGGTGACGGCTGGCGACTCGACGACTGCGCGCTCGTCGTCACCCTCGAGCCGTGCCCGATGTGCGCGGGCGCCGCGCTGCTGGCGCGGATCCCGCTCGTCGTGTTCGGTGCCGCCGACCCCAAGGCGGGCGCGCTCGGCAGCCTCTACCACCTCGGTTCCGACCCTCGTCTCCATCACGGCATCGAGGTGCACGACGGCGTGCGCGCCGAGGAGTCGGCGACGCTGCTCAGGGAATTCTTCGCGGCTCGACGGGTACCATGACCCGGCTCGGAGGGATGCGAGAGCGGCCGAATCGGATGGTCTCGAAAACCATTGTGGCGCAAGTCACCCTGGGTTCAAATCCCAGTCCCTCCGCCACCGTGGCGTCCGGGCCAGGCCGATGCCTGGCCCGGAGCCGCAGCTGAATTCTTCGTGCCGTACGATGCCGCCGCCGAGCTGTCGAACTCGAAGGCGACGAACGGCGTGGTGCTGGTCACCCAGGCGTCGTGGCCCGGTTCGATCACGTAGGCGTCCCCCTCGGTCACGTCCTGTTCGGTGCCGTCGTCGTGCACCACGTGGATGCTCCCGGCGACGACCGTCCCCACGTGGTGGGTCTGGCAGCTGTCGCCACCGACGATCGGCTTGATGCACTCCGACCAGCGCCAGCCTGGCTCGGCGGTCATCCGAGCGGCCTTGATCCCGCCGCCGAGGTCGACGATCTCCAACCGGGTCTTGTCGGGGGTGCGCACCTCGTCCGCCGAAGCAAACCCCTTCTTCACGATTCCGGCCATCCGTTCACCTCCGTGAGCAACTGCCCGTGTCTGCACCCCTCCTACGGTGCCCTCCGGCGGGCCGGATGTCGACCCCCGGAGCCTTCAGGCTCCGACTCCTGCACCGGTGAGGTCCTCGGTGTTGTCGCCGGCAACGAGCTTGCCGTCCTCCATCTCGAAGGTGACGTCGGTGCGCTGGGCGACGCTCAGGTCGTGCGTCACCGCGAGGATGGTGGTGTCCTCGGAACGCGCGAGACCGTGCAGCAGGCTCACGATCACGCGCCCCGTCTTCGTGTCGAGGTTGCCGGTGGGCTCGTCGGCGAGGATGAGCTTCGGTCGGTTCGAGAGTGCACGCGCGATTGCCACGCGTTGCTGCTCACCGCCCGAGAGCTTCGCCGGACGCCGCTGCTGCTTGCCGCCCTTCAGCCCGACCTGGTCGAGCAGCGCCGCGGCCCGCCCGCGCCGTTCGGACCGTGACACGCCGGCGAACTCCATCGGGAGCATCACGTTCTGCATCGCGGTCAGGTTCGGGATCAGGTTGTAACTCTGGAACACGAAGCCGATCTGGTTGCGGCGGTAGCGGATGAGCTGGTGGTCGCTGCCCTTGCTGATCACCTCGCCGTCGACCTCGATCGTGCCACCCGTCGGCTTGTCGAGCGCGCCGAGCAGCGAGAGCAGCGTGCTCTTCCCGCTCCCGCTGCGTCCGACGACCGCGGCGAATACACCGGTGGGCACGGTGAAGCTCACGCCGTCGACCGCCTTCACCTCGGTGTCGCCGGAACCGAACGCCTTCGAGAGATCGGTGACCTGCAGCATGACTACTCCGTCCTCATCACTTCGGCGGGGCGGATCTTGGCGATCAGCCACGAGGGGAACGCGGTGCCGATGACTGCGATCAGCACCGCCGCGAGCAGGCCGTAGAGCAGGGTGCTGATCCCGACGTGCGCCTGCACGTTCGACAGCACGTCGCCGAACTGCGTGAGGCCGCGGGTGATCCCGCCGCCGATGCGAACCGGTCCCCCGCCGCCGGGCGGCCCGCCGGGGCCGGCCGAGAACGTCGGCCCGTTCGGCGAGCTCGAGCTGCTCGACACGAGCGCGTCGAGCACCGGGTTGCTCAGGATGACCCCGGCCACGATCCCGACGACCGCGGCCATGCCGGTGAGGGTGAGCGCCTCGCTGACGAACTGCCACGAGATCTTGGCGTTCGACGATCCGATCGCCTTGAGCACACCGATCTCGCGTCGTCGCTCACGCACGATCATCAGCATGCTCAGGAAGATGATCACCGAGCCCGCGACCAGGGCACCGACGAGGCTGTAGGTCGCGATGGTCTTCACGTTGTCGAGCGACGACAGCGTGTCCGCCGACGCGGTCGCGTCGCTGACAACGTCGGCGCGGTCGCCGAGCTTCTGCTCCAGCGCGCTCACGGTGGCGTCGAGGTGGTCGACGCTGTCGACGGTGACGATGGCCGAGGTGACGTCGCCGTCCCGCGACGACAGGGTCTGGAGGGCGGGCAGCGGCATGATCACGCCCGCGTTCGTGAACGTGTTGCCGGTGTCGTAGATGCCCTTCACCGTGATGGTCTGGCCGTACGCGGTGAACGTCGACCCGACCGACAGGTTGTTCTTGGTGGCGAGGTCCTTGCCGACCAGTGCCACGAGGTCCTTCGAGGTGCCGTCGATCGTCTCACCGGCGGTGAGGTCGAACGAGTTGACGTCGGACACCGCCGTGCTGCCGGGTGCAGTCGTACCGGTCACGGTGACCGGGAGCACGAAGTTGTCCGGGAAGTTGCCGCCCACGATCGCGCCGCCCTCGGTGTTCCCGTTGTTGCGGTTGCCGAGCGTGCCGGGGTCGATGGCCGACTGCAGGCTCGTCGTGCCCGCGGTCTCGCCGTTCGGGCCGGTCGGCGCGTCGCTGCCCTCGGTGACCCAGCGGTCTTCCAACGTGGAGGCCACCGACTTCACGTGCGCGGAGTTGCCGATCTTCGTGATGTCGGCCTGGGTGAGCGGTTCACCTCCGCCCTGGAACCCGCGAGCACCCGCCGGCATCACGGTGACGGTGTTGCCGACGCTCGCCTTCACATCGTCGATGCGGGCCTGCACGGCCTTCAGGGACAGCAGCATCACCAGGGCCAACGCGATCGTCAGTGCGAGGATCGCGGTGATCGAGATGCTGCGGATGGTGTTCCGGAACGCGTTCTTCACGCCCCTCGTCGTCACGCTCATCGGGCCAGCGTGCCGACCTCATCCGTGACGAGGCTCCGCGAACGCTGCGAACTTCCTCAGAGCGACCGCCCGATTCATTGTCGGTTGGACGACGCCTGGCGTGGTCCAGCCACCACTGAATCGGGGGAAGGTCAGTCGAAGAGGGTTTCGCCGACGAAGCCGTCGGCGCCGACGCCGGGCGGGCAGGCGAACGTGCCGGTGGAGTCGTGGCGGATGTACTCGTTGAGCGCGTCGGTGGCGAGGTTCTCCTGCACCGGGATGAACCCGGTGCGCGGGTCGCGCTGGTAGGCGATGAAGAAGAGCCCGGCATCGAGCTGGTTCGTCACCGGGTCGATCCCGTCGGTGAACGAGAATCCCCGGCGGAGCAACCGGACACCCTTGTTCTCCGAAGGAGCGGCGAGGCGGATGTGGGCGTCGGTGGGGATCACGAGCTCGCCGCTCTGCTTGGCCGTGAGGTTGACGATGTCGTGCTCCTTCGCGCCGCCGAGCGGCGCGCCCTCCTGCTTGTTGCGTCCGATCGTGAGCTCCTGGTCGGCCAGCGTCGACCGGTCCCAGATCTCGAGCATCATCCGGATCCGACGGGTGACGAGATAGCTCCCGTTGCGCATCCACTCAGGGTCGTCCTTCGGCCCGACCCACACGTGGTCCTCGAGCGCGCCGGTGTCCTCCACCACGACGTTGTTGGTGCCGTCCTTGAACCCCATGAGGTTCCGCGGTGTCGTCTGCTTGTCGTCGGTGACCGACGTCCGGCCGAACCCCTGTTGCGACCACCGGAGCGCGACGACGCCGCGCCCGATCCGGGCGAGGTCACGGATGGCGTGGAACGCGACGGTCGGATCGTTGGCGCAGGACTGGATGGCGAGATCGCCCTCGCTGATGTCGGGCCGGATCTCGTCGCGCGCGAACAGCGGCATCGGTACGAGCGCGGCGGGCTTGCGGTCGGCGATCCCGAACTGGTCGCCCGGACGATCGAACAACGACGCACCGAAACCGAAGGTGAGCGTGAGCGACTCCGGGCCGAGACCGTCGGCCTCGCCGGTGTCGTCGGGTGGCGCGTCCTGGTTGTCGTTGTCGGTGCCGATGAGCTGACCGAGGGTCATCTTCCGTGACGCGCGCGTCCAGTCCTCGAGCACCCGCACGAGATCGTCACGGTCGTCGCTGATCACGTCGAACGACGCGAACAACAACCGGTCCTGCACCGGCGTGACGATCCCGGCCTGGTGCACACCCTCGAACGGGACCGCGGCGTCGAGCCCTCTCGGCACGGATGCGCCGGCCGCGGGGGGACCCGCCAGCGCGTCCGTACCGAGAGCGACGGTGGTGGCGAGCGCCCCGGCCCCTGCCGTGCCGAGGAACGCCCGCCGACTCACCGATTTCGGGCTCACGATCGAATCACGACCCGACGACCTGCTTCGAGACCGTCGAGAGCGGCTCGGCCAGTGAGTCGATCGCCTGCGACAGCTTCTTCGTGTCGGCCTTGGTGAGATCGGTGTACGCCACGTAGGTCGTGTCACCGGTCTTGTAGGGCTGCAGCGCGGCGTAGACCGCCGCGAACTTGGCGTCGAGCTCGGTCACCAGCTTCGCGTTCTTCTTCTCGAGGACCGGCTTGACCGCGTCGTACGCAGCCTCGGCGCCCTGCACGTTGGCTTCGAAGTCGACGAGGTCGGTACGCGAGTAGCGCTCCTCTTCCCCGGTGATCTTCGACTTCGACACCTCGTTGAGCAGCTCGACGGCACCGTTGGCGATCCCGGCGGGCTGCAGCTCGACGTCCTTCACGAGGTTCTGGAGCGTCTCGACGTTCTCGTTCAGGTTCGCGGTGTACTCCGAGAGGCCTTCGGTGGTGCCGTCGACCCAGAGGTTCTGCTCGATGTAGTGGTAGCCGCCCCACTCCTTCTTCGGGACGTCACCCTCACGGGCGTCGATCTTGGGGTCGAGGTCGCCGAAGGTCTCGGCCACCGGCTCGATGCGCTCGTAGGCGATCCGCGACGGCGTGTAGAGCGCCTTGGCCTGGTCGAGGTTCCCGGCGTCGACCGCGTCGGTGAACGCCTTGGTCGTGGTCACGAGCTCAGCGGTCTGCGCCTCGAGGTACTGGCGGTACTGGTCGACCGCAGCCTGGCCGTCGGCCGAGAGCTTCGTGTCGGCGGTGCCCTTCACCACGAGCTTGCCCTTGTCACGCGAGCCGCCCGGGCAGTACGTGGTGTAGTTCCCCGCCTTCAGCGTGAGCGAGAACTCCTTGTTGAGCCCGGGCGCGACGTTCTCGACCTCTCCCAGGATGCGATCGCCCGAGAGGATCTCGAACTCGCTGACGTCACCCGAGCCCGTGTTGCTCACCTTGAAGTTGTTCGGTCCCGCCTTGATCATGAGCTTGGCCGGGCAGCCGTCGTCGTTGATCTCGACCTTCACGTCAGCTGTCTTGGCGCCGGCGGTGCCGGCCATGCCGACGACGAGGACGGCGCTGCTCAAGGTCGTGGCGCACAGGGCGCGACGAGTCGTACGGAACATGCTGCGGATCCCTCCCGAGGATTCGATGGTCAGAGTGCTTCGACGGTCGGTGAGACCGCCGCGGGTGCGGCTTCCGGGGGCGCCGGACGGCGCTGCGGGCGGCACACGTAGACGGTCATGGGGACGGCGTAGACGAAGAACGCGAGGAGCTCGCCCCACGTGGGTTCGGGCTGGATGCCGAACATCCCGGTGATGAGCGCCGACTGCACGGAACCCGGATCGATGAGCCAGGTGAGGTCGACGGCGCGGTCGAGCAGGAGGTGCCACCAGCCGGCTTCGTGGGCCGTGTGCACCGCGAACGCCAACAGGCCGGCGCCCACCAGCACCAGCACCACCCCCGTGGCGCGGAAGAACTTCGACAGGTTGAGCTTCACACCCCCGCGGTAGATGAGGTAGCCGAGCACGACTGCGACCGCGACGCCGAGCAGTGCGCCGGTACCCGTGAGGCCGGGGCGGTCGGACTGCTGGAAGGCGGCGAGCATGAACACCGCGGTCTCGAGTCCCTCGCGCAACACGGCGAGGAACGCCATGAAGATGAGGCCGAAGGCGGAACCCTGGACCAAGGCGAGCGATGCGCGTTCTTGGAGATCGCCCTTGAGGTCGGCCGCGTGCCGGCGCATCCAGACGATCATCCACGTGATCATCCCGACCGCGACCAGCGCGATCACCGTCTCGAGTTGCTCCTGCTCCCGCTGGGGCAGGTTCTCCTCGGCGATGTGCAGCGCCCACGCCGCACCCGCGCACAGGAGGATGGCGATGATCACGCCGAGCCACATCCAGCGCATTGCGTCGCGACGGCCCTGCTGGCGGAGGAACGCGGCGATGATCCCGACGATCAGCGCAGCCTCGAGGCCTTCCCGCAGGCCAATGACGAAGGTGGGCAGCACGGCCGTAAGGTTAGGAACCCCTTAGGACGGATGCAAGTCAACCTTCCCTCAGGCCGAGGTTCTCGTAGATCTCGCGGGTCGCGGTCGACCGGTTGAGGGTGTAGAAGTGCAGGCCAGGGGCCCCGCCGTCCAGGAGGGCGGCGCACAGCTTGGTGGCCTCGGCAATGCCGAGGGCACGCACGGCGGCCGGGTCGTCGCCCACGGCGTGCAGCTTCTCCGACAGCCATGCCGGGAACTCGGACCCCTGCATCTCCGACATCCGCTTGATGCTGCCGATGCTGGTGGCCGGCATGATCCCGGCGATCACCGGTTTGTCGACGCCGAGCTCGTGGAGGCTGCCGACCAGGTCGAAGTAGTGGTCGGCGTCGAAGAAGAACTGGGTGATGGCGAAATCGGCGGCCGCCAGCTTCTCGGCGGTGTGGCGCCGGTCGCTCTCCCGGCTCGCCGAGCGCGGGTGCGGCTCGGGATGCGCAGCGACCCCGATCGAGAAGTCGCCCACTCCGCGGATCAGCTCCACCAGCTCCACCGCGTACTCGAGCTCACCCGGTGGGAGGTCGAGGTCGCGCGGTGGGTCGCCGCCGAGGGCGAGGATGTTGTCGATCCCGGAGTCGTGGTAGCGCTCGACGATCGCGACCAGCTCGGCCCGGGTATGGGCGGCGCACGTGAGGTGGGCCATCGACGTCATCGTCGTGTCGCGGTCGATGCCCACGACGAGGTCGTGGGTGCGCTCGCGGGTCGTGCCGCCGGCGCCGTAGGTGACCGAGACGTACGACGGCTCCAGCCCCTCGAGGTCGCGCAGCGTCTCCGCGAGCACCGCCTCCATCTTCTCGTCGCGGAGGGAAGAACTCGAAGGAGAAGCTCGGCCCCGTCGTGAGTATCTCGCTGATCTTCAAGCGCCGTCAGAGTACCGGGACGACGTGGCCCGTACGCCACGGAACCGTCGCAAGCGCAACGAGTTGCTCACCACGAACACGCTCGAGAACCCCATCGCCGCGGCCGCGAGCACCGGACTGAGCAGTCCGACCGCGGCGAGCGGGATAGCGGCCACGTTGTAGGCGAAGGCCCAGAAGAGGTTGCCCTTGATCGTCGCCAACGTTCGCCGGGAGAGCGCGATGGCGTCGGCCGCAGCCCGCAGGTCGCCCGACACCAGCGTGAGATCGCTCGCCTCGATGGCGACGTCGGTGCCCGTGCCGATGGCGATGCCGAGGTCGGACTGCGCGAGCGCGGGCGCGTCGTTCACGCCGTCACCCACGACCGCCACGTGCCGGCCCTCGCCCTGCAGCGCGCGCACGACGTCGGCCTTCTCGCCCGGGAGCACGCCCGCGACGACCCGGTCGATCCCCACCGCGGCCGCGACTGCGTCGGCGGTCTCCTGGCGGTCGCCCGTCACCATCACCGTGGTGAGGCCGAGGTCGTGCAGGGCCGCGACCGCTTCGCGCGACGTGGGCTTCACCGTGTCAGCCACGACGAACGCGCCCTGTACCTCGCCGTCCCATCCGGCGTACACGACGGTTCGGGCGTCGTCGGCCGCGAGCGGCAGCGCCTCGGGGTCCGTGCCGGTCTCCGTGCCCGTGGCCGTGCCGACGTCGCCTCCGACGAACTCGACGCGGCCGACGCGCACGACGACCCCGTCGACGGTGGCTTCGACACCGCGGCCCGGATGGTTCTCGAACGCACTCGGTACGACGAACTGCGCACCCCGGGCGCGCGCGCCGTCGGCCACGGCCCGCGCGATGGGATGCTCCGACGCGTCCTCGACGGAACCGGCGCGCCGCAGCAGAGCGGCAACGTCGACGTCCGGCGCAACGACGACGTCGGCGAGTTCCATGCGACCCTCGGTGAGGGTGCCGGTCTTGTCGAGCACTGCCGCGTCGACCACCTGCGTGGCCTCGAGCACCTCGCCACCCTTGATGACGATCCCGAGCTGGGCGGCGCGACCGGTGCCCACCATGATTGCGGTGGGCGTGGCGAGCCCGAGCGCGCAGGGGCAGGCGATGATCAGCACCGCGACCGCGGCCGTGAACGCCTCGTCGAGCGGGTTGCCGAGCGCCCACCAGGCCACGAACGTGATCACCGCGATCACCAGCACCACGGGCACGAACACCGCCGAGATGCGGTCAGCCAGTCGTTGCACCGGCGCCTTCGATCCCTGCGCCTCCTCCACCAGCCGCGCGATCTGCGCCAACGCGGTCTCGTGACCGACCCGGCGGGCCTCGATCACGAGTCGGCCGCTGGTGTTCAGGGTCGCGCCGAACACCGCGTCGCCCGTCGTGACGTCGACCGGGACCGGTTCGCCGGTGAGCATCGACACGTCGACCGCCGACGCGCCGTCGACCACGACGCCATCGGTGGCGATCTTCTCGCCCGGTCGGACGACGAAGTGGTCCCCGACGCGCAGCGACGCGACCGGGACCTCGTCGCCGTCCTCGAGCCGTGCCGTCTTCGCCCCGAGCTCGAGCAGCGCACGCAGCGCGTGGCTCGAGCGGCCGCGGGCGCGCGCTTCGAAGTACTTCCCGAGGAGCAGCAACGCGACGATCGCGCTCGCCGTCTCGAAGTAGACCGGCGGGCCGTCGCCGGCGCTGCCGAACAACGCACCCATCGACATGCCCTCTTCGGACGCGCCGAGGAAGACCACCGCGACCGCGGACCACGCGTACGCAGCCAGCGTGCCGAGCGACACCAGCGTGTCCATCGTTGTGGCGCGGTGGCGGAGGTTCACGAGCGTGGCGCGGTGGAAGGGCCACGCCGACCACAGGACGATCGGCGTCGACAACGCGAAGGCGATCCACTCCCAGCCCGAGAACTGGAGTCCGGGCACCATCGAGATCGCGAGGACGGGCACGCCCAGCACGATCGCCACCACGAGACGCGGCACCAGGTCGCGCACCTCGTCGGCCTCGGGGTTCTCCGGCTCCGCATCGGGCACCGAGTAGCCGAGGTCGGCGACCGCGGCGGAGAACGACGCGGGTCCGGTGACCGCGGGGTCGTAGGTGACCGTCGCCCGGTTGGTCGCGAAGTTCACCGAAGCGGAAGCGACGCCGGGCACGTGGCCGAGGCCGTGCTCGATCCGGGCGGCGCACGACGCGCAGGTCATGCCCACCACGGGCAGATCGCAGCGCTCCAGCGCGTCCGTGTCGGCCGTCATGTCTGGTAGTATACCCCCCTAGGGTATTTTGACCAAGGGGGACCTCCATGGCGGTCCGGGGCTACAGCCTCGAGAAGGATGATTACCGCAAGCGACTGCGACGCATCGAGGGTCAGGTGCGCGGCCTGCAGCGGATGATCGACGACGACGAGTACTGCATCGACGTGCTCACCCAGATCGTGTCCGTCACCAAGGCCTTACAGGGTGTGGGGCTCGGGCTCCTCGACGAGCACGTCCGCCACTGCGTGCGCGACGCGGCCACGGCCGATCCCGAAGCCGGCGACGCCAAGATCGACGAGGCGGTGCAGGCAGTCGAGCGGCTCCTGCGGGTCTGATCCCGATCCAGGGCGGCGCGTTCGGCGGCGGCGCGTTCAGGCCGGCGCGGGCGCGCCGGTTGCCTCGTCGTACGCGGCGCGCTGGGCCCGGAGGGTGTCGAGCTGGCGACGCGAGAGCGTCCACACCACGAAGGCCGCGAGCACCGCGGCGATGACGGTGGCGGCCACCCCGACGAGGGCGACGACGTTGCTGTTCTCGATGCTGTCGAGCGAGCTGTCGTCGTGCAGGCCGGCGTTCGAAGCTCCGTAGCGCAGCAGCGAGATCAACCAGGCGGTCCACCAGACCCCGATGAGCCAGGAGCCGCGGGCGCCGCGCCACGCCAGGTCGCCGCGCTCGGTCGACGGCGTCGCACCCCGCCAGAGGTCCTGCATGATCATCACGGGGATCACCAGGTTGGCGAGCGGGATGAACCACGCGCCGATCGACCATCCGGGTCCGAAGCGGGCGCCGCGCCGGTCGAGGGCCTCGTTGTTCTTGGCGGCCCGGAACTGCCAGACGATGAACAGGACGACGATCGCGAGCTGGGTGAGCCCGTAGAACGCGGCGGCGCCACTCACGAAGTCGTCGGCGTCGTCAGCGCGCTGGAGGATGTCGCCGAAGTGGCCGCCTCGGAAGTCCTGGATCACCGAGATGCGATTGGCCAGGGCGGCACCCAGCACGCCCGCGGCGCAGAGCATCACCCCGAACATCACGACGAGGACGACGGCCAGGCCCCGCAGGTCTCGCCATCGGGTCGGGCCCGGCTCGGCCGGGCTCGTCGCGGCCGGGGGTGGCGGGGGCGGCAGCGGTGTCGGCGGCGGGCTCGGAGGCGGGAGCGGCGGAAGCCCAGGCGGGGGCGGTGGCGGCGGCAGCTGCGTCACCGCCCGGATCGTATCGGCGTGGATCGCATCGGCATGGGGAGGTCCGACCGGCCTGTGCCAGACTCGGCACCATGGCGCCCGAGAAGTTGAGCTGGAAGCACCTCTACTCCGAAGTGGTCACGTCGGGGCTCTGCACGGGATGCGCCGGATGCGTCATCGCGTGTCCACACGACGTGCTCGGCTACCGCGACACCGAGGGGGTCTACAAGCCGTTCCAGCTCGAGGAGGGGTGGGGACCGGAGAACTGCAGCCACGGTGAGAAGAGTTGCACCTCGTGCACCCGCGCGTGCCCGCGGTTCCGCGCCTGGGAACCCGAGATCGACGAGTTCATGTTCGGCCGGGTGCGCACGAACGAGGAGCCGTCGGGCGTCTACAAGGACATCGTCCTCGCCCGCGCCACCGACCCGGTCCTGGCCGAGGTGGGTCAGGACGGCGGCCTGGTGTCGGCGATCCTGGTGTACGCGCTCGAGCACGACATGATCGACGCCGCGCTCGTGAGCTACCTCGAAGGCGACGGCAGCACTTGGAAGGCCATCCCCGGCGTCGCCCGCACGCGCGAGGACATCATCGCGTCGGCCGGGAGCCGGTACACCTACTCCGCCAACACCCTCGCCTACACCGACGCTATCGAGTCCGGCGCGGAGCGCATCGCGCTCGTCGGCATGAGCTGCCAGTCGTCGGTACCGCCGGTGATGAAGCAGCGCAAGGCGGGCAAGGTCGCGCGGCGCCTCGCGCTCAACATCGGGCTGCTGTGCTCCAAGACGTTCGACGACGCCATCTTCGAGGAGCTCTTCGAGACCAAGTACGGCCTCAAGAAGGCCGACATGAAGAAGATGAACATCAAGGGCGTCTTCCAGATCTGGATGAACAACGGCGACTACCACGAGATCCCGCTCAAGGAGTGCCACGCCTGGACACGTGCGAGGGCTGCAAGATGTGCCCCGACTTCGCGGCCGAGCACGCCGACATCTCCACGGGCGGGATCGGCGCGTTCAACGACTGGACACTCACTATCGTGCGCACCGATGTCGGCCGTGAACTGATGGACGGTCTGGTGCGCGACGGCTGGATCGAGACCCGCCCCGGCGACGACGATCCCGGCGCCATCGCGTTGATGCACAAGCTGTCGGCCAAGTCGCGCAAGCGGTGGCCCGAATTCGCCGTCGAAACTCCGCGCCTCCTGCCGACCCCCGCCAGCAGCTAGCCGGCAGCCCGCTTCCGGGCCAGCAGGACCAGGGCACCACCGACCAGCAGCAGCCCGACCCCGATCACGGCCGTCGGCACGGTCGCGCCGCCCGCACCGGTGAAGGCGAGCGCGCGCGTCTTCGATGCGCCCAGCACGTCGACGCCGGCGGCGAAGGTGATCGGCATCTCGGCCCGCTCGGCGCCGTAGTCGTTGCGGTTCGCCGCGAACAACACGCACGAACCCGCCGCGCTGCAGTCGATCGGACCCTCGGTGCCCTGCACCTCGGTGTGGATCGTGATCGTGCGGGTGAAGGTGCCGTCGGCCTCGGCGCGGAACTCGGTGAACAGCCCGTCGGGACCCGAGTCGCACGAGTTGCCGCCGGGCTCCACGCCCGCCTGGCACTGGGCAAGCCCGAGGACCGCGTTCGGCGTGTAGCCGGACCCGTGGACCTCGACCTGCTGACCTTCGGTGAACGGACCGGGCGGGTCGGTGGCGACCACCGGCGGCGGCGCCACCGCCGTCGGGTCGAACCCGACCGGGACGTCGGTGTGCACGAGCGGGTCGTCGGCCGACTGGATCCGGACGACGCAGGCGCCGACCGAGGCGGCGCAACTCGTCGTGTCGAGGATGATGACGACACCGTCGTTCGTCGTCAGCTCGCGGTGCACGCGAGCGAGGTCTGGATCTCGCCGTTCGCATCGGCGACGAGGACGTTCAAGGGTGAGAAGAAGCCGCTGCACGATCCGGCCAGTGGCGGGTCGGCGGGGCACTGCGACACGACCACTCGCTCACCCGGTGCGAAGCCGGAGCTGTGCACGGCGACGAGCCCCCGGTCGGGGAGTCCGAACTGCGGGGTGACCGTGGCGTCGGGCGTGGGAAGCGGCACCGATGGGTCGAAGTCGATCGGCTGCGCCGCACGCTCGCTGCCGTTCTCGCCGGACGCGACGACCGAACACAGCAGCGGTGTACTGGCGCAGTCGACGACACCCGGCGGGAAGTCGCTGAAGTCGAGCGCGCCTCGACGCACGACGAAGGTCGTGGTGAACGCGCCGGCGTCGTCGCTTTCGACGAACGAGCCGCTCCCCGAGCAGTACCCGACCTCGACGCCGTCTCCCGTGCACTCAGCGAGCGAGACGAACGAGTCCGGCGCGAAGTTCGCACCGGTGACCGTGACCGGCTGGCCCTGGACGAGGCCGGCGCTCGGCGTGACGGTGATCGTCGGCGGCAGCGGGGGTGGCACGCTGCTGTCGAAGCTGATCGGCGTGGCGACCACCACCGGCACGGGCGTCCCGTACGCGGTGGTCACCAACGAGCACGCACCGGGCGTGCTCGCGCAGTCGAAGTCGCCCTCGTCCAGGTGGAGGATGCGACGCACGGTCAACGGGGTGGAGAACGTCCCTGCCGGACCGATGGGTGCATACCCACCGCTCGAGTCGCTGCAGTCGTCGTACGACGTGGCGTCGGACCTGCAGGCGACGATCTGCACGAACGATCCGGCGGGGAAATCGGACCCGGCGATGGTGACGGACTGGAAGTTGAGCAAGCCCGCGTCGGGCGAGATGGTGACGTGCGTCGTCGGCAGTGGGCCGTTCGGATCGAACTCGAGCGCGACGTGCGCTTCGCGGTCGTAGTCGGCGATCGACACGGCGCGGAGCTGGCACGTGCCCGGCGCGTCGGCGCAGTCGGTCGCTCCGAACGGCGGGGTGGCCACCACGCGGTGCACCTGCACCAGCGTGATGAAGCCGCCGGTGCCGTCGGCCGACGCGCTGGCGATCAGCGAACAGGTCGCCGGGGTGACTTGGCTGCACTGGACGATCGCCACCGGGGAGTTCGGAAGGAACCCGCCGCCGAAGAGCGCGACCGAGTCACCCTCCTCGAGTCCGGTCAACGGCCCCGCGAGGAGCGTGGCGGGCGGTGGCAGCGGCGCGTTGGGATCGAACGTGAGCGGCGCGCCCGCGTGCTCCGCGTAGTCGGTGATCTTGGCGGCACCGATGTTGCACGTACCGGGTGCGGCCACACAGTCGACGTCGCCGTTCGGCGTGTGCAGGATGCGGCGAACCGCGAACGGCGCGCTGAAGGCACCGGATCCGTCGGCGTTGGCGAATCCGGTATGGGTGGTGTCGCAGTCACCGGCGTCGCCGGAGTTGTTGTTCTTGCACTCGGCGAAGCCGACGGGCACGTTCGGCGTGAATCCGGTACCGGAGATGGTGACGCTCTGCAGGTGGACCAGGTCGGTCGACGGCGTCACCGTCAGCGACGGGTCGGCCAACGCGACGGGTGCGTCGGCGACGGGCGCGGTCGCGCCCGGCACGGGCGCGCCCGGCGCGGTCGCCTCGGGGTCGGTGGTCGTCGGGCGCGGCGGTGTCGGGTGCAATGGTGTCGCTCGTCGGCGGTGTGGTCGACGTCGTCGTCGACGGTTCCGTGGTCGAGGGTGGCGCGTCGGCGAATGCCGGCCCCGTCACCCCGATGACGAGCACGACGACAGCCACCGCCAAGCCCACCCGTGGTCCCTGACGTCGCATCGTGTCCTCAGTCCCCCGTGGCCCCCGGAACTGCGCGCACCAGACGGTACGAGCCAAACGCCACGTATGCAATCTCCGACGCCGATGCCCCTTATCCGGTTTACGATGCCCGTCGCCGATGCCCACGCGCCGACACATCCGCATCCCGTTGCTCGGCAAGGCCGCGCCGCCGATCGGCAGCAACTTCGTGTCGCTGGAGGCGGCGAGCGGCATCGTGTTGCTGCTCGCGGCCGCCGCTGCGCTCATCTGGGCGAACGGCGACACCGCGGGCTACACGAGCTGGTGGCACCGCGAGCTCACGTTCGGCCCCGGCGACCTCGCGATCACCGAGTCGTTGGTCCACTGGGTGAACGACGCGCTCATGGCGGTGTTCTTCTTCGTGGTGGGCCTCGAGATCAAGCGCGAGCTCGTGGTCGGTGAGCTGCGCGACCGCCAGCGAGCCGCGCTGCCGGCGATCGCCGCGCTCGGCGGGATGGCGGTGCCCGCCCTCGTCTTCGTCGCCGTCAACGCGGGCGGTGCGGGACTCGACGGCTGGGCGATCCCGATGGCCACCGACATCGCGTTCGCGGTGGGCGTGCTCGCGCTGCTCGGCCCACGCGTGCCGTCGAGCCTGAAGCTGTTCCTGCTCACCCTCGCGATCGTCGACGACATCGGTGCCATCGTGGTGATCGCCCTCTTCTACTCGCGTGGTCTCGACGGCTGGTGGCTCGGTGGTGCGCTGCTCGTGACGCTGTTCGTCGTCGTGATGTCGCGCCTGCAGGTCGACCACCCGATCGCGTACGTGATCCCCGCGGTCGTCCTCTGGTGGTGCCTGCACGAAGCCGGTGTGGAACCGACCCTGGCCGGCGTCGTGCTCGGACTGCTCACGCCGGCACGCCCGCGTCGCGGCGTGCCCGTGCTCGAACGGCTGGAAGGCGCGTTGCACCCCTTCTCGAGCTTCGTGATCGTGCCGATCTTCGCCCTCGCCAACGCAGGCGTGGTTCTGAGCGGCGACGCCATCGACCACGCACTGTCGAGCCGGATCACCATCGGCATCGTCGCCGGCCTGGTGGTGGGCAAGTTCGTCGGCATCCTCGGTGCCTCGACGCTGGCGGTGCGCACCCGTCTCGGCACGCTCCCGGCCGGCACGGATCTGCACCACGTCGCGGGCGTCGCCGTGCTCGGAGGCATCGGCTTCACCGTGTCGCTCTTCATCACCGACCTCGCCTTCCGTGGCCAGGTGACCGACGACGCCAAGATCGGGGTGCTGGCCGCGTCTGCGCTCGCCGCGGTGCTCGGCATGATCTGGCTGCGCGTGTTGTTGCGCGGTCCCGTACCGAAGTTCACGCCCGACCCCGGAGAAGGAGCACCATGAGGATCGTCGCGATCACGAGTGACCTGATGGATCGCTCCCGGATCAGCGGCGCGCTGGCCGACGTGGAGTTCGCGCGAGACGCCGGCGGGTGCGCGGGCGCCGACGTCGTGGTGATCGACCTGGCTCGCGACGCCGCGCACGTGGCCGCGGTACGCGCGGCGGCACCCGACGCGCGCATTGTGGCCTTCGGTCCGCACGTCGACGCCGAGCTGTTGGCGCAGGCCACCCGCGACGGCGCCGACCGCGTGCTCCCCCGCTCCCGGTTCTTCCAGGATCCGGCTGCGGTGCTCGCACCCTGACTCTGCCTCGTTTGGTCGACTCCGCTCCGCCCGTCGTCGCACCCGCGCGGTCGCAAGCAGGCTCCGCTCCGTCTCTGCGAGACTGCCGCGATGGCCCACTACCCCATGGACACCGCCGTCACCGATCACCTCCTCGCCACGACGCGCGCCGTCCGGAAGCGCCTCGACCTGGAGCGACCGGTCGAGCGCGAGGTGCTGCTCGAATGCCTGCGCCTCGCGGTGCAGTCCCCCACCGGGAGCAACGCCCAGAACTGGCACTGGATCGTGGTGACCGATCCCGACAAGCGGGTGCGGCTCAAGGAGCTCTACGACGGGATGGCGCGTCCGTACCTGGAGTCCCAGGCGGAGGCGGCCGCGGATCCCCAGACCCGGCGGGTGTACCAGTCGGCCGTCTACCTCCTCGACATCCTCGACCGGGTGCCCGTGCACGTCATCCCGTGTGTCGAGGGGCGCCTCGAGAGCCCGGAGCCCTTCGCCGCCGCGAGCTTCTACGGCTCGATCCTCCCCGCGGTCTGGAGCTTCATGCTCGCGGCGCGATCCCGAGGGCTCGGCACGGCATGGACCACGCTCCACCTCGCCAACGAGGCCGAGACCGCCGAGCTGCTCGGCATCCCCGACGGCATGACCCAGGTGGCGCTGATCCCGGTCGCCTACTTCACCGGCGACGATTTCAAGCCCGCGGTGCGACCACCGGTCGAGGGCGTCACCTACTGGGACACCTGGGGCGCGACCAGCTAGGTGGTCGAGGTCACCCCGGCGCGATGCGCGTAACTCGAACCCGCGGACCCGAGTCGAACGCGTGATGCTCTCTGTCGTCTCGCGCCTCCAGACCGCCGCTGAGGGGACGCAGGCCATCACCTTCGTCGGTTCCGCCGCCGGCGACGCGGGCCCCGCCGACCGGGTCGAGTGGGCCCGGCTCCACGAGGACGCACGCGGCGTGGCCGCCGCGCTCCAGGCGCGCGGCGTGGGACCCGGCGTGCACGTCGGGGTGCTCGGGCCGACCTCGCGCGCGATGGTCACCACCATCCAGGCCGTCTACCTCGCCGGCGGCACCGTGGTCGCGCTCCCGCTCCCGATGCGACTCGGATCCATCGAGGAATTCGTGGCGCAGACCCGGATGCGCATCGCCAACGCCGATGCCGCGCTCGTGCTCGTCGACCGGGACCTCGCGCCCTTCCTCGAACCGCTGCCCGACCCCACTGCGGTCGGGCTGCTCGACGAGATCGCCGCGGACGGGGTGCGGGTCGGTGCCGCGGCGTGGGATCGCCCGCCCGACGACCCCGAGCGCCTCGCGATCCTGCAGTTCACCAGCGGCTCGACCGCGGCGCCGAAGGGCGTGATGCTCCCCGACCGCTGCGTGGGCGCGAACATCGACGCCATCCTCGCGGGGGCGCAGATCACCCACGCCGACCGGGCGGTCTCGTGGCTGCCGCTGTACCACGACATGGGCCTCATCGGCCTGCTGATGACGCCGATGTTGCACGGCTTCGAACTCGTCCTCGCCGCCCCGCAGGACTTCCTCGCCCGCCCCGCGTGCTGGTTGGAGTGGATCTCGGAGTACCGCGGCACGATCACCGCGGGACCGAACTTCTCGTACGCGCTCGCGGCGCGCGCGCTGCGGCGCGCCGGCGCGCTCGACCTCTCGAGCTGGCGATTGGCGTTGAACGGCGCGGAGACGGTCGATCCAGGCGCGGTCGAGTCGTTCTGCGCGGCGGCGGCGCCGTTCGGGTTCGATGCCCGCGCCGCGTATCCGGTGTTCGGCATGGCCGAGGCCACCCTCGCGGTCACGTTCCCCGAGGTGGGCGAGGGCATGACCGTCGACGCCGTCGACCGGCAGTCGCTCGAACACGACCGGGTCGCGGTGCCCGCCGGCGACGACGCACCACCGGAGTCGGTGCGACGTCTGGCCAAGCTCGGGCGTCCCCTCGACGGGTTCGAGCTGCGCATCGTCGATCCCGCCACGGGCGCCCTGCGCGGCGAGCGCGAGGTCGGCGAGCTCGAACTGCGCAGCCCCTCGGTGACTCCCGGCTACTACCGCAACGCGGAGGCGACGACGGCCACCTTCGACGAGGGGTGGCTGCGATCGGGCGACCTCGCCTACCTGATCGACGGCCAGCTCGTGGTCTGCGGTCGGCAGAAGGACGTGATCATCGTCGGCGGGCGCAACGTGTTCCCGGAAGACGTGGAGCGCGCCGCGGCCAGCGTCGACGGTGTGCGTGCCGGCAACGTGATCGCGTTCGGCAGCAACCGCAAGCGCGGGCGGGAATCGATCGTGGTGGTCGCGGAGACCAGGACCGACGACGTGCACGAGGTCCACGACTCGGTCGTGACCAGGGTGTGCGACGCAGTGGGTGTGCCACCGGTCGAAGTGGTGCTGGTGCGGCCGGGCAGCCTGCCCAAGACGTCGTCGGGCAAGTTGCAACGCTCGCTCTGCCGCGACCGCTACCACGAGAACCAGCTCGAGCCGGTCTGAGCAGGGCGGATCCTGCTGCTCGCCGACCCGAGCTGGCTGC
Source organism: uncultured Actinomycetes bacterium (assembly GCA_963756895.1). Classification (GTDB taxonomy): domain Bacteria; phylum Actinomycetota; class Acidimicrobiia; order IMCC26256; family DASPTH01; genus DASUAS01. The sequence continues at coordinate 179,692 of CAVWPI010000011.1, read as the reverse complement.
GTCAGGGTCAGTTGTGGCTGACGGCGTCGTCGGCCAGCATCTCCTCGAACAGCGCTCGGTAGGAGATCACCGCCTGGCGCAGGTCCTCGGTGGAAGTGCGACCCTCGACGGTGCGTGCCGCGATGCCGTGTGCGGTGCGGTAGTTCTCGACCACGTCGGGGTGGTCGACCGACACGAGCTCACTGCGCGTGTCGAAGTCGTCGACCGGGTAGCCGCGCTCGCGCATGAGCTCAGTGATGAGCCGGTCGGCGTCGGCCACCGCCACCTGCGGGCGATCGACGAAGCCCGACTGCATCTCCTGCCACTGCTGGGTGTAGCGCTGCCGCGCCGCTTCGCTCAGCGGGCGCAGCTCGAGCTCGTCGTGGCGGGCTTCGCGGTCGCGCAGATCGCGCTCGGCCTCGCGCCGTCGATCGGCGCCTTCGACCGTGCGGTCGTACTCGGAGCCGAAGCGTTGCTGAAGGTGGTGGCGGCGACGACGGCGCGCGGCCGCCGCGACGGCGATGATGATCACCAGCACCACCACGACGGCGATGACGATCCAGATCCAGGCGTCCATGGCTGGTTCCCCCTTGACTCGTGCGTTCCCACCCGCCGCTCTCGGTTACCCGCTCACCCTGATCCTGCAACCCCTCGGGCCTTCAGGCCGGTGGTGGGGAACCAGACGGGGCACAATGGTGGTTCTCCATGTCGATGGATCTGCCCTCCCGCGCCCCAGGACGTCCGCCCCCGGAGTCCTGGTCGCCGACGTGTCCACGTCGGTCGTGCCCGCGCGCCCGGAGCGAAGCATCGAGCGCCGCGAGCTGATCCGCATCTTCCTCGTGCTGCTGGCGCTGACCTTCGTGCTGCGGCTCCCGGCGTTCTTCACGCCGGTGTTCAACTCCGACGAGACGTTCCTCGCCACGCAGGCGCACGTGCTCAACGACGGCGGCGAGCTCTACCAGGACGCCATCGACCGCAAGCCGCCGATCGTGCCGTACGTGTACGCGGCCACGTTCACGTTCTTCGAGACCACCGCGCTCTGGTCCGTGCGCGTCGTGGCGATGCTCGCGGTGGCGCTCACCGCGCTGCTGCTCGCGATCGAAGCCCGGCGGCGCTACGGCGCGCGCGCCGGGTGGATCGCGGGGATCCTGTTCGTGGTGGCGATGATCACGTTCATGCCGCAGGACGGCCAGGCTGCGAACTTCGAGGTGTTCATGCTGCCGTCGATGACGGCGGCGATCCTCTTCGCGCGGCGCGGGCGCGGCTTCCTGGCGGGGGTCGCGATCGCCGCCGCGATGTTGGCGAAACAGACCGGCGCGGCAACATTGCTCCCCGTCGTCTACCTGATCGCGCGCAAGCGCGGGAAGCGCGGCATCGCCGAGGTGTTCGCCGGCTTCACCATCCCGACCGCGCTGGTCGCGCTCGCCATGGGTCCCTCGCAGCTCCTCTACTGGACGGTGCTGGGCAACGGCTCCTACGTCGGCATGAAGACGATGACCACGGTCGTGCTGACCCTGTTCCTCTTCATGACCGGCATGTGGATGCTGTGCAACCTGCCGCTGCTCTGGAAGATCCCGAGTGCGTGGAAGGACCGCAAACTCGTAGCGCTCGACGGCGAGCGCGACACCGACCTGTGGCTCTGGACGCTGTCGGCGGCCGTGTCCGTGGCCGTCGGCCTGCGCTTCTTCGGTCACTACTACATGCAGCTGATCCCACCGCTCGCGTTGCTGGCCGCCGGCGCGTTGTCACGCGGCAGCCGTGTCTGGGCCCGGCGCGGCGTCGCGTTCGCGCTGGTGATCGGCGTCCTGTTCTCGGCCGCCGGCTACTTCTTCCATCCGGGCGTGCAGGAGCCGAATTACGAGTCGGTGTCGCGGTACCTGGCCACGACCACCAACCCCGACGACCCGATCTACGTGTGGGGCAGCGTCCCCGAGATCTACTGGGCTTCGGGCCGTCGGCCGGCGACGCGCTTCCTCACGCACTCCGTTCCTCACCGGCAACTACCCGGGCCGCCCGCCGGCCGACGCCAACACCGGCGACGACACCGAGACCGCGTGGCAGGACTTCTACGACGACTTCCGCGCGCATCCGCCGAAGTACTTCGTCGACACGTCACCGGCCAAGGTCCGCGGCGCGCAGTACTACCCGATCTCCGACTTCCCCCGCCTCGAGCACATCGTCGACACCCAGTACAAGTACGTCGTCACCATCGACGGCATCGACGTCTACAAGCGCAAGTAGGTCAGACCAGGGGCCAGGGGGTGCTGTGCCAGTCGCCGGGGAGGGGCAGGCCCCGGGCGAGGAGCACCTGGGCGCGCCGGGCGACCGCGTCGAGCTCGTCGTCGTCGAGGAGCGGCGCGAGGCGGTCGTGGAGCGGCCCTCCGGAGAGCTCGGCCACGACGCGGCACACGTCGTCGGTGGCGTCGGTGGACAGGCGTTCGCCCGCGTACTCCCAGATGACCGTGCGCAACTTGTCGTCCTCGTGGAAGCAGAGGCCGTGGTCGATGCCGACGACGACGTCGTTCGCCTGGTCGTGCAGGCAGTGCCCGCCCTTGCGGTCGGTGTTGTTGGCCAGCACGTCGAACAGCGCGAACTCGCGGAAGCGCGCCTCGTGATCGTCGCGCAACGTGAAGAAGTGCTCGTCGGGATCGTGGTCGACGTAGCGCTGCACCGCGCCGACGCCGAGAGGGCCGTCGCGCAGCACCGTGAGCGGCACGATGTCCCAGCCCAACGCGTCGGAGAGCTCGTAGGCCGCGACCTCGCGCTGGCACAAGGTGCCCTCCGGGAAGTCCCAGAGGGGGCGCTCACCCCGGCGCGGCTTGTAGATCGCGGCCAGCTCCACGCCGTCGACCCTCGCCTCGACGAGGAACGTGGCGTTCGACGAATAGCGCATACGACCGACGACCTCGAGGTCGGCGGTCTCGAGCGCGTCGCGCAGCTGGTCGGGGGTCAGTTCCAGCGTGGACACCGGTGCCCGGACGGATCCATCGGCTGCTCGCACAGCGGGCACGGTGGGCGACCACCGGCGACGGCTTCGGCCCCGCGCGCGGCCATGGCCCGCACCTGGGCGCGGGTCGCGTAGATGCGCGCCACGTAGCCCTCGTCGTCCGTCGTCGTCGTCGTTCGACTCCTCGGCTTCCTCCTCCGACCGTTCGCGCAGCTCGATCAGCACGAGCTCGCGCTCGGGGTCGAAGCCGAGGCCGATCAGCCGCGCCCGGAACAGCGGGACGGTCGGTTCGCGGAGCGTGCTCTGCGTCTGGGGGAGGTCGAACGGGAGCTCGGGGTACTTGTCGGCGATCTTGTCGAGGAACGCAACCGCCTCGGTCGACAGCAGGTCGACCTGCTCCTTCTCGACGAGGACGGTGAGCTGCGTGTGCTCGGTGCGAGCCTGGATGTAGAACGCGCGCTGGCCGGGTGCACCGACGGCTCCCGTACCCAGCCCGTCGACGTCGTCGAGCTCGATGATCTCAGCGCTCACGAGACGGCCTCCTCCCGCTCGGCCTCCTGCACCGCGTCGTCGGCGTCGGCCTTCGGCGGCGGTGGGAGCAGCTCGTCGAGCGATCCGGTGTCGTTGCACTTGAGCATCGCGGCGCCGTGGGCACCGAGCTCGAACACGGTGACCGATGCCGGCGACACGACGATGCGCTGGAAGAGGTCGAGGTGCACGCCGGTGTAGTGCGCGATCGCGGCCTTGATCGGGTCGGCGTGGGACACGACCACCACCAGCTCGCCGCGGTGGCGCGCCACCACCTCTTCGAGCGCGATGACCATGCGCGACTGCATCTCGGTCATCGATTCGCCGCCGGGGAAACGCGCGCGCGACGGCGCGCGTTGCACCGTCTTCCAGAGGTCGGTCTTGGCCAGCTCGGCGAGCTTGCCTCCGGTCCACTCGCCGTAGTCGGCCTCGAGCACGCCGGACAGCGCCTGCACCTCGAGCCCGTGATGCCGCGCGACCGCGGCCGCGGTCTGCGTGGTGCGTTCGATGGGGCTCGCGTAGACGATCGAGATCGGCAGCTTCGCCAGCCGTTCCCCGAGGGCCTCCGCCTGCTGCCGCCCGGCGTCGGAGAGGTCGATGCCGGGCGTGCGCCCCGAGAGCATGGGGCCGGTCTGGGCGGTGACCGCATGCCGGATCAGCATCAGCCGGGTGGCCGGCGGGGGCGCGGTGGCGCTGTCGGCCGCGGGGGCGGCGGAGCCGTCCGGGACCGGAGCGGAAGCGCCGTCGGGAGCGGTGGTGGGGGGAGGCGGAGCGTCGGTCACTCCCCCGAATTCTACCGGCGCGCCCCCTAACCTCCTCCCCGTGACCGACCAGCCCATCTCGTTCTCCCCCGGTCTCCCCGAGACCGTGCTCGACCCCGAGCCGCCCGCCGCCCTGGCCGCGCTGGCCGCCGGCCTCGACCGTCCGGAGGCCGAGCGACGGGACGCGGTCTCGAACGTCGTCGCCGACTGGCCGCGGTTCCTCGACGGCTGGGCCCGCCTGGGTCAGCTCGCCCGCGATCCGGTCGAGGGGTACGCGTGCGCCCGGGTCGGCTACCACCGGGGCCTCGACCGGCTCCGCCAGTCGGGCTGGCGCGGCTCGGGCTACGTGCGCTGGGAGCACGAGACCAACCGGGGGTTCCTCCGTGCGCTCGACGGCCTGCGCCAACGGGCGGGCGAGATCGGTGAGGCCGACGAGGAGGCCCGCTGCGCCGAGTTCCTCCTCCAGCTCGAACCGGGCTGGAACCAGATCGATGCCGCCGAGGTCTCCGCGTGAAGCGAGCGCTGGTCACCGGGATCACGGGCCAGGACGGCCGCTACCTCGCCGGTCTCCTGGCGAGCAAGGGCTACCAGGTGTTCGGCCTGATGCGGGGGCAGAACAACCCCAAGGCCGAGATGGTCCTCCACGAGACGCCGCAGCTCGAGCTGGTCGACGGCGACCTGCGCGACCTGTCGTCGCTCATCGCGGTGGTCGAGCGGGTGCAGCCCGACGAGGTCTACAACCTCGGCGCGATCTCGTTCGTGCACCTGTCGTTCACACAGGCCGAGCTCACATCGGAGATCACCGGGCTCGGCGTGTTGCGCATGCTCGAGGCCGTGCGCATCGTCGGGGGCGTCGACAACAACCCGATCCGCTTCTACCAGGCGTCGTCGTCGGAGATGTTCGGCAAGGTGCGCGAGACGCCCCAGAACGAGCTCACCGCGTTCCACCCGCGCTCGCCGTACGGCGTGGCGAAGGTGTTCGGCCACCACATGACCGTGAACTACCGCGAGGCGTACGGGATCCACGCGTCGTCGGGCATCCTGTTCAACCACGAGTCCGAGAAGCGCGGCCTGGAGTTCGTGACCCGCAAGATCACCAACTCGCTCGCCCGCATCAAGCTCGGCCTGCAGGACTCGATCACGCTCGGCAACCTCGACTCCGCACGCGACTGGGGCTTCGCCGGTGACTACGTCGAGGCGATGTGGCTGATGCTCCAACAGGACGAGCCCGACGACTACGTCATCGCCACCGGCAAGACGCACACCATCCGCGAATTCCTCGACGAGGCGTTCCGCTGCGCCGGCTACGACGACTGGGCGAACTACGTGCGCCAGGACACGCGCTTCGAACGCCCGGCGGAGGTCGACCTGCTGATGGGCGACGCGTCGAAGGCCCGCGAGCGTCTCGGTTGGGAGCCCAAGGTCGACTTCCAGGGTCTCGTGCGCCGGATGTACGAATCCGACCTCGCCGAGGAGAGCGCGAAGGCCGCAGCCGGCCGCTGAGCGACAGATAAGGTCGCGCCGTGGCCGGCACCGACTCACCGCTCGTCGGCGTGATCATGGGCAGTGATTCCGATCTGCCCACGATGCAGGGTGCGCTCGACGTGCTCACCGACTTCGACGTCGCGCACGAGGTGCGCGTCGTCTCGGCGCACCGCACACCCGAGGTGATGTACGAGTACGCGCGCACCGCCGCCGACCGCGGCCTGCGCGTGATCGTCGCGGGCGCGGGTGGTGCCGCGCACCTGCCCGGCATGACCGCGTCGATGACATCGCTCCCGGTGATCGGCGTGCCCGTCCCGTTGCAGCACCTCGACGGGCTCGACTCGCTGCTCTCGATCGTGCAGATGCCCGACGGCATCCCCGTCGCCACGGTGGGCGTGGGCAAGGCGCGCAACGCGGGGCTGCTCGCGGTGCGGATCCTGGGCGCGCACGACGACGCGTTACGGGCGGCGCTCGACGACCACCGCGCCGCGCTCGACGCCACCGTGCGCGAGAAGGACTCGGCGCTCCCCAGGAAGAAGCTCAGTCGGGGTTGAAGACCGGCTTCCGCTTCTCCACGAACGCGGCGACGCCCTCGATCCCGGCCGGCGTGCCCGACGCGCTCGAGATCGCCTCCGCCTCGCGCGCCAGGTGCGATTCGAGCGTCTCCTCCAGGCTGGTGTGCAGGAGTCGCTTCGCACGCGCCAGCGCAGGTGCGGCCCCGCTCGCCAGCTTCGCCGCCATGGCACCGGCCGCGTCGGCGAGCTCGTCGTCGGGCACGACCTGGGTTACCAACCCCCAGTCGAGCGCTTCCGCGGCCGAGAGCACCCGGTTGGTGAGGGTCAGCTCGAGGGCGCGGCGCAATCCCACCATCCGGGGCAGGAACCAGCTCGACGAGCCGTCGGGGGCGAGACCGACCCCGGTGTAGGCCATCACGAACTTGGTCGACTCCCCCGCCACCACCAGGTCGGACGCACCCACGAGGCCTATGCCAGCGCCCGCCGCACTCCCCTGCACCGCGCCGACGACCGGCGCGTCGCCGCGCACGAGGTTGGTGATCGCCGAGTGGAGCGGGGCCAGGATCTCTCGGAGGTGGGTCGGGAGGTCGTCACGACCGGCAAAGCCCTTGAGGTCGCCGCCGCCGCAGAACATCTTCCCGGCCCCCGACAGCAACACGACCCGGGCCCCCGGATCGGCAGCCACCGCGAGGGTGGCGGCCAACAGGTCCTGCGCCAGCGGCAGGTTGATCCCGTTGGCGGCGTCGGGCCGGTTGAGCGTGAGGTGCGCGACGCCGTCACGCACGTCGAGGTCGATGGTCTCGTAGCCAGCCATGCGGCGAAGACTACGGCGGAGGCAATGACGGGGAGGGATGCAAAGCAGGAGAGAGAAGGGGAACGGCTCACCTCGCCCGCGAGAGGACGAGGCGGCCGGGCGGAGCGACCATTCGGAAACGACGAGAAGGGGAACGGCTCACCTCGCCCGCGAGAGGACGAGGCGGCCGGGCGGAGCGACCATTCGGAAACGACGAGAAGGGAACGGCTCACCTCGCCCGCGAGAGGACGAGGCGGCCGGGCGGAGCGACCATTCGGAAACGACGAGAAGGGGAACGGCTCACCTCGCCCGCGAGAGGACGAGGCGGCCGGGCGGAGCGACCATTCGGAAACGACGAGAAGGGGAACGGCTCACCTCGCCCGCGAGAGGACGAGGCGGCCGGGCGGAGCGACCATTCGGAAACGACGAGAAGGGGAACGGCTCACCTCGCCCGCGAGAGGACGAGGCGGCCGGGCGGAGCGACCATTCGGAAACGACGAGAAGGGGAACGGCTCACCCGCCCGGAGGGGCGTCCGGGCGGGTCGACCGTTCGGTGCTGACGCAGGGTCCGGCGGAAGGGGCCTTCATCCGGCCGAGCGTGTCGCTCGCAGAGGGTCGCGGAGTCCCGTGCGGTGGGAGTCGCGCCTCGTGCTGGTGGTGAACCTACGCCCCGTCGGTGCACGTCGCGACCAGGGGTCCGCCAAGTTTCGGTAAAGCCGCGTCAACCGCGGTGGCGGCTCAGCTGCTGATCGAGGCCAACACGTCGAGCTTGGCCGCACGGCGAGCGGGCCACGCCGCCGCGAGCACCCCGAAGAGCGCGGCCAGGATCACGATGATCAGCAGCTGCGCCGGCGCGATGGAGAACTTGTCGATGCCCTCGTCGGCCAGCGCGCTTCACCATCGCCCACGCGAACACCACACCGATCACCAGGCCGAGCAGCGTGCCGAGCAGCGCGATGATCACCGACTCCCAACGCACGCTCGAACGCAGCTGCCGCCGGGTCATGCCGACCGCGCGCAGCAACCCGAGCTCGTGGCGACGTTCGATGATCGACAAGCCGAGCGTGTTGGCTATGCCGAACAGGGCGATGATGATGGCGAAGAAGAGCAGCACGTAGACCAGGTTCAGGAACTGGTTGATCTGCGCGGCCTGCGTGGCCTTGTACTCGTCGCGCGTCTCGACCTTGGGGCCCGGGTACTGCTTCATCACCTGCTTGATCGCGGCGGTGTTCTCCGGCGTGACGCCGCCCTTCGCGCTCACGTAGACCTGGAAGTCGAGCTGTTCGGTGAAGTTCTGCTCGTAGGCGTCGATCGTGATCACGTAGTTGGTGAAGCCCGACTGCGTGTAGATCGATTCCACCGTGAACTGCTGGGCCCCCGTCTGCGCGAACGTGATCGGGACCTTCTGGCCGATCTTCCACCCGTTGTCGCTCGCGGTGCTGTCGAGGACCGCGATGCCGGTCCCGCTGAGCTCGCTGATCTTGCCCTCCTTCGGTTCGAGGTCGAAGAGGGAGTCGATCTTCGCGGGGTCGGCGGCGACGACCTGGGTGACCGAGCCGTCGATCTTGGCCTGACCGCTACGGATGCCCGACGCCGACGTGACCTCGGGCAGCTCCGCCAGCGCGCGCTGCGCCTCGAGCGGGATCGTCCCCTGACCGAAGCCGGGTGACGTGATCACGTAGTCGGCCTTCATCGACCGGTCGATGGCGGCATTGACCGACGTGCGCGCCGACGCCGCGAACACGGTGATGAGCCCGACGAGCGCGACGCCGATCATGAGCGCGGCCGCGGTCGCGGAGGTGCGCTTCGGGTTGCGGATCGCGTTCTCGCGCGCGAGGAGCCCGGTGACGCCCTTGAACTTCTGGATCGGGATGCCGAGCGCGCCGGCGATCGGCGCCGAGATGATCGGTCCGAGCACCGCGACCCCGAGGAACACGATGCCCATCCCGAGGCCCACGTAGAGCAGGCCGCTGTCGCCGAAGAGCCCCAGGAGCAGGAATGCGATGCCGATCAACGTGATGATGATCCCGAACACCGCGCGGCGCGGCGACGTGCTCGAACGGTCGATGGTGGCGTCGCGCATCGCTGCGATCGGCGGGATGCGCGCGGCACGCAGCGCGGGCGCGATCGCCGCAACGACGGTGACGACCATGCCGAGCACGTACGACCAGATGAACGCGGCCGCGGGGATGGCGATGTCGCTGGCCGGGATGTCGAGCCCGAGCGCGCCGAGCAGGGCCTTGAGGCCGGCGGCCAGGAAGATGCCCGCGACGAAGCCGATGGTGGAGGCCACCAGACCGACGAGCACCGCCTCGAACAGGACCGAGCTGAGCACCTGGCTCTGGCCCGCGCCGATGGCGCGCAACAGCGCGAGCTCGCGGCTCCGTTGCGCGACCACGATCGAGAAGGTGTTGAAGATGATGAACGAGCCGACGAGCAGCGCGACCACACCGAAGATGAGCAGGAAGGTGTTGAAGAACGAGAGGTTGTCCTTCAGGTTGCTCTGGCTCTCTTCGGTGATGTCCTTGCCGCTGATCACCTCGATCTTCTCGGTGCCCGCCTCGCCCTTCAACGCGGTGCGGATGTCGCGCACGACCTGGTCCTGGGAGACGCCGGCGTCGGCTCGCACGTTGATCGCCTGGAACTGGCCCGGCGTGCCCAGCAGGCGCGTGGCGGTGTCGGGTTGGAACGCGGCGATGGTGGCACCGAGCAGGCTGTTGCTGCTGCCGAACTTCACGATGCCGGTGAGCGTGTAGTCGTTGCGCCCGGCCTTGGTGATGATGGGGATGGAGTCGCCGACCTTGTATCCCGCGTCGTCGGCGCTGCCCTTGTCGATGACGACCTCGTTCGGCGCGCGTGGACCCCGACCCTGCACCACGTGGATCGTGCTCAACTCGCGATCCTTGACGAAGCTGAAGCCGAGGGTGGGGGCGCCCTGCCCGTTGCTGCCGAGCGCGTCACCCTTCTTGTCGACGATGATCGCGAGTCCCTGCACCTGGCCGTCGGCCGCCTCGACACCCTCGGTGTTGCGGACGGTGGGCAGCAGGTCGGCGCTGATCGTGCCGCGGCCCTCGTTGCCGAAGCCCTGGCCGCTGAACTCCTCCTTGGCTCGCACGACTGCGTCGGTCTGCTTGTAGATGTCGTTGAACAGGCCGTTGAAGGTGTTGGAGATCGTCTCGGTGAGCACGAACGTGCCCGACACGAACGCGACCCCGAGCATCACCGCGAGGCCGGTGAGCAGGAAGCGGACCTTCTTGCTCCAGATTCCCTTGAGCGTGACCTTCCACATGTGCGTCGACCCCCCGGCTCAGGCGCCGAGGCTCTTCATCTTGTCGAGCACGGTGTCGGCCGTCGGCGAGAGCAACTCGTCGACGATGGCACCGTCGGCCAGGAAGACCACCCGGTCGGCGTATCCCGCCGCGATCGGGTCGTGGGTGACCATCACGATCGTCTGGCCGAGGTCGTCGACCGCCTTGCGCATGAAGCTCAGGATCTCCGCGCCCGAACGCGAGTCGAGGTTGCCGGTGGGTTCGTCGGCGAAGATGAGCGACGGCTTGCTGAGCAGCGCGCGGCCGACGGCGACGCGCTGCTGCTGACCACCCGAGAGCTCGGCCGGGCGGTGCGTCAGCCGGTCCTTGAGGCGGACGGTGTCGACGATGGTGTCGAGCCACGCGGGGTCGGGCTTCCTGCCCGCCAACGACATCGGCAGCGTCATGTTCTCGAGCGCGTTGAGCGTGGGGATCAGGTTGTAGGCCTGGAAGATGAAGCCGAGCTTGTCGCGCCGGATGAGCGTGAGCTCCTTCTCACCGGCGCGGCTGATCTCCACGTCGCCGAGGAAGATCTGGCCCGACGAGAGGCGGTCGAGGCCCGCCATGCAGTGCAAGAGCGTCGACTTGCCCGACCCCGACGGGCCCATGATCGCGGTGAGGCGGCCGGTCTGGAACTGCACGGTGATGGCATCGAGAGCTTTGACCTCGGCCTCACCGCTGCCGTAGATCTTCGACGCGTCGATGGCGCGGGCGGCCACGTCGACGGACGGGGGGGTGATCGTCTCCGTCATGCGAGGTTCTTCTTCCGTGGGGGGCGGACCGGGAAACCTTAGGACACCCCGTCGGCGCGCGCGGAGGTCATGTCGGACGATTCGGTCACACCGGGACGGCGCTGCTGCGGTTCGTGGCGCCCGAGCCAGACGAACCACACCACTCCGAACAGGAAGACGACGATCGAGACCCACGCGTTCAGCCGCATACCCGCGATCTCGTGAGCCTTGTCGATGCGGAGGTTCTCGAAGAAGAAGCGAGCAAACGTGTAGAGCGCGACGTAGAGCGCGAACGTCTGGCCGATCTTCAAGTGGGCACGGCGCTCGACGAGCAACAGGATGCCGAAGATGGCGAGGCAGGCGAGCGACTCGTAGAGGAAGGTCGGCTGGAACGTCTTGTCGAGTGCGTACCCGAGCGGACGGTGGGCTTCGGAGATCTCGAGTCCCCACGGGAGCGACGTGGGCTTCCCGAACAACTCCTGGTTGAAGTAGTTGCCCCACCGGCCGATCGCCTGCGCGAGCACGATGCCCGGGGCCAGGCAGTCCATGACGACCAGCGTCGGGAGGTGGCGGCGGTGGGTGATGACGATCACCGCGAGCGCGCCGCCGATCACCGCGCCCCAGATGCCGAGGCCGCCTTTCCAGATCTGGAAGGCACGCAGCGGGTCGTCCTCGAAGAGCTGGTAGTCGGTGATCACGTGGTACACGCGTGCGCCGATCACGCCCCAGATGACGACCCAGAACGCGATGTCGTAGATCCCGTCCTTGGGGTAGCCGCGCCGTCGCCACCGGTGTTCCGAGACGTAGACGCCGACCAGCACCCCGACGGCGAGGATGACGCCGTACATGTGGAACGGCCCGAGGTTCCCGTCCGACGGGCTGGGGATCGAACCGAAGATCGGGCCGGGGACCGGAGGCATCGGCCGATCATCGTAGAGGCGACTCCACCCCGCGCCGCCGCTGCACATCGCCTTCACATCGCCGCAGTTCAAGAATCTCGCCCCCGGATGCCGATAGCACCCCATGCGCCGCGGTCCGTTCCTCCTCGTGACCGTCGCGGGGAGCGCGCTCGTGCTGGCCGCGTGCCTGCCCCCCGCACCGCCACCCCCACCGCCGCCCGCGCCCACCACGTCGACGACCACCACGGCGCCCGCGACCACGTCGACCACCAAGCCGCCCACCACGACCACGTCGTCGACCACGACCACCACCCGGCCACCGACGGGCGAGGGCTGGGCCCCGAACGGTTCGCTCGGCAGCTGCACCGTGTTCCCGTCGGACAACGCGTGGAACCGCGACGTGTCGGGCCTGCCCACCGCCACCAACTCCGGCAATTACCTCGGGGCGATCGCCGGTCTCGGTGGCAACCAGAAGCTGCATGCCGACTTCGGCGGCGACGGCGAGTACGGCATCCCGTACATCACCGTGCCGGGCACGCAACCGAAGGTCCCGGTCGACTTCACCGATTACGGCGACGAGAGCGACCCCGGCCCGTATCCGATCCCGCTGAACGCGCCGGTCGAGAACGGGAGTGACGCGCACGTCCTCGCGGTCGACCGCGACCAGTGCAAGCTCTACGAGCTGTTCGCCTCCAGTGCGGGGGCCGGCCGTTGGTCGGCTGCATCGGGCGCGGTGTTCGACCTGACGTCGAACGCGCTGCGGCCCGAGGGATGGACGTCGGCCGACGCGGCCGGGTTGCCCATCTTCCCCGGGCTCGTGCGCTACGACGAGGTGGCGAGTGGGCACATCGACCACGCGCTGCGCTTCACCGTGTCGAAGTCGCAACGCGGGTACCTGCACCCGGCGACGCACTGGGCCTCGTCGAACACCGACGCCAACCTCCCGCCCATGGGACTCCGCCTGCGGTTGAAGGCGAGCTTCGACGTGTCCGGCTACACGGGCCAGGCGCGCGTCGTGCTGAACGCGTTGAAGAAGTACGGGATGATCGTCGCCGACAACGGCAGCAACTGGTTCATCAGCGGCGCCGCCGACACCCGCTGGGACGACGCCGATCTGAACCAGCTCAAGGTCGTGCCCGGCAGCGCGTTCGAGGTCGTGAACACCGGCGAGGCCCTGCACAAGTAGACGTACTGTTCCGGTCGTGTTCTCGACGCGACCGGAACCGGATCCCGTCGGACCCGGACAGGAGTCAGCGTGGGCGTACCCGCGGCCACCGCGCCTCGAGGCGACGTCGTCACACCTCGTCGTGGTGCTCGGTGGCGTGACCATCGCCGATACGACGCGCGCGTACCGCGTGCTCGAGACCAGTCATCCGCCGAACTATTACTTCCCGCCCGCCGACGTCGCGCCAGGGGTGCTCGAACCGACCACCGGGAATTCGTTCTGTGAGTGGAAGGGACGCGCGCACTACTTCACGGTGCGCGGCGGTGACCGCGTCGAAGCGGACGCGGCGTGGGCCTACGCGACGCCGAGTTCGGCGTTCGAGCCGATCCGCGACCACGTGGCGTTCTACGCAGCACGGATGGACGAGTGCTCCGTCGACGGCGAACGCGTGATCCCGCAACCCGGCGGCTTCTACGGCGGGTGGATCACGTCGACCGTCGTCGGCCCGTTCAAGGGCGGCCCCGGCTCCCGCGGCTGGTAGCCCGCCTCCCCTGGAGGCCCGCCTCCACGAACATCTCGAAGTTGACCGTCGTATGCGTACGCGAACCTTGAGATGTTCGGACGAGTGGCGCTATTTGACCAGCCGCGACATGCGGCGGTCGGCGAGCACCTTGTCGCCGGTCTGGCAGTGCGGGCAGTACGCGACCTCGTGTGACTCGTAGCTGACGCGGCGGAGCGTCTCGCCACACCGCGGGCACGGCGATCCGTAGCGCGCGCGTGCACCTCGAAGTGCTCACCCAACTTCGGCTGCGACAACCCACCGGTACGACCGCGTTCGCGCGCCAGGCCGTCGGCCATGACGCCGCGCACGGCTTCGAGCAGTCGTGCACGCTGGTCGTCATCGAGCGACTTCAACGACGCGTACGGCGAGAGCTGCGCCCGCCAGAGCGAGTCGTCGGCGTACCCACGCCCGACGCCGGACACCGTGCGCTGATCGCGCAGCAGCGTGTGCACGCGCCGACCGTCGACCCCGCGGAGGATGATCTCGGCGAACTCGTCGGAGTCCGGTTCGGGCCCGAGGCGTTCGAGCGGCCCGTCGTCGTCGGGCGCGAGCACCCACCAGGCCGCCTTGCGTTCGTGGCCGTACTCGCGCACGAGGACGGCCGGCGCGTCGGCGAAGCGCAGCCGCACGACCGAGCCCTTGGCCCGGGTCTTCTTCGGCGGATCCTCGAGGTCGAGGCGGCCCGCCTGCGACAGGTGCAGCAGGATGCGGCCCGACTCGCCGAAGTCGAGGATGAGGTATTTGGCCCGGCGGTCGACGCGTTCGACCGGGCGGCCGATCAACGACTCGGGTGCCGGCACCACCGTCTTCAGTGCGGAGAATCCCAACGGTTCGACGCCCTCCAGCACCTCGCCGGTGAGGGCGTCGCCGAGGCGCTCGGCCAATGCCTGCATCTGCGGGAGCTCGGGCACCGGTCAGCGCTTCCTCGTCCGCGGCGCCAGCCACGGTGCACGGCGTCGGCGGCGTTCCCGCTGGCGCTGGAGCTTGCGTCGCACCTCGTCGCGTCGCTCCTGCAGGTCGCGGAACGTGAGCGTGTCGGTGTCGGCGTCGACGAGGAACGCCGCCTTCATCGCGTCGGGATCGGGCGCGGCGTCGCTGGCGTCGATGCCGACCTCGCGCAGGATGCGCTCGCCGTGCGTCTCCGCGAAGTACGTGTAGATCGCCATCATCTGCTGGAGCATGTCGAGGTCGGGGGCGAGGATCGCGGTGGCGCTGTTGAGGAACATGGTGTTCTTGACGAACAGCATCAGCTCCTTGGGCACGCGCGCCCCGTAGCCGAGCAACTTCTTGGTGACCTCGCGCATCTCGGCCATCAACGCGTCGGCCGACATCTGGCTGGGGTCCTTCACCGGACCGTCGAGATCGAGGTCGCGCGCGAGAGCATCGAGATCGACATCGGGCGGGAACGCCCCGAGGTCGCGCAGCGCCACCAGCTGACCGCGCTGGTCGCCGGTGGTGGCGAACATGAGCAGCCGCATGAACGCGACCCGCTGCAGCTCGGAGAGCCGGCCGGTCATGCCGAAGTCGAACAGCGCGGTGCGACCGTCGGACTGCACCACGAGGTTGCCGCCATGGAGGTCGCCGTGGAAGACGCCGTAGATCATGGCGCCCTCGAGCGACGCGATGAGCCCGGCCTGGAGCAGCGCGTGCGTGTCGATCCCGGCCGCGTGCATCGCCTCGACGTCATCGAACGCGAAGCCGTCGAGCCGTTCCATCACGAGCACGCGCCTGCTGACCAACGTGGGGTGTGGTCGGGGGACGATGATCCCGCGCTGTTCGGTGTCGGCGAGCACGCGCGCGATGTCGAGCATGTTCTGCGCCTCGAGGCGGAAGTCGAGCTCCTCGATGACGGTCTCGGCGAAGAGCTCCACCAGCGCGGGCGGGTTCGCCAGTGCGGCGACGGGGATCCGGCCGACCAGGCGGGGCGCCAGCCACGAGAGCGCGGCGATGTCGTCGCGGAAGCGCTGCGCCACCTGCGGGCGCTGCACCTTCACCACCACCTCTTCCCCGGTGCGCAACCGGGCGGCGTGGACCTGGGCGATGGAGGCAGCGGCGATGGGGGTCTCGTCGAACCACTCGAAGAGCTCCTCGAGCGAACCGCCGAGGTCGATCTCGACCACTGCCCGCACGTCGGCGAAGGTCTCGGGCGGCACCTGGTCGCGCAGCAGCTTGAACTCGGTGACCAGCTCGTCCGGGAAGAGACCTTCGCCTCCGGAGACGATCTGGCCGAGCTTCACGTAGCTCGACCCGAGCCGTTCGAAGGCGAGCCGCAGCCGTCGGGAGATGCCCGCACGCGACGACGGTCGACGCCATTCGAACGCGAGCCACCCGCCGAGCGCCCCGCCGATCTCGACGAGGGTGTGCGCCAGCCGACCGAGCGGCGGCAGCCGTCCCGACGCGAGCAGGCGGGGCACCTCGCGGCGCGTGCCGCGGCGGATGCGGTCGATGTCCCACTGCCAGGGGATGGCGTCGAGGTCGAGGACCCACGGCCCTTGATCGCTGAACGCGCCGAACGCCGTATCGGGAGAGAGCTCGGCAGCGGGCTCCGCGGGCAGGGTCATCGCCTGGAGAACGCTACCGGCGCGTCAAGGCTTCCCTTCCGCCGGCATCCACCTCCCCTCGTTCCGTCCCCGAGGCAGGCACGAAGAAGGCCCGGCCGAAGTGTCCGGCCGGGCCTGCTCGTGATCTCCGGACGGCCGCAGCCGTCCGCGCCAGATCAGTGAACCGTCAGCAACCGCCGCCCCACGGGGCTGCGCCCTGCTGCGCGTAGAGCGCCTGGGCCATGGCGTCCTGATCGCCCGGGGCAGCCTGCGCCGGGTCCAGCCCGACGAGGTCACCACGGCCGGTCGACGCCGCGATCGAGTTCCAGGTACCCGGCATGAACTGGTAGGCACCAGCTGCGCCGGACCCCCCGGAGTTGTAGACGCCGTAGTTGCCACCGCTTTCGCGGTTGCGAACACAGCTCAAGAAGTCTCCGGGGTTGGAGTTGTAGGAAACGGCCGAGCTCGCCCGTTGGGGTGCTGCGGCCTGCGCGGCCTCCGCTGCTTGCAGGGAGACGAGGTAGTCGACCACCTGCTGAATCGCAACGATCCGCAGGTACTCGTTCACTTGCTGGTCTCGCACGTAGTCCTGGATCTGCTTCGCCGCGAGCTGGAATCCGGCATCGGTGATGTCGGGGTCGGCGGTACTTCCGGATGCGGCGATCGGCCGCTCCGCATGGAGCTTGTCGAGTTTCGGACCACGTGAGTGCTCGGCGTCGGACGGTGACGCGACAGCAACGCTGGCCGCGATCGCCACGACGAGCAGCGGTGCTGCGATGAGCAGTACGCGCTTGCGCATGTGGTTCTCCTTTCTGGGTCGGGCCTGTTCGCGCGCGCGCGAAGCAGGTTTTTGGTTGGGGGATTGGGAGGTGAGCTACCCGGCGGAGTACACGGGTGGAACTTCCCGAGCAGCACGCTACCGGTGGGTAGTCGCGGTCTGGGCATCGGGGAGGTGGAGGTACCGGTAGGAACCGTACTTCCCGGTCGTCCTGGTTGCTAGTCCCCGATTCGGGCGAACCAGCGCCCGACGGCGCCGTCCACGATCACCGCGAGCCCGAAGGCCTCCGACACCGCCGCGGAGGTGAGCGTCTCGGCCACGGGCCCGGCCGCGACCACCGCCCCCTCGCGCAGGAGGAGCGCATGCGTGATGCCGGTGGGGATCTCCTCGAGGTGGTGGGTGACCATCACGAGCGGCCGGGCGCCGTCGTCGGGGACGTCGCGGCGGGCGAGGTCACCGAGCACCGCGACCATGGCCTCGCGTCCGCCCAGGTCCAGACCGGCGCACGGTTCGTCGAACAGCAGGAGCTCGGGATCCGTCATGAGCACCCGGGCCACGAGCACGCGCTTGCGTTCGCCCTCCGAGAGCGTGCCCAGCTCCTGCCCCGAGTGGCCGGCGCACCCGACGAGGTCGAGCAGCTCATCGGCGCGGGCGCGCTGCGCGTCGTCGTAGGTCGACCACCACGTCTCGAGCGCAGCGTCGGCCCCGGTGAGCACAGCGTCGTGCGCGCTGAGCGACGGCCGCAGCTGCTGGAGCAGCGCGCTGCTCGCGAGTCCGATGCGTCGGCGCGCGCGACGGATGTCGACCGAGCCGTACCTGTCACCGAGCACGGTCACCGTCCCGCGCGACGGGCCCCGCACGAACGACAGCAGGCGCAGGATCGACGTCTTCCCCGACCCGTTCGGGCCGAGTACGACCCACCGTTCGTCGGTGGTCGCGGTCCAGTCGAGCTCGCGCAGCACGACCGTGCCCTGCTCGACGAGTTGCACGCCCTGCAATTCGAACGCAGGCGGGGACGTCACGCCGCGATCATGCCCGCTGAGCGAGCGGGCACCGGAGCCCGGCGGTCGTGAGGGCGTGGAGTACCGTCGGTTGGTGGCTGACGTCGACGCGGTCGTGATCGGGGCGGGTCCGAACGGGCTCGTGGCCGCCAACCTGCTCGCCGACGCCGGCTGGCGCGTGCTCGTGCTCGAGGCCCAACCCGACCCGGGCGGCGCGGTGCGCAGCGCCGAGCTCACCCACCCCGGGTTCGTGCACGACCTCTGCAGCGCCTTCTACCCCCTCGGGTTCGCGTCGCCGGTCATGCGCAAGCTCGACCTCACCGCCCACGGACTGCGGTGGCGGTACGCACCCCTCGTGCTCGCGCACCCCACGCTCGATGGCCGGTGCGCGGCGCTGTCGACCGACGTCGACGTGACTGCGGCGGCGCTCGACGAGTTCGCTCCCGGCGACGGAGACGCGTGGCGCGAGTTCGATGCCGGCTTCCGCGCCGTGAGCGGCCCGTTGCTCGACGTGCTGACGTCGCCGTTCCCGCCGGTGAAGGGTGGGGCGCGGCTCGCGGCGAAGTTGGGCCCGCGCGGCCTGCTCGAGTTCACCCGGCTCGCGTTGCTCTCGGTGCGTCGCATGAGCCAGGAGCAATTCGAAGGCGAGGGCGCCGCGTTGCTGCTCACCGGCAACACGATGCACGCCGACCTCGGGCCCGACGTCCCGCCCGGGGGCTTCCTGGGCTGGATGCTCACGGGCCTCGGTCAGGAATTCGGCTTCCCCGTCCCCGAGGGCGGCGCGGGCCAGTTCACCGCCGCGCTCGTGCGCCGGCTCACCGAGCGGGGCGGGATCGTCCGGTGCAACGCGCCCGTCACGCGGATCGAGGTGCGCAACCGGCGCGCGGTGGCAGTCGTGCTCGCCGACGGCGAGACGATCAGCGCCCCGCGCGGTGTCCTCGCCGATGTGGGTGCGCCCGCGCTGTACCGCGACCTCGTGGGCGAGGAGCACCTGCCCGCCCGCGTCGTGGCCGACCTCGACCGCTTCCAGTACGACCCGGCCACGTTCAAGGTCGACTGGGCGCTCTCGGGACCGATCCCCTGGCGAGCCGAAGCGGCGACGCGCGCCGGGACCGTCCACGTGTGCGCGGGCATGGACGGCTTCACCCAGGTCGCGGCCGACCTGGCCCAGGACCGGATCCCCGCGCACCCCTTCGTGCTCGTCGGGCAGATGAACAAGGCCGACCCGACCCGCTCGCCGGTCGGCACCGAGACGGTCTGGGCGTACACCCACGTCCCGCTGCGCGTGCGGGGTGACGCCGGTGGCGACCTCACCGGCAAGTGGGACGCCACCGAGGTGGAGGCGTTCACCGACCGGGTCGAGACCGAGATCGAGGGTCATGCGCCGGGGTTCCGCGCCCTGGTCACCGGTCGGCACGTGCTCAGCCCGCCCGCCCTGGAGGCGATCAACGCAAACCTGGCCGGCGGCGCGCTCGGCGGCGGCACCACCGCGCTGTCGCAGCAGGCGGTGTTCCGGCCGATTCCCGGGCTCGGCCGGGCGGAGACGCCTGTTCGTGGTCTCTACCTGGCCTCGGCGTCAGCCCACCCCGGCGGCGGCGTCCACGGCGCCTGCGGCGCCAACGCGGCCCGCGCCGCACTCACCGCGCGACCGCATCCGAAGCCTGACCGGCCGAGTCGACAAAAGGTAGCGGTCTGTTTCACATCTGAAACGCGTCGCTACCTTTTGGTGGGTCAGATCTCCGCGAGGTCTCTGAGCGCGCGGCGGACGACGGCCAGCGCGGCGAGGTCGGCGGCGTCGGCGCGCTCGACGTCGCGCACGAGGTCGCGGTAACGGCCGACGGTCACGTCGTGTTCGGCGAGCCAGGCGTCGACGCGGACCTCGGGTGCGTCGATGGCGTCGGTGTCGGTCAACACCGCGTCGGTCAGCGCGTGCTGCGATTCGTAGAAGTCGTCACGGAGCGCAGCGCGCGCCTCGGTCTGCCAACGGTCGGCGCGTGGGAGCGCGGCGATGCGGTCGCGGACGCGGTCGAGCGCCAAGCGGTCGTCGAGGAGGAACTGGATGCGGGCGACCACCCGCGGATCGACGTCGTGCTCGAGGGCGAGAGCGACGGCCGGGAGCGCGACGAGGGCGGCATCACTCGCCGCCACCCGACGCGCGAGGTCGGGCGCCACACCCGCAGCGGTGAAGCGCGCGGTCGCGGCGGCCACCGAGTCGGCGACCGCGCCGACGACGAGGCCGGACAGCGAACTGGTCACGGTGTGCACGCCGGCGCGGAAGCGATCGACCGTCGGGCCGAGCGCGAGCGGCTCCGCGTGGCGGACGAGCCAACGCGCCGAACGCTCGACCAGACGGCGGACGAGCAGGAACATCTCGTCCTGCACCACGGCTGGTACCACCAGGTCGAGGGAGTCGACCGCGGCCCAGGTGTCGGCGGCGTCGAACACGTCGCGTGCGATCACGTGCGCACGCGCCAGGACCGGGAGGGACAGCCCGGTCTCGTCGCACAGGCGGGACAGGAAGCTGATGCCGGCACGGTTGACGACCGCGTTGGCGACGACGGTCGCCACGATCTCGCGACGGAGCGGGTGCGACGCCAGCGCGTCGTCGAACCCGGTGCGCAACGACGGCGGGAAGTACTCGATGAAGGTGGCGGCGAGGTACGGATCGTCGGGGACGTCCGACGCGACCAACGCCCGTTGCAGCTCGAGCTTCGTGTACGCGAGCAGCACCGCGAGCTCCGGCGAGGTCAAGCCGCGTCCGGCCGCGTGGCGTTCCTGCAACGCCTTCGCGCTCGGCAACGCCTCGAGCGCGCGGTCGAGTCCGGCGGTCTGCTCGAGCCGCTCCATCTGACGGGCGTGCACCCCCACCAGGTCGGGCGCCTCGACCGACGCGATCTCCAGCGCGTTGGCCTGGGCCTCGTTGTCGGCCAGCACGAGGTCCGCGACCGCGCCGGTCATCTCGACCAGCAGCGGCTCGCGCACGGCGGCCGCGAGCGCACCCGTGGCGATCGCGCGTTGCAGGAGGATCTTGATGTTCACCTCGTGGTCGGACGTGTCGACGCCGGCGGAGTTGTCGATGGCATCGGTGTTGATGCGTCCACCCGCGAGCGCGTACTCCACCCGGGCCCGCTGCGTGAACCCGAGGTTGCCGCCCTCGGCGACGACCCGGCAGCGCAACGTGCCCGCATCGACGCGCACGGGGTCGTTGGTGCGGTCGCCCACGTCGGCGTTCGTCTCGGCCGCGGCCTTCACGAACGTGCCGATGCCGCCGTTCCACAGGAGGTCGACCGGAGCCCGCAGGATCGCGCTCGACCACGTCGTCGGGTGTGAGCCGCTCCTCGCCGATGCCGAGCACGCGCCGGGCGGCGGCCGAGAGGTCGACGGACTTCGCCGCACGCGGGTACACACCGCCACCGGGCGAGAGCACCCCGGCGTCGTAGTCGGCCCACGACGAACCGGGGAGGTCGAAGAGGCGTCGACGTTCGGCGAACGACCGGGCGGGATCGGGATCGGGGTCGACGAACACGTGTCGGAGGTCGAACGCCGCCACCAGCCGCACGTGCGGGGAACGGAGGAGCCCGTTGCCGAACACGTCGCCCGACATGTCGCCGATGCCGACGACGGTGAGGCGTGCGGTGTCGGCGTCGACGTCGAGGGCGCGGAAGTGCGCCTTCACGGAGAGCCACGCGCCGCGCGACGTGATGCCCATCTCCTTGTGGTCGAACCCGGCAGAGCCGCCGGACGCGAACGCGTCGCCGAGCCAGTACCCGTACTCGGCGGCGAGCGAGTTGGCGAGGTCGGAGAACGCGCCCGTGCCCTTGTCGGCCGCGACCACCAGGTACGAGTCGTCGCCGTCGCGCCGCACGACGCCCGGCGGGGGCACGACCGCGCCGACGCTTCCTCCCTCGGCCGCTCCGGCCTCGGCGATCCGGTTGTCGGTCAGCTCGAGCAGTCCACGGATGAACGTCTGGTACGCGCCCTTCGACTCTCCCCGCTTCACGTAGAACCCGCCCTTCGCGCCTGTCGGCACGATGACCGCGTTCTTGACCGTCTGCGCCTTCATCAGCCCGAGGACCTCGGTGCGGAAGTCCTCGCGTCGGTCCGACCACCGGATGCCGCCACGCGCGATGTCGCCGGCGCGCAGGTGGACGCCTTCGACCGACGGCGACGCCACCCAGATCTCGTGCTGCGGGTGCGGCTTCGGCAGGAAGTCGAGCGCGGTCGGGTCGAACTTGCACGCGAGGTGCGCCTCGCCCAGGTACGCGTTCGTGCGCATCGTCGCCCGCACGAGCTGCCAGAGCGCACGCAGGATGCGGTCGGCATCGAGGCTCGCGACCGCGTCGATAGTGCGCGCGAGGTCCTCGTCGAGCCGCTCTTCGAGGTGGCTGCCGTCGAGCGCGTCGTCGCGGACGCGGGTCGGATCCAGACGCGCGTGGAACCGCGCCACGAGCAACCGCACCGCTTCGGCGTTGTCGTGCAGCGTGTCGGCGAGATACGCGTCGGTGAAGCGCACGCCGGCCTGGCGCAGGTACTGGCACAGCGCCCGCACGATCACCACGTCGCGCACCTCGAGTCCGGCGTGCAGCACCAGCCGGTTGAGGCCGTCGTTCTCGACCGTGCCCGCCCATACGCCCAGGAACACGTCGGCGACGCGCGCCTGGGTCGCAGGGTCGGCGAGCGGATCGCCGGCGGCGGCCACGATGCCGAAGGAGTAGATCCCGCGGCGGACCGTCGGGCGCGGCGATCTCGTACGGGTGCTCGTCGACCACGGTCACCCCGAGGTGCTCCAGCAGGGGCATCACGTCGGAGAGCACCAGCGCACCACCCGCGCGGTACAGCTTGATGTGGGCGATGGCCTCGCCGCGCGGCGGCTCGAGGCGCAGCTGGAGATCCCCGTCGGGGTCGAGGTGCTCGAGGACGGCCGCGTCGCGGACCGCGAGGGGCGCGGACACCTCGGCCTGGTACGCGGGCGGGAACGCGTGGCGCCACGCGCGGTAGCGGTCCACGCCCAGCTCCTCGCCGAGCGTGTCGACGAACGCATCGTGCAGATCGTCCACCCAGTCGCGCGCCAGCGCCGCCAGCTTCGCTTCCAGGGGAACGGTTTCGACCGCCGGCGCACCGCGAGGAGTCGCGATGACGACGTGGAGGCGCGCCATCACCTCTTCGGTGACGAGCACGGTGAAGTCGGCGGCGTCGCCACAAAACGCGTCACACAGCGCGATGACGACGGCCTGGCGCACGGGTGTCGTGTACCGGTCGCGGGGGAGGTAGACGAGGCACGACACGAAGCAACCGACGCGGTCCCGGCTCACGAACAGGCGCAGGCGGCGGCGCAACCCCATGCCCACGATCGCGAGCGAGAGCCCGGCGAGCTCGTCGGTGCCGAGGCGGAACATCTCGTCGCGCGGGTACGTGGCGAGCACGTGCTCGAGGATGCGCCCGTCGTGACCGTCGGGCGGGAGCCCGGACCTCGCCACCACCTCGGCGACCTTCCGGCGCACCACGGGGATGTGCTCGACGCTGTCGCTGAAGACGTTGGCGGTGTAGAGGCCGAGCAGGCGCAGCTCGCCGCCGATGGCACCGCCGGCTTCGAGACGTCGGACGGTGACGGAATCGAGCGGCACGTCCCGGTGCACCGTCGACCGCGCCTGCGCGTGGGTGAGGGTGAGGAGCCCTGTGGGTGCGGGATCGGCATCGTCGAGGTCGAAGAGCGGCCGGCGGCGCGCGACGCCCAGCTCCGACCCGGGGATCGCGGCGCCGGACGCGTCGACGGCCACCGCCCCCACGAAGGTGAAGTGGTCGTCGGCCAGCCAGTCGAGGTAGGTGGCGACCTCGGCGGTCTCGTCGGCACCGACCCCGCTGGGCGGTGAGGCGCGCAACGCGTTGGCGAAGCCGCTGACCGAGAGGCGGAGCGCGTCCCAATCGGCCACCGCCGTGAACACGTCGTCGACGACGCTCTCGATCGTGTCGCGCAGGGCTTCGAGCACGGCGAGGTCGGTCTCGCGGTCGATCTCGATGTGCAGGTGCGACGTGAGGCCCACGCCCGACACCTCCAACAAGGGTCGGAACAGGAGGTGGACGTCGTGGCCCTGGCGCGCCAACGCCGAGCTCACGCTGTCGACGAGGAACGGGGCGTCGTCGCTCACCACCTCGACGACGGTGTGGGGTGACTCCCACCCGTCCACCGCGCGACTCGGGTTGCCCACCTTCACGATGCGACGACCGGCGACCCGCTCCCGCCCGAGCGCGAGGACCGCGGCGACCGCACCCGCGGCGTCGGCCGGGCTCAGGACATCGCGGTCGTGGGGCTCGCGTGCTGCGAGGTACTCGGCCACGAGCTCCTCACGACCGGCCTCCTGCTGCACGCCGCCACGTTAGGGAGCCAGGCGCCCCGATCCGCCATTCGCGCCCCGTCGCGCGGCATGCTCTCGACCCGCCCGCCCACCACCGACCGAGAGCAGCACCCGTGGACGTCGTCGACCTCACCCCCGAGCTCATGGAGTGCATGCGCTGCCACCGGGAGGAGCCCATGCGCTTCTACGGGTTGTGCCAGGAGTGTCGCGGCGAGTTGCGCACCAAATTCGACCGGAGTGCCCGCGACATCGAAGTCGCCGCCTACGAACCCAAGATGAACGTCACGCCGAACGCGGTGGCGCTCAAGGACGACTGAGACATCGCGGTGTCGTAGCCGCCGTCGACGTCGAGGCGATGCCGCACCCGAACGACCGACGGTGGAAGGTCAGACGCCGTAGCCGCCGTCGACGTCGAGGTACTGGCCGGTGATGTACCCGGCCCGGGGTGAGGCGAGGAAGCACACCGCCTCGGCGAGATCGACCGCGGTGCCGAAGGATCGCATCGGGATGTTGCCCCGCGTGGCTTCCAGGGCGGCATCGTCGAGGTCACCCGCCTCCCGGAGCCGCACCGCCATGCCGTCGGTGAGCATCCCGGGGCCCACGCAGTTGGCCCGCACGCCGAACCGACCCTCCTCCACGGCCAGTGCGCGCACCAGCGCCTCGATGGTGCCCTTGGGCCCCACCGACAGGGCGTCGCGCACGGGGTGCCGGCGAGCACCGGCGCTGGTGACCGCGACGATGCTGCCGCGTGCGGTCCGCAGGTACGGCAGGGCGGGGTGCACGACGTCGTAGAAGGCCATCACCTCCTGGTCGAGGTGCTCGCGGAACGACGCCGGATCGACCCGGCTCACGTGGAGCTGCCGCACCAGCGGCCCCGACGCATGCACCAGCGTGTGCACACCATCGAACTGCCCGGCCACCTCGTCGACGGCAGCGGCGGTGGCGACGACGTCGAGCAGGTCGACCCGGCAGGTGACGGCCCGCCGCCCCTGACCCTCCACGTCGTGGGCGACTGCCCGCGCCGCATCCTCGTTGCTGCGGTAGAAGACGGCGACGTCGCTCCCCCGTTCGCCGAGCATCCGGCACACCGCCGCGCCCAGGCCGCCACTCCCACCGGTGACCACCGCGATCCCGGGTCGACCCTCGAAGTCAGTCGTCATAGACCGCGTCTTCGTGATCACGACGGCCACGGCGGCCGTCGCGTTCCGGTGGGATCACGAGCTGCTGTTCCGCGGGCACGACGTTCGTCCACTCGCGCACCGCGACCCGACGGGCGATGCGCCACTCGTCGTCGCGACGCGCGAACTGATCGACGTATCGGAACCCGGTGGTGAAGTTGCGCCGGTGGTCGTCGGGTGGATCACCCCAGTGGTAGGCGACGCCGTACGTCTCACTGCGCGCGCCGTCGCCCTGCACCTCGATCAGTTGGTTGGCCACGACGTGCATCGTGCCCGTGAAGCGCGTGAGCACGCCAGCCACCCACTCGACGTACTCGTCGCGCGTGCCGGTGAAGGTGCCGTGCTCGTCGGTGGCGTCAGCGTGGTAGCAGTCGCGCACGAGCTCGAGGTCGAGTCGGTCGATGCCCCGGCAGTACCGCAGCACCACGTCGGCGATGGCCCGACGGTCGAGCAACGCCTGCAGGCCATCGCTCACGGCACGTCAGCCACGGCCACCGGGACGCGCGTGGGCCCCTGCACGTTGCCGGAGTGCAGGAACTCGACGGCATCCTCGTCGACCGCGTACCGCGGGTACCGGGCGAGGAACTCCTCCAGCGCGATGCGCGTCTCGAGCCGGGCGACGGCCGCGCCGAGGCACACGTGCGCGCCGTGACCGAAGGCGAGGATGCGCGGGTTGGCGCGCGTGATGTCGAACTCGTCGGGCCGGTCGAACTCGCGCGGGTCACGGTTGCCCGATCCGAGCAGCAGCACCACCTTCGCCCCTGCGGGCATCTCCACGCCGTGCAGCGCGACCGGGCGCGTCGAGGTGCGCGCCATGTACTGCGTGGGGCTGGTGAAGCGCAACAGCTCTTCCACGGCTCGCGTCATGCCGTCGGGCCCGGCCGTGGCGTGGTCGCGCTGGTCGGGGTGGCTCGCGAAGAGGCGGATCCCGTTGGCGATCAGCTTCGAGGTGGTCTCGTGGCCGCCGGTGATCAGGAGCAGGCAGAAGCCGATGACCTGTTGATCGGTCAGGGGCGCCCCGTCGATCTCCGCCTCCACCAGCGTGCTGAGGATGTCGTCGGCCGGACGTTCGCGCCGCTCCGCCGCGAGCTGGTGCGCGAGCACGGCGATCTGCATCGCCCCCTCGGCCGCCGCCGGTGGCGGCACGGGGTTCTTCGGCTCTCGGGTGAGCAGGTCGTCGGTCCACTGCCGGGCGTCGTCGTGGCGTTCGGCGGGGATGCCGAGCATGGTGCCGACGACGGTGGTCGGCAGCAGCGCGGTGAATTCGTGCACGACGTCGAACTCGTGGCGACCGTCGAGGCGATCGAGCAGCGCGTTCGTCCACTCTCGGATGCGCGGCTCCAGCTCGGCGATGCGGCGCGGAGTGAACCGGCGCGCGATGAGCTTGCGCATGTGTGTGTGGTCGGGTGGGTCGAGCTCGATCATCGACTTGATCGCGGCGTCGGTGTGCTCGATCGCGACGCCCTCGGTCGACGTGTACGTGCCCGGATCGTGCAGGCCGTTCAGGACGTCGTCGAAGCGCGACAGGGCCCAGAAGTCCATGCGCTCGTTGTGGTACAGCGGCGCGTCGTCGCGCAGCCACTCGTACGTGGGGTACGGGTCGCAGTGGAAGTCGTAGTCGAACGGGTCGAACTCCACCGCCCTCCTTCCTTCAGACCCGCGTGATCCCGATCTGCGCGAGGTCGGTGAGCTGGGTCGTGTCGTCGTAGGAGTGGATCGGCAACGGGTCCCTGATGAAGAAGGCGCCCCGCACACCGAGCAGCACGTCGCCCTGCAGGATGTTGACGACGTCGAGCTTGTCCGCGTAGAGCGAATTGGGGACGGCGTCGATCGGAGCGTAGGCGGAGTTCTTCGTCAGTTCGGTGTACGCGGCCTTGGCGCGGGCGGTCAGCACGTGCACCACGATCGTTCCCGCCGGCCGATCGGCGTTCGCGCCCACCTGGTACTCGCACTGCGCGCTCACCGGTGTGCTGAGGCCCTTCCTGCCGCTGCCCACGGTGCCGCCGAACGCCCGCTGGATCTCCGACTTCTTGAGGACCTTGCACGGGTTGATGGTGGCCGCACCGGCTGGGGTCGACCCGACCGCGAACGTGGTGGCCATCAGCGCGAGGATCGTCGCAGCCCGGCCCATCCACCCGGTCATCCGCAGTTCCCCCCGTGTCGACCTCGGCCCGGCGACAGAATCTACCTGCACGCGCGGGAGCCGGGCCCACGAGGGGCCCGGCTCCGCACTGCGCACCCGCCGGGTGGCGGAGGCGATCTCGACGTGCTGCTGACTCGCTGACCTACTCGGACGCCGGCAGTTGGATGTCCGACGGCGGCACCGACGTGGTGGCGAGGGCGCCGATGGCGATCGATCCCGTCGGTGACACCCAGTAGCAGGGACAGGTGATGGCCACGAGGCCGGCGAGCAGGCCGTTGATCGAGATGCCCACGTCCCGCTTCTTCGAGCGGGGGTAGACCCGGGCCACGGCGACCAGCGCACCGGCACACGCGGCCAGCGTGGTGTTGGTGGCCACGCGACCGATGCCTGCCGCATCCATCGCCGAGAGGGTGGAGCCCGGGTTGAAGCCGTACCAGCCGAACCAGAGGATGACTGATGGTGTCCTCGGGTCACCGCAACTGGTCATCACTCTGACGGGAATCTGACAGCGTGGACGACAACGCCATCTCCAGCCCGGCGACGACCTCCGGATCGGTCAGCTTCGTCCCGTCGGGCGCGGTCACGTAGAACGTGTCGACGACCTCGTGGCCGAGCGTCGACACGTAGGCCTGCTCGACCCGTACGTCGCAGCTCGCGATCGCATCGGTGATGCGGGCGAGCACGCCGATGCCGTCGGCGGCTCGCACCTCCACGATCGTCGCCACCGTGGTGGCGTGGTTGTCGACGAACACGCGCGCGTCAGCGGGCCGAGCTGCGGTGGGTCGGGAGAAGGTGCTGTAGCGCGCGCTGCGCGCCGCCAGCTGTTCCCGGATGGAAGCCGCGTCGACGAGTGCGGCGCGGAGATCGGCGCCGACCTTGTCCCAGTCGGGCTCGCGACCACGCTCCGGCTCGAGCTCGAATTCACCGATGGCCACGCCGTCGACGGTGAACGTGCGGGCGCGCCGCACGCTCTGTGCGTGCACGCCGAGCACCGCCACCTCGACCGCCAGGAGCCCGAGCGCATCAGGTGCGACCAGGGTCACGCCACCGGGGTGGGGATCCACCGTCAGCGTGCCGTCGAAGGTGTCGAGATGCGGATCGCGGTGGGTGGTGGTGACGTCGGCTACCGGCTCGCCGCCGCGTCGGCGCAGCTCGACCCGCGCCCGGTCCACCAGTCGGTCGAGCAGGCCGGCCTTCCACTCGCTCCACGCGGTGGGGCCGGTGGCGATCGAGTCGGCGACGGTGAGCGCGGCCAGGAGATCGAGGGTGTCCTCCGTGCCGGCGGCGTCGGCCACCGTCGCGATCGTGGCCGGGTCCTCGAGGTCACGACCGGTGGCGAAGCTGGGGAGCAGGAGGTGGTGGCGCACGAGATCGACGAGCACCGCCACGTCGTCGACGTCGAAGCCCATCCGGGTGGCGACCGTCTGCGCGAGGACGATGCCGTTGTCGGTGTGGTCACCGGACCCACCCTTGCCCAGGTCGTGCAGCAGCGCGCCCACGAGCAGCAGGTCGGGCCGGCGCACGGATCGCACGAGGTCGTCGGCGCGCGCGACCGCCTCGAGCAGGTGACGGTCGACGGTGAAACGGTGGAAGGCGTTCCGTTGCGACCTGCACCGGACGCGGTCCCACTCGGGGAGATAGCGCACGAACAGGCCGTGTTCGTCCAGCAGCTCGACCATCGGCACCATCGCGTCGCCGCCACCGAGGAGCGCGACGAAGGCGTCACGCGTGTCGTCGGTCCAGGGTGCCGGCACCGCACCGACCTCGGCGTCGAAGCGCCGCATCGCGGGGCGCGCGATCGGGACCCCGAGGTAGGCAGCGTCGGCCGCCGCGCGCGCAGCAAAAGCGCGGGGTCGTCGGCCGGCGATGCGTCGGCGAGCAGCGCGACTTCGCCGTCGCGCAGCACCACCCCGGGTGAGAGCGGCTGATCACGACCGGGCGAGCGACCGCGCGGGCCCTGGAGCGCGGCCCGCACCGAACGCCAGGCGTCGTCCGAGTGCGTGGCGATGGTGCGCGCCGCGGTGCTGACGCGCGTCATGAGGTCGTCGGCGTCCACCAGACCGAGCAGGTCGGCGACCCGGTCCTGGTGCTCGAGGAGCAGCCGGTCGGTCCGACCCGCGACGCGCTGCAGCGCGACGCGCGCGTCGAAGAGCACGGCAACCGCGCCGGCCAGGCGGTCGTCGAGCGTCACCACCGTGGTCACGTCCGCGAGCGTGCGGATGATGGCGACGTCGCGACTGCCGCCGCGTCCTTCCTTGAGGTCGGGTTCGAGCGCGTGCGCGACGTCGCCCGACGTGCGGTGCCGCGCCTGCACCAGGTCGTCGAGCCCCGGCAATCGCTTCGGCGCCCGGTCGCGCCACTCGCCGGCGATGCGGTCGACCAGCTTGTCGCCCATCGCCTGGTCGCCGGCGATGACGCGTGCGTCGACCAATCCGAGCGCGGCCTTCAGGTCGTCGTCGGCGATGGCACGCGCCTGGTTCGGCGTGCGGACGCTGTGGTCGAGCTTGAAGCCGGAGTCCCAGATCGGGTACCAGAGCCGGTCGGCGAGCGCGCCGACGTCGCGACCTCGACGCCCGTCGTGGATCAGGACGAGGTCGAGGTCGCTGGCCGGGCAGAGCTCGCGGCGGCCGTACGCACCGACTGCGAGCAGCACGACGCCCGGCTCGTCGCCGAGCAGGCAGACGAGCCACTCGTCGAGCACGTCCGCGGCAACCGCCCCGAAGGCGAGACCGCCCAGGGCAGGGTCGGCGACGAGCCTGCGCCAGGCGGGCCTCGGATCCAAGGGCTTGCGTCAGACCGCTTCGTCACCGACCTCGCCGGTGCGGATGCGCACCGCCAGGTCGATCGGTTGGATCCAGAGCTTGCCGTCGCCGATCTTGCCGGTGCGGGCGTTGTCGACGATCGTGTTCGCCACCTGCTCCGCCTTGCCGTCGGCGGCCAGCACCTCGATGCGGACCTTGGGCAGGAAGTCGACCTTGTACTCGCCGCCCCGGTAGACCTCGGAGTGACCCCGCTGCTGGCCGTGGCCCCGAACCTCGGTGAGGGTCATGCCCGACACCTCGATGTTGTCCAGGGCGCTGGTCACCGCTTCGACCTGGTGCGGCTTGATGATCGCGACCACGAGTTTCATGGCGTCTCTCTCCCTGTTCGAGGTCCGCCAGGGTTCCTCCCCCGGGGGATTCATGCACCCGGACGGTACGAAGAGAAGGTCTCCCCCGCGCGTCTCGGGCTCGAGAACGCCCGCACGGCGCTCGACCTCAGGGTGCACCGTCTCGGCTTTCCTGTTCCGGTCGGGCGCCAGGATCGTGCCCTCCTCTGATCGTGCCCTCCTCTGGTCGTGGTCGCAGGTCGAGCTCTGGGACGCCGAGGCCGCGACCCACGCGCCGGTCGATCCCGCAGCGGGTCTGACCGGACAGACCACCACGTGACACGTCAACGAACGCGGGGGACGGACGAGAGCAGGAAGCCGCGCTGGCGGACGCTCACGATCTCGAGCCCGAGCGCCGCGATGCGGACCCGGAGACGTTGCAGACGGGCGTCGAGCGCCCGCGGACCCGGTGATCCGTCGGGCCACGCAGCCGCGTCGAGCTCGGATCGACCCACCACGCGGTGGGTGTTCTCGAGCAGGCAGGCGGCGAGCCGCAGCTCGAGGGGCGCGAGCGCCACCCAGTCGAGCCCGCGCCACAGCAGGCCGTCCTCGTCGAGTCGAAGCGCGCTCTCGGTCGCCTCGGAGCGCCGCTGCAGCGTCTCGATCCGGGCGAGCACATCTCGCTGGTCCGCCGGCCGCCGGAGCCAGTCACTCGTCAGGTCCCAGTCGACCGGCGCCGCGACATCGGGGGCGACGAGCAGGAGGCGGAGATGGCCGGCGCGGCCCAGTTCGTCGGCCCGCTCCGCCTGCTCGGGCCAGTCGAGCACGCTGACCTCCCAAGGTTTGGCCAGGGTCGTGCCGACGTCGAGGTCGACGAAGCTCGCTGCCATCCGTGGTTCCTCTCCGGGCGCGGGGCCGTACGGGATCCACGGTACGGATGGTCAGTAACTCGTCAGTCTCATGAGGAAGACGAGTCCATGTCGGGATGCTGACCGGCATCTGACGTCCAGGTGGCGCGGAGGCGGTCCCAGAACCCGCCGAAGCGCGGCGCGGACCGGGCAGCCCGGAGCCGGACCGGAGGTTGGCGACGATCGCCTCCCGTTCGGCGGTGGAGAGCTTGCCCCGCCCCCCGGTCACCTCGAAGCGATCGGTCGCGGTGCCGGCGGTCGGCGCGGACTCGGCGGAGTGGACGTCGACCCCGGCGGCGGCGAGCGCAGCGGCGATCGCACTCGAGCAGGCCGGGCTGGTCGTCGGCCTCGACGCGACAGACCGTGTACCAGGGCGACGCGGCGTCGTCGAAGTCGACCTGCACGCCGACGACGGGCTCGGCGACCAGTGGTGCCGCGCTCACTGCCGCGATCGCGTCGCGGAGCACGTCGCTCGGCGGCGGCTCCGTGGCGGTGACGAGAAACGACTCCAGCGCGCTCCCGTCGGGCCATGTCGCCACGATGGCGTGGTCGATCTCCAGGCCGGCGTCGCTGAGCACGCGCGCGACGCGTGCGAGCAGGCCGGGGCGATCGGGCGCGACCACGTCGATCGTCATCCGGGGGTCGTGGCGGGTCGGCGCACTCGACGCTGACCAGGTATCGGTCTCGACCACGCGATCGCCAGCGAGCGAGCATCGCCGCGTGCCGCGCCACGCGCGTCGGACGTTCCAGGAGGACGTAGCCACGCGGTGCGTCCGCGATGCGCTCGAGCACTGCCTCGGACCCGTCGCTCGCACGTTCGGCATCGCGGCGGTTGCGGTCCACCACGCTCTGCGTACCGACATCCCAGTTCGAGGCCCGCAGCACCGTCTCGACCAGCGTGTGCAGCTCGCGCAGCGCTTGCCGGTCGAGTAGATCGTCGGAGAGCGCGGTCGCGAGGATGTACGCGGCACGGGCGGTCTCGGCGTCGCCGTAGTGCGTGGCGAGTTGGAAGACCGAGTGCTCGTCGAACGCGTTCCGACCCCGGGCGACGTGGAGGAGCAGCACGGGGTCGTCGACGAGGGTGGCGATCTCGTGCTCCGCGCCCGCACCGAGCTCCAACCGCTGGACGAGCCGGCGGCTGATGGGAACCCGATCATCACGGTTGCCGAGCACGTCGACGAGGAACGCGGCGAGCCGGGCCGAGGTCGGGTACCGGAGCTTCTGCCACTCCCACGCGCCGCCCGGCGACTCGAGCAGTTCGCTGGAGCCGCTCGAGCGTCTCCCAGCGGTGCAGGCCGGCGGGATCGAGCAGGAACGGGTCGTTCCGCCGGCGGCGGAGCGCGTCGGCAAGCTCGGGGAGCGCGCGCGGCAGCACGTCGAGCGCGTCGAGGAACCGCCACGAACGGGCGTCGCCGGTCTCGAGCAGCGTGAAGAACGTGTCGGTGGCGCGCTTCGACCACACCAGTGCCGTCCCGCGCTGGTCGGCGAACCAGTTGAGGAGCTCGCTGCTCGGCGTCGCGTCGGTGACCCGGATCGCACCCGCCAGTGCGAGCTCCAGCACGAGATGCGGGGACGGCAGGGTGCGAAGCGAGAGCTCACCGTCGTGGTCCACGAACCAACCCAGGGTTGGCTCGAGCGACGCTCCGGCTGCCACGGGCACGCTCGGTCGCGCCGCGAGCCGTTGATACCGCCACCGCAACAGCATCGGGGTCGCGAGCGTGGTGGCGAGCACGACGAGGAGCAACGCCGCGTACAGGTCGTCGTTCAACACGCCGGCCGTGAGTCCGATGGTGGCGAAGATCAGGCCGACCTCGCCTCGGGGCAGCATGCCGAGGCCGATGAGCATCCGGTCGTTGCGGGTGCCGAAGACCCCGATGGCGGAGAGCAGCTTCCCGATCACGGCAACGACGAGGAGGATCGCCGCGTCGCGCAGCACCGTGGGCTGGACGAAGCTCGAGACGTCGACGTCGATGCCGATCGCGAGGAAGAACACCGGGATGAACAGGTGCCCGACCGGCGCCAGCTCGCGCCGGATGCGGTCGGATTGACGGGTGCGGCCGAGCGCGAGCCCGGCGATGAAAGCGCCCACGACGACGGCCAGGTTGGCGACGTCGGCCAGCTCCGCGAAGGCCAGCGTGAAGGCGAGGGCCATCGCCACGAGGGTCCCGGCCGATCGCGAACGGCGCTCCACCCAGGCGAACAGATGCGGCGCGAGCCAGAGCGCGACTGCGCCGCCGACGATCAGGAAGGCGAGCGCGCCGAGGAGGACGAGCAGCACGCTGACGATGGACACCGTCCCCTGGGTGACGACGCGAACGACGACGGTGAGCACGATGAGGCCGATGACGTCGTCGGCCACCGCCGCGCCGAGCACGATGCGCGCCTCGGAGGTGGAGAGCGCGCCGAGGTCACCGAAGACGCGGGCGGTGATGCCGACGCTCGTCGCCGTCAGCGCAGCAGCGACGAACAGCGCGGTGTCGAAGCCGTCGCCGATGAGGAGCATCGCCCCGAGCCCGAGGACGAGGGGCGAGACCACGCCGATGGTGGCCACCTGCAACGAGACCCGCCCGACCTTGCCGAGCTCGCCGAGGTCCATCTCCATGCCGACTTCGAGCAGCAGGAGCACGACACCGAGCTCGCCGAGCGTGCGCAGCACGTCACCGTTGCCGACCAGTCCGAGCACCGACGGTCCGACGACGATCCCGGCGACGATCTCCCCGACGACCGCGGGGATGCGGATCCGCTCCGCGAGCTCGGCCGCGACCTTGGCTGCGACGAGCACCACCAGGATGTCGAGGAGAACGGAGATGACGTCGGAGGACACCGTTCCCAATCATGATCGAAACGTGGGCGGGGTCCGGCGACGGGTGCTCGGAAGCCCGGGCGGGTCACGATCGCGCACGCCTCCGCTCGCGTCAGGTCAGCGCGTCGTGACCTTCTTCACGCGTACGAACGCGGACGAGACGGTCGACGGACGTCATCCAGATCTTGCCGTCTCCGATCTTGCCCGTTTCCGCACCTTCGGCGATCGCGGACACGACCGCGTCAGCGGTGTCGTCGGCGACCACGACCTGGATCGAGAGCTTGGGGAGCAGCGACACGTTGTACTCGGCACCGCGGTAGACCTCGCTGTGCCCGCCCTGTCGGCCGAATCCGCGGACCTCCGTCACGGTCATCCCCTGGATCTCGAGATCGCGCAGGGACTCCTGCACGTCTTCGAGCTTGAAGGGCTTGATGATTGCGGTGACCAACTTCATGGTTGTGATGTCCTTTCCCAAGGCTGAGCGCCAGGTGAGCCCAGCTCACCAGGACGGTCGACAGTCGTTCAGCGATTCGGTGACTCGGGCCGCGCGCGCTCGTAGTCGGCGTCGTCCTGTCCGGGCAGCGGGCGCAGCTCGTCGATGAACGTGTACTCGCTGACTGGCGCGCGCGCCGCATGGGCTGCGCGTCCGAGGAGGTGACCCGCAGCCGGCGTGGTGACGAGCTGGAAGACGATGGCGAGCACGAGCTTGGTGGCCGTGGACGTGGAGTTCGCCTGGAGCGCGGCGCCGGTGAGGCAGAGCGTGATCCCGAGCGTCGCGGGTTTCGTCGCGACGTGCATCCGCGCATACACGTCGGGCAGGCGATGCAATCCGATCGCGGCGATCACCGCGATCACCGCGCCCGCGAGCATGAGAGCCGCGGACACCACCTCGACGACGGTGTTCACAGGCCTCGCCTGCCCACGTAGCGGGCGACGGTCGAGATCGTGAGGAACCCGAGCAGACCACCGACGAGGGCGATGTCGACGAGTATGCCGCTCTGCGTGGTCACCGCCGCGATCGCGACACCACAGATGATCGCCGACACCACGCCGTCGAGCGCGATGGAGCGGTCGATGATCGACCCTGGTCGAA
The DNA here is from genome assembly GCA_963756895.1 of uncultured Actinomycetes bacterium. Lineage (GTDB taxonomy): Bacteria > Actinomycetota > Acidimicrobiia > IMCC26256 > DASPTH01 > DASUAS01. The sequence continues at coordinate 144,134 of CAVWPI010000011.1, read as the reverse complement.
TGGCACGCGCGAAGCACAACGCCGCGGCGACGGTCAGCAGAGCGATCGCGATCGTGGTCACCGTGCTCATGAGTGCTCTCCTCTGGTGGGGCCGTCCCCCGTCGCGGGCGATCCCTCGGCCCGATCGAACTCGGGAGTGAGCGCAGCCACGGTGCGGCGCTCGAGGTCGTGCACGCTCTCCCGGAACGCGTCCGGTTCGGCCAGTCCGAGCACGTGAATGTGCAACTCCGCGGGGTCGACCTTCGCGGTCAAGGTCATGGTGCCGGGCGTCAGCGTCACCGCGTTGGCCACGATCGTCGTGGTCAGCGGCGACTCGGCGTCCAACCGGACCCGGACGATGCCCGACCGCAGCGACGCGGGGGTCGGGTGCACGATTACCTTGATCACATCCCAACTCGACATCACCAGGCTGTACAGCACGAAGACCGTGAACTTGGCGAACGCCCAGGGATGGAGCCGATGGTGCACCACGTGCTCGCTGACCGGGAACAGCACGGTCAGGAACAACCCGAGTGCCACCCCGCCGACGACGTTCGCAACCGTGAGCGCTCCCTGGAGCAGCAGCCACATACCGACGAGCACGGCGAACAACGGGAGGGCGTGGACGAGGCGCCGCTTCATCGCCCGCCTCCCCCACTCGAGTGGAGTGCCGGCATCACCACATCGGTCGCGGCTCGCTCGCACAACGCGTAGAGCGGACCCGCAAAGAGCGCGACGGCCAACCCGACCGCGACCAGCCCGACCGTCCCGACGACCATCAGCGCCGGCCACCGCAGACGCGTCTCGGCGCGCACGGCGACCGCGACCGACCCGGTCGTCCTGTCGACGGCAGGAGACGCTTCCTCTTCACTGGCCGCCGACGGCCGGCCCCAGAAGGCAGACACCCAAATCTTGCTCATCGACACGAGCGTCAGGAGGCTGCACACGAGCGCGATCGCCACGACCACACCGTGACCGGCGTCGAGCCCGGCCGTGACGAGACCGAACTTGGCGACGAAACCGGCGAGCGGCGGGATCCCCGACAAGCTGAGCGCAGGAAGCAGGAAGAGCAGCGCCAGAAATCCCGATCGGCGTGCGAGGCCGCTGAGCCGGTCGAGGCGGCTGGTGCCGGTCGCGTGCTCGACCATGCCGTCGACGAGGAACAACGAGGTCTTCACGGGGATCTGGTAGATCAGGAAGAAGATCGTGGCCGCGATCCCGGCGACTCCTCCGATGGCGATGCCGAAGATCATGTAGCCGATCTGGCTGACGATGTGGAACGAGAGGATGCGCTTGATCTCGTTCTGGGCGATCGCGCCGAGCACACCGACGACCATCGTGATCGCGGCGACGGAGAGGAGCAGGGTTCCGCTCGAACCCGGGAACAGCTGGACCTGCGTGCGCAGGATCGCGTACACGCCGACCTTGGTGAGGAGCCCGGCGAACACGGCGGTGACCGGGCTGCGTGCGCTCGGGTAGGAGTCGGGCAGCCAGAAGTAGAGGGGGAACACCGCAGCCTTGAGACCGAACGCGATGAGCAGGAGGAGGGAGAGCCCGGTCTCGACGCCGGAGCTCAAGCCGGAGAGACGTGATGGCAGTTCGGCCATGCTCAGCGTGCCGGTCGCGGCGTACACGAGCCCGATCCCGGTGAGGAGGACCACCGACTCGATCGTGTTGATGATGACGTACGTGGTCGCCGAGCGCACCTGCGCTTCGTCACCGTCCAGGGTCAGGAGCACGTAGCTCGCCATCAGCAGGATCTCGAACGCGACGAACAGGTGGAAGAGGTCACCGGTCGAGAAGGCCGCGCAGACCCCGGCTGCGAGCACGAGATAGACGGGGTAGAAGATCGACGACGCCGACTTGCGCGAGTGCTCGCCGATCGCGAACAGCAAGACCGCAAGCAGGGTGACCATCGCGACGACGAGCATCAGCCCGGAGAATCGGTCGATCCGGTAGCTGATCCCGATCGTCGGCGACCACGCTCCGATCCGAGCGACGAGCGGCCCCGACTGATCGGCTTCCACGAGCAACGCGACGCTCATGCCGAGCGCGGCAAGGATCGCGACGACGCTGATCGCTCGTTGCGCAGTCCGCCACCTCGAGCACAGGAGCGCGATCGCGGCCGCAACCAGCGGCAGGACGGTCGGGAGGGGCGCGAGTCGACTCATGAACGGTCCGGCGCTCGGGTGACCGCGGTTGGACCGGAGGCAGGCGGGCCGCCGTCGCCGCTCAGCATGCGCTCGCGTTCGGCTCGACGCTCCGCTTCGCTGATCCGGATGTTCCGTCTGCGCTCGGCCGCGAGGCGACGATCCTCGATGTCGTCTTCGACGTCGTCGTGGCCGTCGAGGGTCCAGCTCCGCCACGCGAGCGCGAGCAGGAAAGCCTGGAGCGCGAAGCCGATGACGATCGCGGTCAGGACCAGAGCTTGCGGGATGGGATCGGTCGACCCCGCGAGCTTCCCGACGATGGGAGGCGCGCCCGGGCGACTGCCCGCGACGACGAGGAGCAGGTTGACGCCATTTCCGATCAGCCCGACGCCCACGATGATCCGCGTGAGGCTGCGGTGCAGCATCGAGTAGGTGCCGGCCGAGAAGAGCACCGCGATCAGCACGACGAGGAAGACGCTCATGAGGTCGCGCCCTCTCGCACCGATCCGCCGCTGTGCGTGCGCGACGCGAGGTTGCTCAAGACGATGATCACCACACCGATGACGAGCAGGTACACGCCGAGGTCGAACACCGCTGCCGTCACGAGCTTCACGTCGCCGATCGCCGGGACGTCGACGTGGAAGACGCTCGTCTCGAGGAACTGGTTCCCGACGACGAGCGCGGCGAAGCCGCTACCGATCGCGAGCAACATCCCGACTGCGATCAGCATGGTGGGTGAGATGCGGGCGACGTCGATCCGGCCCTTGCGCCCTCCCGCCAGGATACGGAACACGAATGCGGCGCCAGCGATGAGGCCGCCGGCGAACCCACCTCCGGGCGCGTTGTGTCCGCGCAGCATCACGTACAGGGACACGAGCAACGTGACGTGAAAGATCATCCGCGTCACCTGCTCGAAGATCATCGACTCCGCACCGATCCGAGCGAACGGCTGCGAGTCGGTGCGACGGCTCCGCCGCCGTGACGCAGCCACGAGGTTCGCCACCCCGAGCGCAGCGATGCCGAACACGGTGATCTCGCCCATCGTGTCGACGCCGCGGAAGTCGACGATCGTGACGTTGACGACGTTCTTGCCCCCAGCTGCAGGCAGCGACAGTGCTTCGATCTTGTCGGTGACGTCCGTCGGACGTTCGTTGCTGCCGGCGGCCAGCGCGAACCACGCGACGGTGACGCCCACCGCGATCGAGAGACCGATGCGCAACACTCGCGGGGCCCACGACGGAGGCGGCGAGTATTCGCGCGGCAGGTGCCTCAGCACGAGCACGAATGCGACGATCGTCATCGTCTCGACCATGAACTGGGTCAGTGCGAGGTCGGGCGCGCCGTACGCGAGGAAGATCACCGTGAGCGCCTGCCCGACCCCGCCGAGGAGCAGCACCGAGACGAACCGACGGCGCGCCAGCACCACCGCCAGGGCCATCGCGATCGCGAGCACCGCGACGACGGCCTGTAGCACGGAGTCGGCGACGACGATGTCGCCCCAGCCGCCGGCCGCACCACTCGCGAGCGCCACGCCGAGGGCGACGACGACGACGCAGAACACCACGGTGAGATACACCGGGAGGGATCCGCTCTGGGTGACGAACGTGATCCGTTGCGCACCCTCGAGCAAACCGCTGTAGGCGCGGGCGTACGCCCGCTCGCCGAGGGTGACGGCCGGGGCCGGAGCACTCTCGCGCTTCCGCAACCGCAGCGCGAGCACCGTTCCCATGATCACGATCAGCCCCGAGAGCGCAAGCGGAGAACGGAAGCCCGGCCACAACCTCAGGTGCAGGTCGGCCGCGTGGTCCAGCGACTCGGCGGCGGTCTCGAGCAGATGCCCGTTCGCGGCAGCCAGGATGCCGCCGACCAGGGACGCGCCTGCCAGCACCACCACCGATCCGACCAATGTCCGACTCGGCGAATGGTCGACCGTGACCAGTTCGGCGACGCCGTGCTTGGTCGCGAACAGCCCCCACCACACCCGGATCGAGTACGCCACCGTCAGCACCGATCCGAGGACGACGACGACGAGCGCGACCCTGACCCAGCCGCCACCGTCGACCAGTGCCGCCAGCGCCGATTCCTTGCCCAGGAAACCGAGGAGCGGTGGAAGCCCGATCATCGAACCGGTGCAGATCGCAGCTGCGACCGCCAGCGCCGGCGCAGCGCGGCCGACGCCGGAGAGCCGGCGCACGTCCCGGCTGCCGGTTGCGTGGTCGACCGCCCCGACGGCGAGGAACAGACCAGACTTGAACAGCGCATGCGCGACGAGCAGCACCACCCCCGCCGCAGTGGCCTCAGGGGTGCCGACGCCGAACACGACGACGAGAAGCCCGAGCTGCGACACGGTGCCGAAGGCCAAGAGCTGCTTCGCGTCGTCGCGTCGCAGCGCCGCGACTCCGCCCAACAACATCGTGACACCGCCGACGGTGACGAGTACGGGACGCCACCAGTCGAGCTCGGCGAACGAGGGCGCGAAGCGGGCGACGATCAGGACCCCGGCGTTCACCATCGTCGCGGAGTGGAGGAACGCGCTCACGGGTGTCGGGGCGACCATCGCCCCCGGAAGCCAGAAGTGGAACGGGAACTGCGCCGACTTGGCGAACGCACCCACCAGCACGAGCGCCAGTCCGATCTGGAAGGTCGTCGACGTCGGATCGCTACCGAGGACTCCCTGCAGGTTCGCGGTACCGGCCTGCTGGGTCAGGCACGCGAATCCTCCAAACATCGCCAACCCGCCGGCAACCGTCACCAGCAGCGCCTGCTGCGCCGCCGCCCGAGCGCCGGGGTGCTGGTCGTCGAGTCCGATCAGGAGGAACGACGCGACCGACGTCAGTTCCCAGAACACGAACAGCGTCCACAGATCGTCGGCGACGACGAGTCCGAGCATGGCGCCGGCGAACAGCGTGAAGTACCCCGCGAACCTCGGCACCGTCTCCGACCCGCGGTCACCGCCGAAGTAGTCCCAGGAGTAAACGATCACCACCACGCCGATGCCGGTCACGAGGAGCGCCATCACCGCGGCGAAGCCGTCGAGCCGGAACGAGAACGAGAGGGAAAGTGCGTTCACCCAGCGCGTGCGGCTGGTCGGCGTGGCGCCGTCGAGCACGTCGGGGACCTGGGCCGCGATCGCGACCAGCGCGACGAGCAGCGGTGCGCCCGCGACCGGGAAGACCCAACGGCCCCACGCACGCCCCAGCGTCAGTACCGCGGCCGCGGCAACGAGGTGCAACACGACCAGCAACCCGATCACGACACCACCCTCTCGGGCGTCGTACCTGAAATCAGATCCTGCATGGCGAGCGGCGACGCTTCTCCTTCGATGACATCATTCGGAAACGTCGTGGGCATGGGGACGAGGACCACCGCGTTCGGGCCCCTGCGACGGTGCGCCGGGGCCCGTGACCGCAGGATTGGTTGTCAGTCCGAGCCGGCGTGCTTGGCCCGGCAGAAGCCGGCCTCGACGAGCGCGAAGCCCGCCTGCATGAAGATGACCAGGATTGCTCCGAGGATGACCCAGAGCAGGTTCAGCTGGATGCCGAGCGCGGCCGCGGCCTCCTCACCCTTCGTCTGGGCGCCCGCAGGTGTCGCGGCGACGAACACGAGGATGACGGTGATGGCCGCCACGAGAGCCCTCCACGTTCGTTCGCGGAACCGCCTCATGTTCCCACCCCCGGCGTACCGGATTACGTGACCGTTCCGCATGACGAATGCGGTCCTTCCGTCGCCACGCGAGCCCGCCGCGTGTCCAATGCTGATGACGACCTGACGGTAAGGAGCCGCTGTTACGCCGTAAGGTCCGCGTCATGAAGCGCCGGATTCCAGTTCTCATCGCAGGATCAGCGCGAATCTGACGGAAACCTGATGTCCGCCTGACCAGGCCTCGCCGGCAGACCCGGGCGCGAAGACGCACGGGTGGAGCCCAGAGCGCACGCGTGGGTTGAAGGTGGAGAAGGCGGAGGTGTGAAGTCGCGCGGTCGAATGTGAGGTCCGGCTTCGACTCGACGTGTACGACACCCCGTGTCGGTCACAGCGCAGTCGCGCGGGCGGGTGTCGTCGTGGTCCTCGTCTCGGTCACGGCCGGCGTGCTCCTCGTTGCTCGCGTTCACCTCCGCGGCCGTGGCCTCGGCCGCCACCGTCGCACGGGTGCACTGGTTGCGTCAGCACGCGGCGCTGACCGAGCAGCGTGCCTTCGATGCTCGCGTCGCGCAGGCGACGAGCGACAGCCGGGCTGCGTTCCTCGCCTCGATGACGCACGACCTCCGCACCCCACTCGCGACGATCAACGCGTCGATCTCGGCCCTGCTCGCGCCGCCCGACGGCGACCTCGCGCAACGTGTGAGTCTCCTCGCCAACGCCGGTGCCAACACTGACCGCCTGGAACGTCTGGTCACCCAGGTCCCTCCAGTTGGCGTCTCGTCGATCCACATCCGGCCGCCGAGCGCCTCGACCATCGACCGGCGTGGACGGCATGCACGTCCTTCGACGGCTGCGCACGTTCAGCGGCGTGCCGGTCATCGTCCTCACCGTGCGCGACGGGAAGGAGGACAAGCTCGGCGCGCTGAGCGATGGCGCCGACGACCACGTCACGAAGCCGTTCGACTCCGACGACCTCCTGGCGCGTGTTCGCGCTGCGCTCCGGCGGACTCCGTCACCCGTGCACGGATCGCCGGTGCTCACCTACGGCGACCTCGTGATCGACCGGGCGCGGCAGGCCGTGACCCGGCACCGCGAAGCGGTCAAGCTCACCCCGACCGAATGGCGGCTGCTCGACCTGCTGCTCGGCAGCAACGGCCGGCTCTTGACCTACTCGACGATCGCCGAGGAGATCCCCGCTCGCTCGGGTGAGCTCCACCAGCAGACGACGCGCGTGTTCGTCGCGCAGCTGCGACGCAAGCTCGGTGACGACGCGACCGACCCGCGCCTGATCCTCACGCACTTCGGGCTCGGACTCCGCTGGATCGGCGGTCAGGACGTCGTCGGCGAGATCGACGGCTCCTCCACCCGGTAGAGCTCCGCCGTGTTCTCCCACAGGATGCGGCGCCGCTGCTCCTCGGTGGCACCGGCGAGGCTCGCCTCGATCTTCTCGTGCACGTTGCCGAAGAGGCAGGTGGGGTGCGGGAAGTCGGTCTCGAACAGGATGCGGTCGACCGGGATCTCGCCCAGGAGCTTGGTGGGCGCCACCGTCTCGAACCAGTAGGTCGTGTACACCTGCCGGGCGAAGTACTCCGACGGGAGCAGGTCCCACTCGCTCGTGCGCCCAGGTCTCCCTTCGAGGTAGCTGTGGTCGGCGGCCTCGAGCACGAACGGCACCCAGCCGATGCCGCTCTCGACCGACACGAACCGGAGCTCCGGGTAGCGGGGCAGCACACCGCTGGTGATGAGGTCGACGCACTGCAGACCGTTCTTCAGGAACATCTCGGTGGACGTGTACGCATAGGTGGCCGCGGTGCCGTAGCGGGAGATGCGTTCGGGTCCGAACGACGAGTTCATGTCGCCGCTCCCGATGTGGAAGTGGATCGGGAGGCCCGCCTCCTGCGCGATCTCCCACAACGGGTTCCAGTGGTCCTCGGCGAGGTACGGCAACCCGAAGCGCTGCGGTTCGCCGGTGAAGAGGATGCCGCGGTGACCGGCGTCGAGGTTGCGGGTGATCTCCTTCACAGTCTGCTCGATGTCCCAGAACGGCAAGACATCACGGTGAGCAGGCGGCGCGCGGTCGGCCGACGCCCAGTCGCGCAGGAAGTCGTTGTACGCGCTGACGCACACGAGCTTGAGCTCGTCGTCGCGGATCGAGAGGAAGCGCTGGCTGCCGAAGCCGGCGACGTTGGGGTAGAGCACCTGCGCCCAGATCCCCACCTCGTCCATGTAGCCGAGACGCGCGTCGGCGTCGTACGCGGCGCGCGGGCACTCCTCGTACGTCTTCGGTCCTGCGGGGAACGGCTCGGGCCACCCCGCCACTGCCGTGAGACCCGGGCTGCTGAACGGGGTGCCGTCGAGCACCCAGACGTCGCGCCCCTCGTCGTTGCGCACCACGTGCGGCACCTCGTCGAGCCACTTGCGCGGTACCCGCGTGGTCCACACGTCGGGCGGTTCGGTGAGGTGGGTGTCCGCGTCGATGATGAGCTGCGTCATGAGGTCACCGTACGCCCCGCCCGTCGGGACCCGCTCGCGGTGACCGGCATCCGGGCCCAGCCCACGTGGAACTCCGACACCTCGCGCGCCAGGCCCTGCTCCACCACCTCGTAGTCGGGGCAACGGGCCAGCAGCTCCTGTACGAGCACGACGCCCTCGAGGCGCGCGACGTGCGCACCGATGCACACGTGCACGCCGTGCCCGAAGCCGAGATGACGGTCGATCGCGGTGTGGCATCGAAGCGCTCGGGATCGTCGAACTCGAGCTCGTCGCGGTTGGCGCAGATGAGCAGCAGCACGACGCGCTGGCCGGCACGCATCTCCACGCCCGCGACCTCGGTGTCGAGGAGCAGCGTGCGTCCGACGAACTGCAACGGGAGCTGATGACGGAGCATCTCCTCGAACGCACCGATCACCTCGTCGGGGTGCGCCACCAACCGGGCGCGGGCATCGGGGTTGCGCCACAGCTCGTACGCACCACCGGCGACGGTCTTCGGCAGCGTCTCCGATCCCCCGATGAACAGCGTGGAGAGCTGCACCGCGATCTCGGCGTCGTCGAGCGGGCCGTGAGGGCCGATGTGGCCGCACAGCTCGTCGATCAGGTCGCGAGGCCCGTCGCCCCCCGTGGCACGCCGCTCGGCGACGAGGTCGACGAGGTAGTCGCGCAGCTCGACGTGGGCCGCCTGCCCCGCCTCGCTGATCCCGGCGACGTCGGGCTCGCGTGCCACGAACGCGTTCACCCAACCGACGAGCAGCTCGGCGTCCTCGACCGGGAACCCGAGCTGCAGCGCGGCGACTTGCGCCGCCACCGGCGACGCGTAGTCGTGGCGCACGTCGAACTCGCCCTGCTCGACCAGTTGGTCGAGGCGCTCGCGCGCGAACTGCCGCACCGTGTCCTCCATCGGCACGACCGCACGCGGGCGGAACGGCCCCAGCAGCGCCTGGCGCAGCTGCGTGTGCACCGGCGGGTCGAGCATGGAGAACGTGGGCACCGGGGTTCCGACGCTGGTGTCGGGCGGACCGTCGTGGTGACGCAGGAGCGCCTCACGGTGGAACACCGGTCCCTCGAAGATCGAGAACCGGTCGCGATCGGTGAGCACGCGCCACACGTCGTCGAACCGGGTGAGCGCGTGCGCGTCGTACGCGGGCAACGGGGCGACCCGATGACGGGCCCGCAGCTCGCGGTACACGGGGTACGGGTCGGTCATCACCTCGACCGAGAACGGGTCGTACCCGACGTCGACGGTCACGAGCGGCGACCGTAGCCGCGGGGTTACGGTCTGCGCATGGGCATGAAGGACCGCACACCCCCCACCGCCGAGGAGTACGACCGCTGGCGCACCGACTACTCCAACTGGGGGCGTTGGGGCGACGACGACGAGCTCGGCACCCTCAACTTCGTGACCGACGACGTGCGGCGCGCCGCCGCCGCGCTGGTGCAGGACGGGCGCGTGGTCTCGTGTGCCCGGTCCATCGACACCAAGCCGGGTCCGGCGAACCCGTACCCGGCGCGCCACATGGTGGCGATGCAGGACTCGGGCGCGATGTGCGACCACCTGTCGCTGTTCATCCACGGGTTCACCGAGACCCATCTCGACGCGCTCTGCCACCTGCCGGTGCAGGAGGGGAACGAGACGTGGAACGGCCAGCGGCTCGACCAGTACGGCATGCCGATCACGCACCGCGGCACCGTCGACTTCTGGCGCGACGGGATCGTCACGCGCGGGGTGCTCTACGACATCCCGCGACTGCGCGGGACCGAGTACGTGACGCCCGGCGTGCCGGTGCACGGATGGGAGCTCGCCGACGCCGCAGCTGCGCAGGCCGTCACGCCGCAGCCCGGCGACGCGGTGCTCATCCGCAGCGGTCACGGTCCGTACTACGCAGCAATCGGCGAACGACCGGGCTTCGGCGGTGCGGCCGGTGTGCACGCGTCGTGCGTGGAGTTCCTCCACGACACCGAGGCATCGATGCTGGTGTGGGACATGCAGGACGCGCCTCCTGCCGACCAGGGCATCCCCAACCCCCGGGGTCTGCCGATGGCGCTGCACGTGCACCACATCCTGCTGCCGTACATGGGCATGCCCATCCTCGACAACGCCGACTTCGAGGCCCTCGCCACCGCATGCGCGGACGCGCAGCGCTGGGCGTTCCAGTTCGTCGTGGCGCCACTCGTGATCCCGCGCGGCACCGGATCGCCGGTCAACCCGCTCGCCATCCTCTGAGCGGAGTCTCGAGCCGTGCCTGCCTGGAACTTCGCCACGCTCGTCGACGCCATCGCGCGCGCCTCGCCCGACCGCGACGTGATCGTGCAGGGCACGCGCCGGATCAGGTGGCAGCAGCTCGCAGACCGGGCGCGGTCACTCGCCTGGTTCCTCCAGACCGAGCGCCGACTCGGAGCAGGCGACAACGTCGTCATCGCACTGCCGAACTGCCTCGAATACGTCGAGACGTTCCTCGCCACCCGCAAGGTGCACGGCGTGCCGTTGAGCGTGGATCCCGGTGCGGGTCTCGACGCGCTCCGCGTGGCGATCGACGGGACCGACGCCCGCGTGGTCGCCTGCTCGCCGGGGATCCAACACACCGTGCACACGGCCATCCGCCGGATCCCGAAGCGATGGCGGCCCACGGTGCTGGAGGTCGGCCCGAACTACGAGGAGGACATCGCCACCGCAAGCCCTCCGGCGGAATGGGAGATCGAGATCCCCACCGCGGACGACCTCATCGCCATCGCCACGCATGACGCTTCGTCGGCGACCGGCGATCCTGGGATCACGCTGCTGCCTGCGGCCCCGCTCGCTCAGGGCGACGGCTTTGCCGAGGTGCTCGGAGTACTGAGCAGCAAGGGAAAGGTCGTGTTCGTCGACGCACCTGTCTTCGACGCCGGCTCAGTGTGGCGGACGGTCGAGCGCGAGGGTGTCGTCGCCCTGACGATCGACGGCGACCGGCACGCCCGGCAGTTGCTCGCAGCGCTTCCTGCCGGCCCCGGCGTACACGCACTCACCAGCCTGCGAACGATCCGATCGTCGGACCTGCCGTTGGGTCACGACGTCGCCGCCGCCCTCGAGGCCGCGCTCCCCGACGTGAACGTCGTCGGTCCGATCGAGACGATCGAGCGGCACTCGGTGGATGCCGCGCACCGGATCCATCCATCCGACGTCGAAGCCGGACTCCGAAAGCATCCGAGCGTCGCGGACTGCGTCGTCTTGGGGCTCGCCGACCCTCGCGTCGGCCGGATCGTCGTCGCGGTCGTGCAGGTGACCGAGCAGCACCATCTCGATGCGTCGGAGCTGGCGGCGTGGTGCCGGGCGCACGTGCCCCCGAAGATGACCCCGGGCCGGTTCGTCGTGGTCGACCGGATCGAACGATCCCCAACGGGCGAGGCGGACGAGGACGCGCTCCGCGTCCTCGCGATCGACCGGCTCACGAACGAGCGCTGACGCGCGAGGGCCGGCGGGACATCGCCCCGCCGGCCGCTCGCGTGCACCGGGTGTGAGCTACCTCCCGGTGGTGGGATCCTGCGACGGCCCGCCGGACATCACGATGTCCTGCTCGACACCGACGACGTCGAGCTCGCGCACCTGCAGGTTGTCGTAGGCCAGCACGCCCATCTCCGGCAGGTCGAGACCGGCGATCTCGTCAGCCTCCTCCGAGCGGATGCCACCCTTCATGAACGCGTTCTGGAGCTTGAAGAAGCCGTAGACGATCGCGCCCATCACGAAGATGATCACGAGACACCCGATGGCCTGCGCCGCGAGCTGCCCGAAGCCGAGCTTCCCGAACGCGCCGCTCCCGAAGATCTTGCCGTCGGTGCCGTAAAGGATGCCGGTGATGCCCTTGGCGTCCTTGGTCGAGTCCGAGACGGTCCCGTTCCAGCCGGCGCCGTAGCGACCGTCGGAGAAGATGCCGACGCAGAGCACACCGAAGATCCCGCCGACACCGTGGACCGAGATGGCGCCCACCGGGTCGTCGATGCCCTTGCGTTCGAAGAAGAACACCGACTCGACGATGATGACCGCGGCGATGGCACCGATGACGGCCGCCGCCCACGGCTGCACGAACGCGCACGGTGCCGTGATGGCCACCAGACCCGCGAGCATGCCGTTCACCATCATGCCGGGGTCGGGCTTCCCCATCCGCTTCATGCAGTAGAACATCGCGACCGTCGCACCGAACGCCGCCGCGATGGCGGTGTTCACGGCGACGACCGTGAAGCGGAGGTCGGTTGCCGCGAAGGTCGATGCGGCGTTGAACCCGAACCACCCGAACAGCAGGATGAAGCAGCCGAGCATGGCCATCGGGATGTTGTGGGCTGCCAGCGTGCGTGGCTTGCCATCGGCCCCGAACTTGCCGATGCGAGCACCCAGCACGATCGCGCCGGCCAGAGCCGCGATGCCACCCATGGCGTGCACGACGCCGGAACCGGCGAAGTCGGTGTAGCCGAAGCCCAGGTCCAAGCTGTTGCCGAGCTTGGACAGCCAGCCCCCGCCCCAGGTCCACCCGCCGAAGATCGGGTAGTACAGAGCACCGCAGAACAGGCCCCAGCCGACGAACGCCTTCCACTTCCAGCGCTCGGCCATGGAACCCGTGGGGATGGTGGCCGTGGTGTCCATGAAGGCCACCATGTACAGGAAGAACGCGGCCACCGGGACGCTGTAACCGAGTCCGGAGAGCCCCCAGCCGCTCTTGCCCCACAGGAACACCCAGTTGCCGCTGTCACCGAAGTGGATCAGCGACGAGGTGCTCAAAGGCGCCGTCATGCCGAACGGCGCGTAGCTGAAGCCGCTGAACATGAGGGGGAAGCCGACGAGGAAGAAGGCCACGAAGCCCAGGCCGAAGATTGCGAAGTTGGAACTCACGACGTGCGACGTGTGTTTTGCCCGGCAGAAGCCGGTCTCCACGAGCGCGAAGCCCGCCTGCATGAAGATCACGAGCACCGCGCCGATGATGACCCAGAGGTTGTTGAGCCCCAGGTCCGTGTGGCTGATGCCCTTGATCGGGTTGACGTCGATCGACGGGTCGACCGCGAAGGCGGCGACGTTCGTCACCAACACGAGCGCCGCGGCGATCGTCGCGACGATGCCGATCCGGCGTAGCGTCCGTTTCACATGGTCCTCCTGAGGAACGTTGATGGTCACCGGACGTCAGGCGCCGTTGCCCGCTTTGCCTCGGCTCAGAGAACCGTAAGGAACGTCCATTTCTTGGGGGGAGCGGCGATGTAAACGACAGGGATCCAGAACATGACGTACATCTGACGGACAGTCACGCTCGGGCCCGAACCCGTCGACCCGGTCACCGCGGGCGGTCACGCTCGACGACCGAAGCGCTTGCGTTTGCGCGTGACGCCGGTGCTGACGGCGTCGATCAGCGCCGCCTTGGCCGCGTCGTCGAGCTTGCGGCCGTTGCGATCGGTGAGGCTGTCGTGACCGAGCGCGGTCGCCACCGCGTACCCGCCCACCATCGGGACAACGATGCCGACGACGGCAACCGACGACGCCGCTCGACCGACGGCGCCCAGCTCACCGAGATCCATCTCCAAGCCGACGCCCGGCAGGAGCAGGATCACGCCCAGCTCGGCGATCTCCACGGCGACCTTGGCCGCGACGAGCACGATCAGGATGTCGAGCAGGACTGCGGAGACGTCCATCTATCCGGACCCCCCATCCGAGTGTGGCTGCAGGAGGAAACCGCGGCCGCGCACGGTCCGCACCTCGAGACCCACCGCGACGAGCCGACGCCTCAGGCGCACCATGTGGACGTCGAGGGCGTTGCGGCTGGACTCCCCGCTCGGCCACGCCACGTGTTCCAACGTGTCGCGCCGGACGACCTCGGTGAAGCGACCGACGAGAGCTCGCGCAAGTGCCCGCTCGACACGCTGACAACGCGATCCACTGACCTCGATACCGCAGGATGCCGTCCTCGTCGATGCTCGGTCGCCGGGCTGCCTCACCGGCGTCGGGACTGGCGAGCGCGCGGGCGGCCAGCGTGTTGGCTCGCGCGCGGACGTCGCGCTCGACCGCCGGGAGCCGGATCCAGTCCTCCAGGGCGTCGAAGGGCTTCGGAGCGGCCGACTCGGTGCCGACCAGCAGCAGTCGGGGGATGCCCGAAACTCGGAGGCGCTCGACGTGTTCCCGCTCTTCGGGCCAACGCACCAGCACCACGTCGGTCATGGTGGACGACGGTAAGGACCGTTCATTACGAGATTGTTGCGGCTCGGCGAAGACAGGCTTGCTCGCCGCCCCTGTGCCCGAGTCGGTCATCGGCTGCGGGCCACGGAACATGACCGCACCCTGTCATCGCCGTGCCCCGGACCGCGCCGTCAGTCGAACGTGGGTGAGCGCGGCAACTTCCTTGCCACGAGGTCCTCGGTGCGGTCGGCGAGCTGCCGGGCGTAGCTGGGTCGGGTGGGCACGAGGAAGACCTCGTTCTTGATGGCCTCCACCACCAGGTCGGCGACGGCCGCGGGCGACATGCTCCCGGCGGTGCCGTCGGCCAGCGCCTGCTCCACGAACGCGGCACCGTCCGACTGCGGCGCGTCGAGCTCGTCCGGACGGTTGCGGCGCGACCGGCTGATGCCGGTGTCGACCAGCCCGGGGCACACCGCCGACACCTTGATGGCCGCACCCACCGACGCCAGGTCGTGGGCGAGGCATTCCGTCGCCGCCATCGCCCCGAACTTGGAGATGTCGTAGGGGCCGCTGAACGGCGTGGTCGCGAGCCCCGCCATCGAGACCGTGTTGACCACGTGACCTTCGGTTCCGGCTGCGAGCATCCGGGGCACGAACGCGCGCACGCCGTGCACGATGCCCATGACGTTCACCCGTAGCGTCCACTCGAAGTCGGCGTCGCTGCACTCCCACAGCAGACCGCCTTGGAACACCCCGGCGTTGTTGCACAGCACGTGCACCGCGCCGAACGTGTCGTAGGCGAACTGCGCCAGCTCCTCCACTGCGTCCGCCGACGTGACGTCGGTCGTGAACCCCACCGCGTCGCCACCGATGCCGGCGACCGCCTCGCGCAACGCGCGTTCCTCGACGTCGGCGAGCACCACGTGCATGCCCTCGATGCCCAAGCGTCCGGCCAGACTGCGTCCGATCCCGCTTGCCGCGCCCGTGACCACCGCGACCCGGCCGTCGAACTCCTGCACGTCAGCGCTCCAGCCCGAGGAGGACGCGGGTCGTCTCGGTGAGCGTGTTGTTGTCCACCACCAGGTGCTGGGTCGCCGCGTGCAGGTCGCGGAAGCACCGCTGCAGCACGCCCGGGCGCAGCGCGTCGGTGCCGGCGGCGGTGTACGCGAACCGCACCGCGTCGGTGGCGACGCGCGTGGCGTACGTCGTCGCCTGGCGCAGCCGCTGGCGCTGCACGGGGGTGGGATCGTCACCGGCCTCGAGCACGTCCTGCACGACCGCGAACGACTCGTACACGAACGCGCGCGCCGCCTGCAGCGCGGCGTCGTGCATCGCATAGTCGTGACGGAACAGCTGCTGATCGCGCAACGGATCGGCACCGAGCCGGTGCTTGGTCTGCACGATGCGGGTGAGCTCGTCCATCCCGTGCCGCCCCACGCCCAGGGCGAAGGCGGCGTGGCCGGCGGCTGTGAGCCCGAGCACCCCGAGCCGGTACACCGGGCCACCGCGCCGGGGCTCGGCGACGATGAGGTCGAAGGTGAAGTCCTCACCGATCGTCTGCTCGGGGACCTCGTAGTCGTAGCTCCCCGTACCCGCGAGCCCCATCACGTCCCAGTTGCCGAGGAACTCCACCCGCTCGCGCGGCACGAAGTAGGCGCGGATCATCGGCATGCCGGCCTTCCCCGGCACGAACTCGCCGTCGCGCAGCTCGAGCGCGCCGCCGCCGATCCACGGCGAGTGCGCGCTCCCGCTACCGAAGCTGTACTTCCCCGACACGACGTAGCCGTCGCCGGCACGGTCACCGGCGCGCACCGCGGTGCCGCGCGGCGAGAACTGCCCCGCGGCCACCGGGATGCGATCGCCGGCGAACATCTCGGCCACCGCCGCCGGGCCGGTGTACGCGCCCGCGAACGCGGAGGTGGTGGCGTTGGCGAGCAACGTCCAGCCGGCGGAACCGTCGGCGCGGCACACCTCCTCGTACACCGCGAGCACGGTGGGCAGGTCGGCCTCCTCGCCGCCGAGCTCCTTCGGGACCATGAGCCCGAACAACCCCGATTCGTGGAACGCGTCGACGACGACGGGCGAGAGCGTGGCGTCGGCCTCCGAACGCGCCGCCTCGTCGGCCACGAGGCCGGCCAGGCGCTGCGCCTGTGCGAGCGGTGCCATCAGTACTGGTCGAGGCCGCCGAGGGGCGGGTTGTTGACGTAGCCGAGCTCCGGCCAGTTCCACCATCCGGCCGACGCCCACGCGCCGCCGTCGGGGTGCAGCGTCGTGCCGGTGATGTACTGCGACAGGTCGGATGCGAGGAACATCGCGGCGCCGCCGACGTCCTCATAGGTGCCCTGACGTCCCATCGGGATGCCCGCGCTGATCACACGCTGGTCGTAGCCCATCGGCATGCCCTCGGTCGGCACCTGGTCGGGCGCGATCGTGTTGACCCGGATCTGGTCGGGCGCGAGCTCGAGCGCGAGGGTGCGCGAGAAGTTGGTGACCGCGCCCTTCATGCCCGCGTAGACGGCGTACCCGGGCGCGGCGCGGTGCCCTTCGATCGACGTGATGCTGATGATGCTGCCGCCGTGACCCTGCGTGCGCATCCGGTTGGCCGCGAGGTGCGTCGTGTGCAACAGCCATCCGAAGTTGGCCCGGATCACCGCGTCCCAACCCCGCACGTTGGTGTCGACGAAGTCGGCCTTGAACGTGCCGCCGGCCACGTTGACGAGCACGTCGAGACGGCCGAAGCGCGCCACACCTTCGTCGAACGCGGTACTGACTGCGTCGGCGTCGCGCACGTCGACCACGGCGGCCATCGGCTCCTCGGCGACGCCGGCGATCTCGGCAACGGTCTGTTGCAGCAGCTCCTCGTTCTTGTCGAGGAGCACGAGGTGCATGCCCGCCTTCGCGAAGTCGACGGCGACGGCTCGGCCGAGCCCGCCACCACCCCCGGCGACCAGCGCCACCTTGTCCTGCAGTCCTGCTCGGTCATCGAGGTATCCCATGGCGGGATCATCGCCCACAACCGACGCCGCGCGCCCGTCGAGGTTCGGTCGCGTGTCAGGCGTGGTCAGGCGCGGTCAGCGCGGCTCAGGCGCGCGGCCGGAAGCGCAGCAACGTGATGCCGTCGTCGCCGTGGTCGAACGCGGGTGCCACCGGCATGCCGATGGTGACCGCGCCGGGATCGACGCCGACGAGCGTGGTCGACAGCCGCACCCCCTCGGTCAGCTCCACGATCGCGAGCAGCTGGGGCACGTCGTCGGCGAAGGGCGGCGCGGTGGCCTGCTCGGCGACAGTGAACGTGTAGACGGTGCCGGCGCCGTCGACCACGGTCCACGAGAGGCGGTCCGAGAGGCAGGCGGGGCAGCGCGAACGCGGGTAGTAGACCCACCGGCCGCAGTCGTCGCAGCGCTGGAGCTCGACCCGCTCGTCGCGCAGCGCGTCCCAGAACCGCTGCGATACGGGCGTGGGCTGCGGTCGGGGCTTGGGCATCGGCGAGGGCGCGTCGGGCACCGGGTTCACCGGCCCGTGAGCACGACCGCGGCCTGCTCGCTCATCACGCCGCCCGTACCGGTGACGTACGCGACGTCGTGGCGGGCGAGCTGGCGATCCCCGGCGCGACCCTGCACCTGCCGGACCCCTTCGATCACGTGCGACGTGCCACCGCTGAGGCCGGTCTGGCCCATGCCCAGCTGGCCGCCGTGGGTGTTGCACGGGAAGTCACCCCGGAAGGAGAGGTCGTGCTCGTGCACGAAGGCCATCCCCTCGCCCGGCCCGCAGAAGCCCGAGTCCTCGATGGTGAGCAACGCGGTGATCGTGTAGCAGTCGTAGAGCTGCACCATGTCGACGTCGTCGGGCGCGACGCCGGCGTTGCCGAACGCGCGCGCCGCGGCGTCGCGCACCGGTGTGCGCGGCATCTCGGCCGTGTACGTGGGCGTCTTGTGCGTGAGCCGCTCGCCGAACCCCGCGACGGTGACCGCACGATGCGCGGTGTCACGAGCGCGTTCGGCGGTGGTCAGCACGAACGCAGCGCCGCCAGTGCACGGCATCACGATCTCGAGCAGGTGCAGCGGCGCCGAGATCACACGCGACGCGAGCACGTCGTCGATGCTGATCGGCTGCCCGTGGAAGACCGCCGACGGGTTCGCGCACGCACTCACGCGCTGATCGGCCGCGATCTTCGCCCGGGCGCGCTCGTCCCAGCCGTAGAGGTCGTGGTAGCGCTGCGCGTACATCGCGTAACCGCAGTTCTGCGCCACGTTGCCGTAGGGCACGTCGAACTCCGCCTGCGGTGAACCCCACTCCATGCTCGACGCGCCGTAGACCATTCCCGGACTCGGCCACGCGGCCCCGCCGCGGGATCGGGGCGGGGCGGGCGCGGCTGCCCGGTCGTCGCGCACACCACCACCTCGCAGAGCCCGAGCTCGATGGCGGCCGCGGCTCGCCACACCATCCCGACCGCGGTGGCGCCGCCGAGATCCATGCGTTCGGCGAAGTTCACCGACCACCCGCAGTACTCGGCGACGGTCGCGGGGACGAACAACGACGCCTCGGCGACGTCGCCCGCGCACACGAGGCCGTCGACCTCGTGCGACCCGATGCCGGCGTCGGCCAGCGCGTCCGCGGCCAGGGCCGCCCACTGCTCGAGCGTGAGGGTCGGGGTCCCGGAGAACTTCCGCTCCGCCGGTCGTTCGGCGATCCCGACGATGCACGCGTCCCCTCGGAGGCCCATCACCAGGGCATCGTACGTGGGTCGTCGTCAGCTCATCGCGGGCAAGGAGCGCTCCCGCACCCTGCCCGATTCACCAACGCGGGCCTTCGAGCGCCTCGACGATGTACGCCTTGGCGAAGTGGTCGACCGCCGCCGGTTCTGGCGGGTCGACCCGTCCGCCCGCACCCTGGGTCCCGTTCACCGCGTAGAACACCGCGACCGACCGGTCCTGGCCCCGCCGGAACTCGATCGTGCAGGCGCCCGGGCCGTTCTGCTGCGCGAACGTGAGGATCACCTCGGTGATGACGTCGCCGGTCGGGCTCATGGTGGTCGACACGACCGCCTTGTGGCCGGCGGCGATCAGTCGCTCGGCCAGCTGGGCGAGCGTCGGGATCCCGACCTGGTTCGCCCACTGCCCGAACCAGGCATTCGCCTCCTGCTCCCGGAGCTTCTCGTCCACCTCGGCACGGAGTGCCTGTTCGTAGCGGTCCTGGGCCGCGGCCAGGGCCCGGTCGAGCTCGTCCATCTCGTGATTGTCGCAGACCGGACGTGTCCCGCCGACGAAACCGGACCGCCGTCAGCGCTTCGCGGGCAGCGAGCGCGCGTAGGCCGTGCAGCGCTCCACCCAGGTGCGGAGCTGGCGCGTCGTGCGGACACCGGCGGCGTCGACGCGCACCCAGCCGTCCATCGGACGACCGCGCATCTCGAAGGGCTCGACGTGCGCGCTGCGCAGGAGCCGGTCGGTCTGGGCCGGATCCACGCGCGCCAGCAGACCGCCACTCCTGCTCGCGGTCACCGACATCTTGCCGTCGATCAGGAACGCGAGCCCGCCGAACATGCGCTTCTCGGTGACGTGGCGGTCGCCTCCGAGCAGCTCCCGGATGCGATCGGCGAGCTCCTCGTCGTAGGCCACGCGGTCGAGCGTACCGAGCCGCGTCGCAGGCACGTCAGGCCGACGGATCACCGCCGGTGTAGGCCGCGAGGGTCCGCGTCGGCGGCGCCGGTCGCGACGTCGCTCGCGACGCCCGACGCGACATCGGCGTCGCGCCAGCCGTCGCTGCTCCCGCGTCATGAAGTCGAGGCCGGCTGCCGAGCGCGTCCACTCGTCGACGCTGCACCGGATCCACCGGCGCACCGGTGGCGAGGTGCAGGAACAGGCCGATCAGGCCGAGATCCCAGCCGATGCCCACAGCCCCGGGACCGAACTCCGTCCAGTGGTCGTCGATCGGCGCGGTGTGCGCGAGCTCGAGGCGGGTGCGGTCAGCCGACTCCGCGACGAGGCGCACCTCGATCCAGCTCGTGCCACCACCGAACTCCCAGGTGGCACGGAACCGCGTCGGCGGCTCGCACTCCTCGATGGTGCCGCCGGCATTCCCTTCGAGCTGGTAGTGCCCGCCGAGGCGCAGGTCGCCCGTCACCGGGAGGAACCACCGTGGGATCCGCTCCGCGTTCGTGACCGCGTCCCACAGGTCGTCGACGTCGGACGCATAGGTCTGGGTCAGGGTCACGGTGCGGGTCTCGGCGCCGGGTGCGCTCACCTGGCGGTGCACCGAGGCGATCTGTTCGTTGCCGTCGATCACGAGCTGCTCCTCTTCCTGGTCGTGGCGGTGGTGGTCGGCCGGGCGCGGGCCGCGTGCCCCGCGCGACCTCGGTGCGCGAGGGCGGCGAGCGGCGGAGCCCAGAAGCGCCGGAAACGGTCCAGCCACTCGTCGACGTCCTGCAGGCCGCGCGGGTCGACGGAGTAGAGCCGCCGGACGCCGTCGGGCCGGACGGCCAGGAAGCCGTTCTCGCGGAGCACCCGGAGGTGCTGGGACACGGCCGGCTGTGAGATGCCGAACTGGCGCTGGACCACGTCGCCGATGGCGCCGGCCGCGAGCTCGCCGTCGGCGACGAGCTCGAGGATCGCCCGCCGTACCGGATCGCCGAGGACGTCGAATGCGGCCACGGTCGGCAGCTATATCATGCTCTACTTATATTAGCTCACACCGCAACTAGAGCGCGATTCCGGTCTCCAGTGCGGTGCGCATGGCGTGCTCGAGCAGGCCCGGACCCGCCGCGTCACCGACGACGGTGACGTCGATGCCGCGCGCGCGGAGCTCGTCGGCGAGCCTGGTGTCGGGATCCGCGTCGAGGGTGGCGAAGACCGCGTCGGCCGGCGTCTCGTGGTCGCCGTCGAGGTCGCGCCACCGCACCTCGTCGGCCGTGATCTCCGACACGTCGGCACCACCGGCGAGCACGATGCCCTGCGGCGCGCAGGTCGTGCACGCGGCGCCAACGGCCCGGCAACCCGAGGTGCAGCCCGAAGACGTCGGACGGCTCGAGCACCGTGACCCGTGCGCCGTCGGCCGCGGCGCGCTCGGCGATGCCGAGCCCGGGCAGGTCGCCGCCGAGCACGACGACGTCGTCGCCCACGCGTTCGCCGTCGAGCAGCCACGCGCCGAGGTCGTCGACCGCGTGCACGTGCGGCAGCTCGGTACCGGGGATCGCGGGACGGCCCCAGCGCGCGCCGGTGGCGACGACCACTGCGTCGACACCCGCGGCGACGACCTCGTCGGCATCGACGCGCTCGCCGAGGCGGACGGTCACGTCGCGCAACTCGAGCTGGTGCTCCGACCACCGCAGGAGGTCGGCGTTGACGTCGGAGGTGGCAGCGGCGTACGCCCACCGGCCGCCGAGGCGCGGCGCGGCGTCGACCAGCGTGACCGCGTGGCCGCGCAGCGCCGCGACCCGCGCCGCCTCCATGCCGCCGGGGCCGCCGCCGACCACCAGCACCGAGCGCGGCGCGGCGGCCTGCCCGACGACCAGCTCGTCCTCCCGGCCCACCGAGCCGTTGGCCGCGCAGCGCACCTGGCCCCGTACGAAGATGTTGCCGATGCAGCGGTAGTGGTACACGCACGGCCGGATCTCCTCCGGCCGGCCCGCGGCGAGCAGGTTGGGGAGGTCCGGCTCGGCCAGGATCATGCGGGCCATCGACACGAAGTCGAACGCGCCGTCGGCGATGGCGGCATCGGCCGCGTCCGGCGTGATGCGGCCCACCGCGATCACCGGCCCCTCGATCGCGTCCTTCACCGCGCGCGCGTTCTCGATCAGCAGGCCCGGGACGTGCGGCGCGTACGAGTCGGTCGGGCCGATGGCCGATGCGGGGTCGTGGTAGGCGGAGACGTGCACCGCGTCGGCGCCCGCGGCCTCGGCCAGTCGCGCGATCGCGATGCAGTCGTCGAGGGTGGCGCCGTCGGGCCGGTTCTCGGTGGAGTTGAGCCGCAACCACACTGCGAAGTCGTCGCCCACCCGCACGACGGATCTCGCGCAGGATCTCGACCAGGATGCGCGCGCGGTTCTCCACCGGCCCGCCGTACTCGTCGGTGCGGTGGTTCTTGGCCCGCGACAGGAAGCCGTCGATGAGGTAGCCGTGCCCGGCGTGCAGCTCGCAGCCGTCGACGCCCGCCTCGCGGGCGCGGACGACGGCCGATGCGAAGTCGTCGATCACTGACGCGATGTCGTCGTGGTCGAGCACCTTGTAGAAGAGCTTGGAGTCGGGCCCGACGAACGGCTCCATCATCTTGGCGCCCTCGGCGGCGGTGACCATCCCGTAGAGATCGTCCCGCCCCGGCGGCCCCGGCTCCGACGCCACCCACATCGGACGTCCCGCGAGGGTGTCCTGCAAGCTGTTGGCGCCGGTCTGGGTCAGCTGCATGGCCAGCGCCGCTCCGTGACGGTGCACGCGACGCGCCGCCTCCTGCCACCCGGGGACGTGTCGCTCGTCGGAGATCGCGGTCTGGCGCGCGTTCGAGCACCCCACCGGGAACGACACCGCCACCGACCCGAGCATCACCATCGCCAGGCCACCGCGGGCGCGCGCCTCGAGGTAGGCCATCTGCGCGCCGGACACCACGCCGTCGAGATCACCGAGATCTTCGCCCATCGGTGCCATCAGCATCCGGTTGCGCAGCTCCAGCGCGCCGATGCGACCGGGCGCGAGCAGATGCTCGTAGGGGCTCACTCGCCCGCTCATGTCATGTACTCGCCCGAGTTCACGTAGAGGGTCTGCCCGGTGATCATCCGGGCGCGGTCCGAGCAGAGGAACACCGCCGACTCGGCGACGTCCTCGTCGGCCGGGATCTCACCGAGGGGCATGTTGGCGGTGATCTCGCCGATCGCCGCTTCTTCGGTGATGCCGCGGTCGGCGACCTGCCACTGCACGTACATCTGCACCGGCGGACCCCACATCCACGTGGGGACGACGGTGTTGACGCGGATCCTGCGGGGACCCAACGCCTTGGCCAGGTGGAACATCGCCGCGTGCAGCGCGCCCTTCGACGACGCGTACGCGAGCTGCTCCATCACCGGCGGGAGCACCGAGCTCTGCGAGCCGATGAACACGATCGATCCACCGCGATCGCCCATCGCCTCCGACATCGCCGACACGACGTGCATCGTGCCGACGACGTTGGTGCCGAGCACGGCGTGCCAGTCGTCGTCACCGGTGCCATCCAGCCCGGCGAGCAATCCGTCGTACGCGGCCACCTGCACGACGCCGTCGACCGCGCCGAACCGGTCGACGGCGAGCTCGGCCAGGGCGCGGCACTGCTCGACGTCACCGATGTCGGTCGGCAGCTGGGCCACCCGGTCGCCGCTCGGGTCGATCTCCTTCGCGATGGCAACCAGCTTGTCGGCGGAACGGGCGGCGAGCACCGCGTTGCCGCCGTCGCGGAGCACCAGCTTCGCCACCTCGCCGCCGAGGCCGGGGCCGACACCGGTCACGACCACCGTCTTCCCTTCGAGGATCATCGTCGCCTCCCCTGTCCGCCCGTTCGGTGCGGACGTGCTGCGCGGCGAGCCGGCAGTTGCGGGCCGCCCGTCGGACGGCGATCCTACGCCGGAGCCGTCGCGGTGACGATCGCGACGGTCGGAGCGACGAGCGTGGGAGCTCAGGCCTCGGCTTTGCGCGGGTAGAGGTAGAGCACCGGGCGGACGCCCTCCTCGGGCGACGCGGTGGGCAGCCGCAGCCGCACGCTGACGACCTCCCAGAGATCGGGGCCGCCCTCGAGCACGCCGCCGATCGGCAGCCACAGCGGCGCGTCCCAGAAGCCGCGTTGCTCGTCGGTCGCGACGTCGATGAGCACGGTGCGGACGGCGCGGGTGGGGATCGGCACGCTGCGGGCGTGGAACTCCTGACGCTGCTGTTCCTCGGTGAGCGCGGTCGGCGGCACCTCGGGACTCGCTGCCGCCGGGCGAGCGCGGCGCTTGCCGAACATCAGGCGGGTCCCGTCGAACGATGGCCCATCACACGATGCGCGGCGGTGTCGGCGCGGCCGCGTTCGCGGCCGCCAGCGACGCGTCGATGTCGGTGCGCCACGACGAGTAGAGCTCGGCGTCGTTGGCGTTGGTGAAGATGGTGAAGCGCTCGGCGGCGACGGCGTCGCACACCATCGGGCCCACTGCCTCGGCGTCGACCGCGTCGGCGGCCATCTCGGGCGGGAAGTGGATCCACGAGCCGGCGTGCTCGTCGGGCACCCCCGCGATGCGCGCGTGCTCACCGAGGTTGGTGTGCACGAGTCCCGGGCAGAGCACCGACACGCCGACA
Source organism: uncultured Actinomycetes bacterium (assembly GCA_963756895.1). Lineage (GTDB taxonomy): Bacteria > Actinomycetota > Acidimicrobiia > IMCC26256 > DASPTH01 > DASUAS01. The sequence continues at coordinate 119,460 of CAVWPI010000011.1, read as the reverse complement.
CCCAGTGGCCGCAACGAGCGCGCGAGCGCCTCCGAGTAGCCGTAGGCCGCGAACTTCGAGGTGATGTAGGGCGCGCAGTCCCACGAGTAGGCCCAGATCCCCGCGATCGATGCGGTGTTGACCACGTAGCCGTGCCCGCGCTCGACCATCGCGGGCACGAACGCGCGCGCGCCGCGTACGAGGCCGAGCACGTTGACGTCGAGGATGCGCTGCCAGTCGTCCATCGGCACCCGGTACGACGGCCCCAGCACCGCGATGCCCGCGTTGTTCATCAGGAGGTCGACCGTGCCGAACTCGGCGATCGCGGCCTCCGCGAGCGCGTCGACGTCGGCATCGCTGGTCACGTCGCAGCGCACCGGCAGGCACCGGCGTCCGAGCGCCGTGATGGCGGCGGCGGTCTCACCCAGACGTTCGTCGTGGATGTCGGCGATCACGACGTCGGCGCCCCGGCGCGCCAACTCGAGCGCGGTGCCTCGCCCGATCCCGCTGGCGCCGCCCGTCACCACCGCGGTGGTTCCCTGGATCTGCACGCGGCGAGCCTAGGCCGTGTCGATCGCGCGTCAACCGGGCGCGGCGCCGCCGAGCGCGATCGCGTCGCGGGAGGAACCGGCGGTGGGGTCGTACTCGGACGCCGCGGGTGCGGCCAGACCGCGCGCGAGCAGGAGCAGCACGACACCGCCGACGGTGGCGATCGCCCCGGCGACGATCCCCAGCGTCTGCACGCTCACCACACCGAGGGCGACGGCGGCGAGCGGCGTCATGACGATGCCCGCGGTCGGTTCCAGGGACTGGTTCAGGGACATGACGCGACCGTGGAACGCGGCCGGCGCGTACCGCTGCAACAGCGTGCGCGCGGGAACGAAGAAGAAGGCGGTGTCGACACCCCAGAGGAACACGCCGACGAAGGCCACGATCTCGGACTCGGTGCCCAGGTACAAGGCCGCGGTCGCACCCGACACGATCATCGCGAGCGCGACGTAGCGCGGCCGCGCCACGCGATCCCCCACCACGGCCAAGAGCAACCCGGTGAGCACCAGGCCCACGCCGAACACGGTCTGCAGCAACGCGAACATCGCGTCGCTCCCGCCGAGCACGTCGCGCACGTAGAGGGGCTCGAGCACGCCGAACACCGCCCAGAGCGCGTAGACGCAGCCCGCGACGGTGAGCGTCCAGCGCAACCCACGGATGCGACGCGCCAGCGACATGCCGTCGCGGAGCTCCCGCCACGGGGACGTGCCCCTCCCGTCGTCCGCGGGCCGCGGAACCGGCTCGATCCGGATGCGCAGCGCGACCAGTGCGCCCACGAGGAAGGTCGCTGCGTCGGCGACGAACGCCCCCGCGAGTCCCCAGCGCGAGTTGACCGCCGCGGCGGCGAGCGGACCGATCACGATGGCGACGTCCTGCGCACCGCCGAGCAGGGCGTTGGCCGTCACCAACTGGTCGTCGGGTACGAGGCGCGGGGGGATGGCATCGAGCGACGCGGTGCCGAGCGCCTCGATCAACCCGAGCGGCAGCGCGAGCAGGATGATCGTGGTGTAGCTGTCGGCCTGCGTGAGCAGCAGCGCGTCCACCATGCCGAGCAGGTTCGCGAGCAACAGCGTGCGCCGCGGTCCCAATCGGTCGATGGGCACGCCGAGCAACGGTCCGAGGAGCGCGCCCGGCACCGACAGCACCACGAAGAGCAGCGCGAGGTCACCCGGCCCCACGTCGAACTCGAACGACGCGAAGCCCCAGATGGCGATGACCGCGATCCAGTTTCCCGACTCGCTGATGGCCTGCCCGGCCAGGAGCACCGCGAACCCCCGGACCCGCAACACCCGCATCCCGGCACGCTAACGGTGCGGCCGGGCCGGTCGATCCCGATCAGCGCGTGCGCGCTCTCCACCATTCGACCGCAGCGTCGAGCTCGGCGGCACCGAACTCGGGCCACAACGTCGGCGTCACGTAGAGGTGCGCGCCGACACCCTCCCAGAGCAGGAAGTTGGAGATGCGCCCCTCCCCCGAGGTGCGGACCATCAGGTCGACCGGTGGCAGCTCGGGCGCGTACAGATGCCGATGCACGGTCTCGGTGTCGACGCGCTCGGGTTGCGCCACCGCGATCGCTCGCGCCGCCTCCACCAGCTCCTGGCGACCGCCGTAGTCGAACGCCACCGTGAAGTTGAGTCCGGTGTTGTGCTCCGTGAGCCGGGTCGACTTCTCGATCTCGCGGCGCACGACCGCGGGGATGCGCGACCCGGCGCGCGTGTCGCGCCCGATCCATCGGATCTTCACGTTGTTGGCGTGCATCTCCTGGCGCCGCCCGAAGATCTTCTTGTGCAGACCGAGGATGAAGTCGACCTCGAGCCGCGGTCGCCGCCAGTTCTCGGTGGAGAAGCCGTACGCGGTGAGCCAGCCGATGCCGAGCGCGTCGGCGGCGCGCACGATCTCGGCCAGTCGCTCCTCGCCCTGGCTGTGACCGTCGGTGCGGGCCAGGCCCTGGCGCTCGGCCCAACGCCCGTTGCCGTCCATGATCACCGCAACGTGCGCCGGCAGCCGACGGCCGGCCGTCGTGGTCACGCTCACACCGGCGCGCGATCGAGGACCCGGCCGGCCGCGTCGAGCAGCCGGTCGGTCATGCGCGCGAAGTGCTCGGCCCACTCGGTGCTGCTCGAGAGTCGCACGATCGGACCCGACAGCTCACGCAATCGCTCGCGCACCGCGTCGACCGACACCACGAGGTCGGCCGCCGGCAAGCGTGTGCAACTGGTTGTCGGCGTCCTGGCCGGTGGGCTTGCCCAACGTGTCGGCCTCACCGCCGATGTCCTGCAGATCGTCGACGTACTGGAACAGGCGTCCGTACCGACGCACCGCGTCGCGCAGCGATGCCGGGAGCGCGCCGCCCGCCGACTCGTCGGCGAGGGCGAACGACGCCTCGAACAGCGACACCGTCTTGCCGTCGACCACGTCCCAGTAGCGCGCCGTCGTGGCGCCGAGTGACTCGAGGATCTGGCTGTCGGCGATGCGACGGAGCGCGTCGCCGAGCGCCAGCCCGCCCGCCGGGCTCACCGCGTCGGCGAGGTGCAACGCCTCCGCGTAGAGCGCGTCGGCGGTCCAGAGCGCCGCGGGCATGCCCAGCGCGGTGTGCAGCGTGGGCGAGTGCCGCCGGAGGGGTGAACCGTCGACGATGTCGTCGTGCACCAGCGTGCCGAGGTGCAGGAGCTCCACCGCGGCCGCTCCCCGCACCGCGGCGTCGCGGTCGCCGTACCGGGCCAGCTCGAGCACCAGGCGGGCGCGATGGCGCGATCCGGAGGCGGCGATCGGCCCGAGCGCACCGGCCACCGGTTCGCCGAACGTCGCGACCACGGCCTCGAGTTGGCGGTCGACGTCGGCCAGCAGAGAAGCCTCGTCCACCACGCCGAGCGACGATAGTCGTCGCCTTCCCGGGAGCCGGCTTGACCCGACGGGCACGCCCGCAGAGACTCCGGGCCCGATGGACGTCCGCATCCACGACCTGCTCACCCGACTCGCCACCGTGAGCCCGCAGCGGATCGGAGCAACGCTCGGCGACGACGTCCGCACCTTCGCACAGCTCGACGCCGGCGCCAATCGGGCCGCGCACCGCCTGATCGCCGAAGGCGTGGCGCCCGGCGACCGCGTCGTCTGGTGGGGGCCGACGGTGCTCGACGCGCTCGAGCTCGGGTACGGCATCAGCAAGTCCGGCGCCACCCTGGCACCGATCAACCCGAACTTCAGCGAAGCGGAGGCGGTCGACGCGCTGCAGACGCTCACGCCGCGTCTCGTCGTGGTGCACCCCGAGGTCGAGGACATCGCGCGCGCGGTCGCCGAACCGCTCGGGCTCGCGGTGATGGTGACGGCACCGGGGTGGCACGCGTCGGCGTCGACGAGCGCGCCGCCGCGCGTCGGCACGTCCGAGGACATCAGCAACATCTTCCTCACCAGCGGATCGACGGGCGTGTCGAAGGGCGCGATGGTGTCGCACCGCGCCGCGCTGGTTGCGCGCCATCGAGCACGACGTCGAGAGCGGGGCCACCGGTCGGCGCGGCTACGTCGTGATGTTCGGTCTGTTCCACATGGCGGGCTGGTCGTCGATCGAGACCTCGTGGTCGAGCGATCGCCCCATCCATCTCGTGACCCGCGCCGAACCGAGCGAGCTCCTCGGCGTCGTCGAGCGTCACGGCGCGAGCACCCTCGTACTGCATCCCTGCGGTGTGGCAGCGCATCCTCGACGAGGACACCGGCCACGACACCTCGGGTGTGGTCGAGGCGCTCACCGGCACGTCGCTGGTGACGCTCGAGCTCATCGACGCGATCAAGGCACGCTTCCCCGGCTCGTGGACGTCGATCGCGTACGGCTCCACCGAGATCGGGCGGGGCGCCACGTTGCTCGACCCCGACCTCTACGACCATCCCGGCAGCGTGGGCCAGCCGCCGCCCATGGTCACCGCCGCGCTGTCCGACGACGGCGAGCTGTGGCTGCGCGGCCCCACCATGTTCTCGGGGTACCTCGACCGGCCCGACGCGACCGCGGAGGCGATCGACGACGACGGCTGGTTCCACACCGGCGACCTCGCGACCCGCGACGTCGACGGCTACTTCACCATCACCGGCCGGCGGTCGGAGTCGATCCGATCCGGCGGCGAATGGGTCGCGCCGATCGAGGTCGAGACCGCGGTCCGGTCCCATCCCGCCGTCGACGAGGTCGCGGTCGTGGGCCTGCCCGACGACCGCTGGGGCGAGCTCGTGTGCGCGGCCATCGTCGTCCGCCCGGGCGCGCGGCTCCCCACCGTCGACGAGCTCCGCGCGCACCTGGCCGGCGCGCTCATCGGGGCCAAGCAGCCGCGGGTCGTCGTGCAGGTCGACGGGCTCCCGCGCACCGACGCCACCGGGCAGATCCGGCGCCGGAAGCTGCGCGACCAGATCGTCGCCGAGCGGAGCGCATGAGGGCGGGGACGGCCGTTTCGGCCGGGATCCGCACGCATCCGGGCGAATGCGGTTTTCACCGGTTTCCGGCCGGGTAGGGAACGGCCCGCCATGCCGACCGCCAGCACCGAGCGTCCCGCGCTCGCCGAAGCACTCGCCCGGGCCGCCCCGGTCCGAAGCCTGCACTCGCTCACGGTGCTGGTCGTCGTCGTGGGACTCCTCGTGACGGCCGGGATGGTCATCGGGACCTCGATCGTCCACGACCGCAACGAGGACCGCCTCCTCGAGCAACGCGGTCACGAGGCCGCCACGGTCGCGGCATCGAGCGTCGGCAGCCTGCAGGGCCAGTTGTCGGCGGCGAGCGTCGCCGCCGAGGTCGACGACGGCGGCGCGCTCTTCCGGCAGCTGATGGAGCCGCTCGTCGGCACCGGGGGGCGCTTCGTCTCGGCGTCGGTGTGGCCGCTCGGTGAGGCGGATCCGCAGCCGAGCATGGTCATCGGTGCCGCGCCCGCGTTCGAGCCAGGAGTCCGCCACCGCCAGGCGGGCGTTGCTGGAGGGCGTGCCCGGCGACGCGACCCTCACCATCCGCGACCTCCTGGACCTGAGCGGTGACGAGCGCCGCCTCGGTTACGCCTTCGCCATCCGCGACGCGCAGTCCGTCGCCTACGTCGAGGCCGCGCTGCCGAAGAACCGACGCGCCCGCATCGCCTCCGACTCCGCCTTCGCCGACCTCGACTACGCGCTCTACCTCGGCGGGCGACCGACCGCGTCGCACCTGCTCGCGTCGAGCTCGGGCGCCGGGCTCGAGGGGCAGCGCACCGTGACCGAGAGGATCCCGTTCGGCAACTCCCAGATCCTCCTCGTGGTCAGCCCGAGCGGTGAGCTCGGCGGCGACCTCCTCGCCGCGCTGCCGTGGGTGCTCGGCGTGGTGGGCACGCTCCTGACCCTGGCCGCGGCGTTCGTCACCGAGCGCCTCATCCGCCGTCGTGAACGCGCCGAGGAGCTGTCGAACCGCCTCGAAGAGGTCGCGGAGGAGAACGCGGTGCTCTACGCGTCGCAACGCGACATCGCGCAGCAGCTGCAACGCAGCCTCATGCCCCGGTCGCTCCCTCAGTTCGCGGGACTCGAGTCGGCGGCGCGCTACGAGGCCGGCGTCGCCGGCACGGAGGTCGGCGGCGACTGGTACGACGTGCTCCCGATCGCGGAGGACCGCGTCGTGTTCTCGGTCGGCGACGTGTGCGGACGAGGGCTCGCGGCCGCGGTGATGATGGCGTCGCTGCGCTACTCCATACGCGCCTACGCACTCGAGCAGCCGGATCCCGCCAGCATCCTCGACCGGCTCGGGGCGATGATGGACACGACGTCCGACGACAAGTTCGCCACCGTGGTCTGCGGGACGCTCGACACCACGGCCGGCACGCTGACCGTGGCCCGAGCCGGGCATCCCGATCTCCTCGTCATCGACGGCGACCGCGCCCGCTACCTCGACGTGCCGCTCGGTCCTCCGGTGGGCGTCGACAGCACCTGGTCGTACTCGTCGGTCACCCACGTCCTGCCCGACGGTGCCACGCTGCTCGCGTACACGGACGGTCTGATCGAGCGGCGACGGGAGCACCCCGACATCGGGCTGGAGCGCCTGCGCGTCGCCGCGCTCGTCGACCTCCCCATCGACGGGCTGGTCGCCCACCTGGTCGACTCCCTCGTCGACGGCGGTGACGACGACGTCGCCGTCCTCGCCCTGCACTGGACGCGACTCCCCGCGCCGGTCGACGCGACCACGAACCTCGAGGCGTGAGGTGGTAGCCGATGCGCCGGCGCGCTCGATCCGGCTCCCGAGCGAGCCGGGTGCGGCGCGCACCGCTCGCGAGTTCGTCCGCGAGACGTTGCGCGCCTGGGGTCTCGACGACGTCGACCAGGTCGCCGAGCTGCTGACCGACGAGCTCGTCGGCAACGTCGTCCGCCACGTCGGGTCCCCGATGGCGGTTCGCGCCTCGCACCAGGTGGAGTCGATCCGCATCGAGGTCGACGACGCGAGCGCGGAGCCGCCGACGCGGCGCCATCCCGACCAGCTCGACGAACACGGGCGCGGCATCCTGTTCGTCGAGACGCTGGCGACCGACTGGGGCGTCGAGCTGCGCGACGACGGCAAGACGATCTGGTTCGAGCTCCCGGCGATGCCGACCGGACGATTGCCCGTCGTCGACTGAACCGCCGGCGCCGACGTCAGGCGGTGACGGTCTGCGACGCCCCGCGACGGCGCGCACCGAGCGTGGCGAACACCACGATCGCGAGCCCGGCGCCGGCGACGAGCGCGGTCACCGGTCCCCAGGCCGCGCCCGCGGCGACCACCGCGACCCGCGAGTTGCACGACGATCACGGCTCGACGCACCGGTTCGCCGAGCGCGTCGAACCGGCGGTGCAGCGCGAACAGCTCGGTGGTGGTGTGCCGCTTCGCGGTGAGGAGCACCGCGAGTCCGCGCGCCAGACCGAAACCCACACCGAGCGCGAGCGCCGCCCATGGGCCCGCGGTGAGCGCGCCGAACGCGACGGTGACGAAGACCGCGGCGGTCATGATGTAGGTGGTCACGCCGGCGCCGATCTGCCACCCGAAGCCGCTCCCGTAGACCCAGGCGCGGTACCGGGTGAGCCAGTACTCGTTCACCTGGCGCCTGAAGAACGGCGGTGCGAACCCGAACACACCACCGTCGACCGCGGCGCCGAGCACCGCGATCCCGGCCGCGATGCCGAGCAACGCGGTCGAGGTCGCGCCGAGCGTCGACACCGCCGCCGCCAGCGCGGCCATCACCGCGCCGAGGGTGGCGCCGCCCACGACGGCGCCGAACACGAACCAGGTGGCGGTGGTGCGGTAGCGATAGCCGCGGGACGCCTCGCCGACCGGGGTGAGCTGCGAGAGCATCGACTGCCCGCACGGCGACCAGGTGGAGCGCACGGCCGCGGCCAGCGCCACGACCACGCCGAGCACGAAGACGGTGGCTTCCATCCCGGCCACGCTACCCGGACGGTTGCCCTCGGCGAAGGGCCGGGCCATCGGCCAGACTGCGCACGTGAGCGATGACGTCGAGCTGGTGTGGGAGCGCGAGTGGCCGCCCCGCACGTCGATCCTGGTGCTGGCGTTCGCCGGCTACTTCGACGCGGCGTCGGCCGCGACCGGTGCCGTCGACCACCTCGTCGAGTTCACCCGCGCCAGCCGCCTCGCCTCGATCGACGGCGATCCCTTCTTCGATGCCCAGCAGGTGCGGCCGCACGTCGTGCTCGAAGACGGCGTGACCCGCACCATCGTCTGGCCCGAGAACACCATCCACGCCAACGACGAGACCGACGCGGGCCGTGAGCTCGTCCTGCTGTCGGGCATCGAACCGCATTACGCCTGGCGCCGCTTCAGCGACCTGATCGTGGAGGTCGCGCAGCACACGGGTGCGCAGGTCGTGGTGACGCTCGGGGCGATGCCGGCGCAGGTGCCGCACAGTCGCATGCCGCTGGTGCACGCGTCGTCGGCCAATCCGGCGATCGCGCAGCGCTTCGGGCTCGCCCGCCCGCGGTACCAGGGCATCACCGGCATCGTCGGCACGCTGCAGGCTGCACTCGACCACCTCGACATCCCCGCGATCTCGATGCAGGTCGGTGTCCCGTACTACGCGGCCGGCGCCCAGAACTGGAAGGCCGCGGCCGCGCTGCTGCGCAACCTCGAGCACGTCACCGGCATCTCGACCGGTCACGGCCTGCTCCAGGAGCGCGTGACCGAGTGGGAGCAGCTGGTCGACGACGCAGTCGCGGAGAACCCCGAAGCGAGCGGCTACCTGCCCCAGCTGGAAGCCGAGTACGACCGCCAGGCCACCGAGCAGCTCCCCTCGTCCGACGACCTCGCGGCGGAGTTCGAGCGCTACCTGCGCGAGCTCGACGACCCACCGAGTTGACCGTCCGCCGGGCGGTCGTCGCCGCTGGGTGTGCGCTCGCTCTGGTCGCGCTCGTCCCCGTGCCGGCGCGCGCGGCCGAACCGCGATGCAACGGCGACGCGCAACTGTGCGCCCGGAGCCTCGACGACGTCGCGTTCGCGACCACGCACAACTCGATGGCCTCGACCGCGGCCGGTTTCATCCCGCCGAACCAGCGCCGGTCGATGCGGACGCAGCTCGAGCACGGGATCCGCGGGTTCCAGATCGACGCGTACCGCGGCACGACGCGGGGCAGCCGGGTCTACACCGACCTCTCGGGCCCGCTGGGCAAGGCCGCCGAGCTCCCGTCGGCCGCCGTGCGCACGGCTCAGCTCATCCATCGCCGGCTGGGTGCGCCGCCGGCCGGCACGCCGTACGAGGTCTACCTCTGCCACGTGTTCTGCGAGCTCGGCGCCGTGCGCATGCTCGACGAGATGCAGGTCGTGCGCACCTTCCTCGACACGCACCCCCGCGAGGTGTTGGTGATGGTCGTCGAGGACTACGTGCCGCCCGACGCGATCCTCGAGGTCCTGCGCGCCGCGGGCCTCGAGTCGGAGCTGGTCACGGTCGACCCGACCGCGCCCCTGCCGACCCTGGAGCAGATGATCGACCGCGGGACCCGCCTCCAGGTCTCGTTGGAGAACGGCGCGCTCGTCCCCGATGCTGCCCAACGCCTTCACCGGGCTCATGGAGGAGACGCCGTTCACCTTCCTCCGCCCGCGCGACCTGGAGCGACCGTCGTCGTGCACGCTGAACCGGGGCACCGAAGGCGCGCCGATGTTCCAGTTCAACCACTGGGTCACACCCGCCGAACCGGTGACCGCGACGCGGGTGAACACGTCGATCCTGCGCGAGCGACTGGCCGAGTGCGCGGAGGTGCGCCACCGCGGGCCCACCCTGGTGGCCGTCGACTTCGCGGAACGGGGCGATCTGCTCGCGGTGGTCGAACGCCTCAACCGCTGAGGCGCGTTACCGTCCGCCGGTGGGCCTGATCGACCCGATGCCACCGGTGACCGACGCCGCGCTCCCGTGGGACCGCGAGCTGGCGGATCCCGTGGCCACCCTCGCCGCCGCGCGCGACGCGTGCGGTGACACCTTCGTGGTCGAAGGGCCCGACCGCCCCACGCTGTTCCTCTTCTCACCCGAGGGCGTGCGCAGCTTCTACGCGCTCCCGGAGGCCGCGGCGAGCAAGGGCGTGGCCGACTGGATGATGCTGCGCCGCAAGCTGCCCGACGAGCTGTTCGACGGCCGGCGCACGATGCCGCACGAGCTGTTCGGGCGCGACGACGTGCGCTCCTACCTCGACGCAGCTCGACGCCGCCATCGACGTCGCGTTCGCGGAGCTGAGTGACGAAGGCGCCGTCGACGTGTTCGCGTTCTCCCGCCGGCTCGGCCACCGCATGGGGCTCGCGGCGTGGGCCGGAGAGTCACCCGCGCGAGCACCCGCTTCGACGAGCTGGTCGACGCGCTCGATGTGCTCGACGGTTCGGCCGCCTTCGTGCACCCGGAGGCGATGGCCGCCGTCGCCGCGTCGGGCAAGCAGGCCGAGCTCGCGGCGATGGCCCGCGTCGAAGCGCTCGTGACCACGACCGTGCGCGCCCGCGACGCCCTCGCGCCCGAGGCGCGCCCCGGCGATCTGTTCACGCGCGTGATGGCGAACTGGGCCGATGTCGACGAGCCCGCCCGTACGACGGGCATCGCCCGCGATGTGATCCTCGTGCACCTGGCGTCGATGTCGAACCTGTTCGCGGCGTCGGGCTGGATGCTCGGGCAGCTGGTGCTGCACCCCGACGTGTTGGCGCGCGTGCGGAGCGGGCGAGGTCGGACTGCTCGAGCGTTGCGCGCTCGAGTCGACGCGCCTCGGTCAACGGTCGGTGATGTTGCGTGCTGTTCTCGCGCCCGTCGAGGTTCGCGACGAACAACACACGTACCGCGTCGCACCCGGCGCGCAGATCGCCACGCTGCTGCCGCTCACGAACACCACCGCCGCGCCCGGACTCGACGACTACGACCCCGACCGCTGGAGCCGTCGCCGCCTCCGCGACGAGGACGACCTCCCCGCCCGGGAGCTGGTGACCACGTTCGGGCACGGCGCGCACACCTGTCCGGCGCAACCATTCTCACTGGCGGCGATGTGCCGTGCGGCGGAACGCCTGGTGGCCGCCTACGACCTCGAGCCGGCCCCCGGGTTCTCCGCCGTCACCCCGCTCGCGGTGCAGATCGGTGGGGTCGCCCGCAGCCAGCACCCGTGCGAGGTCCGCTTCCGCGCCCGGTGAGCCTGGGACACTGCTGCGGTGACCATGCCCGAGAACCCGCCCCGCTGGGCGCCCGACCCGCTGGGCCGCCACCAGTACCGCTACTGGGACGGCTCGCAGTGGACCGAACACGTCTCCGACGACGGCCGGGTGGGGACCGACCCGCCGATCGCGGGTCCCACCCCGGCGGCGCAGGACGACCGGGTCCAGGACGCGGCGCCGTCCGCGCAGGACGCCGGGTACGCCGCGCCCACGGGGCCCGCCGCCGCCCCGGGCCCGAGCCCGATAGCCGGCCCCGGCGGCTTCGGCACCACCCACCTGGGCGCGCCCGCGGCCGGCACCGGCGCGGCGGCATGGTCGTCGGTTGCGCCCACCGCGACGTACGACGCGACCGCGGTCCTCGGACGGCGCTACGGCGCCTTCGCGATCGACGCGGCGATCAGCGTCATCGTGTTCGGCATCCTGTTCTTCGCCACCGCCACCACGCACACGCGGGCCGAGATGCTGCCGCGTCCCAGGATGCCACCTCTCGGCGAACGACTCCTCGCAGGTCGAGTGCAACAACCGCGCCGTCGTCACCGTGGACGACACCGTGTACGAGACGGAGATCGGTCTGTTCTTCGGGCTCAGCGTCGTGTTCACGCTCCTCTACTTCGCGCTCGTGGAAGGGCTCACCGGCGGCTCGCTCGGCAAGCACATGACCGGACTCCGCGTCGTGACCCCGGACGGGGCACGCCCCGGGTTCGGCCGATCCATGGCGCGCTGGGCCCTGTTCGCGATCGACGGTCCGTTCAGTCTCTTCCTCTGCGGGATCATCACTTCGGCGGTGTCGTCGGGGCATCGCCGGCTCGGTGACATGGCCGGCAACACGTACGTGGTCGCGCGCGCCGATTCCGGCCGCCCGGTGACGGTGCGCCCGCGCTGACCGTCCGCGCCCTCAGCCGGCGCGCGACCGCCACTCGTCGATGAGCCGGCCTGCGATCGACATGCCGCCGGTGGGAAAGTTCGGCGAGTCGTCGCGCGTGAACCACTGCGCCTCGACGATCTCCTTGCCGTCGATCGCGATCTCGCCGGAGAGGTATTGCGCGCCGAAGCCGATCATCACCTGGTGCGGGAAGGGCCACGGCTGGCTGCCGCGGAACTCCACGTCGCCGATGGCGAGGCCGACCTCCTCCATCACCTCACGCCGCACCGCGTGCTCGAGCGTCTCCCCGGGTTCCACGAACCCGGCGAGGCACGAGAACATCCCGGAGGGGAAGTTGGCGTTGCGGGCGAGCAGGGCGCGGCCGTCGTCGCGCTCTACCAGCATGATGACCGCCGGCGCGAGGCGCGGATAGGCGAGCAACCCGCAGTCGGGGCAGGCGCGCGCACGCTCACCGGGCGCCTCGACGGTGGCGGTACCGCACCGGCCGCAGAACCGGTGGTTGCGCTGCCACTCCACCAACTGCACGGCTCGGCCCGCGAGCGCCCACATCGTCTCGTTGACCGACGACCACAACCGGAACAGGTCGACGACGTCGTCGCGCTCACCGCCGTCGACATCGACGGCCCAGCAGTGACGACCGTCGAGCATCCCGAGGAAGATGCCGGCGGTCTCCGGTTCGCCCTCGAGCAGCACGACGCGGTTGCCCTGCACCGCGATCAGCAGGCTGGGTTCGTCGGGGTCTCCGGGCGCGTCGAGCAGCGGTACGAACATGCCGTCATTCTGCACGACCGTGCCGGTATCGCCGACGAGGGTGTAGACGATGATCGTGTCCGAGGCAGGTGTCGCCGTGGCCGATCACCGCCGTGCCGGGTCGGTCGACGATCACCGAGAGCCGGCGACCCGCACCGGATCCCCACCGCAGCAGGAACGTCTGGTTCGTGGCCTGCCTCCGCAAGACCGTGCACTTCCATCCCGGATCCGTGACGTATCCGCCGATGGCCGCCCCCGTAACCTCGACGGGTGCCGACTCCCCGCGCGCGCCACACCATCCTGGTGACGGCGCTCGTTGTCGGAATCGTGCTGGCCGTCGCGGTGGTCGCGGTCAACGTGCGGCTGTTCCTGTTCCCGGCGTCGTCGACGCCCGCGCACGCTGACGCGGTCGTCGTGCTGGCCGGAGGCGAGGGCGAACGACTCGACAAGGGCCTCGAGCTCGTGCGCGACGGTGTGGCGCCGAACCTCGTCGTGTCGACCGGCCCCGACGATCTGTGCGGTGCCCAGCACGACTTCGCGGTGTACTGCTTCCTCCCCGATCCCGACGACACCGCGGTGAGGCGGAAGCGATCGGCCGCATCGCCGACCGGGAGGGCTGGCAGCACCTGGTGCTCGTCACGTCGGACTACCACGCGACGCGCGCCCGGATCCTGGTCGAGCGCTGCTTCCCCGGCACCGTCGACGTGTCCGCGGCCCACAGCGGCAAGGGTCCTCTCCCGCTGCTGTGGGCCATCGGACACGAGTGGGGCGGTCTGATCGAGACCGCGGTCCACCGCGGCTGCTGACGCCGTCGCTGACCGGGCTGCCTCAGTCGCCGGCCAGCGCCGAGAGCACCTGCATGTGCGCGGCTCGTCGGGCGGGACGGGCCGCCGCCAGGATCCCGGCGACCGCGCCCGCCGCGGCGATGAGCAGCAGCCGGCCGGCCGGAGCCGAGAACACGTCGAGGGGCAGGTTGCCGGAGAAGCTCCGGGTGAGGCCCCACCCGACCAGCACCCCGACCGCGATCCCGCCCAGGGCGCCGAAGCCGGCGATGATCACCGACTCCCAGCGCACCGTCGACCGCAGCTGCGAACGCGTGAGACCGACGGCCCGGAGCAGGCCGAGCTCACGCGTCCGCTCCCGCAGGGACAGCGACAGGGTGTTGGCGATGCCCATGAAGGCGATCAGGATCGCGAGGGCGAGGAACACGTAGACGATCGCGAGGAGCGCATCGACCTGCGAGCTCGCGTCGTCGAGGTACTGGGCCTTGTCCTGCACCTTCGGCGCGAGATCCACGCCGCGCGACGCGCTCGACCGCACTGCGACCCTGCGCCATCGACACGCCGTCGGCCAGCGTCACGAAGACACCGGTGAGCGCGGGTTGCTGGGTGTTGGCGATCCACGCCGCCTCCGGAATGATGACGTCGCCGAAGCTGGAGTTGGCGTCGTAGAGCGCGCCGACCCGCAGATCGACCTCAGCGCCGTCGCCGAAGGTGACCGGCACGTCGTCGCCGAGCGCCATGCCGTGCTCGTCGGCGAAGCTGGACGAGAGCGCCACGCCGGACGGCCCGACGTCGGCGAGCGCGCCTTCCGCCACGTGGAGGTCGATCATGCGCCCGAGCTCGGCCGCGTCGGCCGCGGTCACCGTGTGCGGGCTCCCGTCGACCGCGACGCGTGCGATGCCGAAGCCGGTGGCGCCGCCCACCTCGGGCACCGACTCGAGCCGGCCGACCATCGTGGGGTCGACGCCCGAGCCGCTCTGCTCGTTGTTCACGATCACGAGATCGCCGCGGAAGTCGCTGCGCACCACGTCGCCGATCGACGCCTTGATCGAGGCGCCGAGCACCGTGAACACGGTGACGACGGCGACGCCCACCATGAGTGCGGTCGCCGCACCCGCGGTCGTGCGCGGGTTGCGCATCGCATTGCGCCGCGCCAACGACCCTGGGGCGCCGCGCACCGCGGTGGCCGGGGTCCCGAGGAGGGCACTCGCCGGCCGCGCCACGGCCGGGCCGAGCAGCACGAGGCTCACCAGGGTGAGCACCGCGCCCGGGCCCACGAGCGTGAACGTCTCACCGGCGGCGCCGAGCACCACCAGCGCGATCCCGCCGACGAGACCGACGAGGCCGATCACCGTGCGGACGCGCGACGGACGGGTCACGTCGTCGGTGCCCTCCCGCATCGCCGCCAGCGGACGGACGCGCGAGGCACGGATGGCAGGCACCAGGCTCGCGGGCACCGCCACGGCGACACCGACCAGCGCGGCGACTGCGAGACGAGCGGGTTCGATCGCGAGTCCCGACTCGGGGAGCCCGAAGCCGGCTGCGCTCATGAGCGCGTAGAGCCCGGCCGCGAGGCCGATGCCGACCAGCACACCCGCGACTGCGGCGACCGCGCCCACGACCAGACCCTGCGTCGCCGCCGACACCGTGATCTGTCGCCGCGACGCACCGAGCGCACGCAGCAACGCCGACTCGCGCGTGCGCTGAGCAGTCACCATCGAGAACGCGTTGTAGATGCTGAACGCGGCGACCAGGAGTGCCACCGCGGCGAACACGAGCAGCACCGTCTCGAAGAAGCCGATGAACGCGCTGTCGACGTCGGCCCGCTGCTCGGCGGTCAGTTGCGCACCGGTGATGGCGGTCGCACCGGCCGGCAGCGCGGGCTGCAGGCGCCGCACGAGCTCGCGTGGCGTGACGCCGGGCTCGGCGCCGAGCAGCACACCGGTGACGTCGTCGCGCCCATTGAGGAAGAGACGCTGGGCCTCGGCCGTCGTGAACGCGGTGAAGGTGGTGCCGGCCATGCTGTCGGAGCTGCCGAACTTGGCGATGCCGACGACCTCCACCTTCTCCGGTCGAGGCACGAGCACGGTCGTCGTGCTGCCGACGTGGAGGTCACCGGTGTCCGCGGACGCGCGGTCGATCACCACTTCGCCAGCTGCCGCAGGGGCGCGGCCGTCGACCACCTTCCACGGGTTGAGCGACGCTGCGGTCACCCAGTTCGACCCGCGCGTCGGCGGGCCGTTCCCGCCGACCCGGTCGCCGTCGGCGCCGGTCAACTGCACGTGCCCTTCCACCAGCGGTGCGGTGGCGTCGACGCCGTCGACCCCGGCGACCTGTGACTCGAGTGACGCCGGGATCGCGCCCTGCTCGGTCTCGCCGTTGGCGGTCAGTCGGTGCTCGCTGCGCACCAGCGCCGCCGTGCCGCTGTTCGCCTCGGTGAAGAGGGTTCCGAAGCTGTCGCGCACGGTGTCGCCGAGCACCAGCGTTCCGGCGAGGAACGCCACGCCCACCATCACCGCGGTGAACATGCCGAGGAGCCGTCGCTTGCGACTCCAGAGGTCCTTGAACGTCATGGTTCCCATCGTCAGCTCCCAAATGCCTTCATGCGCTCGAGGACGCGGTCGGTGGTGGGCGCGGGCATGAGGTCGACGACGTGCCCGTCGGCGAGGAACACGACCTCGTCGGCATAGCTCGCGGCGTTGGGATCGTGCGTGACCATCACGATCGTCTGCCCGTAGGTGTCGACCGCGTCGCGGAGGAAGCCGAGCACGTCGGCGCCCGACCGTGAGTCGAGGTTGCCGGTGGGCTCGTCGGCGAACACGACCGCCGGCTTCGCCGCCAGCGCGCGTGCGACGGCCACCCGCTGTTGCTGGCCACCGGAGAGCTCGGCCGGGCGGTGACGCAGACGGTCACCGAGCCCGGTCATGCGGACGACCTTGTCGAACCAGCGGCGTTCGACCTTGCGGCCGGCGAGCACGCTCGGCAACTCGATGTTCTCGCGCGCGCTGAGCGTCGGCACGAGGTTGAACGACTGGAACACGAAGCCCAGGCGGTCGCGCCGCAGCTGCGTGAGCTTCCGATCGGAGAGACCGGCGAGGTCGACCCCGTCGACCAGCACCGAACCCGAGGTCGGGGTGTCGAGGCCGGCCATGAGGTGCATGAGCGTCGACTTGCCCGAGCCCGACGGCCCCATCACCGCGGTGAAGCGGGCCGGTGCGACGTCGAGGTCGATGCCGGCGAGCGCGTGGACCGCTGCATCGCCCGACCCGTAGGTCTTCACCAGGGCTCGGGCGCTGACCACCGCCTGCGGATGCAGCCTCGTGGCGGGCGATCGGGGCGGAACGGCTTCTTGGGTGACAGCCATGACGACTCCTGTCCAGAAGGGGGCTGGGGGCACGATCGACGGTACGGAGATGTCGCTCGCGATCCCATGGAGCAGCCGGGCGTCTCGCGGGTGGGGACAACCCCCGACCGCGCGGGGGCGGACCGGAGCGGGCCCGCGGACGGTCAGCGAGCCGGGTAGCGCACGGTCACGTCGCCGTGCTGCGACGAGACGTCGACGGTGCGCGTCGAATCCGGATCCGTGCGCACGTTCGTGTTCGAGTCGCCATGGTCGGTCGACGCGTCGACGCGGTACGCCTCACCGGTCCGCGGCAGGACGACGGTAACGTCGCCGTGCTGCGACGACGCGACGATGCGGAACGGAGCTCGGCGAAGTCGAGGTGGATCGACCCGTGCTGAGTGTTGGCGCTCACGTCCACGCCCCGGCGCAGTGACGCGGCGATGTCGCCGTGCTGGGACGACAGGTGGGCAAGGCCCGTCGGGCCGGACACGGACACGTCACCGCTCCCCGACCAGAGGACCACCGCGACGCCTCGCGGCACGCGCAAGGTGTACGACGCGGTGCACCAGTACGCGACCGGCACGGCACAGCTGGCATCGACGATGAGGCGGTGACCGCGCACCCGTGCCGTGTGGTCGGTGCCACCGAGCCCGTTGCTGACGTAGGCGCTCAAGGACACGTCGTCCCGATCGCTCGCGATGACGCGGACGGAGCCCCGATCGGTCGACACCTCGACGCTCGCGATCGCGGCGGACGAGAAGGTACGGGTGAAGCGCGTCTCGCCGTGGGCGACGAGGTTCACCAGGTTGAAGGTGCCCCACACCAGCGCCGCGATCGCGAGGAGCGACGCGAGGATGCGCCAGGCCGGCCGGCCGCGGTACCGGGGCGCAGGGGCGGCGACCGTCGTCATGACTCGAGCCACCGCAGCACGGCGAGCACGCGCCGGTGGTCTTCCTGCGCGGGCGGCAGGTCGAGCTTGGAGAAGATGTTGCTGACGTGCTTCTCCACCGCTCCGTCGCTGACGACCAGCTGCTGCGCGATGGCGGCGTTGGACCGTCCCTCCGCCATCAGCGACAGCACGGTGCGCTCACGAGGCGTGAGCCGGTCGAGCGGATCGCGCTGGCGGGCGCGTGCGAGCAGCTGCGTGACCACTTCGGGGTCGAGGACGGTGCCGCCGTCGTCGACCCTTCGCACCGCGTCCACGAAGTCGCGCACGTCGGCAACCCGGTCCTTGAGCAGGTAGCCCACACCTCCGACAATTTGTTCTCTGGCCATTCCTTCTCCGGCCACGTCACCGGAGATCAGATCGGTCGCGTACCGCTCCTCCACGTACTGCGAGAGCACGAGGATGCCGATCTCGGGCCAGTGGTCGCGGATCTGCAGCGCGGCGCGCACGCCCTCGTCGGTGAACGACGGCGGCATGCGCACGTCGAGCACCACCAGGTCGGGCTGGTCGTCGGCCAGCGCGGCCACGAGGGCGTCGGCGTCGCCGAAGCCGGCGACCACGTCCTCGCCGGCGTCGACCAGCAGGCGCGTGATGCCCTCCCGCAACAGCACCGAGTCCTCGGCGATCATCACTCGCACGGCAGCACCGCCCGCAGGATCGTGGGACCGCCGGGTGGGCTGTCCAGGTGGATGGAACCGCCCAGCGAGGCGGCGCGTTCACGCAGACCGGCGAGCCCGGTGCCGCCGTTCTCGAGATCGGGCGTGCCGACGGAAAGGTCGGTGGCGCCGCCGGCGCCGTTGTCGCGGACCTCGATCACGAGCGTCTCGTCGACGCGCACCAGCGACACCGCGGCATTGGTGGCGCCGGAGTGGCGGGCGACGTTGGTGAGCGCCTCTGACACCACGAAGTACGCGGCGCTCTCGACCTCGGAGGACGGCCTCGGGCTCACGCTCACCTCGAGCGAGACCGGGACCGGCGCGCGGGCGACGACGGCCGAGAGCGCGGCGTCGAGGCCGCGGTCCTCGAGGATCACCGGGTGGATGCCGCGCACGAGGTCGCGGAGCTCCTGCAGCGCGGCCTTCGCCTCCTCGTGCGCGTGCACGACACGCGCCCCGGATCGCTTCCTTGTCCTCGTCGTCGAAGTGCTCCCGCGTCGCGCCCAGCTCCATGGCCAGGCTGACCAGGCGCTGCTCCGCGCCGTCGTGCAGGTCACGCTCGATGCGTCGGCGTTCGGCCTCGGCGCTCCCGACCGCCGCCACCCGGCCGCTCTCCGCGGCGTAGACCCGGGCCTCCTGCAGCGCACGCTCGTCGGGACCGAGGAACCACGCGCAGGTCACTCCGTTGAGCCGTCCCATCACGACGGTGATCCACGGCGCGAGCAGCAGGACGCCGACCACGCCGACGATCGCGACGAACCAGGCGTCGTCCTGGCCGACGTCGAAGAAGTAGAACTTCGCCCTGTCGTCGGGGAGCGCGGTCACGTACAGCGGGAGCAGCACCAGCGCGAGCGAGCCGCACCACGCGGCGGTGACGATCACCAGGTTCAGGATCCCGAGCGGGAGCAGGAGCAGGCAGTAGCCGATCTCCTTCCACCGCGCCCCCGTCTTGGCCCGTTCGAGGAGGCGCCGCCACCAGCCCGTCGACTGCAACGGCGGGACGGGGTCGAGGAGCGGGACGCCCAGGAGGGCCGCGGCGCGGGAGCGCTCGAGGTGGCCGAAACCGCGGCTGACCACCATGAGCAGCCAGAACATCGCCATCGCGCCGACGACGGTGACGAGGAGGCCGAGCGTGGTCGCAAGGAGCGTGATCACGACGCTGAACGTGACGACGCCGACGACGACGTCGGTCACGAGATGGGTGAGGGTCCACCACGTCGACGAATGCCGCCACGGATCGAAGACACGGCCGAGCACACCGTCACGCTAACGACGCCGGGTCGTCCGGACCATGGAGCGACCATGCCTCCGCGCGGTAGGGCCACCCCTACCACTCGGTCACACGGAGCCGAGCAGGTCCTCGATGTCGTCACGCAGGTCGAGGAAGCGCGGGTCACGCGTGATGTTGACGTTCTGGCCCGCGCCGAACGGCACGTCGATGTCGGCAATCACGCGTCCCGGGTGCGAGGCGAGCACCACGACTCGGGAGCCGAGATAGATCGCCTCGGGGATGTCGTGCGTCACGAACAGCACGGTGGAGCTCGTGCGTCGCCACACGGTGAGGAGGAAGTCCTGCATGGCCCTCCGCGTCTGCGCGTCGAGCGCGCCGAACGGCTCGTCGAGCAACAGCACGTCGGGCTCGGGAGCGAGCGCGCGCGCGATCGCGACCCGCTGACGCATACCTCCCGACAGTTGGTCAGGCGTGTGATCGGCGAACTGGGAGAGCCCGACGATCCCGAGCAGCTCCTGCACCCGTTCGCGCCGCTCGGCCTTCCCGAGGTGCAGGCACTCGAGCCCGAACGCGACGTTCTCCGCCACGGTGCGCCACGGGTAGAGGCTGTAGGTCTGGAACACCATGCCCCGGTCGGGACCGGGCCCGATCACCGGCTCGTGGTCGATCTCGACGGTCCCGGAGGTCGGGAGGTCGAGGCCGGCGATGATGTTGAGCAAGGTCGACTTGCCGCACCCCGACGACCCGACCAGGCACACGAACTCCTGGTCGGCGACCTCGAGGTTCACGTGGTCGATGGCGAGGACCGTGTCGCGCTTCGTGCTGCGGTACTCCTTGACCAGGTCGGTGACGACCAGTTTCGGCGGCCGCGACGAGCTGCCGAACGCCACTTCCGGCGCCGCCGTGGCTGGGCCGGTGTCGACGGCGGCCGCGTCGGCGGAGCCTCGCGCCGTCACGACCGAGCCCACGGCGACACCCGATTGCGCAGCCAGCGGAGGAAGAGGTCGCTCGTGATCCCGATCACCGCGAACACGACGAGCACCGCGAAGATCTGCTCCCACTCGCTGCCGCGCCGCAGCACGGTGAGTCGGTACCCGAGCCCGTCGGTGGCCGCGAGCAGCTCAGCCACGACCAGCATCGGCCATGCCGCGGCGAGGTTGACGCGCGGCGACGTCGATCATCCCCGGGAGGCAGTGCGGCAGCACCACCCTGCCCATCACGCGCGCGCGTCCGGCGCCCAGCGTGTACGAGGCGAGGATCATCTCCCGCGGCACGAGCCGGGCGACGTCGGACATCATCACGATGTTGAAGAACACCGTGCCCGCGATCACCAGCGCGACCTTCGGCGCCTCGTCGATGCCGAGCCACGCGAGGAAGAGCGGCACCAGCGCGGTGGCAGGGATGTAGCGCAGGAAGCCGATGGGCGACTCCCAGAACGCCTCCACCGAGCGGAAGCTGCCGATGAAGAGCCCGAGCACCGCGCCGATCGCCAGGCTGATCGAGTAGCCCTTCAGGATGCGCAGGCTGCTGGCCCAGACGTCGGACCAGAAGTCGCCGCTGTTCCAGTAGGTCTCGAGTCCGCCGAGCGTGTCGGCCGGGTTGGGGAGGAACTCGCGTCTTCACGAGGATGTCGGCGGCGAGCCACCAGAACCCGAACAGCGCGATGATCCCGAACACCGCGAGTGCGATGCGCATGCTCATCGGGATGTCGCCCCGCAGACGGAGGAGCGCGTGCTGCCGACGACCCCTCCCGCGTGTGCGGGAGGAGCGCGTCGACTGCGCGGTCGCGCCCGTCGTCGTCACGGCGAGGGATGGGCGGCGGCGTAGGCCTCGGTGAACTGCGGTGCGAACAGGCCGTTGAGCGACGCCTGCTTCTTGGTCAGGCCCGACTCCACCAGGAACGGATTGATCAACCCGGCGGTGTGCTCGAGCGACGTGACCGTGTCACCAGGCTGGAACGCCGCGATGGCCTCGTCGACAGTGAAGAGCTTCGTCCCGCTCGCCAGGTCCGAGTAGTCGGCGGTCGAGAGCTCGGCCTTGTCGGCCATGATCTTCAGCGCCTTGTCGGGGTTGGCGTCGATGTAGGCGAGCGTGTCGTACCAGGCGTTCACGATCTTCTGGGCGACCTTGGGCGACTTCGCCACCATCTGCTGTGACACGACGATGTGGTCCGGGATGGTGCCGGGGAAGTCCTTCGAGCTGAACACCACGTGCGACCCCTCGCGCTTCAGCGCTTCGAGGGTGAACGGTGCGAACACACCGACGCAGTCGAACTGGCCGCCGGAGAAGCTCGCCGCCGCGTCGGCGGTCAGCACCCCGCGGAAGTCGATGTCGTCCTGGGTCAGGCCTTCCTCGGCGAGCCCCTGCAGCAGGAGGAAGTGGTCGACCACGCCCTCTTCGGCGGCGATGGTCTTGCCCTTCATGTCGGCGACCGACGTGATCGACTTGTCGCAGATGATGGCGTCGTTGCCGGCGGAGTTGTCGTTGACCGCGATGATCGCCTGCTTCGAGCCACCAGCGACCGAGGCCATCGTGTCGTTGAGGGTCTGCGTGTTGGCGTCGAGCTTGCCGGCGACCATCGCGTCGAGCGACGCGATGTAGTCGGCGAAGTACTTCAGGTCGACGTCGAGACCGTTCTTCTTGAAGATGCCCGCCTCGTCGGCCACCGCGAGCGGGAACCAACCCGGCCAAGCGCTGTATCCGATCGTGACCTTGTCGGTCTTGGCCGCGTGCGCGCTCGGCATCGCCACCAGGCCGAGGGTGGCGATCACCGCGGTCGTGACTGCGGTGGCGACCACGCGACGGACCCGGGTCGTGCGCCGACTCGTCTGTGCTGCTCGAGTGCCCACGGAACCTCCTGAAGGGGCGGATCGTCAGCACGGTACGGCTGGGGTGTTTCTGTCGAAGGTCCTTCGAAACACACCCCGGTTTCGCGCGCCTGACGGGTTACTGCCAACCCCGGTGGCGATTGGGCTGTGGGTCAGGCGACGACGGCGGCGGCGTCGAGCGCGTCGGCGCTGCGCCGGACGCGATCGAGGCCGCGCGGGGCGGAGAGCAGCCCGCGCACGGTGAGATCGGCGAGGAACGCACCGACCGCGTGGTGCTCCAGCGCCGACGTCTGCACCGGCGCGCCGTCGCGCCCGGCGACTCGCAACCAGTTCTGGGTGCCCTCGTCGTTCGACATCAGCGTGAGCGCGGTGAGTCGAGGATCGACCGTGCGCAACTCACCTCGAGCGACGCCGTCGACCACGATCGCCGCGAGCTCGTCGACCAACTGCTCCCGCTCGGTCCAGTAGCGGCCGAACGCGTCCCGGTCGCGGGCGGCCAGGCGGTGGATCTCGTTGAGGTCGTAGGGCAGGGCGCACAAGGCCGACACGTCGGAACGGATCACCCGGTAGAGCTGCACGGCGGGTGATCCGCCGGCCGCGCGCACCCGGGCAACGAGCTCGAGCGGCGCTCGGTTGGCTTCGCCGACGATCTCGTCGAGCAGCTCACCCTTGCTGCGGAAGTAGTAGTAGAGCGACGGCTGCTGCAGCCCGCACCGGCGTGCGATCTCAGCCATCGTCGTTCCCGCGACCCCGCGCTCGGTGAAGAGCTGGCTGGCGGCGGCGACGATCTCGCGACGAGGATCGCCGTCACGCGCGGGACGGGCGCTGCGGCGCGGGCGTCCGGTGCGACGCGTCTCGGACTCGCGGGCGGCGACCACGCCGGGACGGTAGCCCGCGTTCGTAACGGGCGCGTGAACAGCACACCGAGACCCTTGACCAGGGGAGGCCGGGTCCCGCACAGTGAGCGTCAACTTTCTAGCCAGGTTCGAAACACGCCCACGACAGGACGAGGAGATCCGTGGCCCCCCCGCCGCTCGACACCAGCTCGACCGTCGCGGCGCGCGACCACGCCCGGGCCCAGGGCACCCGGCGAGCCGTGTTCCAACCGACCGTCCCGGCCGCCGACGCGATCGGGGTCGTCGACGCGTCGGGGGCGCCGGTCGCGCCCGAGCGCCTGCTCTGGGACGACGTCATCGGGCCCGGGGGCGACACCTCCCGCGTCCTTCCCCGGGGCGCGGTGCTGCGGCTCACCGATCTGGAGGGAGACGCCTGCGCCGGCCTGCTCGTGTACAACGCCGCGCAGCCGCTCGAGCGACTGAACGTTGCCGACACGGTCAAGGTGCAGTGGCAGGCCTACCTCGGCGCGCGATCGTTGCTCCTGTCCGACATGGGACGCGTGCTGCTCTCGATCGCCGCCGACACCAGTGGCGCCCACGACGCGCTGTGCGGCGCGTCGACCCGCCTGCGCAACGAGGAGCGGTACGGGAGCGGCGGCGTGCACGGCGAGCGCCCGAACGCCCGCGACCGCTTCGCGGTGGCACTGGCGAAGCACGGGCTCGGCCGGCGCGACATCGTGCCGAACATCAACTTCTTCAAGGCCGTGCGCGTCGAGCCCGACGGCGCGCTCCGTTTCGTGGGTGACGGCTCGAGTCGCCGGCGCCGCCGTCGAGCTGCGCGCCGAGCTCCCGGTGATCGTCGCCGTCGTCAACACTCCCCACGTGCTCGATCCGCGTCCCGACTACTCGGCCGGTCCGCTGCGCGTCACCGCGTGGACCGACCAGCCCACGACGCGCGACGACCCGGCGTGGTCTGCCACCCCGGAGGGCGAGCGCGCGTTCCTGCAGACCGAGGAGTTCCTGTTGACCGTGGAACCCGGGCCGGGTCGGGCATGAACGGCGCGTCGGTGCTGCACGACGAGGTGGTCGACGCCCGCGCCCCGTGGGCCCACGTGGTCGATCCCGGCTGCACGTTGCGCATCGTCGACCTCGAGGGAAACCAGGCCGTCGACTGCATCCTCTACAACGCTGATGATCCGGCCGAGCGCTACAGCGCGCCCGACACGATGGTCGCTCAGGGCAACATCTTCCTGGTCGAGGGCTCGCAGCTGCTGTCCAACGAGAGTCGGCCGATGATGACCGTCACGTCTACGAGCTGCGAGCGCCACGACACCATCGGTGGCGCGTGCAGCCGCGAGTCGAACGCGCTGCGCTACGGCTTCCACACGCGGCACGAGCACGCGTGCGTCGACAACTTCCTCCTCGCCCACTCGTGGCGCGGCATGGGCAAGCGCGACATGACCAGCAACATCAACTGGTTCATGAACGTGCCCGTCGAAGCCGATGGCACCCTCGGCATCGTCGACGGGATCTCCGCGGCCGGCCTCGCCGTCGACCTGCGCGCGCACATGCGAGTCCTGGTCGTGATCTCGAACTGCCCGCAGATCAACAATCCCTGCAACGGGTTCGATCCCACCCCGATCCGCCTGGTGATCACCCGCTGAGGGTGCCGGCCTGATGCACCGAGTCCTGGTCGCCAACCGCGGTGAGATCGCGTGCCGGATCATCCGCACGCTCGACCGCATGGGCATCGAATCGGTCGCGGTGTTCACCGACGTCGACCGGGCTTCGCTTGCACTGCGAGCTCGCGACGGTGGCGGTGCCCATCGGTCCGGCGACGGGCCCCGGGTACCGCGACCTCGACGCAGTGCTCGCGGTGGCGAAGGTGCACGACGTCGACGGCGTGCACCCGGGCTACGGCTTCCTCGCCGAGGACGCCGACGCGGCCCTGGCGATCGAACGCGGCCGGCTTCGTGTTCATCGGCCCGACGCCCGACCAGATCCGCCGCTTCGGCGCCAAGGACGAAGCCCGGCACGCTGCGGAAGCCGCCGGCGTGCCGCTGCCGCCGGGCACGCCGCCGTTCGTCGAGGTCGACGCCGCGGTCGCGGCGGCGGAGGCCGTCGGCTTCCCGCTGCTGGTGAAGAGCGTCGCCGGCGGCGGCGGGATCGGCATGCTCGCCTGCACCGACCCGGTCGATCTGCCCGCGACGGTCGCGCGCGGCCATGCAACAGAGCCGCCAGGCGTTCGGCAACCCGGCGGTGTTCCTCGAACGGCTGGTGAAGCGACGCCCGGCACGTGGAGGTGCAGGTGTTCGGCGACGGCGAGGGCACGGTCGTGACCCTCGGCGAGCGCGACTGCTCGACGCAGCGGCGCCGGCAGAAGGTGCTCGAGGAGACGCCCGCGCCGGGGCTCGACGCCGCGACCCGCGCCGCGTTGGCGGACGCCGCCCGCACGCTCCTCGAACCCGAGCGGTACCGGTCGGCGGGCACGGTCGAGTTCGTGCTCGACGTCGACACCGGTGCGTTCCACTTCCTCGAGGTGAACACCCGCCTGCAGGTCGAGCACACCGTCACCGAAGCGGTCACCGGCATCGACCTCGTCGAGTGGATGGTGCGCGCCGCGAGCGGCGACACCGACTTCGTGCGCGCCGCGGCCGCACGACGCTCCGATCGCGCACGGCCACGCGATCGAAGCGCGCGTCTACGCCGAGGACCCGGCCCGTGACTTCGTGCCCAGTCCGGGGCTGGTCACCGAGGCGTCGTGGCCGACGGACGCGCGCGTCGACACCTGGGTGCGCACCGGCACCGAGGTGCCGCCGTTCTACGACCCGCTGCTCGCCAAGGTCGTCGTGCACGGGGCGACGCGCGCCGACGCGGTCGATGCGTTGCACGACGCGCTGGGACGCACGACCGTGCGCGGCATCGAGACCAACGTCGGCGCGCTCCGGTCGTTCGTCGACTCGACGCCGTTCCGCGCCGGCACGGTGACGACGTCGACGCTCGAGCGCCACCGCTCCCCGCGCCGCGCCGTCGAGGTGCTCGTGCCCGGGAGCACGACGGTGCAGGACCTGCCCGGGCGCGTCGGGTTGTGGCACGTGGGCGTGCCGCCGAGCGGGCCGATGGACGACCGGTCGTTCCGCGCTCGGCAACCGCATCCTCGGCAACGCCGAGGGCGCGCCCGGCCTCGAGTGCACGGCCGCCGGCCCCACGTTGCGCTTCGCCGCCGAGACCGTCGTGTGCCTCACCGGCGCCGATCTGGGCGCGACGCTCGACGGCGCCCCCGTCGACCGGCACGTCGCCCGTCCCGGTCGCACGCCGGGCAGACGCTTGGCGTTCGGCGAGCCGCGCCGGTCCGGGGCTGCGCGCGTACGTGCTCGTGGCGGGCGGCTTCGACGTGGGCGAGGTGCTGGGGTCGGCGTCGACGTTCACGCTCGGCGGCTTCGGCGGCCACGGCGGACGCGAGCTGCGCACCGGCGACGTGCTGCACCTCCACACCGGCTCGCTGCCGCTCGCTCACACCGGCACGCTGCCGCTCGCTCACACCGGCACGCTGCCGCTCGCTCACACCGGCACGCTGCCGCTCGCTCACACCGGCACGCTGCCGCTCGCTCACACCGGCACGCTGCCGCTCGCTCACACCGGCACGCTGCCGCTCGCTCACACCGGCACGCTGCCGCTCGCTCACACCGGCACGCTGCCGCTCGCTGATCCGGAGATCGAAGCGCTTCCTGAGCTGACGACCATGTGGGAGCTCGCGGTCGTCGACGGGCCGCACGCCGCGCCCGACTTCGTCACCGCACGAGGGCATCGCCGCGTTCTACGCGACCGAGTGGCAGGTGCACCACCACTCGTCGCGCACCGGTGTGCGCCTGGTCGGCCCGGCGATCGAATGGGCCCGCGCCGACGGCGGCGAGGCCGGTCTGCACCCGTCGAACGTGCACGACACGCCCTACACGGTCGGCGCGGTCGACTTCACCGGTGACATGCCGATCCTGCTCGGCCCCGACGGGCCGAGCCTCGGCGGGTTCACGTGCCCGGTCACCGTCGTCACCGCCGACCGGTGGAAGCTCGGTCAGCTCGCGCCCGGCGACCGCGTGCGCTTCGTCTCCGTCGATCGCGACGGAGGCACGCGCAGCGTGTCGTCGCTCGGCGCGCGGCATCGTTCGCACTCGCCGAGCGCATCGCGACCGACCGGCGCCGACCGTGCTCGCCACCCGTCCCGCTGCACGACGACACGCCGCAGGTCACCTACCGGGCCCAGGGCGACGCGGCCGTGCTCGTCGAGTACGGGCCCATGATGCCTCGACTTCGATCTCCGGCTCCGCGCCCACGCGCTCGGCGAGTGGGTCGCCGCCGAGCCTTCGTTCACCCCGCTCGAGGTCATCGCCCGGGATCCGATCGCTGCAGGTGCAGTTCGACCCGTCGAGCACACGCCCGACGCCGTGGTCGAGCTCCTCGCCCGGGCCGAGGACGAGCTGCCCGCCCTCGACGACGTCGCCGTCGACAGTCGCGTCGTGCACCTGCCGCTCTCGTGGGACGACCCCGCGACACGTGAGGCGATCGACACGTACATGCGCGTCGTGCGCGACGACGCGCCCTGGTGCCCGTGGAACATCGAGTTCATCCGGCGCGTGAACGGTCTCGACGACGTCGACGCGGTGCGCGAGATCGTCTTCGACGCCGAGTACCTCGTGCTCGGTCTCGGCGACGTGTACCTCGGCGCGCCGGTCGCGGTGCCGGTCGATCCGCGCCACCGCCTGGTCACCACCAAGTACAACCCGGCGCGCACGTGGACGCCGGAGAACGCGGTCGGCATCGGCGGCGCGTACCTGTGCATCTACGGGATGGAAGGGCCCGGCGGCTACCAGTTCGTCGGCCGCACCGTCCCGGTGTGGAGCACGTACGGCCGGCGCGCGGCACACCACCGCGGCCGA
Organism: uncultured Actinomycetes bacterium; assembly: GCA_963756895.1. Lineage (GTDB taxonomy): Bacteria > Actinomycetota > Acidimicrobiia > IMCC26256 > DASPTH01 > DASUAS01. The sequence continues at coordinate 91,101 of CAVWPI010000011.1, read as the reverse complement.
GCCGTGGTTGCTCCGTTGCTTCGACCGCATCCGGTGGTACCCGGTCGGCGCCGACGAGCTGCTCGACCTCCGCGCCGACGCCGCCGCCGGTCGACTCGACCTCCGCATCGACGCCGGCACCTTCTCGCGCGCCGCGCACCACGACTTCCTCGCCGAGCACGCGTCGTCGATCGCCGAGTTCCGGGCCCGTCGCGAAGCGGCGTTCGCCGAGGAACGAGCGCGCTGGGCGGAGTCGGGCGAGCTCACGCGCGGGAGCGAGCCCGTGGAACACGACGGTCGCCCGCCGGCGACCGCGAGCTCGGCGCGCTCCCCGACGGTGCCTTCGTCGTGGAGGCGCCGCTGCACGGGTGCGTGGCGCGGCTGCTCGTGAGCGAGGGTGACCGGGTCGACCCCGGCGCACCCGTCGTCGTGCTCGAGGCGATGAAGACGGAGTCGTCGGTCCCCAGCCCCGTCGGGGGGACCGTCGTGCGACTCGTGTGCGAAGAAGGCGCGGTCGTGGCCGCGGGCACGCCGCTGGTCGTGGTGGTCGCCGATGCGTGAGCCGACACCCTGGACGATCGCCGAGGCCCGCGCGCTGACCGCGCGTGGCGGCGTCACCGCAGTGGTCGGCGAGCTGTTGGCGCGTCGCTCGCGCGCGCCGCAACCCGCGGCCTGGATCAGCCAGCCGTCGCCCGACGCGCTCTGGGCGCGCGCGCGTCGAGCTCGACGCCGCCCTCGCCGCCGGCGCCGACCTCCCGCTCGCGGGCGTGCCGTTCGCGGTGAAGGACAACATCGACGTCGCCGGCGTCGCGACCACGGCCGGGTGCGCGGAGTTCGCCTACGTCCCCGAACGCTCCGGCACCGGTCGTCGAACGGCTGCTCGCGGCGGGCGCGGTCTTCGCGGGCAAGACCAACCTCGACCAGTTCGCCACCGGCCTCGTCGGCACCCGGTCGCCGCGGTACGGCGCGTGCCGCAACCCGCTCGATCCCGAACTGATCGCGGGCGGCTCGAGCTCCGGCTCGGCGATCGTGGTCGCCACCGGCGAGGTGTCGTTCGCGCTCGGGACCGACACCGCGGGGTCGGGCCGGGTGCCGGCAGCGCTGTGCGGCGTCGTCGGCGCCAAGCCCACGCCGGGCGTGCTGACGAACGAGGGCGTCGTGCCGGCGATGCGGTCGTTCGACTGCGTGTCGGTGTTCACCGCGAACCTGTCCGACGCCGCCGCGGTGTACGACGTGTGGTCGGTGCCCGGCGCCGATGCGGGCACGACCCACTCGCGCGCGTGGGGGTGCCCGCGCCGATCGACTGGCACGGCGACGACGACGCTCGCGTGTGCTTCGAACGAGTGGTCGCAGCAGCTCGTCGCGCTCGGGTGCACCGTCGAAGCGGTCGACGCCGCACCGATGTACGACGCCGGCGCGCTGCTGTACGGCAGCGCGCTCGTCGCCGAACGCTTCGCCGCGTTCGGTCCAGTTCGCGCTCGCGCATCCGCGACGCCATCGATCCGGCCGTGCTCGACATCGTGCGAGCGCGCGCGCGACTCACCGGGCGTCCGAGTTCGTGAGCGCCGGGGATGCGCTCTGGACGCAGCGCGACGCGGCGCGCGCGCGTTGGTGGTCGACGCGTCGACGCGCTCGTCGTCCCCACCGTGGCCCGTCCGCCGACGTTCGCGGAGGCACTCGCCGATCCCGTCGGCCCGAGCCTCGAGCTCGGGCAGCTGACCGCGTTCGTGAACCCGCTCGGGCTGGCCGCGTTGGCGGTCCCGGCCGGCCGCCGGGCCAGCGGGCTGCCGTTCGGGGTGTCGCTCGTGGGACCCGGTGGCAGCGACCACGGACTGCTCGAGCTGGCGACACGTCTGACTGCGGCGACGAACCCACGGGTCACCGTCGATCGGACGCCGATCGAACCGCGGAGCCGAGCGCTCAGCACCTCGAAGCGCGCCCGTTCCGGATCGCAGTCGTCGGCGCCCACCTCGCCGGGCAGCCGCTCAACCACCAGCTCACCGACCGGGGCGCCGTGCTCAGCACCCGGACGACCACCGCGGCCGAGTACCGCCTCTACGCATTGCCGACGAGTCCGCCGAAGCCGGGACTCGTCCGCACTCCGACGGGCGGCGCCGCCATCGAGGTCGAGGTGTGGGCCATCGACGCGGCGGGTCTCGGCGAGTTCGTCGCGGCGATCCCCGCGCCGCTCGGCGTCGGCAAGGTGCTAGCTCGCCGACGGCACCGAGGTGACCGGCTTCCTGTGCGAGCCGCACGCGATCGAGGGCGCGCCCGACATCACCGCGTACGGCGGGTGGCGCGCCTACGTCCGACCAGCCGGACGTGCGAACCTGATCCGGTGACGGCGACCCGCATCGTGCTCATGGGCGTGGCCGGTTCGGGCAAGACCACCATCGGCCGCCTCGTCGCCGCCCGCCTCGGTGCCCCGTTCGTCGACGCCGACGATCTGCACAGCCCCGCCGCGATCGCCGCCATGCACGCGGGCCACCCGCTCGACGACGCCGACCGCGCGCCGTGGCTCGAGCGCGTGCGCGCCGCGACGGCGGCGATCGGCGACGGTTCCGTCGTGCTCGCCTGCTCGGCGCTCAGGCGCTCCTACCGCGACGTGTTGCGCGACGGCGTGCCCGATCTCACCTTCGTCGACCTCGACGTGGATCCCGAGACGCTCGCGCACCGTCTCTCCGCGCGCACGGACCACTTCGCCGGCGCCGACCTGCTCCCCAGCCAGCTCGCCACGCTCGAGCTCGGTGACGACATCCTGCGGGTCGACGCGACCGGCTCGCCCGACGAGGTCGCCGACCGGGTGCTGCAGACCGTCGGCTGACGGCGCGACCGCTCGTCCGTGCTCCTCAGTTCGCCGCCCTAATTCGAACGCCCGAACACGGCGTTCGGGTCGTCGGCCGAGAGCGAACCTGCCGCGACCGCGTCGTCGCTCTTCGGCGCGAGGCCGAGCTTCGAGCGCACGTCGTCGAGCGGAGTGTCGGCGTACTCGAACCAGTCGATGCCGCCCATCACGTCACGACTCAACAGGAGCCCGCGCCGGATCGCGTCACCCATGCGCTCGGTGCCGCCGGGGAGCTGGAGATGACCGGGTGACGCGGTGGCTACGCCCTGGACCGCGTCGACGTTGCCGGTCTCGAACAGCCCCAGGATCACGACGAGGTAGCTGAAGCCCTTGGCCTCGGGGATCGATGCGGCGATGAACGAGAACACCTCGATCTCGCCGGTGGCCGAGGTGCCGTAGTCGGCGACGCAGTGCACGAAGTCGTGTTGCGCGAGGAGCGCGTCGACCGAGCCGGGCGATCCCGGCAGCCCGAACCCACGCCGCTGGTAGAAGTCCCAGACCGTCCGGCCGAGCGAGCCCGAAGGGCACGTCTCGAGCGTCTTCCACTTCGCCTCGAGCGCGGGATCGAGCGGGTTGCGGTCGTCGGGCCCGCGCACCGTCCGGTGCAGCGTGCCGTCGTTCCCGTGCTTCGAGTAGTAGTCGAGCACGTAGGAACTGCGGAAGAAGTCGTCGTGCGCGACGTCCATCGCACCCTTCGAGTAGTCGCGCGCCACCTGCAGCATGTTCTCGTCGACCCCGAGCGCTGTTGCGTACGAGCTCGACGCGTGCCGCCAGCTCGGGTGTGACCGGATCGGCGACGATCTCGAGCGTCACCATGCCCCGGACCGCACCACGGGCGAGGATCGGGTCGAGCGCGGCCGCCAGTCTCGGTTGGGCTCAACGGTGCCAGCTGGTCGACGGGCGTGTCGATGCCGAACATGTAGTGCCCGATGGCGCCGAGCACGTCGGCCTGGGTCGGCGTGAGCCCGTCTCACCCCCGACGGCGGCGGCGATGCCGCCCAGCATCGCCTCGGCCTGACCCGGCTGGAATTCGAACATCGTCGCGCCCGGCATGACCTGCCCCTCTCGTGGTGGTCCCGACAGTCTGGTCGCGACCCGCCACGAGCGACATCCGACGACGCCCCGCTATGGTTTTTGGGCTCCGCCCAAACGCCGAGAGACCGCTTCGAGAGGACGCCTGCCATGCAGATGGACGACATGATCCTGGTGAGCATCGACGACCACATGGTCGAGCCCCCCGACATGTACAAGAACCACCTGCCGGCGAAGTGGCTCGACCAGGCGCCGAAGATCATCCGCAACGCGCAGGGCATCGACGAGTGGACCTTCCAGGGGGAGGCCACCGCCACGCCGTTCGGCATGGCGGCCACCGTCGGCTGGCCACGAGAGGAGTGGGGCTTCAACCCCGGCTCGTTCTCGGAGCTACGTCCCGGCTGCTGGGACGTGCACGAGCGCGTGCGCGACATGGACGTCAACGGCGTGCTCGCGTCGATGTGCTTCCCCACGATGGCGGGGTTCAACGCGCGCACGTTCACCGAGGCGGGCAACAAGGAGCTGTCGCTCGTCATGCTCAAGGCCTACAACGACTGGGCGATCGACGAGTGGTGCGGCGAGTATCCCGGGCGCTTCATCCCGCAGGGCATCGTCCCCATGTGGGACGTCGACCTCGCGGTGGAAGAGGTGCGCCGCCTCGCGGCGAAGGGATGCCGCTCCATCAGCTTCCTCGAGGCGCCTCACGCGCAGGGCTTCCCGAGCTTCCTCTCCGGCCACTGGGACCCGATGCTCACCGCGATGTGCGACGAGAACATCATCCTCTCGCTGCACATCGGTGCCGGGTTCGACCTCATCAACAAGGCCCCCGAGGCACCGATCGACCACCTCATCGTGCTCACGGCGCAGATCTCGGTGCTGGTCGCGCAGGACCTGCTGTTCGGGCCGACGCTGCGCCAGTTCCCCGACCTCAAGGTCGCGCTGTCCGAGGGCGGCATCGGCTGGATCCCGTTCTACCTCGACCGCGCCGACCGCCACTTCGAGAACCAGGCCTGGCTGCAGAACGACTTCGGGGGCAAGAAACCGTCCGACGTGTTCCGCGAGCACATCCTCGCCTGCTACATCACCGACCCGTCGGGGCTCGAGCTGCGGCACCGCATCGGCACCGACATCATCGCCTGGGAGTGCGACTACCCCCACACCGACACGACGTGGCCGGAGTCGCCCGAGTTCGCCTGGAAGGAGTTCCAGGACGCCGGGGTCACCGACGACGAGATCCACGCGATCACCTGGGAGAACTCCTGCCGCTTCTTCGACTGGGACCCGTTCCAGCACATGCCCAAGGAGGAGTCGACGGTGGGCGCGCTGCGCGCCAAGGCCACCGACGTCGACACCACCCGCATGTCCCGCGAGGAGTGGCGCAAGAAGAACGAGGCTGCCGGCATCGGCAGCCTCTGACACCGGGCCGCGCCGCCGCGAGCGGCGTCATTGCATGTCGTCGGGTATCCAGTTCGGCGGCCGCTTCTCCATGAACGCGGTCATCCCCTCGCGCGGTTCGGGCGAGTGCTCGAGCCCCCAGAACATGGTCTGGTAGTCGATCGGCTCGTAGCGGTCGTGCAGCATGCGCTTGGTGAGGACGCGCGCGTCAGGCGCGGTCTGGAGCACCTCACGCGCCGCCGCCAGCGCGGCTTCGCGCAGGCCGTCGTGCGCGACCATGCGACTGATCACGCCGAGGCGCACCGCCTCCTCGGCATCGAAGCGTCGCGCCGACAACATGAGATCGCGCGCCACGGCCACGCCGACGTGCGCAGGGAGCACCGCGGCGTAGGTGGCGTCGATGATGCCGCGCAGCAGCTCGGGCACGCGGAACATGGCCCGGTCGCTGGCCACCGCGATGTCGGACAGCATCGCGATGAGCAGGCCCCCGCCTTGACACAGTCCGTTGACCGCGGAAATGACGGGGCGCGGCTGTCGCGCACGGCGAGGAACGGCAGCACGTCGGTGCCGATCACGTCGGGGAACGATTCCCCCTCCTCCGATCGCCCGCCGAGATCGCCCCCGGGCGCGAACACGTCGCCGGTGCCGGTGATGATCAGCGCCGCGAGATCGGGATCCTGGTTGACGATCGTGACCGCCCGCTTGATCCCGTAGTACATGCCCGGCGTGAGCGCGTTGCGCGCGTGCGGGCGGTCGATCACGCACCACGCGATCGATCCCTCTCGTTCGAAGTGCAGCGCCGGGGTCCCGAGTTCGTACGACATGTCCGCACACTACGTGCGCTCGAACTCCTCGTACCTCGCGACCGCGGCCGCGAGCGCAGCCTCCTCGCGGTGGTCGAGCGTCCGCGAGATCCGCGTCTCCACCGTGTCGCCGTCGCGTGAACGAGCCACCCGCCAGTGCCCGAGGAGGCGTCCGTCGCAGAGCACCACGTGCACGAAGCCGTCGATGCTGCGCGGCACGGGGAACGCGACGTCAGCGGTCTGCAGGAGGTCGCGCGACTGCGTGTACGAGATGATCGTTTCGTCGTAGCACTGCACGAGATCGACGCGTGGGCCCTTGACCCGCCTCGCGACGTCGCCGAACCAGTAGGTGCGGTCGTCACGCTCGAACGAGGTCAGCGCCGACTCCGAGGCGGCGGCCGCGAGCCCGGTCCGGGCGTCGGCCATCGGGAGCCCCGACCACCACGCGAAGTCGCGCAGGGTGGCAGGGCCACGAGTCGTGAACCAGCGCCGGGCCAGCTCTGCGAGCGCGCCCGCACCCTCGTGGGCGATGCCCGGCGGCACCCGCGCGTCGAACGCAGCGTACGTGTGCACCGTGCCGCGCATCGGACCGCTGCAGACCGCGGCGTCGAGCTCGGCGTGGAACAGGAGGTGCGCGATGCGTTGCCCGTCGGCCGCGATCCGCCGTTGCTCGAGCACCTGCGCCAGCTCGCGTCCGCGTCATCGGACCGGCGGCGACGGCATCGGCGATCACGTCGGTGGCGCGACGACGGGTCCGGGCGTCGAGGCCCAGCTCCTCGTCGCGACGCGCGTTGCGCCCGTCGAGGATCGGACCGGTGAGCGCGAGCAGCCACCGCAGGTCGTCGGAGGCCGCGAAGTGCCAGGTCGGTCGGAGCACGTGGGTGCGCAGGATGGCGCCGGCGTCGAACGCGGCGTCGACGTCGGATGCGCGCGTCGCACTGCGCTGCCCGACGGACCAGCGGGCGTACCGATGCTCCTGCGCTTGCATCGCCACGAGACGACGGACGGCCGCGTCCGGTGCGCTCGGCGGCGACGACCAGACGCCGAGGCCGACCATGCGGGCGCGGACGATCGCATCGTCAGAACGCGCCGCCATGACGCGGAGCGTACAAGTACGTCCTGCCGTAGCGCAGGGACCGGCGGGTCAGTCGGGCCAGAGGGTGACGCCGAGGTCGCGCAGGTGCTCGATCTCGGTCTCGCGGTAGCCGAGCTCGGCCAGCACCTCGCGGGAGTGCTCGCCGAGGAGCGGGGGCGGACCACCGATCTGGCCCGGCGTGTCCGACAGGTTGACGAGGTGGCCGAACTGGCGGAACCGGCCGTACTGCGGGTGCTGGTAGTCGGCGACCAGACCGGCGGCGACGAGGTCGGGCTGCGTGAACCACGTGCGCCGGGCGTCCTCCGGGGCGAGCTCCACCGGGACGCCCGCACCGTCGAGCAGGTCGAACGCCTCCTGCGCGGTGCGCTCGGCGAAGAATGCCTCCAGCACCTCCGTCGACGGTGCGGTCGCGTCGAGCGCAGGCACCACGCTCGTGAGTGCGCTCCGGTGCGTGTCACCGAGACACGCGACGGCGAGCCAGCCGTCGCTCGCGTGGTAGAGCCGGTACAGCGGACCGAAGCCCGTCTGCTGCGCGTCGGTGCGCGGCCGCTCCGACCAGCCGTCCGGTCCGATCCACGCGTCGGTGTTCAGCTGCACACCACCGTTCACGATCGACGTGTCGACCAGCTGTCCTTCGCCGGTGCGTTCGCGCCAGTACAACGCCATGAGCACGGCGAGCGCCGACTGCACCGCGCACGCCTGGTCGCACATCCCGAAGCGGTACCAGTTGGGCCCGTTGCCCTCGCCGCCGAGCTCCTGCTCGAGCCCGCACGACGACTGCGCGAGCTGGTCGAAGCCCGGCCACGTGGCGCGCGGGCCGTCGTTGCCCCACATGGTGGTGTGGCAGTAGATCACCGTCGGGTTGAGCCGCTTGGCGGTCTCGTAGTCGACGCCCAGGCGCTCGGCGACGCCCGGGCGCATGTTGTGGTGGACGACGTCGACCTCGCGCATCAGGCGGTGGGCGATCTCCAGGCCCTCCGGCTGCTTGAGGTCGACGACGACGTCGAGCTTGCCGCGCTGACAACCGTTGAACGGCTGCGTGACCGGTCGCATCTGGTCGCCCTGGGGCGACTCCAGCTTGTAGACGGTCGCGCCGAGATCGCCGAGCAGCATCGGCCCGAACGGCCCCGCGAGGAAGTTGCCGAGGTCGAGGACCTTGATGCCCTCGAGCACGTGCGTGACCGCTCGCTTCGCGGGTCGCGCGTCGCGTGCGCGTGCCGGCTCGCTCGCGAGCGCACCCAGCACCTCGTCGGTGTGTTGGCCGATCGCGGGCTGGGGTCCCTGCACCTGCGGCGTCGGCGCGCCGTGCACGCGGAACGAGATGCCGGCCTGCCGCACCGGGCCGATGACCGGGTCGTCGACCACCACCGACATCCCGTTGTTGATCACCTGCTCGTCCTCGAGCGCCTCGTGGGCGTGGCGCACCGGTGCGATGGGGATCTCGTGGGCCCAGAACTGGTCGAGGAGGTCCTGACGCTTCATGCGCCCGATCGCCTCGCTGATGATGTCCTCGAACGCCTGACCACCCGTCGGGCTCCACTCGAGGTCGGGCGGGTCGATGCCCAGGATCGTCCACACGATGCTGCGGTCCTTGCCCCGACCGCCCGCGAAGTGCATCGAGTGCACCCAGAGGCCGTCGGCGCACTCGTAGATGCTCGGACGCGGCTCGAACCCGATCTCGAACCACGGCTCCACTCGGTGTTCCGGGTCCTGCCAGAGCTGCGTCGTGAACGAGAGGACACCTTGGTAGAGCGACGTCTCCACCCACTGCCCGCGTCCGGTGAGCTCGCGCGCGTAGAGCGCGGCGAGCACACCCTCCACCGTGAGGTAGGAGGCGGCGATGCTCGGCAGTGGCGCGTGCAGGAAGATCGGTCCGTCGCGGAAGCCGGGCTGCTCGTACTGCATGCCCGAGCGCGCCTGCACCAGGAGATCGATGGCCGGGCGGTCGGCGGCGTCGATCGTGCGTGGGTAGCCGGTCAGCGAGCAGTAGATCAGCGACGGCCGGTCGACCGCGACGCGTTCGAAGTCGAGCTCGCGCGCGGCCAGGTACCCCGGCGCGAAGCTCTCGACGAGCACGTCGGCGGTGTCGACGAGCGCGAGCAGCCGCTCGCGGTCGCTGGCGTCGTCGAGGTCGAGCACCACACTGCGCTTCCCGCGGTTGGTGACCACCGAGCCCACGTACCCGCGCTGCGGGTCGCCGCGCGCCGGCTCCACCTTCACCACGTCGGCGCCGTGGTCGCTCAGGGTCATCGTCGCGATCGGACCCGCGAGCCCGGTGGTCAGGTCGACGACCCGCAGTCCTTCGAGTGCACCCGGCATGTGTTCCCCTCGACTCGAATCGGCGTCAGTCGGCCTGCGTGCGACCGCGGTCGGTGACCGCGCGCCGGCGTTCGGCGAGCTCGGCGCCATCGCGCGTCCACTGCTCCGCCATGTACCCCTCGATCAGGTGGGCCTCGTCGAGCGTGGCGGCGTTGGCGATGCGGCGATAGTGGTCGAGCAGTCGTCGGACACCGACCTGGTCGTTGCTCACGATGTCGGCCGCGAGGCCCCGGGCGAACGTGTGCAGCTCGTCGTGGGGCACGACGTGGTTCACCAACCCGAGGCGAAGCGCTTCTTCCGCGCTCACGAAGTTGCCGGTGAGCGACATCTCGATCGCACGCGGGAGGCCGATCCATCGCGCCAGCAACACCGTGATGCCGCCGCCGGGCATGATCCCCACCCGCGCGTGCGTGTCGGCGAACCTCGCCCGCTCCGACGCGACCAGGAACGTGCACTGCAGCGCGAGCTCCAGTCCGCCGGTCACCGCCACCCCGTTGATCGCCCCGACGATCGGCTTCGGAATCAGCGGGATGAACCGGTAGAGCCCGTTGTCGTCGAAGCGCTCCGGCCCCTCGCCCCGTCCGCGGGGCCCGTCGGTGGGCGGGATCTCCCCGCTCACCTCCTTCAGGTCGACACCCGCGCTGAACGCGGGATCGGCGCCGGTCAGCACGATCGCGTCGACGTCGGGATCCTCACCCGCCGACGCGACCGCGTCCCAGAGCGCGTTGCCGAGGGCGCGGCTGAGCGCGTTGCGGGCGTCGGGACGATTGAGGGTGAGGGTGGCGATGCGTTCGGAGACGTCGACGAGCAGGACGGGATCGGTCACGGCGCGGAGTCGACCACGCGCACCGACGGGCGCGCAACCACGCGGCGCCTCAGCCGGACGGTGGGGCTGCCGCCGCGAACCGGGCGATCAGTTGCTCCTGCTCCTCGGTCTCGACCGCCGACGGGTGGTAGTGGTCGCGTACCCAGGCGACGGCCTCGGTCGGAGGGACTCCTGCGAGCACGCTCAGGCAACCCAGGACGGTGCCGGTGCGGCCGATCCCGCCGTAACACGCGACCTCGACGACGTCGCCCGCTCGGGCCCGTCGGTGGAGGTCGGCGATGGCGGCGAAGATCTCCGCTTCGTCGGTCGGGAGTCCGAAATCCTCCCAACCGATGAGCTCGAACGGCCAGGTGACCTCGGGGTCGCCTTCCCAACGGCCATCCAGGTAGAGCGCGAAGTCGGGGTCGCGAGGGCGCAGTGCCGGCACCAGGTCGAGCCGACCCCGCGCCAGGACCACGGTGCCGTCCGGCAGCGTCACTTCCACTGCGTCAACCAGGCGCGCGCGTCGCACGCGAGCCCGGCGGCGCGCGGGGCAGGGAAGTCGAGCACGGACACCGCGCCCGGTCGCGCCGCGACCAGCTGTGGGATGGTGTTCATCGCCCGCGACACGTTGAGCAGCGAGGTCGACTCGCCGGGAGGCGCGCCCTCGGGCCAACCGAACGTGGTCACGATCGACGGCTCACCGTCGATCTCCACCCGCCAGGGCGGATCCTCGTGCGTCTGTCGCCAGCCGTCCCCCAGGCGCAGGGCCGCGGTCTGCTGGTTGGTGACCCGGAGGAACTCGCGGTCGCCGGCCGTCGCCGTCCAGGTCCACTCGATGCCCGCCACCTGACCCTCGGCGATGACGAGCCCCGACGGCGACAGGGTGATGTCGTCCTCTGCGACGACCGTGCGCTTCTCCGAGAGCACACAGGCGCGGCATTCGACACCGAGCCCGTCGGCGACCATGTTCGCCGACTCGCGGATCGCGCTCGGTGAAGTGCGCGTCGAACATCTCCGCGTACTCGGCCTCCGCGCCGACGTCCTTGCCGATGCCGAGCGACTGGATCTGCACGCTCGACGGGTACGTCGACACGTCGTTCCACTGGCGGGCGCGGATCTGACGGATGCGGCCCGTGTACCCGGTGACGAACAACGGCCAGACGTCACTGATGAGCCCGGGGATGTTCCCACCCGCGGTGAACGACGCGCCGCCCTCGCGCGCGGCCGCGTCGACGCGGTCGAAGTCGGGCGAGCCCGGCAGGTAGAAACCACCGATGCCGGTGTAGACGCTCACGCCTGCGCGCAGCAGCGTGGTGATGAGGTCGAGGTCGAACATCAGCCCGGAGTGGACGGCTGCGTCGGGCTTCGTCGCGAGCACCTCGTCGAGGCTCTGCGTGGTGAAGATGCCATTCGGCGCCGCGCCCACGAGCTCGCCCGAGTCACGACCGGACTTGTCGTCGGAGTGCACCATCACCGCGACCAGATCGAGCTCCGGGTGCCCTGCGCACCGGCGCACGATCTCGCTCCCCACCCCACCGGTGTACAGCTGGGCCAGCCGGATCATCTCGTCCCCCTCGTCGACGCACTGGAAGTTTCGATACTCTACGGTTTCGTTTCACAGTCTGCACTGCAAGGGGGAGCGATGCCGGACGCCCAGAGCTCAGGACGGCGACTCGACGGGAAGGTGGCGCTGGTCACCGGGGGGACCAAGGGGATCGGCCGCGGGGTGGTGGAGATGATGGCCGCCCAAGGCGCGGCCGTGACCTTCACCGGTCGCTCCGAAGACATCGGCCGCGAGGTCGAAGCCGCCATCACCGCCGCCGGCGGGCAGGCCATGTACGTGAAGGCCGACAACGGCGTCGAGGAGCAGCTGCAGGGTGCCGTCGCGGCCACCGTCGAGCGGTACGGGAAGCTCACCACGCTCGTGAACAACGCGATCGCGTCGGAGGACGTCGGCAGCGGTCTCGACAGCCACGTCGACGAGGTCGACGACGGCACGTTCGAGAAGATCCTGCGCATCGCGCTCATGGGCACGGTGTGGGCGACCAAGCACGCGGTCCCCGAGATGCGCAAGACGGGGAGCGGTTCGATCGTGAACATCTCGGCGAGCTCGTCGAAGTCGGCCCTCCCCCACCGCCCCGCGTACCACGCGTCGAAGGGTGCCATCAACGCACTGACGCGCCAGCTCGCGGTCGATTACGGGAAGGACGACATCCGCGCCAACGCGATCATCGTCGGCTTCATCTTCACCGGCTCGGAAGCGATGACCGCGATCCTCGACAACCCGAAGTACCGCGCCGCGTTCCTGAAGAACATCATGGTGCCACGGTTCGGCGAACCCGCCGACATCGCCGCCGGCGTCGTGTACCTCACCGCCGATGAGTCGAAGTACGTCACCGGCACGGAGCTCACCATCGACGGAGGCGCGCTGTGCCACCAGGCGCTCCCCGAGCTCGACTTCGAAGGCATGAAGGCCGAATGACCAGAGGCGGAGTGACGTGGAGCTGATCCGCACGATCGCCGAGCTGCGCGCACGTCTCGATCCCGAGCGCGCCGCCGGGAAGCAGATAGGCATGGTCGGCACGAGCGGTGGCATGCACCAGGGCCACCAGTCGCTCGTCCGCCGCTCGGTCGAGGACAACGACATCACCGCCATGTACTGGGGCGGCGCGCCCGCCGACCTGACGTCGTGGAATGCGAGCTCCACCTTCGCCTACGAACGCGACGCCGGCCACGACTGGCCGCTCGCCGAAGCGGCGGGCTGCGACATCCTCTTCGCACCCTCGGCGGAGGTGCTGTTCCCCCGGGCTCCGGCGACCACGGTCACCCTGCCGTCGTACTCGTCGGGCTTCACCCAGCTCGAGGACCCGGCGCACCTCGACCTGATCGCACTGGCGATGTGCAAGCTCTGGAACATGTTCGGTCCGTGTCGCAACTACTTCGGCGAGAAGGACTGGCAGCAGCTCGTGATGTTCGTGCGCCTCGCCGAGGACCTCGAGTACCCGGTCGAGGTGCTGGGCTGCCCGACCGTCCGGGAGGACGACGGCGTCGCGGTGTCGAGTCGCAACTCGCAGCTCACGCCCGAGCAGCGGGCCGTCGCGCCGGTGCTGTACCGGGCGCTGGGCGCCGCCCGCGACGCGGCACTGGCGGGTACGACGACCGCGGCCAAGGTCGAGCGGGTGTTCGCCGACGCGATCGACGGTGCCGCGCCGATCCAGTACTTCGCGGCGGTCGACGGTCCGACGATGACCGCGCTCGAGGAGCTCTCGGGTTCGGTGCGCCTCCTGGCGTCGATCGTCCTGGGTGACACGCGCATCGTCGACAACGTCGGCGCCGAGCTCGCCCCGAGCTGACCGGTGTCGCCGCGGCCCCGCCGATCGCAGGACGTCGTGCTCTCGGCGACGCTCGACGTCATCGCCGAACAGGGCGTCATGGGCATCAGCGTCGACACCGTCGCCACCCTCTCGGGCGTGAGCAAGGCCACCATCTACCGGCACTGGGGATCGCGTGCTCGGCTCATCCACGCCGCGATCTCCTCGCTGCAGCCCACGACGGTCGAGCCTGACACCGGCTCACTGCGCGACGATCTCGTCGAGCTCCTCCTGCACCTCGTGGAGTACTTCGACACCCCGAAGGTCGCGGAGGTGTTCCCCTCGTTCCTCGACGCCGCCGTGCGTGACCCCGAGCTCGCCGAGCTGCGTCAGGAGACGCTGCGCATGGGTCGCGCCAGCTTCGAACGCGTCGTGCGCATGGGCATCGAGCGCGGCGAGCTCCCCGACGACGTCGACGTGCACCTCGTCGTCGACCTCGCGCGTGCTCCGATCATCTACCGGCGCGTGGTGGCCCAGACACCCGTGCGGTCGTCCGACGTGGAAGCGATCGTCGATGCCGTGCTCGCCGCATTCGGCACCGTGCGAGCGGTAAATAGCTCGCTCGATGGGTAACACCTCCTTTGGACGAAAAGGCCTGGACCAAAAGGCCTGGACGAAGAGGAGGCATCACGATGGGCAACGAGCTGTTGGATCGGTACCGGACCGCGAGCGAGTGGACCGTGTCGAAGGTGGCGCGTGCCGGCGACCACCTCGACGCCCGAACGCCGTGCGACGACTGGGACGTGCAGACACTCCTCAACCACATGTTGGAGACGCAGCAGTACTTCGTCCGCAGCGCGCGCGGTGAGGAGGCGTCACCCCCCTCGGTCGACCCCCCCGACGACCTGATCGGCGACGATCCCGCGGCCGCCTTCGAGCGTGGTCGCGAGCAGACCATCCGCACCTTCTCGGAGGACGGCGTGATCGAGCGCACCGGGCCGTCGTTGGGAATCGCGTTCAGCGACACGTTGCTGCACGGCTGGGACCTGGCCAAGGCGACCGGTCAGGACACCACCATGCCGGAAGGGCTCGCGGCCGCCGCGTACGAGATGGTGCACGGCGCGTTCACCGACGAGCAGCGCACGGGCATCTTCAAGCCCGAGGTCCCGGTGGGCGACGACGCGTCGCCACAAGAGAAGCTCCTCGCGTTCACCGGCCGCCGACCGGGGTGAACGTACCCGCTCGATGACCGAGGAATGAATGTGGTGAGCGCCGCCACGGAGCACGGCATCGAGATCCTGCCGCTGCCCGCTCCATGGCGCTGCCCGCGCTCACCACGCCCGGCACGCTCACCCTCGCGCCGTGCTCCACCCGGCTGGACCCGGAGCGACGGCGCGAGGGCGAAGCGCGTCAGCCGCCCCCGAGCAGCGAGCCCAACAGGGTTCCGAGGCCACCGGCCGGGAGCGGGGGGATGGCCGGCGGTGCCGTGGTCGTCGTGGGTTCGGGTGCCGGAGTGGCGGTGATGAGCGGCGGAGGCGGCGCCGGGATGGCGAGGTGCTGGTCGATGGGCAGCGTGGTGTCCCCCGCCGGCGTCCCACCGACCGTCACCGCCCCTTGGAGATCGACGGTCGCCAGCGGCGGCGCGGGCGTCGGCTCGCTGGTCGCAGGCGGCGGCGAGCCGTGCGCGGCGAAGCTGGCGAAGAAGGTGTTCCCCGGGCCCGACACGAGCGCGCTGATCACCTCGGTCAGGAGCTGGCAGTCCTTGAACGAGGGGATCGAGTACGTGCTGGCGAACGTGCCGCCCGCCGCGGGGTTCACCACACCCCGCATGCGCACGGTGATCGGCTCGGTCGTGGTGCAGTCGTCGCCCACCAGGTTCACGTCGGTCCCGTGCGGCGCGAGCTTGGCCAGCTTCACGTTGAACGACGCGGTGGCGTCGACGGCGAAGGTGGCGAGATCCACGTGGCCCGTGATCGGCCCGGCGGGCGCCATCACGAACGATGCGTCGGCTGCGGGCAGGACGCCGAGGAGGTTCATGGTGACGGTGGCCGGCGGAAGCGTCAGCGTGCCGGTCTCCTCGCCGGTGGCGAGGTCGATGGTGCCCTCGAAGAGACCCGGCGGGACCGTGATGTCCAACCCCGACTTGGCCAGGTGGGTACGGGCGTAGACGTCCTGGCTGAACGGGATCTTCGGGTCGGCCGAGGCCGAGGGAGCGGCGATGACCACCACGCCACACGCCGCGATCGTGGCGGCGAGTGCGCGGGTGCATCGGCGGACGGTCTGCGACATTGCCGGGTCTCCTCGGTCGGGGTCGGTGCGCGCGGTCCCTCTCCACTCCGGTCAACGCCGCCGGCCGCCCCCGGGATACTCCCGTCCCGCGTGGTTACGATGCTTGGACAGCGCCCAATTTCTGCGGCGCGAGGAGGTCCGCACACCCCCATGGCCACGCTCGCTGACGCCATCCGGCTCGATGAAGGCCTGCGGGTCATCGACGCCGACACGCACTTCACCGAGCCCTACGACCTCTGGACGAGCCGCGCACCCGACGCGTACAAGGACCGGGTGCTGCACATCGAGCAGCGCGCCGACGGTCCGTCGTGGGTGGTCGACGGCGTCGAGCTCGGTTTCGCCAAGGGTGGCGGCGTGGTCGCACGCGACAAGAGCAAGATCCCGTTCCTCGACTCGATGGACAAGGGCCACGACTGGGTGCACCGGGGCGCCTGGGACCCGGAGGCGCGACTGCAGGTGATGGACGAGTGCGGCATCGACGCGCAGGTGCTGTTCCCGAACGCGGTGGGGCTCGGCGGCGGCAACATCAACAACAACGTGCAGGACGAGACCCTGCGGATGCTGTGCATCGAGATCTACAACGACGCCATGGGCGAGCTGCAGGAGAGCTCGAACCTCCGCTTCATCCCGCTGCCGGTGATGCCCGCGTGGGACGTCGACCTGTGCGTGAAGGAGACGTTGCGGTGCGCCGAGCAGGGCGCGCGGGCATCAACATGACCTCCGATCCGCAGGACCTCGGATCGCCCGACCTCGCCAACCGCGCGTGGGATCCGCTGTGGGAGGTCTGCGCCGACCTGCACCTGCCGGTGCACTTCCACATCGGTTCGAGCAACACCGCGATGGACTTCTACGGCAACTACTTCTGGGAGTCGCAGGACGAGTACGTGAAGCCCGCGATCGGCGGCTCGATGTTGTTCATCAACAACGCGCGCGTCGTGATCAACACCGTGTTCGCGGGGATCTTCGACCGCTTCCCCGCGCTGCAGATGGTGTCGGTCGAGAGTGGCATCGGCTGGGTCCCGTTCATCCTCGAGACCATGGACTACGAGCTCTTCGAGAACGCACCCGCGGAGTTCGACGCGCTCTCGAAGCCCCCGTCGGAGTACTTCCGCAGCAACTGGTACGCGACCTTCTGGTTCGAGAACAACCAGGGCGACGTGCAGGGCCTGCTCGACAAGGTGGGCGAGGACCGCGTGCTGTTCGAGACCGACTTCCCGCACCCCACGTGCCTGTACCCGTCGCCGCTCGAGACCGTCGCCGCGAAAATGAGCACCCTCCGCCCCGAGACGCGCCGCAAGGTCATGGGCGAGAACGCGGCGAAGCTGTACCGCGTGTGAGCGTCGACCAGATCCTCGGGCTGGGCGCGATCGACCAGATCTCGTTCGCGGTCCCGAGCGTCGACGACGCGCTCCCCCGCTACGAGGCGATGTTCGGCGGGTCGTTCACCGCGATGGACGTGCCCGGGATGGACGTCGTCTGTCGCGGCACGCCGGGCACCGTCGCATTGCGGCTGGGGTTCGGCCGCACCGCCGGTCTGGAGGTCGAGCTGGTGGAGGTCGTGACCGGCTCGTGGCCCACGGTCGACTGGCTCGCCGAGCACGGCGAGGGGCTGCACCACGTTCGGTACCCCGTCGACGACCTCGCGGCGACCCGGGCCGAGATGGAGTCCGCCGGCTGCACCGCCATCCTCGAGGGCGGCGCCGCGGGCGTGTCGTTCGCCTACCTCGAGGTGCCCATGCTCAACGGCATGGTCGTCGAGCTGATCCAGATGCCCGCCGCCTGACCGGCCTCACGATCCCCTGACACGACGTTCATCGTCGTTGCGATCTCCCGGGCGACGCTTTGGGTACCACGACCCGGAGCGACGGGACCCGGAGCGACGGAGGACGACGAGCATGCCACGGAACACGGTCAGGACGATGCGTTGGGTGATCGTCGGCGTCGGGCTCACGGCGGGGCTCGTGCTGCTGGCGACGGGAGCCACCGTGATCGGCGCGGTCCTGGTCGTGATGGCCACCCTCCGGATCGTGATGCTCGCCGTGGGGCGGCGCCGGACGCGGCGACCACCGCGTCAGATGCTGCAGCGGCTCGCCCGCAACCAGCTCGCGGTCGCCGCCGGCGCGATCGGCATCGCGCCCGACGACCTGCAGCGCGCGGTGGACGACGGGCGCACGATCTCGGCCGTGGCCGCCGACGCCGGCGTGCCGTCCCGCCAGGTCGTCGACGCGGTCGTGCGTGACGCGAGCGCGAAGGTGGACCGCGCGGTGGTAACGGGCAACGTCGCGCCGAACCGTGCGCGCGTGGTGCGCAACCGGCTGCCGTACTGGGCCGAGCACTTCGTCCTCAGCACGCCGGCCATGCTCGCCGGCACTGCGGCACACCGCTGACGCGACGAACCGCCGCTACGGCACCGCCTCGCTACGAGAAGCCGGTCTCGCGCACGGTGATGCTGAGGCGCCCGGGCGGGAGACCGAGCCCCTCCGGCGCGGTGCAGGGGAACACCCTGGGCACGCCGTGGAAGACGCGCCGGTGTTCGCGACCGAACACGAGGAGATCGCCGCTGCGCAGCTCCAGGTCGACGAACGGCCCCACCCTCCGGTCGACGCCGGCGAAGCGGAAGGTGCACGTGTCGCCGAGGCTGAGCGTGACGACCGGTGCGTCCGACGGCTCCTCACCGTCCTGGTGCAGACCGAGCTTGGCGCCGTCGGGATACAGGTTGACGATCGACGCGTCGGGTGCGAACGACCGCGCCTCCGCGCTGTCGGCGCCGTAGGCACGGGCGACCGCGTCGCGTGCGAGCGCGTCGACGGTCGCCGGCAACGGCTTCACGGGCGCGCCGTCGGTGTCGTCGGCAGTGCGGCTGTACGCGTAGGGGTACCAGTGCCACCCGAGGCAGACCGCCTGCACGCTCATGAGGTGCCCGGTGGGCACGCGGGGTTGCCGCAACCCCGCGGGCGGACGGGCCCACTCGCGGAACTCCGCCACCACCGCGCGCTGGGCGTCGAGGTCGAGCCAGTCGGGGATGAAGACGACACCGGGCAACGGCTCGTCGACCGCACGCACCGGTGCCGCGGCGATCCCGAGGGGGAGCTGACCGGTCGGTGAGTCGGCGGCGGGCCCGAGGACGATCTGCTCACCACCGAGACGGCTGGTGCGACCTCGCATCCCCGGCGTCGTGCGTGCCGTTCCCATCGCACCATGATCGCGGACGCGCGCCGGCGCAGCCCTCCGGAATCGGCGCGGAACGCTGTGGTCGGCGCCGTTCACCGCCGACCGAGGGCGAGGGCGAGCAGTGCCTCGTGCACCAGAGAGGTGACGACGGCCGCCGCCGGGGTTCGCTCGGTCACGGCCCACGCGCTGCTGCCGGCCCAGTGCGGTGCCCCACCGGTGGCGTCCAGGAGCGGCGCGACGCCGTCGCGGACGAGCCCGACCAGCTCGTCGACGTGGTCGTGCCATCGGTCGGTGAACTCACTGCGCAGGACCCGGCCCGACACGTCACTCGGCCAGTCGGTGCCGGCGACGATGTCGTACGCGTCGGTCAGGACGGTGTCGTCACCCGAGGCGCGGAGCACCGCGGCCGTGTGCGCGTCGCTGACGCCCGCTTCAGGAGAGGCGAGGAACCGCGTCCCGATCCAGGCGCCCTCGGCGCCGAGCACGAGCGCGGCCGCGATGCCCCGGCCGTCCCCGATCCCACCCGCGGCGATCACCGGCACCGGCGTCACCGCGTCGACCACGGCGGGCACGAGCGTCAGCGTCGACACCCGTCCGGTGTGGCCACCGGCCTCGGTGCCCTGCGCGACGATCACGTCGACCCCGGCACCGGCCGCTCGACGCGCTTCTTCGACCGAGCGCACCTGGCACCACACCGACGCGCCCGCGTCGTGCGCGGGTCCCACGAAGGGCGCCGGGTCGCCGAACGAGTGGGCGACGACGCGCACCCCTTCGGCCAGGGCTGCGTCCATCAGGCGCGCGCGGTACTGGCCCGTTGGGTCAGGAAGCCGACACCGAACGGCTGGTCGGTCCGACGACGTGCGTCACGGATCTGGGCCACGAGCCACTCGACGTCGCCGGCGGTGGTGCCGCCGATCATCCCGAGACCACCGGCGTGTGACACCGCGGCTGCGAGCGCGCCCGGCGCGTCACCGCCACCCATCGGCGTGTTGAGGATCGGGTACCGGACCCCCAACCGGGCGCACACCCGTGTGTGCAGCACACCGAGATCTCCCACTTCGTTGCACCCTAACGGTGGGTGTACTCCTACAACCCTCTGTCCGGCAACCCTCTGTCCGGCAACCCTCTCGGCGGTTCTTCGCGCGGTCGCGCGTGGTGGATCGCGAGCACGCTCTGGACCAGCGCCGAGTGCGTGAGGGCCTGCGGGTAGTTGCCGAGATGGTGGCCGGTCAACGGGTCGAGCTCCTCGGCGTAGAGCCCGAGCGGGCTCGCCATCGCCACGAGCGCGGCGAGCCGATCCCTCGCCTCGTCGACACGGCCCGACGCGGCGAGCGCCTGGACCAGCCAGAACGCGGACGGCAGGAACGCGCCCTCCGTGCCGTCGAGGCCGTCGTCGCCGGGCGGGTACCGGTGGAGCAGCGGCCAGCCCGCGGAGAGCCCCGATGCGATCGCATCGATGGTGTCCCGGACGCGGACGGAGTCGGGCGCGTCGATGCCGACCAGGGGCAGGACGAGCACTGCGGCGTCGAGATCGTCGGATCCGTACGTGCGCGTGTAGGTGCGCGACTCGGAGTCGAACCCTCGCTCGCGGAGCTCCGTGCCGATCGCGTCGCGTTCGCCGCGCCACCGTCGCCGGCGTCGCTCCGACACGCGGCGCGTGTCGGCGATCCGCAACGCGCGGTCGAGGCCGAGCCACGCCATCAGCTTCGAGTGCACGTGATGCTGCGCGGCGCCGCGCACCTCCCAGATCCCGGCGTCGGGATCAGCCCACCGGTCGGCGACGTGGTCGGCCAACCCGGCGAGGGCGCGCCAGGTCTCGGAATCGAGGCGATGCCCGGCCTGGGTGAGCAACCAACCGGCGTCGAGCACCCACCCGTAGCCGTCGAGCTGATGCTGCTCGGCCGCGGCGTTCCCCATCCGGACCGGACGGCTGGCGCGGTAGCCGTCCCAGTCGAGCAGCCGTTCGGGACCGGGATGCTTGCCGTGCAGCGTGAGCAGCACCGGGAGCCGGGGTCGGTCGAGCCGGCTCGCGTGACGCAACCAGGCGAGGAACTGCAGCGCTTCGCGGTGCATCCCGACGCCGAGGAACGCACCGACGCCGATGCTCGCGTCGCGTGGCCACGCGAACCGGTAGTCCCAGTTGCGGATGCCCCCGACGTCCTCCGGGAGCGAGGTCGTCGGGGCCGCGACCGGCGCACCCGACGGGGAGTAGGTGAGGAGGCGCAGCGTGACGAGGCTCCTCACCACCGCGTCGCGGAACGGCAGGTCGGGATCGACCGCCGCGGTCCAGGTGCGCCAGCGCTCGCCGTCGGCCTGGAGCAGGTGCCATGCCGTCTCGGGCGGGACGTGGATGAGCGGCTCCCGGTACGCGACCGACAGCACCAGGGTCAACGGCCGGCCCTCGGTGACCGTGACCGACACCGGACGACGCGGCTCGAGCTCGACCGACGGGCTCGCGTCGAGCGCGACCGCGAGCGCGCCCGACGCGCACACCAGGCCACCGGTCCCTCGTCGTCGAGTCATCGCCGGTGGGTCGTGGGCGTCGCCCTGACGCGGGTCGAACTCGACCGCCACGTCGACCGGGTCGCCTTCGACGGTGACGCGACGCACGAGCATCGTTGTCGGTACGAGCCGACCGCCGAGCTCGCCGACCATGCCCTCGGTGAGGACCACCCGCGATCCACCGAGCACCCAGGTCGTCTCGAGGGTCGCGGTGTGCGTGAGGTACCGACGTTCGGTCGGCGCGACCGGCGTCGTCGGGCCGACGCGGTACCGGCCGCCGCTCGGGCCCCCGATCAGACGAGCGAACAGCGGGTCGCCGTCGAAGTGCGGCACGCACATCCAGTCGATCGCGCCGTCGGAGGAGACGAGCGCGGCGGTGCGCGTGTCGCCGATCAGCCCGTAGTCGGCGATCGGTGGCGGTGCCCCGTGCACGTCAAGCTGCCGTGAGGAGCACGCCCAGCGCGATGCCGAAGGCCAGGTGCGCCGCGGTGGCGACCGCCGGGGTCTCGGCACCGTAGTTGAGTCCGAGCAGGCCCGGGGGCTCGAGCACCGCGGTCGTCGCCGGTCCGTCCCGCTCCGACGCCATCCTCGGGTGTGCTCCCGGGAGAAGCGGCAGCAGGATCGTGAGCGCGACGCCGACGTGCAGGAGGCCCAGCAGCGCGCCCAACCACCACGTCGCGGTGTGCAGCAGTGCGAACACCGCCGCGTAGCCCAGCGCGAACCCCTCGCCCACCGCGAGGTGCAGGAAGAACCCCACGACCCGGGCTCGGTCGGGGTCGTCGGTGACCATCGTGCCCAGCACCAACGGCAGATCGAGCCGCGTCCAACCCAGCAGTTGGGCGACGATCATGACCGCGGTCAGGATCGCGGTCGCGACCAGCCCGAACAGCGCCCAGCCCGCCCAGTCCACGGTCAGCGGTTCGCAGTGAGGGCCAGCCGCGAGAACTCGGCAGCGGGTCGCGGCGTCGTCGCGGACGAGACCGCGGGTCGCGGTCGTGAGGGTTCGCGCCCCACTCGATTCCACGCCGCGCAGCGCCATGCAGAGATGCGTCGCCTCCATCGCGACACCGACGCCGCGCGCGTCCAGCGCGACGTGGAGGGCGTCGGCGATCTGTACGTTCAGGCGTTCCTGGGTCTGGAGACCCCGCGCGAAGTGCTCGACCACGCGCACCAGCTTCGAGAGACCGACGACGCGCGCTCCCGGCAGGTACGCGACGTGGGCGACGCCGGTGAACGGCAGCAGGTGATGCGCGCACAGCGAGTGGAAGGCGATGTCGCGGACGACGACCATCTCGTCGTAGTCACCGTCGTTCGCGAACGTCGTCAGGGTGAACGACGTCGGAGTCAGTGACTCGGCGAAGGCTTGCGCCACTCGCCGGGGCGTCTCCACCAGTTCCTCGGAGTCGGGATCCTGGCCCAACGCCACGAGGAGGTCGTGGACCGCCCGCGTCGCGGCGCCGAGGTCCGGGGCGTCCGTCCCGACGAGATGGAAGGGCGCGGCCCGCTCGATGCCGCGGTCGGCCGCGACCGCGTCGGCCGTGCTCATTCGGCGTGCTCGCCGGGGAGCACGTCCGTCTCGGACGCATGCCACACCGGGCTGTCGGTCGCGGTCTCGACGTTGAACCCGTAGTCGAACACGAGGGTGCCGCCGAGCGCGGCACCGAGCGTGACCAGCATGGCGACGACGATCGAGATGACGAGGATCGCGATCGTGGGAGACGTCCGCGAGTCGTACACGGCGAGGCGCAGGGCGATGTCGGTGAGGGCGAGGACCGTCACGACGATCATGGCGGTGGCGTGCGCGTTGGCGGTGCGACGGGCCTGGGTCCCCTTCTCGGTGGAACGCAACCAGTCCCAGAAGCCGGTCAGCGCGGTGAGGACCGACACCGCCGCGCCCCCGATGAACACGAAGGTGCCGGCGCGGAAGAAGTCCTGGGACCACGATGCATCGCGTCCGAACGTGGCGATCACGTCGAACCCGGCGGCGAAGACGTACGCGGCGACGGGGATGTCGGTGAGCGGCGGGTGCGTGGGCTTGCCCGACCAGCCCCGCAGGCCCTTGAAGCTGCGGCCTCGAAGCGTCAGCGTCGGGCGCACGGAGAACTTGCGCATCGTGGCTCCTGTCGTGCGGGGTCTTCTATCGACAAAGGATCTTGTCGTTAGTATGGCAGTGGATCGCTCTAAGTCAAGAGTTCGTTGTCGATACAATCAACGGACCCGGAACGGGGAGGACGATGGGCGAGTCGGACGTGGACGCGTCGGGTGCGGCCCGGCAGGACGTCGAGGCGATCGGCGCGCTCGCCGAACCCAACCGCCGCGCGCTCTACGACTACGTCGTGGACCGGCGCGACTGGGTCAGCCGGGAACAGGCGGCGGCGGCCGTCGGGCTGGGCCGCGGGATCGCATCGCACCACCTCGATCGGCTCGCCGACGAGGGCCTGCTCCAGGTCGACTTCCAACGTCTGAACGATCGTCGAGGGCCCGGTGCGGGCCGCCCGGCCAAGGTGTACCGGCGGGCACGCGTCGAGATCGCGGTCAGCGTGCCCGCGCGCGACTACGAGCTCGCCGGCCGTGTCCTCGCCGACGCGGTCGAGATCTGCGGCGCCGACGACGTGCCCATCGACACCGCCATCGCCCGGGCGGCGCGCGACGCGGGGACGCGCGTCGGGATCGAGGTGAAGCGGCGGATCCCGTCGCGGTCCGACGCGACGGCGCAGCGGTCTGCGCTGCTCGACGAGCTCCGCTCCCGCGGGTTCGAGCCGGAGGTGCGCGACGACGTGGTCGTGTTGCACAACTGCCCGTTCCACCAGCTCGCCCAGACCCACACCCAGCTGGTGTGCGGCATGAACCTGTGCCTGCTCGACAGCGTGCTCGACGAGCTCGGCACCACGAACCTCCGCGCGCAGCTCGAACCCGAGGACGACCACTGCTGCGTGCGCCTCCACGCCGCCTCGACGTACGTCACGTAGTCGGCGAGCCGGTCGCTCCGGAGCATGGCGGGGGGCGATCGGGGACGATTGTTCCCCGAAGCGCTCGAGCCGGGCGCGGTATGCATCGCCCGAGCGCGCTCACCTGCGATGGTGACAGGCGATGACCGACCCCAACGACCCGAGCCGCAGTCCGGACGCCGAGGTCCCCCCGGCCGACCCGCTGCCCGAGGCGGTGCTCCTGGAAGCGCCGGCACCGGCGAGTGAGCGCGCGGTCCCGCCGTGGCTCAACCGGGCCATCGCGCTCGCCGCGGGATGGGTGGTGCTGCTGTTCGCCGCCTACTGGATCCTCGGGCGCCTCCGGACGCTGCTCATCATGATCGCTGGTCGCCTTCTTCCTCTCGCTGGCGATGGAGCCCGCCGTCGATCGGCTGGCGCGGCGGGGCTGGCGCCGAGGCAGCGCCACGGCACTCGTGCTCGGCATCGTGCTCCTGTTCACCGCGGTCTTCCTCGCCGCAGCCGGGTCGATCGTCGTCGGGCAGGCCGGCGACCTGATCGACCGGGCTCCCCGCTACGTCCGCGACTTCGAGCGGTTCGTCAACGATGACCTCGGCATCGAGTTCGACGCCGACTCGATCGTCCGCGACCTCCGGAACGGCAACGGTGGCCTCAGCGCCGACAACGGCGAGATCGTGTCGAATGCGGCGCGGCGTCGCGCTTGCGGTCGGGCGGGGTCTCCTCTACTTCGTCACCGTCCTGATCTTCGCGTTCTACATGACCGCCGATGGCCCGCGCATGAGACGCGCGATCTGTTCGCGCCTGCCCGCGCCGCGGCAGGAGGTCGTGCTCGACACGTGGGAGATCGCCATCGACAAGACCGGCGGCTACCTCTACTCGCGTGGCATCCAGGCCGTCGTCTCGGCCCTCGTCACGTGGGCGTTCCTGTTCGCCCTGGGAGTGCCCTACTCGCTGGCGCTGGGCCTGTGGGTCGGCATCGTGTCGCAGTTCATCCCCACCGTCGGCACGTACATCGCCATGGTCCTGCCGGTCATCGTGGCGTTGAAGCAGAACTCGGCCACCGCGCTGTGGGTGCTCCTGTTCCTCGTGCTGTACCAGCAGTTCGAGAACTACATCCTCGGGCCGCGGGTCACCAAGCACTCGATGAACGTGCACCCGGCGCTCGCGATCGGGACGGTGTTCGCCGGCGGGTTGCTGCTCGGCGGTGTCGGCGCGATCCTCGCGCTCCCCGCGACCGCCGTGATCCAAGCGGTCATCTCGGGGTACACGACCGAACGCGAGATCATCGACGCCCCGTTGCTCGAGGAGCCGGAGCGCACGTCACGCCTCGAGCGCATCCGTGCGCGGTTGCGTCGCCGGCACGACGCGAGACCAGAGCCCGAGCCCGACCAACGGGAGGCGCAACCGGGCCCGGACTGACCGCCGACCCGCGAGCGTGCTCTCCTTGGACGATCCCACTGCACCGCCACACCCATCAGGCGCACCCATCAGGCGCACCCCGTCGGCGCACCCCATCAGGCGCACCCATCAGGCGCACCCCATCAGGCGCACCCATCAGGCGCACCCATGGCGGTCAGCGACCCATCAGGCGGACCCATCAGGCGGACCCATCAGGAAGGAGCTCCCGTGGCCTTGTCGGAAGCAGCTCGTCAACGCTTCGCCGATGTCCTCGACGAAACCGACCACGCGAACACGAATCCGGAAGACGACGCGGACCTGTTGGAGTTCGTGGCGTGGGCGCTGGTGCACGAGCCGGACGCCCTGCACGAGCGTTTCGCGCTGGAGAGCATGATGTCCGAGCTCGGGTTGACCGACAACCGGATGCGGTACGTGCTCACGATCGTGCGCGCGGCTGCCCCGTTGGTGGCGGCGTACGAGCAGGCGCGCGCGGCAATCGAGGGCGGGACGGAGGAGCCGCCCACCCGGTGATGCGGCAGTCGCCTACCGGGTGGCACCCCGATGCGGAGCCGTGGGTGCGGGATCCCCGACCAGCTCCGGATTCCATCGGTGCCCGCCGTCGTGGCCGTCCGGCTCGAGGCACCGGAGCTGATATCCATGGCGCCGCCGACGAATCGCGTTGCAGATCAGTGAATCGGCCAGGTCGAGCGGCGGAACGATGGGGTGTCCCTTCGGAGGGTGCGAGCGTTCAACGTACCCGACGTCAGGTCTGCGCCTTCGCTCGCGACGCGGCGGACTTCGGACGTGCACGCGCAGTGCGCGTGATCTGACGGCCACCGAGCAGCTCGAGCAACTCACCGACGGTGCGCTCCTCGCTCGACGGGTTCGACCAGGGGCAGGTGGTGCTGGATCTCGTAGCGGTTCCGGCGGCCGTCGCGCTCCTTGATGCACGTACCCCGCGTCGGTGAGATCAGCGACCACACCGAACGCGGTTCGCTCCGTGATGCCGAGCGTCGAGGCGATCTCCCGGAGGCGCACACCGGGGTCGCGCGCGATGCACAACAGCACCCGAGCGTGGTTCGTGAGGAAGCTCCACTCGGGCATCGGGAGGATGGTAGTCATCGAGTACCGGAAACCGGTTGCCGGTCAGCGCGGGTCGCGCGCGAACACGAGCCGTTCGCTGTGCACGACGCGCAACGCCCAGAAGACCGTGATGACGATCGCCGCCGATGGTCACGGCGAGGCACGCCACCGTCTTGAACGCGACGAACGTGGCCACCGGCATCGTCGTCAGCATGCCGAAGGTGATTGCCGCGGTCACGATGTGCACGGCGGCCCAGAGCAGGGTCAGTCCGCCGAACAGTCGGAGGACCTCCGGGCGAGCGCCACGTCGGGCGCGAGCGGGCAGAAGTCGTGGGCGAGGCGGGCGATGACCGGGCGCCCGATCGCGACCGAGCCGAGGAACACCGCCGCCAGAGCCACCGTCGTCGCGATCGGCTGGATGAAGTATGCGAAGGTGCTGCCGCTGACCAGACCGACTGCCGTCCGCACGGTCAGACCCAACGTCGCGAGCATGAGGATCGCCGGGATCTTCGTGCCGCGGACGACTCGCCGCAGGATCGCCGCGTACGCCCACACCAGCACTGCCGCCATCGCCGCCGGCACGCTGATCGTCTTCACGATCACGAAGAACATGACCGCCGGGATGACCGTCGCCTCGATCAGGTTCGGCAACCCGCGCCGTGCCACTGCGCAGAGCAACGAACGGTGCCCGCGGGTCGGGGCTCCACCGAGTCACCGTCGAGCGCGTGCGCCGTCCACGAGCATCCACGGTGCCGGCCTCACGGCGATGTCCTCGCACCATGAGGAACCGATCTGCTCCTGGCCGGCGAACCACCTGTCCGTCGAGCGAGGATGCACCGCCAGGGTAGCCGACTCGGATCGCTTACCAGCAATTTCTTGAGAGATTACGTACTATGATCGGAGCGATCGACACGTGACTCCAACACCGGACAGCCGAGCGGCACCGCCTCGACGTCGCGCTCCACGCCGCGTCGGTGGACACCGATGATCTCGACGCCACTACCTGCGTGCTCCTCGATCGGCTGTCCCGTCGCTCGACGACTTCGCGGCAACCACGGCGTTGCAAGCCTTGAACGTATCTCCGCCGGGCAACGGGTCGACGCTCCATCGGACGCCCCGGCACGCCTGCAACGAGCAGGACTCTCGGGCCTCCGGCACCTGCGACGCCGCAAGGCCAGCGCAGCATGAGCGAACATCGTGATGCCGCCGAGCAGTCGCTCGTCGACGCGCAACGCAACCCCATCCTGTCGGCCGAGGAGTTGTTCACGGCCGCGCAGGTGCACGCGTTGCTCGCCATCGAGCAGCGGCTCGGCGAGCTGCTGGCCTCGTTGCGCCCCGACGCGCGCTTGCAGGCCGCGTCGTGAACGACCGTCGCGGGCGCGTGCGCTACCACAGCCCATTCGCCTCTCCCAGCGTGGCTGCCCCTCTGGCAGGCCAAGTCGTACCTCGAGCAGGACGACCGACGATGGTCGAAGCTCGAGGAGCTCGGCATGGTGTCCGCCCGCGCAACGCAAAGCCGGACCACCGAGCATCCAGAGCAGCTGAAGGAACCGCGAGCAGCTCGACTAGCTCGTGCGTCGTTGCTTGTAGTCGACCAGCGCCAGCACCCGCTCGATGTGCTGCGGGCTGCGCCCGAACATCGCGGCCACCTCGCCGGTGTCGACACCCTCGTCGCGCCACCGGAGGAGCCGGCGCTCGAGCGGGCGCAGTGACGTCCCGACCGGGTTCGGCTGGTCGTCGGACCGTCCGGGGGACCTGGGCCAGGCGGAGCACCTGCTCGACGTACCGCCCGGAACGATGGAAGCGGCGGCCGGTCTCGGCGGGGGTGAGACCGGCGTCGGCCATGCTCGTCATCCGGCGCTCGATGGGCCGGAGCAGCGTCGAGGTCACAACTCGCTCGC
This sequence comes from uncultured Actinomycetes bacterium, assembly GCA_963756895.1. Classification (GTDB taxonomy): domain Bacteria; phylum Actinomycetota; class Acidimicrobiia; order IMCC26256; family DASPTH01; genus DASUAS01. The sequence continues at coordinate 62,224 of CAVWPI010000011.1, read as the reverse complement.
GGCCCGGGCCATCGCGTCGAGACCGAGCTCGTCGCCGGCCCGCACCGCCTGGCGAATGCGCCGGTGCCGCTCGCGCCGGGGCAGGACCTGGTCGTTGTACACCTGGTTGGCCTCGGCGATCGCGAGCTCCGCGTACCGGACGCTCGCGCGTCATCTGCTCCTCGTTGTGCACGAGGATCTCGATGACGGCTCCTGAGAGCGTGGGCCGGCGCGCCGGAAACACGAGGACGAGCTCGGGTGGGTGATCGAACAGCTTCACCCACTCGGGATCCGATGGCGCCTCGTTCAGGCGCATCGTCACCGAGTAGCCGTCGTGACGCGGCGCCACCTCGAGGTCGCCGAGCCGTCGGATCGCCGCCATGCTGCTCGAGCACCAGGGGTTCCACGCTCGCATCACGGGCTTCGGGCACGCCCGCGACACTAGCAAATCACTTCCGGAATCAGTATTCGTCTGCGATCCGCTCGCCGAGGCTCCCGGAACCGCTCTGATCCGCAACGCCGCGGCGCTCGGAGGGATTCGAACCCCCAACCTTCTGATCCGTAGTCAGATGCTCTATCCGTTGAGCTACGAGCGCAGTGGGCGTCGAGTGTAGGCGGGCCGGACGGAACGCTCCGAGCCGGATCCACGTTCCGACAAATCTCGACATCGCCATTCGAGAAGCACGCGGTGGCGCACTAGAACGGAGGTGTGACCGACGTCCAGTTCTCCGTGGAAGCCAATGGCGCCGGGACCGTCGTGATCGCGACAGGGGAGCTCGACCTCGCGGTCAAGGACGAGCTCCGCGAGGTGCTCTCGCCACTCACCGGTGTCGTCACCATCGACCTCACCGAGGTCACGTTCGTCGACTCGAGCACGATCGGGGTGTTCGTCGGGGTGCACAAGCGCCTCTCGGGCGATGGTGGCGCGCTGCGGCTCCGCAATCCGCAGGACATGCCGCGCCGAGCGCTCGAGATCGTGGGCCTGGAGGACTGGATCGACGCCTGACGCACTCGCGCGGTCAGGAGACCGCGTGGCCGTGCGCCTCGGCGGTGGCCGTGGACACGTCGATCTCGAACCACACCGTCTTGCCGTCGGTGCCGTCGCCGCGGAGCTCGACGCCCCACGCGTTGGCGAGCTGGTCGACCAGCAGGACGCCCCGCCCGTGCTCATCGGCCTGGCCGGGGTGTCGGACGACCGGCACCTGGGAGCTCGCATCGTCGATCTCGACCCGCATGGTCGACGGGGTGTGATGCACCCGCAGCGTCATCGGCCGGCCCACGTGCGTCACCACGTTGGCGACCAGCTCCGTGGCCAGCAGCTCGGTGACGTCACCGAAGCCGTCGAGCTTCCAGGTCTCCAGTGTGGACCGGAGGAATGCCCGTGCCAGTTGCGGCGAGTTCATGCTGCTGGGAAGTTGTGTCTCGACGGATTCCATGCTGTTCCCGTCGCTCGGTCGGACATCCCGCTCCCAGTACGCCAGGAAGCGTGCCCGCGCCCGGCGGGACCGAAACGGAGGTGACGCGGTCGCGGCGTGCGCCACTGTGCCCAGATGGGCGGGCACAGAGGTGGGCGCGTCGTGGTTGGAGTCCCCAGTCGGCTCGGACAGGCTCCTCTCAGGAACGGTCCGGCAGAGTCATCGCACGGGTTCTCCCCGCCCGTCCATCCCTGGAGCACGCACGATGTCGAACCCCGACGACACCCAGCCCCACCGACCGGAGGCCTCTCCTCCGCCCCGTCCGGAGGCCTCGCCTCCGTACCAGCCCATGTACCCGCCGGTGCCGCCCGCTCCGCCCGCTCCGCCCGCTCCGCCCGCGCCCCCCGTGGCCGCGACGCCGCCGCTCCCTCCCGCGGCCCCTCCTCCGCCGATCCCCCCGGCGGGCCCCTCGACCGTACCGATGGCGGCGACCCCTCCCCCCGGGGTCCCGCCACGGGCGGTCGTCCGCCACGGGCGCGAGTCGCGTCGTCGGTCGCTGTCCGCGCTCGCGGTCGCGTGCTTCCTCACCCTCGCCGCCGTCCTCGGGTACACGATCGGCGCCAATCACGACAGCTCGACGACGAGCGCGTCGAGCAACGTCCCGACCCAGCAGATCCCGAACGTCGACCCCGGCACCGGCCAGTCGGCGAACGGCTCGTCGGGCAACGGCCAGCAGGCCAACATCGACGTGCAGGCGATCGCGGACAAGGTCAGCCCCTCGGTGGTGAACCTCGTCAGCTCCCTCAACGCGGGTGAGGCCGCCGGCACCGGCATCATCATCTCGTCGTCGGGGCTCGCGATCACGAACAACCACGTGATCGCGTCGTCGACCGACCTCCAGGCCGAGCTCAACGGCGACGGTGAGTACCACCCGGTGAAGGTGCTGGGCTACGACATCGAGCACGACGTCGCGCTCGTGCAGATCGAAGATGTGTCGGATCTCACTGCGGCGTCGCTCGGCGACTCGTCGTCGGTGCAGACCGGCGACGCGATCGTGGCGCTCGGCAACGCCGGCGGCAAGGGCGGCGACCCGACCGTCGTCAGCGGCAGCGTCACCGCCACCGGGCAGCAGATCACCGCCTCCGATCAGGACGGCAGCAACGCCGAGACCCTGCGCAACCTCGTGCAGATCGACGCCAACATCCAGCCCGGCGACTCCGGCGGTCCGCTGGTCGACGGGAACGGCGACGTGATCGGCATGAACGCGGCCGCCGCGAGCGGCAACGGCGGCTTCGGGTTCGACGGCCAGGCGGCCAACGAGGGCTACGCCATCCCGATCGAGGACGCGCTCGCCATCGCGAAGCAGATCCAGTCCGGCGAGGGCGGCGACACCATCCACGTCGGTGCGCACGCGGCGATCATGGGCGTGTCGGTGACCGACGACGGCACCAGCAACGGGTACGGCGACCCCTACGGCGGCAACGGCGACTTCGGTGGCCCCGCCGACCAGGGCAGCCAGACCGGGAACGGCGCCTACGTGGAAGACGTGCAGCCCGGGTCCGGCGCCGACGGCGCCGGCATCGCGCAGGGGTCCACCATCGTGGCCGTCGACGGCCACTCCGTGACCTCCGCTTCGCAGCTCACCCACCTGATGGTGCCCTACCAGCCCGGTGACGAGGTCAAGGTCGAGTGGACCGACTCGTCGGGGCAGAGCCACACCGCCACCATCGAGCTCGGATCGAGCAACCCCGCCTGACGAACCCCGCCTGACGAACCCCGCCTGACGAACCCGCCTGACGGAGGTCCGAGCAGCGTCGGATCGGCGCGCCTTCGGGGAGCGCAACCCCCCGAAGCAGGCTCGCTAGCGTGTGCCGCGCGTGCAGCCGTCACCGTTGCCCGACGGTCCGCCGCGTGTGCTCCTGATCGGGCGCATGGTCACCGACAAGGGGTTCGACGTCGGGGTCCGCGCGTGCCGCGGTGCTCGCGCGGGAGTTCCCCGACCTCGAGGTCCTGTTGGTGGGCAACGGCATCGAGCGCGGGCCGGTCGTCGAGCTCGCGGCCGAGCTGGGGATCGGGGACCGCCTCGACGCATCGGGCGCGGTCGGCGTCGACGACGTGAGCGCCGTGTACCAGCGGGCGTCCGTGGTGGCGGTGCCGTCGCGCTACCCCGAGCCGTTCGGTCTGGTGGCCGTGGAAGCCGGCCTGGCCCGGCGCCCGGTGGTCGCGAGCGCGGTCGGCGGCCTGCCCGAGGTCGTGGACCACGGCGTCACCGGTCTGCTCGTCGCACCGGACGATCCCGAGGCGTTGGCCGACGCCCTGGCCACGGTCCTGCGCGACCGCGCCCTCGCCACCCGCTTCGCCCACGCGGGCCGGGCGCGGGCGCTCGACCGGTTCGGGATGGAGCGCCACACCTCGGCGTACGAGCACCTGCTGCAGGAGTGCGCGGCGCGAGGACCCGCCCGCCTCCCGAACAACCGGTAGTAGCCGGTGGAATGTGGGGGTGTACTGACGGTTGCTCGCTGAGGGACGGGCGGTCGGGGGTCGTTGCGGAGGCAGCGCCCGCGTGTCAGAGTGCGCGCGCATGCGCTGCTTCCGCGTGGTCTTCGCGTGTGTGCTCGCGAGCCTGCTCGTCGCGACCGCGGCGACGCCGGCGTTCGCCGGACGCGGTGGCATCACGTCGAGCGACCGCCGCATCAGCGTCAGTGGCGACGTCGAAGTCGGCCGCGGCGAGGTCGTCACCGGACTGGTCGCGACCATCGACGGATCCGCGCGCATCCGCGGGACCGTCACGGACTACGTCGTCGTGGGCGATGGCGACCTGACGATCAGCGGACGCGTCACGCGCGGCGTCGTCGTCGTGCACGGCGACGCGGTGATCTCGGGACGCGTCGGCGGCGACGTGGTCGCGCTGACCGGTCGCGTCACCGTCACCCGCACCGGGAGCGTCGGTGGAGACGTGGTGTCGCGCCGCGATCCGCACATCGCCCGCGGCACCGTCGAGGGCGAGGTGCGCGGTGTCGACCTCCGCGGCATCTTCACCGGCGTCATCATCGGGTTCCTCGCGTACCTGTGGCTGGCGGTCACGCTCTCGATGGCGTTGCTCGGTCTGGTGTTCGTCTGGTTGCTGCCGCGCGCGGCCGACACCGCCGCCGCCGCGGGCAAACGCGTGGCGGCGTCCTTCGGGTGGGGTGCGCTCGTCGGCATCGTCGGTCCGATGGTGGCGATCGCAGTCCTGGCGACGTTGCTCGGCCTTCCCCTCGGGTTCACCATGCTCTCGGGACTCAACGTGCTCGCCCCGCTCGGCTACGTCACCGCCTCGCTCGTCATCGGCCGGCTGTGGGTGCAGGGCCCGACGCCGAAGGCCCGCATCGGTGCGTTCTTCGCCGGGTTCGGGATCCTGCGCCTGGTCGCGCTCATCCCCGGGCTCGGGTTGGTGGTGTGGCTCGTCGTGTGCATCTACGGGATCGGAGCGGTGAGCATGGCCGCCTGGTACGGCGGGCACGAGGTGCGCGACGCGCCGGCGTCGGAACCGGCGCGGCCCGACTCACCCGCGGCTCCCGACCCCGAGCCCGTGGACGCACCCGTAACCTGACCGCATGGAACGCTCGCTGCTCGGGATCCTCGCCGCCTTCCGCGAGGAGGGCTTCACGTACGACTTCCACACCTCGTCCCGGTGGGGTCGTCGAGTGCGGCGGGTGCCATGCCCCGCACCGGGCCGACACCTTGGAGCTGCACCACCTCGAACGGCTCGAGGGCGACTCGGACCCCTCGGAGATGCTCGCGGTGTGCGCGGTGGCCTGTCCCACCTGCGGCATCCGCGGCACGCTCGTGCTCACGTTCGGGCCCGACTCGACCCGCGAGGACGACGACGTGCTCGTGCTCCTCGACGACGCGCGGCGCCCGGGTCGGTGACCGCGTCGGCGCCGCGGATCGAGCGCTACGACGGCGACCGGGCGCCACTGCGGCCACTGTTCGAGCTGGCCGACGACTCCGGCCGCCTGCTCGACGCCTACATCGACGACGGCGAGGTGCTGGTCGCGCGTGACGGCGACGAGATCGTCGGTCACCTCCAACTCGTTCCCACGACGCAGTCGGGTGTGGTCGAGATCAAGAACATGGCGGTGACGACGGCCCGGCAGGGCACCGGCATCGGGCGCGCGCTGATCGAGCGTGCGCTCCAGGTGGCGCGCCGGGAGGGCCGCGGCCGCGTGGTGGTGGCGACGGGCACCGGCGACGTCGGGAACCTGCGCTTCTACCAGCGCCTCGGCTTCCGGATGCTGTCGATCGAGCGCGACGCGTTCACGCCCCAATGGGGCTACCCGGAGGGACTCGAGGTCGACGGCATCCCGTTGCTCGACCGGGTCTGGTTCGACCAGGAGCTCGACGCCGCGTCGACGACCCACTCCTCGTAGCGGCCGACGGCCTCGAACCCGAGGCCCTGAGAGAGCGACACCGCCATCGGTGTGGACTGGAGCGATGCGGTGCGCGCACCCTGGTCTCGCGCAACCGCGAGCGCGTGTTCCACGAGTGACCGGGCCACCCCTCGGCGGCGAAACCCGGGAGCGGTCCCCACCGCGTAGATGCCGCAGTCGCCCTCGTGCACGCAGCTCCACAGCCCAGCGATCGCCGACCCGTCCCGCACCATCACCCACCCGACGAGGCTCTCTCCGACTCCCGGCTCACCGATCGCGCCGAGCGTGACCGGCTCGTCGCCCGCCTCCGCCGCGCTGGTGACAGAGGTGGGGATCGCGTCCTCGTGCACCCGCAGCTCGCGGTCGAGATCGGCCCGCATCACCAAGGTCGACACGTCGCGCACCAAGCCCGGTGTGGTGACCTCGTCGGGCGCGGTCAGGTCGCTCGATGGGTTCGGAATCCAGTACGACCACGAGTCGACGCCGGCGGCACGGTAGACAGCCGAGAGTCGCGCCGGCTCGGCGTCGTCCGCGGGCATCCGCCTGATGGCGTTGTTCAACGGTGCCCACGCAGGGAAGACCGCCGCAACCGACCTCGGTGACTCGGTGACCGTGGCACGGCGTGAGCGGCGGGCCAGGGCCCGCCACGATGCGACGAGGGTCGCCTCACCCGGAAGCGCGGGCACGATCATCGTCCCCGTCCAGGAATGCAACGGCAGCTGCACGCGTTCATCGACCCGTGCACGTGGTCGCGATCTCCGGGAGCCTGAAGCAGTCGTCGGCCAATTCGGCCCTGGTGCGTGCGCTCGCGGCCGCGGAACCCGGGCACGTCGAGGTCTGGGACGGGCTCGGCGATCTCCCGCACTTCACCCCCGACGGCGACGGGGGCCCGGCGGTCACGTCGTTCGCGCGCGGCGGTGACGCGCGCCGACGGATTGCTGATCGCCACGCCCGAGTACGCGGGTGGCATGCCCGGCTCGCTCAAGAACGCGCTCGACTGGCTGGTGGGTACGGGCGAGCTCTACGACCAGCCGGTCGCGATCCTGAGCGCAGCACCGAGTCCCGAGCGCGGGCAGCACGCCCGACGCTGGGTCGAGGATGTCGTGCGCATGCAGGGCGGGCACGTCGTCGACTCGTTCACCGTCACCACCGACGACGACCCGCGCACCGTGCTCGCGCGGATCGTCGACGCGTTCGACACCGCGCGCTGCTGAGCCAGTCGAGAGCATCACCGGCGCGCGAGCTGCCGCGTCGCCCAGTCGCGCCACACGTCGGCGACCGCACCATCGGCCGCGATCCGTTCGAGGAACTGCGCGTCGACGGCGCGCGTCGCGCCGCCGAGCTCCGCCACCGTGATTCCATCGCTCACGCCGTCGCCGCGCGGCACGAGGACGATCTCGTCGCCGGCACCCACGTCGCCCTCGCTCACGATGCGCAGGTACGCGCCGAATCGGGCGGCGGCGGCGAAGCGATCGACGAACCCTGCGTCGCGCATGCGGATGCCGAGCTTGAAGCACGGCGTGCGGGGCTGCGACACCTCGAGCTCGGTGCTCCCGACCCGCCAACGGGTCCCGATCACCAGCGCGCCGAGGTCGAGTCCTTCGATGGTGAGGTTCTCGCCGAACGTCCCCGCGTCGACTTCGCGCCCGAGCTCGTGCGACCACCACGCGTAGTCCTCGACCGCGTACGCGTAGACCGCCTTGTCGGGCCCACCGTGCACGCGCCGGTCGGCCTGGTCGTCGCCGGCGAGGTTCACTCCCCGCACCGCGACCCGGCCGTCAACCGGTGCCTTCCAGATCCCGGTGGTGACGGCGCGGCCCTGCCACGCCACCGTCCGCACCCCGCCTACGTTCACCGACCCCACTCGAGCCACGGGGTGCAGTCCACGCGCCCCAGCCCTCCGTTACATGCAGCATGCAATACTTGCAATATCCACTTGAACGACGACCAGGTCGTCGACGCCGTCCTGCGGGCGTCCCGGGTGCTCCTGGCGGTGGCCGTGCGCTCGCCCCGGGTTCGTGGTCCCGGGGCTCCTCGCCGCGGTCGCAGCGATGCTCGTGATGGGGCAGGCGTCGATCACGGAGTACCAACGCAGCTCGCGACCCGGCTCCGACGCCGGCCGCGACGCTGATCCGAATTCGGCGACTGAGCCGTATGGATCACGTGACGACGAACAAGATGGTGAAGGTCGCGACGTGGAGTGAGGGGTGAGGCGCTTCTGGCTCGTGCTCCCGCAGGCCGTGCTGTTCGGCGGGATGGCGGTCATGTTGGTCGTCCATCCCAACGCCTTCACGTCCGCGGTCCACAGCACACGCGCCCTCGTCGTGAACGCGGCGTTCCTCGCCGGCTGGCTGGTGCTCTCCCTCGCCGTCCTCCCCCGAGTGCTGAAGCGCCCGGTGTGGCGGAGCGTGCTGCTGACCGTGGTCGCCTGCGCCGCCATCGTCGTGCTCGTCGTCCCGACGCTGCGCGACACCGAGGTCGTCGAGGAGTTCCCGGCCGCGGCCGCGGAGCCCACCACACCATCCTCGACGACACCGACCACCACGGGCCCGGGCTCGACGACACCTGCGCCCGCACCCGCGCCCACCACTCTTGCGGCGACCGAGCCGGTGCGCATCTCCAGCGGGACCTTGCGCGGCGTCGGCCACGACGCCTCCGGCACCGCGTCGGTCTACGAACGCCCCGACGGCTCGCGCGTCGTCGGGCTCGAGGCCATCGACATCGAGCCGGGCCCTGATTACCGTGTGTTCGTCGTCCCCGGCCTCGACCGCGAGAGCCCCGGCGACGGTCTCGAGCTCGACGCCCTGCGCGGGAACCAGGGCACGCAGTACTACGAGGTCCCATCCGGCACCGACGTCGGCCCCGGATGGACGGTGCTGGTGTGGTGCCGGGCCTTCGGAGTGCCCATCGCCAACGCCGGCCAGACAACCAGCTGACGAGCAGCTCGAAGGGAGCACACCATGTTCATCCAGGTGATCAGCGGCACGGTCAACGACGCCGACGCGTTCCAACGGCTCGGTGATCGGTGGGAGGCCGAGCTCCGGCCGGGTGCGACCGGGTTCCTGGGCGTCACCGAGGGTACGACCGACGACGGACGGTTCATGGTCGCGGCCCGCTTCGAATCCAAGGAAGCGGCGATGCGGAACAGCGAGCGCCCGGAGCAGGGCGAGTGGTTCGCCGAGATGGAGAAGGTCGTCGACCACGTCACCATCCACGACTGCTCGCGCATCGAGACCCTCTTCGGTGGAGGCAAGGACGACGCCGGGTTCGTGCAGGTGATGTCCGGGACCATCAGGGACAGGGCCAAGGCGGACACCATGTTCACGCGCGCCGCCGACGCCGAGAAGGTGCTCGGCGCGGCGCGCCCCGACGTGATCGGCGAGGTCGTCGCCATCCACGACGACGGCGATGGCTACACCGACATCGTCTACTTCTCCTCGGAGGCCGACGCACGCGCCAACGAGAAGAAGGAGATGCCGGCCGAGGCCCAGGCGATGATGCAGGAGTTCGAGTCGGCGCTCGAGGTGAGCGAGTACCTCGACCTCAAGCACCTGACCCTGCGCTGACGCGCGCGCCGGCGTCGCGGGCGCGGCGCTGAATCCGGAGCACTCGGTGGGAGCCATCACTTCGTTACGGTGAGGCCGATGGCAACGGCTCCGCGCACTGTGCTGATCGTCGAGACGCGGGCGCATGTGCCGAGCGGGCACTTCGCGGCTCGCGCCGCGCAGCTCGCCGAGGCGCACACCGAGCTCGGGTACCGGGTGGAGCTGCTGACCAGCCTGGGTTGGATCCGCGAACACGAGCACCCGTCGGCACCCTTCGCCGTGCGCCGCTGGCGGCGATGGCCGTACGAGCTGCGCCGACGGACGGAGCGCCCGTGGGCGATCACCTTCCTCGAGGCGATCGAGATCCGCGCTCGGGTGCGACGCATGACCCCGTCACCCGACCTCGTCCTCGTGCTGGCGTGGTCGGAGATCCCGTCGCTCCTCTCCGCACTGGCGCCGCGGCGCGCCCGCTGGCTCGTGAACCACTTCGGGTACCCGCAGGAGTTGCCGCGCTCCGGGGCCGTCGATGCCGTCGCCCGGTGGAGACTGCGTCGTCGCCGGGCTGCAGGCGGCAGGACGTCGACCGGTGGTCGTTGTCGGCGGTGTGTGCTGCGCTCGGGTTGACCGAAGTGAACCAACGGGTGCTGCTCCAACGCGGCCGCGCCAAAGTCCGGCGCACGCTCGAGACGTACTTCGAAGGCACTCCATCATGACCCCGCCGATCGACGGCGTTCCGACGCCGTTCAGAGCTCGGGTTGCGGCCCGATCGCGACGGTCACCTCGAGGTCGAAGTTGCGTTGGGGCGCATCGAGATCCGGAGGCCGGGAGGTGTGTTCGAACGAGCAGTCGGCCTCTGCGTCCATGAATGCGACCATCGATGCACCGGGCTGGGCGGCGTGGTCCCCGTCGGAGAGGAATCGCGTGGCGGCGCACGTGTCGTCCTGGAGGAAGAGCCGGAGGAGCACCGCGGTGTCGAACCCTGGGAGATCACCGGATCCCAACGTGCCGCCGCAGGGCGTCCCCTCGCGGGGAACGCCGACGAGCGCTGATGTCGTCGTCGATTCGTCCAGCTGGACCACGTACCCGTACTGGAGCTCGTTGCACGCGCCGTCGGACGTCGCGCTCAGCGTCACGACCGACCCGCGAGGCACGACGAAGACGCCGTTGCCCGGGACCGCGAACTCGCCGCCGGCGAGCGCGAAGTCGGAGCACGCCTGCTCGTCGTGGAAGGTCTGACCGGCCGCACCGACCAGCCGCGTCCATCCTTCGCTCACGCAACGCGGGTCACTCGGAGGAGGGGGCGGCGGGGGCGGGGGCGGAGGAGGCGGCGGGGGTGGCACCTCTTCGGGAGCCGCCTCGACGACGACGGTGGCGCCGGGCGTCGTGGTCGTCGGAGTGGTCGGCCCGCTGCCCTGCGCTCCACTCGCGGTCCCGACGACCGACGCCGGGAGATCTCCGAGCCCATTGCCCTTGCCCGCGGCCTGGTCGAGCATCAGGTTCTCGAGGACGAACGGATTGCCCGCGAGCTCCTCGCGGGAGTAGGTGCGCATCGGGCCGAGCACGTCGTCGTTCGAGACCACCCCCGTGGCGGGCGTGAGCTGTGCGATCGCTCCGCCCGTGGTCGTGACCGAGACGTTGTCGACGACGTCGATGACCGTGCACGTGTGTTCGGCGCCGACGCCGCTGCACGAGAACGCGAATGCCGTTCCCTCCACTGCCGCGGTGGTGCCTCCCGACCGCATCTCGAACGATCCGGTCTCCGTGACCTTGGCCGCGCGGTTCCACGTCTCGCCGACGGTCAGCTCGCCAAGGGTCTGTCGCCCGCCGCGCTCCTCCGTGAGTCGTTCGATCGTGAACTCCGTCGACGACGCGAGACGGGTCAGGGACCCGTCGGCGTAGTCGACCTCGAGCGTGCCGGTGGCGTCCGAGCGCACCGTGTCGCCCTGTCGCAACACCTGGCCGTCGCGGGCGGCACGGAACTGCGACTTGCCCGCGCGTCGGAGCTCACCGCCGGGCTCGAGGATGCGCAACGTGGCCGACGGTGCGTCGCCAGTGGCGCGCGGGGCGGCGGTCGCGATGTCGTCCCCACCGGCGCGGCTGACCGACCAGACGACGCCCGCACCGAGCAGCGCGACCAGCATCGCCACGACGAGCGTGACCACGCCGCGGTCGGAGCGCAGCCCGTGGCGCGGCCCGCCATCGCGACTCACCCGCGACCCCTTCGTGAGCTCACCGGTCGTGGCCCGATCCCGACAGCTGCGGCGTACGGGCGTACCGGGTTTGCCTGGCCACCCCCGAGCTGGCTACAACGATCGGCGAGCGGCGGGCACGGTCGATCGGAGAGCACATGGAGCACTCGACGGACCCGACACCCGACGCGCACGACAACCCGATCCCGCCCTCGGGTGCGCGGGTGTCCACGACCGACGCCTCCGCGGTGGCGCCGTCCTCCACGAACGGGTGGACCGGATCGGATCGCAGCGTCGAGGCGCTCGAGGCCGAGTTGGCCGACTGGCAGCGGCGCGCGGTCATGTGGCGCGAGCGCGCGCTCGGTCTCCAGGAGCTGCACGACGCGCAGACGAAGAACCTCGAGGATCTGCGATCGGTGCTGCAGCAGCGTGCTGATCTCGACGCGGTCCCGGACGAGCGCGAAGTCGCGGTCGCGCGGGTTCCCGCGGAGCAGCGGGTTCCCGCGGAGCAGTGGTGGACGAAGGTGTTCCGACGCGAGACCTGGACCGGTCGGCCCTGACCACTCCCGACCAACGGGATCATTGGCGGGGCGGCCCATCGAGCTCCATGTCGAAGGCCGAGCCGGCGAGGAGCTCGAGCAGTGTGTTCGTACGCTGGTGGAGCAGCACCGTGCGCTCCATCCCGCGCTCCAGGACGTCGAGGCGGCGGCTGATGTCCTCGATCGAGGCGCACAATCCGACGAACGACTCCGTGGGGACGCGGTCCAGAGCCTCGACCGCAGCGCCGTCGTGGGCAGCCGGACCACGGGCCCCCTCAACCTTGCGCTTCCCGGGCTTCTTCCTGGGCTTCTTCGAGGATCCCATGGGACGGCACCGCCGGGAATCATAGCGAACCCCCATCGGAGAGGGTCCCCGGCACCACGCTGTGCGTACGGACTCGTCCCCGAACCGGTCAAATCACTTCCTCACCATGCTGCGACGCGCCAATCTACCACGCTCAGTGGCGGCGATTGGCAGTCAACCGCTGAGCGTGGCACTATGATGCATTCGAGGCAACGCTCGGAAGCGCTGGGCGCAACCGCCGAGGAGACGGGGAAAGCTATGGCTGGGGTCACTCGCAGGTGGTTCGTGGTGTTCGGGGTGGCGATGCTGGTGTTGCTGCTCACGCCCGCGGCGGTCGCCGTGGCGCAGTCGGAGCAATATCCCCCTTCGCCGAGCGTCGAGCCGGCGAGCGCCGTGAGAGCCCGCGGCGTCGACGACCCGGCGAAGTCGTCGCTGGCGTTCACCGGCTCGTCGGACACCGTCCCGATCTTCTGGATCGCGGCCGGACTCGTGGTGTTCGGAGGTGCGCTGGTGTTCGTGGCGCGCCAGCGTCGCGGCGCCTCGAACCAGACCTGAGCGAAGCCCCGGGGCAGTCAGTCACCAGGTAGGTCGGCGGGCAGTTCCAGGATCGCCGCGCACTCGAGGAGGCGAGCGGCCGCCCGCGCCACCGCGGCCGTGCCCCAGTCGACCAGTCCCGGCAGCGTCGCCATCTCGTCGAGCGCGCGCGGGTCCTGCAACCACGCCCACACCGCCGGTCCGGCGTCGGGTACGACCACCGCGTGCTCCCGACCCGGGGCGAGCACGACGACGGCGTCGAGGGTCAGCCGCCACAGCGTGCGCGGGTCGCGCACGTATCGTCCGCTCACTGCGTCCGGGCCCACGTGACGAGCGCGGGATCCTCGGTGAGCGCGAGCACGTCCCACGTCGCGACCAACGTGCTCACGAGCTCCGACTCGCAACCCCAGGCGCGGGCGAGGAGCAACACGTCGACCAGCGGGGGCTGCTCGCGCACCACGACCTCGGCGACGTCACGCAGATGGGCCACTCGGCGCGTCCTGGCGCGGTCGTCGTCCAGGCAGAGCAGCACGAGGCGCTGGGGCATGGGCACCGTCGCCAACTCGTAGCCGCCTAGCGGGAACCGGTAGGGAGGCGCGAGGAGGTCACCGCGCGGGTACGGCAGCGTCCGGACCGGGTCGACGTTCGCCGCCACCGCCGGCACTCCGGCGATCGCCCAAGCGCTCGCTGCATCCGCCCGGTCGACCAGTACCTGTGCGTGGTCGAGCGAGCGCAGCTCCGCGCGGGTAGGCGGTGCGCGCCAGTGCCGCCGAGCCGACGGCACGCCATTCGAGACCCGCGGCGGTGAGCTCGTGACCCAGACGGAGGAGGGCGAGCTCGACCGACAGGTCGTGGCGCGCCTGCGCGCGCATGCGCAGCTCGAGCGCGCCCCGGGCGTCGGGCGCCAGCGCGAGCGCGCCCGCGCGCACCGCTTCGCCGAGCAGACCCAGGGTCCCATGGCGCTCGCACTCCTCGATCAGGGCCGCCGCCGACCCGGGTGGCACCGCGCGCTCCGGCAGTGCGTGCCCGGACCGCAGACCGAATGCCGCCACCGCGAGGCCGAACGCAGCTGTCGACCCCCGCGTCATCCGTTCACGGTACGCGCGTTCGATCCCCCGCCGGCCCGTCGACGGCTCGACGCGCCCGCCGCACCGACCTCGCGCATCCCACCGCGACGCTCACGGCCACCGCGGTCGCGACCACGCCGACGCCTGCAACCACGTCGCTCGACCTGGCGACGACCGGGACGAGGAGCGCAGCGACGACGATGCCCCCGACGGTGAGGAGCGTCCGGTCACGTCGCCGGGCGCGAGGGGCGAACCGCCATTGCCGCACACCCGACATCGCGCAGGCCAGCGTGGTGGCGGCGGCCGCGGTGGCGATTCGTCCGGCGATCGGCGCGCCCGTCGCGAAGCACCAGACCGACGAGAGCAGCGCGAGCGACGAGAGGACGACGAGCACGACGATGGGCCAGACCGGTCGCCGTCGCGCGCTCCACGGACCGACGAGCCGGCTCGGCCAGGGCAAGGAGCCCCAGAGCGCAGCGGCGCCGACGACCGCGGCGCCGACGACCAGGATCGGCAGACCCGGCGGGAGCGCGATCGAACCCACGGCCGCGGCCGCCGTCGCCGCGGCGAGTGCAAGGGGGAGCGACCACATCGCGTCGACGCGGTGACGTCCGGTGCTGAAGACGACGGCGATCGCACTCGCGGACGCGACGACGAGCCACGACACCGACGCGATCCCGGCGGCCGCGGCCAGGATGACCACGGCGACAGGAGCGAGACCGCGCCACGATGGCGGCCGGAGGTCGGCCCCGAGCAGCAGCGCGAACGCGACGATCCCGACGAGTCCCCCGAACCCCTGACCGCGCACCAGCAGGTCGAGGACCAGCACCACCAGCGCGCACGACGCGAGCGCGAGCACGCCCAGCACCCGTCGACGCAGCGACGGTCTCCGCACACCGACGAGCGCGAGCTCCGGTACGAACGCGGTGGGCACCAGGACGAGTCCGACCAACCACCAGTTCGTCGGGGCCACCGTGAGCACGGCGACTGCGCCGAACAGCGCGAGGGGCACGGCCAGCGCGTTGACCGGCACCTGGTGGCGCAGCGCGGTCCTCACTGGCTCGCCGAGCAAGGCGACGAGGACGACACCGAAGCCGCTCTCGACACCCACGTAGACGAGGGCGGCGAACGCGGACGCAGCCAGGAGCTGCGGTGCCGAAGCGCCCGCCTCACTCGTCATGAGTCCGAACGCGCACGCGGCGGCAAGGACGGTGAGCGCCTGGCTCCCCGAGTTGTAGCTCATCCGGACGAAGGACCGCCGCTCCCAGTGTCGACCGTCGAGCAGACCGACGAGCAGCGCGAGCAGCACCGGCCCGAGCACTGGGCTCTCGGCCCGGAAGCCGACGATCGCCGCGAACAGCGTGGCTGCCTCGGCCGTGGCGCCGACCTCGTTCGGGAAGAACACGAACCGGTTCATGCACAGGGTCAGCGGCACGGCGAGGACGACGCAGACACCGAGCGGGGGAAGCTCGGCGTCTCCCACGAGGAGCCAACCGCACACCCCGAACGCCAGCAGGAGCACACCGATCGCGTAGGCCGAGACCCGGCGCGGCGGAACGGGCGGGCGCGGCGACCGGTGGCGCACGACCTCGCACGCGTCGGCGGGGCACGCCTCGGGGAACGAGGGCGCGTTCACCGGCGTCGACCGGTCGGGGCGGTCGGGCGGACCGCATCCACGCACCGCGCCGGCCGCCATCCGGTGCCCACGAGCGTGACCGCCGCAACGCCGAGCGCGACCGACGCCCAACCGAGGCCCTTGGCCAACGCGTCGCCCGTGGCCACCCCCGCGAGCGCGCTCGCCCCGGCCAGCACCGCCGCTCGCGTCCTCGCGCGAGGTGCGAGACGCCACTGTCGGATGCCCACGAGGACGATCACGGCCATCGACTCGATCACTGCGACCGACAGCCATCCTGCGGTGGTCCGAACGCCGCGTGCCGTGGAGACGATCGAGACCACCGCGAGCGCCCCCGCGGCACCGGCCGCCACGACCAGACCGACACGGTGACGTGCGGAGTGAAGTATGTCGTGACGAGCGCGGTGACCGACGCGGCGACGAGCGCGGAGCACGGGGCGAGTGGCGGGTACCGACGGTCGGACGCGCCAGGGCGTCGCACCGAACGATCGGGCGACGACGGCCGTCGCGCCCGCCCAGGCCACGAACACCAACACCCCCGACGGCCCGATGACCCGCCAGACGCCCGCGATCGCCGCGGCCACACCGACGAAGGGAAGGCTCCAACCGAACGCCGCCACCGACGCGCCGTGTCGCTCGAGCGCCACCAGCACGAAGGTGACGGCGACCGCGGCGACCAACGCACCGAAGACGGATCCCAGCGGAGTGCCGACGGCGGACGCGGCGGCAACGATTCCCAGCGATCCGCCGATCACGACGACACCCGTGACGCACACGCGTCGGGGAGGGGGGCGGGGGGTGGCGCACCACCAGGTGGCGGCGCAGGTGGCCATCGCCGCGAGTGGTGCGAGGAGGTAGGCGCCGTCGCGCGGGACCACGACGGCCGCCGCCACGACCACGACGACGACCAACGGCGACGGCCGTCCGTCGGGATCGGCGTCGAGCTCGACGCCCAGCAACACGCCGATGGTGAGCAGCGCGGCCGACGAGGCGAGGGTGCTCGACGGGAGGAGGAGCCACCACGCGCCACTCGCGATCGCGCCGGCACCGAGGATCCCGCCGGCTCGCCACGCCCGACGGCTCCCGGTCCCTCGCGCCCGTGCCACGATGAGCAACTCGGGCACGAACGCCAACGGGACGAGCGCGAGCGCCGCCATCCACCAGCCGAACCCGTCGACGACGAAGCCGATCGTCGCGCCCGACACCGCCAGGGGGAGTCCGAACCGGTCGACCGACGCAACCCCGGCCAGTGCCAGGCGCGCCGGGGTGCCCTGGGCGAGGAGCAGGGTCGTCGACACCGCGAGGTCGACGACGACGAAGGCCGCGGCTGCGGCCAGCGCCGCGGGCGCGACACCGGCGTGCGCGCCGATGGCGGCGAAGGCGCCGGTCGCGGCCAGCGCGGCTGCACCACGGTTCCCGGCGTTGTAGGCCATCCGGACGAACGACCGGCTCTCCCAGTGCGAAACGTCGAGGGGGCCCACGAGCAACGCGACCACGAGCGGTCCCAACCAGGGCGACGTGTCCGCGAAGCCGGTCACCGCCGCGAGCACGATCGCGACCTCGGCGGTGGCCGCCTGCTCGCTCGGGAAGAAGACGCTCCGGTTGACCGCGAGGGTCGCGACCATCGCCAGCAGGAGCACCGGGCCCGGCGCGGGAACCTGCGCGCCGGCTCCGAGCAGCACGATCCCGGCGGCGACCGGGACGGTGACGAGCCCGACCACGAAGGCGACGACACGCCCCGGTCGCGGCCGGGGTCCGGGCGCGCGCGGGTCCGTCGAGGCACGACGAAGCGGTCCGCCCCGAGCCGCGACCTCGGCTGCCCTGCGTCTCATCTCGGCCTCGCCCCCAAGGAACCGACCAGCGGGTCGGCGACGTCACCGCATGCCGGCGTCGGTACTACAGACGTCGCGACCGGACGCGCGTCACGGATCCTCGGGATCGGCGCTCAGCAGCGCCGAATCAACGACTCAACAGATCGGTGGCCCGGTCCTGGGGCCGACCGAGGCGAGCGTCGATGCTCGCCGACATGACCGACTTCGACTCGTCGAGGAACACCCGCACACCGATGACCGAACGGAGCCGGTCGGCGACCGCGGCCAGGTCGGCCTCGTCGCTGACGTCGTTGCACACCACGATGAACTCGTACTCGCCGAGACGCCCGACCGTGTCGTCGGGCCGTACCGCCGATCGGAGGCGGCCTGCGATCAGGGGCAGGACATCGAAGGACGAACCAGGCCCCGAGGACAGGTCCTCGGGCACCAGGACACCGACGAAGAAGACCCCGACGTTCCGTCGTGTCCGTCCCGCACGGGCGAGCGCGACCTCCAGGCGATCCCGCACGAGGTGCCGTCGCGGCAGCCTCGTCGCCGGATCGAAGAGCTCCTGGTAGTCCAGGTGCTTCTGCTTGTCGCGCTCACGCAAGATCCCCATGCTGCCTCGCGTGGCTGGTGCTGACCATCACACCCGTCTCCACACGCCCTCGTCTACCTACTTCGGAGCCTCGACCACCCAGCTTGAACCCTTTCATCTCGGCGGATCCCTGCACCCGTTCACGCCCGTGCACCCGCCTACCCTGCCCGGGGTGACAGCTCCGCCCCTGGCCGCCACGGTCGACAACTCGCTGCTCGTGTTCTCGCTCGTCGGCGTGGCAGTGCTGGTGCTGGAGTGGACCGCGGAGCGACTGTTCCCGCGTGCCGGCACGACGAGGCGCACCGACCGGATCATGATCATCGTCGTCGGGTTGGCGGCGTTCGTCGCCTTGGTTGCAGGTGTCCGGTTCGATGCAACCCGCGTCGAGGCGCTCGACGTCGCCCTCACGCTGTTCGTGCTGGTCGGGGTGGCATTCGCGGCTGAGGGCATCACGCGTGCCCGTGGGTGGATCTGTGGTGTCAGCGTCCTCGCCGCGCTCGGCGTGTACGCCCTGGCCGGATTCGGTCACGACGAGGATCTCGCGATCGCCATGGCTGCCGTCACTGCGGCGGCACTGGCCGCTGCGGTGTCCGGGCCGACCGCGGTCGGCCGTGCGCTGCGCGTCGCCACCGGGTTCGGTCTCGCGCTCGGCGCGCTGCTCATCGACCCGGTCGACGGTGGCGCGCGACCCGCCCTGACACCCACGCTGCTCGTGGGACTCTTCGCGCTCGACGCCGCTCTCGTGGCCGTCGGCCGGTTCCGACGACGGGAACCGCTCGCGCAGGCCGGCGACGACCACCTCCCCGACCGCCTGCAGGCGCGCGGCTGGTCGCGAGGCAGGGCCGTCGCCGTGTTGCTCCTCGTCCAAGGTGCGCTGTCCACGCTCGCGGTGTTCAGCGGACGCGCCGTCCTCGCCCCGGCGTGGGCCGCGCTCGGTGGTTTCGTCCTGCTGCTCGTCGTCGGTGTGCTCGCCGTGCGCGGGACGTGCACCGAGGCGCCGACGCGCCACATCGGTCGCTGGGTGGCGCTGGGCATGGTCGTCGTGTTGGTGGTCGTGTCGGTCGGGGTCGCCGCGACCGCGCTCGCCGCGAAGGACGCATACGACCTCATGGACAGCGGGCGCGACCACGCGAAGGCGGGGCTGTCGGCGGCCCGCGACGGCGACACGGCCGCGGCCCGGCGCGCGTTCCGTGCGGCCGCACACGACTTCGAGGCCGCGCACGACGATCTGAACACACCGCTCGTCCTCCCCAGCCTGGCCGTGCCCTACCTCGCCTCGAACATGGCCGCGGCCAGGAGCCTGGCCGCGATCGGTTCCGACCTCGCCGACGCCGGCGGGGCGGTCGCCGGTGCGGTCCAACCCGACGCGCTCGACGTGGTCGGTGGACGGCTCCCCGTCGAGGAGGTGCGCGCCATCACCCCGAAGCTCGCGCGAGCCACCGAGGTCCTCGACGACGCGGAGCGTCGTCTGCAGGAGGTGCGTGACGATCCGTACCTGCTCCCGACGATCCGCGACGCCGCCGACGACGTGCACCGCGAGCTCGCCAAGGCCGCGGCCGAGGCCGGCAACGCGACGCTGGCTGCTCGACTCGCGCCCGCCCTCTTCGGTGCCGACGGCCCTCGTCGGTACCTCCTCGTGGTGCAGAACAACGCCGAGTCCCGAGCCACCGGCGGCTTCATCGGCAGCTACGGCGTGCTGACCGCCGAGAACGGCAAGCTGCACGTGGATCGTCTGAAGCGCACGCGCGAGTGGAACGAAGCCCTCGCCCTCAGTCAACCCGCACTCGACGCCCCCGCCGACTACGCGAACCGCTACGCGGAGTTCAAGCCCGAGCGCTCCCTCCAGAACGTCAACCTGTCGCCCGACTTCCCCAGCGTGGGGAAGGTGCTCATGGCGCTCGCTCCTCACGCGGGCGTCGGACCCGTCGACGGCGTGATGGCCGTCGACCCCGCGGGGCTCGCGGCGCTGCTGGAGCTCACCGGGCCGGTCGAGGTCGAAGGCTGGCCGGTGCCGGTCGACGCCGAGAACGTCGTGGACATCGCGTTGAAGGAGGAGTACGCCGCGTTCGCCGAGACCCCCGAGCGCGCCGACTTCCTCGGCGACATCGCACAGGCGGCAGTCGAGAAGGCCACCTCCGAGAACCTCGGCCGACCGCCGCAGATCTCGAAGGTCCTGGGCAAGGCGGCCCACGAGGACCACCTCATCTTCGCGTTCGCCCGCCCCGACGAACAACGCCTCGCCGAGAAGCTCGACATCGCGGGCCGGCTCGCGGCGCCTCGAGACGACGCGCTCGCGGTCACGACCTCGAACGCGGGAGCGAACAAGATCGACATCTACCTGAAGCGCACCGTCGACGCCGACGTCCGACTCGCGCCCACCGACGACGGCACGTCGGCCGCCGTGCAGACGACGGTGTCGGTCGCGCTCACGAACGAGGCCCCCGCGGAGGGCCTGCCCCAGATCGTGATCGGGCCCTTCAAGGACGGGTTCGTCGCCGGTGAGAACCGTTCCATGTTCTCGCTGTACTCACCGTTGCGCATCGACACCACCACGGTCGATGGCGCGCCCACCGGGTTCAACCAGCAGCGCGAGCGCGGCCAGCAGGTCGCGTCCACGTTCGTCGACATCCCGTCCAACTCGACGAAGACCGTGTCGGCGACCCTCGACGGCAACGTCCCCCTCAGAGACGGTTGGTACACGTTGCGGATCCACCACCAGCCCACGTACCAGGTCGATCAGGTGCACCTCGCCATCGGCGTGCCACCGTCCTGGCGGATCAACAAGGCGGTGCGGGCCAAGGTTGACACGCCGCAGCGCGGCGACCGCGACGGTGTCCCTCGAACGGACGACGAGCGTCCGGGTCCACGTCGTGCGGTCGGCCCGCGCCAACTTGTGGGATCGGCTCAACGGTCCCGGCTGAGCAGGCGCACCCTCGAGATCCGGTCCGGACGGTCGAGGGTCGTCTCCCACGTCGGCGTGCCGGTTCGGCACCAAGAGCACCCTCCGGCTCCGGAAATTCACCGGTGAGTGCCTGTGAGACCACGCTCCGTGTTCGGTCGACCCCACAGAACGCAGCGAGTACGTCAGACTTGTGTGACAAATTGAACACGCTCTGTGGAAATCCCACGCTTCGTAGTATGATCCTCCCGGGCGAGTGAAGTCCCCCGGCTCGGGTCTCGAGACTCAAGTCGTGTGGTCAGCGGGACGACTCGGAAGGGGTGCAGGGCAGAATGGCGGCGAGCGGGCCTCGGGGGCAGCAGGAACAGTCGAACTCGCGTCGGCTCAGCCTGCGCTTCGCGCGTGCGCGATGAGCCAGATCCGAGGCGACATCCCGCTCATGCTGCTCGACATCGTGATGGCGCTGGTCGCCTACACGTTCCTGCTGATGCTGCGCTTCGACTTCTCGGTGCCGGGGCGGTACTGGTCGAACTTCCGCATGTTCGTACCGATCGCATGCATGGTCCAGGTGCTCGCGACGCTGGCGTGCGGTGGGTACGGACGCACGTGGCGTCACGCCAGCATCGACGAAGCGCGCCGGCTCTTGATGGCCAGCGCCGTCACGCTCGCCGTGCTGCTCGCGATCTTCGGCTTGCGCGACAATCGGTTCCCGCTCTCGGTGGTGGTGTCAGGACCGTTCCTCGCCACGTTCCTGTTCGGGCTCGTCCGGTTCCAGTCGCGGCTGTTCGCGTTCCGACGCTCGAACCTGCAGGGAACCGGTGTGCGGGTCGCGGTCGTGGGGTCCGGCAACGAGGCGGCTTCCGCCATGCGCGAGATGCTCGCGAACCCCCAACTCGGCTTGCTGCCAGTCGTCGCCGTCGACGGTGACGCGTCCCTCCGTTGGCGCACGATCCACGGCGTTCCCGTCGACGGAGACGTCGACCGGTTGGGTGAGGTCATCACCGCGTATCGCGTCGACCAGGTGCTGATGGCCGTCCCCGACGCGCCCCGCGACCTCGTGCGCCAGGTCGCCGACACCGCCGACACCGCCGGCGTGCCCGTCCGTGTGCTGCGAGCATCGGGATCGTGGGTCCACGGCATGCCGCGTCTCCGCGACATCCGCGAGCTCGACATCGAAGACGTGCTCCGCAGGACGTCGGTCAGCATCGACCTCGAGCCGATCGCGGCGATGCTCACCGGCAAGCGGGTGCTGGTGACCGGAGGCGGAGGATGGATCGGTTCCGAGATCGTGCGGCAGGTCGTGGCGTTCTCGCCGGCTCGACTCGCACTGCTCGACCACGACGAGACCCATCTGCACGACGCGATGCAGGAGATCGACGGCGCCGCGGAGCTCAAGCTCGGTGACATCCGCGACGCGTCGGTCGTCGATGCGATCTTCGCCGACGTCATGCCCGAAGTCGTCTTCCACGCGGCGGCGCACAAGCACGTGCCGATCCTCGAGGACTTCGCGTGCGAGGCCATCCGCACCAACGTGTTCGGCTCGCTCAACGTGCTCAACGCATGCATCAAGGCGCAGAGCGAGCACGTCGTGTTCATCTCCACCGACAAGGCGGCGACACCCACCAGCGTCATGGGCGCGACCAAGTGGGTGGCCGAGCAGATCCTGATGGCTCGCGCGCCCACTCCGGCTACGGAGCGGTCCGGTTCGGAAACGTCCTGGGCAGCCGCGGCAGCGTCATCCCGACGTTCCAACGCCAGATCGCCGAGGGTGGCCCCGTCACCGTCACCGATCGTCACATGACGCGCTACTTCATGAGCACCGACGAGGCGGTCCGCCTCGTGCTCCTCGGGGCGTCCACGGTGCACGACCAACCGATCCTCGCGTTGGAGATGGGCGAGCAGGTCAACATCTACGAGCTCGCCGAGCGCATGATCCGGCTCTGCGGCTACCAGCCGCACGAGGACATCGAGATCCGCCTCGCCGGCCTGCGTCCGGGCGAGAACCTCGCCGAGGCGCTCATCGGGCCCGCCGAGCGTCTCTCGGCCGAGCACGACGACGACCAGTTCATGAGCATCGAGCCGTTCCGTCTTCCCGAGCTGGAGCTCGACGACGCGCTCGCGGTGCTCGACGATCTGGTCGTGCGTGGCGACCACGATCGGGCGCGCACGGTGCTGCTCGGCCTCGCGGCCCAGGCGGCCCGGAGCCGTCCTGAGAGCTCCGCCGCCGGTTCCTGACTCGGGCGCGGTCGCGAGCGAAGCGCTATCGTCACGCATCCACCCATTTCGACGGGGTGGGTGAATCCGGCCAATTCGTCAGATTTGCTGTCGCGCAGACAGGTCTGAATGCATCATCCGCGCGTCGGATGGGTACATCAGACAACATGGTCGCGACTATCCACAGCCGGGGGGAGAGGCGAGTGGTGAACGGTCACGGTGTGAGATCCGGTCGGCGACGGCGCGAAGCGCAGCGGGGCTGTTCCTGCCCCTGTGCTTCCTCGCCATGCTGGTACCCGTCTTCGCGTCGCGTCCCGCGGGAGATCCCGTTCGGTTGCTCGTCGTCGCGTTGGCGGCGGTGTGCGCATTCGCCGCCCTCACCGCTCGTCTCGTGCTCCGGCAGAGCGACGCTCGAGCCACCGGAACGGCCGAGCGTTTGGAGGCCACCGGGCGCTTCTGCACCTCGACGCAGTGCATCGACACGCTGCTGCACGAGCCCGGATACCGCCGGGAGTTCGTCGTGAAGCTGCACACCTCGGCGTTCGACGACGCCGCGGACGGTCAGACCACGCAGCCGCACGAGACCGTGACCTCTCGGTCGTCCGGCATCCGCGGGAGTCTCGACTCCGCCTGACCGGCCCTGATCGTCACTGCGACTCGAGCGAGGGCTCCGGTTCCGAACTTCGCCACCACCGGCAAGGCCGTCTCCAGAGCCGCCGACGAACACCCGCGATCGTGCCGAGGTAGCCACGCATGGGGACCTCGGCAGGGTCCCCTCTCCGAACTGCACTCGCCGTTACGCTGGCTTCGCCATGGCGCGCACCGGAGGCGCGGGAACGAGGGCGGACGGCGGGATCCCAGTGGCGGAGCAATTGTGATGCCAGACCCGGTGAGCATCGGGGCTCGACTCCGGCATCGTCGCCAAGCGCTCGGCCTGACGCTGCACGACGTGGAGCGTCGCACGAACGGTGAGTTCAAGGCGTCGGCGCTCGGCGCCTACGAGCGGGGCGAGCGCACGATGTCGGTACCCCGGCTGTTCCGCCTCGCCCAGGTCCTCGTGGTCGGGGTCGACGAGATCCTGGGGAGCACCGCGGAGATCGATCTGACCGCGATGCACGACGCCGAGCGTTCCGAACCGACCGAGACGTGGGATGAATCGACGCTGGCGGCGCTCGGGCGATTCGCCACCTACGTCCGCTCCGTTCGTCGATACCCCGCCGAAGTACCCGTCCGTGTCCGCCAGACGGACTGCGACTTCATGGCGGTGCTCTTCGGCACCGATCCATCAATGGTGGAACAGAAGCTGGCGACCCTCGGCGTGCTTCCGGGCGCGCTCGGCGTCACCCACGACGAGACAGCCGTACACGCAGGTCGTGGCGAACCGACCGCATGATCGAGGCCGTCCTGCGTGCGGCACGCGTGGCGACGATCCATCCTTGACTTCGGGTGCGTGTCCACTCTCGCATACGACACCTGCACCGCGATCTACACACCGCGCATCCGGAATGCGGCTACCGACACGTCACCGCCACGACGCGATCAACCGGCACGCGCCGGAGGCGGAAGCTCTGCCCATCGGCACGAGTGCCTCGTACGTCGACCGGGCCCGCGACGACGCCCAGCCCGAACCACGCGACAGGGCCGGATCCGGCGCCGAACCCGGTCGCTCCATCTACCACGGTGGCCGCGACCAACGTGCGGTCGCTCCCCTCATCGAACACCTCGACACGGCTACCGGGCTCGGCTTCCACGGCGAGCCAATGGCCGGCACCGCTCGAGTTCCGTAGCACGAGCGTCGGGCGTCGAGCGTCGAAGTCGGCGAGCACGAGATCGAGGCGACCGTCGTGGTCCGCGTCGAGCACCGCGCCCGACGGCCAGTACTGCTGAGATCCCTGGGATGCCGTGGCCACGAACCGCGGCGCGCCGTCCCGGACCCCGAGGTTTCGGAAGATCATCGGCGTCGTCGCGTCGGTCGCCGCGCTGGCCAAGATGTCGGGCCAGCCGTCGGCATCGAAATCAGCGATCTCGACGTGGGGCGCGCGCGTCGAGAGGCCGATCAATCCCGCAGCGTCCGTGACGTCGCGAAACGTCGGCGCTCCGGCGCCATCGTCGCCGGTGTTGAGGTAGAGCCGCACCGGCACCCGCTTCCCGAAGTCGACCGTGCTGCCGTAGTGCTGCCCGACGACCAGGTCGACCCGGCCGTCGTGGTCGACGTCACCGGCGGCGACCCCGGCCGGGTCGTCCTCGGTGCCGTACGTCCGCCAGCGGAACGTCGACGTGCGCACCTCGCGGAACTGCCCGTGCCCGTCGTTGGCGAACAGGCGGTTCGACCCCGCGACGAACAGGTCCGGCGCACCGTCGCCGGTCAGGTCGGCGGTCGCGACGCCCATGCCGACGACGTCGGTCGGCAGACCGGCCCCTGCCGTGGTGTCGCGGAACCGGAAGCCACCTTCGTTGTGCAACAGCACGCTCGAGCCGCCGGACCACCGGTCTTCGGTCACGAAGAGGTCGGTGCGCCCGTCGCCGTCCACGTCGAGGAGGCCGATCGAGCGGGCACCGCTCGGCGAGTCGAGCGTGGCCACGGGAGTGAAGCGCCCCCCACCGTCGTTGCGCAGGACCTCGCTCGGCGCCCGGCCGCGGTCCCAGTCGCGGACGTTGCGGGCGATCACGAGGTCGAGGTCGCCGTCGCCGTCGAGATCCGCGAACGCGGCGCCGCTCGTGCGGCCTCGGGTCCCGGGAAAGGCGGTGTCGTCCCGGAAGCCGTCACGACCACCGAGCAACAGACGGTCGGGCGAGGGCCCCGCGACGCCACGCGCGGTGTACTCGGTCACCGGGCGGTCGGCGAACGTCCCGACGAACACGTCGGTCCAGCCGTCGCCGTTCACGTCGCCGGTCGCGACCGTGTGGGCGAGCATCCCGCGCAGGGGCTCGTCGGCACCCCACGCATCCGTCGCGTCGGCGAAGCGAATGCCGGCGTCGGCCCGGACCGGAGTCGCGCCGTACACGCGCCGAGCCACGCACGTGGCGTCGCTCGTCGCGGCACCCGAACTTCGTGACGCGCCCCCGGCGATGAGGCACGCGGCGATCGACGAGACGACGAGGACTCGCGCGGGTCCTCACGACGGCAGCGTGACCACCGCCAGCACGACTTCCCCCCACGGGTCGTCGTGCGTCTTGCCCGCGTTGAGACCGACGTAGAGCGTGTGCCCGCGGTCGGCGACGGCGAGGTCGTAGCTGCCGCCCAGGGTCAGCTCGAGATGCTCCTCGGCGAGGCCGTTCAACTCGGCGACGACGGTCTGGTCGCCGCTGTCGGTGTCGACTGCGATCACCGGCGTGCCCTGCTCGAACGCGTCGCCGTGCGCGCCGGGGACGTAGAAGAACTTCGAACCGTCGGGCGCGAGCGCGAGCGATGCGGTGTAGCCCCGCGGGGTGCCGAGCGACCGCACGGTCCCGTCGGCGGCGAGCGCGAAGAAGCGGTCGGGGTTCTCGGTCACGCCGTAGACGGTGCCGTCCGGCGCGGGGGGCGTGCTCGCCCGCAGCGCACCACCCCCGGGCAGGCGCGCACCGAACGGCTGCAGGGCATCGGCACCGGGTTCGTACACGAGCAGGTCACCGCCTTCACCCGCGACGTAGGCGCGACCCTTGGCGTCGAGCATCACGTTGCGGAACTCCGAGTGCGCAGGATCGTCGGAGCGGAAGACCACCTTCTCACGGAGCTCGTCGTAGACGAAGAACGCGCCCTGGTCGTGCTCGCGCTCGGGATCGGCTCCCACCGGCAGCGTGGCCTCGCCGTAGAGCAACCCGTTGCGTCCGAGGGACGCGAGCGACGGGATGCCGTGCTTCGGGAGCGGGGTCCCGAGGGACTCGAGCGAGAGGTCGGAAGGATCGAGGCGGAACAGCAGGTCGCCGTCGTACCCGTTCGCATACTCGAGGTCCGTGCGCGATCCCCAGTACGTCGCGACGTACGCCTCCCCGCAGGGTCCGGGGACGATCTGCGCGTGGATCTTGCCGTAGCCCCAGGCCCCGTCCTGGTGGTCGACGTGCGACAGGACGTCAGTGAAGCGGGTGAGCTTCCCCGTGCGCGGCTCGAAGACGAACAGGTACGAGTTGCCGTCGATCCCCCGGTGGTCGCCCATCGCGGAGACGAAGCGGCCGTCGGGCAGCACCAGGCCCTGGCCCCACTGCGACCACGGGTTCGTGCCGCCGGGCGCCCGGTCGGGACGGGGGTAGCGCGCCATCGCGATCTCCGCCCGGTCGGCGGAGCCCGGCTGGACGACGGTCAGGGTGCTCGAGGAGCCGCTCGCCGGTGCCGCCGCGCGAGCCGGCGGGCACCGCCCCGGGCGCGCGGCAGCGTTCGCGGCGGGCGAGCGGCCGGCCAGGGTCGCGGCCCCGACGAGCAGGACGAGGACCGGGAGGAGGAACGTGTGGGCGGCGGTGCCCGGTTGCGGACGCACCGCGGCGAGGCTAGACCCGCCCCGGCTGGCGGCGACCGCGGGTCAGAGCGTCGCGATCAGGATCGCCGAAGCGACGCCGACGACGGCGAGCGGCGTGGCCCAGAGCGCGAGGCGCCCGCCGACCAGCCCGTGCCGGATCGGCAGCTCGACGAGCACGTACGACAGCGTCGCGACGGCGAGGGTCGCGAGCACCCGGGCCACCAGCAACCACGGGCCGCTCAGCCCCGTCTCGGCGTTCGAGATCATCGCCCGGATCGGCACGTGCCAGAGGTAGATCCCGTACGAGATGCGGCCCAGCCACACCAGCGGCGCCAACGCGAGCAACGCTTTCAGCCACGATCGGCCGGGGGCCATCACGGCGGCGATGACCACCGCCACGCACAGGGCGAAGCCCACCGAACCGCCGTCGTAGAGGAACCGGCTCGTCTCGGGACCGGGGGCGAACAACACGGCCGCGACGACGGCCACGGCCGCGAACGGTGCCACGCGAGGTGCCCAGCGTTCGCTCCGCTCACGGAGCGCGTCGGTGCGCAGCGCCATCGCAAGCAGTGCGCCGATGAGCAGCTGGTGTGCGCGCGTGTCGGTCGCGAGGTAGGCGCGGCCCTCGTTGCCCGGCACGAACAGCACCGGCATGAGCGCGACGGACACGACACTCACGACCGCGGCCACGATCGCGAGCGGCCGCAGCGATCCGCGCCACCGGTACAGGCAGAACAGCACGAGGATGGGCCAGACCAGGTAGAACTGCTCTTCGATCGCCAGCGACCACGTGTGGAAGAGCGGCGACAGTCCACCGGCCCGGCTGATCGCCGACTCGCCGCCGAAGACCAGGAACCAATTGGCGCCGTAGAAGAGCGCCGACAGGCCCTGACCACGGACCGAGCTCTTCCTCGTCGCATCGAGCGCGAACGCCGACCACACCGCGACGACGGTGAGCATCAGCAAGAGGGCCGGGAGCAGTCGCCGGGCCCGGCGGGCCCAGAACGCGTGGAGGTCGATCGCGGTGCTGTTCCTCCACTCGATCAGCAGCAGAGTGGTGATGAGGTAGCCGGAGAGGACGAAGAACATGTCGACGCCCAGGTAGCCGCCGGATGCACCACGGGTGAAGAAGTGGAAGACGACGACCGAAACCACGGCAACCGCCCGGATCCCGTCCAGCGACGGCTGGTACTCGAGGCGTGCAGGCGCGCCAGACTTGCCCGACTCGGGAACCGCCCTTCCCATGGCGCACCAGCGTAGGGCGCCTGTCAGGCGGGGCGGACGGCGGCTACGTTCGGCTCAACTCCTCTCGGCGACGGGTCGATACGGCTTGGGCCACGATGACGACGCAGGAGCGATGATGGAGATCTCCCGGCGGAGGATGCTGCGCTACGGCCTCGGCGGGCTCGTCGTGACCGCCGCAGCAGCAGGCTGTCGGCCCCTCGCGGCCCCGGCAGCCAGCCCCCCGCCGCCCACCACCCGCCCGCCGTCCACCCCGACCTCGTCGACGACCTCGACGACGAGCACCACGACGACGAGCACCACGACGACGACGCCGCCGCAGAGCGGCTCCGCCCAGACCGACCCTCTCAGGTGGAGCGATCCGGGCACCTGGGGCGGATCGGTCCCCCGCACCGGCGACACCGTCGTGATCGATCGGGCGGTGCTGCTCGACACCAACCCCGTCGTGGGATCACTGAGGATCGCCCCCGGCGGCATGCTGACCTTCGACCCGGGCACGTCGCACGTGCTCGAGTCACGCGGCAACTTGATCGTGCAGGGCATGCTCCTCATGCAGCCGGCCCAGACCTCGGTGCAGCACCGCCTCCTCTTCTCCGGCGTCGACGAGACCAAGTTCGTCGGTGGCGGCATGTCCCCGCTCGACTCCGACATCGGCCTGTGGGTCATGGACGACGGCATGCTCCACCTCGCCGGCTCGACGCGCGCGGGCTGGGCGCGGTCGATCATCCCGATCGCAGCCGGTGGCCGCAGCACCCTCCTCGACCGGGACCCGACTGGTTGGCAGGTCGGCGACGAGCTCGCGATCTCGCCGAGCGACACCGGCGGGTTCGAGACCGTGCACGTCGCGGCGATCTCGGGTCGCACCGTCACCTTCGACTCGGCGCTCACGATGGCTCGTCCACTGTTCGACGTCGGCCGCGGCAAGCAGTTCGGACCCGAGCTGCTCAACCTGACCCGCAACGTGATGGTCGCCGGTCAGCCGGGCAAGAAGGCCCACGTTTTCGTGCACTCGATGATGCAACAGGAGATCCGCAACGCAACCTTCCAGTACCTCGGCCCGCAGCAGGGCCCCTCCGGAGACGCCCACGACGTGCTCGGCCGTTATGGCGTCCACTTCCACCACTGCATGGACGGCTCGCGCGGGTCGATCGTCGAGTCGTGCGTGGTGCGCGACGGCGGCGCGCACGCATTCGTGCCACACGTCAGCAACGGGATCACCTTCCGCGACTGCGTGGCCCACAACACGACGGACCCCGCGTACTGGTGGGACGCGACCACGGAGTCTTCCGACGTGCTGTACGACGGTTGCGTCGCGTCGGCGACGAAGAAGAACGAGCCGTTCAAGTACCTGAACGCAGGCTTCGTCCACGGTGCCGGCCCCAACGGGAAGAACACCGCCCGCAACTGCGTCGCCGTCGGGGTCGACGGTTCAGGATTCTTCTGGGACGCCGACTCCGAAGCCGTGTGGGGGTTCGAGGACGATCTCGCGCATCACTGCGCGGAAGCCGGCGCCCGCGTGTGGCAGAACGACGATCTCCCCCACGTCATCACGCGCTTCATCGCCTACCGCAACGACGTGGGCGTGAGCCACGGGGCGTACGGAAACGTGTACCACTACGCCGACTGCCAACTGGTCGGGAACCTCGAAGGGGCGATGACGGTGTCGGCCGTGTCACTGGCCGCGAACAACGGCCTGGTGTTCGACCGGATGCTCTTCGACGCCTCCGGGGCCGACTACGCCGTGAGGAGCGTCGACGGCAACGCAGTGGGACCCTTCGGCAAGACGCTGTACCGTTCCTGCGTCTTCACCGGCGCGAAGAAGGCAGCCTTCAGCATGAACCCGCACAACGACGACCGACCGAACGCGGTGCTGCTGCAGGACTGCACGTTCAGCGGCAACGAGTTCTGGCTCGACCCCGGCATCGGTCCGAAGGCGGTCGTCGAGGTCCAGGACTCTTCGCACGGGCACGTCTTCCTCCGTCGGCTCGGCACCGGTGGCACGGCGACCGCGAAGTGGAACACCGCCGTCTCCAACTCCTGATCCGCCATGGACGACCGCGGCGCGGGGGGCACGACCGTCCCTGACGAAGCCAGTTCGCCGTCGGAGCATCGCCTCGTCCTCGACGAGGACTTCACCGTCGATCGTCCCACCGGTCGCGTGGTCGGGAGCTCGACCGGCGACCACGTGCGCGGCGGCATCGACCTCGAACGTCGCCTCGGAGTCGACGGTGGTGCGCTCCGGATCGCGCCGCTGCGCACCGCCGGATGGGGACGCTGTGCGCTCTCGTACGGACCGTTCGTACCCCAGGCCGGCCTCTCGGCCGCGGTGCACGTGCTCAATGGTCATCAAGCTTCCGAGAGCTACGGCATCCGCAGCATGCGATCGCAGCTGCTGAGCTGGTTGCGCGGCAGCCACACCCGACCGCTCGCGCGGAGGGTGCCGGAGCTGCTCACGGACCGTCGCCGGGTTCCCGTGCACCGTCGCCTCGGCGAGTGGGTGCAGCACTGGCGCCACCCGCCCGTCGAGCTCCTGAACGAGAACCTGGCAGTGGGCTTCTTCGCCGTCCCCGCGCCGTCGTCGATCGACGACCTCGTCGCCGCGTTCCTCGTGCGCGGCACGGGAGCGGGCAACGGCGAGCTGACCGCGAGCGTCAGTGGTCACCAGTTGGCGGTTGCCGAGCGCATCACCAACATCCCGTTCCAGCTCGTGGTCGTCGTGCGGGAGGACGCGATCGCCTACTTCGCGAGCTCGCTGCCCGGAGCGCGCGGCGCCGCCGAACATCCCATGATGCGCCCGCTCGCGATCGCCGACGGGCGCCCGACCGCTCCCGTCCACCTCGGCGTCGAGCAGAACGTGCTCGGCGAGATCGGCTTCTCCGTGGACACACGGGTCTACGGGCTTCGCGCTGCGCTGCTCCCGGACTTGGCGCGGTGGCCCGGAACCGCCCACGCTGCCGACCGGCTGCGAGGGTCCGGAACGTTCGAGCGCGCGCACTCGGGCCAGGACTGGGAGGTCTCCGCCGCAGGCGTGGCGCGCACCGTGCGCGGGCTGCGGACCACCGCTCCGGACACGCTGCTGCTCATCGATCCTGGCGCACCCAGCGCGCTGGTGCGGATGCGGCGAGACGCTCCCGCCGAGACCTGGCCGGCGCTCGTGTGGCGGGCCCGACCCGGCGGCGACCACCTGCGCCTCTCGATGCACGACGGCCTCGCCCGTCTCGTCTGCCGCCGCAACGGGCGCGACGACGTGCTCGCCGAAGGTCCCATGACGGCCGACGCGGGAGCGCTCGAGATCACCGACGATGGCAGCGCTGTCCGCGCCTCCGTCGACGGTGTCACCGTCCTCGCGGTGGCCGTCGAAGAGGCGGCGATCGACGCGACCGCGGTCGGTCTCCTCGCACACGAGCCTGCGGAGTACGCGGTGTGCGACCTCGAGGCACATCCCACGGAGGTCGCCGTTCCCGCTGCGCTCCACCTTCCCGCTGCGCAGTGGCGGGCCGGCGACCGCGTCGTGGTGACGGACGACTGCTCCGGCGAAGCCGACGACCTCGCCGGGCGTCGGGTCGAGACGGGCGCGTGGGTCCGGCGCAGCGGTCACGGCCGCTTCGCGCTCGACGGCGACGGGCTGGTCGTGGCCGAGGCGCCCGACCGCACCGTCTACACGGTGCCGTGGCCGCATCCCGACTTCGCGGACCTGACCGCGCGTATCGTGCCCCGCCGCGTCGGGAAGCGCCGGTCGCGCACCGGGATGATCTTCCGGGAGGACGACGGCAACTTCGTCATCGTGAACCTCTGGTTCAACGATCGCCCGGACGGTGCTGCCTCCGTGTCGTCGTTCTTCCGCACCGAGGGGCGCGAAGACGTGTACGACGCGGTGTGGGTCAATGTCGGTGACCGCGTGCAATGGGATCGACCCGTCGACGTGCGCGCCGCGTTCGACGGTGACCGCTACCACGTCGCCCTCGACGGTGAGCCGGTCCTCTGGCGTTCGCTGCGCGACGTCTACCCGCGGGGGCGGCGCCTCCGAGTGCGCGAAGTGGGACTGGTGGCGAACTGGGAGTGGGGCCTGGACGCCGGAAGCCGAATCCTCCGGTTCGTCGCTGCCACCGACGCGTCAGTCGGGAGTCGCGACGAGGTGGAGCACGGTTGATGGACCGCTCGCGTAGGAGCGGTCCAAAGCCTTCACCGAGTACCCGTTGCCGACGAGCTCGTCGCGCACCGCTTCGAACTTGTCCGTCGCGCGCGCCGCACACAGGTCGTCGACCTCGCACACGACGACGGGCCGGGCCTCGCGGAGGATGACGGTCATGCCCGCGAGGACCGCGAGCTCGGCGCCCTCCACGTCGATCTTGACGAAGTCGGGGAACGGTGCGGTGCCGCGCGCCACGAAGGCATCGAGGGTCACGGCGGGGACCGGGAGCCTGTCGGTGAGGTCGCGCGGCACGTCGTCGGCCGACACCGTCGCGCCACCGGGGGAACGGGACCGCAGGAGCTCGACGGTCCCCTCGACGTCGGTGACCGCCACCGCGTGCACGTGCACGTTCCCGAGGCGGTTCCGCCGCGCGTTCACCTGCACCTCGTGCGCGATCTCCGGAATCGCCTCGAAGGAGTGCACCTCGCCCGTCGGACCCACCAGCCGGGCCGCGACCAGGCTGTAGAAGCCGACGTTGCACCCGACGTCGAACACGACCTGGCCCGGACGCAGCGCGCGGGCGAACGCATCCTGGACCGGGACCTCGTTCGTGCCCGCCGAGTAGTCCGCGCTCGCATGGCGCAGACCGACGCGCAGCCCCGCCCCCACACCGGCCCGGACACGACGCGGGAACAGCTCGAGGACCTTGCGCTTCCCCTTGCTCGCGACCACGCGGGCTCGGTTCACAACGACGCGACCGGCGCAGCCAGCCCGAGCCCGGCAAGCGCTTCCCGGACCTCTCCTTCGTAGCGTGCGTTGCTGACGATGACCTGTGCGAGCGGCACGCGGCGCAGCAGGTCACTCGGTGCGACGACCTCCTGCGCGGTGCCGGGGACGCGAGAGCCCCACTTGCGGGGATTGACGTCGACGGCGACCCCGACGGCGCCGGGCGACACCGCGTTGAGGAACATGACGCCCTTGGCGCCCGCACCCCAGAGCACCGCCGACTCCGGCGACGAGTCGGCCAGCAGGGCCTCCCACCGCGCGACGTTCTCACGGTGTCGCCGGCCGGCCCCGTCGGCGAGCTCCACGAACCGAGCGATCTCGGAACCGTCGACGTCGGCGGCCGGACCTTCCGCGACTGGCGTCGCCTCGACCGAGAGGAACTGGCCGTCGAAGCGCTCACGCAGGTCGGTGACCTCGAAGCCGGCGCGCTGGATCGTCTCTCGCAGCGCGGCCGCGGTGAAGTACGAGCGGTGCTGGTAGATCACGTCCCACAGGCCTGCGTCGCCCAGGGTGAACCGGGCGTTCGGGACCTCCAGGTACAGCGCCCGGGCGCCGGAACGCGTCATCGCGGCTCGCACCGTGCGCAGGAACTCGACCGGCTCCGCGATGTGCTCGAGCACGTGGCGCGCGCAGACGAGTTCCGCCCGTTCCAGCGCGGTGTCCTCGCCGTAGAACTCGGTCACGAACTCCAGGTCGAGATCGGCGCCCACCTCGGCCACCTCGCCGCCGTACGACGGGTCGAATCCGACTCCTCGGGCCGCACCCGACTGGCAGAGCAACGCCAGGAACTCACCCTTGCCGCTGCCGATCTCCACCACGACGCCGCCCTCGACGTCGTGAGCCTCGACGAGGTGGCGGGCGAGGTCGGCCGCGTACTCCCGGAACGAGGGCGAGAAGAACTGCGAGTTCTCGTAGTCGCCGTCGTACTCGACCAGGGTGGGGTCGAAGGCAACGTTGCCCACGTAGGAGCAGCGTTCGCAGATCGCGAGCCGGATGTCGCCGCGGGGCACGTCACGAGCCTCGTCGGCGTCGTGGAGGATCTGGGTGCACAGCACCGGCACTGCGTCGAGGTCGAGCACCGGCCGCAGCGCCGGGTGCCCGCAGATCGCACACGCGACCCCGGCCTTCTCTCCGACCCCGCTCGTCACCCGTCCGACTCCTCGACCCACGCCCGCTCGAGCCGCACCCGCTCGAGCCCCACCCGCTCGACCACGCAGAGTAGTCGTTCGCGCACGACCCCGTACCCGCCGGCCGTCCCGCCGTCAGCGCGGCGCACCCGGGCCCCGCTCCAGGACGAGCTGCTCGAACTGTGCGGCCCGGTGGTCCCACGTGTGGTGGGCCGCGACGAAGGCGCTCGCGCGCCGCCGATCTCGCGCCAGCGCTCCGGGGCTCGGTCGTACTCCCGGACCTTGTCGACGAGCTCGGCGAAGGTCTCGTAGCTCACCATGGTCTCGCCGTCACGGAAGCCCAGCGCCGCGAGATCGGCAAGTGCGTCGCACACCGGTGCCGCGCCCGCCCCGGCGACCTCGAAGTTCTTCATCATCGGCTCGGGGCCGGGCCGCACCTTCAGGAAGGGTGCCGGGAGCCGCGCCATCGCCCGTGCGGGCACGTGGCGAGCCCCCCACAGCTCCATGTTGCACACCAGCACGGCGTCGAAGCGGTTGAGGTGCGCGTTGAGGTCCTCGAAGTCGCAGCTCACGCGTTCGACGTCGATGCCGGCGCGGGAGACACGCTCGAGCATCAGCCGCCGGGCCGAGTACTGGCGCCCGAAGTACCCGAGGCGTCGTGCTCGCCGATCGTCACCGAGATCCCGGATCCGGTGGGCGTCGTACCCCTTGGGGATCCAGACCGCGGGCACCCCCTCCGCCACCAGCCGGTCGCGGATCTGTCCCCCCGAGCAGACGAGGACATCGAAGTCGTTCGCCCCGAAGACGTCCGGCCACCGGCCCAGGTACTGGCGGGTGATCATCGCGCTGTAGTTCTGGAACGCGTCGAGGTCGAGCATGAGGTGCAACCCGCGGTAGGACCCCCAGTCGAAGGGTGGGCGGTCGATCAGCTGGCGGAACTTCACCTCGAACACGACGACGTCGAACGCGTACGGATCGACACCGGGACCGGCCAGATCGTCGATCCGCCGGGGCCAACCGTCGTCGACCAGCCGCACCGTCAGCTCGAACCGCCGAGCCAGGGCCTCGGCGATCGCCCGGAACTGGTTGCGCGTGTTCCGCGCATGGGTGACGAGACACATCCGCAGGCGCATCTGGACCTCACCTCGTCGGGTTCGACCGGCGTCCCTCCAGCGGCCGAGCCATCATATTGTGACCGGATCGGGTCACGCACGGCCCGGGCGGAATTGCCCGTTCAGAACGCCCGCGGGGAGCCGATAGGCTTGTGGAGCCCCTCTTCGAGGGCTCGGCCGGACGTTCTACGGACGGCGACCCAGGGGCAGCAGATGCCCAGACACGAAGGGCAAGGCTGGGAAATGCGAACGCTCGTGACCGGTGGGGCCGGGTTCATCGGGTCCAACCTGGTGGACCACCTGGTCGGCGAAGGAGCCGACGTCGTCGTCCTCGACGACCTCTCGACCGGCTACCAGGAGTACGTGAACCCCGCGGCCGAGCTCGTGGAGGGCGACATCGCCGACCCGGAGGCCGTCGCGCCGCGGTCGCCGGCTGCGAGGTGGTCTTCCACCAAGCGGCCCATCGTGCGGTGTTCCGCAGCGTCGAGCACCCCTTGACCACGGACCGCGCGAACACCGGCGGCACCCTGACGGTCCTGAACGCGAGCCGCGAGGCCGGTGTCCGCCGCGTCGTCGCCGCGTCGTCGTCGTCGGTCTACGGCGGCGCCGAGATCCTTCCCACCCCCGAGTCGGCCCCCCTGATACCTCGATCGCCGTACGCCGTCTCGAAGCTGGCGGGCGAGCACTACTGCCGCGTCTTCTGGGAACTCTTCGGCCTCGAGACGGTCTCGATGCGGTACTTCAACGTCTACGGTCCGCGCCAGCGCCCCGACAGCCAGTACGCGGCGGTGATCCCGCTCTTCATCCGGGCGCTCCGCGAGGGCGAGCCTCCGGAGGTGCACGGCGACGGTCGGCAGAGCCGCCACTTCGCCTACATCTCCGACGTCGTCGAGGCGAACCTGCGCGCCGCCCGGGCGCCCGCCGACCGGTGCGCGGGTCGGGCCTTCAACATCGCGGGCGGCGACACCTACGACCTGCTCGACCTCCTTCGGATCCTCGAGGACATCATCGGCACGTCGATCCCGCCGCGTCACACCGACCCCCGGGCCGGTGACGTCCGCAACACCTACGCGCGACGTCTCCGCCGCGCGGCGCCGCACTCGGTTACGAGGCCTCCGTGTCCTTCGAGGACGGCCTGCGCCACACCGTCGAATGGTTCACGGGCGACCGCGCCGAGGAGCTGTCGACATGAGCGACGACCTGCTGCTGCGCGCTCGCACTGCGATCGACGAGCGGA
Organism: uncultured Actinomycetes bacterium; assembly: GCA_963756895.1. Taxonomy (GTDB): domain Bacteria; phylum Actinomycetota; class Acidimicrobiia; order IMCC26256; family DASPTH01; genus DASUAS01. Next base: position 25,016 of record CAVWPI010000011.1, on the reverse strand, counting down.
CGGCGAAGGTCGTCATCGTCGGTCAGGGCTACGTGGGCCTCCCGGTGGCGATGCGGGCCGTCGAGCTGGGGTTCCGGGTGGTCGGCTACGACGTGTCGCCCTCCCGCATCGCCGCGCTGCAGGCGGGCCACTCGTACGTGGAGGACATCTCCGACGAGCAGCTGCAGCAGGCGCTCGACAACGGCTACTGCCCGACGCGCGACCCGCTCGACCTACGCGCCTTCGACGTCGCCGTGATCACGGTGCCGACGCCGCTGCGAGAAGGCAACCCCGACCTCTCGTTCATCGAGGCGGCGGGTCGAGATCTCGCGCCCCGGCTCGAGCGCGGTGCGGTCGTGATCCTCGAGTCCACCACCTATCCCGGGACCACCGAGGAGCTCCTGCTGCCCGTGCTCGAGGAGTCGGGCCTCGAGGCAGGAACCGACTTCTTCCTCGGCTACTCGCCGGAACGGATCGACCCGGGAAACCCCACGTGGAACCTCGTGAACACGCCGAAGGTCGTCTCGGGCATCGACGAGGCGTCCCGGTCCGCGGTCGAGGCGTTCTACGGCGCGCTGATCGAGAAGGTCGTGCCCGTCGGGTCCACCGCCGAGGCCGAGCTGGTCAAGCTGCTCGAGAACACGTTCCGCCACGTCAACATCGCCCTGGTGAACGAGCTGGCGATCTTCGCCAAGGAGCTGGGCGTCGACATCTGGTCGGCGATCGACGCGACCGCGACCAAGCCGTTCGGCTTCATGCGCTTCACGCCCGGGCCCGGGCGTGGGCGGGCACTGCCTGCCGATCGACCCTGCGTACCTCGCGTGGAGGGTGCAGCGGCAGCTCGGCCAGAGCTTCCGGTTCGTCGAGCTCGCCAACGACGTCAACAGCCACATGCCCGACTACGTCGTGACGCGCACCATCATGATGCTCAACCAGGTCGGTCGGTCGGTGAACGGCAGCCGGATCCTGCTCCTCGGGCTCGCCTACAAGTCGGGCACGTCCGACTGGCGCGAATCGCCGTCCATGCGGGTCGCCGAACGGCTCGTCGCCCTGGGGGCCGACGTGCGTGCGCACGACTCCCACATCCACGCCGCGGTCGATCTCGGGCTCGACATCCCCCGAGTCGCGTGCGACGAGGAAGAACTGCGCGCCTCCGACCTCGTCATCCTCCTGGTCGACCACCCCGATCTCCCGTACGAGACCATCTGCCGGGAGGCTCCACTCGTCCTCGACACGAAGGGGCGCCTGCGCCAGCAGGCGTTCCGCGGCGAACTCCTCTGAACCAGCGGCGTCGCTAGCCGTAGCGGAGTCGGGGCAGTCCGCCCGAGGTGCGTTCGAGCAGGGCGTCGCCGAGGAACTTGGCCGCCCAGTTGAGGTAGCGGAACGAGCCGTAGTCGCCCCAGATCGGCGCCGATCCGGGCACGCCGCCGCGCAGGCCGACGGAGCCGGTCAGGGCCTGCGCACCCTTCGCCCGCTCGAGCAGCCCGTTCCCCCACGCCGCGAGGTCCCGGTCGCCGGCCACACCGTCGATGCGTGCACAGCACAGCGCCAGCTGCGCCGATCCGGTGACGCACGAGAAGCCGGCCGCCGGCACCCAACCCGGCTCGAACAGCGCCACCACGTCGTCGCCCCGGCGCGCCGCCGGCGTCGACGCCCAGGCGTCGCGCAGGCCGCGGCACGCTCGCCACGCGACGTCGAAGGCATGCTCCAGACCCGGCAGCGTCAACGCCGTCTCGAGCAGCCCTTCGATGGTGTACGCGATCGTGTGGGTGAGCGCGGGACGACCGACGGTGAAGCTCATGTGCTCGATCCAGCCGTCGTCGTGGGCGCCGGCCACGACCCACGCGGACGATCGGCGCGCCGCGGCGGCGAAGGCCGGCTCGTCGAGCACCACCGCGGCGCGCGCGATCGCCCAGGCCACCCGGGCGTAGTACGCGCGCGGCACGCCGTGGAGCGACGAGCGGATCCATGCGCCGCTCTCGTCCTGCTCACCGACGAGCCAGCTGCAGGCGCGTCGTGCGGCGACCGCGTACTCGTCATCGCCGGTGTGCTCCGCCAACGCGACCAGTCCGAAGACGACCTGACCGGTGTTGAAGACCGAAGGTCGCCGTCCCGCGACGCCGTCTTCGCCGACCAGTCCACCGGCGACGAACCCCGCGTCGTCCTGGATCCCGAGCAACCAGTCGCCGATCGCGCGGGCGCGACGTGCGGAGCCCGACCGTCCGGTGATTGCGGCATGGTGCAAGAGGGTCCCGATGATGTAGCCCGAGGTCTCGGGGTACGCCGGTTGCCACCCGCGCGCGAGGTCGAAGCGTGCCGCCACCCCGCCGGGCACCGCGGCCTGCGCGTCGCGCAGCCAGAGGATGGTCGCGTCGAGGTGTTCGGCATCGGTGCCGGGGCTCCCCCGGCGGTCCTGCGCCAGCGCCCGCAGCACGTGTGGGCGGACCAACGCGGCCCCGCGTCGCACCTGTTCGCGACGCACCTCGAGGGAAGACATCCGGAGCTCCTCGTTCCGCGGTTCAGACCGTCGCGTGGTCGGGTGGCTGCACGCGTGCGCCGAGCACGGTGACGATCTCCTCCGACAAGGACGCCAACCAGTGCTCGCGGCTCAACTCGTCGGCCGGCGCGGCTGCACGCGTCTGCCGTTGCGGCGGGATCGGCGTGGGTCTCGGCGCGGAAGCGGAGGATCTCGCGGGCGACGCTCGCGGGATCGCCGAACGGGTCGACGAGGACACCACATCCCGTGCGCCGGACGACGTCGGCGACGTCCCATCCGATGTCGGTCGTGACCACGGGGATCCCACTCGCCACGTACTCGCCGAACTTCGTGGGGTACGACGCCTCGTTGACGACGTCGGGCCGCCGGACGAGGAAGGCGAGGTCGGCCACGGCCAACGCCGCCGCGACCTCGAGCGGCGTCGCCGCCGAGGTCATGCTCGCGTGCGACTCCGGGATGTCGCGCAGCAGCGCACGCGCCCGCTCGTCGCGCGACAGCACGAGGAAGCGCAGCGAGGGATCCTGCCGGTGGAGCTCGCTCCACACGGGCGCGAGCACCTCGATGCACTGCCACGGAGCGCCCGAGCCGACGTACACCATGGTGGATCGCTCGCCGGGGCGGGGTCGGAACACGTCACGATCCACCGACGTCGGTGCCTTGGCCCATCTCGCGCCCGGCATCCGACGCTCGAGCAACCGGCCCATCGGGTTCGACACCACGATCGTCAGGTCGGGGCGCGGCCCGACGCGCTGCCGCCGCCCACATGGCCGACACGATCGCCCGGGACCGTGCCGACCGGTCGTACAGCAGCCGCTCCTCCGGGATCCCGTTGACGGCCCAGAGGAGGTTCGCCGGTTGCACGGCGCGCGCGTAGGCCAGGGACGTGAAGCCGATGCCCAGCACGTCGTCGTGCTCGGACACGGTGCGTCGGAGCATCTGCACCACCCGAGGGAAGGCGCGCCAGCTGCCGTCGATCTCCTCCGACCTCGCGACGAACGCCCGGCCCTGCTTGAGGCCGTCGACGATCTCGCGCGAGCCGTCGGCACGGAAGCCCGGATTGAGCCACACGAAGTCGATGGGCGTGCGCGCGGCGGCGAGACAGTCGAGCAGGAACCGCACGCGCCGTCCTTGGAACGGTCCGCGGTAGAGCACGGTGGTCATCGGTACTGCTCCGATCGCCAGACCCGCCGCGCGACGGGTGGCGCGATTGCAATCACGTACCGGAGTGCGTTCTTGGCCCGCCGGCGCGGGTCGTGGGCGACGCGAGTCGCTCGTCCGAGGTAGCGCCGGGCGTCCGAGTACTGCTCGGCCCGCGCCGCCGAGACGCCCGCGACCGCGAGGTAGTCGGCGAAGGTGTCGGGCGACCGCGCCAACTGATCACCGTGATGCTCGACGAGGTAGACGGCCGACGCCATCAGACGATCGGGACGGTTGCGGGGCCTGTCCTTCGGTTCCGACAGCACGATCTGCACGAGCGGTTCTTCGATCGCCCCGACCCTCCAGCCGTTGGCACGGCAGAGGGGGAAGAGACGGAGCGCGAACTCCGTCTGGTGGTTCGCGGTGAGGCCCTCGGTGAAGCCCCCGGCGGCGAGGTATGCGTCACGCGTGACCGCGAACGTGCCGGCGCGGATGAGTCCCGAGTAGCCCTCGAACGCGTCACCGAGGGGCCCCACCCGGAAGGGCGGGAGCGCGTGACCCTGCGGATCGATGCACTCGGCCGCCCAGCTCACCAGCGTGTAGTGCTCGCCTGCGGTCACGTCGGTGACCCGGGCGAGCCAATCCGGCAACAACCGGTCGTCGTCGTCGAGGAAGGCGAGGTAGTCGCCCGAAGCGTGCTCGGCGCCCGTGTTGCGCGCGGCCGACAAGCCACCGTTCTCCCGCTTCACGTACCGGACACGCGGGTCGTCCAGTGCGGTGACCCGCGCCTCCGTGTCGTCGGTCGACCCGTCGTCGACCACGACCAGCTCCAGGCCCTCGCCGTCCTGGGCGAGCACGCTCTGCATTGCGCCCACGAGGACCGGGCCCCGGTTGTAGGTGCAGATCACCACGCTGAACCGCATGCGATCGCCTCTGTCTGCATCCATCGACGTTCAAGCTCCGCTGCGTGCGGTGGTCCGGCGCGCGCCAGCCGGCAGCGCAGAGGGCACAAGTGTACGGATCGGCCGGCTGCGGGCGGCTCTGAAGGATTCTGACCGAAAGACGTCGTCAAGACGGTGCCTAGACTGGCCGTTCTCCATTGCGTCGTGCGCGCGCCCGTGCTCGCCGACCGCGTCGGGCAGGCATCGACGCAGGAGCTCTCACATGGCGACCGCCCGGATCACGCAGAACCCGCTCCGATGGGTGTTCCTACCCGTCGAGGTGAAGGCGCGTGCCTTCGAGGCACGGACGCTGCTCGGAGCCGCTCTCGTCGAGCGAGGTTTCGGTGTGCTCGTGGGCCGCAAGGGCAACCTCGAGAGCGTCGCGGACCGCCTCCCGCGGCGGCATCTTCGTGACCAAGAGTTGCGAGCGCTTCCTGCGTCCCGGCATCGAGTACCGGCGTCGCCTCGGTCACGTGATGACCTGCCTCGACGAAGAGGGCTTCGTCTACGCGAGTCCGGAGGACTACGCGACGCGGCGGCTCGACGACGGGACGCTGCGCCAACTCGAGCACTTCTTCGTGTGGGGGGGCGACCAGCACGACGTCGTGCGCGACTACTACCCGCGACACGAGAAGATCGTGACGATCACGGGCAACCCGCGTGTCGACCTGTGGCGCCCGGAGCTGCGATCCCTGCACGCCGGACCGGCCGACGCGCTCCGGGAGGAGCACGGCGACTTCGTACTGATTGCTTCCGCCTTCGCCCACGTCATCAACGCCCAGGGTCCGGAGTTCGTGCTCGATGCGGCACGCGAGGCCGGACGACTCGCCAGCGAAGACGGCGCGCGGCAGTTCTCCGCGTACCTCGATCACTCGCGCCTGCTCCTCGAAGCACTGACGCTCTCGGTACCACGACTCGCCGACGCGCTTCCTCCCGGCGCCAAGCTGGTGGTGCGGCCTCATCCATCGGAAGACCTCGAGCACTGGCTTCCGCTCGCCCGCCATCCTCGCGTGGAGGTCATCCGAGAGGGCAGCGTGACGCCGTGGCTGCTGGCATCGAAGGCACTCGTCCACTCGAACTGCACCACGGGGGTGGAGGCGCTGCTCCTCGGTCGTCCGGCGATCGCGTACGCGCCGTACGCTGACGACAGATTCGACATGAACGTGCCCAACCAGGTGAGCCACGTCGCCCGCACCGAGGCCGAGCTGTGCGATCTCGTGCTCGCCGCGTTCGGTGCTGACGGCCTCCCGCCGTCGGCCGCCAACCGTGCCACCCTGGAACAGCACGTCAGCGCGCTGGACGGGCCGTTCGCCTTCGAGCGCATCGCCGACGTGCTGGCCGACGAGCACGTCAAGCCGGCGCCGCTCGAGTGCGACGCACGACGCCGGATCACAGGGTTGGTGCGGACCGCGCCGTATCGGGCTGCCCGCCGACTCCAGCCGTATCCCGCCGTGGGTCCCGGTTCCCCCGCGAAATTCCCGCGCGGGGAGACCACGGTCGCAGAGGTCGAGGGGATCATCACCGCGGTCGGCGACGCCCTCGATCGGTTCCACGGTGTCGAGTGCGTCGAGTACGACACTGACGTGTTCGCACTCCTCCCACGGAGAGCATCATGAACACCGCGGTGCCCGCGATCCGGCTCGTGATCTGCGACTTCGACGGAGTGATGACCGACGATCGCGTTCTGGTGCTCGAGGACGGCCGCGAAGGCGTGATGTGCTCGCGCGCCGACGGCCTCGCCTGCTCGCTGCTGCGCAGCGGCAGGCATCGAGACGGTCATCGTCTCGACCGAGCGCAACCCCGTCGTGAGTGCCCGGGCCCGCAAGCTGTCGATCGAGGTCGTGCAGGACTGCGCCGACAAGGCGGCGGCCGTGCGTGAGCTCCTCGCCACGCGCGAGCTCGCACCCGAGCACGCGGCGTACATCGGCAACGACGTGAACGACCTCGGTGCGTTCGCCGAGGTGCGCCTCCGCATCGCGCCGAGCGACGCCCACCATTCGGTTCGGAGCGGTGCCGACGTCGTGACCGCCACCCGCGGCGGCGCCGGCGTGCTCCGAGAGGTCGCCGACCTGCTCCTCCACCCGTCATGACCGAGGTGCTCGCCGTCGTTCCCGCCCGCGGTGGTTCCAAGGGTCTCCCCCGGAAGAACGTGCGGGAGTTCCTGGGTCGCCCGCTCGTGCAGTGGTCGATCGACGCCGGCCTGCGGTCCGCCACCGTCGGCCGCGTGGTCGTGTCGACCGACGATCCCGAGATCGCCGCGGTCGCGCGCGGGCGGCGCCGAGGTGCCCTTCGTGCGCCCGGCCGAGCTCTCCGGAGACCGGGTGCCCGATCATCCGGTGTTCGCGCACGCGCTCGACTGGCTCCGGACCCATGACGGTTACGTCCCGGATCTCGTCGTGCAGCTGCGCCCGACCTCGCCGCTCCGGCCCGACACGCTCGTCGACGAAGGCGTCGCTCTGCTGCTCGACGATCCCGCGGCCGACTCGTTGCGTGTCGTCACCGAGCCCGTCAACAACCCGTTCAAGATGTGGCGCATCGAGGAGGGGATCCTCGTCCCGCTCGTCGACAGCGGCATCGAGGAGCAGTACAACCGTCCCCGTCAGGAGCTCCCGGCCGCCTACTGGCAGATCGGGACGCTGGACGTGATCCGCACCGCGACCATCACCGAACTGGGGTCGATGTCCGGTCACCGGATCCTGCCCCTCGTCGTGGGCCGCGAGCTCGCGGTCGACGTCGACGACATCGAGTCCTTCCGCGCGGCCGAGCAGGCCGCACGCCACCTCGGACTGGCGGCCCCGCCGTGAGGGTCGCCGTCGTCGGCACCGGGTCCGCCGGCCGGCGGCACCTCGACACGCTCGCCGAACTCGGCATCACCGACCTGCTCGCGGTCAACGAGCACCGCCCCGGCCGTCCACTGGTCGTAGCCGGCCGCGCGGTGGCGACCGTGCACCGGCTGGACGACGCGTTCGTACCCAAGCCCGACGCAGTGGTGATCGCCACCCCCACGTCGTTGCACGCGTCCGCGACCGAACGATCGGTGCGCGCCGGGATCCCGGTGCTGTGCGAGAAGCCGTTGGCTGCCGACGGCGACGAAGCGGCCCGGGTCGCCGCCCTCGCCGAGGAACGCGGCGTGCTGGTGGCGGTGTGCTGCCAATTCCGATTCCACGAGCAGCTCGAGGAGCTGCGACGACAGATCCATGCGGGCGCGCTCGGCGACGTCGTCGACGTGGTGGCCACCCAGGGCGAGCACCTCGCGGACTACCACCCCGAGGAGGACTACCGGACCTCGTACGCAGCACGCGTGGAGCTCGGAGGTGGGGTGCTGCGCACCCAGGTACACCTGCTCGACCTCGCGTACTGGCTCGTCGGACCGTTCCACCGCGCCTTCGCGGTCGGTGGGCGACGCAGCGAACTGGACCTCGACGTCGAGGACAGCGTGAGCTTCCTGCTCGAGGCCCGTTCAGGGGCCGCGGTCCGTGGACACGTCGACTATTTCCGCCGGCCGCGACGGTTCACCATCGAGGTGACGGGCACCCGCGGCAACGCGAGGTGGGACTACTACGGAGGCACACTCCAGGTGGGCGACGCCGCCCCGCTCACGACGCCGTTCGACCGCGCCGCACTGTTCCGGGCCACGGTCGCCGACTTCCTCGACGCCGTGCGCAACGGGCATCCGCCCCGCACGCCCGTCGGCGACGGCGTCGCGGTGCTCCGCATCGTGGATTCGTTGCAGCGTTCGCTCGGACGGGGCACGCTCGAGGCCGTGCTCCCGTGCGAAGAGGCGTCGTGACCGGCCGATCTGCATTCGACCTCAGCGGCCGGCGCGCGCTGGTGACCGGCGCGGGTGGGCTGCTCGGTCGCGAGTTCTGCGGCGCGCTCGTCGACGCCGGCGCGACCGTCTTCGCGATGGATCTCGACCACGCCGCGCTCGGCGCGAACAGCCGACGAGTGCGGCGCCCGGCCGGTGCAGGGTGACGTCACCGACGAAGTCGCGATCGACCGGATCTTGGCCACGATGGCGAGCGACGGCGGGATCGACGCGGTGGTCACGAGCGCGGCGCTCGATCCGAAGGTCGGTCACGACGGTCGGGTCGGGAACGGCGACGGTCATCCCGCGACCTACCCGCGCGCGTCGTGGGAGCGGAGCTTCGAGGTGAACGTGACGGGGACGTTCCTCGTCGCCCGCGCCGCGGCCCGGGTGATGGCGGAGCAGGACGGCGGGCGCGGGTGCGGGTCGATCGTCACCATCGCGTCCACCTACGGGCTGGTCGCCCCCGATCCCCGGCTCTACGAGACACCGGGATCCCCGGGCGGCGCCCGCAAGCCGGTCGACTACCCGGCAACGAAGGGCGCGATCCTCGGCCTCACGCGGGCGCTCGCCGCGGCGTACACCGGTACCGGCGTGCGGGTGAACTCGCTCACCCCCGGTGGGGCCGCGGCCGGTCAGGATCCGGGGTTCGTCGAGCGCTACTCGTCGCGCACGATCCTCGGCCGCATGGCGCGGCCCGATGAGTACCGGGGACCGATCGTGTTCCTCTGCTCGGACGCGTCGTCGTACATGACCGGCGCGAACCTCGTGGTCGACGGAGGGTGGACCGCACTCTGATCTCAGTCGCCGTGTCGGAGCCGGATCGCCTCCCGCAGCAGCTCCCGGCCACGCTCGGGGTCGCGGTCGAGCGGAAACGTCGCCAGCCGATCGAAGGGCGCGAGCTCGTCGTGGGTGCATTCCCACCAACGCGATTCCTCGACGAGCGCCGCCGTCTCGTCGTCGAACCGTGGGCGCACGACGCGCGCCGGGTTGCCCACGGCGATCGCATAGGGCGCGACGTCGCGAGTGACGACGGCACCTGCACCCACGACGGCGCCGTTGCCGACGGTGACGCCGCGGAGCACGACCGCCGCGCACCCGAGCCAGACCCCGTGACCGATCTTCACCGGTGACTTGACGAGGTGTTCACGAAGGCGCCGATCGAAGAACGCCGGCGAGGTCGACATCGAGAGGAACCCCGTCGGGTGGTCCTGCCCGTACACGCACACCGCGGGCGCGAGCTGGCAGTAGTTGCCGATGGTCGCCGGCCCGATCACGTGACACCCCTCGCCGACGGTGGTCCCGTAACCGATGCGCACCCCGTCGCCGAAGGTCGAGTACCGCCCGATCTCGTTCGTCCCTCCGAACACGACGTCTTCCTCACCCCGCACGCCGTCGGCGATGCGCACGCCGCCGGCGAGCTCCTGCGGTGACGATGCCCGTCGGGTGAGCGATCGCGCCACGTGGGTGACGAGCACGCTGAGCCGGGCCCGCACCGCACCGGTGCCGTCTACGGCGCCGGTCAGGACGTCGCTCCGGTCGCCACCCACTTCAACTTCTGTCGTTGTGGATACTCCACTTCGAGGATCTCGTCAGCCTTTGCCGACAACGCGTCGGCGGTCTGGCTCAAGTTGCGCTGTACACGGCGCAAGCCATCGGGTTCGAGCGACGCCGCGTGGTCGGTGCCCTTCCACGTTCGGTCGAGGGTGAAGTGCCGTTCGATCCAGTCGGCGCCGAGCGTGAACGCGGCCACGTCGAGCGAGATGCCGAGGTGATGACCCGAATAGCCGACGGCCTGGACGTCGTCACCGTAGGTGGCGACGAGTCGTGGGATCTCGAGCAGGCACGCCTCGGACGGCTTGATCGGGTAGCCCGAGGTGCACGCGTACACCACGGTGTCACCCAACCGACCCCGCTCGTCGAGCAGGGCGAGGATGGCGTCCTCCTCCGCGTGGGTTGTCATGCCGAGTGACACGTGCAACCCACCACCGAAGTCGTCGCACGCGGCGCGCAGCAGGTCGTCGTTGGTGTTCACCGCCGACGGGATCTTCACGTATTCGGGCTGCAACGATGCGATCCCGACCAGGCTGGGAACATCCCAGACCGACGAGCTGTAGACCATCCCCCGCTCGGCGCAATGCTCCTTGAGGCGGCGGTGCTGGTCGAGGTCGAACTCGAGGAACTCGCGATGCGCGCCGTAGGTGTCACCGAAGGAGTTCCTCGGTTCCGGATGTGGTGAGCCGTACGCCTCCTCGGAGAGGAGGTCGTGCACGCTGCGCTTCTGGAACTTGACGTGGTCGACCTCGCAGAACGTGTCCGCCACGTCGATGAAGCGGTGCGCAAGGTCGATGTCACCCATGTGGTTGCAGCCGATCTCGGCCACCAGGATCGGTGTACGCATGTGCCCGCCCTCCCTCTCCAAAGCCCCGCTAGCCCCACCGAACAGATTACCACTCTGTGTGGTGGACCGCCACCACGATACGTGAGAGCAGCCGGTCACGACCCCGCGACGAGATCACGGGCCCCCTGTCCGAGCTCACGAACTCCGTGGTAGAGGTGCGACGGTCCCCACACCCGCACCAGCTCGAGCGCGGCAGCGGGCGCGCTCGCGGCGCGGCAAGGGGGCGCGGCGGATCGCCTTGCCCGCCTCCACGAACCGCCGGGCACGGGGGAGCACGAACCGGGACCGGTTCGCCGGGTCGAACCAACGGCGCACCTCGAGTGGCGTCGTGTTCGCCTGGTAGGCCTGGCCGGCGTGCATCCGCCGGAAGAACAACGGATCGTCGACCTCGTGGATCGGTCCGGCCAACACCAGGTCGAGCACGAGCACGAGATCGGAGTCGTTGTATGCCCCGAAGAGGGGGGTCCGCCGCAGCACGTCGAGACGCACGAGTCCGAACACGGCGTTGGCGAGGCCCAGGTGGCGGAGGCACTCGCGCACGCGCAGGTGCGCTTCCCGCTGGCGGAGATCGAGGCCGTCGTCGTAAGGCCGGCGCACGTCGCCGGCGTCGTCGATGAGAACGGTGCGCGGGTAGGCCAGCACCGCATCGCTCGAGTCGAGCTCGGTGACGCACCGACTGAGGTACGACGGAGCGCAGAGGTCGTCGTGTCCGCACCACTTCAGGTAGCGCCCGCGCGCCCGCGCGACCAGGTGGTTGTAGTTCCAGACCGCGCCCCGGTTCGCGTCGTGGCGCTCGAAGACGATCCGGGTGTCGGCCGCCGCGTAGGAGCGCACGATCTCGGGTGTGCGATCGGTGGACCCGTTGTCGGAGATCAGCAGTTCGAAGTCGTCGAAGTCCTGAGCGAGCAGCGAGTCGAGCGTTTCGGGGAGGTGGCGCTCGCCGTTGAAGACCGGCAGGGCGAGGGTGACCGTGACCATCGGTGCTCAGGGCACCAGGATCTCGGCGATGCGCGTCGCGGCGCGCCCGTCCCAGAGGGGAGGGCTGCGTCGCACCACACCGTCACGCCATGCGCGCGCCGCCTCGGCGACGATGCGTTCGGGGTCGGTGCCGACGACGGTGTTGGTGCCTTCGGTCACCGTGATCGGTCGCTCGGTGTTCTCCCGGATCGTGAGGCACGCGACCCCGAGCATCGTGGTCTCCTCCTGGACACCACCGGAGTCGGTGAGCACCACCTTCGCCTGCGCCTCGAGGCAGATGAAGTCCAGGTACGAGAGAGGCTCGACGATCTGGAGCCCGGGGATCGGATCGCGCGAGCCCAGTCGCGAAGCGGTCCTCGGGTGCGCCGGGAAGACGAGCGGGCACTCGCGCGCGACCCGACCCAGGGCGCCGAGGATCCGGTCGAACACGGCGTCGTCGTCGACGTTCGACGGGCGGTGCAACGTCACCAGCCCGTACGAACCCGGCGCCAGACCGAGCGCACCCAGGAGGGGACGACTCCTCGCACGGTCGAGGTTGGCCAGCAGGGTGTCGACCATGACGTTGCCCACCAGGTGCACGCGGGCCGCGGGGATCCCCTCGGCGACGAGGTGCTCGACACCGTCGGCCGACGGGGCGAAGAGCACGTCGCTGACGTGATCCGTGACGACCCGGTTGACCTCCTCCGGCATTTCCCAGTCGCGGCTGCGCAGCCCCGCCTCGACGTGCGCGACCTTCGCCGGGCTCTTCGCGGCCACGAGGCTGCACGCCATCGTCGAGTTGACGTCGCCGACGACCACGACCACGTCGGGTTCGAGTCGAGTGACCAGCGGCTCGAACGCGAGCATGACCTTGGCCGTCTGCTCTCCGTGCGTCCCCGACCCCACCTCGAGGTGCCAGTCGGGGCGACGCAGCCCGAGATCCTCGAAGAACACGTCGCTCATCTCGGGGTCGTAGTGCTGCCCGGTGTGCACCAGCTCCACGGTGGCGCCGCGCGCTTCCAACGCGTCGACGACGGGCTTCACCTTCATGAAGTTCGGCCGGGCCGCGGCCACACAGACGATGCGCACGTGTGCCGAGTCAGGACCGGTCGCCGACGAGCGCGGGGGCGTCGTCGTCGGATGTCTCCTCGACGATCGGCGCCTTGCCGCGCGGGATCACCGCCGGCATGGCGAGGATCACAATGAGGAACGGGAGCAGCTGGACGCGTTGGCGCACCATGATGCCGAAGTTGCCCACGCTCGAGAACGCGAAGATGAAGCCGAGCGAGAACACCACGGAAAAGGCCACGTAGGGGATCTTGATCATCGCGCGTGGCAGCGCGGCCAGCCTCCGGTAGGACAGCACGAACATTCCGAGGAGAACGACGCCCTCCATGGATGCGAGCGCCGCCATGATGTTGTGCGCTTCGAAGGGCCAGGGCCGGAACACCACCGCCAACGTCGCCGACACGAACCCGACCGGCCCGCTGACCGGCTCGGCCTTGAACTCGGATCCGCCTTCGCTCGACTGCTGGTTCGTGTAGTCGAGGACGCTCTCCACGCTCGTGTCGTCGATCTTCTTGGTGCCGAAGAAGTCCTGCACCTGGCTGAGCACGGCCACGCCCACCAGGACGAGGAGGATGAGTCCCCCGACCTTGGCGATCGGGCTCGTGAGCGAGGCCTTGCGCGGCGGACGGAGGATGAACGCGGCGAACAGCGCCAGGAACACCACCAGCGCCACGTGCGGGCGCACCAGCATCGTGGCCCCGAGACCGCCGAGCAGCATCGGGACCCCGCCGCGGCGATACGTGAGCATCCGGGCCACGCCGTAGGCGGCGATCCCGAGACCGAGCGTCATCCAGGCTTCCTTGCCGATGCTCGACGACCAGAAGAGCAGCGAGGGCAGGAAGAAGACCAGGTACGCGTACCGCCGGTGGTCACCGCCGGGCACCGCCGTGCGGAACGCGCGGTAGAAGAAGTAGAGGCCCCAGAAGCCCAGCCACGAGTAGACCAGGTACCCGCCGACGATGGTCGAGCCCGTCAGGGCGTAGAGCCATCCGGTCGCGATCTCGATGAAGCCGGTGCCGACGAGCTTGACCGGGATGGTCACCGCGAAGTTGCCACCGCGGATGAGCGGCGCGAGCTGCTTGCCCCACTGGTCGTAGGCGACGGAGTCGTTCCCGCCGTACACCGAGAACACGACGAAGTAGCGGACCATCGAGCCGGCCAGCTTGAGCACCATGGCCGCGATGAAGATCCCCACCATGGCGTCCTCGCCGTTGCGGCGCGCGAACCGCAGGAGCAACGGGATCGAGATGCCGACGAGCACGGGCGCGATCACGAGCCCGCCCCACGTGTCGTAGCTGTCGAGCGCCATCGAGCGAACCAGGACCCCGAGGTAGACGAACACCCCGACCAGCCCCAGCCCGGTCCAGAGGTACACCGGGTGCTCGCGCACCAGCAGCGCGCGGCCGCCGACCCAGTGGCGGGCCGTGCTCATCGGCTCAGCACCCGCTCGTACAGCGACTCGGCCCGGCGGACGGCGCCGGCGAGATCGAGCGTTGCGGCCCGTCGCCTCGCGTGCTCCCCGACGTGCGCGGCCAGGTCGGGATCCGCGAGGAGCTTCTCGAGCCGGGTTGCGAACGCGCTCGTGTCCCCGGAGGGCACGAGCAACCCGTCGTCGCCGTCGGTGACCACCTCGGGGATGCCGCCCACCGCAGTGGCGACGCAGGCGATCCCCGACGCCATGGCCTCGAGCAGCGCGATGGGCAGGCCTTCGAAGTCCGAGCTCAGGGCGAAGACGTCGAAGGCGGGCAGGAGGTCGTAGACGTCGTCGCGCAGTCCGGTGAACTGCACGCGATCGACGAGACCGAGCTCACGCGCGTGGGCCTCGAGCTCGTCGCGCAATGGCCCGATGCCGACGAGGACGACCCGCGGCGCGGCGGAGAGCTGGGCCACCGCTTCGAGCAGCATCCGGTGGTTCTTCTTGGCGGTGAAGTTGCCGACCGATCCCACGACCAACTCGTCACCGGAGATCCCGAGGAGCTCGCGCCCGTGGCGGCGGGCGTCGGGCCCGTTTCGCACGGACCGCATGTCCGGTCCGTGGAGCACCACCTCGACGGGCGGCAGGGTCGGTCCCCACCACGGCGGCCGGATCGACGCCGCGACCGCGCTCGACACCGCGATGACGGCCGCGTTGCGTGGATAGGTGAACGCGTTGGCCAGCCGGGTCGGCACCCGGTAGCGGTCCCAGAGGTTGTGCTCGGTGTGCACGAACACCGGAGGCCGCGTGGGCAGGACGACGCGCGCCGCGACCGCCGGGAGCGGCATGTGGGTGTGGACGAGGTCGAAGCGGCCGTCGCGCACCAGTCGGCGCAGTCGCACGATCCAGCGCGGGTCCACGCCGCGCCCCCCGTCGAGGCAGTGCACGACCACGCCCTCGGCCTCGAGCTCGGCGACGAAGGCGTCCTTCCACGGGAGGACGTATGCCACCTCGACGTCGTACCGCTCGCGGTCGACCAGTCGAGCAGCGTCGACGATCAGCCGCTCGGCGCCACCGCGGCCGAGACCCTTGGCCAGCCAGAGCACACGCGCCCGCGCGGAGATCGCCGGTGACCCGGTCATCTCAGGCCGTGGATTCGTCGGGTCTCGGCGAGGACCCGTCGTCGAGCAGCGCAGCTTCCTCGTCCACCGGGGCGACGCCCGCCGGTCGCGGCCGCGCACCCGCGTCCTTCGAGACGTAGGCGCGGTAGTACCCGCGCACCGCCGGCAGCGAGTGCGCGCCCACGAGCACACCGCCGGCGACCGGTGCTCCGAGACGGTTCAGCCGCTCCGCGGTGCGACGCGCCGCCTCGGTGCCCGTGGAACCGGCCCGGCAGATGATCACGACGTCGTCGACGAGCGGGATCATCGCGCTGGTGTCGTCGGTCGCGAGCACGGGGGGCGTGTCGACGATGACGACGTCGGCGAGACGTCGCGCGTTCGCCAGCAGGTCCTCCCCGTGCGTGAGCAGCTCGCCGGGGTTGCTCACGGGCCGGCCGCTCGGCACGATGCGCACGCCCGGGACGTTGGTGTCGCAGACCACGGCGGCGAGGTCCTTGCCGTCGGCCAGTACCTCGCTGACGCCCGGGGCGTCGGGCGGCGCGCCGAGGTACGCGTCGATGGCCGGTCGGCGCAGGTCGCAGGACAGCACCAGCACCCGCTTGCCCGACTCGCCGAACGCGGCCGCGAGGTTCGCCGCGCACGTCGACTTGCCCTCGCCCACACCGGGCGACACGACCATGATGGCGTGCGCGTGGTCGTTGGCGCGCGCCGCGACACGCCGCGCGCGGCGCGCTCGGTGCGCACTTCCTGCGCCGGGCGGCGACTGCGCGGGGCGAGGAGGAGCGTGGAGCGCAGGCTCCGATACGCCTCCGCCACGGGTGAGTCGGGATCGCTGTGCACGATCACCGGGCCCTTGCGGTTCTGCGCCCTCGACACGATCGGGATCTCACCGATCACCGGGAAGCCGAACGCGTCCTCGACCGCCTCGCGGCTGTGGAGACGGGTGTCGAAGCGGGTCAACAGGAGCGCGAGGCCGGTCCCGATGAGCAACCCGACGAAGCCCGCGATGAGCGCGCGCATGGTGCGGCTCGTCCCGGATCCCGACGGCACCGCGACTGCCGATTCGATGCTCTGGAGGCCCGAGGTCGGCGGCCCCTGGCCCTGGAGCGACGAGAGCGCCTGCGAGTCGCTGTTGAACTGGTCGGTCAACGCCTCCCGTTGGGCGTCCGTCGCGGTGGGCGGGAGCGCGGTGATCCGGGCGCTGTCGTCGTCGGCCCGCTTCTGCGCGGCCGCGACCTGGGCGTCGTACTCGGTCCTGGCCTTGCCGTCGATGCTCGCGACCAGCTGCTTGGCGTAGGCGTTGGCGACGGCCGCGGTGTCGCTCGGATTCTGGCCCGTGGCCTCGATCGTGAGGGTGCCGCCCACCGAGTCGGCGGTCGCGGTCGCGGTGGCGAGCGCGCCCGGGTCGGTCCCGAGCTCCTTCGCCACCATCCTCGGGACCTCCCCGCGGGTGACGAGGATGGCCATCTGATCGAGCGTCGGGATGGACGCCACCTGCTCGCCGCTCGAGGAACCCACGGACAGCAGGGTCTGGGAGGCGGTGTACTCCGTTGAGGTCCCCGGCACGACCACGACGGCGAGGACGACGCCCACGACCGCGCACGCGATGATCACCCACCACCACTGGCGGAGCGCTCTCAAGTACTGGATCGGTTCCACGCTCCGCTCCACTCCGGCGAGGTCAGGTCGATGGCGGCATCGACGGTGTCTGGGGTCAGGTTGGCGAGGGACACCATGCCTCGCGCAGCCGAGTCGTCCTGCCGCTCGGGCGCGCTCGCCAGATGAGCCAGACTGGCTTCGAGAAGGTTACCTGGTGCCAGAACCGGTTCGAGCCGCACGATCGACTCGTCGCCGCGGGCGCACGGAGCACCGCACGACGTGCCCGGCCGACGAGGTACGGATCGAGCATCACCAACGGGAGCTCCGTCCCGATCCTGCTGACCGTCGAGATGGTCGTCTTGATTCGCCCCCGGGACGCACCGCGCGTCCCTGCGGCCGCCCCGCGCCCCGGCTGCCAGCCCATGTGTACCTCCTGCTCTCACACCCTCCGCTATCCCACCTCCGCGGGCCCCGACCCCTGCCCGAACGAAGGGCGTCGACCCGGTGGCGACGGTAGCCGCGCCTCACGCTGTGTGGCAAGGGGTCCGGCACCGCCGGGTGACACGAGGCACAGGGCCGGAAGGGCCTCTCGAGCCATCCGCCACTCTGCGTGACTCTCTCGTCGTTCCGTTTCGACCGGTCAGTACCCGCCGAGCACACCGAGCTTGCGCCCGTACTCGAGCGAACGGCCGTACAGCCACAGCCCGAGTGGGTACACAACCGCCAAGAAGCCGACCAGGAGCAACACCGAGAGTGCCGGCGACGGCCCCGTCAGCCCTTCCGGATCCAACATGAGCAGCTTGCGAACCGCGGTGAGCACGTACGTCATCGGCAAGAGGTAGGACATCCACCGGATGTATCCCGGGATGAGCGTCACGGGGAACGCGACTCCGGCGAGCACCTGCATCCCCAATTGGTAGAGCGACAGCACCGGGTCGGCGCGCTTCGACAGGACCTTCACGCTCGCCGCGAGCACACCGACGGCGTGCGCCGACGCGACGCCGAGTGTGATCACGAGGAGGGCGAAGGGCAGCTGCGCGAAATTGATCTGGGCACCCAGCGCGAAACCGATCGACGCGATGACCAACGTCGTCGCGACGGTGCGGAAGATGGGCCACACCACCATCCCGAAGGCGAGCCAACGCCAACTGACCGGTTCGACGAGCAGGGTCTCGAACGTGCCGTTCCCGAGGAGGAAGTCGAGCTGTCCGCTGAACGCCGAGAGCGCGCCGTTCATCATCGTCACGACGATGAACCCGAGGAAGACGAACGTGTAGTAGTCACCACCGACGTCCGGACCCGAGTCGACGAGCTGCGCGACGAAGTAGTAGATGATCGGCTGCGAGAGCAGCGAGACCGC
This sequence comes from uncultured Actinomycetes bacterium, assembly GCA_963756895.1. GTDB lineage: Bacteria > Actinomycetota > Acidimicrobiia > IMCC26256 > DASPTH01 > DASUAS01. The sequence continues at coordinate 6,734 of CAVWPI010000011.1, read as the reverse complement.
GGTCATCGCCAGCGCGAGCGGGTACGCGAGCGCTTCCTGCCAGCCCATCCAGATGAACACCGCGAGCACTCGTATCCCGCGGCGAACCGGGGCGCGCGCCTTCCCGATCGAGCTCTGCAGCGACATGGTCAGCCTCGTCGTTCCGCGACGAGCTTGGCGAGAAGGTCGCGCAGCGGCATCTTGAACTCGCTCACCGAGACGATGTCGAGCACGAGGGAACCCAGGTGGAGCAGGAGCTCACCGGTGTCGACCTCGCTCGCGATCACGATCTCGTCGTCCTCGACCGCCTCGACGGTGATCTGGGGCAGGCTGCCGAGCGCGGTCGCCGCTCGGGTCGCCGCATCGGGACTCTTGAATTGCATGACGAGCCGGGGCATCTCCCAGAGGTTGCGCAAGGTGTCGAGATGGCCCCAGTGGACGAGGTGCCCGCGGTCCAGGAACATCACGTTGTCGCGGAGCGTGTCGATCTCCTCGAGCCGGTGCGAGCTCAGGAGCACGGCGAGGCGGAGCTCGTAGGTGAGCCGTTGGATGAGGCTGAGGAGCTGGTGCGCGCCGACGGGGTCGATGGTGCCCGTCGGCTCGTCGAGGATGAGGACGCGCGGCCGGTGCACCAGTGCTCTCGCGAGGAGCAGCCGGGCGCGCATGCCGGTGGACATCGCGTGGCAGGAGTAGTTGCGGGCGTGGGCGAGACCGACCATCTCGAGCGTCTCGTCGATGCGCTTCTCGAGGCCGCGGCCGCCGAGACCCTGCAGGCGACCGTGGAACCAGAGGTTCTGGTACGACGTGTGCCGGAGGAACAAGGTCTGCGAGTCGGCGGGCATCCATCCGACGAGACCGCGGACGCGGCCGCGACTCCGTGGTGGCGTCCAGGCCCATGACCGTCGCGCTCCCCACGGTCGGCGTCGTGAGCCCCATGAGGATGCGGAAGAGCGTCGACTTGCCGGCGCCGTTGGGTCCGACCACCGCGCAGACCTCACCCGCCTTCACCGACATGGTGACGTCCTCGAGGGCGTGGACGGGCTTGTCGATCGCCGACTTGAGCAGGAACTGCATCCACCTGCCCGACGGCTCGTAGGTCTTCGTGATCGCGTCGACCCGGATCACGGTCTCGGGCTCGCCCGCCGTCTCTGGTCCCGGCGCCCCGTGGCCGGCTTCGCTCGCTTCCGGGGTCCGACCGGTCAGGCCGATCGCGCTGAACATCGGCGCAACGATAGTGGCTCTGAGGGGAGCGGCTGACCACGGAGCGTGAGAGCGGCTCCCGGGGAACCCTACACTCTCTCCATCAGCGATGACCGTTCCGTACTCTTCGTGTGCACGGGCAACATCTGCCGCTCGGTGATGGCCGAAGCCATGTTGCGCGCAGCCTTCAACGAGGACTCCCCGATGGCCGTGCGCTCGGCCGGTCTCGCGGCGGCCGGCATCGCGCCTCCCCGTCGCGTCGTCGCCGAGATGCGCAAGCGAGGTCTCGACGTGAGCGAGCACCGCAGCCGCCGGGTCGATGCGCTCGACATCGAACAGGCCGCGATCGTCATCGGCGCCGCGCGCAACCACGCCTGGGAAGCCGTGGCGATGGTGCCCGCCGCGATGCCGCACACGTTCACGTACCGGGAGCTCGTGCGACTCGGCGACCTCGCGGGCTGGCGCCGTCCGGGCGAGTCGCTCGACGCCTGGGTCGCGCGCATGCACGAGGCGCGCCACTTCTCGTCCCCTGCCCACGTCGCCGACGACATCGTCGATCCCATGGGCCGATCACGCCGGATCTACGCCCGTGTCGCGACCGACCTCGCGGAGCTCACGGCGCGGGTCGCCCCATCGTTCCTCGGGAGGGAGGCGGGCGGCCAACCGCCCGCGCTGTCCTGGCGACCACCGACCGACTGGCAACCACTCGAGGAGTCCTAGTCGCCGTCCGGCTCAGAACAACTCGACGTCGCCGAGGCTCAGGCGCCAGTCCTCGAGCCGGGCGCCGGACGGCGACCCCTCCAGCACCCGCTGCACCAGGGTCGGTCCCTGCCCGGGGATCGGGACGCATCCGCGGACGCCGGGCATCCGGACCCGCACCAGGTAGTCGGCGCCGCTCTCACCGAGCGCCCTCCGGCAGAGCGAGGCGGCGACGGCCCGATCGCCGCCGGGAACGAGCACGTCGGCGATCGCGGCTTCGGTGGCTGCGCCGCGCCGGCGCAACCGGAACACCACCGCGCCGTCGGCCAGCGACGGGCCCGCACGCAGGACGCGGTAGCGCAGGGGCCCGAACCCGTACCGCCAGGCGAGGAAGGCGGGCGTCCGACGGGTGGAGAGGAGTCCACTCGGTGCGAGCGCCGCCACCAGCTCGGACGTGGCAGTGGCGTCGCCGAACGCCGCCGCGGCCGGCTCGCCCGCGACGCACGGCTGCGACCACTTCTCGGCCGGGACCCGGGCACGGAGGAGGCGCAGCGCCGACGCCGCGCCGCGCGGCCGCGCCTCGATGGCCACGCGTCCCCACCTCCCGCCATCCCATCTTCAGGTACCCGGGGCGACTCCGCTCGTTGGGTGTGTTGAAGACGAACGACACCCCGTCGGCGCGCAGCTCCTCCAGGGCGGCGAGGGTGAGCCGCGAGAACACGCCCCGACCCTGGGCGTCGGGGTGCGTCGCGGTGTCGACCGCCCGCACCGCGGGCACGGGCCCGTCGCCGGTCTCGAACTCCCACCGCATGAACGTGCGGAAGCCGACGATGCGACCGTCGGCCTGCAGCGCGACCCAAGCCGGCGACGGACCGAACGGGCTCTCGTGGTGCTTCCACCGGAAGAACGCCTCGTTGGGCTCGTCGGCCCGCCATCCCATCGTGTCCTGGAGCAGCGCGAGGACGGTGGCGAGATCGGCCTCGGTGGCGCGGCGCACGAGCAGCTCGCTCTCGGTCTCGGACACGCGACCTCGGTTCTCGGACTTCGACGGACGCTCCGACGGCTCGCGTCCCGGCGCCGGTTACGATGCCCGCTCGACGCCGACGCTCGCGAACGCGTCCAGTTGGAGCGCATGGTAACGACGAGACAAGCGGCACGCTCGGTTGCGCTGCGCGGGCTGAAGGTCGCGGCCGCGACCGCCGACCTCGTGCGGCCGCCCGGCCGCGGCGTCGTGATCCTCGCGTATCACTGCGTGGGCGCCGAGACCGGCCTGGAGATCGACCTGTCGCCGGCGGCGTTCGACGAGCAGATGGCCGTCGCTCGCCGAGCGCGGCGGAGTCGTCAGCATCGACGACGCCCTCCTCGCCCTCGCGCAACCGCCCCCCGACGGCCCGGACCCCGTCGTGGTGACCTTCGACGACGGGACCGCCGATTTCGCCGAACACGCGGCGCCGATCCTGGCCCGTCACGGCATCCCGGCCACGCTCTACCTCGCCACCGACTTCGTGGAGCGGCAGGTGCCGTACGTCTACGGCGGATCGCCCGCTGACCTGGGGCGCGCTGCGCGACGCGTGCGCCGGCGGGCTCGTGACCGTGGGGTCGCACACGCACACCCACACGGTGATGGACTCGATCGACGCGAGCACCGCGGCGAACGAGTTGGATCGGTCGATCGGCCTGATCCAGGATCACCTGGGGCTCCCGGCCGAGCACTTCGCCTACCCGAAGGGCGTCGCCGGCTCGAGCGAGGTGGCCGAGGTCGTGCGCGAGCGGTTCCGCTCGGCGGCGCTCGCGGTCGTGGCCGTGAACCACTACGGAACGACGGACCCGCAGCGCCTCGCTCGCTCTCCGATCCAGGTGAGCGACGGCCAACGGTGGTTCGAGCACAAGGTCGCGGGCGGGCATGGCGTTCGAGGGCACGCTCCGCCAACTCCTGAACCGTCGCCGTTACGCCGGTCTCACGACCTGACCCTCGTCGGGCCGCGAACAGCGCGACGCCCTTGCGGTGCGCGACGTCGTTCGATAGGTGTCGAGGACGATGCGCACGACGTCGCGCTCGTCGAACTCGGCCCGCGCCTTCGCGTGCCCGGCACGACCCATGCGGGCGCGCCTCGTGCGGATCGCGGACGAGCGACCGCAGCGCGTCGGCGAGCGCCACGTGGTCCTCGACCGGCACCAGCAGACCGTTCACGCCGTCGTCGACCACCTGACGGCACCCCCGGATGTCGGTGGCGACGACGGGCAGCCCCATCGCCGCGGCCTCCATCGCCGCACGTGGGAAGCCCTCACGGTGCGACGGCGAGCACGAAGACGTCGAAGCGCCGCGTAGAGACGATCGACGTCGTCACGCATACCGAGGAACCGGACGCCCGTCGCCGCTGCCTGCTCGACGACCTCCGCGGGAAGGCGGTCGGACTTCTCGGGGTCGTCAGGCCCGACGACCGCCAGGACGACGCCGGGCCCGAGCGCCCGCACCGCCTCGAAGAGCTCGGCGTACCCCTTCTCGGCGACCAGACGCCCGACGGTGCCGATCACCACGTCGTCGGGCGCCGCCCCGAGCTCGGCCCGCACGGAGTCGCGCACCGGATCGGGGAAGCGTCCGGGATCGAAGCGCGTGAGGTCGACGCCGTTGCCGAGCAGCCGGGCGCGTCGACCCGGCGTGACGTGCCACCGTCGTCGTGCGCGCGAGGTCCTCGGGGTTCTGGTACAGCTCGGCATCGGAGAAGCGCGCCGCGATCGCCTCGAGGGCGTACACGACGGATGCGCTTCGGCCAGCCGTCGCCGTCGGCGACATAGAGGCCATGCACGGTGTTGACGACGATCGGCACGCGCGCGAGGCGCCCGACCACACGCCCGTACAGGCCGGGCTTCGGGTTGTGCGTGTGGAGCACGTCGATCCGCTCCCGGCGGAGAATCCGCCACAGCTCCCATGCCGACCGCAGATCCGCGACGACGTCCATGCCACGCGTCGACGAGGGCAGGGGCACGTGACGTACCCCGTCGGCTTCGAGGCCGACGACCCACGGCCCCGGCGCGCTGATGCCGATGGCGACGCCACCGAGGTCGGACACCGCGCGCAGCTGCGGGAACAAGAGGAATCGCAGGCTGCTGTCGACCGTGGTGAGGTGCGCGACCTTCGTCGCGCCTTCCGGTCACGGGCGGGGAGCCGGATCGGAGTCGAGTCCCAGGTCGGCGCGCCAGGTCGACGAGATCCGCGACCTCGAGATCGACGTCGTCGCCGCTGACCACGTCGGCGTGCAGCGACCCGGGCCGACGGACGCGCACGGTGCGCCAGCCCAGCGAGCGTGCGGACCGCCGAAGTCCTTGCGCGGGTTGTCGGCGACGTACACGTTCTCGCTTCCACGCGTGCCGACCCGTCGCCTCCACGAGCTCGAACGCCTTCGGGTGCGGCTTGCCGTAACCGGTGCCGAGGTCACCGGTGAGCAGGACCGGGTCGGCCCAGCGCTCGAGTCCGAGCGCTTCGACCTTGGCCCGCTGGCTGTGCACCGGGCCGTCGGTCACGACCGCGAAGGTCACCGAACCCGTGAGGCGGGCCAGGAGCTCGGCGGCGTCGGGCAGGAGCTCGATGCGGGGTGCGTGGCCGCGGTAGCACTCGACCATCGCGGCGATGGTCTCGGGATCGAGCTCGATCTCGCGCTCGCGCAGCACCGCGTCGAAGACGTCGCCGCGCCTCCCGCCGACGAAGTGCTCCCACGCGGCGTCGGCCACGCCCTCCTCGCCCAGCGTCAGCTCGACCCACTCGCCCACCGCGTCGAACCCACTGCGCACGTAGTCGCGCTCGAGGTACAGCGTGTCGTCGACGTCCAACACGAGACAGCGCGGAGGGGTCGCGGTCACAGGCCCGCCTCGGTCCGGTCGACGAAGACCGCGTCGTCGTAGCGGAGCATCACCACGCCCGCGCGCCACGGCTCCTCCGCGGCCGAGCGGGGAAGACCCGCCGTCTCCTGCACCAGCCAGAGTGGGAACCGGGCACCGGCCGCCTCCGCGAGGGGATAGCCACCACCGAAGCGCGGCGTTGACCTCGATGACCGCGAGCGTCCCGGACCTCGTCGTCGCGGAAGAGCTGGACGTTCAACGCGCCGAACGCGCCGGGCAGGCGCCCTACGAGCTCACGCACCAGGTCCTCCCCGTCGGGCAGGCGCGCCGTGATCCCCTTGCTCACCTCTCCCCCGCGCACCTCGAGTCGCCGCCGGGGATCACCTCCAGCACCCTGCCGCTCGCGTCGACGTAGGCGTCGACCGTGTACTCGTCGCCGGCAGCCACGCTCTGCACGACCATGCCGTCCCGTCTCGTCGCCACGTCCAGCTCGTCGGTGTCCGCGACCATCGCGACGCCGACGGATGCGCTCCCCCGCCGCGGTTTGACGACCAATGGGAACTGCCACCGCTCGGGATCGGCCCGCACGGTGGCGGGATCGGTCTGCTGCACCGTCGGGAACCCCTGCGCGACCAGCCACTCGTGCGTCAGCACCTTGTCGGAGCCGATCGCCACGGTGGCCGGATCGGACACGGCGACGACCACGCCGCGCGCAGCGGAACTCGTCGCGGTCCGCGGCCAGCACCGGGAGCTCGGGATCGATGGTCGGGACCACGAGCCGGATGTCGTGCGCGGCGCAGACCTCCAGCATCGCGGGGACGAAGTCGTCGGTCGCGCAGCGGGGCACGACGACCCCGAGATCGGCATCGTGGAAGGCCGACGAGGCGCGCGAGGCGTGGGTCGCGACGACGCGGCCCTCGACCCCGGCCGTCTGCAGCGTGGCACGGAAGCTCCGCAGCAGCGACACCCGCCGACCCGCCGAGGAGACGAGCACGTTGCAATTCACGGGTCGCTCCGAG